>NZ_NOYD01000026.1 GCF_002258315.1 Rhodococcus sp. 06-462-5 | reverse complement strand
CGCGGCGCGGGACGGGCGCGATCTGTTCGCTCTGCAGCTGCCGCGGATGAACCGGTTCGGTGCCGCGGCGCTGCGGACACCCGCGATGCTCGTCGATGCCGCGCAGGTGACGTTGCGGGTTTCTCCGTCCGAGACGGTCGCCGAGTTGGTGCAGCGGGTCCGAGGCGAGATGCGGGAGGTCGTCCGTCATCAGATGGCGGGGGAGACCCTTGCACGACTGTGGCCGAACGGTCCGGAGGACTACGCGGCATTGCCGCAGTTGAACGTCAAGGCCTTCGATTACGACTACGGCTTCGGGTCGATCGCCGGCCGCCAGGAAACGGTCACGAGTGGACCGGCCGGCCGACTGGACCTGATGGTGTATCGCGATCGGGTGCACGGGTTCGCGGTGGACCTGACATCGAGCGACACTGCGGCAACTCCCGAATCGGTCACCGACACCGCGGCTGCATTCGTCGACTTTCTCGGCAGACTGTCCGAGGACCCCGATGCGAGGGTGGCGACGTTCGATGCACTGAACGCCGACGACCGAATCAGGGCAGAGGAATGGTCGCGCGGTGTCGAGGTGCACGCGGATGACGCGACGCTGGATTCGCTCGTCCGCCTGCAGATGTCGAGAACGCCGGACGCAGTGGCGATCGTCGATCACACCGGTGCGGAGTTCAGTTTCTCCGAGATCGCCACCCGCGTCGAGGCGATGGCCGCGCAGTTGAGCGCCCGCGGTGTGACGCGAGGCGACCGCGTGGCAGTCATGCTCGCGCGTTCGGTGGATCTCGTGGTGACCCTGCTTGCCGTCGTGCGCACCGGTGCCGCGTACGTTCCGATCGACCCGGAACACCCGTCCGA
>NZ_NOYD01000018.1 GCF_002258315.1 Rhodococcus sp. 06-462-5 | reverse complement strand
CTCGGTGCGTACCACGCATCGCAGAAGGTGCTGCTGGACTTCTCGTTCCTCGGCACGCTGCCCGAGGATCAGGTGCGCAACGGCATGGCGGAGCTGATCAAGATCTCCGTTGTCGGCAATCTGGAGATCTTCGAGATGCTCGAACAGTACGGGCCGGAACTGCTGCGAACTCGATTCGGCCATCTCGACGGAACGGCGGAATTGCGTTCGGTCGCAGACAGACTGACCTATTCGGCGATCGCGACCATGCTCGAGCTCGAGGCCCCCAATCTGCACGAGATCGACCTCGATCGCGTCATCGCCTTCGGTCACACCTGGAGCCCGACCCTCGAGCTGACCCCGCCCGCACCGTTCTTCCACGGTCACGCGATCAACATCGACATGGCGCTCTCGACGACCGTCGCCGAGCAACGCGGACACCTGTCGACGGCCGACCGCGATCGCGTACTGGGCGTGATGTCCAGCATCGGCCTGGCACTGGACAGCCCGTACCTGACACCCGAATTGCTCTCCGAGGCAACGGCATCGATTCTCAAGACCCGCGACGGCATCCTGCGTGCAGCGGTGCCGGATCCGATCGGTACGTGCCGCTTCCTGAACGACCTCGACGCAGCGGAGCTCGCCGACGTTCTGACACTGCACAAGAAGATCTGCCTGGACTTCCCCCGGGCAGGCGAGGGCCTCGACATGTTCACCGCCCCGACGCCGTGACGAAGGGCCCGCGACCGGTGACCCCGACGACCATTCTGGCGCGTGAGCTGAGCGAGATAGCCGATCTGCTCGACGCCTGCGGCGGGGTCACCGACGAGCTGACCACCCGTGTTCATCGAGCCCGCGATCTCGCCGCGGGACTCGACCCGTATCTCGACACCTGTACCACCTCCCAATCCGCAGCGTTGGCGACACTGGCGTCGCGGACCCGCACCGAGGACTGGAGATCACGTGACGTCGTCTCCGGCTCGGGGCCCCTGGAGATGGAGATGCTCTCCGGTCACGTGGAGGGACGCTTCCTGGCGTTTCTCGTGCACATGACCGGGGCGAAGCGGGTGCTCGAGATCGGTATGTTCACCGGCTACTCGGCACTGGCGATGGCCGAGGCTCTGCCCGCAGGCGGCGAGGTGGTGGCGTGCGAGGTGGATCCGTACGTCGCCGAGTTCGCGCAGTCCTGCTTCGCGGAATCGCCTGCGGGCTCGTCCATCACGGTGGAGGTGGGTCCGGCACTGGAGACCCTTCGACGGCTCGACGGACAGTTCGACCTGGTGTTCGTCGACGCCGACAAAACCGGGTACCGCGCTTACGTGGAGTATCTGCTCGACAGCGAGCTGCTGGCCGAGAACGCCGTGATCGCGGTCGACAACACCCTGCTGCAGGGCCAGCCGTACAGCGAACAGCCCACCGAGAACGGCAGGGCCGTCGCCGAATTCAACGACTACGTAGCCAACGACCCTCGCGTGGAGCAGGTACTGCTTCCTCTGCGCGACGGCGTGACGCTCATCCGTCGAACATGATTCGTACGATCGGTGCGCTGCTCGGTCTCGCGGCCACACTTCCCCTCGACCTCGCGGCGACGGGGGTGGCTGCGGTTCGTGGCACGCGGCCGCCCACCCGTCGATCCGACTCACCCAGAACGATTCTGATCAGCGGCGGGAAGATGACCAAGGCACTGCAGCTCGCGCGGTCCTTCCATCTCGCCGGGCACCGGGTGATCCTGGTGGAATCGGCCAAGTACCGATTCTCCGGCCATCGGTTCTCCCGCGCCGTCGACCGGTTCCACTGCGTGCCCGATCCGGGTGCCCCCGGATACGCGCAGGCTCTGCTGGATATCGTTCGCCGCGAAAACGTCGATGTCTTCGTCCCCGTGGCCAGCCCGGCGGCAAGCATCCACGACGCGGTCGCCAGAGCCGTGCTCGACCCGCACTGCGAGGTCATCCACGGTGACGCAGACATCGTGCGAATGGTCGACGACAAGTCCCGATTCTCGCAGCACGCGCAGTCTTTGGGACTTCGCGTCCCGGACTTTCGGCGCATCACCGATCCCGCCCAGATCGACGAATTCGAGTTTCCGCCTGGCCGCGAGTACATCCTCAAACGAATCTCGTACAACCCCGTCGGCCGAATGGACCTGACGCGCTTGTCTGCACGCACACCGGAACTCAATTCCTCGTTCGCCCGGAGCCTGCACATCACCGACGACGATCCGTGGATTCTGCAGGAGTTCATCGCCGGTCAGGAGTACTGCACGCACGGCACGGTGCGTCGGGGCCGCCTGCAGGTGTACGGCTGCTGCCTGTCCTCGGCGTTCCAGGTCAACTACGAGATGGTGGACAAACCCGAAATCCTGCGCTGGGTCGAAACATTCGTCTCCTCGTTGGACGTCACCGGCCAGCTGTCGTTCGATTTCATCGAATCCGCCGCCGACGGCCACATCTACGCGATCGAATGCAACCCCCGCACCCATTCGGCCATCACGATGTTCTACGACCATCCCGACCTGGCAGCCGCGTATCTCGACGACGGCCATCCGGTGATCGTGCCGCGTCCGAAGGCCCGGCCGACCTACTGGATCTACCACGAGGTGTGGCGCCTGTTCACCGAGGACAACCGAAAAGCGCGCCTCCGCAGCATCTTCCGCGGTAAGGACGCCATCCTGGCGGGATGGGATCCTCTGCCGTACTTTCTGGTACATCACCTCCAGATCCCGTCGCTGTTGCTGCGCAATCTGCTCGCGCGACGCGGCTGGTCTCGCATCGACTTCAACATCGGCAAGCTCGTGGAGAACGGAGGCGACTGATGACCCTGTCTGTCCTGGTATTGGTCGGATCGTCGGTGGACGAGTTCCATTGCGATCTGTCGCGGGTGTACGCGGGCGGGTTCCTCGAGGCGCTCGGCGGGAATCCCGACTACCGGTTCGAGGTGGCGTTCGTCTCCCCCGGTGGGCTCTGGAGCTTCCCCGGCGGCATCGATGCCCCCAGTGTTGCTGCGGCGCAGCAGATGTCGTTGGCACAAGCAGTGGAGGTCATGTCGTCGTGGCATTTCGACGTCATGGTGCCGCAGATGTTCTGCCTGCCCGGCATGACGACGTACCGCAGCCTGTTCGATCTGCTGGGCGTGCCGTACGTGGGAAACGGTCCGGACGTGATGGCGATGACGGCGGACAAGGCTCGCGCCCGAGCCGTCGTCGCAGCAGCCGGGGTCGCCGTACCCGCCGGGGTCGTGGTCCGCTGCGGCGACGACATCGACGTCGATCTGCCCGTGGTCGTCAAGCCCGTGGACTCGGACAACTCGATGGGTGTCGCGCTCGTTCGCGAATCCGACGGTTTGGCAACTGCAGTGCGCGAAGCTCTCGTGTACTCGTCTGCGGCACTGGTGGAGTCGTACATCCCACTCGGCCGCGAGGTACGCTGCGGCATCATCGCACGGGGCGATGAGCTGATCTGCCTTCCGCTCGAGGAGTACGCCGTCGAGTCGATTCGCACCAGCGCCGACAAGTTGAATCGCACCTCGGACGGAGATCTGTACCTGGTCGCGAAAGAGCAGACCAAGGCGTGGATGGTGGACGTCTCCGATCCGATCACCGAGAAGGTCTGGGCCGCAGCACGATCGTGCTATCGATCTCTCGGCTGCCGACACTACGGTCTCTTCGACTTCCGGATCGACCCCGACGGGCAGCCGTGGTTCCTCGAGGCCGGCCTGTACTGCTCGTACTCGCCGTCGAGTGTGCTCGCGGTGATGGCCTCGGCGGCGGGCATCGCCGTCGACGAACTGTTCGCCGGATCGCTCGACGAACTGTCGGTGAAGGAGATGTCCTCGTGACGTTGGGAATCGAGATCGACGAGCTGGACCTGGGCTCCACCGCAACCGAAGAACTGCGAACGCTGTTGGCGGAACACGGCGTACTGATCCTGCGTGAGCAGCCCCTGGACGACGCGGGGTTCCTGGCGTTTCTGCGACGGTTCGGCGACATGATGTTCACCGAGGGCGAGACGCCGGTGCCGGGCTTTCCCGATCTGAACGTCATCAGCAACGTCGGCCGAACCACACCGCCGAAGTCGACGTTCCACGTGGACACCACATACGTGCCGAATCCGCCTGCCTACACCGCATTACGCGCGGTCGAGGTACCGGAGGCCGGTGGCAGCACGCTGTTCAGTGACCAGTACGTGGCCTACGACACCCTGCCTGCAGATCTGAAAGCGAACCTGGCCGGACGAACGGTGACGCACCGAGTGACCGGGGTGGCGTCGGACACCGACTCGAGTGCCGAGCATCCCCTGTTCGCAGTACATCCCGTGTCCGGGCGCACCGCACTGGCGTTGTCGGCACCCGCGCGGTGCGTCGCGATCAGCGGTATGTCCACCGAGGAGGCGCACGAGACCGTGCGACACCTGTTCGAGCACTCCACTCGCGAAAGCAATGTGCTGCGACACGCGTGGGCACCCGGCGATGTGGTGATGTGGGACAACCGATGTGTGATGCATCGAGCCGACCATAGCGGAGTCGTGGGAAACAGGGTGATGCATCGCGGAATGGTGGCGAATGGTGAATCGCCGTCGGTTATGTGACCGACAACTCAAAGATTTGCCGGTTCGCCCGTAGCCCGGAGAATCGAGTCATGACTTCCCCATTGACGATCAGCCGCGAAACAGCCGTCGGTGCCGAAGCTCGTCTGTCCTGGATACTGTCCGGACTGGCAGGGATGGTGGGCGCAGTGGCGTTCCTGCATTCCGCCGGCTACTTCGTGACCTTCATGACCGGCAACACCGAACGTGCTGTCGTCGGGCACTTCGGGCACCCCGAGGGCAAGGAGGTCACCCCGGGTGCCTCACCGATAGCGGCTCTCGCGCTCATGGGCTCCTTTCTGGCCGGGGTGGTGATCTCGTCGATCTGCCGCCGTCGGTACTGGTCGAACCATCCCCACGGAGCCACGGTGCTGACCACGATCGCGCTCGCCGGAGCGGGAGCCATCGACATCGCCATCTCGGGATGGTCGTCGGCGAACGTGAACTTCTACCCGATTCTGCTGGTGGCCTTCGCACTAGGCGCACTCAACACCGCGTTCACGAAGAAGGAAGAGACCTACATTCCTCTGAGCTACGTCACGGGAACCATGGTCAAACTCGGCCAGGGTATCGAACGGCACCTGTTCGGCGGAGGAACGCGCTACGACTGGCTGTGCTACACAGCCCTTCTCGGATCCTTCGCACTGGGAGGTGCGATCGGCGCCTTCATCGGCGTCGTGATCACCGGCCCGCAGGTACTGCTCCTCACCGCCCTGATCAGCTTCGGCGCGACGATCTTCACTTTCACCCACACCGAGCGCCGCACGCTGCTGGGGTGACCCGACCTCTCGCGGTCAGTCCTCGACCAGAGGTGAGGCCACGATGATCTTGCGCAACATCTGATCGATGAACGTCGGGGAAAGTCGTGATCCGATCAGCACTTGCCGCTGCACCAGACCTTCGATCATCACCACGAGGGTTTCGGCGTCGGACGGTGGATCCGCGGAGTCCAGCGAGGCGACTATCCACTGGGTGTAGGTGACGAATGCTGCGCGTTGACTGTCGAACAACTCGCGGATTTCGTCGTCGTGCTGCGCCTCGCCGAGCATGATGTGACGTGCGATCACCCGTTTGACGGCATCTCCCGACGTCATGGCGTCGATGAAGTCGACGATGTGGGATATCACGACGTCGGCGGTGAGCGGTTTGACGTCGACCAGACTGCCGAACGTCGCTCCGGCCACCTCGAAGTCACGGACGAACAGTTGGCCGAGAGCCAGGTGAAGCAGCCGACTCCGAGTGGGCGCGTGGTAGTTCACCGATCCGGGGCCGAGTCCTGCTGCGGCGTCCACCGCCCGGTGCGTCAAGCCGCGAAGGCCTTGGGTGGCGAGCACCTCGATGGCTGCGGTGGCGATCTCGTCGCGCCGACGCACTCTCGACTCGTCGTCCTTGGGGTGTGCCGACCTCATACCGCGCAGTGTAGTGCCGGGCCGTTGACATTCGCCGATTCCGCGACTTAGTCTCAACAGATGTTGAGCAGGGTGGGGAACACGGGCCGGGGGCCTACGAGACGCCAGATCATGATCGGAGCGGCGGCCGCGGCCACCATCGCCGTCGTCGGCCCGGTAGCCAAGGCGGCAGCGGCCCCGCCGACCGGTTCGTCCGACGAGTGCGGTGAGCGTTATCAGGGCTATCGCGAGGCCGATCGAAATCTGCCGTACGCCCGATACATGGCTCAGCGAACGACGCCGGCTCCGGCCGTCGTCGCGGATGCCTACGCGGGCCCTGCCCTCGCGCCCGATTCGATTCCCGGATTCGATTCGATCACAACCGATCTCGCGCCCACCGGATACTCCAGCGTCGAGACCGGATACGGGCAGCGAGCCGACGGGGTGACGTTCGTGGCGGTACGCACCGTGATGCCTCGGGTGACGGCTGCGATGTGGGACTGGTGGTTCGGCTGGCATTCCACCGAGGCCGCGCGATACAAGCTGTGGCATCCCGATGCCCATCTCTACGCAGACCTCGCCGAGGATCGAACGTCACTCGACATTCCCGACAAGGCCAAGTACGTCGGAAACACGACGTTCGTGGACGAGTACGTCGGTCCGAAGTTGCAGCAGTTGGGAATTGCCTTTCGCGATCCGATTGCGCACGGCTTCGTCGTTCCCGCAGATCAGACGATCGTCTTCGGCCGAGTGGGCAGCTCCATCGCACCGGTGGACCTGGGCTGGCTGGCCCACCAGGTGCGCCCCGTGGACGGCGGTGCCGAGATGCGTAGCCGCTTCTTCCTGAACCTACGAGGGCTGCACGTGCCGGACGTGAAGCAGGCCGCGTGCGCCGTCCGCCGTGGGGCGTCGGTGGACCCGACGGACCTCGTTCTGGGGCTCGATCTCGCCCGAGACCTGCTGCTGCACTGCGGACAGGAGATGAACCATCTGGCGGGCTTCCTGCCGGAGTTGTACGCCGAGTTCGGGAGCTAGTGCCCCAGGAACACCTTCGCCAGCACGATCGAGGCAGCAATCGCAGCGGTCGCCAGGCCACCCAGAAAGGCCCGAAAGGTCAATCGATTCCCGCGAATTCGCTGGGTGACCATCTGAATCGTGGCGATGCGCACCACGATCACGCCGCCGGCCAGCAGTTCCGACCACTGCCCCGGGAGCACCGACAACCAGCCGAGGGCCAGCATCAGCGCAGGGACGGTGCCGGAACTCAGGATGGGTACGGCATCGCGAAGTTCCTCGACGGCCTTGAACTTGCGTTGCTCGTCGGTGGCATCACCGTGCGCTTCGGGGATCTGACTGCTTGCGACGAAATCCGCGAACACATGCGCAAGAAATGTCGTCACCGCAGTGGCCAACACCAGAACAGCAGCCGTTCCGTGCAATATCGAGCTGGGCGTCGATGCTGCGACCGCCGCGAGGACCAGGATGTTTCCGTAGACGTAGGCGGACAGCCTCCTGGCCGCCCGCGCGGGCTCGAGCGGGCCGTCCGCGCGGGTGACCAATCGGCGATACAGCCGTGTTCTGCGAATACGGGAGTCTGCGTCGCTCATGCAGGAGATCGTTGCACGGCCGGCGAGATCATTCGACGGGTACGCCGAGCCGACCGGCCTGGTAGTCCTCGAACGCCTGCAGCACCTCGGACTTGGTGTTCATGACGAACGGACCTGCCATCGCGACGGGTTCCCTAATCGGCTTGCCGCCCAGAACGAACACCTCGAGCGACTCCCCCACCGCAGACGCGGACATCTCGATCGTGTCGCCGCGGCCGAACAGAGCCGTCTGCCCCATACGGATCGGACGCTTCTCCGCGCCCACCGTGCCCTCGCCCGCGAGAACGTAGACGAGTGCGTTGAATTCACGATTCCACGGCAGCGTCAGCGCCGCGCCCGGTGCGATCGTGCTGTGCGAGAGCGCAATCGGAGTGTAGGTCGAGCCAGGTCCCTGCAGACCCGCGATCTCGCCGGCAATGACGCGCACCAGTGCACCACCGTCGGGACTCGACGCCAACGCCACCTTGCTACCGGTGATGTCCTGGTAACGCGGGTGCGCCATCTTGTTCTCGCGCGGCAGATTGACCCAGAGCTGAACACCGTGGAACAGCCCGCCGGACATCACCAGATGCTCGGGCGGTGCCTCGATGTGCAGAATGCCACCGCCCGCCGTCATCCACTGGGTGTCGCCGCCGCTGATGATTCCGCCGCCGCCGTGAGAGTCCTTGTGCTCCATGATCCCATCGATCATGTAGGTCACCGTCTCGAACCCGCGATGCGGATGCCACGGCGTCCCCTTCGGCTCACCGGGCGCGTAGTTCACCTCGCCCATCTGATCCATGTGGATGAACGGGTCGAGGGACGACATGTCCAGTCCGGCGAACGCCCGGCGGACCGGAAAGCCTTCCCCTTCGTATCCCGTCGGTGCCGTCGTGACGGACCGGACCGGCCGAGGCACGGCGGTGGCGTCGGGCATGGGGATTCGGGGCAACGCGAGGATGTTGTCGACCGTCACTGCAGGCATGGGCTCCCTTTCGGCAATGTAGTTGACTCTGCAACTACTCTATCGACCACAACCCATCGTTGTCGGACGGTATTCCCGCGGTCAGCCCTGACGGTCGGCCAGCCATTGCCGAATCTCGTCGGTGACCGGTTCGACGATGTCGTCGTACTCCCGATGCTTACCCACGAAGGCCGCCACCAGTTCACAGATCGGAACGATTCGCCTGGCATCTGCACGGGTGGCGTCGAGCGCCTGCTGCACGAGAATCGTTGCCAGACCGCGTCCGCCGTAGGCTGCGTCGACCTCGGTGTGGAAGAAGATGCGTCTGCCCTGCTCGTCGTCGGCGAACTCGGTGAAACCGACCTGCGCACCCTCCACCGAGACGGTGAAACGGTCCGCCTGCTGGGAGATCTCGACCTCGGCACCGGTTTTGTCGACCGTCATTCCGCACTCCTCGTTCCCGGTGGGCGCGCACCGCACCTCGTTGTTCACGATCGTGCACGATCGGCGGAAATCTGTCGATCGTGAACAATACTGAACCCCTGCGTACGGCGGGTTCGCGATCCGCCGCCACCGACAGGGGTGCCGAGTGTCCGATCGTGCCTCTGTACGGTGGAGCGAAGGACCTCGACCGATGAATCATCTAGGGGAAGGAACTTCATGGCTCAGCCAGACAGGCTGGAGAAAGACCCGAACAAAGGCTTCGTAGCACTGCTGGGCTGGAGTTTGGCCGCAGTGGAAGCACTGGACAAGTTCGATCGGCGCTACGTCGTCGTCGCCCCCGAGTGGGCCGAGGCGTACTGCACCGAGCACGACATTCCTTACCTCCCGTGGAACTTCGAGCGACTCAACGATCGCTCACTGGAAATCGCCGAGACCCTGCAGGCAAAGGGCGTCGACGTCGCGATACCGCTCTACGAGGAGACGGTCGAGTGGGCCGGTGCCATCAACTCGGTGCTGCTCGGCAACCCACGCCTGTTCGGTCAGGCAATGCTGTTGCGCGACAAGTCCTTGATGAAGCGCCGTGCTCAGCTCGGCGGCATTCGGGTGGGCATCTTCGAAGAAGCCCACGACCGTGAGGACGTCACTCGATTCCTCAAACGTGTCAACCAGACGCTACTCAAGCTCGACGGCGATCCCAACGACCCGATTCATGTCAAGGCCTTCGACAAGGCCGGTTGCCTCGGCCACCGCGTCATTCGTACCCCTGACGAGGTCGACTCCATTCCCGACGAGGAATTTCCGGCGCTGATGGAATCGCACCTCGACGGCTGGGAGTTCGCTGTCGAAGCATGGATTCACAACGGCAAGATCAAGTTCCTCAACATCTCGGAGTACGTCACCCTCGGATACTCGGTGTTCGTTCCTGCGACACCCGAGCTGGAGAAGTACCGCGAGCAGATCACGGTGCAGATCGAGAAGCTGATCAAGACCTTCGACATCGAGTTCGGTTTCATTCACCCCGAGTACTTCGTCACCAGCGACGGCGAGATGTACTTCGGTGAAGTTGCTTACCGCCCACCGGGTTTCAAGGTCTTCGAGCTGCTCGAGCGGGCCTACGGATTCAACGCATATCAAGGCCTCGCATTGGCGTTCGACCCGAAGACCACCGAGGAGGAGATCGACGCCTTCTTCCCGAAGGAGGTGGTGGACGCCACCGGTCACGCCGGATGCTTCGGCGTCTACCCGCGTCGACGCGTAGTCAGCGATCTCGTCATCCCCGAGGTCACCGCAGACGACGACTACTACGAGACCAACGACCTGTCGGCTCCGGTAGAGGAAACAGTCACCAAGAGAACGGCATTCGGAACCCACTGGGGCCTGCTGTACTTCTTCGGCGACGATCCCTACCGAATGCGCGATCTGCTCAAGCAACAGGAAGAACTGGACTTCTACGTGTGAAGCAGCAACTCGGCAACGACCACGAACCCACGACGCAGACTATGAACGACTCTGCACCGGTCGACAAGGCTCTGGTGTCACGGCTGGCCCAGCTGGACCACGCCACAGAGGCGCTGGCCGGGGCACCGGAGTTCAGCAAGAACACGAAGGTGCGACGGGTTCTCGACGGCCTGCATCGAGTGTTGTTGCAGCCCGGCGGTTGCGATGCAATTCGCGAACGCGCAGCCATGCTCGAGCAGGCAGGGCTGTTCGCAGGTACGGACTGGGCCCAGCCGGACATTCTCGTCCCGGCGTTCGTGGGGCCGAGCCTGCGCAGCGGCAACGACGACACCGTGGTGCTCGAGGCAACCAGCGAACTGCGCATGATCGCGATCGTCGCGGGTGAGTACGACCATCCTGCCGTGACTGCCGAGGAGGCGCGGCGGTTTCTCTCGCAGGTTCTCGCCCTCAACCTCGACGTGCTCTTCACGCCGCCGTCGGAGTCGGAGCGAGTTCGCTTGGGCCGCACCGCACATCTGATTCGTGATCTGTTCGGGTACGTCGCGCAGCAGATCGGGTACGACAGCGTGCTCGACGAGTTGGTCGAGGAGATCTGGCGGATTCTGCGCCAGCGTCCGATTCAGGTGGACACCATCAAGGCGATGGTCACGCGCATCGCGATCTATCGTGACGATCCGACCGTCGACCTCGGCAATTCCGGCCAGGGCCTGGACCGGTTGATCACGGCACTGTTCGGTACCACCGATGCGTGCCGCGAGGACCCGGGCGTCGAGGTGTACCGGTCTCGGCTCGAAGCGATGGACGTCGAGGCGTTGCAGTTCGAGGCCCGCGGATTCGCGCGTGCCATGCACGACACCGGTCTGGTCTCGCCGTACCACGCGACGCTCACGCAGTATCTCGTCGACCATTACTCGTACGTTCTGCCCGAGGCGCTCGGTCTGTCCGATACCGGCCGGACCTGCCTGACGCGGTATCCGGAATTGGTTCATCGCCTCATCGAGGAGACGGTGTACCCCGAGACCGCGCAGTGCCTCTACGGGCTGGCACTGCTTCTCGATCGCGGAATTCTGCATCAGCCGCCGATCGTGCCGTCCCTGTGGCGGCAGATGTCGCTGAAACTCGCTCCTGCGGTGCGGGAACGACTGATCACCACGTTCGGACCCGTCCCCGCGCCGGAGTCACGCTTGCTCGGGGGTCTGCTCTCGATGCTCGGCCAGCCCCTCGGCGTCGGCCAGGGCGACAACCCGACGTGTCAGTCGGCGCGGGCGTTGTCGATGTGGGCCTACAACGATCCCGACTACCTGCTGCAGATGGTGGTGTGGGCGGCACGTGACGAGGAGATCGTCATGCACTTCGAGGGGCAGTCGATCTCGTCGACCGAGAGCGTCAGCGGCGTCGCCACGTCCGATCCGGTCGACCTCGATCCCGCGTCGTTGTTGCTGGTTCCGCACCTCGATCGCATCTACGCCGAGATGGTCCGGCGTTGTGCCGATCGTCCCGGTGATCCGCACCGCTGGGTCAACCCGGAGTTTCACGGCTGGTGGTCGGCGCGAGAATTCCACATCGACGTCGATGTCGAGACGGGAAATCTCGTGGACCTGGACGCCTTCCTGCGGCAGTTCTACGCGGCGTACCACCCGGAGTACAACGGACACCAGCCGTTGATCCATCCACAGCCTGCCGGTGTGGCCGTAACCGACAGTGCCGCACGATATGTGGGGTGGCACGCCATCACGATTCTGCGCGTGTCCGCAGACCCCGACGGTGTCATGCGGGTGTACTTCTTCAACCCGAACAACGACAGCGGGCAGGACTGGGGCGACGGCGTCGTGGTGGGTACGGCGGGCAACGGCGAACGCGCAGGAGAAGGTTCGCTTCCGTTCGACCAGTTCGCCTCACGGCTCTACATCTTCCACACCGATCCGCTCGAGCACGGCGAGCCGGAGAGAATCCCGGACGAGGACATCGAACGGATCCGCGGCTACATCGAACGGAGTTGGGGCGCAGAGCGTTCGGTGCCTCAGGCCTGAGATCTTCCGATGCGCCCCGAGTCCGTGGACTCGGGGCGCATCGGGAGATGCGTGTGCCGTCAGTCCTTCTTGTCGAGCGCTTCCGGCTTGTGCACCGCGTCCTTACCCGACTTGTCGCTCTCGACGCGGTACTGCGGGTCGTCCTTCGACGCCTTCACGGTTCGGCCTGCAGCTTCGGTCTCGGAGGTGATCTTCTCGACCACCTCGCCCTCGGTTTTCGTTCCGTGGGTCTGCCATTCGACCTTGTCGCCCTTGTGCAATTCGTCTTTCGACATGTTCGGGTCGTCCCTTCGTCGGTGATATCCACCGACGCGTACCCGCGCGGGTCTCCGCGCAATCACCTGGTTCCCAGAGCCGGTGCCAGCGTGGTGAACCACGCCTCGCGTAGCTGATCCTCGAACAGCGGCCAGGTGTGTGCACCCTCGTCGCGCATGGAGACCGTCGCGGGCACGTCGGCCCGGCGCAGAGCGTCGACGAAGATCGACGTGCAGTAGTTCACCATCGCTTCGACCGCCATGCCTCCGAACGGCGGGATCGCGCCCTCGGGAATGCGATCGACCGGTCCGGGGAGTCCGCGAGACGAGCTGACGTACACCGCGGTTCCGCGTAGCCGTTCGACGTTGAGCGACGGGTCGTGGTCGCGCCATCCCTGGCTTCCCGGTAGCCCCCACATATTGAAGGGGTTGTTGAGTCCGCCGGCGATCATCGCCGAAATGCCGGCGGTGGCAAGCGGGTTGGACGGTGCCGGACATCCGCTGAACGACGCGGCCGCGTCGAACACGTCCGGGGCCTGGATCGCGAGGTCGAGTGCGGGCCCACCGCTCATCGACAGTCCTGCCACGCCGCGCCTGCCGGTCGATCCGTAGGCTGCGTCGACAGCGGCAGGCAATTCGCGAGTGAGGTAGGTCTGCCACATGTTGCTGCCGAGCACCGGATCGGTTGTCTGCCAGTCGGTGTAGAAGCTGAAGCGGCCACCGATCGGTGCCACGACGGTGACCTTCTTGTCGAGGAAGAACTTCTCCACGCCGGAATTGTTGAGCCACCCGACGCCGTCCTCGTTGCCGAGCGCTCCGTTGAGCAGCACGAGAGTGGGTGCCGGTCCGTCGTCGGGGGAATGCAACACCTCATTGGAGATGACGCGATTCATGGACGGGGAGAACACGTTCAGCACAGCTCGAGTCGCCGACACCTGATGGATGCCGACGGCTCCCGCAGCCGCGTCGGCCGATCCCGAGTTCCCCGGCAGCGCCTGCGCCGACGTTCCGGTGATCAGCATCGACGCCACTGCTACTGCCGTCACGACCGCGGCGGATCGAGTTCGCTTTTTTCTCTTCTGTCCCACACGCAACATCAGCACCATACGAGGGTCGCACGAATTCCGCTTTCTACCGCTAACGATCGGATTACGAAACCGATCGGTCCGTTGGTTGGCCTGTAGAGCGGATCCGCGCGGCCCGCATCGTCAGATGGTGCCGCTCGGGGATCGAGGACGCCTTCTCCGCCGCCTGCGCGTACAACTCGGCGGCACGCTGCAGATCACCGGACTTCTCGTGCAGGTAGGCGGCCGCCGCCGTGTGCCGCGGGACGGCCGAATCGACCTCGCCCAGTGCCGCAAGTCCCGCCGCCGGACCGTCGGCCTCCCCGATCGCCACCGCTCGATTGAGTCGCACCACGGAACTGTCTGCGAAAGCGAGCAACTCGTCGTACCACTCGACGATCTGCGGCCAGTCGGTCTCCTCCACGCAGCTCGCATCGGCGTGCAGTGCCGCGATCGCCGCCTGCGCCTGGAACTCGCCCAACCGATCCCGGGCGAGCGCAGCCTGCAGTATCCACACGCCCTCCGCTATCAGCGTTGTGTCCCAACGAGATCGGTCCTGCTCGGCGAGAGGAACGACGTGACCGTCGGGCCCCGTCCTGGCCGAACGGCGTGCGTGGTGCAGCAGCATCAGCGCCAACAGTCCGGCCGTTTCCTCGTCGTCGGACAACTCGGCCAGCTGCCGGGTCAATCGAATCGCCTCGGCCGCCAGATCGACGTCCCCGGTGTACCCCTCGTTGAAGACGAGATACAGCACCCGTCGCACCGTCCCCACGTCACCGGGGGCGTCGAAACGCACGTCGCGCACCGTGCGTTTGGCCCGGCTGATGCGTTGCGCCATGGTCTTCTCCGGCACCAGGTACGCCTGCGCGATCTGCCGCGTCGTCAATCCCCCGACGGCACGCAGCGTCAGTGCCACCGCCGCTGCCGGACCGAGCGAAGGATGCGCGCACAGGAAGAACAATTGCAAGGTGTCGTCGACGCCGCCCACACTGCCGGGATCCGGTTGGGCAGCGACCCGATCCTCACGGGCTCGTCGCGCCTTCTCGGAGCGTTGCGAGTCGAGAAATTTCCGCCAGGCAACGGTGACCAGCCAGCCCTTCGGGTCGGTCGGTGCTTCGGCGACCCACGTCGAGATCGCCTCTAGCATCGCTTCCGCAGCGGCATCCTCGGCCGCCGCGAAGTCTGCTCCGCGGTGGACGAGGACGCCGATCACGGCGGGCGTCAGGGCCCGCAGCACCCGGGGGTCCACGGCGATCGTCAGTCGGCGATCGTGGGAGGAGCCTCCATGAACGGACGCAGCTCGAGCCACTCGTGAATGGGCTTCCCGCCTGCCCCGGGCGCGGCCGACAACTGTCCGGCCAGTTCCAACGCGCGATCGTACGAATCGACGTCGATGATCATCCAGCCTGCGATGAGATCCTTGGTCTCGGCGAACGGGCCGTCGGTGACCGGTGGCTTGCCCTCACCGCCGGAGCTGACCCAGGTTCCCTCGGGGGCCAGCGCCTGGGCGTCGACGAACTCGCCGGTCTTCTCCAGCTCGGCGGCGAAATCTTCCATGAACTGGATGTGGTCGTGCACTTCGGCCGGGGTCCACCGGTCCATCGGGACGTTGTTGATCGGTTCCGGAGCGCCGCGGTAGTGCTTGAGCATGAGGTACTTGGCCATTGTGTCTCCTGACGTTCGATGCGGCCATTGTTGCCGCATTCGCCCCTGGGACGGAACCGGTCCGCAGATTTCGACACGTTCGGCGGAGAAGATTCTCAGCGCATCCTGCGCCCTGCCGAGCCCAGCATCTGTGTCGCCTCGACCACCCGAGCCGCCATCGCCGTCTCGGCCGGCTTGCCCCAGGAGCGGGGGTCGTACGCCTTCTTGTTTCCGTACTCACCGTCGACCTTGAGCACCTGGTCGTACTTGCCGATCATGTGACCGGCGATGGATCTGGTGAAGGCGTACTGGGTGTCGGTGTCGATGTTCATCTTGATCACCCCGCTGGCGACGGCCGAGGCGATGTCGGCAGCACTCGATCCCGACCCGCCGTGGAACACCAGATCGAACGGCTTGTCCTTGCCGGTCTCGGCACCGAGGACGGACTGGATCTCGTCGAGGATCTCGGGTCGTAGATGCACCGAATCGGGGTTGTAGACGCCGTGGACGTTGCCGAAGGTCAAGGCCGTCATGTACCGACCGCGTTCCCCCGCGCCGAGCGCTGCGATCGTGGCGCGTGCGTCGTCGACCGTCGAGTACAGCTGTTCGTTGATCTCGTGCGAGACCCCGTCCTCCTCGCCTCCGATGACGCCGACCTCGATTTCCAGGATCGTGTTCGCCTCCATCGACAGATCGAGCAATTCGCGTGCGATGCGCAGGTTCTCGTCCAGCGGCACAGCCGACCCGTCCCACATGTGCGATTGGTACAGCGGGTCGAGCCCACGGCCGCGTCGTTCGATCGCGTCGGCGAGCAGGGGACGCACCCAGTCGTCCAGATTCTCGGCGGGGCAGTGGTCGGTGTGCAGCGCCACCGAGATCGAATAGTGTTGCGCCACTTCGTGGGCGTACTGTGCGAGTGCCTTCGAGCCGGCGAAGCGGTTCTGCACCGCATTGCCGGACAGGTAGAGCGCGGTACCGACCGATACCTGAATGATCCCGTCGCTCTCGGCTTCGGCGAATCCCTGCAGAGCTGCGTTCAGTGTCTGCGAACCGGTGACATTGATCGACGGGTAGGCGAACCCGCCCTCCTTGGCGCGATCCAGCATGGCGGCGTACTGGTCCGGACTGGCAATCGGCATGAGCTGTCCTATCTTTCGGGTGCGGCCGGCACGTCGGCTCGAGGTGCAGTGCAGCCGCAGGAATTTCGATGGGTGAAGGTGGTCGGTACCCGGATCGATCGGGGCGCGTCCTCGTGCCCCTCGATGCGCCGGAGAACCAGGTCGGCTGCGGTTCGGCCGATCGTCTGCACGTCCTGAGCCGCCGCTGTGAGCCGTGGCTCGAACAGATCCGACCACTCGAAGTCGTCGTAGCAGACGAAGGCGAGGTCGGCGGGAATCGACAAGCCAAGGCCGCGAACCGCTTTCAGTGATCCGATGGTCATCGAATTGTTCATCGACACCAGCGCCGACGGCCGATCCGGACCCGACATGAGCTCGCGCACCCGAGACTCGGCCACCTCGACGTTGGACCGACCGTCGAGAATCAGTCGCGGATCGAGTTCGATTCCTCGATCTGCCAGTGCGCGGGTGTAGCCGTCGAATCGCTCTGTCGTGGAGGAGATTCCTTCGATGCCGCGGACGATCGCGATGCGTCGATGTCCGGCGTCGAGGAGGTGGGTCGTGAGCTCGTACGCCGAGGCGTCGTTCTCCGGGCCCACCTGGTCGCAGGAGATGTCGAGCATCCGGTCGATCAGCACCAGAGGCGTTCCGCTGCGCACGATCTCGGGGATCGTGGAGAATTCGGAGCCTGCCGCGGGCGCGAGAATCATGCCGTCGACCTGACGGTCCAGCAACGAGTCCGTCACCCTGCGCTCGGACCGAGGTTCGTCGTGCGAATCACCGAGGATCAACACGTAGCCGGCCTCGGACAACCGCTCCTCGACGGCATGGACCAGGCTGCCGAAGTACGGGTTGGTCAGCGCAGCAATGGACAGCCCCACGGTGTGAGTCCGACCTGCCGCGAGCGATCGAGCAACGACGTTGCGGCGATATCCGATCTCGAGAATCGCCGCGTCGACGCGTTCCCGGGTGGCGGGATTGACGTTGCGGGTTCCGTTGAGCACGTGCGAGACGGTCGATACCGATACCCCTGCCAGGCGTGCGACATCGTCCATCGTGGGCATATCAGTCGGCCCAGCACTGTCGTGCCTCGCGGCTCTGTGGAATCGTCATGTCAGCCGCAGGATTCGATCGGCGCGGCGTGCGGTCGACCCGATCAGTTCCGCGTTGCGTTCGTCCGATCCCAGGGCCCAGAACTCCGCGTCCTCGTGCGACTTTCCATAGGCCTCGTGCCTGGCCACCAGTCGCTCGTGCCGAACCCTCGTGTCCGGAGCCAGAAACCAGACTTCGTCGATCATCGCCCGCGCCGCCGGCCACGCGTCGGACTCCATCAGCAGATAGTTGCCCTCGGTGATGACGAGCGGAACATTCGACGGAACAGGAACGGCCGAGCCTATGGATTCCTCGATCTCACGCCGAAACTTCGGCGCGTACACCAGGGGGTCCCCGGGTCGCTGCTCGTGGATCGCCGCGACCAGGCGCGCGTAGCCACCGTCGTCGAACGTGTCGTGGGCACCCTTGCGATCGAGCCGGCCCAGTTCGATCAACACTTCGTTGGCGAGGTGAAATCCGTCCATGGGAACCAGTACCGCCAGTTCCGGCCCGAGCGCATCGACGAGTTGCTGTGCCACAGTGGACTTTCCGGCACCGGGCGCGCCGGTCAGACCGAGTATGCGCCGCTCACCGGGTACGGCCAGCGTTCGCGCCAGCTCCACGAGTTCGGAGAGGGTGGCTTCCTGTACGTCCTGGTCAATGCTCACCGTTGTCGCTTTCGAGTCCGCGGATGGAAAGTTCGTGTAGCCACGCTCTGGGGCCGATAATCGAGCAGCGCAGTGCGGCAACGTGAGCCGATCTGTCGATGCGCTCGGCGAGCGAGCCCGGCTGCGTCGAGTAGTAGGCATACGCGCCGTGGAACGCATCCCCGGCACCCAGGGTATCCACCACTGCTACCGGCTCCACATCGACCGATCCCGACGATCCTTCGGACCACCATTCGACAGGCTCGCCGCCGTGGGTGGTGACTACGGTACGTGCGCCGGATGCAACGAGTGCCGCGGCTGTCGTGGCCGTGTCCGAGGTACCCGGAGCCCGAAAGTCGGCCGAGCACACCATGTCCGTGGCGTGCGGGATCAACTCGCTCATGACCGGTTTCCAGCGACCGGCGTCCACGACCAACGTGGTAACCCGCGCCGCCGCATGTTCCGCGGCGGCGCAGGCGATCAGGGGGTGGTGCCCGTCGACCAGAACGACGTCGGCACCGGCAACAACGGCCTCCAGGTCCTCCGGCGGCGAGGCGTCGGAGTTCACGGCGTCGGCCGAGACGACCGATCGGTCGCCGGTCGCTTCGATCACCGTCACCGACGAGACGGGCACCGACCTGGTGGAGCCCTCTGCCGCGTCGATCACCCGCACACCGAATGCCGACAGGTCGGCCTTGACCAACGCTGCCACCGGATCGTCTCCGAGCGCGGTCACGAGCACAGCCGTCCCGCCCAGCGCGGCGAACGTCACTGCCGCGTTGGCAGCAGGACCTCCCGCCGCGACGAACTGCGCGCTCGAGGTGATCTTCTGGTTGGGTGCCGGCGCTGCCGACACTCGATGGATGACGTCGAGTGTCGCCAGTCCGACGAAAACACCGACCGGACTCGTAGGTTCAGCGTCCGGCGCGTTCATCGTCGGTCGGCTCCTCCGCGCCGGTCATGAGCGCGACGACCTCGGACATGGTTCGGTTCTTCGGATCGACGACGCCCGCCCGCTTCCCGAGCCGATGGATGTGAATTCGATCGGCGACGTCGAACACGTGTGGCATGTCGTGGCTGATGAGCACCACTGGTATGCCTCGGTCGCGGATCGTGCGGATCAGATCGATCACCATGCCCGACTCCCGCACACCCAGCGCGGCAGTCGGCTCGTCCATGATGATCACTCCGCGTCCGAACGCTGCTGCCCGAGCCACGGCCACACCCTGGCGTTGGCCACCGGAGAGCGTCTCGACCGCCTGGTTGACCGACTTGATACCGATCTTCAGGTCCTGCAGGTGCTTCGAGGACTCCTCCCGCATTCTCGGCATGTCCAGACGCCGAAAGAGACTGCCACTGAGTCCCTTGCGCTTGATCTCTCGACCGAGATACACGTTCGACGCGATGTCGAGCGCCGGAATGACGGCCAGGTCCTGATAGACCGTCTCGATGCCGGCTGCGCGTGCGTCGCGCGTGTTCTTGAACGATACGGGCGATCCGTTCATCAGGATCTCTCCCGAATCCGGAATGACAGCGCCGGCCAGAGCTTTGATGAGACTCGACTTTCCGGCACCGTTGTCGCCGATCACCGCCAGCACCTCACCGGCCCGCAACTCGAAATCTGCACCGTTGATGGCCGTCACGCTGCCGTAGGTCTTGACCAGACCACGCGCTTCGAGAGCGAGGGGGGCATTCACTGTGACCTCCTACGTGCGAATTGATCGACGGCCACCGCGACGATGACGAGAATGCCGGTCGCGATGTTCTGGTACAGACTGTCGACGCCTGCCTGGGTGAGTCCGTTGCGCAGGACACCGACGATCAGTGTTCCGACCAGAGTGCCGATGACGGTGCCGCGGCCACCGAACAGACTGGTTCCGCCGATGACCACCGCGGTGATCGACTCGAGGTTGGCGTTCTGATAGGCGTTCGGGTCGGCATTGGGAATTCGTCCGAGCGCTGCCCACGCCGCGATCGCCGCGATGACTCCCGTCACGATGTACACCGAGAACAGCACGCGACCGGACTTGATGCCGGAGCGATCCGAGGCCTGCGGGCTACCACCGACCGCGTAAATATGCCTGCCCCAGGAGGTTTGGGACAACGCGTACCACATCACGGCGTACACCAGCAGCATCACCACCACGCCGTACGTCGTGGAGAAGCTGCCGATCTTGAACGAGGTACCCAGCAGCGTCAGCGGTCCGCTCGGGACCTGGTAGGTCTCGGAGCCGGCCAGCAACCGGGTCGCAGCCTGGATCGCGGTGAACGTGCCGAGCGTGACGATGAACGGTGGCAGTCGCAGAACCGTCACCAATCCGCCGTTGATCGCACCGAACGCAACGCAGACAGCAAGCGTGGAACCCAGCGCGACCACCGGACCGTTCGCACCGGCCGACTGCGCCATCACGATGGAACCCATCACCGCCACCGCGCCGATCGACAGATCGATACCGGAGGTGAGGATGATCAGCGTCTGGCCGACGGCCAGGATGCCGACGACCACCGACTGCTGAAGAATCAGAGAAACGTTCTGCGGGTTGAGAAACGAGCTCGAGATCGAGCTGAAGACGATGACGGCGATGAGGAGCGCGGCCATCGGCCCGAGCAGCGGTTCACGCAGGATGGTCCCCACGTTGAACCGGCTCGGGGCCTTGGGAGGCGCCGCGGTATCGGTACTCACGAATCAGATCCCGGTGTACGCCGGTACTTCGCGATCAGCCCCAGCAATTCTCTTCGCCCCATGCGGTGTCCTGCGAATCGATGCCGGCAACGGGCTTGTCGGTGACGAGCTGCGAGCCGGTGTCGTTGAAGCCGCTGGGCTTGGTGCCGTCCTCGGCGAACTTCACCACTGCATCGACGCCCTGCTCGGCCATCTTCGCCGGGAACTGCAGCACCGTCGCGCCGATGACGCCGGACTTGACGTTCGCGATGCCGGTGCAGCTGCCGTCGATCGAGCCGATGGTGATCTGATCGGCGCGGCCTGCGGATTGAATCGCCTGGTACGCACCCGCTGCTGCGGGCTCGTTGATCGTGTAGAGCGCATTGACGCCCGGCGCGCGCTGCAACAGGTTCTCCATGGCGGTCTGCGCCTTGGTCTGATCGCCGTTGGTGTTCTCCTGGCCCACGATCTCCGGCGAATCGTCGGTCAGACCCATGCCCTCGAGGAACCCGTCGTGACGGAAGGTGTCGACCGTGCCGCCCGCGGTGCCGTCGAGCATGATGACCTGGGGTGCGGTGGTGCCGAGCGTGCCCTTGACCCAGGCACCTTGGCTCACTCCGGCAGCCTTGTTGTCGGTGGCGAACGTGGCGTCGACCGCGTCCTCGGGGTCGGTTGCGGTGTCGAGGGCGATGACGACGACGCCGGCGTCACGTGCCTTCTTGATCGCGTCCAGGACTCCGGTGGACGAGTTCGGGGTGATCAGAATTCCCTTCACACCCTGGCCGACCAGGTTCTCGATCGCCGCGACCTGGCCCTCGTTGTCACCGTCGAATGCGCCGGCCAGAGCCACCAGCTCGGCTCCGCTGGAATCCGCCTGCGCCTGCGCTGCCTCGCGCAGCTTCACGAAGTACGGATTGGAATCCGTCTTGGTGATGAGCCCGACCTTGACGCTGTCCGAATCCGAACTGCTGCAGGCGGTCAGACCGAGCACGAGCGAACCGGCCATGAGCGCGGTGCCGATCGTCAGCGCAGACTTCCGACGGTGATTGAACATGTGGACTCCCTTGTCCCCTAGCCACGCGGGTCGCGTCGCTCGATTGCAGGAGCCTAAAGCGCATACAAGCGCTTGCGCATGCGCTTTCGCGGAAACAAACCAGAAGTCTTTTCTACCGACCGGCTGACCGGTTCGTGACGGGGGTCACTCGAATTCGGAGTCCAGTCCCCCCGCTGCCCAGGTTCTCCCCGACCCCAGCCGACGTCGCCGCGCCCGGTTCCCGCCCCCAGTCCCCGCAAACGCGCGCGCACTTGTCATCCGCGCGCGAAATAGCGACCAGTCCACCGGCAAATCCACGCGCACCTGACGAATGCGCGCGCGTTTGCACCACCGATCAACCAGCGAACGGGCCGACCCCCACAACCGTCCCCCTGACCGATCCCAATTCGCGGCGCGGGCTCCGCCCCAGATCCCCGCAAACGCGCGCGCACTTGTCATCCGCGCGCGAAATAGCGAACAGTCCACCGGCAAATCCGCGCGCACCTGACGAATGCGCGCGCGTTTGCGCTAACCGATCACTCGGCTCACTTGGTCGGCGCATCCTCCCCCGTCACCGAATCCGGTTCCTCGTATGTGACGGTGATGTCCTGGAATCCTTTGTTGCGCTGCGCTTCTGCCTGTCCGGTGTAGGAGTTCTTGTCACCCTCGGTGAGTTCGACGTTGTCGGTGAACGGCGTCAACAGCGCCCGGGGATGCAGGTGATCGACTCGTACGGCATTGATTTCGATGCACAGCACGATCAGTACCGACGCGACGTAGAGAAAACCGAGCAGGCCGAGGACGATCGCGAAGATTCCGTTGCTGGCGCTGGCGTTGCCGACGACATAGCGAATGTAGATGCCGCCGAACGACTGCAGCGCCTGCCAGATCACCGCAGCGATCGCAGCACCGGGCAGAACCTCGCGCACACTCAGGGCGCGAGCGGTTCCGATGCGGAATGCAGCGACGAAGACCACGGCGTTGACCACGACCGCTCCGACGAGAGCCAACACACCACCGGCAAATCCGAACACGCCGGAGGACGCGACGCCGTTGAGAACGGTCAACCCGATGATGGCGGTGCCGACGGTACTGAGCAGCAGCAGCCCGCGCAGCCGACCCTTGATCGGATCCGGCTGCTCGTTTCGCGGTACCGACCACGCAGTGTTCATCGCGTACTGCGCGGCCAGTGACACTCCGAGTCCGCCGTACAGCGACCCCACCACGCCGATGACGATGGCGGTCGTTCCGCCGCTGAGTCGGTCCGGCTGACCGAGTTGGTCACCGATGACCGGTATCTGACTCATTGCCGAATCGATGATGCGGGTCTGCAGTTCCGGGTCGCCGGCCAGCACGATTCCCAACACGGTGGTGAAGAGCAGAAGCAACGGAAACAACGAGAGGAACGAGTAGTACGCGATGAGAGCCGCGAGATATCCACCTCGATCGTCGAGGAACTTGTACAGAACCGCGAGCGGGAAACCCGCCGACGGGTGCCTGCGCTGAAAGCTGTCCACCTTGCCGACCATCATCGCTCGAATGTATCCGCCGCGCCGCCGCTCGAAACGTCGACCGAAGACGCACCCGGTGTGACCCGGATCTCAACGGTTCGGCGTGCGCTTTCCGATGCGGGCTTCGACCAACTACTGACACCGCACGAAACGAGAAAGGGACTCACATGAGCTTCATCGACAAGGCCAAGAACGCAGCAGAAGACGCCATCGGCAAGGCCAAGGAAGTTGTGGGCGACGCCACCAACAACAAGGACCTCGAGGCCGAGGGCAAGAAGGACCAGGGTTCGGCAGGCGTGAAGAAGGTCGGCGAGAACATCAAGGACACCTTCAAGTAAGTCGCGCTCACGAGGGGCCGTCGATCTCCGGATCGACGGCCCTCGCTGCGTTTTCGGGTGCCGCTGACGATGCTCGCCGGTTCTACGTACAACCTCCCGGTGACAACGTATAAAATGCACGGAGCCGACGTTGTCGGCCGGTAAGGGCGTCCAGCAGAAGGCGCATGATCGTGGATCTCTCCGACGAAAGGGCGGCAGGGGTCCCATGCGAGAGGACCGTGTGCATGCCGCACTCTTCTATCGAAGACAACACAGCCGCACCGGCGGACGCCTCGACCCTGGCCGAATTCGCTCGCGCCCTGCGTGAGACTCGGCGCTCGATGCCGCAGACGCTCGATGCGATTCTGCGCACGGCCATCACGATGATCCCGGGTGCAGTCACCGGGTGCATCACAACCGTGAACAAGGGCGAGCGGACGGTGGTCGCCTCGACCGATCCGGTTGCCGAGAAGCTGTGTCGCCTGCAGTACGAACTGGGGGAAGGCCCCATTCCTACCGAGGTTCATCACTTCGACGTCGTCGTCGCCGATGATCTGACCGACGAGAATCGGTGGCCTCGATTCGCTGCCACCGCCGTCGAAGAGGGATTCAAATCTCTTGCGGCGTTCCAGCTCTTCAGCAATGCCGACGACATCGGTGCGCTCGTGCTCTACAGCGACGAGACAGGCGCATTCCACGCCGACGCGGTGACCATCGGCGAAGCTCTGTCGGCCCACGCCGCCATCGCGATGCTCAGCGCCCGCGACCACGAGCAGTTTCGAACCGGTCTGGCCAGTCGAGACATCATCGGTCAGGCCAAGGGCATGATCATGGAACGCTACGAACTCGATGCGGTGCAAGCGTTCGAGCTGTTGGCCAAGCTGTCACAGCAACAGAATCTCCCTCTGCACCGTGTGTCACGTGATCTGGTGGAGACCGATCACCCGACGAACTCGACTTTCTGACGAGACGACGGGGTTTCGATTCGCTGCTCGCGAGGAATGGCTGTCAGTGGTGTCGGCAGGTAACACGCGATATCCGCGGGCGGTTATGTCGTTGAGACAACAGCGATCGACCGCTCGTCGCTAGTGCTCCGGTTGACAGCTCGGACACCACCATGTCCGACGACTGTCCGGGTCACCCGGCACTTCTGCGACCACCCGAATCGACGTGCCGCACCGCAGGCACGGCTTCCCGGCTCGACCGGCGACCCAATGCGCACGGCCCCGGCGAGTGTCTCCGGTGGTCACCTGCATCGCACCCGGAACTGTGGCCGAATGACGCATCGCTCGCTCGAGCAACGCAACCAACCGACGCGCGTCGACATCATTCGACGGCGTCCACGGCCACAGCCCGCGCAGAAAGCAGAGCTCGTTGGCCCACAGATTTCCCGGCCCGGCGATCACCCGCTGGTCCAGCAATGTCGCGATGATCGGCCGCTTTCCCTGGGCGGTGACGTTGGCAACACCACGCTCGGCGTCGAACGTCGAATGCAGCGGATCCGGTCCGAGGTGCGCGATCAGCGCGTTCATGTCCGGCGTGTATCCGTAATCGACGACCGGCAGCAGAATGCCGTAGGCAGTGGGCCCGTCGACCGCGGCAAGCCGGACACGTACGTCGGGGCGCACACGCTGCGGAATCGAACGACCGGCCCGCACGACCGTCCAGGATCCGCTCATCCGCAGGTGCGTGTGCAGCGTCGTGTCGTCGTCGAAATCGGTGAGCAGATGCTTGCCGTGGGTCCGATGGGCGACGACGGTTCGCCCGGCCATATTCTCCACTGCGTGCGCGGGCACCTGCAGCCTTCCGGCCCGCAACGTTGCGCCGTCCAATGCCCGACGCAACCTCGCGGCCAATACGAACACGGTGTCACCTTCGGGCATGCTTGGGGGTATCCCGGCTACGGAAAACGCAATCCAATTCCGCTCTTCACGGCGCGACCGACGACCGAAGAATTCCCGCGGGCGTCGGCCGCAACACCGATGCGAGTTCGGCCAGGGGCACCGGTGCCTCGACGAGAGATGCCCACGGATACTTCTCACCGGTGTCGCGTAGGAAGGCAACGGCCTGATGGAGGTGCCGCGGCTCGTAGTTGTGGATGCCGGTGATGGTCAGCCAGTTCCGGACCACTGCTTCGGGGTCGACGGTGATCGGTGACCCCGGTGAAACGGATCCGGCGAGCACGAGCCTCCCACCGACGTCGAGTCGCTCCAACGCCGCCTGCACGGCCGAGGACGATCCGGAGAAGTCGATCGCCACATCCGTTCGTGCGCCGTCGTCCTCCGCGGCCCCGAACGCACGAGATTGCCTCTGCCGCTCCGGGTCTCGATCGAGAACCGACACCGAAGCGCCCCGCTCGAACGCTGCCGCAGCGGCGGTCACCCCCAGCATCCCTGCCCCGACGATCAGTACCCGTCGACCGCCGACCGCCCCCGCGGCGTCGAGGGCGGCCATCACCGTCGCCGTCGCACACGCTGCGGGCGCGGCGACGGCGTCGGGCATGGTGTCGGGAACCCGGGCGACTGCGGTTCCGTGCGGGAGCACGATGTGTCGAGCATAGGACCCGCTGAGAACCCATGCGCTCTGGGCAGACTCGTGACCCACCTTGCGCACGGACGAGCACTTGGCCGTGAAGCCGGACGTGCACCGGGCGCACCGGCCACACGGCACGGTCACCGACCAGACGATCCGATCCCCCACCTCCGCAGACGAGGTCGCTTCACCGACGGCGACCACACGACCGACGGCCTCGTGCCCGAGTACCGACGGGCACGCACCGTGCCGTCGACCGGACACCGTGTGCAGGTCGCTCCCGCACACCGTGGCGAGATCCACGCGCACCAGCAGGTCTCCCGATTCGAGGGCGGGAATTTTCATGTCCCACATCTCGATTCCGCTTCCCGTCCAGACGGCGGCCTGTGTCAGACCAACAGTGATCTGATCCATCCGGATATCCTTTCCACGATGTACACGACGACGAAGATGACGAGAACGATCGCACCGGCGACGTCGAAGTTGAGGGTACGAATCGACTCGAAGAGCAGGAAGCCGATGCCGCCTGCACCGACGATCCCCAGGATGGTCGAGGTGCGGATGTTCACGTCGAGCAGATACAGGCTCGAACCGACCATCGACGGAACAGCCTGAGGAACAACAGCACTCAGTGTCCGGTTCCACCAGCCGCCACCGACCGACGCCACCGCTTCGAGGGGACCGGGATCGATCTCCTCGATCGCGTCGGCGACGAGTTTGCCGAGGAATCCGACGGATCCGATGGCCAGTGCGCAGGTCCCCGCCACCGGGCCGAGTCCGAGCGCTGCGACGAACACGACGGCGAGGATGAGTTCGGGGACGGCGCGAACCAGCAGAATCCAGGATCTCGCAACCCAGTACACCGCGGGGTGCGGAGTTGCGTTGCGCGCAGCCAGAATTCCGACGGGAATGGACAGTACGATACCGATTGCGGTGGCCACGATTCCGATGGCGACGGTCTGTACGGCGGCGTCGAACAGGTCCGCTCCCAGCGCGGAGAAGTCCGGTGGGACCATTCGCCCGAACACCTCGATCGACGGCCCGATCCAGGTCAGGAGCGAGCGCGGATCCAATTCGAGAACCACGAACGACGCCACGATCGCGAACAAGAGCACAGCCGACGCCCCGAGGCGCATCAGTCGATCGCGCTGCGGACCGGCCGCGGACGGCACCAGCAGCATGCGGCGCAGAGCCATCGCTGCCAATTCCATTGCGGCGATGATCACCAGGATCACCAGCACGATTCCGAGAGCACGCGGGTAGATCAGTCCGCGAAGGGCATCCTGCAGGGCGAAACCGATACCGCCTGCCCCTACGAAGCCGAGGACCACCGACATGCGCAGGTTGATGTCGATTCGATAGACGAAGGCTCCGATCCACGCCGGAACGACCTGTGGGACGACGGCATTGATCATCTCCCGGTAGTAGCCGGCTCCAGCGGCACGGAGCGCTTCTCGCGGTCCCACGTCGGTCTCTTCGATGGCGTCGGCGAACAGTTTGCCGAGCATGCCGATGGAATGCAGTGCGAGAGCGAGGATGCCGGGCAGCACACCGATTCCCAACGCCCTGACGAACAGCACCGCGAACAGCAGATCGGGCATCGCCCGGCAGAACGTGATGACGGCGCGAGCGATGCTGTACAGGACCGGGTGCGGCGAGGTGTTCCGTGCCGCGAGAAACGCCAACGGTACCGAGACGATCGCGGCGAGCACGGTGCCCAGTACTGCCATGAGCAAGGTGTCGAGTGCGAGGGATACGATCCTGCCGGTGTCGTCGACGCGCGGCGGCAGCATCCGCTCGAGCAGGTTGCCAACATCCTCGAGACCGTCGATCAAGGTCGTCGGCGCGAAGTCGATGTAGCCCGCCGAGAGCACGGTGAGAACGAGCGCGGCGACGCCCAGTGCCGGGAACAGCCATCGACGCCGCTGCGGATCCTTCTGCACTGCAGTGTTCGTGGGCTTCGGTTCGACGGTGACGGTCATGTCGGTGCCACCGTGGTCATGCTCCCGGGGTCGGGCGCGATCCGTTGATAGATCGGCATGATGTCATCACGCTCGAGACCGGCTGCGGGTCGATCGAGCACCACCCGACCGTCTCGCAGACCCACGAGGCGATGGGCCCAGCCGAGGGCGAGATCGACCTGATGCAGGGTGCACACCACGGTCAGCTTCTCCTCGCTGCACACCCGCTGCAACAGATCCATCACCACGCCCGCGTTCTCGGGGTCGAGCGAGGCGACGGGTTCGTCCGCGAGGACGATCCGTGGACGCTGCATCAGGGTGCGTGCGATGGCCACCCGTTGTTGCTGCCCACCGGACAGCGTGTCGGCCCGCCGTTCGGCGAAGTCCGCCAACCCGACTCGGTCGAGGCACGCCCGGGCTTCCTCTCGCATCGCTTTCGGGTAGGTGGCTGCGCCGTAACGCGGAATCGACAGGCGGCCGATGCCTCCCACGAGTACGTTCTCCAGGCAACTCAACCGACCGACGAGGTTGAAGTGCTGAAAGATGAAGCCGACATCTCGGCGCAGTTCGCGCACCCGGCGTCGGTTCGCCAGATCGACGCGAATGTCGAGTGCAGTGACGCTCCCCGAGGTGACGGGATGCAGGCCGTTGATGCACCGCAACAGCGTCGACTTCCCGGAGCCCGAAAGCCCGAGCAGAACCAGCATCTCACTGTGATGCACATCGAGATTCACGTCCTTGAGCGCAGTGGTGGATCCGAACGTCTTGGTGACGTTGCGAACGCTGACCACCACATCGCCCCGGTCCATCGGTGCGGACATCATCAGCCCTGGCACTTCTCGGAGCCGGTGACCTCGCATACGTGGCGCACGCCGTCGTAGTCGCTGTCCTGGGCGGGGACGACGCCCCAGGCGTCCTCGTCGGTGATGCGGCATTCCTCGGCGCAGATGCCGTCGGCGACGAAGGCATCCGAGTTCATACCCTCGCTGAAGACGTCCTCGAGCTTGGCGATGGCGTCGGTACCGAGATCGTTGTTGGCTGCGAAGAGCGATCCGGCGATCATCTCGGACTTCCACACGGTCTTGAGCTCACCGGGTGCCAGCTCGCCGTTGTCGATCATCGTCCGGTCGACCATGGTGTCGAACGCGAATCCGGCGTCGCAGTCTCCCGCTTTGACGGCCAGCGCCGATGCATCGTGTCCGCCGGCGTAGATCGGGGTCATCGCGGCGGAGATGTCGGCCTCGGAACCGGAGGGAATGACGTTGTCCTCGATGAGTCCCGCTGTCGGGTAGAGGAATCCGGAGGTGGAGCTCGGGTCGACGAAGCAGACCTTCTTGCCTGCGTAGTCGGCGAGACCGTTCACCGATGCATTGTCCGTACGCGCTATTCCGTACGACTGGTAGCCGGGAGGAGTTCCCTCGTCCTGAACGACGGCACCCAGCGGTGTCATCTCTGCACCGTTGATTCCGGCGACGACGTACGCGAAGGGGCCGAAGAACGCGATGTCGACGTTGCCTGCGATCAGACCCTCGACCACACCGGCGTAGTCCGAGGCCTGGATGAACTCGACGCTCGCTCCGGTCTCGTTCTCCAGCCGCTCGATGACGGGGTCGTAGCTGGCTTTCAGGTCTGTGGAGTTCTCGGCGGGAATTGCTGCGAGCGCGATGGTTTCGGGGAATCCCTGCTCGGTGGTGGCTCCCTCGGATGAGCTCGAACAACCGGCGGCGACGAGAGCCGCGGCAGAGAGCACGGCCGCGGCGGTTCCGGCACGACGGCGAGAGGTGATGATCATGGCGTGATGTCCGTTCGGGGTGTGGTGGATGTTCAGGGCAGAGCTGTTCAGGGCAGAACGATGGGGGGAAGGTCGGCGACGCTGTCGAGCACGTGGGTGGCACCTGCTTCCAGCAGCTGGGTCTCGGAGTGAGCTCCGGTGAGGACGCCGACCAGCAGCGATGCGCCGGCTCGGCGACCGGACAGGATGTCGCTCGACGTGTCACCGACGACGGCGACCGCGGAAATGTCGGTCACCTCGGCGAGCAGGGCGGCCGAGAGCACGAGATCGGGGTGCGGACGGCCACGACCGGCACTCCCGGGTGCAAGGAATGCGTCGGGCAGATCCCGCCAGCCGAGCGTGTCGATGATGCGATTCTGGGTGGGTGCCGAGAATCCGGTCGTCAGTACGACGGTGACTCCGGATTCGCGAAGCTTCGTGATCGCCTGGGCCGCACCGGGTACGGGTGAGACCCCGTCGTCGATGCGGGCGTCGTAGGCCGATTCGAAGGCGCGGTTGGCTGCCTGGGCGCGGTCCTCCGTTCCGAACAGTGCCCGGAACACCTCGATCTTGGACTGCCCCATCGTGTCCAGGACGTAGCGACGGGCGTCGTCGCGTTCGGGTCCGGCGTCGGCGAGTCCGACGGCAGTGGCTGCGGCATCGAACGATTCGAGTACCAGACCGTCGTCGGTGACAGTGGTTCCTGCCATGTCGAGGACGACGAGCTCGACGGGGGTGTTGGTGTTCGGGCTGGTGGAGTTCGGCATGGGGAAGAGACTGCCGTTTGGTATAGACCATTACGTGGAACTCGAGTGAACGGACCGTGAACGTCGAACGACAAATAGGTCTAGACCAATTGATGCTATGGTTGGTCCATGGTTGTGGACACCGAACCTCGCGTACTCAAGCATCAGATCGTGCGCAGAAGCCTCGACGCGATGCTCGACGGCATGTCGGCGGGCGACGCGTTTCCTTCCGAGCGCGATCTCGCCGATCGACACGACGTGTCCCGCGAGACACTGCGTCAGGCCATCCGAGAACTGTTGGTGGCCGGTCGAATCGAACGACGGGGCCGGGCGACGGTGGTTGCCGAGCCCAAGGTGGTGCTGCCGTTGGCGATCGGTTCGTACACCGAGGCCGCGCGCGAGAAGGGTATGAGCGCCACCCGAATTCTGGTCGGCTGGGAGACGTTCCGAGCAGACGAAGTTCTGGCGGATCTACTCGCAGTCGAGGTGGGTTCGGAAGTGGTTCAACTCGAACGCGTCTTCACCACCGGCGACGTCCGAGTGGGACTGGAAACGACTCGCATCCCCGCGTATCGAATTCCGGGGCTGCAGGACAGTTTCGATCACCGTTCGTCGCTGTATGCCGAATTAGCTTCACGGGGAGTCGCTTTCGGGCGCGTTGTCGACACCATCGAAACCGTCCTCCCCGATGCCAGGGAAGCCGCACTGCTCACCGTCGACACCCGGACACCGATGTTTCTGCTCGGCCGTGTCTCCTACGACACGGATGGGGTTCCCATCGAACACCGACGGTCGCTCTACCGCGGAGACCGAATGACCTTCACCGCCGTCATGGACGCCTGACATGACCTCAGCAGAAAGACTTTCCACATGACATCGACATACGACGTCGTGGTCGTCGGGGCCGGCATCGTCGGTCTCGCACACGCATATCACGCCCATCGGCGCGGACTCACCGTGGCTGTGGTCGATCATGCCGATCGTGTCGCAGGCGCCTCGGTTCAGAACTTCGGGCACGCCTGCATCACAGCGCAATCCGGGGCCGCACTCGAATACGCCCGAGCCGGTCGCAGTCACTGGCTCGATCTCGCCCGCACAGCAGATTTCTGGGCAGCGGAGTCGGGAACGCACTGCGTCGCCCGGCACGAGGACGAGCTCGCGGTGCTCGAGCAGTTCGCCGAACTGCGGGGCAAGGATCAGGTACAACTGCTGGACCGCACCGAGGTACTGAACCGACTCCCCCTCGCCGACACCGATGTCGTCGGCGGCATGTACCTGCCGCTGGACGTCCAAGTGGACCCACGCGCCGCCGCTCCTGCCGTCGCACGCTGGCTCGCCGACTCCGGGGTGGACTTCCACTGGCGAACCGCCGCAACGTCGTTCGCGCCGGGAATTGTTCGTACCTCCCGCGGCGACCTGCACGCCGGTGCCACGTTCGTCACCGTCAACCACGACATCGATCGTCTGTTTCCCGAGAGCGCCGAACGCGGCGGACTGGTGCGGTGCCGACTGCACATGATGCGCGCCATGCTGCCGCTTCGTGCACCGCTTCCTTCGCCACTGTTCACCGGCTGGTCGCTGCTGAGGTACTCGGGCTTCGAGAACCTGCCCGCCGTTGCAGACGTCGCTGCCCGCCTGCAGGCCGAGTATCCCGGCTACGTCGAACTCGACCTGCACCAGATGTACACCCCACAACCGGACGGGTCGATCCTGCTGGGCGACACACACGTTCGTGAGATCACCGCGTCGCCGTTCCAGAGCGAGGACGGCTTCGAGGTGTTGCTCGCCGAAGCGAAAACGCTGTTCGGAGTCGACCGCATCGACGTCGTCGAGCGATGGCAGGGAACGTATTGCTCGGCACCGGGTTCGGAATTCCTGTTGGAACAACCCGTCGACCGGGTGCACATCGTCACCGTCACCACCGGCATCGGCATGACCACCAGCATGGGTCTGGCGTTGTCCAACGTGGACAACGTTCTGACGCTGGTCTAGCGCCGACACCCCCGTTCTCGGCTCACCGCACTGCTCGGCTCGCGGCACTACTGGGCACACCCCCGTGTCAAGATGTAGTCATGCCGCCGGTCGTTCGTCCCTACCGAGGTGTCGCCGCAGACAAACGTCGCCGCGAGCGCCGCGAGAAACTGCTCGACGCCTGCCTCGACGTGGTTGCGGAGTCCGGCGTCGCCGCCGTCACGGTCGACGGCATCTGCGCGCGCGCCGGCCTGTCCAAGCGATACTTCTACGAAAGTTTCGGAGACCGCGACGCCATTCTGGTGAGCGCCCTCGACGACGTGATCGACTCCGTGGGAACTGCTCTCGAAGCCATTGTCCAGGAACAGGGCTCGACCGCAGACCGCGTCGGGCAGACTGCGGCCGTTCTGGTGCGCGCGCTCACCGCCGATCCGCGGGCGTCCCTGCTGTACACCTCGGCGTCGGCGAACTCCGCACTCGAGGCCCGACGCCGACAGATGGTCGACACGTTCACACCACTGCTGATGCGAGCAGTGCTCGACGCCGATCCCGCGAACCCACGGGCCGAGGCAGCGACCGTCCTGATGGTGGCAGGAACGACCGAGCTACTCGACCGGTGGCTCCGCGGCGATCTGAACTTCACCGAAGTGGAGTTCGTCGACACCCTGACCGCGCTGGGCGTCGCGCTGGCAACCTCGTTCTGAGCGCACCCGTGTGTCGGGCGGTCACTCGAGCAGGGTCCGGCCCAGATAGCCGTCGTCGACCACTCCCGGCAGTACGGCGAACACCGCGGACCCGATGGGTGTCGTCCATTCGTTGAGCGCATCGAATTCGTCGAGTCGCTGCTGAATCGGGAGGAACTGGGTGAGTACGTCCCGCTGATAGCTAGCGAACAGCAGGCCCGAGTTCGACAGCGTTCCCGGGGCCGGTGGATCGTCGTAGTTGTAGGCCCGCCGGAAGATTCGCTCACCGTCGTGCATGTGCCGCGCCCGAGCGATGTGCGAGGACGGAGGGATGACCGGAATGCCGAATCGATCGGTCGCACCGAAGTCGGCCTCGTCGAACTCGGAGGTTCCGGTCAGCGGGGCACCGGTATCGAGAGTTCGACCCACCGACAGTTCCCGGCCGGGTCGGTCCAGTTCGTCCCAGGTATCCATCTCGATTCGGATGCGCCGCAACACCATCGACGTTCCGTTCTGCATCCAGGGCTGCTCGCTACCGTCATCCCAGACCAGGCCGTCGAAGTCCGTACTTCCTGCCTCCGGATTGACCGTGCCGTCGACCTGACCCATCAGGTTGCGCATCGTGGTGCCGGATTCCTCCGTACCCCGCGAACGCCGGAATCCACGCTGAATCCAGGCGATCGTCACCAACGAGCGAACGTTCTTGGTGAGTACTCGCAGGGCGTGTGCGACGGTGACAGGATCGTCCGAGCACACCTGCAGCAGCAGATCTCCACCGGTGAATTCCGGTTCCAGACGGTCGATTCCGAAGGCAGGAAGCTGTGCCAGCCACGACGGCCGCTGATCGGGCAGACCGATCGCATCGAACACACCGGGGCCGAGTCCGACGGTCACCGTCAGCCGCGCGGGCCGAAGCGCCAGTTCGGCTTCGGTATCGGCCAGCGCGGGTGCACCGGCAGTGAGCCGTCCGATGTCCTCGGTCCAGACCTTCAGGATTCCGATCAGCTCGTCGCGCCCGACGCGATCCTGCAGATTCAACCCGACGAACGTCGAGTGTGCCTGCGGCGGAACGGTATCGATTCCGGCTTGATGAATGCCGCGCCACGGCACCGTGTCGGCTCCGGTGGTCGTCTCGGCCGCTCGGTTGCCGATGATTCCGTAACCGGTCGCTGCTCCCACACCCGCGACACCGAGCGCGGTGACGCCTCCACCGAGGAGGCGTCGCCGGCTCAGCGAGCGTGGGGACCGCTTCTCGTTCTCAGCCACCGTGTGTCGGCGCAGGGGTCGCCGACCCGTCCATGTTCATGTCCATGTCCATGTCCGTGGTGCTGGGCTCGTAGTTCTCCTGGGCACCGGAGAAGTCCCGGACCTGGGCTGTGAACGTCGTGCTCGACGCATCCTCGAACTCGAGGGTGAACTCTGCGTCGGCTCCGGGAGTCAGCGGCGATGTGACATCCATGAGCATCAGGTGATCGCCGCCCGCGGCGAGCACGTGCGTACCGCCCGCCGGAATGACGAAGCCGCCCTCCTTGGGACGCATCACCATCGCGCCGTCAGCCCCGGTTGCCATCTCGTGCAGTTCCATTCGGCTCGATGCCGGTGACGATGCACCGACCACGTGCACGTTGGAGTCGCCGGTGTTCTGCAATTCGGCGAACGCTGCTGTCATACCGGAGTCGGCGGCTTTGACCCATTGCTCGCGGACGACGACGGAATCGGACTCCTTCGCCGCGGCGGCCGGTTCGGTGCTGGAGCATCCGGTGAGCATCAGGCCGGTGACCGACAGTGCGGCCAACACAGTCGAGGTGCGACGGGTGAGATTCATGCGAGTTCGCTTTCATTGTGGGAAGCAGCGGAATCGGCGGCTCTGGTCCGCGCGCGACGGATCGAGCCGAGCACGACATCGACGGCAAGGAAGGCCACCAGGCTCAGCCCGAGGAGTGGGACGAACCAGCCGATGGCGACCGCGACGACCGCCAGTACGGCAACGGAGATCGGCGAGATGCGGCGAAGACTGCCGCGCAGGGGCGGCCGGCCCGCAGTGAGACCGGTTGCCTTGGTGGGGCGGCGCTTCCACCACATCATGTAGCCGCGGACGACGACCGATGCCAGCGCAATTGCAAGGGCAAGCAGGGCAAGCTGATTGGCCACACCGAACAGCGTTCCCATGTGCAGTTGAATACCCCAGGCAGCCAGCTTGGCCGCGAGAGGCCAGTCGGAGAAGAGCACGGTGTCGATGACCGTGCCGGTGCTGCCGTCGATCGAGATGGAGTTGTTCGACATCACCCAGGGCTGACGGGTTTCGGCCACGACGAACGCTGCGTCGTCCGACGCTGGGATCGACGCCTCCACCGCCCCGTCGATACCGTTGGCCTTCGCGATGTCGAGGACCGAATCGATGCGTCCGACATTGTTGTCGGTCGTCGACGCGTCGGCCGCCATCTCCATCGAATGTCCACCGTGACCGGAATGATCGGTCGTCGCCGCGTCGGAAGAGCCGATGGTTTCGGTGATGGCAGGTGTGGTCCAGCTCAATGCCGAACGCAGCTCGGTGACGTTCTCCCCCGCGTAGGTGGACCACGTGAGTCCGGTGGCGGAGAGGAATACCAGGCCTACGGCGATCCAGATTCCCGCCACTCCATGCCAACCGAGAGACCTGTTGCGACCTTTGGACTTTCGGTCGAAGGTCAACAGCCTGGCTTTGTCGCGGTTGCGACGGTAGCGCTCGACCCACAGGTAGAGCCCGCCGAGCGCGATCACCCACAGCCACGATGCGGCGAGTTCGCTGTAGAGGCGACCGGGCTCGCCCAGGTGCAGGTGGCGGTGGAGTTCGGAAATCCAGGTGCGCACAGGCAATGCGCCGGAGGATCCGTACACCGTCGACTCGCCCACGGACGTCGCGGTCGAGGGATCGACGAAGACGGCCAGCCGCTTCGACTCACCGAGAGACGGGTCGGTGAACATCACGCGGGTGGTGTCGCCGGGGTCGGTGGCCGGTCGCACAGTGGCGACGGTGAGGTCGGGTTGTTCTGCCTGCGCAGCTCGGATCTGATCCGCCACCGGTACGGCCGGGCCGGTGGGGTCGACATGGAGGTAGTCCCGATACATCAGTTGTTCGATGGTCGGTGCGACGGCGTACAGCCCGCCGCTGATGGTGGCAATCAGGATGAACGGTGCGATGAGGATGCCCGCGTAGAAGTGCAGCCGCAGGATCAGCGGACGCCAGCTGCGGGGGCTTGTCGGACGGGTGGGCGGGGAAGGATCGGCGACGCGTTCCATTTCCGGTGTGGACACGAGGACTCGTTTCGTGAAGGCATGAGTGGGCGCGCGGAAGCGCGAGGTGGCATCGCTCGCGGGACCAGGCGCGCGGAGGCAGCGTGAATCACCGAGAGTGCGATGTGCGGAATCGACTGCGGCAACAACCCACTACCCGACGCCTGACGAGCAGGGCGGGTGGGACGGCGGGTTGCGCTCAGGCAGTTCGGACCGGTGGTCCGCGGTTTCCGCAGCCCGAAAGGTCGAGAAGTCGCGGTGATCCCGGAATCCGGTACACCGGCAGTGGCGGGGCGATGCGCTCGTCGTCGACGACGAGGGCGGCCAGCAAGGGCAGTGCCGTACGAAGTGACGTGATCGCGCGCCGTATCCCGTGCTCGGCTCCTCGGATGGCCAGCGCACCGACCAGTACGGCCACGGCGTGCGCGGTGAGCATCTGCTGGGTGAGCATCGGTCCGTGATGGTGACCGTCGACGGCCGTGAGCAACAGGTGCCCGATCGACTGCGCCGTGGCCAGCACGACCAGAAGTTGCGTTCGCGGTGCCGCCGTATTGGGTGCCACCGACGTCGCATATCCGACCGCCGCGCACACGAGCACCAGCAGCACCACCGCCGCGTCGGAGGGGAACATCCCGCCGCCGAAGGTGTGTGCGGTAGCTGTGACCAGGGCGGACAGAGCACCCACGGAGGCACCGCGCAGGGGCGCGAATCCATCCGTGGTCGCAGACATGAACGGGATACTACTACCGACTACATCCAGTAGTAGTCGTGGCGCAGAACCGATGCACCCATTCGTGAAAGCCGGTCCGCCGGTCTTTTTACGGTTGGTTATCCTGATCATCGGTACTCGAACCATCAACGGTCGAGCCGCGAGATCGAGAGTGGACGCACATGGCAGAGAATTCGGACGCGGCCCAGGCGCGGGTGTTCGCCGACATGCTGACCGCCGAGATCGCGGCCGCGTCGAGTCGCGTCGAGGCGTCCGAGCAGCTGGCCCGCAAGGCGTTGAGAGTCGGCGATTCCAGAAGCCATGTGTGGCACAGCGACGAAGTGCAGACACAGAAGCAAGACCTCTACGAGCTGCATCGCCAGCTGGATGCGCTGAGAAATCGATTCCCCATGATGACGCCGCGAACCTCCGGCTGACGGTGCACCCGCCTGTCGACTACCGGTCAGTCCCTGCCGACGACGGCGACGATCAACTCGGTCAATTCTTCGGTCGCCTCCTCGGGTGCGATTGCGCCCGAAACCGCCGCCTGTGACAGCGCTTCCGCTGCACCGAAGATCGCGGTGATCGACGATGCCGAGATCCCGCCGGAGCCGCTGTACGGCTCGAGAATCGACCGGCATCGATCGGAGTACGCCCGTTCGGCCGATCGCTTGACCTGTTCGAGCTCGGGCGAGCCTTCCAGTGCCGCCAACACACCCGTCAGCTCACGCCCCTGTGCCAACGCGCAGCCCACGTACGAGTTGGCGATGGCCTGTGCGCGTCCGTTCAACGAGGTGGGCGCGGAGCGGAGGGATTCCTCGAGCATGACCGTTTGCCGGTCGTCGAATTCGGTGAACAGGGCGGCCAGGAGTTCTGCACGCGAGGCGAAGTGGCTGTACACCACGGGTTTTGCGACGCCGGCATGTTCGGCGAGTCGGCCGAGTGTCAGAGCGTCGGCCCCCTCCGCTCGCACGAGAGCCCAGGAGACCGCTACCAACTGGTCGTATCGGTCGGAGCGAGACAGTCGCGTCCGGGCCATCGGGCACCTCCTTGCGCTATATACGAATAGTAACCTACTGTTGGTACATAGCCGTTTTCACCTCACCCGAAGGAATCAGCCATGACCGCACTCGTCGTAGTCTCCCATTCCGACCCCGATTCCCTGACCCACCACGTCGCCCGCGCCGTATCGGACGCGATCCGCACCGCAGGTGGCACCGTCGAGACGGCCGATCTCGCCGCGGAGAACTTCGACCCACGGTTCGCCGGTGGCGACCTCGACCTGTTTCGGGGAAAGGGAAACACGCCCGCGGACGTGCGGGCCGAACAGGAACGAATCGACCGCGCCGATCACCTGGTTCTGGTCTTCCCGATGTACTGGTGGTCCATGCCCGCCCTGCTCAAAGGGTGGATCGATCGCGTCTTCGTCAGCGGATGGGCCTACGACCTCACTGCGGACTACGGCATCGTCAAGAAGCTGGATCGACTCACCGTCCACTTGGTCTCCCTTGCCGGCGACGACGCCGACAGCTTCGATCGCCACGGCGTGTACGACGCGTTTCGGACGCAGATCGAACGGGGCATCGTCGAATACTGCGGTGCGACAGTCGGATGGACGACTTTCCTGCACGAAACCGATACCAAGACCAGCGACGCTCTCGCTGCGGAGGTCGCCGATCTCGCTTCTGCCATTGCCGCCCGAGTAGCCGGCCGACAGCAGGCCCTCGCGCACTGAAAGACCCATCACGTCACGTGCCGCGAGTCATTCCCCGAGCTTGTCGACCAACCACTCCACCGTCGACTTACGAACTGCGTCAGCGTGATCGGTGAACAGCTCGAAGTGCGATTCGGGGTAGGACACGTACTCGACCGTGTCGACGTCAGCGAACGCTGTGCGCACTCGCGAGGGCGGAGTGATCGTGTCGGATTCGGCGAGTATCGCGAGAACCGGAACGGTGAGTCGGGCTGCCGCCTTGCGCGTCGACCACCGCAACATGGCCGGTAGCGAAGCGACGGTCACCTCGTTGCGGTAGTTCTCCGCTCCGCGCGCCATTTCCTGTGACCATTCGTAGGCTCCGTCCGAATTCATCGTCGCCACCTCACCCGGCCGTCCCGCCGCCGGAATGGTCAGTCCCGGCCTGCGGAACAGACGTCGCAGCGCGTCCCGAACGATGACCGGTGCGAGCTCGAGATTGCCGGTGGGAGTGAGGTGGATGAACGGGATGATCGCGGCGACCGCTTTCACTCGCGGATCGTCCGCGGCTACAGCAATGGCATGCCCTCCCGACATGCTGGTTCCCCACACGGCAATTCGGTCGGAATCGATCCGTGGGTCGCGCGCCAGTACGTCGAGCGCGGCATGGAAGGACCGCAACTGCTGAGGTAGGTCGATGTGCTGGCGTACGTCGCCTCCGCTTGCGCCGAACCCCGGGTAGTCGAATGCGAGCGATGCCACCCCACCTGTGGCCAGGTCTGCGCTGTAGTTCGGTATGAGCATTTCCTTCACTCCGGCGAACCCAGGAGCCGTGAACACCGCCGGGCACGGCATGGCGTTCTCTCCTTCGGGCAAAGTCAACACTGCGGCTACTTCGAAACCGTCCACCGTGAAAGTCGTCTGTTCCTCGATCATCGTCCACCCCTCGGCCGAATATCCCCCGTCCGTCGAATCGACGGAACACTACGATCGTAGTTTCTCCTTACCGCCACCGTCTGCCCAGGCCACAAGCCGAATCGCCGGGTCCATGGAAGCTTCCCCGGAACCGACACCGGCTGCGGCACAGAGCAACTCCGCCAATGCGGTGAAGCGACTGCGCGCGGCGGTCGACAACGGTGCCAATTCGTCGGATCGTGAGGACTCGAGAATCAGCGTGTAGCGGGCGACGAGCAGAGTGCGATTGGGCGGCAGCAGCCACGCGTCGACCACATCCGCAAATACGTCGGCGGCGGTGTCCACACTTCACGGACCCGGCTCACGATCGGCCAGAGAGTCGTGCACGATCGGAGCCGTGGGAAACCGCGCACCCGAGTCACGGGCTCTGATGTACGGAGAACTGCCCCGAAATCGGATACCGCCACCGCGACGAGGAACACCCTCAGCCCTGGCCGATTGGCTTCCTTCGAGTGGTTCGAGGCCGCTCGGCGGGATCGATCCGCCCGACGCCGTGCCAATCCCAGTAGATTCTGTGCCTCGAGATGAGAGGGCCGTCCAGTTCCACGATCTCGACGAGATCGAGTTTGTCGCCGTTCGTCGTCTGACGTGGGTGTTCCCAGACCAGGCGATGCCCGTCGAACCTGAAGATGTCCGTGCCGTGGGGCGACGGCGATGCATTCTCGTCGAATCGTTTTCGCGTGGTTTCCTGCAGGAAGCTGTCGAGTGCGATTCTTCCCTCGACTATTCCGGATCTCAGATCGAACAGCACTGGGACAAGGGGGCTTTCGAGAACTGCATCTGCCGCGTAGAGCTCCGACAAGGCGGGCGCGTCGCGTTCCTCGATGCGCTTGTGCCATTCACGAAAGACATAGGAGGCTTGCTCCGAGGTTGCGGCCACGTCGAATCCCTGTGCGTTACTGGACGGTGACGATGGCGGAGGCTTGTTCCACCGTGTACGACGTCCAGGGGATCTGCGCCAAGAATTCGTCGAGACCTGGATAGTCCGAGATCCACGCTGTCGTCGAGTCGCCCTCGGTCAGACCACACGACGCCAGGGCGACGTACGTGCCGGCCGGCACGTCGGTGACCACCTGCGTGGTGGCACCTGCCGGCACCTCCCCGCCCGTGTAGAGAGATTGACCGTTTCCGATCACTTCACCGACCGGGGGAAGCACTCCGTCGGGTGCCGGCGCGAGCGACGTCCCGCAGGTGATCACGCTGCCCGAGCTGTTGGTGATCGTGTTCTCGACACTCGAACCGACGGCAATGAACGAGTAAGTGACATCTCCGGATTCGGCAGCCAACGCAGAGACAGGTGATACGAGTAGCAGAAGAGCCGCTGCTGCGGCAACACCGGTGGTTCGCGCCAAGATTCGCATATCTCGTCCCCGTCGTCGAGTTGTGCCGTTCGAGGAGCATTGTGCCCCAACAGAACCCGTTTGGCACCTTTCGGGCCGGAAGCCCTGAACCGACATCGGAAACCCGCGAATTCACGGTTATCGCGAACGACTCGGAACCTTCCGACCATGTGCCGCAGCGGATCTGCTGAGCGGTGCCGCGTCGGGCATCGAGATCGCCAACCGGTGTCGAGGTCCATCACGCCAGCCGGTTCTCTGTTGTTCACCTGCGAGTCGGCAAAAATTACGCGGCCGTGAGCTTTCGCGGCTCGGAAGTCGATTGAGCGACGGGTACTTCTCCAGCGTGTCGTTGACTTCCGAAGGGCTGACTCCTCGACCGTTCACCCGTCGAACGACACCGAGTTTCCGCCCGCCCGCTTCGCGGCGTACATCGCGACGTCCGCTCGGCTCCATGCCCGGCGGAAATCGCGAGCAACGGACGTGGCCTCGAGGTCAGCACCGCCGACGCTGACCGTGACGCCCACCTCCGGGTCTGCTGCCAGTCGTGTCTGTAGCTCGGCGACCTGTTCGATTGCCGCGTCTGTGTCGACCCAGGTGAGGATCACGAATTCTTCGCCGCCGGTACGCGCAGTGATGGCGGGCGGCGGGAATGCCGCGTCGATCGCTTCCGCAGTCACTCGAAGTACGACGTCACCGTATGCGTGACCGAACCGGTCGTTCACGAGCTTGAACCCGTCCAGATCCAGGACGAGCACCGCCGCCGAACCACCGTGTATGTCCGGGGCGTTGCCTCGCTCAGTGATCGCCGCGTCCAACCCTCGTCTGTTCCTCAGCCCGGTCAGAGGATCGTAGAAGGCAGTGGCCGCGTCGCTGCGCAACACCAACAGAAGTGCCTGAGTCAGTATCGGCGCGGAGAACAAGATCAGGGTCAGGAGAATCACGTAGGCGTATGCCAGCACCACGTCGGCCGATGGCTCCAAGACAGCCCTGAACAACAGGGCTCCGATCACCGCAACGGACAAGGTCTGATGAGCCACGAACATCTTCGGACTGTGAAAGACCGCTATGTAGCTGCCGATGATTCCGAGGGCCGCCGCGCCGGGGAGCGCGACGAACGGATCTGCCAACAGGAACAACACGGCCGCGATCACCACCTCGATGTAGGCGACGAACAACCGAGACACCTTCTCGGTCGGAAACGGTCCGCGCACCCACGCGGCTCCGACGAACATGTTCGCCACGGCGATCGCATAGCCGGCTCTCTCGGCAGAATCGGAGTCGAACCCTGCAGGAGTGTGTGTAGCGGCGACGCACAACGCCGCGAAGAATCCGCACCAGACGCCCACCGCGACGTGGACGCGGCTCAGCAACGGACTCATTCGATGATAGGCAGCCGACCAGGCGAAATCGGCGGGAAACGACCACCATCGTCGAAGCAGATGCATGTGGATGTGGCCTTCGGGTACGAGAGTGACGTCACCACGACCCGACGCTTCTGCACCGAGCCGACCCCGAGTCCCGTGGCGACGGCCTCATTCTGCCAGGGGGCGCGATGCTCGTTGAAACCGGAACGATGTAGCGCCTACGCCAGGTCAGGCGGGCGTCAACCGAAAGATCGGGAACCGCCGTCCCTCCGCCGTCTCGACGTATTTCGCGAAGCCCTCGGACGCGTCCAAGAACTTCTGCCAGTTCGCGTCCCACTCGTCGTCGGGAATTTCGGTAACGTTCACCGCGATGGTCCGGACGGCACCGTCGCCGGGAACCTCGACGTCGATGGTGGGGTGTGCACGCAGATTGTGCACCCACGCGGGATGTTTCGGTGAGCCGGCGGCCGAGCCCACGATCAGCCAGCTGTCGTGCTCCGGAATCGCCATGAGCGGGTTCAACCGGACCTCACCACTCTTGGCTCCGATGGAGTGGAGCACGACGAGCGCATCACCGAATCCTGCCGTCGACACGTGTCCGCCGTTGCTCCGGAACTCGTCGATGATCATCTGATCGAAGTCGGCCATAGGTCGAGTATGGCGCGCATCAGGTCGTTTCGGACGTGATCGAAACCGACGATTTCCGTCACAGCCGGGCAAAGGTTAGCCTGTGCTCATGCGCGCCCCGGGCGCGCTGCGCCGTCGGGTAATCCCCGGCGGCTCGTTGCTGTCTGAACCCGAAGGACATTCCACGTGCTCAACGTTCGTCGCCGCGTCGGCACCCTCGCCGCCGCTGCCGCCCTGGTCGGATCGCTCGTCGCCTGCGGAGCATCCGAGGAGGTACCCGACGCGGCGGCGGCAGCCACCGACGGCGGGACGTCGTATCCGCTGACGATCGAGAACTGCGGCGAGTCGGTCACCTTCGACTCCGCCCCGCAGCGAGTGGTGTCACTCGATCAGAACTCCACCGAAATCCTTCTCTCGCTAGGTGTTCAGGATCGTATGGTGGGCACGGCGTCCTGGACCGATCCGGTTCGTGAGAACCTCGCCGACGCGAACGCCTCGGTTCCCCGACTGGCCGACAATGCTCCCACCTACGAGGTCGTGGTCGATACCGAACCCGATTTCGTCACCGCATCGTTCGGACGCCACTTCGAGCAGGGCGGCGTCGCGCAGCGTTCGCGCTTCACCGAAACCGGTGCCGCCACGTATCTTTCACCCACCGACTGCGACGCCGGTCGTAGCGTCAACGGGGGCAACACCCGGACGACGTCGCTCACCATGGAGTCGCTGTACCAGGAGATCACCGAACTCGCGGCGATTTTCGACGTCAACGAGCGCGGTGCCGAATTCGTCGACGAACTGAAGACCCGCATGGCCGACGCCACCGCGACCAATGCGACATCCGATGTCTCCGTGGCATTCTGGTTCGCGGACACCAAGAGCCCGTACATCGCAGGCGGACGCGGCTCGGCCGACCTGCTCGCCAGGACGGTCGGAATGACGAACGTCTTCGCCGACACCGACGACGACTGGCCTGCCGTCGGCTGGGAGACCATGGTGGATCGAGATCCGACGGTCCTCGTACTGGGCGACCTGGCGCGCAACCGTTTTCCCGGTGATCTACTCGCCGACAAGATCGCATTCCTCGAGTCCGACCCCGTCACCAGCACGATGGCGGCCGTCCGCGACAAGCGCTACATCTCGCTGCACGGTGCGGAGATGAACCCGTCGATCCGGGCCGTCGACGGCGTCGAGAAGGTGTCGGCCGGACTGCGCGACCTGGGACTGTCGTCCTGACCGCGACCATCACCCCGCAGCGCACCGCCAAGCGATCGCAGACCTCCCGCCACCTGTGGCGTTGGGTGTTGGCCCTGCTGGGCGGTGTCGCGCTGTGTGTGGTGTCGGTTCTCGTCGCAATCACGCTCGGGCCGGCGAACATTTCTCTGGTCAACGTCCGCGATGTGGTGCTCAACCATCTCGGCGTCACCGACGTGCCGGTGAAGGTGTCGAAGAACGCCATCGTCTGGGAGGAGCGGCTCCCCCGAGCACTCGTCGCTGCGGCCAGTGGCGTCGGGCTCGGGATCTGCGGCGTCATCATGCAATCGCTCCTGCGCAATCCGTTGGCGGATCCGTTCGTGCTCGGGGTGTCCTCGGGTGCGTCGACGGGAGCCGTCGTGGTCGGCGTTCTCGGTGTCGGCGGTGCCGCACTCGGTCTGTCGGGCGGCGCGTTCATCGGCGCGCTCGTCGCGTTCGCGCTCGTACTCTTCCTCGCCCGCATGTCCGGCAGCGGAAACGACCGCGTCATCCTCGCCGGTGTCGCGACCACCCAATTGTTCTCTGCTCTCACCTCGTTCGTGATCTTCGCGTTCGCGGACTCCGACGAGACCCGCGGCGTGATGTTCTGGCTCCTCGGATCGTTCGAGGGAGTGCGATGGAACGACGTCGTGCTGTGCGTGACGGTGGCGGGCATCGGCGCAGTGGTGTGTTGCTACTACGCATACGTGCTCGACGCGTTCGCATTCGGCAACTCGGTGGCGTCCTCGTTGGGCTTCGACGTCAAGAAGGTGCGCCTGGCACTGCTCGTCGGAACCGCCCTGATCACCGCGACACTCGTCAGCGTGGCCGGTGCCATCGGCTTCGTCGGCCTCATTCTTCCGCACGCGGCGCGACTGTTGGTGGGGCCCAACCACAGCCGCCTCGTGCCCACCACTGCCGTCATCGGCGCGATCTTCATGGTGTGGGTCGACGCCGTCTCCCGAGTCGCCTTCGCCCCGACCCCACTGCCGGTCGGCGTCGGGACGGCGTTGGTGGGCGTTCCCGCTTTCATCGCAATCATGGCTCGCAAGAGAGGAATTCGATGACACTGCACGCGTCGAACGTCTCATGGAAGCGCGGCGGCGCTCTCGTGGTCGACGGAGTGACGCTGCACCCCGCGCCCGGCCGAACGGTGGGATTGTTGGGGCCCAACGGTTCCGGTAAGTCCTCGCTGCTCCACCTGCTGGCCGGGGCCGCGTCGCCCACCTCCGGCGTCGTCGAACTGGACGGTGCCGAGCTCGGTTCGCTCAAACGCAAACACATCGCCCGCGCCGTCGCGGTCGTCGGACAGCACGCGCACACCGACGTCGACGTGACGGTGGGCGATGTCGTACGTCTGGGACGGATCCCCCATCGCGGGGCATTCGGCGGAAGCGACCTCGACGACGACGCAGTGGACGACGCACTCGCGCAGACCGGACTCACCGACAAGGCGGGTCGATTGTGGCGCACGCTGTCCGGCGGTGAGCAGCAGCGGGCGCACATTGCACGCGCACTCGCCCAGCAGCCTCGCGAGATGTTGCTGGACGAGCCGACCAACCACCTCGACATCCATCACCAGCTCGAATTGCTGGCCCTCGTCGCTCGTCTGCCGATCACCAGCATCGTTGCGCTGCACGACCTGAATCTGGCCGCGATGTTCTGCGACGAGGTGCTCGTGCTCCAGGACGGCAAGGTCGTCGCAGGCGGAACACCTGCGGACGTGCTGACCGAAGAACTCATCGCCGAGGTGTATCGAGTGCGGGCGCGGGTGTCGGTGGACGGCGAGAGCGGACGGGTGCACATCCGTTTCGATGCGGCGGCCGGGTACGAGACCGTCGAAGGGAAGCAGAACACCAGCGTGACGGCAGTCTCTCGCCGCTGATCGGGATCGGACTGCACTGCCCCGGGGATTGGGTGCCACGATTCGTGGTACCCCTGAACCATGAGCGAATCTTTCGGACCGGGCGTTTCGACCACGAGCCTGCCCCCATTCGGGTTCGAGTCGACCTTGGCCGACCAGGTTCCCGGCGTCACCCTGCCGTGGCAGGGCACCCACGCACCGAATCCTCGCGTACTGATGCTCAACGACGGCCTGGCCCGGTCGCTCGCGCTCGACCCTGCGTCGCTGCGCACTCCGGACGGAGCAGGCGTGCTGTCGGGGTCCATTTCTCCGACCGAGACCGCCACCGTGGCCATGGCCTACGCGGGTCATCAGTTCGGCAACTTCCAGCCACTGCTCGGGGACGGCCGAGCGCTGCTGCTCGGTGAGCTTCGCGACGATCAGGGCCGTCGGATCGATCTGCATCTCAAGGGTTCCGGTGCCACGCCGTTCTCGCGCGGTGGTGACGGGCGTGCGGTGGTGGCAGCCATGCTGCGCGAGTACCTGATCAGCGAGGCGATGCATGCGCTGCACATCCCCACCACCCGCTCACTCGCCGTCGTCACGACCGGAGAACAGGTGGTGCGAGAGGGAGGTCCGCAGCCCGGCGCGGTACTGGCCAGGGTCGCGTCGAGCCATCTGCGGGTGGGCACCTTCGAGTTCGCCGCCCGAAGAGAAGGACTCGCGCAGACCCTCGCGGACTACGCGATCGCCCGCCACTACCCCGAATTCGTCGAGCGAGCACCCGAGGATCGCTACCTCGCATTCTTCGAGGCCGTCGTCGAGGCTCAGGCGTCCCTTGTCGCACAATGGATGTCGGTCGGATTTGTGCACGGTGTCATGAACACCGACAACACGACGATTTCCGGCGAGACCATCGACTACGGGCCGTGTGCCTTCCTGGACGCCTACGATCCCGCCACGGTGTTCAGCTCCATCGACCACGGTGGACGCTACGCCTACGGCAACCAACCCGCCGTTCTCGGGTGGAATCTGGCGCGATTCGGCGAAACACTGCTGCCATTGGTGAATTCGACTCCCGATCTCGCGATCACCGCCCTGACCGCGGTCCTGGACACCTACGGGGATCGCTACCGACGGCACTACTCTGCCGCGATGGCCGCGAAACTCGGCCTGGACGAGGGTGCAGTCGACGGCGCTCTCGTCGACGACCTGCACCGGTTGCTCACGGACCACCGAGCCGACTGGACCATGACTTTCCGCGCCCTCGCCGAGAACCTACGCGGGAATTCGGCACCGTTCGACTCCCTCGTCCCACCCGACGCTTCCAGGAGTTGGCTCGAGAGTTGGCGGACTGCGGTTTCGGCTCGGGGACAGGACTTTTTATCCGTCGCCGACGGTATGGACCGCGTCAACCCGGCATACATTCCCCGCAACCACCTGGTCGACGCTGCGCTCCAGGCTGCGACTACCGGCGATCTCGGGCCCTTCGAGCGTCTTCTCGAGGTCGTCACATCGCCGTTCGACCGACACGATGACCGGGCGGATTACGCCCTGCCTGCGCCCGAGAACTTCAGTGCCGGTTTTCGGACCTTCTGCGGAACCTGACTTCCTGCGCGCACCTGCCTGATCGTCACCGCGGCGGCTCCATGAATTCGATGGCCTCTCCATTCGGGCCCACTGCGTACATGACTCGGGTGCCCACCTTGGTGCCGCCGGCAATCGGTTGTGGAGTTCCCTGCGCCGTCCACCCGAACTCCGCTATGCGCGTCAGGACCGCATCGAGGTCGTCGACCTCGAAAGCAAGGTGGGCGAAACCCGGATCGTAGGGTCGAGACGACCCAGACTCTCCGCGAATATCGCGGTACTCCAGCAGCTCGATCGTCTGACCCGCAACGGTGACCACCGCCATCCGAACTGCCGCTCCGTGTGCTCCGGTGACCTCTCCCAGAAATTCCCCGCCCATCTCCCCCGTCCGTTCGAGGGTTGCTCCGAGACCGTCGGTCCAGAATCGAAGGGCGTCATCGAGCGACCCGACAGAGAATCCGACATGGTCGGAGCGAAGAATTCTGAAGGACGTGGCGTCAGTCATGGAAACCAGTATCCCTCCGAGCATTTCCATCGAGCCGAACCGCGCTTACGAGTTACGCTTCTGTTCGGCCCGGATCAGGCCGCCGCCGACGATCAGTCGCTGAATTTCGCTCGTGCCCTCGTACAGGCGCAGCAGTCGCACATCCCGATAGATGCGCTCGACCGGAACCTCACGCATGTATCCGGCACCACCGTGGATCTGGACGGCGAGATCGGCCACCTTGCCCACCATCTCGGTGCAGAAGAGTTTCACCGCGGACGGTGCGATACGCCGATCGGTCTCCTGCACCCACGCCCGCGCAGCCTCACGGACCATGGCCCGGCCCGCCATCACACCGACCTGCTGATCGGCGATCATGGCCTGCACCAGTTGGAAGTTCCCGATCGGCTCTCCGCCCTGCGTGGACGCCGCGGCATACGAAACCGATTCGTCCAATGCCCGCTGCGCCTGACCGACGGCCAGCGCAGCAATGTGCACCCGCCCCCGCGCCAGCGACGTCATCGCCGCCTTGTAGCCGATATCGCTGTTGCCGCCCACCAACGCGTCGGCCTCGACACGTACGTCGGTGAAGTTCACGTCGGACGTGCCCGAACCTTGCTGCCCCATCTTCGCGTCCTTGATGCCGACCTCGATTCCCGCGGCGTCGGCGGGAACCAGGAATACCGCAATACCGTTGCCACTCTCCGGTTTCGGATCCAGTTTCGCGAAGACGACGAACATGTTCGCGATCGGCGCATTGGTGATGTATCGCTTGCTGCCGTTGATCACCCAGCCCGAGCCGTCCACCGTCGCAGTGGTCTTGAGGCCCGCCGGATTGGATCCGGCCCCGTCCTCGGTCAGTGCAAAGGACGCAACGATGTCACCGGACGCCATGCCCGGCAACCACGTCGCCTTCTGCTCCTCGGTGCCGAACCCCACCAGCACCTGCCCGGCGATTCCGTTGTTGGTACCGAACATCGATCGCAGCGCCAGAGAGGTGTACCCGAGCTCCATGGCGAACTCGACATCCTGAATCAGATTCAGACCCAGCCCACCCCACTCCTGCGGAAGCGCGTAGCCGAACAATCCCATCTCCGCAGCCTGCGTGCGCAGATCCTCCGGAATGGCATCGGTGTTCATGATCTCGAGTTCGCGCGGGACGACACGCGAGCGCACGAACTGCGAAATCTGCTTCAACACGTCGGCGAAGACGTCGTCGGGTACATCGGGATTCAGCGTGTCCATCAGACCACTATCGGTCAGCGCAACGTCTTACGTCCACTGCCATGTGACGTGGATTCAGACGAATCGAGGACCCAGCGGTGCTGAGGCGTCTTGGTCGCGTCGAGTGCACGCCACGGAGTACTCGTGACTTTGTTGTCCATCAATGGCTTTCTCCTGTCGGACGAATCGTGCGCGCGATGGGCTTGCGGTGGCCGAGCGTCGGAATGTCCAGTGGCTTGGGATGCCGCGTTCCGAAGTGGTCGGACCAGGATCGGTGGGGCCGATGCGGGCGAACGCCTTGAAATGCCAGGTACGCCCCGATCGCCGGCGGTACGACAAGCCGATGGCCTCGCGACGGCTCAGGCAATCGATGTATCGCACGCAGGTCCTCGGTGAACACCGACAGCAGAATGCCGTCGGCGAAGCGCCTCGTCCGACCGGGGAACCATCGCTCCTGCCAATCGACGAACAATTGATCGACGATCTTGCGGGCACCGTCGGTGTGCGCGTACCGAGACTCGTAGTCGAAGGTCCAGCGCAAGAAGCGCTCTCGCGTCTGCGGAACATCGAGGCCCATGTACTCTCCGACCTGACGCCAGAAGTGAAAACGAGCTTCGCGCTCGTTGTCGGTGAAGACGCTGAGCCCGAGGTGTTCGACGATGCGGTCCGGCTCGAAGGCCAGCGATCCCAGTGTGTACAGCTTGTCGTCGTCGGTGATACCGAATCGTGAGTGGATCTGCTCCATGCGGTCGATGAACGATCGTCCGTATTCACTCGAGTGGCCGTGATGGAGCATCTCCCCGAAGAAGAGCAGCGTGTCGTCGTTGCGTCTGCGCACGTCGTGCATCATGTCGCCGGTACCGGTGCGGTACAGAATTCGCGCGATCGACGGAATCGCCACCTGCCGAGCGAAAGCCACGGTGTACGCGGCATGAGCGAAAATGGCGTCGCCATAACGGACTTCGAGGCTCAGATGCGTGGCTTCCTCGTTGCCGACAACCGGGTCGAGTTCCTCGATCCGGCGACCGACCGCTCGCCCGGTCACCCACTTCCGAGACATCAGTGCCGCGCTCGACGCCATGACATTCCTCCACATTCCGTCATCGGCACCAAACAGGAACGGCACCGTTCTCAGTTCACCATGCAACTAGGAACGCCTTCGTGTCAATATGTAATCGAAGATTTTCGCCTCCGGTGGCAATCCACACCCCGTTCGCGCGCTGTGGCTCAGGACGAGGGGCGTCTGTCCGACCCCCGAGGAGCTCATTCGCGGCGACGGGCCGCACATCGCCGGCACAGATCCTCAGCGCGACCGGTCAACGACGGGTTGCGGCGAACACGTCGACCGGGTGCGGCACCCGAAGTCTGCCGTCGGTGCCCGGCACCGAGACCGCGTCGAGATAGGCCCGCACGGTGCCGTACAACTCGGGAGTCAGCCGGGCCTGCACCGCGAAGTCGAGTACCTCGTCGCTGGCAGAGGCGAGGTCGACCAACGCGTCCAGAGTGGCCACGTCGTCCACTGCGATCCCGCCGTCGACGAAGGCTTTCTCGACGTCGGCACTGAACCACTGCCGGTGGCCCTCGAGCGGCGGGGCGAGAACGCCCACCAGAGCGTTGAGCGCGGCCGACGGTGCAACGGCCACCCACAGCTCACCGCCGGGCCGCAGCAGGTCGAGAGCGCTTCGCAGCGTCGCCCCCACGTCGGCGACGTAGTACATCGAGTGCACGAACAACACGACGTCGAAAGTCTCGTCGACCGGGGCGTCACCGAAGGACGCGACGTGCGCATCGACGCTGAGCTCGTCGGTCGTCAGCGCGGCCATCCTGGCGGTGAACAGCTCCACGCTCCCGGGCCAGGGGTCGATGCCCACGTACCGCACCGGTTCCCCGGACAGCCGCTGCACCAGACCTGCGGCAAGCCGGACGTCCAGCGACCCGTCACCGCAGCCCACCGACAGCACCGAGATCGGTCCATCCCCCATCGCTGCCAGCCGGGCGGCGAAGTGCTCGGCGATAAGACCGCGCTGGTCGGACAGTCGCTCGAAAGCGGCGTGGTCTCGGGCGTAGGAGTCGGGCGCGAGACCGGGCAGAGGCCCGGAGTCACGCCGCAGGGCGCGTAACGCGTCGAGGAACCCGGCTGCGGCGTCGCTCGACTGATACGGAGCTATGTTGGACACCACATCGAGTGAACCACGACGCACCCGGGAATGCGTTGCGGTTGGCTTCCCGAGAGGAGTGCCATGAGCAACGGAGACACAGCCGAGCGCAGTCTCGAGCACTGGAGCGAGGCCGGCCGCACAGGCATGGAGGCCTTCTACGCCCTGGCCACCGAGGACTACCACCAACTGGCACTGGCCGCCGACTGGCCCGCCCTGCTCGCCGAGCACAGCCGCGACGGCTGGTCGCTGCTCGACGTGGCCTGCGGCAGCGGCAAGTTCCCCACCGCTCTACGCCGCTACACCGATCTGTCGACGGTGCCAGAGTTGGCCTACGACCTGCTCGACCCGTCTGCGTTCTCGGTGGCCGAGGCGCGCGGAGCGCTCGGCACACCGTTCGTGCCTCGAGACGACCTGGTGATGACCCTGCAGGACCTACCCGCCGATCGGACCGGGTACGACATCGTGTGGGCCACCCACGCGCTGTACGCCCTTCCGCCAGCGGAATTGGACTCCGCGGCAGAACGATTCGTGGCTGCACTGGCCCCCGGCGGCCTCGGTTTGGTCGCGCAGGCCACGGCGAGCTCCCACTACCTGGCGTTCTACGACGCCTTTCGCGCAGGCGTGCGTGACGCGACCCCGTACACGACGGCCGAGCAGGTGCGCGACGCGCTGATTCGAGCCGGCGCGGATGTGCGTGACCAGCGCGTCACGTACACCACCGGGACATCCGATCGTGTTGTCGCCGAGGGCTTTCTGCAGCGCTGCGCCTTCGACGACTCCGTGTCGCTGGAGGAGATGGAGGCGGCACCCGTGCTGGGCGACTACCTTGCCTCCTGTCGCGACGCGTCGGGTTCCTACACCTTCTCGCACGAGGCGGCCCTGCTGTGGCTCTGACGAACGACAGGCTCCCCGAACAGAATCGCGATGGCGGTATCGATCAGGACTGGGCCGGCGACGATCAGGACTGGTGGGACTGGTACGTCACGCTTGCTGCCAACGACCATGCACCCGCCGAGTTGGTCGACGGGCCGGGCCTGCCGGACGTCGACGCGGCCACGGACGAGCAGGTCGAGCGTGAGCTTGCCGAGCCGTACGACCTCGACCCGGCCGCGGTCGAGTCCTTCGCTCGGGAGGCCTTCGTGCGGCTGCCCGCCGTGTTCTCCCCTGCCGTGGTACGACGCCTCGCCGAGCGCCTCGAGGAGCTACTGCGCGCCGAGCACGGCGAGAACGTCGCCGGTCGGTTCACCGCACTGGAGCAGATGTGGCTCCACGACGACCTGATGCGTGCCGTGGCACTCTCGCCCCGGATCGGCGGCCTGGCCGCAGCCTTGCTGGACGAACCGGCCGTGCGGCTCTACCACGACAACGCGCTGTCCAAGGAGCCCGGCTGTGGACGCACGCCCTGGCATCACGACGCGGAGCATTTCCCACTGCAGACCGTCCAGGCGGTCACCGCGTGGATGCCGATGTCGGCCATCCCCGGCCGCATGGGTCCGCTGTCGTTCGCGCGCGGAGCAGACGTGCTCGACGAGGTCGCAGATCTGGAGTTCGACAAGGTCGGCACGTCGTACGACGAGGCCGTCGCCCAGCGCTTCGTCGAGCGCAGCGTGGCGGTGGCATCGGAACCGTTCGAAGTGGGCGACGTGTCCTTCCACTCCGCGCTGTGCTTCCACACCGCCGGGCCGAACCGGACGACACAGCCGCGCCGAGCACTGGCCACCACCTATTTCGCCGACGGGGCTCGGGTCGTGGAATCGCCGACACTGATCAGTGGCACGTGGCGCGAGTTCCTCCCCGGTGTCGAGCCCGGCGGCCTCGCGGCCTCCGAACTGAACCCGGTGGTCGGCCGCCGAGACTGAGCCGACGGTACTCGCGCCGAGACCCGGTCGTGCCCACCCCTATCGGCGCGTCACAGCGCCGGTGTCCGCGAACCGATCGACGAACGATACGCACCTCGCAGAATCACCGGAATGCAACTGGGACAACCGATCTCACTCAGCGTGGACATGTTGTCGGCACACACCCGAGCGGACAACCGAAGCGGGCCAACAATTCACAACGACAGTCGGGCTCGCAGGTGAGCGAAGTGTGCAGTCCAGGTCAGAGCTTCTCGGCGAGTACATCGAGGTAGCTTATTTCGGGCGGCGAGGCGAAGAGTTCGTCCGCCCGTTCGCCGAGAGCCTGGCCGACCGGTCCGTTCAGATGCGTTTCACGGGCGGCGTCGTCCGGGAAAGCATCGACGATGCCGAACGTCGATGGGCCGAACCGTACCGCCAACCAGGGTCGGGTGCCGGGCTCCTGTTCGACGAGCGGTTGGGCCGACCGGAGAAACTCCTCGACTGCATCTTCCTTGCCGGGCTTGGCTTCGAGTCGGACCAGCAGTGCCTTGGTGACCATGACGATTCTCCTGTTCGAGGTGGTGGACACGGCTAAGCATCACACCTCGGACCGGCAAAGGGAAGGGCCTGCAGTCCGAGCAAGAACGAATTTGGTTTTGCCCCTAGTAATCTCGCAGCCGAGAGAGGAGACTCGACCGGTAGAGGGAATAGACACGCCAGGTGCAGCGCCGGCCGAATTTCGGTCACGTCGCGAAACATGTTGATGTGCCAACGTTTTGGGTTACCGGTCAATTCAGTGTGCTGCTGCGAACCGCCCACACCGCGTATCGGCTCGAAGATCACGATCTACTCGATCGACTGACAGGTCGATCGAATTCCGCACGGATACAGAAATATCGAACGACCGACACTCGCCGACGACGACGATCGCGACCAAGGAGTTCAGGTCGGTGAACCTAGTCGCCGCGTCGAATAGTGCTGTCTATCAACTTGATTCGTTCTCGAGAAGTCATTTCGGCGCTGCGTCCTGCCGGCTACCTTCCCGACCTGCGTTGCCCGACAGGCGAGTCGATCTCGACTCGTACCAGCCAGTACAACCACCTCACTACCAAGTCTTCGCCGATGTCGGGGTAACGGACGACGCCGTCCACATGCTCACCGGCCGGACCTATCGAAAGGAACGAGTCATGGCGACAGCTGTGGGTATAGACCTGGGCACCACCAACTCCGTCATCGCCAGCTGGCAAGGCGGCGAGCCGGTGGTGATCTCCAATATCGAGGGAGCGCGGACGACGCCGTCGGTGGTGGCCTTCACCGAGAGCGGAGAACGGCTGGTGGGTCAGCTTGCCCGACGGCAGGCGATCTTGAACCCGAAGGGCACGATCTACTCGGCGAAACGCTTCATCGGACGTCACTACGACGAGATCTCCGATGAGGCAAGAGCGGTCAGCTTCGACATCGCGCCCGGTGACAACGGCGAGGCCCGAATCGATGTGCGGGGCAAGAAGTATGCGCCGGAGGAGATCAGTGCCCTCGTCCTGCGCAAGCTCGTCGACGACGCGAGCAAGTTTCTCGGCGAGAAGGTCAAGGAAGCGGTGATCACAGTTCCGGCCTACTTCAACGACGCACAGCGCAACGCCACCAAGGACGCCGGCCGCATCGCGGGCCTCGAAGTCCTACGGATCATCAACGAGCCGACCGCTGCGGCGCTGGCGTACGGCATGGACAAGCAGGTCCACGAAACCGTACTGGTCTTCGACCTCGGCGGCGGCACCTTCGATGTGAGCTTGCTCGACGTCGGCGAGGGTGTCGTCGAGGTTCGGTCGACGGCCGGCGACTCTCACCTGGGCGGGGACGACTTCGATCGACGCCTGGTGGACTACCTCGCCGACGACTTCCAGCAGGTGGAGAACATCGATCTACGCAAGGACGCACAGGCATTGCAGCGCCTTTTCGAGGCCGCAGAGAAGGCCAAGGTCGAGTTGTCCTCGGTGACCCAGGCCCAGGTCAACCTGCCGTTCGTCACCGCCGATTCGGACGGTCCCAAGCACCTCACGACCACCGTCATGCGATCGAAGTTCGAGGATCTGACGGCGGATCTCGTGGAGCGCTGCCTCGACCCGGTGAAGCAGGCAATGAGTGATGCCAAGGTCACCGCCAACGACATAGACGAAGTGATTCTGGTCGGTGGTTCGACGCGCATCCCGGCGGTGCAAGCCCTGGTTCGCCGGCTCACCGGCGGCAAGGACCCCCACATGGGCGTCAATCCGGACGAAGTCGTGGCTCTCGGCGCGGCGGTTCAAGCCGGCGTACTCAAGGGCGAGGTCTCCGACGTGCTGCTGCTCGACGTCACCCCGTTGTCTCTCGGCGTCGAGACACAGGGCGGGGTGATGACCAAGATCATCGAGCGCAACACGACCATCCCGGCCCGCCGCAGCGAAGTGTTCTCCACCGCGGAGGACGAGCAGTCCGCCGTGGATGTCGTTGTGCTGCAGGGCGAACGCGAGCGGGCCGCCGACAACCGTTCGCTCGGACGTTTCCGTCTGGAAGACATCCGGCCCGCACCGCGCGGCGACGCCCAGGTCGAGGTCACGTTCGATATCGACGCCAACGGCATCCTCAATGTCACGGCCAGGGACAAGGACACCGGCAAGGAACAGAGCATCACGATCAGTGAGCAGAGCAATCTGGACCCGAGCGAGGTCGAACGCATGCTGGCCGAGGCCGAACGGAATCGGGGCGATGACGAGGCGCTGCGCAAAGCTGTCGACGCGCGCAACGAACTCGATTCCGTTGCGTATCAGGTGGAACGGCGACTCGCCGAACTCGGCGACAGCGCGCCACCGCACGACAGGGCACGGGCCGAGATGCTGATCGCCGATGCCAGAAAGGCCGTGAAGGACGGCGCTTCGCCTGCAGATGTACAACCACTCGCCTCCGAGCTCCAACAGCTCCTCTACGGGCTCGTGCCGGTACAGGACGGCGGTGACGGACGTCAGGTCGGTGGCGCGGACGCGGCCTCGACCGATGACGACGACGTGATCGACGCCGAATTCGATCGAAGCTGAGGCACGAGATGGAAAGGGCTGCAGATCATTCGACACCCGAACCAGCGGCCGACGTCACGGAGGGAGATCGAACCGAGACGGTACCGGATCATGCCGACACGAGCGCCGAGGCGGCTCGACTCGACGACCGCTGGCGCAGAGCCCTTGCCGATCTGGACAACCTGCGCAAGCGGTATGCCAAGGACCTGGAGCGAGAAAGGGCCGCGGAGGTGACGAAGGTGTCCGCGGCGTGGCTGCCGGTACTGGACAATCTGGAACTTGCGTTGGCACATGCGGACAGCGATTCGCAGACCGTTGTCGACGGCGTCAAGGCGATCCGCGATCAGGCGGTGCAGGTGCTGTCACGGTTCGGTTTCGAGCGTCACGACGAGGTCGGAGTTCCGTTCTCCCCGCAATTGCACGAAGTGGTCAGCGTGGTGGTCCGGCCCGACCTTCCGTCCGGGACCGTGATCGACGTCGTCCGTCCGGGTTACGGAGAGGACGGACGGCAACTGCGGCCGGCGTCGGTGGTCGTCAGCCGCCCCGAGGGGTGAGCACCGATGGCGCGTGACCACTACGAATCGCTCGGAGTCCCGCGGGGTGCGAGCACCGACGAGATCCAGCAGGCCTACCGCAAGCTGGCTCGCAAGTATCACCCCGACGTGAACAAGGACCCCACTGCGGAAGACACGTTCAAGGAGATGAACGAGGCCTACCAGGTGTTGTCCGACCCGGACACCCGGAAACGCTACGACCGGTTCGGTGCCGACTTTCGGCGTGTCCCCGAGGATTACGACGAACGGACCCGCACCAACTCGGGTGGGTACGGCGGTGGCGGGAACAGCGGCGGAGGATACGACCGCGGGGGCAGACGCGTGCACTTCGGTCCCGGTGGCGACGGCGGCGTCGATCTCGACGACCTCTTCGGGCAGATGTTCGGCGGCGGTGGCGGGTACGGGCCGATTCCCGGTGCCGATCAGGAAGCGGAACTGGCCTTGACGGTCGAGGAGGCGTATCGGGGCGGCACACGCACGCTCGGGCTGGACGGACGGCAGTACGACGTCGACATTCCGGCCGGGGTCGTGGACGGCCAGCGAATTCGGTTGGCCGGACAAGGCGGACGGAGCAACGGCGGCGCGCCGCCAGGGGATCTGTACCTCGTGGTGCGGATCGAGCCACATTCCCGGTTCCGAGTACAGGGCCGAGACATTCACGTCGACCTCCCGGTATCGCCATGGGAGGCGGTTCTCGGGGCGACCGTCGCCGTCACCACCCCGGGTGGCGAGGCGAAAGTCAAAGTGGCTCCGGGCTCGTCGACTGGAAGGAAGCTGCGCCTGCGCGGCGAAGGAATGCCGAATCCACGTGGCACCAACGGCAACCTGTATGCCGAGATCAAGGTGATGGTGCCGTCGAAACCGACAACACGCGAACGCGCACTGTTCGAGCAGTTGGCCGCAGAATCGAACTTCGATCCGAGGACAAAGACATGAGCGACCCGAACCCGGTGGTCCGGTACGTACTGGTTCGTCGCACCGAACTGTCGACCGACGCCTTCGCCGAACGTACCGGGCTGCATCCGGAACTGGCACGGAAGCTCGTGGCCCTCGGTCTGCTCGACGCCGACCGCGTCGTAGGTGGCGAAATGTTCTTCGCACCAACCGAAGTGGCCCATGCTGCCCGCATTCGACGACTGCGGACCGGTCTCGGCCTGAACTACTCGGCAATCGGGCTCGTGCTCGACCTGCTGGAACGAATCGAGACACTCGAAGCATCTTCCCGCAGAAGGAGGACAACCACATGGACATCAGCAACCTGACCGAGAAGTCGCGCGAAGCGCTGCAGGAGGCCCAGAGCCTTGCGACCAGAATGGGTCACACCGAGGTCGACGGAGAGCACCTGCTGCTCGCCTTGGTCGGTCAGCAGGATGGGTTGGTGCCCCGATTGCTCGAGCAGGCCGGTGCCGAGGTCGATGCCCTGCAATCCGATCTGGAAGGTGAACTCTCGCGAAGGCCCAAGGTCAGCGGCCCCGGTGCCGGGACCGGTCAGGTGACGATCACCCGACGCTTGTCCGTGCTCCTCGACGCCGCCGAGCGAGAGGCGAAGCGGCTCAAGGATTCCTACGTGTCGGTGGAGCATCTCCTGATGGGCCTCGCCGAAGAGGGTTCGGCCACTGCGGCAGGGCGAGTTCTCGCCCGTCATGGAATCACCAGGGACTCCTTCCTCACAGCGCTGACGAAGGTGCGCGGCAATCAACGCGTCACCTCGGCCAGCCCGGAAGGTGCGTACGACGCGCTGGAGAAGTACGGACGCGACCTCGTCGCCGAGGGGCGGGCCGGCAAACTCGATCCGGTGATCGGACGAGACGCCGAAATCCGCAGGGTCACGCAGATCCTGAGCCGCAAGACCAAGAACAATCCGGTTCTCATCGGCGATCCAGGCGTCGGGAAGACCGCGATCGTCGAGGGCCTTGCCCAGCGGATCGTCCGCGGCGACGTTCCGGAAGGCCTGCGCGACAGAACGATCTTCTCACTCGACATGGGTTCCCTGGTGGCCGGTGCGAAGTACCGCGGGGAATTCGAGGAGCGTCTGCAGGCGGTACTGGCCGAGGTGAAGGCAGCCGACGGGCGGATTCTGTTGTTCGTCGACGAGTTGCATACCGTGGTCGGTGCCGGATCAGCAGGCGGTGAGGGGTCCCTCGACGCCGGCAACATGCTCAAGCCGATGCTCGCCCGAGGCGAGCTGCACATGATCGGTGCCACCACGCTCGACGAGTATCGCAAGCACATCGAATCCGATGCGGCATTGGAGCGACGGTTCCAAACCGTCCTCGTCGACGAGCCGAGCGCCGAGGATGCCATCTCGATCCTGCGCGGACTCCGCGAACGCCTCGAGGTGTTTCACGGCGTGAAGATTCAGGACGGCGCTCTCGTCGCTGCCGTCACCCTCTCGCACCGCTACATCACCGACCGCTTTCTCCCGGACAAGGCCATCGATCTGGTCGACGAGGCGTGCGCTCGGTTGCGCACCGAAATCGATTCGATGCCGGCCGAACTCGACGAACTCACCCGGAAGGTGACCCGGCTCGAGATCGAAGATGCCGCGCTGTCCAAAGAGACCGACGGAGCGAGCAAGGCGCGCCTCGACGAGCTGCGCAAGGAGCTGGCCGACCTGCGGGCCGAGGCCGATGCCCGGCACGCTCAGTGGGAGGCGGAACGACAGGCGATCCGCCGGGTGCAAGAGCTTCGGAGCGAGCTCGAGCGCCTGCGCCACGAGGCCGAGGAGGCGGAGCGCGCCTACGACCTCAATCGGGCCGCCGAGTTGCGCTACGGCGAGATCGTCGAGCTCGAACGCAGGCTCGAGTCGGCAGAGGAGCAACTGGCCACCAGACAATGCCGGAGCCCGCTGTTGCGCGAAGTGGTCACCGAGGACGAGATCGCGGAAATCGTGGCTGCGTGGACTTCGATCCCGGTCGCTCGGCTGCAGGAAGGCGAGCGACAGAAGTTGTTGCAGCTCGACGAGATTCTGCACGAGAGGGTCGTCGGTCAGGACGAGGCGGTGCAGCTGGTCGCGGACGCGGTGATCCGGGCGAGGTCCGGCATCCGTGATCCACGTCGGCCGATCGGGTCGTTCATCTTTCTGGGCCCGACGGGCGTGGGAAAGACCGAGCTCGCAAAAACATTGGCCGGTGCTCTCTTCGACAGCGAAGACAACATGGTGCGCCTGGACATGAGCGAGTACCAGGAGCGGCACACGGTGAGCCGGCTCATCGGGGCACCTCCCGGATACGTGGGGTACGACGAGGGCGGACAGCTCACCGAGGCGGTGCGCCGAAAGCCCTACTCCGTAGTGCTTTTCGACGAGATCGAGAAGGCGCACGCAGATGTCTTCAATACCCTGCTACAGGTGCTCGACGACGGCCGGATCACCGATTCACAAGGCAGGCAGGTCGATTTCAGGAACACAGTCATCATCATGACCTCCAACATCGGCTCCCAGCATCTCCTCGAAGGAGTCACACCCGACGGCGAGATCGAGCCGAACGCCCGCGAGCGGGTTTTCGCGGAACTGCGTGGGCATTTCCGTCCCGAGTTCCTGAACCGGGTCGACGACATCGTGCTGTTCACCCCACTCACCCTGCCCCAGATCGAGCACATCGTCGGGTTGCAGCTCGCCGATCTTCGGAACCGGTTGTCGGAGCGCAGGATCGACCTGGACATCACCCCGGACGCGCGCAGGCTCGTCGCCGAACGCGGATTCGACCCGGTCTACGGTGCACGGCCACTGCGTCGATACATCGCCCACGAGGTCGAGACCAGGATCGGTCGCGCGCTACTGCGAGGGGACATCGAACCCGGCGGCACCATCGCCGTCACGGTGGTCGACGGAGAACTCGTCGTCGCGTATGCGGAACCCGCCGTCGCGGCGGCCTGAGAGGAGATGTCGCCATGGAATCGGAGAAGGTGAAGTGCGCGCACTGCGGCAAGGTCAACAGGGTGCCTGCCGCAGCGGACGGGACACCCCGGTGCGGGAACTGCCACGAGCCGCTGCCGTGGATCGCCGCAGCACGGGACGAGGACTTCGCAGCGGTCGCCGAACAATCGTCGGTGCCCGTACTCGTCGATCTCTGGGCGACCTGGTGCGGACCGTGCCGCATGGTCAGCCCGGCGCTCGAACAGCTCGCCGGAGAACGAGCAGGGCGGATCAAGCTGGTCAAGGTCGACGTGGATGCCGCGCCCCTGACGTCCGAACGATTCACCGTCCGCGCCGTGCCGACCCTGCTGGTGATGGATCGAGGTGAGGTCCTCGCTCGGCAGGCCGGTGCAGCCCCGGTACCCCAGCTACGCGCATGGCTCGATCGAGCGCTGTCGAAGAATGCAGACAAGGAGGCGACATCATGACGTTCGTGCATGTGGACCCGCACGTGAACGCAATCCGGTCCGTGGTGCCCAGAACCCCGCAGGGCTGCGAAGAATGCCTCCGTCTCGGCACCCCGTGGGTGCACCTGAGGCTGTGTCTGACGTGCGGACACGTCGGGTGTTGCGACTCCTCGCCGGGAAAACACGCGAGCGCGCACGCACATGTCGTCGGCCATCCGATCGTTCGGTCGATGGAACCCGGAGAAGATTGGAGGTGGTGTTATGTCGACCGAAATTTCGTCTGAGGACGCCGGACCAGCGGTCGTCGACGAGACCACGGACGAGCACGGCGCGTTCCCGCGGCTGACGGACGATCAGGTCGCAGTGCTCGAGGTCGGTGGCACGCGTCGATCGGTTCGTACCGGAGAGGTGCTGATACGCGAGGGTGCGCCCAGCAACGACTTCTTCGTCGTTCTGTCCGGCAAGGTCGCCGTTCTCGACGAGGGTGACCGGGACGGTGAACGTCGGATACTGCGCGTGCACGGACCCGGCCGCTTCTTGGGCGAGCTCGGACTGCTCGAAGGCCAGGTGGCGTTCTACACCGCCGAAGCGATCGAAGACGGCGAGCTGCTCGTCACTCCCGCCGAGCGGGTGCGCGAACTGGTTGCCCACGATCCAGTGCTGAGCGATCTGATCCTGCGGGCCTACCTCCTGCGTCGGCACCTGCTGATCGGGCTCGGCTCGGGGTTCCGGATCATCGGGTCCTGCTATTCACCGGACACGTTGCGGCTTCGAGAGTTCGCAATGCGAAATCGATTGCCCCACAGATGGATCGATCTCGAGCGGGACGAGCGGGCGGAGCAGCTGTTGCGCAGCCTGGACATCGCCCCCGAAGACGTTCCCGTCGTCATCTGGCACGGCGAGAAGGTACTGCGCAATCCGACGAACACAGAGCTCGCACGCATCGTCGGACTTTCCGTGCCGAACGCGGCCCAGGACGTGTTCGATCTGGTCGTCGTGGGTGCAGGACCGGCCGGACTGGCCGCATCCGTATACGGAGCCTCGGACGGGTTGAACACGGTGACACTGGAGACGATCGCCGCAGGGGGACAGGCCAGCACCTCCTCCCGAATCGAGAACTATCTGGGATTCCCGGCCGGAATCTCCGGCTCCGAATTGGCCGAGCGGGCCGTGATCCAGGCCGACAAGTTCGGTGCCCGCATCCTGGTCTCGGCAGAGGTGACCGGATTGACGTCCGAAGCCGGATACCACGTGCTCCGGCTCTCTGACGGCGGCACGGTTCGCGGCCGGTCCATCGTGCTCGCCACCGGCGCGCGGTACCGCAAGTTGACCGTTCCCGGTATCGCGGAACTGGAAGGCACGAGTGTGTACTACGCCGCCACTCATCAGGAAGCCCGCATGTGCGGGACCTACCCGGTGGCCATCGTCGGCGGCGGCAACTCCGCAGGCCAGGCGACAGTGTTTCTCGCCGAACATGTTTCGGACGTCCACTTGCTCATCCGCAATGACGATCTCGGAAAGAGCATGTCCCGTTACCTGGTCGACCAGATCGAACACCACCCGCATGTGACCGTGCATCGCCACACCGAGGTTCGCGCGGTCCGCGGCAAGAAATACCTCGACGAAGTCGTGGTCGAGAACAACCGCACGGGCGAACAGGACACGATCAGGGCGCACGCCCTGTTCGTGTTCATCGGAGCGACGCCTTACACGGGGTGGCTTGCCGACGCCATCGCACTCGACGAACACGGGTTCGTCGTCACCGGTACGGACGCAGCTCTCGCTCGCGGAGACGGCGCCCTGCAGATCGGAGCAGCGCTGTGCGGGACGCTCGAAACGAGCCGACCCGGCCTGTTCGCGGCGGGCGACGTCCGCAGCGGCTCGGTGAAGCGAGTCGCATCCGCAGTCGGTGAAGGAGCGATGTCGGTACGCCAGGTCCACGAGTATTTCGAGCGACGGTGACGTGGGAAACCGCAGTCATCGCAGCCCTGACGGATCCAGTGGACACACGTACACTGAATCGAGTGGGGAAGAAAACTCAGCGCACACAGGAGTTGGGTGAACTCGCAGAAATCACGCTTCGCGAGTTGGCGTCGGCCGCCGGTGGTGTTCGCGCAGTTCACTCGGCTATTGCACGACGCACATTTGCCGCCGTGAAACTCGGCGTAGGGCCGGCTGTCTTGCCGACACAGCTGATGCACGACGCGATCGCCGCCGGCACCTACGCGAGCATCGTCGCCGCCTGCTCCGGCGCAGCCAAGACAGTCGGTGCGCTGACCGGCAGTTCCGAAATGACCGGCGACGAGATCACCGAGGACGATGCGCGGCCGTCACCGTCGCACACCACCCGCGGCGCTCAGACCATCGCTGTCCTGCACGGTCTCATCGGTGACGACATGGAGCGCAGTTCCCGAGTCCTCGCCTACCCGATGTCGATACGTGTCGACGGACGCCCGGTAGTTCCGAAGTACCGCGCTCTGGCCACGGCGTTTCCCGACGCGGGAGCGCATCTCGTGGTGTTCCTGCACGGGCTCGTCGAGACCGAATCGGCATGGCGGCTCGGTGGGCGACCCACGTACGGGGAGCGCCTGGACTCCGAAGCCGGAACAACCTCGATCTTTCTGCGCTACAACACCGGCCGTCGAATTGCCACCAACGGTGCCGACCTGTCGGACCTGCTGGAACAGCTCGTGCCGGCCTGGCCAGTACGGGTTCACCGCATCACCCTGGTCGGTCATTCCATGGGCGGGCTGGTCTCGCGCAGCGCCGCACACCACGCTGCGGAGAACGGCCGCCGATGGGTGGAGCTGTTGACGGACGTATTCACCCTGGGGACACCACATCTGGGTGCGCCGCTTGCGCGCGGCGTTCACGTCGCCACGGCAGCGCTGGCACTCGCGCCCGAGACCCGTCCGTTCGCGAACCTGTTGGCGCGTCGAAGCGCCGGAGTCCGCGACCTGATTCACGGATCGATCACCGCAGACGAGGGACATGCGAGCTACGCCGACGGATTCGACGTCGGAGTAGCCGCGGACATCTCGGTTCCGGACGGGGTGCGGCATCATCACGCGTCCGCCGTCATCACAGGAAACCCGCGACACCCAATCGGAATTTTCGTGGGCGACGGCCTGGTTCGCACCGACAGTGCCGGCGGACGGAACAAACTGCGCGACATAGGACTTCGCCCGGACGACGGGCTGGCGATCAAGAGCGCACATCACTTCACCTTGCTCAACGACGAGAGGGTGTACGGATGGATGCGACGCGCACTGGTCGGCCCATCTTCCGAATCGGCCCCCTGACTGTCGATTTCGGCCTACTCGGTCCATCGATAGTCGAGGAACTTCCCGTCGAACGTCACCACGACCCGATCTCCGTCGTCGTGCGGGCGTCGTTCGATGTTCATCGTGAAGTTGATGGCGCTCATGATGCCGTCGCCGAATTCCTCGGCGATCAGTTCTTTGAGCGCAGGGCCGTACACCTGCAGCGCCTCGTGAAACCGGTAGACCGTGGGGTCCGAGGAGATGTCCAGTGACCCGCGATAGGGAGCCAGGGTCAGCTCGAACAACGAACCGTCGGGCATGCCCAGTTTTTCGGCGAGCAGTTCGGCCTGGGCGTGACTGAGAGGATGCTGTCCGTAGAGTGCCGACACCGTCCATGCCACCGGCATGTCGATGGTCTCGGCCAAAGCGGCCCAACTCAATCCGGCTCGAGCTCGTGCAAGTCTAATCTCGCTGATCAAGGGCTTACCTGCAAAATCGGTCAACAGCTTTCTCCTTTGTCCGCGTGCTACAAGCGCAATCCGATTGGACCTCGACTTCCCAGTCTCAGCTCGATGATCCTGTCTCGCAACATCTGGTATCGATCTCGCGAGCACGGTCCGGTCGCAGATATGGTGGTTGTTTCCGCCACGGCACAACGAAAGTACTGACGACATGACGCAACTCGGTCTCGGCCTTGCCGCACTCGGACGCCCCGAGTACCTGACAGTCGGGCACTCCGACGCCGTCGACGGGCGATTCGATCCGGCAGCCCTCGAGCAGCTGTGCCACGCAGTACTCGACGCCGCATGGGACAGCGGAATCAGACACTTCGACGTCGCGCGCTCCTACGGCTTTGCCGAGCGCTTCCTCGGCAGCTGGTTGTCGCGACACCCTTCTCGGCGAGACGAGCTGGTGATCGGCTCCAAGTGGGGATACGCGTACGTCGCCGATTTCCAGCGGGGTGCCGAGGTGCACGAGGTTAAGGAGCACTCGGTTGCCCGTTTGGCCGAGCAGTGGCCGCAGACTCTGCGCGACCTCGGCGGTGCACCGGACCACTACCTGGTCCACAGCGTCACCCCGGACAGTCCGGCCCTGAGTGATACTGCCCTGCTCGACGACCTACGTGCCATAGCCGAGGGTGGTACCCGAATCGGCATCAGCACGAGCGGGCCACATCAAGCCGACGTGGCGGCTGCTGCACTGGAGATCGGGGTGTTCAGCTCGGTGCAGTCGACGTGGAACCCCCTCGAGCCGTCGGTCGGCCCGGCCCTGGCACGCGCACACGAAGCCGGCTGGTTCGTCGTCGTCAAAGAGGCCATGGCCAACGGCCGACTCGTGGCCGAAGAGTCTGCACTCGCCCGCGTCGCGGACACCGCCGGAATCGGCCGCGACGCACTGGCGCTGGCAAGTGCACTCGCCCAACCCTGGGCCGATGTCGTGCTCTCCGGCGCGGCCACCGCGGCGCAACTCGAGCAGAACGTCGCAGCTCTCTCGATCGACCGCGAACTGATCGCAGCGAGCGATCCGGGACTTGCAGAATCGCCAGAGAGGTACTGGGACAACCGCTCTCGACTGGCCTGGACGTGACCGGTTCAGGCACGCGCTGATCTTCCGCTGCGGACTCGGATCCACGCCGATGTTCGCGGAGGCCGTCTCTGTGACCGACCACCTCGGATCGGCTCCTCCGTTTCGGATACCCGACTCCGATCGGCGTCGGGTTCACAAGAACGGGGAGCTGATTCGTGGCGGCGGTAAGGGTAGGGCGGATCGAACCGTCGAACGCTCGCTCGCGGGTGCGATCACACCCGAGCTTGTCGAGCCGGTGTCGAGCGGCATTGCGGCGTTTGGGACGATTCGGGCATGACGACGAACCGGCAGACGCCCTCCGACCATGGTGACAAGGAGCAGGATCGACCCGGACTCGATGAGGTTGTCAGGGGGCGGCCGCCGGCGACGGAATTGGCGACCAACGTCGTTCGCGGCGGCCTGATCGGTCTGGCGGAAACGGTTCCCGGGGTCTCCGGCGGCACGGTCGCCCTCGTCACCGGCATCTACACCAGGGCCATCGCGTCGGCGAAGCATCTGACGGACATCCCCAAGGCCGTGCTGACACGGTCCGACGTGCGCGCCGAGATCCGTCAGGTCGATTGGTGGCTGCTCGTCACGGTCGGCGTCGGCATGCTGTTGATGGTGTTCTCGGTGGCGGGGATCATGGCGGATTTCGTCACGGATCAGCCCGTCTACTCCAAGGCACTGTTCATGGGCATGATCGCGATGTCTGTGGCGATCCCGTTCATGGAGATCAGTCGTGGAGCTTTCCCCACCACCCGGTCCCGACTGTCCGCCGTGGTTCTGTTCGTCGTTCTCGCTGTCGGGGTCGTCGTTCTCACGTCGCTACCCGGGGTCGAGGCGTCGAATCCGTCGTTGATTCTGGTGTTCTTCGCCGCGACGATCGCAATATGTGCGCTCGTGTTGCCAGGAGTATCGGGGTCGTTCTTTCTGCTGGTCATCGGCCTGTATGCGCCGACGCTCACGGCCGTCGACGAGCGGAACCTGACCTACCTGGCCGTGTTCGCTCTGGGCGCTCTGGTGGGGTTGGTCAGCTTCGTTCGGGTGCTCGAGTGGTTGCTGGCGAACTACCACGATCTGGCGATGGTCGCCGCTGCCGGCCTGCTGTTGGGTTCGTTGCGTGCACTGTGGCCGTGGCAGGGCGAGAACAGAGAGCTGCTGGCCGTCGGCAACGAATGGCCCGCTGCCTTGGGATTGTTCGCCGTCGGAGTTGCGATCGTGGCTGTCGTCGCCATCGTTCAGCATCGACTGGCAACCACGCGTACGCCCTGACCGAAACCGGCAGGCGTTGCCGGCCATCCACGCACCTCGTCGGAATCCGCACCGCCTGCAGGCTCCGTGAATTCCCACGAGGGGCGTACTTGCGCGCGAACCCTCCACACCGGCCCGCACAGACAAGAAAAACTCCGACCCCAGCAGCGGGATCGGAGCAGTGGAGCCTCCTAACGGGATTGAACCGTTGACCGCTCGCTTACAAGTATGTTGCGAGACAACCAGATACGTCCACATGGAACCACCACAGAGGCTCTGACCTGCGTCGATCGTCCAGGCGGGACCATCCGAATCCACCGGCGTCAGTACCGGCATGTGACACGCTCGTGACACCGAGACCTGCTCCGAAAGTCCGGGGGACGATAGTAAATCCTCCCGAACACGCACCAACTTGGAGCGCCCTCCGACGCCCGGACCACCGCTGGCGAGCCACGAAACACCCACGATCAGCCTGGAAGACAACCCGAGTGCACAGTCTTACGCAGTCCATACACCCCGACCCGCCCAGCGGGACCGCCTAGGACCGAGCGGACCTATGCAATCGCTTCGATGACGAGCGGGGAGGTCTAGCCGCGAAGCGGGCGGCTGGGCATATCGGCACGGTCACGGTGTCGGTCCTTTCATTTGTACGGCAGATTCACAGGGGTCAGGTCCGACTTCTCGATCGGATGGATCACACCACCCGCGGCGCCCCTTCCCTGCTGCCAGACGACCTCCGAGTACGACCAGCCCTCCCTGCACGACGACGGCTACGGCGACGGCGACGACCACTCCCATCGAATTTCGATACAGCTATTTTTCAGCTATCATTATTCACGCTGGCGTCGACCACGCAGACGGCGTCGGCTGCACCGGGTGCGGAGGAGCTCACCCCCGAGGGCTCGAGTCTCACACCCGGTGCATCTGCACTCGAATATCCTTCGGCAGAGCAAGAGACACGCATCAGGGAACCCTCATTGCATTGCCTGTAGCCTGCATTATCAGTAGCCGCCCTCGCCCATCGTAGCCACCAGAGTAGTTGGCACCCGAGTACCAACTCACATGCTTCGAATTTCGTAGCAAATATTTAGCATCCCAAAATCGAGGCCAGCAACGGGGCATCCCTCGGCACCCCCAGTGCCGACCCTGCGTCAGTCGCTCTCGGCCTCCCCGACCTCGAGATCACCGTCATCAACGAACACCAGCACACCGGACGCGAGCGCGATCGCCCAACGATGCGGATGCGCCCAAGTACGGCCGAGCCCCTTTCCGAGGCCCGAAAATTCCGCGTAGTCCTCGACGATGGTCCCGCTGACGAGGACCTTGTCGCGACGCACCTGGACGATGTCACCGACATTGACCTCAACCTTTGTGTTACCTCGCGTATCAGACATGTGGGTATTCAAGCAGATCCACTTTCGCACCGCCACGGAGCGCATCTCGATGCCGCGCTTCGCGACGCAACTGCTGGACCGAATCACATTGTGTGGCAATGCCTCGCCGGCGAAGGACCCTTTCGGGCAACGCGAGGCACAGACGACGAGACCTGCACACACGCGACGGTCACAATCGCCGCGGATCACTCACCGGGTAGCCGCGTACCTGAGGAGACGTCTGTGCAGATCGGGTTCCAGGTCGAATGCGGACTTACGAGTCAAGATGCGGTGCAAGCGTGCTCGGAACTCGTCGACGGACAGGCCGAAGCACAGCAGAATCTCCGAGGCGTCCGCGCCACCGTAAGGCTCCCACTTGCGGGCGAAATCCAGGACAACGGCGTCCTCGGTTTGTCGTGGCATCATCGGGTCGACCTTCGATCGAGGGATATTGGCACATACAGCTAACATCAAGCTATCATTGAAACTAATCCTGCCGTCCAACTACCCCTGCAAACGAAGACCCCTGCTTCACGTCACACCGAGACCAATCGGAAGCACGAATAGCGCTCGCATCCAAACACTGTCAATGCTATGGACAATCCCGACACTCGATGGTTCTGCCGCCGCTCCACCATTCTCGCGGACATCCGTCACACATACATCGACCCGACTCCACCATCAGCAACCATGCAGCAAAGCAACGGACGGTCCAAACTGCGGCCTGTACACAGTCCCGTTCCACTCGAGCCGAGAACGATCACGGCAGTCCGCGAATCGGGGACCTGAAACTCCAGACTCTCCGACCGCCTGCGACCAACTTTATTAGCTACAATGTTGCTGAGTGAGCCTCAGGGTACGTACCAAGCCCCAAGATTGGAACAAAGACTGATCTTTACGCTCGTCAAGTGCTGTTTTAGTAGAGAAATCGGCACTCATCGACAGTAACGAAATCATAGCTGCACCGATATGCGGGGAGTGAGACAAGTGCCCAGCACGCTACGACCCACAGTTCATTTTCGGGAGGGTGGGCGGTGGATACTGCTGTCGGTGCTCGCTTTGTTGACCGTCGCGAACGGTGTCGGACTCACGTCGGTGGGGTTTGCAGGCGACGGTCGACATGCCACCGAGGGCACCTTCTGGTGGTTCTTTGCGGCCCTACTGGTCGCAGTCTTCGGGTTGGCATCGCTGGCTGTACCGAACGCCAGCGATGCCCGTCATTCGATCGCGCTTTTGTGTGCAGTCTCGCTGCCGCCGTGCACCCTCGTCGCGCAAGGACTTGCAATGCTGCAGATGTGGGGCCTTGTGTCGATCCTGTTCCTGGCCATCTACATTCGCGTCTTCTACCAGGCCCGAACTGCCCGACTTCTCGTCTGCGCGCTGGCCACGATGGCTATAACGTCGGCGGTCCTCTCCCCCACACCCTCACCGCTGGTATGGATCGGTTTCTATCTCGTGAGTGTGTCCGTGGCTGCCGAAGTCTTCGGCGCGATGGGAGCGACTCTGATCGATGGGGCATTGCGCGACCCTTTGACCGGTGCGCTCAATCGAGCAGGTGCGGCTCATGCCGCCACCCATCTTCTCGCGCACAGCAGGAAGCGCGGCGAGAATCTGGTCGTCATCGCGCTCGATGTCGACGACTTCAAGGCGGTCAACGACTGCCACGGGCATGCGGAAGGCGATCGCATCCTCGTCGAGCTGGCACGGTCATGGATGGCCTCGCTGGCACCTTCGGACGTCTTGGTTCGCTTGGGCGGTGACGAATTTGCCGTCCTGACAACCGGTCGCAGTCGCTCCGAAGCAGAGGCACTCGCATCCTCGCTGGTCGGTGGCCAGCACGTCGAAGTGTCCTACGGAGTGGCTACGGCCGAGCCCGATACGGACCCGTTCGGAACTTTGATCTCGACTGCTGATTCAGAGCTTTACTGCAACAAACGCTTTCGACGCAACTTCCCGGACCTGGCCGGTGACACCGGCGAAACCTGTGCCACCGCTGATCCCCCGATCACCATCTGAAGTACCGAGTGTGGGAACGATGAATCGATGGACGTGGTGAACATTCGAGCAACAGAAACGTTCTTGAATTTCGCACTTCGCTGGGACCGACTCGGCGGTGCGGATGAAGAGACGATAAAGGAGACATTCGGAATTTCCGCGCACGAGTTCCGTCGCCGGCTGCGCCTGGCGCTCACGCTGCCCGATAGTCCGACCCTCTCTGCCGAGGAGCGACGACGTCTGGTGCGGTCGGTCTGTCGCGACGGCTGACGGTGGAGACATCCGAGTCGGCAATAGCATCACTCTGCCCTCCACGGCAGGACAATCCGGGGTAGGAGAGTGACTTCCGCCCCGCGAGGCGCGAACTGTCGGTCTCGAAAAGGTAACATCGTGACTCGGAGCTATCGGTCGGTTATCCCGAGGCTCACACCACCACCGAGGAGGGCTTGGGCAGTGCCGACGCAGGGGTCTTTCGCAGAACGTCTGAACAAACTGTTCGGATCGGTACATCCTGCGGGACGTAAGCCGTACACCAATGCCGATGTTGCCGAAGCCCTAGCGGCTGCAGGTCACTCGATCTCGAAGCCCTACATCTCCCAATTGAGATCCGGTCATCGAACCAATCCCTCGAACGAGACCGTCGCCGCGCTTGCGCGCTTCTTCAAAGTCAAGCCCGACTACTTCTTCGATCCCGTCTACGAGGCAACGGTGGATCGTGATCTCGAAGTGCTCTCGCAACTTCAGGGCTACGGCTTACGACGACTGTCCCAACGGGCGTTCGACCTGTCCGAGGAATCACAGAACCTGTTGGCCGCAATGGCGGAGAAGCTGAGAGCAAGCGAGGGATTGCCCGCAGTTCCGCCGGACGGCTCCGCCTGATTTCTCGTTCGACGAATTCTGTGTCAGCGCCCGAATTCGAAGGCGATCATCGTCACCCACCGAGCAAGTGAAACGCCGCTCGGCACGGCGATCCAGTGGCCGCCCATGATTGGGTCCGAAAGCGGATCCCGAACCGTCTGGGCTACACGCCCGGCGCGGGCACCGGAATCTGCTGGCGCCGCGACTCCATCGTCGAATTGCCCGGCACCGACCTGAAGGTACAACGCGTCCATGATCTCCGAGACGTGGTCCGATGCGCGTAACACCGTTGGTGCCCCCGACCGTTTTTCACCCAGTACTTCCGGGAACCTACGCGTGAGGGTGCGATGAAGGTTGTTGATGCGCCACAAAAGGATCCGCGCGCGAACCCAGCTCGTCGCGAGAACCCACACCGCGGCCGCAGCCATCAGCAACGCACCTGCAGTGAGAATGGAGTGTCGGGGGGTGGATCCGAAGACGACAGATACGGCGACGAAGCCCGGTGCACAGAAGCCGATACAGAACAGAGCGACAGCACGGCCCAACGGCGTTCGGTCGACCATTCCGACACCTGTGACGATGATCAGGGGCAGCGTGAGAAGGACGAAGGTCCACGCGACAGTGGGAAACGCGACGGAGGCGATACCGGCAGCCACCCCCGTGCACACGACCGCTGCGATCGCCCGACGCCGTTGTACCGCATCAAGCGTCGGCCGAGTAGTCAGGGTGATAGCCGCGGACGCTGCGGCGACGCCGATCCAACACAGACCGATCACGATCGGCACATCGACATACGGCTCCAGAAGCCGCGCAACGTCATCGACGAGCAGCGTCTGTGCCAACGCGAGGAAGCCGACGGCGAGCACGATGGACACGCGCACGGTACTGGCGCTTCGCACCACAGCTCGGCCGATGCGCGCACCGACTGCGATCCACACCAACAACGCTGCTAGCCAGTCCATGTCACCCCAGGGCCTGATCGAAACGCAGTACCGACAGCGGTGTACCGCGGGTATTCATACGCCGCAGGCGCTGCAGCAGTTGACCGGCAAAAGTCTCGGCCTCCCATTCGGCCAACTCGTCCGCCCCGTCCACGACCGTGGACGCCAAGCTGCGCTCGCTGAGCATGAAGGCGATCAGTTCCTCACTGACGACATGCAACGACCGCTCTACCGGCGTGCCCTCGTGCCGAAACACGATGTGTCCGAGCTCGTGTGCCAGCGTCCGTTCGTAGTTCGGTAAATCCGGGGCCAGAACTATGACGTCATGGTCGGGGTATGCACGTCGTTGTCCACACACACCTGGAGGCAACGCGGCCATCTCGACTTCGATCGACCGGCCTCGCTCTTCGGCGACGGCGGCGACGATATCCTCCAGGTCGAATTCGGTCGTGGCAGCAGCAATATCGAACACGACATCGACTGCGGCAGACACGCGGCGGTGCGATCGGATCATGGGAAGAACTCTGAACGTGCGGCCGACCGTCGCGCCTCGGTGGCACGAGCACCGCGAAGGGTGATAACGCCTGCCCCTGCCCCCGCCAAGGTGAGCCCTGCGACACCACCGACGACCGACAGAGGAGCTACCGAATCGAGATCGCTCGACGCGGAATACAACTCGGCATCCTGATCCCCGTCATCGGGTCCGCCGCCGCCGTCGATCGATCCCGGCCTCGGAGACGGAGAAGTAGTGGTTTCGGTCGATAGGAGACGGGGTCCCGGCGCACGAGGCATGGGTGAGTTCGTAGCGGCAACGTCGGAGGTCGAAGTCTCCGCGGACCGCGGATCAGGCGAGGGCATCGTCGGCTCGACGACCGCGGGCACCGAGTCGGGGGGAGCAAGACGCGGCTCACCATCGACAAGCGGTGGCTCGACGTCGGCGGTCTTCCGCGGGTCGTCCGATGCCGGCTCCGAGGTGCCGGTCGCCGTGGCCGGCTCCACAGTGGTCGCCGTGGTCGGCTCGACAGTGGTCGTCGTCGGCTCCACAGTGGTCGTCGTCGGCTCCACAGTGGTCGTCGTCGGCTCCACAGTGGTCGCCGTGGTCGGCTCGACAGTGGTCGTGGTCGGCTCGACAGTGGTCGTCGTCGGCTCCACAGTGGTCGTCGTCGGTGCTGAGCCCCCACATGCTCCTGGCCGTCCGATGCATATTTCGATGGTGCTCGCCGCCGACGTCTGACCTGCCACAGCTATGGCGAAGACACCCGAGGTCAGGGCCGCACAGCACATCGCCAGGCCAACTTTTCGTCCCACCGAGGTCATGGCAAGCACCGACCCCATGCGGAGGTGGACCACGTGCCGATCTCGTTTACGCAGTACATGACCCCTCCATAAAATTGGTGGTAATTGAACCGAGATGTGACATCCGGCAATACAAAATGTGTCGCTGCTCGAAAATGTCGCGTTACTCGTCAGTGCTGTGATTCCAAACACCAACGCGCCCGAAATTCCTTCTCCCGGCAGGAATCCGAATCAGCAGCACTGCGCTGCAACATGATTCGGTGACGTGCAGTAGGCCCACTGCACGTGGCGCAGGCTGTCGACACATCGAACCAGAACGCGCAACGAGCGAGCATCGGAGGCTCGATTCGCGCAAACGCCGTGGGTCGATCGGGCCCGATCGCAAGCGCCCGCGCCGCAGACTTACATGTTCAGTAGCAATTGTTCCACACGAATCAGCCCCTCAGAGGCCCCTCTAATGTGCGACAGACCACAACCCAGCTCGAGGGCTTGTCACACCCGGCAAGTCGCACCCCTCCGGAAGCTAGTTACTTTCTAGCACCGATGGGCACTGAGACGTAAGACACTGCAGAACGGGACCGCACCGCGAGACAAGCGGGGATTCGCCTCTGATGCTGCCGCTTTACCGGTTCCCGGTAGAGACCGAAGGGGTGCGGTCCGTGAAATGGAGCAAATATCGACCGTCTCCTGAGGTTGCTGAAAGTTAGCCATTGTGTCTGAATACAGGGACCAAGCCGGTTTCCCGGGTTGGTTTCAATCTCTTCGATTCAGGAGCTCACATGAAGCGTTCGATCAAAACCGTCATCGGTGCCGCCGCCGTGGCAATCACAGCAGCAACTATTGCGTCGCCGCTCGCTTCGGCAGCACCTGCGACAACGACCGGACCCACGACGCAGGCCGCGCCGACCGGAAACGGCGTCTGGGCACCGAGCCATGACGAAGCTCTGGCACTGATTCCGGTGTGCAGCGGACCGACCGCAACCTTCAGTTGGTTGAACACGAATTTCAGAGACCACGGGAACGACATCAAGGCCACGATCAAGCGCAACACGGCTCTCGCCACGTCCATCCTCACGTTCTCCGCCTCCCCGTATCAGGTGCTCGAGGGATTGTTCGTCGACGTCCTGCAAGCACCCGTGTACGCCGTCAACGATGTTGCCTTCCACCAGCCCGCGACGGTGAAGGACATCATCACCTTCTGCTCCTCCACCCGGAAATGAGCCCGAAGCACTCGCGCCGAGCGACCGATAGCACTTTCGATCGCCGGTCTTTTCTCACTGGCACCGCTGCCGTGACGGGTCTACTGTTCGCCGGCTTCTCCGCGCCGGTACGGGCAGAGACCGTGCTTCCCGGCTTCCCCGCAGGACTGTCCCTGCGCAAGGCGCAGTTTCGCAATTGGGACGGTGTCATCCTCACCGAGGACCTGTGGACAGTAGCTATAAACTCGGCCGACGCTGCAGTGAAGGTAGCTGAGTGGGCTCGGATCAACTCGTATACGGTTCGCCCACATGGTTTCCGGCACAATTGGTCACCGTTGGTCGTCGATTCGGGTACGCCCTCGTCGGCGCGAGTGCTTCTTCTGGACATGACGGCCTTGAAATCGATGGCGATGGTGGACGACACCGTTGTCGACGTCGAGGCCGGCGCCTCCATGCAGGACCTACTCGCCTATCTCCATATACACGGTCGCGCAGTGCTTTCCGCACCGGCTCCGGGAGACGTGACCGTCGGAGGAGTCCTCGCGGTGGGTGGGCACGGCAGCGCCGTCGCTTCCACCGCCGAACAAGGTAACCGGTCGTTGCCGTTCGGTTCGATAAGCGACCTCGTCGAAACTGTCTCGGCCGTCGTATTCGACAGTCGCACCGGCACATACGCCGAAAAGAGCTTCACCCGTTCCGATCCCGAATGTTCCTCTTTGCTGGTGCACTTGGGACGCGCGTTGGTCACCCGAGTGCGTCTGTCCACAGTGCCGACACACAACCTGCGGTGTCGGACCTTCACGGACATCCCGACTCGGGAACTGTTCGCAGCACCCAACGCAGCAGGCCCGCGGTCGCTGGCCGCGATGCTCGACGACGCAGGTCGAGTCGGGATCATCTGGTACACCTTCACCGATCGACCATGGATTCAACAGTGGTCCATCTCTTCCACTCGGCCGGCCGAATCACGCCAGACCACAGGCCCATTCAATTTTCCCTTCGCCGACAACCTGCCCGATCCGATTCCGCAGATACTCGGCCGGATCATCGAAGGCCATACCGAACTCGCACCGGCATTCGGGAACGCCGTCATCGCTGCTACCGATGCAGGCCTGACCCTGACGGGTGCTCGCGACATGTGGGGTCCAGCAAAAGATTTCATTCACTTCGTCAGACCCACAACGCTACGCGTCACAGCGGCCAGCCATGCGGTGATCACCCGTCGAGACAATGTCCAGCATGTTGTTCACGAGTTCACCGAAGTGATCAGCACGATGCTCGACGAGTACGCCGCACGCGGCGAATACCCAATCAACAGCTGTGTGGAAATCAGGGTTACCGGGTTGGATTCTAGATACCCAGACGACAAAGCTCCCGCCCTGTCCCCCGCTACGCCCGTGCCCGGACGCACCGACTTCGATACAGCGGTGTGGCTCGACACGCTGACTTTGCCGGGTACCCCTGGGCAGGCGGACTTCTACGCCGATCTCGAGCAGCGCTTCTTTCGGTCTTTTCCAGCCGAACTCGGAATTGTTAGACCCGAATGGGCGAAGCGGTGGGGCCACGGAGACGGAGGTGCCTGGACCGACCCCAACGCGCTTCGCCACGAGATCCCTGACGTGTATCCGCAGTGGTCGACTGCGGCCAAAACCTTGGCCGATCTCGACCCGCACAACCTGTTCACCACGTCGCTCACCCGCCGGTTGGGTCTCTGAACTCGAACGTCCGGACCCGAGCGCCACATCACGTCCCATCGATCCGCGATGGGCGACTTCACAAGGAGAAGAACATGTTCAATCCCCTCACCACCACCCTGACTCTCGCTGGCGGCCTCGGAGCCCTCGTGATCGGTGTCATTCCCTACGCGATCAAGGGTCTGTTCTTCTGATCGGTTCGTAATCCGAGAGATCGGGCTGCACGATGATCGTTTCCCTCCCCGGACCTGATCATCGTGCAGTCCGCTTCCTCGTGCTCGACGACACGGTGCCAGCGACCACAACACCCCAACGAAAGGCAGCGATGATCCAGACAGGCGCACAGAACTCGTGCTTGGCCGACTTCATGGATGCCCACGGAATGCGAGACAGCACCGACTTGCTACCGCATCTGGCCGACCGCGGAGTCCATCTGAGCGAACCTCAGGTGCGCAGACTCGTCGCGCAGCGTCCGATGCTCGTGTCCCTGAAAGTGTTGACCGCACTGTGCGACATCTTCGGGTGTTCTCCTGTCGACTTCGCTGCACCCCCCGTGCGTGGTGACAGCTGCGCAAATCCCCTGTTGCAGGAAGCCAACGTCGTCGACATCAACAACATTCTCGACATTCGGCGCAGCATGGCCGATTCCTGATTGAGTCACCACGATCGAATGTGGAGCATCAGCACAGTTCCGTAGAAGTTCAGCAAAGCCTGCGCACCGTAGTTCGGAGTTCGTGATCGGGCCGAAGACGCCCATCGTCGCCTACACCGGGACCTACTATCCGGAACAACTGCACGGCAGTATCTTTCGCATCATCCCCACCGAGATGTCGAGTGCGAGAACAACCTGTCGTTCGCGAACATGGACTTCGAGTGCTTCGCCAATCGAATTGCCCAGAGAACGAAGCCAATTCATCGGGGTTCACCGCTGCTCCCCAACCGATCGCGCAACCGCATCAACGTCATTCGCATCTTCTGAGCCTCAGCGATCTCCCCCAGAACATCTGCGTCGCAACGTCTGTACAACTGCAGCACTGCAGGCCACACCGCATCCCTCGACGTCACCGAGCCTAGGGCGCTTCACCAGATCCAACACCGCCTGCTCCGCAGTAGTCACCAGCACCGCTCCCAACTCGGTATCGATGCGCTCCGCATCCAGACGTGCCGTGTCGCGCACGACGAACCGAACCACCGCCTGCCGATCCGCCAACCGAATCGGATCGTGGCGCGTCGGCACAGCCACCACAGCCGTCGCCAACGCCCGCGGAATCACGCCATGCGACCGGACCGCGCTGACACCCATCACGACGGCATCGTCGGCGCTGTAGGCCGCAACCGCGATACCTGTCGCCGCAGCCTCGAATCCAGGCATCCACTCGGTCCCAACCCGATCGTCTGGCACCGCCACGAAGAAGCCCGTCGCCACCCGATGCATCAGACCCAAGTCCGTCAGCCTCGAAAGCTCAGCGCGCGGGTGTGCGTAGACATCGGCCGCCGAGGCGGCTCGCACCGTCCGCATCGGAAGCGGAGCGAACTCCGGAGCTAACCCGGCCTGACGGCGTCGAACATCGCTTGTCGTCACAGACACCTCCATCAAGTGTCGAATACGTATGCTCCAGGCCTACAAAACCGACACTGCAATCCGGTCCGGCAACCTCCCGCCCAGTCCGTACGCATCCACCTACATCCACACGAATGCTCACCGATGAGTTAGCAACGAGTTGTGACATTCTGTGACACCGAACGCCGGATCGAGCCGCCGAACCGGCAAATCCCCAGGTCACAAACGACACATAAACCCAGGTGGACGAACCGGGCTCACCCAAGAAACGACCGGCCGAGATAGGCCAAAAAACGACGACCCCAACCGTTTTCGCTGGTCAGAGCCGTCCGAAAGAGCCTCCTAACGGGATTGAACCGTTGACCGCTCGCTTACAAGTATGTTGCGAGACAACCAGATACGTCCGCATGGAACCATCACAGATACTCTGACCTGCGTCAATCGTCCAACCAGCACCACCCGAATCCACCGTCGTAAGTCCCGACATGTGACACGCTCGTGACACCGAAGAGCAAGGCATCAGCGACCGCACCCCGCACGCAACTACCGATGGCGATTCGTCAGCACGGCATTGCGTCGAAGATTTTGTCGGGCCCCGCCTGCACACTGTCTGTCATGGTCACAGATCCCCACCCGCCCGATCCTGGCGAGGATCGAAAAGTTAACCAGCTGAATGCTGAATCAGAGGAGTCATCCAAACCCGACGACGAGAAGCTTCATCAAGCGGCGGACGCCCTCGATAGCGTGGCGGAACACGATTCTGAGTACCGCCGATACGCCGCTGCTCGTGATGTCTTCGTCGACCACCGTATGGTCGACGATGAGAGCGATGACACCGACAGCGGCAACCACCTCACCTTGGAGCACCGCGCTGCATGGTGGTCGCTGCGGTACCAACTTGATTTCGATAGGTCGTCGGGAAGCGAACGCGTTCGATTGCTCCCCGAGTTCCGCGGACCCGACAGCACCAACCCACCCGACACCAGGTCAGTGGACTCAACCATCGTTGCCACGTGGAGAGGTCTCGCAGGACTCGTCCAGCACGCCCCGACCCGAGCACGACTTCACCACTTGCTCTTCCAGGTCGGCAGCGGGGACAGACTCAACCACGCGCGTGCCGCAATCGCCGCCTACATCGACGCGTCCGCACTAGAAGCGCGCAACTACGACGCCGTTGCGGATTGCCGGGCTGCTATCCGGCTCAGTCGGGCTATCAACGACGACACAACATTGAGTACGTCCATCGACCAGCTCTGCGTCCTCGTCGAGCGGCTCCTCGGACAGGACGATCCACCGTTCGGGTCCGTGGTCGGCGCGCTGATCACGCTCACTGGAGAAGGCAGTCCGGGAACCACTACGCGCTTGTTGGCCACAGCCGAGAAGAAGTGGCCCGACCCGACTCAACGAGACCGCATCCTCAACCTCGCCCTCGAATCCGCCACGTCACCTTCGGAGCGCGCCGAAATCTGGCGACGCCGAGTCCACACCTTCCTCGACCGGGCGGACAGCGAAACCAACAACATCATGAAAGCCACCCGCCTCCACCAGGCGGTCGAACTGGCAGAGCGCTCAAATGACCCAGCGCTTCGCAACGAAGCCACCGTCCGCCTCCAACAGGTCCGAGAGCTCGACCTGGAAATGATGCACCTCACCGCATCGTCGCGTCAGTTCCAGGAAGAGTGGGACTCGTGCGTCGACGCAGTTCTCGGCACCGACACATCGACGAGACCGACCGCCGAAGCCGGAGATGCGCCCGACGAACCCTCAGCAAACTGGTCGGAGGCGCTGTCGGCGTTCGCATCGTTCACCACAGTCACTGGACCCATCGCCACCACCGAGCGCCGCGTCCGAGAGCAATACGCCCTCGCTCCTCTGACCGCCCTATTCTCGACTCAACTGCAGACTCCAGAGGGTTTGCCACTCTGGGCCCCAACGACCGACGCGGAACGTCTCGACATGGACATGGTGAAGTGGGAAACCCAGCTCCTCGGTCATTGGGCACCAATCTTCGCCGCCGCGCTCCATGAGATCGTCCACCGCTTCGGCACGCCGCCGGCCGAGAACCTGCACCATGTGCTCAACATTGGTCCCGCGATGACCAGCGACACCTCGACTCGGTTGTGCCGCGCACTGTTTCGCTTCTGGTCGGGCGACCCGGAAGCGGCCGCGTACACCACAACCCCAGTGATCGAGTCAATGCTCCGCACTGCAGTACTTGCCGCCGACCAAGGCATATATCGACTGCAACAGGGACAGTCGCCAGGCCAATACGTCGGCCTGGGAGTCATGTTGAACCTTTTCTGCACCGAGTACGACGTCCCCGAAGACGATCGTCGGATGTTCAACGCCATATGCAATCACCCAGCCGGCTGGAATACCCGAAACCTTCTCGCACACGGCTACGTGAAAAACGTCGACTCCGGTGTCGCCGCGGTACTCATCCACATCGCCCTGCGAATCGTGGTCCTGGCCGCGAATAAAACGCAACCGACACATGAATGACGACTCCGGTCGCGATCGATCACGATCCGTGCGTGCATGCGTGCATGCGTGCGGAGACGATGCCGCGGAGCGCGGCTTAGTCGTAAAATACTACTTCGGCATTGGCTTTCATGGCGCGGGCGCTCGTACTTGCGGCCGTCCACTGTTCGCTGCGATTCCTGCGACACACCTACAAAGCTGTCACGCCCACCGGACTTGCTCACGTGCGCCAAAGTGGGTTCGTATAGGCGCAGGTGCGCGCCTGATCGCGAGCTCTAGCTTCGGGTCAAACCCGTGAAGGAAACGAGCCTGTCGGCAAGGACGGTTAACGTCTCCAGGATGGGCACATTCGCCACCCTGTACGGCAACCTCTCCAAGGACAACCACATCCGGGGCAGGCAGTTCGAACGCATCTGCAAGTGGTACCTCGAGAACGACGCGTACTACCGACAAACCGTTCGCAATGTCTGGCTCTGGGACGACTGGGAGCACAGATGGGGCAGCGACTCCGGTATCGACCTCGTGGTCGAAGACAACGAAGGAAAACTCTGGGCGGTACAGGCGAAGGCATATGCCTCAGATCGCGCCGTCACAAAGAACGACGTCGACAAGTTCCTGTCCGAGTCGTCCAGGAGGCGGTTCCACTATCGCCTCCTCATCGCAACCACTGACCGGATACACCACGTCGCGCGGAGAACTATCGAGCCCCAGGAGAAACCGGTTGGCTTGATCGGCCTTGCCGACCTCCAAACTGCCGACATCGACTGGGCGGAGTCCCCGGACCTCCTACATCCCATCCCATCACCGCAGCCGGCCCTACCGCGCGATCACCAGACCGAAGCGGTCGACAACGTCGTGGACGGCTTCCAGAACGCCGATCGTGGTCAGCTCGTCATGGCGTGCGGTACAGGAAAGACACTCACGTCTCTGTTCATCAAGCAAGAACTTCACGCGCAGCGAACATTGGTTCTGTTGCCGTCCTTGTCCCTGCTGAAGCAGACGATGGCGGTATGGAGGACGAACGCGACCGAACCGTTCGAGGCGCTACCAGTCTGCTCCGATGAAACCGTCACCCAGGACGACGCAGCCTTGACGTCCACCAGCGAACTGTGCCTCCCAGTCCAGAACGACCCCGCCGAGATCGCCGAGTTCCTTCAACGCAGTGGACCACGTGTGGTGTTTTCGACGTATCAGTCCTCGCCGCAGATCGCGAAAGCATTCACCCTCGGACAAGTCCCGCATTTCGACCTGGCCATCGCGGACGAGAGTCACCGTGTCGCGGGCGACGAATCGACCGTATTCGCAACGATTCTCGACTCGAACGCCATCGCAGCCCGCCGGCGGCTGTTCATGACGGCGACACCGCGCTACTACACCGGACGGGTGCTGACGGCGGCGCGTGGCTCGGAGATGGAAGTCGCGTCGATGGACGACGCCACGAAATTCGGGGAGGTGTTCCACCGTCTGAGTTACGGAGAAGCCATTCGACGCGGACTACTCACTGATTACCAAGTCACTGTCGTCGGGGTCGACAACTCGACATTTCGTGAGTGGGCGACCAACGGCGTTCTGGTCCGGCGAGAGGAACAGAGCACCGACGCGCGAACCCTGGCCAGCCAGATCGGACTTGCGAAAGCGATGCGAAAATACGACCTTCGCCGCGTGATCAGCTTCCACTCCCGTGTGCTCCGCGCCAGGCGATTTGCCGCCGAAATGCCCGAGATCCTCGAATGGATGCCTGAAGAGCAGCGGCCGCCGGGAGCATTGTGGACCGGGTTCGCTTCCGGTGAAATGTCTTCCGGTGAGCGACACGTCCGCCTTCAACGTCTTCGTCACCTCGATGACGACGAGCGCGGCTTGCTGACGAACGCGCGGTGTCTCGGCGAGGGTGTCGACGTCCCCACCCTCGACGGCATCGCCTTTATCGACCCGAGGGGCTCGGAGGTAGACATCGTTCAGGCCGTCGGGCGGGCAATTCGGCTGGCCGAGAACAAAACCGTCGGAACCATTGTCATTCCCGTATTCATCGACACCGCCGCAGATCCCGAAACCGCGCTCAAAGATTCATCGTTCAAGTCTGTCTGGCGTGTCGTTATTGCTCTGCGCTCTCACGACGAACAGATGGCGCAGCAGATCGACGAAATGCGCCGTGAACTCGGCCGCACAGGTGGGCGCGCACGCATTCCGGACAAGATCCACCTGGACGTGGCGCACACCGTCGGGAAGGCATTCGTCGACGCGTTCGATGTTCGTTTGATCGAGAAGACTAGTGCCCCCTGGCATTTCTGGTACGGGATGCTGGAGCAATACGCCGCAGACAAGGGCACCTCAAGAGTGGCCGTCGACTACGTCGTCGACGGATACGCACTCGGGCAATGGGCAAGCGTCCAAAGGATCGCGCTGACCAACAAGACCCTCAGCGATGACAGGCGGTCCGCGCTGGATCGACTTCCCGGGTGGGCATGGGACGTACTGGCAGATCAATGGAGTACGTGGATCCAACTCATGGAGCAGTTCGTAGCCGAACATGGTCACGCCGACGTTCCATTTCCCTACGCGGTCGGCGACTCGAACCTCCGGAGCTGGGTCGCGACTCAGCGTGGTCTGCACAAGCGTGGTCGGTTGTCAGAGGAAAGGACACGGGAACTCGAAGCGCTCGCTGGTTGGGTGTGGGATACCCGCGAGGACACCTGGGCGCGGAACTACCAAGCACTGAAGGCGTTTGCCGCACGAATGGGCCGCGCTCAGCCGTCGCCGCGGCTGGTGGAGGACGGTGTCAGACTGGGGCAGTGGGTGGCCGCGCAGCGCACCAACCGCGACGACTTATCGTCGGAGCGGGTCCGACTCCTCGAGGCACTGCCGGGATGGTCGTGGGCACCACAGGCCGAGAAGTGGGACCGCGGCTACAAATTTCTTACGGCCTTCGTCGCGCGAGAAGGCCATGCTCGCGTTCCTAACACGCACGTGGAGAACGGCTTTCGGCTCGGTAAGTGGGTCACCGTCCAACGAGGCAATCAGAGAAATCTGTCTGCGAGCGATCTAGATCGCCTACAATCGCTGCCCGGTTGGGTGTGGGATTCGCGAGCCGCGATGTGGCAGCAGAAGCTCGAACTGCTCAGGCAGTATCAACGGCGGGAGGGCCATGCGCTAGTACCGCAGGGATTCAAGGAAGACGGCGTGCAACTCGGCGGTTGGGTTCTAGCACAAAGGAATAACCGCGCCAGCATTGTTCAGGAACGTCGGGAGCACCTGGAAGCGGTTCCAGGATGGTCGTGGGACCCGTACACGGATGCTTGGGATCGTGCGTACGCCGCGCTGGTCTCTTACGCGGAACAGCACGGACACACGCGGGTCTCGCGCGGCCACATTGCCGACGGGGTCAATCTGGGCGGTTGGGTCGGAGAGCAACGGGGCAATTGGGCCAAGATGACCGAGGACCGACGCCAGCGCTTGGAGGCCGTTCCTGGCTGGAGCTGGAACACCCTCGACGACTCATGGACGCAACACCTCGAGCTGCTGCGGTCTTACGCACGAAGGGAAGGCCATACGAGCGTTCCTGTCGACTTCGTCGAGGACGGTCTGAAGATCGGTCAATGGGCCAGGCTCCGTCGACGCGAACACACAAGACTCGACTCTGACAGACAAGCTCAGTTGGAAGCCATACCCGGTTGGTTCTGGGGCACAAAAAGCGATCACATCTGGAACCAAAAATTCGAGATGCTCGAGCAATACGTAGCGCGTGAAGGTCACATCAAGCCCCCGGATGACCACGTGGAAAAGGGCGTCAAACTAGGCGCGTGGGTCCGGGAGCAGTGGCGTGGGCGGGAGAACATCAAAGCCGAGCGATCAGCCAAACTGGAGACGTTGCCGGGCTGGAGCTGGGAGACCGGTTAGAACCGCCGGAGTTTGCGGACCGGGCTCCCCTATTCAGTCCCAATGGCGACAGCACGAACTTAGCGGGCGGCCTACATCGAAACAGGTCAGTTCCAAGTCGCGCTGTCGATGCAGCCGGATGCCTGCGACAGACCCGCCACACCGGCAACCAGGGTTTCGCGACCTATACAGTGCTGGTGTGACCATCACTGCGATCGCGCCTTTCATCGTCGCTCCTGCAACGGCTTGCCTAACCTTGATCGCAGGATGGTTTGTGACGGCCCGAATCACAGATAGGTGGGACAGAATCAAGAAGCTACGCGAGTTTGATTTACAAGCCGTTAACGAGTTTCACCGTTTGTACGGTGATTTCTTCTCGACGTGGAAGTCATGGGACTCGTTGCATTCAGGGTCGCTAAGAGGCCAGAAGAACAACGATCTTGTTTGGCAATGCCAAAACCGCGCCGCGCAGATTGATGGAAACATCGAGTAATTACTGGTGAAGGTGTCCGCCGAGCGGTCTCTGACCGCCGATGAGGTCAGCGCCTTAGCTGCGACACGGCAGGCGTTTCAGCAGCTCAGGAAAGCCATAGAAAATGACCGACCATTAAATTGGTGGGCGGCAGATCTTGCCGAATACTCGGCATTTAAGAGCCTTGCAACAATCACATCTTGCATCTTGTCCGCAACTCCTCGGGGTGTCGAGTCTCCAAAATCCGTCGACGCAGCGCGAACACTGCGAACGCTGACAGACAACGACCTCGAAGAGACTTGGGTCGAAGTTGCTGTACGGGTCGCAGAGCTTGAAGAGTTCAGAACCGTTTACCGCGCGTTACACTGAAACCACAAGATCACCAAAGGGCCCTAGAGACTTTCCTCGCCGACTAGAAGTGATATTCGAGTCCTGCACCCATTCAACTCATCATCGTCATCATCATCGCTGACAGGATGATAGGGAAGCAGTTGCCGATGAATACAACCTGATCCGCGAAGTGCGCACCCAGATAGTCAAGCAGGTGAGAGATGAGATGACCCCGGTCGACCTGTGCACGCGTGACACCGAATTGCGTTGCCACCGAGGCTAGCTCGTCGAGATTCACTACTTTTGCCCCAACCGAGCCTGCAGCCGCAATACAGTCGTTGTCATCTTCTGAGCCCCAGCGATCTCCGCCAAAACGCCTCGGTCGCACTTCCGATTCAACTGCTCCACAGCGGGCCGCGCCTCACCCTAGGCGTCACCGAGCCCCGGACACATCGCCAGATCAAACACCGTCTGCTTCGCAGTAGTCACCAGCACCGCACCCAACTCGGTATCGATGCGCTCCGCATCCAGACGTGCCATGTCGCGAACGACGAACCGAATCACCGCCTCACGATCCGCCAACCGAATCGGATCGTGGCGCGTCGGGACAGCCACCACAGCAGTCGCTAACGCCCGCGGAATCGCCCCGTGCAACCGGGCCGCACTGACACCCATCACGACGGCATCATCGCGACCATAGGCAGAGACCGCGATACCAGCCGCCGCAGCTCCAAGCCAGGCATCCATCCGGGCCGGACATCGAGGCTGGCGTCGACAGACTTCGCCGAAGTTCGCTGAATCCGCAAGGAGGCCATGCAACCTCAGGGACGCGATTGTGGGTCGATCGACGTGCCGCGGGGCGCGGGTTCGATCGGGCGGTTCTGCCATGCGCTCCAGTCGGCTGATGTCTGGGCGGCAGCAGACAGAAGCTTCGGTAGGTAGGTCTCCTCGAGAGTGCCGACGCTGGTTTCTGCGGCGTGGACGGTGATGTTCATGGCTGCGCGTGCGACTCCACGGCCGTCGTGTACCGGTACCGCGATCGAGCGGACGCCCGGTGCCAGATCCTGATCGGCCAGCGCCCAACCGCGCTGCGCTGTTTCGTCGAGTATCTCGTCGATCTGCTCGGTCGTGAACACTTTCGCAGCGAGCCCTGAGCGGGTTGGCTCGGACAGGCGCTCGTGTACCGAACCCCGGTCCATCGCCGAGAGAAGGGCCCGCCCTTGGGAGGTCACCATCGCGGGAAATCGGGTTCCGATGTCGACTCGAAGCGAGATGAGCTTGGGCACCGCCACGCGGGCGACATACACGATGTCGGAGCCGTCGAGCTGAGCCATCGAAGACGATTCGCCGGTGAAGGCCACCAATTCTTCGAGGTGGGGTCTGGCCATGTCCCAGAGGTTGAGGGCACCGATGTACGCCATTCCGAGTTCGAGCACCCGCGGGGTCAGGGTGTAGCCGGCGTGGCCGGATCTGACGTAGCCGAGCTCCTCGAGCGTGAGCAGTATCCGCCGGGCTGTCGGCCGTGCCAGCTCGGCACCAGCGGCGACCTCGGTCAACGACATCACCGGCTTATCGGCCGAGAAGATCCGGAGCACGTGCAGCCCTCGGGCCAGCGCTTCGATGAAGTCCGGTCCCTGTCCGCGTTCAGCCACTGAACTGCCTCTTCTCTCATGTCGTTGGTGCAGCACCTTCAGTTGTAGCCGGTCGCCGATGAAGTTCGTCGCGCGGATGCCGATACGGCTGTGCGCTGCACAACGCTCCTACACGCGTATGACGCTTGACACATCGAATCTTGGAAGGCATTCTTGAACCTACACGAACGGACCACTGTCCGCTAGACGGACGATAAAGGCTTGAGCTGCTGAAACAAAGCGCAAGGGTCCGATCGAGTAGCTCACCGGGTTGTCCGGCCGCGAACAGCCTGCGGCCGCGCCGACGGTCGAGGCCAGACCGGAACACCGCACAGATGCACCCCGCCCCACCGGCGGCAGACAGAAGTACTCGAAAGGACCCACCAGCGATGAAGAACTACGACGTTGTAGTCATCGGTTTCGGACCCGTCGGGCAGATGCTCAGTGCCCAGCTCGGGCAGGCAGGGCATTCCGTTGCCGCGTTCGAGGCCTACGAGACCCTGTACGGCCTCTCCCGCGCCGGCCACATGGACGACGAGATCGTCCGCACGCTGCAGAAGATCGGCATCGACGAAGAATTCAAGTCCGACGCGGTGCCGTGGGACATGTACGACATGCGCACCAAGGCTTTCGACGGCGAGCTGCTGCTGCGCATGGACTGGTCGCAGGTCGGCCCCCACGGTCACCGTGGCCATTGGATCTTCTACCAGAACTACCTCGAGCTCGCGATGCACCGGGCAGTCACCGAAACCGGCAACGTCGACATCACCATGGGCACCAAGGCCGTGGGCTTCGAGCAGGACGACGACGGGGTGACCATCACCCTCGAGCACCGCAAGAGCGGCGAGCAGACTCAGGTGCGGGCGAAGTACCTCATCGCCGCGGACGGCGCTAACAGCTCCATCCGCGAGCGCCTAGGGATCAAGACCTGGGTCGGCAACTGCGACTACAACCAGCTCGTCGTCGACTGCCGCGAGAAGCACAAGCTCAACTTCGAGTTCGACAACGGTCAGTTCGCCGACCCTGAGCGGCCGGGATGTCTGTTCCAGCTCGGTGCTCACCACCACCGGTGGGAGTGGACACTGTTGCCCGGCGAGAAGCCGGAGGACTTCACCGAAGAGCGGGTATGGGAGCTGTTGAAGCCCTGGGTGGGCCCCGACGATGTCGAGATCCTGCGCCGTCCGGTCTACAACTTCCGGGAAGTGGTCGCCGAGCATTGGCAGGATGGTCGAGTGTTCCTCGCCGGAGACTCCGCCCATGTGTTGTGGCCTTTCGCCGGTGAGGGAATGTGCAACGGCATCCGCGATGCATCCTCGCTCGCGTGGAGGCTGAACCTGGTGCTGCGTGATCAGGCATCGCCGCAGATCCTCGACAGCTACACCGCCGACCGCAAGCCCATTTTCGTCGCGTGGATGAATCTCTCCCGCGAAATCGGACTGCCGTGCGTGATCACCGACCCCGAGATCGCGGCCATGCGAGATCAGGGCCTCAAAGCTGCGATGGCCGACCCGTCGCTGATTCCTCCGATGCCCGAGATCCCCGGCCCGACGTCGTTCGTGCGTCCGAACGATCCCACCGCCAGCACGGTCGGCGTGCAGGGCATGGTCGAGGTCGACGGCACGAAGGGCCTGTTCGACAATCTCGTCGGAACCGGCTGGGTTCTGCTGACCACCGACGCCGACGCTCTGACGTCACTGTCCGAGCAGCAACGTGACCTCATCGACCGCATCGGCATCATCACCGCCCATGTCGGGGCACCCGGATCTGGCGCGAAGATCGTCGACGTCGATGGCACCTACCTGCAGTGGCTGAGCGGCCTCGGTGCCACCACGGTGCTGATCCGACCGGACTTCTGGCTCTTCGGATCCGCCGAACAGGCCTCCCAGACAGGAGCACTGCTCGACTCGCTCGCCGACGGTCTCGCCGGCCGCTTCCCCACCCCCGCCCGGGTCCCCCAGCCCGACGAAGCGCAGCCCGATCGCGCCGTCGACGCGGCCACGGCAGGTGTCTGACGTGGCAGAGACCACCGACACCACACCGCCGTGGGCAGCGGAAGTCGCTGCCCGCAAGCGGGCGATGCCGTTGCAGCGACTGATCGGCAACGGCCTGGACTACGCCGACGTCACCGAGCTCTACGCACTCGCCGACTCCGGTATCCCGTGGGCCGATGCCGGCGCACAACTGGGCGAGCGCATCGCAGCCTCGGCGGCCGCATCGAAGTCCGAGGGACATCTGGTCACCGCTCGCAGTGACTACCTCCGAGCCAGTGCCTGCTACCGAGTCGGGCAGGTGCCCCTGCCCGACTCCGATCCGCACAAGAAACCGATGTATCGCAAACTCATCGAATACTACGGCGCAGCAGGCGAACTGGCCGATCCGCCGGTCGAACACGTCGAGGTCCCCTACCGCGGTGCACGGTTGTGCGGATGGCTGCTGCGGCCCGCCGGTATCGACACTCCCCCGGTGGTGATCGTCATGGGCGGGTTCGACGGATGGCGCGAGGAATACCACGTGGGCGCAACGTATCTGCTCGCCCGCGGGATCGCGGTGTTCCTCGTCGACGGACCAGGCCAGGGCGAGAGTCGGATCCTGCAGGGCCTGTATCTCGATGCCGATGTCCCCGAAGCGTTTTCGGCCCTGATCGATCATCTGCAGACCGATGACCGTCTCAGCGACAGAATCGGGATCTGGGGCAACAGCATGGGCGGCTACCTCGCAGCGCTCGTCGCGGCCAGCGACTCCCGCATCGCGGCCTGCGCGGTCAACGGCGGCACCGTCCGCCCGGCGGAAATCCTCGATCGCTACAAGCGTTTCGTGACCAAAGTGCAAGCGCTGCTGGGGATCGACGACCCCGACAAGGCCGTCGAGACGATGAACGCCTTCGTGCTCACCGACGAGACCCTCTCGGGCTTGACCTGCCCTCTGCACGTCATGCACGGCACACCCGATCAGATCTTCCTGATCGAGAACGCCCGGGCTCTCCACGACGGCGCAGCATCGTCGGACAAGACGTTCAGCGAGTTCCCCGACGGGGATCACTGCATCTACAACCACTCCCACGACAAGCACACCCGGCTCGGCGACTGGTTCGCCGACCGCCTCGGTGTCACCGACCGACTCAGTGCAGAAGGAGATCACCGATGACCACCCCCACCAGTTCAGCAATCCCCGAGGGCCGCATCCTCATTCGCGGCGCGCATCTGCTCACCCAGGACGATGCTCTCGGCGACTTCGTCGGTGACGTTCTCATCGACGGCGGCAAGATCGTCGAGGTCGGCACCGATCTCGACGCCGCCGGGGCCACCGTCATCGACGGCACCGATCGGGCCGTACTGCCCGGCTTCGTCGACACCCACCGTCACACCTGGCAAGGGGCGATCCGCCAGGTCGGCACCGGATGGGACTTCCCGAAGTACCGCCAGCATATTCAGCTCACCTGGGGCCCGGAATTCACGCCCGACGATGTCTACATCGGCAACCTCACCGGCGCACTCGGTGCGCTCGACGCCGGCATCACCACCCTGCGCGACGAGTCGCACATCCAGAACAGCACCCAGCACACCGATGCCGCCATCGCCGCACTGCGCGATTCCGGTATCCGCGGCGTCTTCGCGTTCGGTTGGCCCTCGATCGATTCCAACAAGTGGATGCTGCGCGGTGAAGCCACCCACCCCGAGGACATCCGCCGCGTCCGCTCCGACGTTCTCGCCGACGACGACGCCCTGGTCACCCTGCAGGCCATGCTCCGCGGACCGGAACTGTCCACTCTCGATGTGACCAGCAAAGACCTCGCGATGGCACGTGAGCTCGGAATCCGATCCTCGATGCACGTCGGGAACGGCCCGTGGGGTCCGGAATTCCGGGGCATCGGCTCGCTCGGCGACGCCGGCCTGCTCGCCGAGGACCTGCTGTTCATCCACTGCTGCACCAGCGACGACGACGAACTGAAGATGCTCGCCGACTCCGGCGCACACGCCTCGGTCTCCGCCGCGGTCGAGGCAGTCCTGCCCGGCCTCGGTGCCCCCGCCACCGGACGCCTGCTCGCTGCCGGTATCCGCCCCAGCCTGAGCATCGACACCGAAGCATCCGTCGCCGGAGACATGTTCAACGTCATGCGCGCGGCGTTGACGGCACAGAACGTCGGAATCAGCATCGACCCCGACACCTACGGCACACTCCCGGCGTTCACCCCGGCCGACCTGCTCGCCATGGCCACCATCGAAGGCGCACGTGCGTCGGGACTCGATCACAAGAGCGGATCGATCACCCCCGGCAAGGACGCCGACCTGATCGTGATCCGCCTCGACGACGCGAACCTGTTGCCCGCCAACGATATCGCCGCCAGCATCGTCGGAGCCGGACATCCCGGAAACATCGACACCGTCTTCGTCGCCGGCGAGGTCCGCAAATACGGCGGCAGGCTCGTCGGCTGCGACATCGCCGACATCCGTGCTCGCGCCGAAGCCTCCCGCGATCGGCTGTTCTCCTTCGACCTCGTCGAAGGCTGACCGGTGCACCCCGCACCCACTGACACTCTGCTGGAAAGGATCTGACCTCGTGGCTCCCACAGGCACCTCCCCCGCCCGACCCCTGAACGGCATCGTCGTCGCGGACCTCTCCCGCGTCCTCGCCGGGCCCTACGCGACGATGCTGCTCGCCGACATGGGTGCCGAGGTGATCAAGGTCGAAAGCCCCGGCGGCGACGACACCCGCTCGTGGATTCCGCCCGTGCGCGAGGACGGCGTCTCGACGTACTACGCCGCGATCAACCGCAACAAGAAGTCGATCGTCCTCGACTTCAAGAACGACGACGACCTCACCGTCGCCCACGCATTGACCGGTCGCGCCGACGTCGTGGTGGAGAACTTCAAGCCCGGTGGCCTGCGCCGATTCGGCCTGGACTACGACACGGTGAAAGAGCGCAACGAGGCGATCGTCTACTGCTCGATCAGCGGCTTCGGGTCCGCGGAGGGTGCATCGCTGCCCGGCTACGACCTGATCGTGCAAGCGATGTCGGGCCTGATGAGCCTGACCGGCGACCCGGACGGCCCGGCCTACCGCGCCGGCATCAGCGTCTTCGACGTCATGGCCGGACTGCACTCGACCATCGGCATCCTCGCCGCGTTGGCGCACCGGTCCGCGACCGGGGAAGGCCAGCACATCGAAACCTCGTTGCTGGCATCGGCGATGAGCGGGCTGGTCAACCAGACCTCCGCGTACGTCGCCGGCGGGGTCACTCCGCACCGGATGGGTAACGCGCACCCCAGCCTGTTCCCATACGAACCGCTCCCCACCGCCGACAACGACCTGATCATCACCGCCGGCAACGACGCCCAGTTCCGCAAACTGGTCGGCGTGCTCGGCGTTCCCGAGCTCGCCGACGATCCCCGTTTCGCCAAGAACGAGGACCGCACCGAACGCCGGGAAGAGTTGCGGCCATTGCTGGTCGAACGCCTGCGTACCGAGTCGGCGACCCATTGGTTCGACAAGCTCAACGAGGTCGGTGTCCCGAACGGCCCGATCAACACCATCGCCCAAGGGGTGCAGTACGCCGAGAAACTCGGCCTCGAACCGGTCGTCCAGGTCGGGCCACCCGGAGCAACCGTCCCCGGGGTGCGCAACCCCATCACCTTCAGCGGCTTCGCCCCCCGCTACGACCTCGCACCGCCGACACTCGGTCAGGACAGCGACGAGGTCCGCGCCTGGCTCTCCGCGGCCACCACCACCGCGCCGCCGACCACTGGACAGGGACAACGATGAGCAACGCCGACTACACACCGCGCACGGACTTCCCGACCTCTCTGGGCACATCGTCGGCCACCGAGATCAAGCTCCTCGGCCAGGACCTGGCCGGCGACCTCATGGGCAAGGTCGGCTTCGGAGAACTCGCCTTCTGGATGGTCGCCATGCGCCGACCCACCCCCGGCGAGGTCCGCGTCTTCGAGTCCGTCCTGGTTGCACTGACCGATCACGGGTTCACCCCGACCGCCATCGCCGCCCGCGTGACCTATCTCAGCGCCCCCGACTCATTGCAGGGAGCGCTCGCGGCCGGGCTGCTCGGCGGAGGATCGCGATTCCTCGGCGTCACCGAAGACTGCGGACAGTTCCTGGCCGATGCACTGGCAGCGCACGCCGCCGGCGGTGGAACTCTGCCGGACAGCGACGAGGGTTGGGATCAGATGGCTCTCGATGCCATTGCCCGGCAACGTAAATCAGGAAAGCACGTCCCCGGCCTGGGGCACCCCAACCACAAGGGCGGCGATCCACGCACGCCGGTGCTGATTTCCATCGCCACCGAAGAGGGCCTGCGCGGACCGCACCTGCAGTTGTTCGAGGCCATCGGCCGGATGTCCGAGCGCGGCGTCGGACGACACCTGCCGCTCAACGGAGCCGGTGTGTGCGGGGCCGCGCTGGCGGACCTGGGCCTGCCGACCGAGATGCTGCGCGGTTTCGCGCTGCTCGCCCGATGCGCCGGCCTGATCGGACAACTCACCGAGGAACGACGCAACCCCATCGCCAACGACATCTACATGAACGTCGACCGCGGTGCGTACTACGTCGATCCCGCCGACACCGATTCCTCCGCAACGTAAAAGCTTCACTACAGCCCATCCGCTACCTTCACCGAGGAGACTCTTTTCATGGCGACACTGGCGGCAGTGCTCGGCACTACCCATCACCCGTTCTATTACAAAGCCACCACCGGCCCGGTGGAGGAACAGCCCCCGTTCGCGGCGGAGTGGAAGCGAAAGGTCGAGGCCTACCGCGAGACACTGACCGCGGCGAAGCCGGACATCCTGGTGATGGTCGGAGCCGACCACTTCCACCAGTTCTTCCTCGACAACTACCCGACCTTCCTCATCGGGAAAGCGCCGCGCTACGACGCCACCTTCTACAACGAAGAACGCGAATTCGGCATCCCCAAATATGTTCTGGAGGGCCACGAAGAGCTCTCCGGTTTCCTGCTCCAAGGGCTGATGGACCGCGGGTTCGACTTCTCGTTCAGCAACGAACTCAAGATCGATCACTCGATCATCTGCCCGATCATCACCACTCGCCCCGAGGCCGACCTACCGGTGGTGCCGATCTACACCAACATCTTCGCCCCGCCGCTCCCGTCGCCGAAACGGTTCTGGGATCTCGGCCGCGCGATCCGCGAGGTCATCGACGAGTACCCCTCCGATCAGCGGATCGCGGCCATCGGCAGTGGGCATCTGTCCCTCGAACTCGGCGGACCACGTCAATTCGGTGAACACGGACCCGATCCCGAATTCGACGCCAACGCCATCCGCTGGCTCTCCGAAGGCAACATCGAGGCCATCCTCGACAACGTCACCCTCGAGACCCTCGCAGGTCACGGAAACGCCACCCACGGTTTCATGGACCTGATCTTGATGATGGGCATCGCCGGACCCGAAAAGGCCGCGTACGTAGACAATTTCGATCTCTATCACACGATGGAGGCCTACTTCACCTGGTACCCGAACGGAGATCCGGCATGAGCAAGTACTACGTCGACAAGTTCCTGTTCACCGTCGACCGCGACCCCGACTACCTCGACGCCTACGCCAAGGACCCGAAAGAGTTCGTCGGCCGCTGGGAGGAGGAAATCGGGCCCAAGCTCTCCGACAGTGAACGCACCACCGTCTATGCGCTCACCGACGAAGAGCGCGAGGCTCTGATCAACCACGACTACGTGGCACTGTTCGAGATGGGCGCACACTTCTTCCTCAACCTCACGCTGTTCATCGCGATCTACGACGAAACCTGGGCACTCGAGAAGGGCCCACTGTCCTTCCAACGCGAATTCGGCGCTCAGCTCCAGCACTGGCTCGGCAAGCCGTATCCCTCGGTCGCGACCTGAGTGCAGATCTTCTACTGGCCGACCGACCGGCCGAGTAGAACAGCCGGGCCCGGGGTGACCGTACGCGCGTGCCACCCCGGTCCCGGCAACCCAACTCCGCGCAGCACCGGAGGTGCACCAACCCATGCAGGCCTTCACCACCGTCACCGGAATCGCTGCGCCCCTGCGGCGTAGCGGAGTCGACACCGACCAGATCTGCCCCTCGGAATACATGAGGCGCGTCACTCGCACCGGCTACGACGACGCACTGTTCGCCAGCTGGCGGGCCGACCCGGACTTCATTCTGAACCGTCCGCCGTTCGACACCGGACAGATTTTGGTGACCGGACCCGATTTCGGGATCGGATCCTCCCGCGAACACGCAGTATGGGCGTTGTGGGACTTCGGCTTTCGCGTCGCCGTATCATCGCGGTTCGCCGACATCTTCCGATCCAACGCCGGCGAAGCCGGCCTGCTCGCCGCCGAGGTCGCCCAACCCGACGTCGAACTGCTGTGGAAACACATCGACTCGCACCCCGGTGAGAACATGACCGTCGACCTGCACACCTGCACCATCACCGCCGGTACCCTGACCGTGCCGTTCGGCATCGATCCCACCACCCGCAGAAAGCTTCTCGACGGGCTCGACGACATCGCCTCGACGCTCCAGTACGACGCCGACATCGCCGACTTCGAGCGTCGCCGACCTTCCAGAATGCCCCGAACCACCGCATGAACATCGAGCTGGGGCCGTGGTGACCGGCGCACCCGACGTGGCCGGGTCGGGGTGGCTGCGCAACCTGGTGCCCATCGACCCGCAGACCCCCGCGCCGGCCAGTACCGCGGCCACCATCGCCGATGCCGCAGAACGCATCGGCAGCGGTCCGGTCGCGTGGGCCTGCGAGGTGGGTTCGGCGATGGCGACCACCATCGTCGAGGAGATCCCCGAGATCGGCGGCGGTACCGAACAACTCGACACACTGCGGATGGGGACCGAATCGTCAGCCATCCGCGCTCTGTTGCGGATCGCCGAGCTCGACGATGCCATGCCGGCCATCACCGACGAAGCGCTGCGCGGGGACCGTGAATTCGTCCGCCGCGGAGTCGCCCTCGACCGAGTGCTGCGCGGTGTCCGCCTCGGTCATGCAGCCCTCTCGCGCGCCTTCATGGCCGCCTGCACCCGCTACGTCGACGCTGAGCAGCGCGTGCCGCAGATGCAACGCATCTCCGAGCTGCTCTTCGACTACATCGACGAATTCTCTGGGGCCATGGCCACCGAGTACGTCGCCGAACGCGACCGATGGATGGCCAGCGCCGCGGCCACCCGCGCCGAAGCGGTGCGCGCGATCCTCGCCGGCGAACTCGACGACGCAGCCGCCGCCACCGCGGCACTGGATTACGACGTCAGCGTCGAGCACATCGCGCTGACCCTGTGGTTCGAGCCGGCGCGCCGCCGCGCCGACACGACCGACCTGCACGCTGCCGCCCACGACGCGCTCACTGCAGCCGGCGCCACGCAGCGGCTCGTGCTTCCCGTCGGTGCCGCCAACGTCTGGGCCTGGGGCGGGCGCCGCCGCTTTCCGATCACCCTCCCCCTCGTCGACCATCGACCCTCCACCCGAGACATTCGCGTAGCAGTCGGTGCCCGTGGAACCGGGTTGGCAGGCTTCCAGCGCTCTCACCACGACGCGGCCATGGCCGAACGCTCGGCCCGCATGGCGCAGCGCCCGACGCCGCTCACCTTTTACACCGAAGTAGCCGTACCGGCCATGCTGACCCAAAACATAGACGCAGCAAGCGCTTTCGTTGTCCGGGAAACATCAACGTCCCCGCACTGGGGCGGGGATTCAGCGAAATGGCGGAGGTCGGCGACTCTCCGCTGTCTGACACATAGTGCACCACCGCATCAATGGGCTCCTGCGACTCCATTGCAACGGCCAATGTTTTGAGTGACTAACGAACCCACACTAAGTTCGAGCCGCGAGGCACCCTCCGGGTAGCCCGCATCGCCACACGATGGAGCCGCAGACTGGCGAGAGGGGCGTACCGAGGTCCGATCTGCCAGGGCCTCCCTCCCTGACACTCTTGGCAGAGCCAGACCGGCCCCCGGAGTGTCGTCGGCACCCTCGGCAAACACTCGTTTAACATCCCTGGTAGCCTGAATCATCTTTTCTACGGTGGCAAGGAGCTGGCGAGTGGAAGGTCTCAAAGGTCGAGCACGTAGCATCGCTTGCAACGGACGCCCCAGCTCAGAGCGCCGACACAGCCAAACTGACGCCACGCGAAGAGAACGAGAGCGGTCCCGACCCATGCCCACAAGCGAATCGACAGCACACGCATGAGCAAGCTTGCTCGAGCCAAGACCGGCAAATTGAAGTTCATTGCCGGCGGCAAGCACAGCGACGCCCAGAAGCGGCTCATTGAGCGTGTGGCTAAGGACGGGTCGAAGGGCTCCATTGTCATCAAGACCGGCGGAGGGGGCGTGGTCTCCGAGAAAATGTCTAGACACCTCAAGCCAGCCCACACCACTCAGTAGTCGTGTATGCAGCTGCCTGAAGGCTCCCAAAACTGGGCAGATTTAGCCAGACTTGGCCGGTACTTTCTAGACCTGGTCGAGGATCCGTCTTGGGTTCAGAGACGAGTAACGGTGATCGATTTCGTGGATCTGCAGCGAGCCCGCAGATCCGTCTCGATGACTATTTCAGGTCCGGAGCTTCTCCGCCGGGCACGCAAGCACCAAATCTCGATCGCAAACGGAATTTTCATCCCCCTGGAACTGATGCCAAAAGGACTCTTGGTCGACTTCAGTATCCGAGATGGGAACGGAGCCGCGATTCCGCTCGTAACGAGCTCGCGCGACTCTGTTGCTGCACAGGCACTCATTCTTGCATGCGCGGAGAAGAGCGGTATTGATCCGATGGAGTTCTCCAGTACTGCTATTGACAAAGTGTATAACATTGCACATTCGTTCCCCACCGACGACATCGTGCAAGCAGTCAGTAGTGGAATTAATAATGATAGCCTGAAGAAGCTCTGGGGAATCCAGACAGGACAGTCGAGCAGTGCCCTCCAGGTCGAGACGTGGGACCGAGCGTTCGGTGATCCAAAATTCCGACAGTTTATGGCGACCTTTACCTTACAATTCATGCCTATCGTCTTTGTTACTTCCGGTTCACTAGATACGGATTTTATACTAAAAACAAGTATCACTGACAGCGAGCCCGTACTGGGGCAGAGATCGATCAAGGAAAGACTTGCCATTGATGGTGTATTGATTCAATACACCGCAACTAATAGCGGACTAGCCCAGCGAGAACATATTCGACTGAATGCCCCTGAGGGCACATTTGCGACCGAACCAATTGTCACACAAGGGCTATCGGGTACAGAGGAAGCGTCGGGCACTCTTCGCCCGTCGAACTCCATACATCAGATGACCACTCGCTCTGCCGCGACACTGTACCTCAATTCTGAATCCTCTGACGTTTATAATCTTTACCTAGAGCTAAGGCCGACCACGCGCTCATTTCTAATACCATCTTTCATCTCCGTCGCTTCAGCCATGCTCATCCTCACTCTCGGAGTAATCCTGCATGCATCGGACGGCCGACTCAACAATATTGCTACCGCTACATCGGGTTCAACTGTGGCGTTGCTTCTAATTATACCTTCTTTGGTCTCAGCTTATTTCGCGCAGCCAGGGGAACATGAGGTGCGCGCCAGCTTGCTGGCCGTTCCTAGATTCGTCGTCGGCATGTCCGCCTTCTTCACCACGATGGCAACAGTGCCGATTTTCGTCAATATGAGCGGTCGTGTAATCGCCCTTACATGGCTTACAGCCTCGATTGTATGCGTCTTGACTCTGATCTATTTGATTGTCGTCAGACACAATATCAATAAAGCTATTCGAGAGGTCGACCTCATTTCTGGCCTTACCGTAGAGTCGCAGACTTTTGAGCTCGAAGACTGACCCCTGCAATCCAGACACCTTATCGCGTTACCTACCAAAAGTCGCACATTAGGGGACTATGTTGAATGCGGGCGAAATAGGGTGGCACTCACCGATGCCCACCGGAACCCATCAAGCAGATTCGACTGGCGTCCCTCGCCGACCTCATAGAGCAATGCGATCTAATGGCGTGGCCAAACAGAAGTGGTGGCGTCTGAGCACCGTTGACACACCGCGGCACTACTGAGCCATGATCGAAAGATCGCTTGCCGACGACTGTCGCGAACTCCCCCTCACTCCCTGTTTTTAATCAAGCGAGCAGCCATAAACTCAACACAACAATGGACGCGGGAACGAAGCGCGGAGACTCACATCGATCTCAAACAAAGCCTTTGAGTAGCTTCGAATCCGACAAAGAATCCGCACACGCCAGAAATAGTAAATGCTGAAATGTGGCCCAGACCTAAAAACCTGTCTAGGGCACTGGGAAGAATCCATACCGTCCAGTTTCGGAGGCAGTAAACACTATGTCCATTGTCTGATCGTCAAGCGCTTCAGGTGGATCCGTATTCTCCATGACGATGACCTGTCCCGTGGAATTATGCTGCAGGTCTCGATAAAATGCGGCTACGACGTCACGCGGCGGCTCTCCTACATCTACCTGGGGCTGATCTGGAGGTCGGTAGGTTACGAGCGGACTGTCGAGTACAACAAATCCCGGATGCGCGATTACTCGATCGGAACAATACTGCGCAAGCGCAAGAGTGAAGGCACCATGCAAAATTGCGCGAACTCCCTTGCCGTGGGCTGATCGCATCTGATCACCAGCAATAATGTCCTGCACGGATGCGTCGTAACGAACCTCGGTGGGTTTTGGGTAGCCCCATGACTTGAGACGATCTACCAATTCGCGCGAAAATTCGCGCTGAGCCCGCAGGCTGACTGATGTTGACACAGCGGCTGTTTCCGCAGTCGATTCATCGAGGACAACGAGCTTCATCTTTTCGAGAGATTCAATTTGATCATACAATCCCAACGAGCGCTCGACGTCGCTTCGCTTACGGATGTACTCGTTCAGCGCCGAATTATCAACGGCCAAGGTGCGCTCGTCATCTGCTAACCGAGACCTCAATCTCGATTGCTCCGCTGACGACAGGCGAGCAAGTTCCTTAAGTTCTTTTCGACGTACTACGAGGTCGTCGATGGTCGATTGCAGATCATCTGACAACGCGCGGGTACGACGTGACTGTTCATCGATCGCTGAACCAAAATTTGTTGCTTCCCCGTTACAATCAGTGTTGTAGTGTTGGTCCTCGGCCTCCGCGCCACAAAATACACAGGTTCCGACCGCGAAATAGCCCAGCAAGTTTCCCGCCTCCCGCACAGTATCTAGACGCGCGAGGTCCGACAAATACTTTCGGTGCAATAAGAAAAATCGATTCTGCAGCGCGAATGTGTCGCCCCACTCGACTTCAAGCTTAGAAAACTGATCCTGTTGTGATCGGAGTTCACTATTAACCGTCGCGCGTCTCTCAAGTAGACCGCCGATGGATGCGCTCTGCTGCTCAATTGTCGAGTTCAACCGGGCGAGCTGGTCCCGCAATATTGTGGCCTCCGGCGCGTCGGCTAGCGCCGCTTCTAGGTTCGCCAGCATGCGGTCTATCACCTCAATTTTTGCTGCACTCACCTTCGCTACGTCAGATTTCGACTCGACTTCCACCAGATCAGAATCGTCAGAATCCTGTAAGAACATCTTGAGAACCGATACCTCCTTGGTCCTCGTGACGTAGTTTCCCGTCAAAGCCGGCGGTGTGTCAGCCTGCATCTGTGTCTCATCGACCACACATAAGTTGACCACGTTCCGAAAGCTCAGACTGTCAGTCGCATTGCGTAGATTTTTTCGAACCCGGCGCCCATCAAGTCCTATGCACGCAAGGAAGAATCGCGAGATGTTGGTCTCGGACGCGACATTATGCTTTGGAGTCAAAGTCTCATCTGGCGGGGCGAGCGGGCCACTTCGGATGTCTGACCTGTAGAGGCCGAAGTTTCCACCGTCCACCGATCGAGTCAGAGTCACAAGACGCTCATCAGGCATTTGAACGCCAAGCAACACCGTAGAATAATTTTGCCGCTCTGGTATTTCCTTTAACGCGTTAGCACCCATCATAAAATCCAAGGCATCAACTATGAAGGACTTCCCTGTATCGGAAGGCCCACGGACCAACGTCACCGCAGGCCCGAACACCACCCGTGCGGGCTCCACCGTTGCGCCGATGAAGGTCAGATGGGTGAGTCTGATCTGCGACATCTCAGCGCAGCCTTTCCTGGTCGATAACTTGAGCAAATTCCTGTGACCAATGCTTTGTCACTGAACTCATCGCCGCACGCAGGGTGGGCTCGTCTAAAGACCCGAAGTTACCCACAACCCATGATGCCCGCACTCTCAACTGCAACGCATACTCCGTCTGCAGCAATTTTGTGAATCCGTCTGCTGCCTCGCTGGCCCAGAATTCGATGCCTCGCTCGCTTACACCGCCGTGTATCAAGTGAGCACGAATCATCACCTCGAGGCCAGTTTCGATCAGGTGGCGTTTTACGCCCAGCTCGCCTGCGCGTACAGGTACCGGCGGGTGCAGACTTTCCGGTCCCCCAAAGTCTGCGCTATGGAGCAAACTGTGGTCCAGCAATAACAACTGATCCATATCCAGATGCTCGGGAAACGCCTCTGTCAAGACCATCAGGACGCGCAAACCGACCTCAACCGGACTGTTGAGTGGCTTCACGACCTTGCCCCCCGCGCCCACTCCAAGCGAGAGTCATTCGCAAGCTGGTGGCATATGCCCTTGCGATCCTCCGGTCGGGCCACAGACACCAGGGCATGCGCGCTGAGGTCGAGCAACGTTGCTTGGTTTAGTGCCGCTGTCAGTCGGAACATTGCAGAACTATGCTCAGCGTCCACAATCTCAATAACTCCGGCATGCACATCGCCCTGCAATGATTCAAACGTTCCATCCGGTACGGAATCGCGCACGTCCATGCGTAGCGCCTCCGCAGAATAGAAGCTAAGACGTTGGCGCTTGAAATGGTCACCGAACTTCGGATGCTCAGCAAGTAGATTTCCGTCGCTGAGGTCGTCTGCGCACGCTTCAGCATAGACGTTACGTAACTCAACTACATAGTTGGTCTCGTGCAAGCCGAGCTTGCTCGGGGGCTGGGCAACCTCAGATCGAGTTAGCACCGGTCCACCAAACCGCCCATGATGGTATTTCGTTCTTGAATGTGTCTCCAAGGCATCAAGCAGCTCTATCGACCTAAACATGGAGAAGTCTGTCTCCGCCGAGAGGAGTCGGATGCGGAGCAGCACATCGGCGTCTATTTCCTTTGTCAAAGTTCCCGCTGCGTCCAATGCCGCAATGAATTGTGCGCGTAGCTTAGTTGGTTTGCTAAGTAGTCGGTTAAGTGTCCCGCCACAACCTTTCGGCGCGAGGAACTGATAGCTATCCGGCATGACATAGTCCTGCGCGTCGACGTGGAGAAACACTTTGAGCATTTCCGGGTAAGCGTCAGCAGGCCTCAGCTCTCGAGCGTAATGCTTACCCTGGAAGCAATCCCATGCCCCCTCAAGACCAAACTCTGTCTTGAAAGCTGCCACGTCGATCCCTTGATCTCCGGTGCCACCAAGCCGTTTAATCTGAACATAGCTATCTTCCAGGCCACGCGCCCACTCGGCAATAAAGTCCTCCCAGTCACCGCTTGAGTAAAAATAGATCCGTTGTGCAGGTGGAACCGGAGGACCTCCGTGTGTCGACGCCTTGCCGACAGCGGGCCTGGGAAGGTGAGAGAGATCGACGCCGGCCATACCAGTCGTCATACATGCCTCCTCCTAAATTTGCCTAGCGTTGGTTCGACACTCTATTCATGGTCTGACCAAGCTACGAGCGCAACGCTGCAGAACATCGCCGAAATTCCACCACGGCCTGACTATAGTGGTCGGACTTCACAACAGGCAGCCCGCACAAGTCGGACAATCACGTCGTGGCAGAGGCCTACAGGTCCGCGTCGCCGTCAACTTCGACAAGTTGAAGTGCCGTCTCATCTGAATCCGCACTAGGGGAACTTGCAAACGACCGGTCCCAAAGTCGCCGAGATCTAGCCGCGCTCCGCCAACCGATCCTGCAACCGCACCAACGTCGTTCGCATCTTTAGAGCCCCGGCGATCTCGGCCAACACCTCTGGATCGCACCGCCGATACAACTGCTCCGCCGCCGGCTATACCTCACCCTCGGCATCACCGAGCCCCGGGCGCTTCACCAGATCTCACACCGTTTGCTCGGTCGTAGTCACCAACACCGCGCCCAACTCGGTATCGATACGCGTGCCGACAGATTAATCCGAATGAATGAACGAGGCCCGGTGTCCAGGACATGGCCGGTGCTTGGCAAGAGAGTGATGACTATGCGAAGCGAAGCAGTCGGCCTGAGGCGAAACACAAACCACGGGTGGTTAGATTGTCGGGGGACGGAAAACATAGATCCAACTCAGTCCGCGTCGTTGCGATGGTTAACATCCGCCTAGACGTGGCCGGAGACGCGACTGCGTGACCGCGTGTTCTACAGACGTTGGGGTTGAAGCAAACCAGTCACCCGACTTGGCTCCTGAGGGTCGCCCCTGCCTGTGGGTCGCCCCTTCTACGGGCAGGCATATTTAAAGGTATCGAGCCTTCAGCAGTTGCAGCGTTGACCGGGCAATTTGCGCCTGTCGATTTCCCTCGCGGGCACGTGGTGTTCACCGAAGGCGATCCGGGCGACCGGCTCTACATCATCGTCTCCGGCAAGATCAAGCTCGGCCGCCGATCCCCGGACGGCCGCGAGAACCTGCTGGCCATCATGGGCCCTTCGGACATGTTCGGTGAGCTGACGATTTTCGATCCGGGCCCCCGTACCTCCACCGCCATCACGGTCACCGCGGTCTATGCCGCAAGCATGGACCGCGACGCTCTCGAGTCGTGGATGAATCGGCGGCCTGACATCGCTTACCAGCTGCTACGCGTACTGGCTCGACGCCTGCGCCGCACCAACAACAACCTCGCCGACCTCATCTCCACCGACGTCCTCGGCCGAGTCGTTAAGACGCTGCTTGAGCTCGCACAACGCTTCGGCATCCCGAGGCCGGCGCGGTACGCGTCACGCACGACCTGACACAAGAAAAGATCGCCCAACTAGTGGGTGCCTCACGCGAAACCGTGAACAAAGCGCTCGCCGACTTCACGCACCGTGGCTGGCTGCGCGTCGAAGGCAAAAGCGTGCTCATCTCCGACCCGCACCGGCTCACTGGAAGGGCGCGCTGAACAACGGCCGGCCACAACCTGGACTCACTGGCCCAGAAGTGGAAACCCTGATCTACGCGGGGTCAATGTCTACTATCACGGGCCACACCGCCCAGATCGAGTCCGTCCAGCCACATCCACTGCCTGAGAATTCGTCCTCATTCAGGGATTTGGTTCAGGGCAAGGTCGACTTCCGGTGTCCAGACGAATTGATTGGCAGCCCATGCCGCGGACCACTGCTCGTCGCGGCTGACGGAAATGATCGGGGCGGCGATCTGGGGTTGGTGCATGACCCATGCCAACGCGAGTGAGGCCGGTTCGAGTCCGTACTGGGCAGCCACGTCATCGAACGCGCGCAGACGAAACTGTGCGCGGGGGTCGTCGAGAAGGTGCGCGGTGCCCGACGCGATACTCGCACGGTCACCGTGACCGGGACGCTCACCGTTGCTGTACCGGCCGGCGAGAAGCCCGTTCGCCAACGGTGAGTACGGCGTGTAGAGCAGGCCTTCGGCCTCCACGATAGGGAGCAGTTCGGGATCGTCGCGTCGGGTGAGCCAGGAGTATTCGTTCTGCACCAGAGCCGGCCGAACGAGGCTTAATTTGTCCGCGGTGTGCAAAACCTCGGTCAGATCGGTAGCGGTGACGTTGGAGACGCCGTAGGCGCGAATCGTGCCGTCCTCCACGGCCCGGCTGAATACCGGCAACGAGTCCTTCCACGGTGTATCCGGATCGACACGGTGGGAGAGAAACAGGTCGACGCGGCCGAGCGTATCGATACTGCGCTGCAAGCGTCCCACGACGTGCTCGGGTGACAGGTTTGGGCCGGTGGCAGTGTTACCGGCCTTCGTTTGGATCAGTACATCCGCGTCCGGGTGCGCACGCACCCACTCACCGACAATTCGTTCGCTTGCGCCCTGGGCGTAGATGTCCGCGGTGTCGAACACCGTGATGCCGACCTCGACCGCGTGATCCATGATCGTGGTCGCGCGCGCAGCGTCCAGGCCGACACCGGGAGCAACAGTTCCGGCAATGCCGCCGAAGTTGCCCGTTCCCAACAACGCTGGGCGCAGTTGCCGTCGGAGCATGGATGTGAGGTCGGTCGTGGTCATGACTCGGTCTCTTTCTGTCAGGACGTCGGCGGTGTCATCGGTCTCGATTCGAGCCTGTCGGCGGGTTCGAGTGCAACGGCCACGTCGCGGCTGCGGGACCGACGTTGCGCACGCTGAGTGGTGTCGAGTCGTTTCCGCAAGAACTCGGACGCTTTCGGCCCGGATACGAACTGCGCCTTGCTCTCTGCCAGAGTGCGACCAGTTCGACGGTCCACGAATACCGGGTCGATGGTCTCCCCCGCCTCGTCCACCAATACGACCGCACGATCATCGTCGTCGACGTGCTTGTTGCCCCAGGCATAGAGCGCGATGATCACCGGGGTGAGTTCTCGGCCACGGGCAGTCGGTACGTACTCGAAGCGAGGCGGACGGTCGCTGTATTGCCGACGTTCCAGCAATCCAGCGTCGACCAACGATTTGAGCCTGCGCGTCAACATGTTCGGCGCGATACCGAGATTGCGCTCGAACTCGTCGAAACGACTGAACCCATCGAGCGCATCACGCAGGATCAGCAGAGTCCACCATTCACCGACCTGTTCGAGCGCGCCGGCGATAGGGCAACCCATGCTGTCGAAACTGCTGCTCGGCATGTGTCACCCAGGGGGTATGACCAGCAGGGAACTCGTCCCGGTGGCTACGACATTACCGTCCTTGTCGACTATGGAACCTTCTGCGAAGATGACTCGGGATCCTCGTTTGACGACGGTTCCAGTGGCGATCAACGGCCCACTCGAATCGAGTATGCCTCTGAGATAGCTGACGTTCAGGTCGATCGATGTGTACCCGGTTCCGGCAGGCAGCGTGGTGTGCGCCGCGCAGGCAATCACTGTATCGAGCAGAGTGCACGCGAGACCGCCGTGCACAGTGCCGATGGGGTTGTAGTGCGCCTCGGACGGAGTGCACTCGAACACCACGGTGCCGTCCTCGACCTCAACGGGATCGAACTGCATCAGAACCGCGATCGGTGGCGGTGGCAACTCACCCGCCGCCAGAGCCCTCATCACCTCGAGCCCGCTCATCTGCGATGCCTCTCGCAGAACCGATTTCGGAGGCGTCCAGGTGAAAGTCTGCGAGCGTTGTTCTATTTCGGTTGTCATGTCCGTCCTTCAGAAGTGGCAACACGCCAGTGCGTAACTATCAAAACGATAGTCAGTATGCGCTGCATTGAGCAGATTGCATAGTGGCATTCAGCCGATGGCTGCTGCCGTCCTGCCCATTCTTGGATCCAGATCTGCACGAGCCGTTTCGCTCATGACGAAAAGCCATTCCCCGGTCCAGTGGCGATCCCGACAGACTCCGCCGTGCCGACACGGCGGTTGCGTGCAACGGTGAGAGTCCGCTGCTGCAGACCCGCAGGATCGGATGCACCACCCGGCAAGAGCGGCGGCATCCGTACAGACCCGCACGTCGAAGCCGACACGCAAACGGACTCCGCCACCGAGTTTCGGTTTTTCAAATCCCCTTGCGTACAAGCCTTCACGGCGCGTCGCGATCGACTCGTCGAGTTCCCAAATGTCCGCGACGGGTGCATGAGCGTGCAGCGATCCCCGTCGGTGGCTTTGCGGTCAGGCTGGAATGACGGGCAAGATGAGGCGTGAAGGACGTGTGGTGTCGTGGTGGACGATTTGGTGGGCGACTCGAGTCGTTGTACCGGTGGTGGGGTCCTCGCCGGTGTTGAGGTTCCGGTCCCAGCGGGGAAAGTTGCTCGAGGTGACCTGGACGCGGAGTCGGTGTCCGGTTCGAATGACAATGCTTGTAGACCAGAGGTCTATTTCGTGTTCGTTGACTCGGCCGTTTTCGGTAGTGACGCGGGTGATGCCGTCGACGATGTTGAGTGAGCGCCCGTCTTCGTCGACGTCGCAGAGACGCACCACCCAGTCGGTCGACGGGCCGTCGGTGGACGCAAAGATCGAAGCCGCGACTCGTCCGGTGATTTCGAGATCTTCGGTGAGTGGTTCGGAGGTGTAGACGAGGACGTCGTCACGTGCCTCGACCTTCGCTTGATCGAAGGCACCCGCAGGGTAGGAGCCAGCCATGACAAGCGGACCGCCGGTGGTGGTCACCGGGTCTGCGGGATCGTAGGTGTAGGTCGACGCGGACTCGAGAACGGTGGGTGCCGACACCGACAACCCTCCATCGGGGTGAAGATAGAACGCGGTGGCACGGGCTCTGTCCAGGGGCCATGTTTCCTCGTGGCGCCATTCGTTGATTCCCATGACAAAAATATCGACACCGGATTCGTGTGCGACATCTGCGGGCTTGTCGGCGAGGAAATGGTCGAACCAGTCGAGCTCGATCCCGGTCATAGTTCCGTCGGGGCTGGGTGGGAGGGACCCGAGGCCGTAGTAGACGTCGCCGAGATGTCCTGGGACGGTACTCAAGTGGCTGGTATGTGCCCACGGGCCGACGATCAACCTACTGGTCAGACCCTGCTGTCTGGCGTCGACGAAGTTGTCCAGAGACCCTTGCTGGAAGACATCGAACCATCCGGAAACGTTCAACGACGGCACAGTCACGTCCCCGTGGCGCCCGGCGACGCGTGCTTCGTCGATGCTGGCTTCATCACGGAGACCGCGTTGGGTTCCGATGTCCGGCAGGCCCGTTCGCGCGAGGGCAGGAGAAGCGCCGGAGGGAAGTTCCCAGTAGGTCTCGTCGGCGAGGTGGTCCAGGTCATAGATTGTGGTGCCGACCTTGGCAAGAAGATCGTCGACGCTTGTGCTGGACTTGGGATAGTGCGAAAGAGACTGCGCCAGCGACCAGTACAGGTTGAGTCCAATTTCGAGTGCGCCACCTCGATAGAAGATGCCGTCAGTGGGTTCGCTCCATGTCAACTGCGGTGCAATCACGGCGAGATGCGGCGGATTGGCGACGGCAGCGGCCCACTGTGTGTTGCCTGTGTAGCTGGCGCCGAACATTCCCACCCGGCCGTTGCTGCCGGGGATCGTCGCGGCCCATTCGACGGTGTCGTATCCATCTGTACGCTCGAACGCCCAGGGAAGCCACTCCCCGTCCGACTTGTAACGGCCCCGAGTGTCTTGGTGGATGACGATATAGCCGCGTTGTACCGCTTTGAGCGTATCGAGCAAACTCGAAACCAGTAACGGCATCTGCTTGTCGTACGGGGTGCGCTGGAGCAGCACGGGCCATGGCCCGTCGCCGGCGGGGCGGTAGATGTCGGCCCGCAAGACGACACCGTCTCGCATGGGGACAGACACGTCGAATTCTATTGTCGCTGGGCTCATTCGATCCTCTTTCGCAGTCTCGACCATTGCAGTCAACGGTGGCGGACACCACCCAGTGGGTTCGATCCGAAAAACGTACTGTCCGGACCGTTCTGTCGTCGCACCGCGTCGCGAAACTCTATCGGGTACTCAGACGATATGAAACGTACCCTCTCGAGGGGTCGCGTGGACCTTTTCGACTGTAAGAATTCTGGACCCGTTCTCGACGCGAACTTCTGCCGTCAGCGTAGGAGTCCATTGAGGAGCAGATGGCCGAGTTCAGCGAAGGCGTCGGCGGCGGACAGGCCGGTTCGATCGAGGAGAACCCCCGACTGCACACCCTCGATGGCCAAAGCAACCAACTGAGAGGCGAAGACGCCGTCGCGCGCGGAGAACACGCCGTCGGCAATACCGCCGTCGATCAGCTCACGCACCCGCTCCGCGGCTTTCTCGGTGTTGCGCCGATAGATCTCTGCCGTCGGCTCGAAACCGATCATGTCGGCGTAGAACGCGCGCGAGTTGCGGCGCATCGCATCCGCCACGCCCCCGAGGTACGTCGTAATCTGTTCCCTCGGATCATCCTGCGCCGCCACGGCGATCTCGATGGCCTCGGCCGAGGATCCGAAGAACTTTTTCGTGGCCAGAACCACGAGCTGCTCTTTGGTGGTCGCCACGCTGTACAGGGTCGCCTTCGAGCAGTGCAACCGCTCGGTGAGCTCCGCCATCGTGACCGACATGAACCCCTCGGACAGGAAAATGTCCTCGATCTGCTGCACGAGAAGTTCGCGCCGCGCAACGTCCACTCTCCGACGTCGCGGCGTGCGAGCCGTCGCGGCACTGCGCGAAGCAGGGGTGGCAGGCATGACCGAAGTGTCCCACAGGCCTTCGCCTCGGGCATCAGCCGAATCGTGTCGTTGTCAATTCGCTATCCGTCGGGTACTTTGCTGGGTACGCGCAGATAGCCATTAGTACCCAGGAGGTTGTCATGCCACTCGACGTCGATCTGCGCATCAGCGAGATCCTCGATACCTATGCCGATCCCGCTGCAGACATCGCACATCTTCTCTGCGACAGGCATTCCCAGGACCGCACCGCGCTGACGATCGTGACGGAAGAGCACGGGAACGTGATGTATTCGTACGGTGATCTGACCGCATCGTCGATGCGCGTGGCGTCCTACCTCCGTGAGCAGGGCATCGGCCCCGGCGATCGTGTCGCGACCGTGATGGGTAAGAGCATCGACCTGGTCAGCGTGATCCTGGGGATCTGGCGGGTCGGCGCGGTGTACGTGCCACTGTTCACCGCATTCGCCGAAGCTGCTGTCGGGTCCAGGATCTCGGAAGCATCCGCGGCACTGGTCTTCACCGACCGAGATCAACGACACAAAGTCCCCGAAGGTCCCTGGACCGCAGTCGTTCTCGACGACGGTCCCGACGGAATCCGCGCGCATCTCGATCTACTGCCCAGTTCACCCGTCTTCTCGACCCCGGTCGGGGGCGACGCCCCGTTGGTGCATATGTTCACCTCCGGCACTACCGGAACCCCCAAGGGCGTCGTCCATCCCGTGCGCTACGCAGCCGGCTGGGTCAGCTATCTCGAGTTCGGGCTCGGTGCGGACACCGACAGCTCCTTCTGGTGCGGTGCCGACCCGGGCTGGGCCTACGGTCTCTACACCGCGGTCGTCGCACCACTCGCAGCAGGCATCCCAACGGTTCTTCTGCAGGGCGGCTTCTCTCCCGCGTCCACGTGGTCGACCCTTGCCGATCTGAAGATCACCGACTTCGCCGCCGCCCCGACCGTATACCGCGGCCTGCGTGCTTCCGGGGTCACACCACCGGATGGTCTCGCCCTGCAGCGGTTGTCCAGTGCCGGTGAACCGCTCACGCCCGAAGTCAACGAATGGGCCTCCTCGACCCTCGGGTTGCGGGTACACGACCACTACGGTCAGACCGAGTTGGGTATGCCCATCGGCTACCCCCACCACCCTCAGCTGCAACGCGAGATCACCGACGGCACAATGGGACCCGCCCTACCCGGATGGACCGTGACCGTACTCGAGGCCGACACCGACGAACCCGCAACCCCGGGCACCATGGGCAGGCTCGCCGTCGTCGTCCCCGACAGTGCGTTCATGACCTTCACCGGTTACGCCGGTGCCACGGCACCGAGTGACCGATTCTGTTGCGGCGGAATCTATTTCACCACCGGCGACACCGCCGGCATCGACTCCAACGGTATCGTTCGTTTTTCGTCCCGAGACGACGACGTCATCATCATGGCCGGCTACCGCATCGGACCTTTCGACGTCGAATCGACCCTGCTGCGTCACCCGAACGTCACCGAATGCGCGGTCATCGCCGCGCCAGACGAAGTCCGAGGTGAAGTCGTCGAGGCCTACATCGTCCTTGCCGAGGGAGTTTCGGGCACCGACGCTGTCATCGCCGAATTCCAGACCTGGGTGAAGACGCACTACGCCGCACACGCCTACCCCCGCCGCGTCCACCTCGTAGATCGTCTCCCCAAGACGCCCAGCGGCAAAATTCAACGTGCAGAACTTCGGCGTCAGCGGCGGGCTCTCGATACGGATGCATCGTGATTACCGATGCGCCGGTCGTTCTCGTGACGCAGAACGGGCCCGTGCGCACGCTGACGATGAACCGACCGCACCGACGAAATGCGTTGGACAACACTCTCGTCGACGCACTCGAGATCGCATTGACTGGCGCCGAAAACGACGAAGAAACTCGCTGTGTCCTTCTGGCGGGTAGCGGACGAAGCTTTTGCGCAGGTGCCGACCTGCAGTACTTCCTCGCTCTCCAGGACGAACTCGGTAGTCCCATTTCGTTTCTCCGCCGTGTCTCGGCAATGATCACCCGATTCGAGACGAGCCCGCTCCCGATCGTCGCGGCAGTACACGGTCATGCCGTGGCAGGAGGTCTGGAATTGGCACTGGGATGTGATGTCGTCGTCGCAGCAGAAGACGCGCTCATCGGCGACGGACACATTCGCAACAACCTCGTACCGGCAGGCGGGTCGAGTGTGCGGCTACCCCGCAAGGTCGGCGACGCGATGGCTCGGTGGCTTTCCCTCACCGGTGAGCTGGTCACACCCGACCGCCTCGCGCAGGCCGGGTGGATTCACACCATTGCCAACCCCACTGACCTTGCGACGGCAGCTCTTACGGTGGCCGAGCAACTCGCTGTGGTCAGCGGCCCAGCTCAATCACGATTGAAGACACTGCTGTTCGAGCTCACCACCATGAACGCCACCGATGGCCTGGAAGCAGAACTCACAGCCTTCGACGGCCACTGGGAATCGAACGACGTGCCGTCCAGCCTCCGCGCATTCCTCAACGACAAAGCTACATCCGCATCCACACTCGAGAACAAAGGCCGCACATGAACCGATACAACGACCAGGTCGTGCTCGTCACCGGCGGAGCTCAGGGCCTCGGTGCCGCTATGGCCACCCGCTTCGCTGCCGAAGGCGCAACCGTTGCCATCGGTGACGTCAACATCGATGCGGCCACTACGCTGGCAGAGTCCATCCAGAGGCAGTACGGCACCGTCTGCACCGCCCGGCGAGTCGACGTCACCGACTCCGCCAGCGTGAACGAATGGGTGAATATCGTAGCGGGAGAGCAGGAGCGGATCGACGTACTCGTCAACAACGCAGGCATCATCCGCGACAACAAGATCGACGACATCGACGATGTCGACTGGCACACCGTCCTCAATGCATCGTTGACCGGTTCGTTCTACTGCACCCGAGCAGTGTTGCCACACATGCGCTCTCGCCAATACGGGCGCATCGTCTCCTTCTCGTCGATGAGCTGGCGCGGCAACTACGGACAAGCCAACTACGTCGCCGCCAAGGCCGGCATCGTCGGACTCACCCGCACCATCGCACTCGAAACCGCCCGGCACGGAATCACCGCCAACGCCATCGCACCCGGCCTGATCGAAACACCGATGCTCGCATCGATGAATGCCCCCGCACGCGACAAGCTCATCTCCAAAGTGCCCCAACGCAAGACAGGAAACCCCGAGGACATCGCCGAAGCCGCCGCCTACCTCTGCTCCCCCGCTGCCGGCTACGTCAGCGGCATCGTCCTCGACGTCGACGGCGGACTCGGCATCGGATCCTCCATCCGCTGAGCCCTGTCGCAGACGTTCGGTACGATGTAGCGACACTTGGGTTCGATCTCCGCGGTATGGATAGACCCGCCAACGACGAGCGAGGGCTTGTTGACGATCGTAAATCGCACTGATGGCATGCGGCGAAAACTATCTGTAGGAGAGAACAGGACCGTCGCCAATCGTCGACTCCACCGGCCGCGAAGTCCGAGTGAAAACTACCGACCCCGACGACACCGTCATCTCCGTAAGTGTGCGGGTCCGCACAGCATCGACCCGACTAGGTGCCCTCGGTGAAGTCACGGCGTCATCCGTCAGGATGCCTGCTCAGTCGACCGTTGCCCGTCCCGTGCCGTCGACAGGATCTGAGGCGCAGCCCGCGCCATCGCGTCGAGGTAACTGGTGATGGAGTCGCGGTTATGAGTAAGAAAGTCGATCTTGTCGTTCATCCGGTCACGCTCGTCGACCAGTAACGCATACAGCGCGGGGTCGGCGTTTTCCACCACGAGCTCTTGCGGCTTACCGAGGCACGGCAAGATGTTGGCCACGATCCGTGTAGGGATCCCGGTATCGACCAGACCACGGATCTTCTTGACCCGGTCGATCAGGTAGTCGTCGTACACCCGGTACCCGTTGTCGAGACGGCGTGGGCTGATGAGACCCTGCTCCTCGTAGTAACGGAGCATCCGCGCCGCGACCCCGGTCTTTTCCGCCAATTCACCGATCCGCACAGTGACTCCCCTCACACGATTTGACCTTCACACTAATGGCAAGGTTGATGATAGAGGAAACCGGAGGCACCAGGAGGACTTCATGAAGATCGGCATCATCGGAGCGGGCTCGATCGGCTCGACCATCGCCCGGCGGCTCGCCCGCCGGGGACACGAGGTAGCCATCGCGAATTCGCGCGGCCCCGAGACGATCTCGGCTGCGGCTCTGACTACCGGGGCGCGCGCCGTGACCGCCGCCGAGGCCGTGCGAGATGTCGAGGTGCTCATCGTGTCGGTGCCGATGAACCGCAACGCCGATATCGCCGCCTTCGTGAGGACGGCGCCTGAAGATGCTGTGGTTATCGACACGTCCAACTACTACCCCATGCGGGACGGCGCAATGCCCGCCTTCGACGACGGACAAGTCGAAAGCGTATGGCTCTCCCAGCTTTTCGGTCGTCCGGTGGCGAAAGTGTGGAACGCGATCACCTCGCAGTCCTTCGACAACAAGGCCACCGAGGCCGGCGACCCGAACCGTGTGGCCATCCCAGTCGCCGCGGACTCAGGCACCCATCGAGCGCTGGCGATGTCGCTCGTCGAGGAAACCGGTTTCGACGCTGTCGATGCCGGAGTCCTCGCAGACTCCTGGCGTCAGCAGCCAGGAGCCCCCGTCTACTGCACGGATCGCACGAAGTTGGCCATGCCCCGCTGGCTCGCCGCAGCCGAGAAGGCTCGCGTCCCGCAGCGCCGCGACCTCGTGATGAGAAGCATCGGCGAATACATCGACGAAGGCGGCACCATCGACGGGAAATTCCTCGTCGCCATCAACCGCGCCTGCTACAGCTGACACCCCCACTCTTTACTAACTTATCGACGCAGTCCGCTCCGTCCGACGCACCGTCGGCGACGGACCCGTTTCCTCACCTCGAGAAATGACGAGCACGCTTATGGACACCCCTCCCGCACCGAACGTCACAGCTGCGACATCGACGAACCACCCCGCAGACCGGCTCCCACCTGGCGTTGCCCTCGTCATCGGCGTCCTGATGGCGTCGACGTTCATCGTCTTCCTCAACGAAATGCTCCTCGGCGTCGCCCTGCCCACGCTGATCGAAGACTTCGGGGTCACCCCGGGCACGGGGCAGTGGGTCACCACCGGCTTCCTGCTCACCATGGCCGTGCTGATTCCAGCCAGTAGTTTCGTGATGCGGCGATTCCACCTACGGACGATTTTCCTGGTCGCGTTGTCGCTGTTCATCGTCGGAACGACGCTCGCCGCGATCGCTCCGACGTTCGGCGTCCTGGTGGCAGGCCGAATCGTTCAAGCATCCGGCACCGCCGTCTTCCTGCCACTATTGATGACCACCACGATGCGCCTGGTCCCCGTCGGTCGGCGCGGCAGAATGATGGCGCTCACCACCGCCGTCCCCGCCGTGGCACCCGCGCTCGGGCCGGCGCTGGCCGGTTTCGTTCTCTCAGTTTTGACCTGGCGCTGGCTGTTCATCCTGATGCTGCCGATCGCGATCGTTGCACTGGCCCTGGGCGCATGGAAGCTACGTAACATCACCACCCCGGAGCCGGTGACCCTGGACCCATGGTCGCTCGCACTGTCCGCCGTCGGATTCGGTGGCCTCGTCTACGGACTGTCCCTGCTCGGCGAAGCCTCCGGCGGACACGCCCCGATTTCGCCGTACCTACCGATCGCCGTGGGGCTGGTCGGCGTCACGGCGTTCGTCATACGGCAAATCCCACTGCAGAAACGCGACAGCGCGTTCCTGGACATGCGGATTTTCCTCCGCAAGTCGTTCACCATCTCGCTGCTGTTGATGGTCTTCGTCGCAGGCAACGGGATCGGCCTACTCATCGTGCTCCCGCTGATACTGACCACCGTCACCGGCCTGGGTACCCTGCAACTCGGCCTTTTCCTGATCCCGGGTGGGGTAGCGATCCCGATCATGGCTTTCCTGAGCGGAAGGATGTACGACCGCGTCGGAGCGCGCCCGCTGGTGATCCCGGCCGCGATCGCCTGGTTGGGCGCACTGTGGTTCCTCAGCCAGGTCGACGAGAGCACGAGCGTGATGTCGTTGGTATTTGCGTGGCTGGTGTTCACCAGTACCCAGGCCGCGATGTGGGCGCCGCTCACCACCAGTGCGATGGGGGCGCTTTCGACCGAGCTCTTCCCGCACGGCTCGGCGGCGTTCGCCACCGTCCAACAACTCGCCGGTGCCGCCTTCGGGGCAATCTTCGTCTCGGCGTACACCATTGGGTCCGGTGCACAGAATGCCGGTGTGCTCAGTACCGACCAAGCCGAGTCCGCCGGACACACCGCCGTCATGGCCGCGTGGTGGCTGGGTCTGGTCGTGTTGGTGGGCGCGTTCTTCATCCGAAAGACGCCCAGTTCGACCACCGAGGACACGGACACCGGTGACGCAACCGCCGACGAGACGGTCCCCGTCGCATCGACGTGTGCCACCCCGGCCGACATCGACACAGCCGACGGCTCGTCACCCACCGACACTGCAGTCTGCGAGGCAGCAACACGATGACCGCGAACAAGAAACTGATCCTCGGGATGGGGATGATCGACGGCTACGGCGGCCTGCACGGCGCGTGGCGCGCTCCGCACGTGGACCCGGCGATCTACACCGACGTCGACGCCACCGTCCGTCATGCGAGGGCCGCCGAGCGCGGCAAGTTCGCGTTCCTGTTCACCCCCGACTTCCCCGCCGTCCGCGGCGACGTCGAGCAAAACCCGATCAGCAACCTCATGGACCCGCTGATCGAACTGACCGCCGTCGCCCGCGGGACGACGAACATCGGCTTCGTCGCGACCGGATCGACGACGTTTCAGGAACCGTTCAACACCGCACGTCAGTTCAAGGCCCTGGACGTGCTCAGCCACGGACGTGCTGGTTGGAACGCGGTGACCACCAGTAGTCCTATCGTCGCCGCGAACTACGGACGGCAGATCGCCGACCGCGGCGAGCGTTATCAGCGAGCACACGAGGTAATTCAGATCGTCCAGGGACTGTGGGGCAGCTGGCAGAAAGACGCATGGATCAAAGACCAGGCAGCGAACCGCTTCATCGACCCGGCCAAACTGCAGCCCATCAACATGCAGGGCCAGTACGTCGCCTCCCGTGGCCCCCTGGGGATTCCACCATCGGAACAGGGCCAGCCTGTCGTCTTCACCTCCGGTGGACCCAGCCCGCACCTTCTCTCGATCGCAGGCCGCTACGCCAGCGGTTTCATCGCCGAGGTGTGGACCATCGAGGAGGCCCGCGCGCAACGAGAGCTCGTTCGGAACGCGGCACGCGACGCCGGCCGCGACCCCGACGAGGTCAAGTACATCCCTGGCATCATGACCACCGTCGCGCCGACCGTGCGCGAGGGCCTCGACCGTCGTCTGAAGTATTCGGGCGACGTCATCGACGCCCGCCTGCCACACCTCGGCCCGATGCTCGGGATCGAGATCCATCCGGATCGTTTCGACGAGCCACTCACACCGCAGCAGCTGGCCTCCGCACACGCGTCACCGAGGGACCCACGCTCGGCCAATGCTCTTGCTGTGGCGCGACAGGGGTGGTCCCCGCGCGACGTCATCGCTCATGGCGTCATCGACTTTCACCCCACCGTCGTGGGTCCGGGCAAGCTTCACGCGGACCACCTGCAGGAATGGTTCGAGGCGGGAGCTGCCGACGGCTTCTGGATGACACCCGACATCTACGAGGACGGCATCGACGACTTTGTCGACGAAGTGGTACCGATCCTCCAGGAACGCGGTATCTATCCCACCGACTACGCGGGCTCCACCCTGCGCGAGAACCTCTGCGTCCCAGAGCAATATGGGCTCGACCCGCGCATCACTGGAGCCGAGGACTGATCGATTCGCCGGCCGGGAATGCACTCACGGTCGGCAACGGCCGCGTTCACCAGCGGCGCACGCTCGGCGGTCGTGTAGACCCGGCCCTCGACCGACTGACAACACAATCGAAGGAGAAAAAATGAAGATCGGCATCGTTGGCGCCGGCAACATCGGCAAGACGTTGAGTCGCACATTGAGCGCAGCAGGTCACGAGGTGAAAATCGCCAACTCCCGTGGTCCGGAGACGATTCCATCCGAAGCGGTGGCCACCGGTGCCCGCGCGGTTCACGCCGTCGACGCGGTTCGTGATGTCGAAGTCGTCATCTTGTCGATGCCTTTTCACCGCATGCCGGCCTTCGCGGCGGCGCTCGCCGAGGCACCGGCCGACGCTGTCGTGATCGACACCTCGAACTACTACCCGCTGCGCGATCAGCGGATCGACGCGATCGAGGCCGGCGAAGTCGAGAGTGTGTGGGTGACCGAGCAAATCGGACGACCGATCGTCAAAGCATGGAATGCCATCGGGTCCGCATCGTTCGCCGACAAGGGTGCACCGAAGGGAACTCCCGGCCGTATCGCCATCCCCGTCGCCGCCGACGATGCCGACGCACGCGCACTGGGAATGATGTTGGTCGATCAGACCGGGTTCGACGGTGTCGACGCCGGCCCGCTGTCGCAGTCGTGGCGGCAACAACCAGGCGCACCGTGCTACTGCACAGACCTCACCAGCGAGGAAATGCACGATGCACTCGCCGCAGCCGAGAAAGAACGGTTGCCGAAGCGCCGCGACCTCTCCGCCGCCGTCATCGCCGAACGCGTCGGCGACGCGTCGACGAGTCCTGATTCGGAGTTCGGCGTCCGAATCACGCGGGCGATCTTCATGTGAGCGCGCCCCACTTTCACGAACGGAGAAACCCGACAGTGACGACCAAACCAGGAACCACGACGTTTCCCTCGAAGATCGGTGTGTGGTGGAACAGCGAACCCTGGCCGATCGCCGACGCACAGAACATGGTGCGCGAGATCGAGGCGCTCGGATACGGGTCGCTGTTCATGCCCGAGGGCAGCGGTAAGGACGTGATGGTCCAATCCGCCGCGTTCCTCGGTGCTACCGAATCCCTGGTGGTCGGCACCGGCATCGCGAACGTGCACGTCCGGATTCCGACGGCAGCGGAAAGTGGTGCTCGGACACTGACCGCGCTGTATCCGGGTCGGTTCGTCCTCGGTTTGGGTGTCAGTCACGCCCCGTTCGTCGAGGGGTCGCTCGGCGGCGAGTACCGCAAGCCGCTGTCGATGATGCGCACGTACCTCGAGCGCATGAATTCGGTACCGTCCGGGCTCGAGCCAGGCGCACGGCCGACCCGCCTTCTCGCGGCCTTGGGCCCGAAAATGATCGAACTCTCCGGCGAGCTCGCCGACGGCGCACACCCGTATCTGGTGCTTCCCGAACAGACCCGACACACCCGCACCATCCTCGGCGACGACGCGTGGATCGTCACCGAACAAGCGATCGCCATCGGAGGCGGTGACGCGGACCAACTGCGCCGCGCCCGCAGCCACATACTTCCCTACTCCGGGCTGGACAACTACCGAAAATCCTGGCTACGCCAAGGTTTCGAGGACACTGATCTGGCCGACGGCGGATCCGAACGGCTGCTCCGCGCGCTCGTCGGGATGGGATCGGCAGAGGACGCCGCCGCGTCGGTCACCGCACATCTCGACGCCGGCGCAGACCACGTCGTCGTACAGGTCGCCGTAGACTCGCCGGCAGACGACCCGCTGCCCGATTTACGTGCTCTCGCAACGGCTTTGGACCTGTGATGCGTGTCGGAGTGGTTTTTCCGCAGACCGAGCTCGGCGGAGATCCTGGCGCGATACGCGCCTACGGTCAGCGCGTCGAAGAACTGGGATACCGCCACATCGTGGCCTACGACCACGTCGTCGGTGCCGACCCCGCGGTCCATACCGGCTGGAACCGCGCCTACGACGTGCACACGACGTTCAGTGAACCACTGGTCTTGTTCGGCTACCTCGCAGCGCTGACGCGGAGAGTCGAACTGGTGACCGGGGTGATCATCCTGCCGCAACGTCAAACCGTCCTGGTGGCCAAACAAGCAGCCGAGGTCGATCTGCTCAGCGGCGGCCGGCTGCGGCTCGGCGTCGGCGTCGGCTGGAACGCCATCGAATTCGAGGCACTCGGGGAGAACTTCACCAACCGAGGTGCACGAACGGACGAGCAGATCGCCGTGCTGCGCACATTGTGGTGCGAGCAGAGCGTGAGCTTCGACGGCACGTATCACCGCATCACCGGGGCCGGCATCGCTCCCCTGCCCGTGCAACGACCGATTCCGATCTGGATCGGCGCGGCATCGGCACCGGGATTTCGGCGGGCAGGCCGTACCGCCGACGGTTGGTTCCCGTTGGTGGAGCCGGGGCCCGAACTCGACGACGCGAAAGCCGTTGTAGCCGAGGCTGCCGTAGGTGCAGGTCGTGACCCTGCGTCGATCGGAATGGAGGGACGCATCATCTATACCGGCGACATCGACGCTGTGGCACGCGCACTTTCGGCATGGAAAGAGGCCGGCGCGAGCCATGTCTCGATCAGCACCATGGATGCCGGCCTCGCCACCGTCGACGAGCACCTCGACGTCCTGGCGTCCATCGCCGAGCTGTCGGCCTGACACTCGTCAAAATCCACCTCACAGACATGAAAGAAGATACCGTGGGAAATACTGCTGCAGAACATGACTCGACCAAACCCGTCGTGCTCGTCATCGGGACGACCGGCCAGGTCGGCAAGCTCATGGTCGAGGAGTTCGACCGCGACCCGGGCAACGTCCAAGTTCGTTATGCCGCACGCAAATCCGAGCAAGTCGACGAGCTGCGCGCGGCCGGACGCGACGCGGTTCGCCTGGATCTGGACGACCCGAGCACCTTCGCTCACGCACTGCACGGGGTGGACCGGGTGTATCTTCTCACCGGCTACACCGTAGCGATGTTGACCCAGAGCAAGACGCTCGTCGACGCCGCAGTCAAAGCAGGCGTCAGCCACATCGCGCACCAGGGCATATTCGCCAACTGGGATGTCACCGATTCACACTTCGCGTGGCACCAGCTGATCGAACGCTACATCGAGGAAAGCGGTCTGCAGTGGACTCATCTGCACCCCAACGTGTTCATGGAGGGACTCACGTCGATGACCCCGGTGAAGAACGGCTCGATCTCGGTCTACTGGGGCGATCGTAGAGTCGGCTGGATCGCCGCACGTGACATCGCCGCCGTCGCGGCAACCGTACTGAGGCAAGGTCCCACCCGCCATGGCGGAAAGAACTACTGGCTCTCCACCGAGGTAGCGTCGGGCCCCGAGGTCGCGACAATCCTCTCGGAGGTGCTCGGTACCGAGATCCGATGCGAGATTCGTGGCCCACAGGATTACGCAGCCGCCATTGCTCAGGGCTCGAAAAACGTCGAGAAGTGGTACGCCGAAGCGGGAGTGGACTTCACACAACAAGTCATCGACGGACGAATGGGATACATCGGAACCGTCCGGGACGACGTTGAATTCGTCACCGGCCGCCCCTCGATCTCACTGCGGGAGTGGGCGACCGAAAACCAGGACCGGCTCACAGCTGGCCCCACCGCGTAGTGTTCGAGTCCGGACGAACGGCGGCAATCCGGACTCCCGTCCCTCGTTGTCGTTGTCTTGGTACCGCGCCAGTTCAGCGATGCGGACGCCGAGCGCCGCGTCTTGCTATGTCGAGTCGCCGGACGACTGTAGTTGACCAGGACCGACTGGATCACGTGAGCACCTGATCTTCTGGAGGTTCGGTGCGCACGACGGATCGTACGAGTGCGGCCACTGCTGAAACTGCCGGGGCCATGTCGTTCTTTCGTCGCGCAAGCGACAGCTCCACGGTTTCTGTCGTTGCGAGTGGCTTGTAAACAACTCCGTCGAGGCCGAGATGGCGTACAGGTTCTGGTGCCAGTGCGACACCCAAACCGGCGGCAACAGACACGACGAGGGTCGCGGTTTCGCTGACTTCGATTGTGTGCGGGGTGAATCCGGCACTTGCGCATGCATCGATTACTCGGCGGTGCATCGTCGAGCGGGCCTTCGACGGGTGGGTCACGAAAGGTTCGGCCGCGAGATCGGAAAGGTCCACCACGTTTCTTTCGGCCATGGGAGATGAGACGGGAAGTACTGCCATGAGCCGCTCCGTCCTCAGTCGCTCGAACACCAGTTCCTGGTCTTCGTCGCTCCCGGGCGATCTATCCCCGAGATGGTGATCGGACACGCGGGGTCTGACGAGTACCAGGTCGTACACGCCTGCGCTGAGGCCGTCGAGGAGTTGCGGTGTCAACAGCTCGCCGCGTAGCTCGAGATCGATGTCGGGCAGTTGTTCACGCACGCGGTGCGCAAGCAAGGGTAGGACGTCGTATGTCGCGGTACCGACGAATCCGACCGATACCCGACCTGTGTATCCGCTTGCGAACGCACGCATGTCAGCCTTCGCGTGCTTGAGCGAGTCGATGATCCGTCGCGCATGCTCGGCGAAGCGAGTTCCCGCTTCGGTGATGACAACTCGCCGTGTCGACCGATCGAACAGGCGAACTCCCAACTCGGCTTCGAGCTGAATGATGTGCTGCGAGAGAGCTGGCTGAGCGATGTGACTGCGCTTGGCAGCCCTGCCGTAATGCTGTTCGTCGGCGAGCGTGAGGAACAGCTGCAGAACTCGTGGATCCATACAGGCCATGTTATAAAGATTTTCACTCAATCAAGAGATATTAGGTCTTGGACATAATCAGTCCTGCGGTCCTACCGTGAGCGGGTGACCAAGTCCTCGTTTGTCTATTCCGCCATCCGAACCCCGTTCGGACGTTTCGGGGGTTCGCTGTCTGCGCACCGCCCCGACGATCTCGCAGCCTCGGTGCTCCGCGCGGTCGTCGCGAATGCTCCTGCCCTGACTCCGGATTCGATCGACGACGTCGTGTGGGGGTGCGCCAACCAAGCCGGTGAAGACAACCGGAATGTCGGCCGCATGGCAGTCCTCCTGGCCGGGCTACCGACGAGCGTTCCGGCCACGACCGTCAACCGCTTGTGCGGTTCCTCGCTCGACGCCGTGATCATCGGTTCGCGAGCCATCGATGCAGGGGATGCCGACGTGATCGTCGCCGGCGGCGTCGAATCGATGACTCGTGCGCCGTGGGTACTTCCCAAACCGACACGCGCGTTTCCCGCCGGCAATACGACCGCGGTCTCGACCACGTTGGGATGGCGCCTGGTGAACGAGCTCATGCCCGCGGAATGGACGGTCTCTCTGGGCGAGTGCAACGAACAGCTCGCCGACCGGTTCGGCATCTCGCGGGAGCGGCAGGACGAGTTCGCTGCACGGTCGCATCAGCTCGCTCACCAGGCATGGGAATCAGGTTTCTACGATGACATCGTGTTGCCGGTCGACGGACTCACCCGCGATGAGAGCATCCGTGCAAATTCGACCGTCGACACCCTCTCGGCACTCAAGCCTTCGTTTCGTTCGGAGGGGACGATCACCGCGGGTAACGCCTCACCTCTCAATGACGGTGCCTCCGCGCTACTGATGGGCTCCGAGCACGTCGATTTGGGAATCGACCCGCTGGTGCGTATTGCCGGACGGGCGGCGCATGCCGGCGACCCACCCGAGTTCGGGTTCGCGCCGGTACTCGCGGCCGGCCGGGCCCTCGCCCGCGCAGGAATCACCTGGTCCGATGTGGGAGCGGTCGAACTGAACGAAGCATTTGCGGTGCAGTCGATCGCGTGCGTCGACGCCTGGCTCACAGAAGGCCTTGCAGACCGCGAACTGGTCAATTCCAAGGGTGGAGCAATCGCCATCGGCCATCCACTCGGAGCCTCCGGTGCGCGCCTCATCGGCACTCTTGCGCACCGACTGATCGAGTCCCGCGAACGGTGGGGCGTCGCCGCAATCTGCATCGGTGTCGGACAAGCACTCGCTGTCGTCGTCGAGAACGTCCGCGAGGTGCATTGATGGTCGACATCTGCGCGTCCACGGCCGAAGCCGTCCGCAACATCACCGACGGCAGCACCGTCTTGATCGGCGGGTTCGGAATGGCAGGTATGCCGGTCCAACTCATCGACTCCTTGATAGACCAGGGCGCGGGCGACCTGACGGTGGTCTCGAACAACGCAGGCAACGGCGATACCGGGCTCGCAGCTCTCCTCGCTGCCCGGCGCGTCCGGAAGGTGATCTGTTCGTTTCCGCGGCAATCCGATTCATGGGTGTTCGACGGGCTCTACCGCGCCGGCGACATACAGCTCGAGGTGGTCCCTCAGGGAACGTTGGCCGAGCGGTTACGCGCAGCAGGTGCCGGGATCGGTGCGTTCTACTGCCCCACCGCCGTAGGCACCCCACTGGCCGAGGGCAAAGAGCAGCGCGAGATCGATGGCCGCACATACATTCTCGAATACCCACTGTCGGCAGATGTCGCCCTCATCGGTGCGTATCGATCCGACGAAATGGGAAACTTGCTGTACCGCAAGACCGCGCGCAATTTCGGTCCGGTCATGGCCACAGCTGCTCGCACCACCATCGCCCAGGTAAGCGAGATCGTTCCTACAGGCACATTGGACCCGGAAAGTGTTGTCACGCCCAGCATCTACATCGACAAGGTGGTCGCAGTATGACCGGTCCACTGACCAAAACTCAGATGGCCGCACTCGTGGCATCGGATATAGCACCGGGATCGTTCGTCAATCTCGGGATCGGGTTGCCCACGACTGTCGCGGACCATCTGTCGACCGAATCTGGCATCATCCTGCACACCGAGAACGGGATGCTGAACATGGGGCCGGCGGCCACCGGGGACGAGATCGACCCCGACCTCACCAATGCCGGCAAGGCACCCGTGACCGAACTTCCAGGCGCGGCCTACTTCCATCACGCCGATTCGTTCGCCATGATGCGCGGAGGCCATCTCGACGTGTGTGTGCTCGGAGCATTCCAAGTCTCCGCAACCGGTGACCTCGCCAACTGGCATACCGGTGCACCTGATGCGATTCCGGCTGTGGGCGGGGCGATGGATCTTGCGATCGGTGCCAAAGAGGTGTTCGTCATGATGACGTTGTTCGCAAAGGACGGAAGCCCCAAGCTCGTACCACGGTGCACCTATCCGCTCACCGGCGTCGGATGTGTCTCACGTATCTACACCGACCTCGCAGTGTTCGACATCAGTACCTCCGGGATCACCGTCCGGGACACCTTCGGCATCACACGGGCAGAACTTTCCGAACGCCTCGAGGTGCCGGTACTCACCTCCCATTGACGCGACACCCGATCTCCTGGCAGGGGCGGTCACCCACACCCCCGCCAGGCAGATCACCCGCGTTCTCACGACCCGTGGCTTTGCGCTCGATCCATATATGCGGAACGGGCTCAGACGATGCTTCCGATCGAGCCACCGTCGACGCCGTACACACTCGAGGTGACGTAGGACGCGAGATCCGAGGCGAGGAAGACGACCACATTGGCCACCTCGTGGGGTTCTCCGATCCGGCCCAGCGGGAGGTTTCGGGCTTGCATCTCCGCGGTAATGGATTCCTCGCGGGGCACTGCGTGAATCGCGGCGAAAGTATCTGCAAGTCCGCCGGGCATCGACCACATGGGTGACATGGTCGCGCCGGCGGCGACCGCGTTGACGCGAATGTAGGGTCCTTCGGATTTGGCCAGCGATGTGGTGAAAGACAGGATGGCGGCTTTGGACGCCGCGTAGTCCGGCCCACCCACGATCGGCTGCCGACCGAGGTCGGAGGCATTGTTCACAATGACACCGGCCCGCTGGGCGCGCATGCGCGGAAGCAGATGGGTGGCAGCGCGGACCTGACTGAGAAAGTTCAGTTCGAGGGTGCGCGACCAATCACCGTCGGTGAGGGTATCGAACAGTCCCAAGCTTCCAGCTCCGACATTGTTGAACAGAACATCGACGTGGCCGTCGTACGGAGCCAGCGCCTCGTCGAGTCCGGTGGTGACGCCGTCGAGCGTGATCAGGTCGGCCACGGCAATGCTTGCCTCGGTCGGAAGCTCTGCAGCAAGCTGTGTCAATCCGTTTTCGTCGCGGTCGACGAGGGCAAGTTTTGCGCCCTCGGCAGCGAACGCGCGAGCGCTGGCTGCGCCGATGCCCGATGCGGCTCCGGTGATGACGACGACCTTGTCGCGAAGGTTGGTGTCCATCGTGGTCTGCTTTCTTCGGTGTGGGTCTGCTCGGGTGGTTCGGTACGAGGTCAGGCAGTGACGGGTGGTGCGCTCAGGCCATCGAAGGTATCGGGGGCCAGCATCACCTTGACGTTCGTTGCGGTGTCCTGCGCGGCGTCGAGCGCTTCCACGCCGCGCGAAAGTGGGTAGATTGCGGACACGATCGAGGAGAGGTCGAGTCCGCTGTTGTGCACGTAGCGGATGGCAGACGGCCAGATGGCCGCGGGAGCACCGACGGAGGTGCGGACGAGAAGGTTGCGCTCCTGAATGAGGCCGAGTCGGGCCGGAACCGATGTGGCCGGAGAGATCCCCATCAGAATCACTCGCCCACCGTCGCCCGCTCCCTCGAGCGAATTCGCCTGCGCATAAGGGTTTCCGGATGCTTCGATGACGAGGTCTGCGTGCGGGCGCCCGTCGATGGTTTCGGCCAGATCGGGCACCGAACCGTCACGAGGGTCGAGTGCTCCGGCGGCGCCGAGCTCGAGCGCACGCTCGCGCCGCACGGGGCTCGGGTCGAACACGATAACCTGCGCACCGGCGTGATGGCACTGTAGGAGAGCGTTGAGTCCGATTGCCCCGAGGCCGTGGATGTGCACGGTGTCTGCTGCGCTGACACCGCTGGCGGTAGTCGCCAACGCTTGCCGGACGCAGGCGAACGGTTCGATGACTGCCGCGGTGAGCAGGCTGGTGTTCTCGGGGACGTGGAAGCACAGATCCGCTGGGACGGTGAAGGTTTCGGATGCTGCCCCGTCGTGGGTGACACCGAACCAGTCGTTTCCGCCGAGGTGCCCGTGTCCGAGCACTCGATCACCGGGGCGGAACGCGGTGACTTCGCGGCCCACCGATTCGACGGTGCCGGACCATTCGTGGCCGAGCGAGTGGGGGTAATTGATGCGGAAGTTAGCCGGCATGCGCCCGTGCAGGATTTCGGAGTCGGTTCCGCAGATCCCGACGAACGCAAGGCGTACGACAAGGTCGGTGGGTCCGGCCGGGGTCGGAGGGCGGTGGTGGACGAAGGGGGTTACCGAACCGTCGATGTGATCGACACTCAGCGTCAACGAGGTTGCGCTCGAAGCCGGTTCGGCGACGGATGTGGGTGTGGTCATCGAAGTACCTCGATCGGTTCGGTGCCGGCCCACGCGGCCGACAGCAGGGCGACGAGGTCGGACTCGGTGACCTCGCGGGGATTGCTGTACGGAGTGTTCAGTGCTTGTTCGATGACGTCTTTCAGTCCGGACTCGGGCATGCCGATCTCGGCAAGAGACGATGGGACGCCCAGGGTTCGGGCTGTGCGGGACACGGCGAGTGCAGGGTCGGAGGACCCGGTTGCTCGTTGAAGTGCCATGAGCGCAGCCGGTGCCGCGGTGAGATTGAATGCCATGACGTAGGGCAGAACGATGGCGTGTGTGTCGGCGTGCGGGAGGTCGAACGTTCCGCCGAGGATGTGGCAGAGCTTGTGATGCAGCCCCATCGTGGTGGCACCGAGAGCAGCTCCGCACAACCACGCGGCGTACAGCGCGTCGGAGCGTGCCTCGATGTCCGCCGGGTCGGCTGCGATCGCGGGCAACGCGGTCAGCATCTTCTGCACGCCCTCTTCGGCCATCAGGGAGATGATCGGTGAGGCGTCGGGTGCATACAGTGCTTCGACGGAGTGCGCTAGTGCGTTGAGTCCGCTGGTGATCGAGACGTTCACCGGGAGTCCGACGGTGAGGTCGGGGTCGTAGACCACGGTACGGGGCAATACGCGTCGGTCGCGGCCGGTGCGTTTGACACCGCCGTCGGTGATACCCCAGATCGGTGTCATCTCCGAGCCCGCATAGGTCGTGGGAACCGCGATGATCGGCAGATCCGTCTTCAGTGCGATTGCCTTGCCGAGGCCGGTGGTCGAGCCCCCGCCGGGACAGATCACGGCGTCGGCACCGGCCCGCGAGATGTAGGCGACAGCTTCGTCGGCAATGGCTGCTGGCACATGCATCGCTGCGTGCGGGTACACCCCGGCACCTGCGTCACCGAGAAGCTTGTTGACCTGCTCCCCCAAGTCTTCCTGCTGTGGGGTGGTGATGACCACTGCTTTCGATACACCGAGGGCGTCGAGCTCATCGGAAAGGTGCTGCAGTGAACCGACACCGAAGCGAACCCGCATCGGCAGTGCGTCGTAGATGAATGGCTCCATCAGAGCTGATCACCGCTTTCCTTATGCAAAATGATGTCGATCTCGGCTTCGACAAAGTCCTCCGTGACTCCGCACGGGTTGTCGCTGCCCGCGGGGCGGGGCACGAAGTCCCGCACCAAGGAGTCCTTGACCGCGAAGACGGCGTCCGAATCGAGGTACTGGCTGTTGTTGACGAAGATGTGGGTGGTCAGTTCGCGGTACCCGGGGGCGGTGACGATGAAGTGAATATGGGCCGGACGGTAGGCATGCCGGCTGGTAGCGGCGAGGAGCTCACCCACGGGTCCGTCCGTAGGTATCGGGTAATGCGAGGGAACGACCGAGGTGAAGCGAAAGCGTCCGTCGTCGTCGGCGGTGAACAGTCCTCGCCCGTTGCCACGCAGCTGTACGCCGGGTTGCTGCACGTCGTAGAAGCCGTGTGCGTCCGCCTGCCACACATCGACGACGGCTCCGGGGACCGGGTGGCCGTGCGCATCGAGGATCGCACCGTGTACGACGCAGGACTGCCCGTCGCTCTGCGGTGAAATGTTCTCTCCCAGAGCGCGCGCGGGAGAGTCGATCATGTGGAACGGGCCCAACACGGTCGAGTCGGTGGCGTCCGGTGTTTCGACGTCGTTGAGTGTCTCGACGAGCATGGACACTCCGAGAACATCGGAAAGCAGGATGAATTCCTGCCGGACGTCGTCGCACTTCTGCCCGGTGCGGGTGAGGAAGTCGATGGCCTTCTCCCACTCGTCGTAGGACAGATCGACGTCGTTGACGAAGGCGTGCAGGTGGTGAGTTAATCGTTCGAGGATGTGTTTGAGCCGTGGATCGGCGGTTCCGCCGAAACTGTCGTGGACCAAGCCGGTGAGGGCATCGGTTGTCTTGTCCGTCATGAGTTCACTCCGGTCGCTGCCAGCGGGGTGGGTTGGTAGGCCAGTAGTACCCAGCGTCCGTCTTGCCGGACCCATACCGCGATGCACGAATTGTCGATCGTCTTCTCGCGTCCACCGACCGTCAGTTTCGCCCGCATCCGCCCGATCACCACGGCGGTGTCGCCGGTGATGACCACGTCGGAGATCGGATGATCGATCGTGTGGTAATTGAGTGCTCCGCTGGAAAGTTTGGTGAGGTATTCCTCGAGGGTGTCCCTGCGTCCATCGGAATGGGCGTAGGTCAGGGCGGGGTGAGCCGCTCGCCGGATCGCGTCCGTGTCGGCGGCGATGGCCGCGACGTAGCGGGCGTTCTCGCATGCCACGAGTTCGTCCCGGTCATCGAGTGTGGTGGTCATGTCGTACTCCTGTCGAGACGCTGGATGTGATGTCGACCTGGGCAACGAGCCCCAGCGGGTCGACGGCGATCAGGCCGAAGACCCCTCGGCACCTGTCCGGTAGTCGAAGCCGCTCGTGAGTCCACCGTCGGCAGTGACGGTGGTTCCCAGCAGCGCGGAGGAGGCAGGGCTGAGCAGGAACAGGGCGGCGCGGGCGACTTCGTCGACACCGGTGATGCGTCCACGCGGCTGACGCGCTTCGCGGGTGGCGAGGAATTTGTCCGGGTTTTCGGCCGAGGCGAGGTGACGCTCGAACAACCCTGCCCGCATGGGTCCGGGTGCCAGGATGTTGAACTGCACGTTCGATCGGGCGTAGTCCAGCGCGACGGTGCGAATAGCTGCACTCAGCGCCGCTTTACTGGATGCGTACGCGCCGAGCTGTTGTTCACCGAAGTCGGCGTCGATGCTGCTCACCGCCACCACAGATGCCTGAGGTGCCTCGATCATCGCGGGCAGTAAGGCGCGCAAGGCGAGAACGTTGCCCAGCACGTTGACTTCCCAGCTGCTGCGCCAGGTGTCGAGGTCTTCGTCCACGATGGTGCCGACCTTGAGGATCGCGGCGGAGCCGACGTATCCGAGACTGCCGGTGGTATCGACGGCGGCCCGTACCTCGTCCCAGGTCTGCGGTGCGCTGACGCTGCCCTGCACGTGCTGGTAGTTCTCGTGCTGTGGTGCATCGGCGGCTGCTGCGACATCGACTCCGATGACGTGGACATCGTTGTCGAGCAGCTGACGACCGATTTCGTGGCCGAGGCCACTGCCGGTTCCGCTGACGACGACGGTGGAGGGTAGGTCGATGGTCCAAGTGCTCATGTGAGGTGTGGTCTCACTTTCCGACTGCTTGCTTGCAGTCATCGATGTTGTTTGCGTCGATCGGGCGCGGGACGAGGTACTGCACGTTCTCGACCGGCTGCTCGGCGAGGATGTTCTCGGTTGCGCGGGCGGCGAGGTCGGCATCCTCGAAGGGGCTTTGCAGGACGCTGGCGTACTGGCGTCCCTCGGTGATGTTGGTGTACCCCTCGATGGAGCAGTTGTGTCCCACCATGACCAGGGAAGCAGGGTCGATTCCCTGTCGTTCGGCGGCGACGAGTGCGCCGGCCATCATGTTGTCCGCTTCGGAGTACATGCCCTTGATGTCGTCGCCGCGAGTCTGGGTGAACAGCGTGGCCGAGGCCGAGGTGGCGAGGGTCTGGTCCCAGTTGCCGGGCTGACTTCCGACCACCTTGATGCCGGGGGCGAGTTGTGCGATCTCGTCCTCGAATCCTTTGAGTCGGTCGATGGTGGGCGGCGCTCCGGGCGGACCGACCAGCGCGACGATGTTGCCGGTGTCTCCGTATCCCTTCGCCTCGAATCCGGCGACCATCGCTCGTGCTGCGGCTTGGCCGTTGGCGATGTCGTTGGGACCGGTGTACGCGGTCCAGAGGCTGGTGTCGTCGGTTTGCGGGTAGGAGTTGGTCACCACGACGGGGATTTCCGCCTGCTTGATCCGCACGAGCGAGGGAATGATGGCGCGTGAATCTGCAGGCCACACGATAATGGCGTCCGGTTGAGTGCTGATCGCCTGAGTGACCTGCTGCGCCTGGTCAGCGGCGTTGAACTCGTTGACCACCACGCGTAGATCGATACCCGCCTCGGCCATTGCCGCTTTCAAGGTATCGGTGTGCTTTGCGCAGTAGTCGCAGGTCTGCGAAACCGTGAGTAGGACAACCTGTTTGCGGCCACCGTTCGCGGTTCCGGACGTGCCCACAGCGCATCCGCTCAGCAGCGCGAGTGCCATGAGCACGCTCAACGCAGTCAGGATCCGTCGTTTGATTTCAGACGTGAGCATGGTCGACCTTTTCGATCTTGGTGGACACTCGTTCGAGTGCTCGACCGACGAGCCGGTCGAGAGGGACATCGAGCAGCAGGATTGCCAGAAGAATGACTCCGGAGACCAATTGCACTGCGGCAGTGGGGGCCCCGTGGTAACTCATCGCGTTGCTCAGGACCGCCAGTAGCAGTGCCCCGGCGATCACCCCACTGAGGCGCCCCTTCCCTCCGGTGAGTGCGATACCGCCGATAATTGCTGCGGTGACTGCCTGTAGCAGGAAGTTGAGATTGTTCCCGGGTTGCCCGGCGGCAAGGGACAGTCCTTGCAGGGATCCGGCTACGCCGGCGAACACGGCACTGATGACGAAGACGCTGACCAGAGCGCGCCCGGTGGGCATGCCGGAGAACCGGGCGCGGTCGATGTCGCTGCCGACCGCGCGGGTGGTCACTCCGAACCAGGTTCGGTTGATCAGCAGTACGGCGAGGCCGATGAGCACGAACGCCACGATGCTGCGGGGCGAGAGAACGGCAGCGATCGGGTCATCGAGCCATAAGCCGAATTGATAGTTCGGCATGGTCACCACGTCACCACCGGTGACCCAATATCCGATTCCGGTGACGGTCACGAGCGAGCCGACGGTCACCGCGAGCGAAGGAACCGCGAAACGCCATGTCAGGTAGCCGTTCACGACGCCGACAGCTGCAGACACCACAATTGCCGCGATGATTCCCACGGCGATGCCGTGAGTTTGACCGAGTTTCACGGTGATCAGTCCGGCCAGCGGCATGACACCGGCGATCGACAGATCGAATTCACCAGCGATCATGACGATGGCCAGACCACACGCCACGAGAGCCAGCGTGGAGAAGCTCGAGACGAGCGCAAACATGTTGCCGCTGTTGGTGTATCCGGGTGTGAGCGCGATCGCCACGAGCAGCGCAACGGCTGCAGCGCCCAATGCGATCCACGTTCTGATGTTCCAATAGACAGAGACCATGAGAGTTACCGCTTTCCGGCAGCGGACTTCGAGGTGGCTCCGGTCACGACGACCGCGACGAGCACCAGGAGGCCCTGGAAAATGAGTTGGTCTTCATAGGACAAGCCCATGAGCACGAGCATGTTGGCGAGCAGTCCCACCAGCAGTGCGCCGACCGCGGCATTGAGGGGGTTTCCGCGTCCGCCTTTGACGCTGATGCCGCCCACGACGACTGCGATGATCGCGTCGAAACCGTACGAGGCTCCGAGTGTGAGGTTTCCTTGCCCTGATTCCGAGGCGAGGAGAGCGCCGGCGAGTGCGGCAAAAGCACCGGAGATGACGAACGCTGCGAGCACCCGGGGCCAGGCGCGTAGACCGGCCACCGCGGATGCCTTTTCGTTGAGACCGATGAGGGTGATGGCGCGCCCGATGCTCGTGTAGTTGTGCAATCCGGCAGATATACCTGCCACGACCAGGAACACGATGACCTCGAGCGGGATGGCACCGAACACCATCGTGGAAAAGACGGACGAGTCACCGTCGCCGATGACGTTGAGCCCGCCGGTGATCAGCTGGGCGATGCCGAGAATGATCGCGGACGCGGCAATGGTCGTCACGATGGGGTTCGTTCCCGCGATTCCTACCAAGATGCCCTGCGCGATGCCGGTCAACGCGCCGAACCCGACGGCAAGTCCGAGTGCAATCCAGGGGCCGAGGTGCAGCGATCCGGCGAAGATGATGGCCGAGGTGGCAACGACGGCGCTGAGCGAGAGCGAGAACAGTCGTCCGACGATGGTGATCATGGACATGCCGACTGCCGCAATGCCCACCAAAGAGATCGAAAGCATCAGTGCGCGAATGTTGTTCGCCGTAGCAAAGCCGGAGACGAAGATGCACGCGAAGACGAACAGCACGGCTGTGACGGCAATGATCACGCCTGGGCCGGTCGGTATCGGAAGCCGGTTCCGGCGGGTGGGATCGGTGGATGGCGCTGTGGATGCGGCATCCTGAGAGGGTTCGAGTCGCGATGATGTCATGAGGTTGCTCCGTGCAGGATTTCGGACAGCAGCTGAGCGTCGTCGACAGTGCTGGTGGGTCGGTCGGCGACGATGCCGCCGCGGAACATGGTGATGACGCGGTCGCCGAGTTCTCTGAGTTCGACGATGTCGCTGGAGTAGACGATGACGGCGACGTTCTGGTGGGCCAGTGCGCGGATGACTTTGTAGATTTCCGCGCGTGCACCGACGTCGACGCCGCGGGTGGGTTCGTTGAGGACGAGAACCTTCGGTGAGGTGGCGAGAGCACGGGCGATGGCTATTTTTTGTTGGTTTCCCCCGCTGAGCGAGCCCACGGGTACTCCTACTCTGGTGGGGTCGAAAGCAACCATCGACGCATACTTCTCCGCCAGTTGCTTTTCGCGTCGACCGCTGAGGAATGTGCGGATCGAGACTCGTCCGAGGGCACCGGAGCTGATGTTGCCTGCGACCGAGTAGTCGAGGAAGACACCCTCGATCGTGCGGTCCGCTGAAACGTAGGCGATACCGTCCGCTTGTGACGCCGGCCGAGAGCCGAGACGGACTGGCTTACCGTCGATACGCACCTCACCCGATGAGGGGTGCGTGAGTCCGGCGAGCGCGCGGATGACCTGATCGGCGCCTGATCCGATCTGGCCGAACACCGTGAGCACCTCGCCGGGCTGGACTGCGAACGAGACGTCGGTGAACTGGTGCGGAGCGGTGAGGTTGGAAACGGTGATCAGGCGGCGCTCCGCGAGTGGCGGTAGGCCTTCGATCGGTTGCGCGGCGGCGGCGGTGTGTTCGTGTCCGAGCATCATCGTCACCACTTGGTTCATCTCGAACTCGGTGGTCACGTCCGAGGCGACGACCCTGCCGGATCGCATGATGGTGATGCGATCTGCGAGCGTGAACACTTCGCCGAGCCGGTGGGTGATGTAGACGATGCCATGCCCCTTGGCCACGAGATTGCGCACGACTGCGTGGACGCGTTCGATCTCGTTGTCGGACAACGTCGCCGTCGGCTCATCGAGGATCAACACTTTCGCATCGGCGTAGACGCCGCGGGCGATCTCGAGAAGTTGGCGTTGAGCGAGCGGCAGTGACTCGACCGGCATGTCCAGGTCCAGACCGCCGAGTCCAGCTTCGTCGAGTGCGGAGCGTATGCCGGCTTCGAGCGCGCCGTGGCGAAGAAAGATGCTTCGTCCGTCGTAGCCTCCCATCTCCATGTTTTCGCGTACCGAGAGCTCGGGGACGACGGACAGTTCCTGGAAGACCATTGCCACATCGAGGTCGCCGCTTCGGCTGCCGATGAGCTCGCCCTCGTCGGCGGTGTACACCCCCGCGATGATCTTCATCAGGGTGCTCTTGCCGGCACCGTTCTCGCCGAGCAGGGCGTGCACTTCGCCGCCGTGGAAATCGATCGAGACGTCGTCGAGGGCTCGTGTGCCGCCGAAGGTCTTGCTGATCCCGACCACGCGCATCAAAGCGGTGCTGCCCGCCGAAGTGAGAGCCACGTCAACCTCCTGTGTAGGTGTGCGCTGAATCACGGATGCAAGCGCTCGCATAACTATGACGATGCAAGCGCTTGCTGTCAACCACCTCTAGCCATACCGCCTCTGAAATGCTGAGATATGCAGCGTTCGTCCACCGAGGATTGAGCAGATCAGCCAATATCGTGCATGCGCTTGCATCGTGGCCGTACGATGTGAGCGTTCGGCCACGACGTGTGGTCGCGGTACATGGGAGGCCTTGCATGCGCGCTCGACTCGAGGACGTAGCTCGGCAGGCCAATGTGCATCCGGCGACAGCCTCGCGGGCGCTGAACGAACGCACACGCCACCGGGTGAGTCCCGATACCCTCAATCGAGTACTCGCCGTGGCACGCGAGCTCAACTATCTACCCAACAGTATGGCTCGTAGCCTCGCCAGTGCGCGGTCGTTCACGATCGGGGTGATCGTCGGCGATCTGGCGGTGCCCTTGTTCGCGGACCTCCTCCGGGGTATCGACGACGTGGCGACGGCCGCCGGGTACTCGACTCTCATCGTCGACACCGCCAACGACCGCGGTCGTGAGCTCACCCATCTTCGAAACCTGGGGGCGCAACGCGTCGACGGGCTGGTCGTCACCACGAACATGCTGGGCGATCCCGATGGATCAGCACGATTCACCGCGATAGCGCCGACGATCAATCTGCTGCGCGCATCGGAACAGGCCACCGAACCGGAGGTGGTCAGCAACGACGAATCCGGGATGCGCCAGATCGTCGATCACCTGGTGTCGTTGGGCCACAGTCGCATTGCGCACGTAGCTGGGCCGCCCACGATCAGTACCGCGGTGGCGAGGCTGCGTGGCTACCGCTTAGCCATGCTCGAGCACGGTCTCGTTCCCGACGACGATCTGATCGTCACTGTCGACCAGATCGGCCCCACCCAGGGCCGAACCGCCTGTGGCTGGCTCGTAGAGAACACCGATTGCACCGCAATCACCGGTTTCAACGATCTGGTCACCTTCGGTGTACTCAAGGAACTTCGCGCTCGAAAGATCGGGTGCCCCGACGACATCAGTGTCGCGGGATACAGCGATATCCCAGCAGCCGATCTTGTACATCCGGCTCTGACGACGGTGTCGGTCGACCACTACGAGATGGGCGCCGAAGCGGCACGGTTGTTGCTACGGACGCTCGATGATTCCGGCGATCACCACGCGGCGTCGGTGCGCTTCCCCGTGCACCTCGTAGTGCGTGAATCCACGGGGCCTGTGTCCGCCCGTTGACCGGTCGGCGGCATCGGATCGACTGCACTGCCCAGAACAGGGCCGTGAAGTGAGTTGCCTTTCAGCGTCCTCATGTGGCAGTCCGCAGGGTTCGCTGCGCCGCCGGGAGGGCCACAGTCAATCTGTGCGCTCGAGTACAGCGCGATATCGGTCAGAGCGTCCCTGACAGCGCAACACGTGTCCACGCGGGTGCGGTACTCGAATGCGCTGTGCAGCAATGAGATCGAACGCAGGTCGAGCGGACGGTATCTGCCGCGCTGACGCCGGTCACCGGTCGCCGGTGGTGTTGTGACGGTGACGGTATCGCTGCCGATACCGTCACCGTCCTGTGTGCGGTCAGACGAGTGGGATGTGCCGGTTCACGGGGTGGTGAATCCGCCGTCTACCGGTAGCTGTGCGCCGGTGATGAACGATGCGGCGTCACTGGCGAGGAAGGTGATGGCGGCAGCGACTTCTTCCGGCCGCCCGGCCCGGGCGAGCGGAGTCACCGCGATGAGACCATCGCTGATGGATTGATCCTGCGCGTCCGTCATCGGGGTGACGATGAGTCCCGGGTGGACGGAGTTGACGCGAATGTTCTCCGGCGCGTAGGTGACCGCAGCGTTCTTGGACATCGTGGTGACGGCCCCTTTCGATGCCTGGTACGCCGAGACACCGGCCGCTCCGACCAGGCCCCAGATGGACGACACGTTGACGATCGATCCACCGCCACGAGCGCGCATCAGAGGGATGACAGTGCGCATTCCGTAGAAGACACCGGTTTGGTTGACCCCGACGATCGAGTGCCAGGTCTCGACGTCGATGTCGGTGATCGTGTCGTACGAACCGACGAGGCCGGCGTTGTTCACCAAAATGTCGGCCCCGCCTTCTGCCTCGAGGACTTCGGCGGCAAGCCGAGACCACTGATCGAGGTCGGCGACATCGAGAGACCGCTGGTGTACCGACTTTCCGACGGTGGCAGGTTCGGTGAACGCGCGGTCGCACGAGTACACAGTCGCACCGGCATCGGAGAGCATTTGCGCAGTGGCATAACCGATTCCGCTGGCGGATCCGGTTACTATGGCGACTTTTCCGTTCAGTGTCATCTCGTTCTCCTCCTGTGGTGGTGTGGATGCGGTCATGCGGGCGGTTGATTGCCTGTGAGCCGGGAGATCAACAGCGCGACGAGGATGATTCCGCCGGTGGTGGCGTCGATCCAGTATCCGGGAACAGCGGACAGGATCAGCACGTTCTGAATGAGAACGAGCAGCAACACACCGCCGCATGCACCGGCCATGGTGCCCTTGCCGCCGTTGAGTGACACCCCGCCGAGCACGGCCGCTGCGAACGCGCTGAAGATCAGGTTCTGGCCGAGGGATGCGGGTATCGAGGCGATACGCCCGACCTGCAGCAGCCCGGCGAGAGCGGCGAGCATTCCCGCCACGACGAACACTCCGAGAACGATGCGTTCGACCCGGACGCCGGCAACACGCGCGGCCTGCTGATTTCCGCCCACGGCGTAGAGCATCCGACCGGCTTTGTGCCGGGTCAGGAACAGGGTCAGCACGGCGAAGACGGCAATTGCGACCACGAACGAGGTGGGCACGCCGGCGAAGCTCGATTGGCCCATGACCGTCATCTCCGGCGGCAGCGACGAGAGCGTTTCGCCCTTCGTCAGACCGAGGCTGACTCCGCGCAGCAAGATCAACGTGGCCAGGGTGGCGATGAATGCGTTGAATTTGAGATAGACGACCAGAAATCCGTTGAACAACCCGATGAATGCACCGACGACGAAGATCGCAATGATCGCCAGGATCGGCGACCCGAGTATGTCGAGGCCCCCGTTGGTGGTGGACAGAAACAGGTAGGCCCCGACCATCGGGGCGAGACCGAACGTAGATTCCAGGGACAGATCGAATTTGCCGGTGATCAGGACCAGCGTCAGGCCCATCACCAGAACGGCGAGCTCGCTCGCCTGCTGGAGGACACCGAAGATGTTGTCGTACGACAGGAACGAGCTGTTGAGCAGCCCTCCCGCGATGATGACGACGACAAGGACCGGCAAGATCGCCAGTTCGGGTTTGCGCAGGAACGACACCGCGCCGCCGAACGTGGATCTGCCGGAATGCGTCGATTTCTCGGGCATCGATGCGCCCGCGCCTGCTGCATTCGTTGTTGAGGTACTCATCAGAGTGCACCTGCCGACATGGTGGAGCCTTCCATTGCTGCGACCAGCTGGTCGTCGGGAATGTTGGAGTCTTCGAGGGCTTTTCGGCCGCGTACCCAGACCTGGACGCGATCGCAGAATGCCAGTTCCTCGGGTTCGTCGCTGACGACGATGACGGCGAGTCCGCGGGCACGATACTGCTCGACGATGTCCATGATGGTGCCCTTGGAGGCGATATCGACACCGGCTGTCGGGTGCATGAGCACCAGAACCTTGGGTTGTGGTCCGAGTGCGGCACCGAGCAGCACCTTCTGTTGGTTACCGCCGCTGAGCTGGCCGACCGGTTGTGCCACCGACGAGCAGGCAATCCCGAGCTCGTCGCGGGCGGTGTCAGCAGCGCGGTGTCTGCGGCGCGTGCTCAGCATGCCCCGGGTGCTGAGCATCGGAAGCGTGGTGAAGGTGATGTTGTCTTCGATCGACATCTCCCCCACCAGTCCGGTCTTGATGCGATCTTCGGGTACGAGAGTGACACCGGTGCGAACCGCTGTGTGCGAGTCCCACTTTCGGACGGCGTGGCCGTCGAGTGTGATGCTGCCCTTCCATTTCGGTAGATGCCCGGAAATGGCGTGCGCGATCTGTCGGCTACCGGACCCGGCGTGGCCGGCAAGACCGACTACCTCCCCTGCGTGCAAGGTGAGCGAGAAGGTGTCATGGAGACCGCTGATCTCGAGATCGGCGACTTCGAGTACCACCGGCGAGGTGGTATTCGGGGCGCGACTCGCGCCGGTGTGTGTGGCGACCTTGCGCGCGGAATCGTTGCCGACCATAGCGGTGACCATGTCGTCGGTGCTCAGTTCTTTTGCGCTGCCGTGCAATACGTCGTGTCCGTTGCGGAGGACGGTAACCGAATCACACACCTGAGGGACTTCGTCGAGGTGATGGGAAATGAACATGAAGGTCACGCCGCGGTCGCGGAGTTGATTGACCCTGGACATGAGGGAGTCGATTTCACCGGCCACGAGTTGCGCGGTGGGCTCGTCGAGGATGACGAATCGTGATCCCTGGGCGAGCGCGCGCACGATCTCGATCATCTGCGCCTCGCCGACACCGAGTTCGGCTACTCGTTGGTGCGGCGAGAGTGGAATTTCCCACTCGTCGAGCTGCTGTTGGGCGTTGCGGTTGACGGTCTTCCAGTTGACCCACCGCCGGTCGTTGTAGGTGTTGAGGTAGATGTTCTCTGCCACACTGAGTTCGGGGACCAGGGTGCGGTGCTGGTAGACGCAGGAGACTCGGCTCAGCCATGCCTTGCGGTCTGTCAGTGCGGGTGCCGGTTCACCGGAGAATTCCAGCGTTCCCGAATCCAAGGCGTGCAGGCCCGTGAGGGTGGCGACAAGCGTGGACTTGCCGGCTCCGTTTCGTCCCACCAGTCCGTGCGATTCACCTTGGCGGATGGTGATCGAGAGGTCATCGAGTGCGGTAGTCGCTCCGAATCTTTTCACCGCGTTGCGCACGACCACCAGGGGTTCACCGGCGGTCTCGTGTGCCGGCGGAATGGTCGCAGGGTTGCGCGGGGTGGTCACTGGTTGCCCCACAGGGACGGATCGTCGGCGTTCTCACGCGTGACGACGGGCGCAGGGAGCAGATCGACCAAGAACCCGTCTTGCTCTACTACTTCACTGCCATGCTCGGTCGGACCCGCCGCAAGCGACACTCCTTCGTGGCCCTGGCCTAGGTAGTCGACGCTGATCTTGCTGTACTCGGGGACCGGCTGGACGATCGCGGCGTCGAGGGTGCCGGCTCGAACGGCGTCCATTGCGGACTTGCCACCGTCGACCGAGACCAGGGTGACATGGCCTGGTGCACCGACGGGAACGGATCGCCCGCGACCGTTGAGCGCGGCAGCGACGGGGTCGAGGTAGAGGGTGTCCGAGGCGAGGTACACCCCGGCCAGGTCTGCGTTTTCGCTCAGGACGGTCTGCATGACCGACCCTGCGCGTGGTCCGCTCCAGTTCGCAGGCTGTTCGATGACGTCGATGTCGGGGAACTTCTCGGCAATTGTGTCGGTGAATCCGGCGGATCGATCACGTCCGTTGGACGTAGCGATGTCTCCGGTGATGTTGAGTACTTTGCCGCCGCCGGGAAGTCGTTGCCCCATCTGCTCGGCGGCGCTGACTCCCATGGCGTAGTTGTCGGCTTTGACGACGGCGTATGCGGTACCGGCGGACGGTTTGTCGTCGACGACTACCACGGGAACGTTGCGGCTTGCGGCGTAGTCGAGCGCGGGCTTGATCGCGTCGCGGTCCACGACACCAGCCATGATGCTGTTCGCGCCCGCTGTGATCAGGTTCCGGATATCGGTGACCTGCTGGCCGCTGCTGCGGTTGGCGTTGGTGGTCTGCACGACTTCGCCGCCTGCTGCCTCCGCGGCCGAGGTGGCCTCGTCGATGAGAATGGAGAAGAAGGGTGTGTCCAGGGCCGGCACGGAGATGCCTACTTTGAGCGGGCCACTGTTGTCGATGGCTCCACTGTTCGGGCCGGTTCCGCAGCCGGCGAGAGTGCCGATACCCAAGGCGGTGACGGCAAGGGCCGATGCGGTGCGGAACGTGCGCTGCGAAATGAGACGCATGGAAGGGTTCTCCTGATCTGGGGCCGACGCACGGACGTCGGGGACGTGCACCTGGCGAGGTTGCGGGTATCCGCAAGTGAGGCGCTCTTCACACCGCCGAGCCCAGATATTTCACCGTGGCTGAACAGTGTGAGTCAGATCATGCAGCGTTTACAGTGTGGTTGTCAACACTCCACGCGAGACGTGTTCGCGAGCGGCGCTAGTCGCGCTCTACGCCGGATCGACCACGGCGCGGCTGGGTTCCCGCACTGGCGAGGGAGTGCTCCTGCGCAGAACGAGTGCTTAGGACTGGGACGCGGACCGGCTCGCTGCGGAGGCATGAGTGAAGCTGCTCATGACCTCGGTAAGGGTCTTCTCCACATCGAGCTCGGCATGGGGATCGAAAATCAACCAGATGCCGGTCGTGCGTTCGGTTGTCGGGTTGGAGAACAGGTGAGGCCGGGTGGAGTCGAAGCAGAACGAATCGCCTGCATGCAACTCGTGCTCGTCGAAGTCGAGCTTGAGCCGGAGCGTCCCTTCGAGAATGCAGGCGAATTCTTGACCTTGATGACGCATCGAGCGGCCCTCGGCCGAACTCGACGCCCCGCCCTCGTAGGTGACGAACAGCGTCTGTAGCCCCGCATGCCCGCCGGTGGACAGCTTTTCCCACCGGACACCGTTCTCCATGTCGAGAACCGGGTTGTCGGATTTGCGTTGAATACCTGCTCGGGCGTCGCGGGCACGCGCCTCTGCGCGGCGTCCAGCCGCAGCGGCGGGTGACTCCGAATCGTCGCCGGTCACCAGTTCATCGAGCGAAAGGCCGAGGGCCGCCGCGAGGCCGAACAACGTCTTCACCGACGGCTGCGTCTTACCGTTTTCCACTTGTGAGAGCAGGCTGGTGGAGATACCGACACGCCCCGCGACCTCGCGCAACGGGAGCTTGCGCTCCCGGCGTGCTCGCTTGAGTGCACTTCCGATCTCGTCCGTCACAATCAGCCCTTTCCTCGCCGCTTCGGCTGCAACGACCGCCTGCCGAACGCCGCGCACCATGATCTCCGGCCGAGGACACAAAGACCAGCGCGACCGTCGGAGATTTCCGTCTGCGCTGCTTTATCGACCAACAACTTGACATCGTCAGTAAATCACACCGATGATGTGGGTCACAGATTTCAGTATGAGTAAACTATTGGGCGTGGCGGCGATAACCGCCCACGACAATGACCACCACCGCACTGCGGCACACGATCGCCCGAGGACCACGCAGGCGGCTGGGCAACACCGACATTCAGGAGACATCTCATGAGCACCATCGAACTACTGGCAGGAACCTGGACGACCGCGGGAGCCGCAGACGCCGGGGCCGATGACGATCGCAGCCCACACACCTTTCGGGAGCGCGTCGAGGTAGCAGCGGCCGCAGGGTTCGCCGGTGTGGGGTTGGGATACCTCGATCTACTCGACGCCGAGCAGCAGTACGGCTTCCCGACGATGAAGAAGATTCTCGACGACAACGGAATCCGACACTTCGAGCTCGAGATGCTCCTCAACTGGTTCGTCACCGACGAACGCCGTGCGGTATCGGACCAGTGGCGCGCGAACATGCTGCGAGCGGCCGAGGCGGTCGGTGTCCGCCACATCAAGGTCGGAGGCGATTTCGACGGCGGTGCCTTCGATGCCGACCACATGGCAACCGAATACACGGCGTTGGCGAACGACGCCCAGAATGTGGGCACCACAGTGGTGTTCGAACCGATGCCCTTCGTCAACGTCAGCACACCGGCGCAGGCGCTCGAGTTCGTTTCCAAAGCCGATCACCCCGCGGGAAAGATCCTGATCGACATCTGGCACGTTGCCCGCGCAGGAGTCGACTTCGCCTCCCTGGCCGACATCCCTGCCCGCTACATCGGCGATGTCGAACTCGACGATGCCCCCCTGTCGTTCGAAGGTGACATCATCGCGGACACGTTCCACGGCCGCAGGCTCCCAGGGGAAGGTGAACTCGACGTTCAGGGATTCGTCGACGCGATCCGCAGCACCGGATACGACGGAATCTGGGGCGTGGAGATCCTGTCCGCCGAGTACCGCAAACTGCCTATCACCGAAGCGATTCCAGCGGCCTACCGCACGACCATGCAGTTTCTGGCCTGAACGATCCGAACCTGCTGAGACGTCGCGCCTTCGGGCGCACGCAGTCACGTCAGGCTCTTCGCTTCGGTGGGAGCCGGCACTCAGGAATGGCCGCAGAGCTGACCTCGGGCCACGTTCGAGGTCATCTTTCTGGACCGAACGCGGCTCGCTACGCGTTCGGTCCAGCACCGGTGCAAGTCGCACGAGCACAAACAACCTGACAACCAACCTCATGTCCCGGAGTCCACTTCATGATCAAGACCACTGACGCAGTCATTCGGGAACTCGAAGACACCAGGTACAACGCCATTCTCGAACAGAACTACGACAAGTTCGCAGAGCTGTGCCACCCCGACTTGGCCTACACCCATTCCAACGGTGTCACCGACACCCTCGACTCCTACCTCGACAAAGTTCGCGGCGGCTTCTATGTCTACCACCGCATCGACCATCCGATAGACTTCATCCGAATCGTAAGTGACACAACGGCTCTCGTCATCGGAGAAATGAACGCCGACATCACCGCCGGCGGCGCAGACAAGACGTTGCGAAACCGGTGCCTCGCCGTGTGGAAACTGACCAAGACCGGATGGAAACTGCTGGCGTACCAACCCACTCCCCTACCGGAATGACCGGACGCGGCCCGGCGATCGTGTTGCTTTGCTGAAAATCCACGAATCGTCAAAACCGGATCGTCCCCGACCACGGAAGGCCGTGGCGGCTCGAACTGGACTTGCGATTCCGAGCGACCTGCGAGCAATGTGGCGACGCAAGTTCGATCCAAGCTGCCGCGACGCTTACCCGCAGCGATCGATCAGGTCAACAACGGTAGTTGCCGCACCGTCAAGAGGAGTTGACGTGAGGCCAGTCCTCTAATCGGCATTACGTCAAGCCACGTGGCGGTCGTCGGCAGTGCTGTCCACCGGTGCGGTCTGCAGCCACGGTCCCCAGGATCCGTCCTCGCGCTGCCGCCGAACCTGTGCAGGCGCACCGTTGAGCTGCTCGAAGGTCGACGCCACTGTCCAAGGATCCTGGCGTCGTTGCAGATCGAGACAGTGCCGCAGCGATGGCACGATGCGGTCTTTACGCAACGTTGTAGCGATTCGGGCGGTCGGCCCTCAGTCGGTGAAGTACACCTTGGCAGTTCTGGCGTCCTCTTCAACCCTTCTATAGTGCGCCGGGTGAAAATATCAAAGGTGGAGGGAAAGTGGATTCTGCGTTGCCACCGAGCCTTGCATCAATCTTCGACACGTGCGGTAGAGCGTTGCGCTTCGTGCCTGAAGCACACCGCCATCGTCGACGGCGACGTCAGCCGCGACGTCGAACACACCCGACGGGCTCCCCACACGCAGCTGCTCGCGTCGCGGCTCGGCGATCCGAGCGACCAGCGTGTCTGGGATCTGCTGTGCCACAGCAGTACACAGAGCACCGGTAACCGTGACTGCTCGGTGGACCTGTTCGACGGAGATCATGCGGATCGAGATGTCGTAGGTCGACGAGTCGACCGGCATTCCACTGAGGGTCACATAGTCCCGCGGGCCCGCGATGATGGCGATCTTCGGGTTGGACAGCGGGGCATCCTCGGGCCGATCGCACAGCCCCATCGCCACCGCTGCCTGCCGACGTAGCTCGTCGAGCACAGCGAGCGCAGCACTGGTCGCCTCGAGCTCGGCGACGCTCTCGTGCCCGGACAGTCCCACCGAGTCCGCTCGAACGAAAACGACCGGGTTCGTCGCGTCCACCAGGGACACCTCGATAGGGCCGGCTGACGTGGTCAGGTGGTCGGTCGCAGCGCCGGTAGGCAACAGGCGGCCTGTACGCGCGCCTCCCGGGTCGAGGAATTCGAGTTTCACGGGGGCACCGGTTCCGGAGACGCCAGGGATGGCGAGGGGACCGTCGGTGCGCGCCATACCGTCGAGGACGTCGAAATGGGCGACGATGACCTTGCTGGTGTTGGTGTTGTAGATCCGCACGCTCACCGGACCGTCCGCGGCTGCGACCATCTTCTGATCGACGGCATAGGGCCCTACCGCGGAGGCGAGGTTGCCGCAGTTCGCGGCGTAGTCGACGATCGGCTTGTCCACCGAGATCTGAGCAAAGGTGTACTCGACGTCGATTCCCGGTCTCGTCGACGGCGCCACCGTGACCGCCTTGGACAGCGATGACAGACCGCCGCCCATTCCGTCCAGTTGGCGGCCGTACACATCCGGTGAACCGAGGGCGGACAGAAACAGCGCGTCGCGGTCACTCGGATCCGCGGGTAGGTCGGCCTCGTCGAAGAACAGACCCTTACTGGTTCCGCCTCGCACGAACGCCGCGGGCGTCCATTTCTGCACCATCGACAACCTCCGGATCGGTCTGGGCACGTCCGCCTCAGTCACCTGCTAAACAACTGATAGCGGGAACCCTGATGTGGATTAATAGAACATCAATGTACCACCGACGGTTAGAGATGACCGTGAATGCTTGATCAAAGCGCGGCGCGTGCAGCCCTGCAACCCGATCTAATCAACGAAGTCCTGCGATCAACTTGTGGTATTTGGTTCAAGGTGTTGACAAAAGACCATGTGGCGTTCGATAGTGGGCTGGCTCACCCGCCAGCATCGTCCCGGATGCCCCGCTGAGCGCGTACCCCCCCCATTCCGTCCACGATCGCCCGGGTGCCACGGCACCCGCCGGTAAGGAACCTCCATGGAGCTCGAATTCGCGCAACTCAGCGCGGGACCCCTGCTAGTCATCGCCGTCGCGGCCGTCGCCGCGCTCCTGGTGCTCATTCTCGCGTTCAAGCTGCACGCGCTGATCGCCTTGGTCATCGTCAGCATCGGAACGGCATTCGCTACTCGGATCCCCCCGTCCGAGATCATGGACGTCATCCTCGGCGGCTTCGGCGAGACTCTCGGCGAGATCGCCCTCCTGATCGCCTTCGGGGTCATGTTCGCGCGGCTCCTCGAGACCAGCGGCGGCTCACTCGCCCTGTCCAACTTCCTCATCGACAAGCTCGGTGAGAAACGGGCCCCGCTGGCGCTCGGACTGGCGTCGCTACTCTTCGGATTTCCCATCTTCTTCGACGCCGCGTTCATGGTGATGTTGCCGCTCTATCTCGCGGTCGCACGACGCCTCGGCGGAAACATGCTGCTCTACGTACTCCCCCCGGCCGCAGCCCTGTCGACCATGCACGTCTTCATGCCCCCGCATCCGGGTGTCGTCACCGCCGGTGTACTCCTCGGGGCCGACGTCGGCCTCGTCATGCTCCTCGGACTCCTCGTCGCTATTCCCACGTGGTTCCTCTCTGGCTACCTCTACGGGTCATGGATCGGCAAGCGCATCGATCTGCCCATTCCGGAGGCACTCATGGGCGGCCCGCAGGTCGACCCGCGACCCGATACGACCACCACCGCCGGGCACGACAGTAGCGACGGTAGCGGCGGGCCCGCACCCACGGACGGCGGAGGACGTACCAGCGTGGCGACCGCGCCCCGCCGCACCCTCGTGACACAAGATGCCCCGAGCGTCGGCACCATGTTCGCACTGCTTTTCCTGCCCCTGATTCTGATCTTCCTCAACACCCTGACCACCACACTCGCCAAGACCGGCAGCATCGACGCCGAGGCGGCTTGGGTCCCCATCCTGCAGCTGATCGGTTCCATCCCCGTCGCCCTGATGATCACAGTCCTCGCTGCCATGTGGGCGCTGGGAATTCGCCGCGGGCAGACCAGGAACGTCATCGAGGACATGCTCGACAATTCCCTCAAGCCGATCGCGCCCGTTCTGTTGGTCACCGGTGCCGGCGGCATGTTCAGCGCCGTACTCATCGTCAGCGGTATCGGCGACGCACTCGCCGACACCCTCGAATCCACCGGCCTCCCCCTCGTCGCCGCCATCTTCCTCATCACCGCGATCATGCGAGTTGCCCTGGGCGGCACGACCATCGCCATCACGACCGCGGCGGGACTGCTGGGCGCTTCGATCGTCGACTCCGGCCTCTCCCCGGTTCAGACCGCGGCCGCAGTTCTGGTCATGGCCGGCGGATCCGCAGTGCTCCCACACGTCAACGACGCGAGCTTCTGGCTCGTCGGACGACTGCTTGGGATGAACGTCATCGAGACCCTCAAGACCTGGACCGTCCTCAAGACCCTCCTCGGCACGATCGGCGCACTCTTCGCCTCGGGAATCTTCTACCTCGCCTGACACCCCGACCGGTAGAACCACGAAAGGAACCACACATGAGCGTCGCCGTCATCTACGAACACACAGACGAAGGAGAGGTCGCCCTCCAAGCCGCCGCCGGCACCGTCGACCCGAGCGAGAATCTGCAGATCCTGACCACCTGGTCCGGCTCCTCGGCAGCCGGAGCGCACCAGGCCGAACACGACGCAGTGCACGCCAGTGTCTCGGCCGCACTGCCGAACAACACTTCGTGGCACCTCGACCTGGTCGACCCCACCGAGGATCCGACCGGTGCCCTGATTACACGGATCGCCGAGCTGGCCCCGCGGCTACTGGTCCTCGGCACCCGCCACCGCTCCGCCCTGGGCAAGATGATCCTGGGCCGCCCCCAACAACGGTTGCTCCTCGAAGTCGACCAGCCCGTTCTCGTCGTCAAACCGGGCCGTAACTGAACCGCACAGTATTCTCACCACGAACAGGGGCACACCATGATCGACCAGCAGCAATTCCTCGACGGCACCGTCGGCACAGCCGACCTCGCCGACATCCTCGGAGACACCGTTCGCTCCTGTGATTTGTCGATGACCGACTACGGAGGACACGAACGATTCGCCGGCGCAGCAGCGACCGTGCGCTGCCGTGACGACAACATCGTCGTCACCGACGCCTTGAAGACACCGGGTCACGGGCGAGTCCTGATCGTCGACGGCGCAGGCTCGACCCACAGCGCACTCATCGGAGACATCTACGGAGCGCTGGCCGCCGAGAACGGATGGGCCGGAATCATCGTCAACGGCGCCGTCCGAGATCGAACACCGTTGTCACGGATACCGATCGGCGTCAAAGCAGTCGGCACCAACCCGCGCAAAAGCCGTAAGACGGGCGAGGGTGAGACCGACATCCCCGTCGCGTTCGGCGGCGTCGTATTCCATCCCGGCGACCAGGTCTTCAGCGACGAGGACGGAATTGTCGTCGTCAGCGCACCGAGCGTCGACACCTGAGCAGGTGTATTCGAGTCCGGCGACATCGTCACCGCCACAGCGTCACCGACCCCACGAAAGAAACACATGAGCACCTCGATCCTCGTCCTGCCCGGAGACGGCATCGGTCCCGAGGTCACACCGGCGACCATCGCCGTACTCGAGGCGGCCGACCGTGAATTCGGCCTCGACCTTCGATTCGAGACCCACGAGATCGGCCTGTCCTCCCTCGCGGCCGCGGGAACGACCCTGACCCCGCAGACGATGGCCCGTATCCCGGAGGTCGACGGCGTCATCCTCGGCCCGGTCTCGCACTACGACTACCCCTCTCGCGACGAAGGCGGGATCAATCCGTCGGCCGAGCTGCGCACCGTCTTCGAGCTGTTCGCCAACATCCGGCCGTGCCGCTCCCGCGAAGGCCTGACCATCCTCCGAGAGCCCATGGACTTGGTGATCGTGCGGGAGAACACCGAAGGCTTCTATTCCGACCGCAACATGTTTGCCGGCACAGGCGAATTCATGCCCGACGCAAATCTGGCGTTGTCCGTTCGCAAGGTCACCGCGGCCGCGTGCGAGCGCATCGCCCGCGCTGCGTTCGAGCTAGCGGCAACCCGACGCAAGAAGGTCACCGCGGTGCACAAGGCGAACGTCCTCAAGCTGTCGGACACCCTGTTCCTGCGCGAAGTGCGCCAGGTCGCCGCCGACTATCCGAACGTGGAACTCGAAGAACTGATCGTCGATGCCACGGCAGCGCTGCTGATCCGTCAGCCCTCACGATTCGACGTCATCGTCACCACCAACATGTTCGGCGACATCCTCAGCGACGAAGCTTCCGAGCTCACCGGGAGCCTCGGCTTGGGCGGGGCCATCAACGCCGGTACCGACATCTGCGTGGCTCAGGCCCAGCACGGGTCGGCCCCCGACATAGCCGGCCAGGACATCGCCAACCCCACCTCGCTCATCCTCTCGGCCGCGATGCTCCTGGACTGGATCGGTCAGCGAAAAAACGACCCCGCTCTCATCGAAGCGGGTCAGATGATCTCTCGTGCAGTCGATCTCGTTCTCGACAACCCGGACTCCCGCACCCGCGACATCGGTGGGCCGCTCGGTACCGTCGCTTTCAGCAAAGCAGTTGTCGACACGATATCCGCCGCCGTACGGTGACCGCAGACCGCTCCTGCCCGACCGGGCAGGTCAGCTGCTCCGAGTCTTCTCCACGCTCACGGTCGCTAGATGGCGGTAGAGCAACGTGCTCGCCCTGGCGTTGTCCCCGTCGAGCAGGAGATTGGCGATCTGTACGTGCTCACGACACCGAACGACGCCCTTCTCCCGCTGCAGTGTCTGGCGGTACTCGATGAGTCGACGTGTGCGGTCGATGCGCTTGAGCGCGTCGATGTAGTACGCGTTCCGACTGCAGCCGATGATGACTTCGTGGTGATGGGAGTTGAGATCGAACAGTTCTGCGTTCGATATTTCCCAGATCCGGCCGTCGACGAGTTGTTGCTGAGCCGCTGTCGAGGCTTCCAATGCGGGCCTGTCGAGCACGAAAGTGGGTTCGAGAATCGCTGCGGGTTCGATGACCAGGCGAAAGTGATAACTGTCCTGATACATCTTCATCGAGGTCAGCATCGGCTGAAATTCCCAGCCGTATCCGGGCAGCCTGTCGATCCACCCCTCACTGGCCATGCGGCGGAGAAGCTCGGCCAATTCCGCCCGCGTGAGGTGATAGCGACGAGCGAGTTCCTTCTCAGTGATGCGGTCGGGCAGGTCACCTTCCAGGCGATGTCGCGCGACCCGCAGGTAGGTCTCCTCCCCCGCCGACTTAGCGTCGGTCGGCGTAGCCGGAAGGTGGTCGGCGGACTTCAGGACCACGTACCCGCCGCGGTCGGTCGTCTCGACGATGCCGTCGCGCGCGAGCAATGCCAACGCACCGCGGATCGGTGAACGGGACACCCTGAGCTGTTCCGCCAACTTCCGCTCAGCGAGCCGCGTGCCGGGCTCATAGGCACTGGTCCGGATGTGCTCGATGACCTGAGCCGCGATCTGACCGACCAACGGTGTGGGTGCGCTCACCTGCTCGTTCCTTCTATTCATGGCGAAGGTTCAGCACCGACCTCGGCAAATCTCGTACCCTCCGCCGGTATCATGCACGTACGAAAAACCATAGCGCACTAGAGCTCGCATTCGGTGTTCTGCGCCTCGCTTTTCTCAGCAGATTTCGAGCTCCGATTGCCTTGTCCAGTTCATTCGGGTACGTCGCTGCACCCCACGGTTAGCCGCTGCGCACGCATATGCTGTGCCGAACAACCCACTCCTCGGGCTCCCGACGTGCATGCCTGGGTGTGGGGGCAAATTCAGGAAGGCGATCCAGCACCGGATTATTGAATTCGGCTCCATGACCGAAGGTACGGCCCCATGTGTGGGACTGGACCTTCGTGTCGTGAGGGGCGCGCAAGGCTGGAAACCGACTAGGTGGAGCTGCCCGCAGTGGGTACTTACACTCCGGAGACTCCTGCGAACCACTGTCGAACTTGTTCGCTACGTAGAATAGGGCGTCTGAGGCCTTGACGCGAGCGCCGTTGTTTACGCCTGCCGCGACACCAAGTGACATTGGACAGCACCTCGACCCCAGCATCGACCGCGGTGGTCGGTGGAAAGTTGGTCGATTCCGCCAAAACGCGCCGTACAGGCCGCTCGACGACGACACCGCGCGAGATATGCAGCCAGCCAGGTCCGCGCGTTCGCGTGCAAGACCTCGTAGTTCACTCGTCGGCCCGCCGCTACCGACCGGTCGTTGCTCTCACGGCGACGCGTGCTCATGGAGACGTCTGCGCATGATCTTGCCGGACGATGTGGTGGGGAGTGAGTCCACGAAACGCACCAGGCGCGGTCGCTTGTATGCCGCGAGACGTTCCGCGGCGAACGTGATCAGCTCCTCGCCGGTCACCTGCGAACGGGCGGTTCGAACGACGTACGCGCAAGCAAGCTCGCCCTTCACCTCGTCCGGTACAGAGCCGACGGCGACGAGCGCGACGTCCGGGTGCGCTGCCATGACTCGCTCGATCTCGGCCGGATAGATGTTGTAGCCGCCGGTGATGATCATGTCCTTGCGGCGATCGACGACGAAGTAGTGTCCGGTGTCGTCCTTGGTTGCGATGTCTCCGGTGTGCAGCCAGCCGTCCGCTTCGAGGACCTCGTCGGTCGCAGTCTGGTTTCCGTAGTATCCGATCATCACGATCGGGCCCCGCACCATCAGCTCGCCGGGCTCACCCAATGCCGCTTCGACGGACGGGTCGGTCAGATCAACCACCTTGAGTTCGGTGCCGGGAATCGAGACGCCGATGGAACCCGGGGACGCCGGTGCGTGCACGGTATGTGTGGCACCGAGCCCGGCGATTTCGGTCATACCCCATAGTTCGAGCAGCGGCGCTCCCGCACGCGTCTGCCACCGTTCGATGGTGGACGTGGCCATGGTCTGACCGCCGACCGTGCACCGTGTCAGCGAGGAGATGTCGCGATCGGCCATGGTGTCCTCGGCAAGCATCATCGAATACATCGCCGGGACACCCTCGAACATGGTGGCGCGGTGGTGCTCGATGAGCTCGAGCGCGCGGGTCGCGTCGAACCGTTGCATGAGGACGACGGTGCCGCCGGCGATGAACGTGCCGTTCACCACGACGTTGCCGTAGACGTGGGGCGTCGGGAGAGCGGTCACGACGACATCACTGTCGGTCCTCCCGTGCATGGTGGCGGTCAGAGCACAATTCAGCAGGACGGCGCGGTGGCTCTGCACAGCCCCTTTGGGATGGCCGGTCGTTCCCGAGGTGTATCCCACCGAGCCCGGGCCCGCAGCGTCGATGTCCACCTCGGGTGCGGAGCCGACGAACGACGTCATATCGGTGAAATCGGTGGAGCCTGCGATGTTCCCGTCGAAGCAGATGACGTCGCGCAGTCGTGGCATCGTGTTCGCCACGTCGACCACACGTCCGGCGTGATCGGAACTGGTGAAAACGGCGACGGCTTCGCAGTCGTCGAGAACGAAGGCCAACTCGTCGTACGTCAGCATCACGTTGATCGGATTGACGACCGCGCCCGCTTTGAGAATGCCGTGATAGGCAACGACCCACTCCCAGCGATTCTGTGAGAACAGTGATACGAGCTGCCCGGGTTCAACACCTCTGTCGACCAACGCCGCCGCAACGCGGTCACTGAGGTCGTTCAGCCCGGTGTAGCTCAACGATCGGGTGTCGGTGATCAACGCGCACTTCGTACCGTACTGAGCTGCGGCGGTAGGGAGAATCGATGCTGGGCTGTACGAGGATTGCGACATGAGGGCACTGTACGAAGGACCATATGACGTAGGGCACCCCCGAACGGTGGGTGTGCAATGCCCTTCAAAGGCCCGACACGTCACATACCCCGGCGCCATTGCCTTTTATTCGTCCCGCATGGCGGACAAGACAGATGGCCATCGGGCCTGTACCAGTGCTCCGGGAGAAGAGCGTCACTCCAGCCCGGCTGCTCCCGTTCGAAGTCCACTGCCTGTCGCCGCTCACCGGCTCACGACCGGACAGTCCCGCGCTCGCCGGGCTCGTGCAGATCGGTGCCTTCTCTAACGCGATGCACTGTAGTGCGGACCGGTAATGATGTGTCTGGTGTCACCTGCACTCGGAGGGTGCGCTCAGAGCAATCCCTGTCGGTACGCCACAGCTATGGCCTCAGCGCGATTACGAACCCCGAGGCGTTGCATCGCCTCCTGCCAGTAGGTCTTGACCGTTGTCGGCTGAACGCCGAGTTCGTCGGCGATCTCCTGGTTGGTCAATCCAACCGCCACCAGAGTCAGCACATCGAGCTGACGTGCGGTGAAGATGCTGGCCTCGATGCCCTCGTTCGGAATGGCTACGCCGGCCGCCACCTCACGAATGAGTTCCCGGAGTCGGCCGGGTGCGGTGTCCTTGGCCAGGGTCGCCACTGCTCCCGCAGTCCGTGCGCCGCGCACGTGGGGGTGAGAGGGATCTGCGGTGAACAGCGCGATCCGCGACGACGGTCCCGACTGTAGGAGCGCTTTGACGGCGCGGACCGCATCTGTACCCGGCAACCGCACATCCAGAAGGATGACCTCGGGCCGTATCCGCGCCACCGCCGACACTGCGTCGGGAAGCGCACCCGAGGCACCCGCGAAGGTCAGATCGGGCTCGCCGTCGAGGATCAGTTGAACTCCATGCCCGACGATCGGGTGGTCGTCGACCACGTAGACGCTCGTCACAACGGAATCCGTGCTCGTACAGTGAATCCGGCGCCGTCGTCCTCGGTGATGTCGGTCAACGACCCACCCAGCCTGATGATCCTCTCTTCCGCCCCACCGAGTCCGACTCCCGGAATCACCGAGGCCGGGGCGGGGCCGTCATTGAACACCACAGCGGCGACCTGGTCCGGCAGACCGGAGAGCGTGACGGTCACCCGTCTGGCCTGTGAGTGTCGTTCGACGTTCGACAGCGCGACCCCTATGAATCTCGTCATTGCCTGAATCACAGAGGCATTCATCGGTGGAAGACTGCCGACCAACACCGCTTGGGCATTGATCTCGCTCCTTCGTTCGAAGTCCTCGACGATCCCCTCGACCTCCGCGTACAGGTCGGACGTGGCGCTCGAATGCCAGTCGGCGACGAGCGTTCGTACCAGCGAACCGATCTGACCGAGTTCGCCGGCCAGCGCACCGATCTCCTCCGCGAACTCCCGCTCGGCGACGCGGCGCTGCAATCGCTCGGTACGCGAGGCCAGCGAGAACAGGAGTGCCCCCACACCGTCGTGCAGATCCTCGCTCAAACGGCGTCGTTCGGCGAGTGCTGCTGCCGCGGCATTGGCCCGTGCTGCCCGAGCGATCTCCAACGCGGCACCTGCCCGATTCGCGAGATCCGCGATACGCGCGATCATCTCTCCACCGAACTCGCCGGCATCACGTCGCCCGACCGTCAAAACTCCCGGATGTTCAATGAGATCGCCGAGGGGCGCGGCGATCAGCCTGCGGAGCCGCTCGTCCTCGATGATGGAGTCGAACTCATGAGTGATCGACTCTGCGCCGACATAGTCCTGCACCCACTGCATCCGCGCCCGCTCGAACACCTTTCCCGTGATCCCCTGGCCGGCACCGACATGCAGTTGGGGCAACGACTCTGTGCGCTGTCCCAGAACCCGTTCGATGACCAGACCACCGTCGGACTCGGGCAGCGCGACCCAGGCGACAGCTGAACAGCCGCCTGCGTCGCCTACCGCTTCCTGCAGGGTGACGGTCAACGACGATTCGGGGTCGAACACGCTTCTCACATCGAGCAGCATGCCCAACAAGGGGTCCGTCGATCGCTCCTGATGTGGCAGCCGCATCGCTCTACCGGGCGGCGCAAACGCCGGCTCCGATCCGGCTGAATCCCAGTTCATCGTGTAACCCACCTCCAGCGTTCAACGAATGCCCGTGTCCGCCCAATCCACGTCTAAGAGTGTGACGCGGTCGGACGTCGCGGCACCTCTTTTCAGAGGTGATGACCGTCTTCCCTTTCTGATTGAGTGTGACAGCCAGCACATCAACGTGCCGGTCAGTGACTGCTTTACCAACTCAACCCGAATCGACGACAGGATGGACACATGAAGGAAGTACTCGACGAGATATTGTTCCGAGCGGTCCACACCGGCGCTGCACCGAACATCAGCGCCGTCGTCGCCGACCGCGAAGGAATCATCTACTCAGGCGGTGCCGGCCGACGAACCCCCGTGACGGAAGATATCGTCGATGTGGACACTACATACCGGCTGGCATCGATGACCAAGATGGTCACTACTGTCGCCGCGCTCCAACTGGTCGAACGCGGCGAGATAGGGCTCGACGACCCCGCCGGCGCATACGTCCCGGGAATCGACCAGCTTCAGGTCCTCGACGCCATGACCTCGGACGGACCCCGCTTCCGCACTCCGTCGACGCAACCGACCATTCGTCACCTGTTAACTCACACATCGGGATTGACCTACTGGTTCTGGAGCCCCGAGGTGTTCGCCTGGGAACAGGCGACCGGAACACCCAATGTTCTAGCAGGGAACGCCGCCGCGTTTACGGCGCCGTTGGTTGCCGATCCCGGAACGCGTTTCGAGTACGGAATGAATACCGACTACCTCGGAAAGATCATCGAGGTCGTCTCCGGGAACTCTCTACCCCGCCAGGTACACGATCACGTGACTGGTCCACTCGAGATGACACATACCACCTTCAGCCCCAGTGTCGAACAACGTGAATCCTTGGTGCCCGTTTACGCGCTGACAGACAAGGGCTGGAGCGTGACCGACATCGACTGGCCGCAAGAGCCCGACTGGTGGGCCGGCGGCCATGCATTATATTCCACGCCGCGTGACTACATCAGATTCCAGCAGATGCTTCTGCGTCGGGGTGAGTTGGACGGAGTTCGGATTCTGAGCGAAAAAACGGTGAGGGAAGCCTTCACTCCGCAGATCGGAAAGCTCGACATGCCCGCCACCATCCCGGCTGCCGATCCAGCCTCGAGTTCCGACTATCATTCCGGGGCGCACCAAACCTGGGGTTGGGGCTTACAACTGAATCGGGAACAACGGCCGGGGCTGCGCGCCCCGCTGTCCGGCTCATGGGCTGGCCTGGCCAACACACACTTCTGGGTCGACCCGACGAACGGGATCGCCGCGTCCATCTATTCGCAATTCCTGCCGTTCGTAACCCCCGGATTCATGGCTGTCTACGAGGAATTCGAACGAGCTGTCTATGCCACGCACTCAGCGTGAAACGCGTCCGAGGCCGGCGCGGCCACGATCGCCGTTCGGCGACGCGGTTGAGTAGCCACGATCGGGCCAAAATGCCGTGAGTCGTTGCCGGGACCGACTGTCCGTGGCCATGAAAAGTACCCGCTGGTGGCCAGGTCGAAGTCCACACCCCGTGTTCGTCGCGAAAGATCAGGACCTTGTCGGTGTCGTCGGCCGGATGTGCGAGTCGGTAGTGGGATGATCAGGAGTGTCAGGCCACCGTTGCCGACGCCTTGGCGACGAAGTCGAGACTGAGTGGGTTGTACCGCTCGTACTGCTCGTGCTGAGGCCAGTGCCCGCATTCGTCGAACAGTTCGAGACGTGCGCCCGGGATGTCCGCGGCCATTTTGCGTGCCTCGGGAACGTCGCCGAACGGGTTCTCTTGCCCCCCCACACCACGAGGGTCGGGGCGACGATCTTCGCGAGGCGGTCGGGCCTGAGCAGATTGCGCTGGCGGGTCTCCATGCTCTGCAGCGTCAAGAGATTGCCGATGTTCGCGATGAAATCCGGCTGATGGTAGATGCGGTGGCGCACGTCGATCAGCTCGTCCGTCGCGTCGGCCGGGTCGTGCATCACCAGATGCATGCGAGAGCGCGTCAGCTCGATGTCGTCGGTCTGGACTGCGCGCATGGTCGACGACTTGATCCGATCCATGACCACGGAATTGGCAACCGTGCCGCCCGCCGCCAGAAGTTGCAGCGACAGAACGCGTTCCGGCTGATCGGATGCGAGGTACGCCGCCACCCATCCACCCAGGGATTCACCGACCAGGTGTGCGCGGGACAGTCCGACTGCATCCATGTACGCCGCGAGATGCTCTACGTATCGCGGGATCTCGTATGGATAGTCGGGTTTACCGGTGTATCCGTGACCGTGCATGTCGATCGCGTGGCACTCGGCGTGGACCGCGATGTTGCGGGCGAACGCTTCGAGGTGGCCGCTCGTTCCGTGCAGGAAGATCACGGCCTCGTCGCCCGACCCCGCCTGAAGCGACCGCGTCGGGACGCCCGCTGCGTCGACCGTCTTCATGCAGAAATCCAGGCCTGCCAATTCGGTCCAGATGGTCATGAGATCTCCTGTTTCTGTGTTGTGGGGTCGAGAATCGTGATTCCCATGCCCGTGAGCCATTCCGGGATCGCCTCGTACGCCACCCGTTCACCCGCGACGTCACGCAGGAGGGTGGACATCATCAGCCACGTGCGCAGTTCCTGCGCCCCGTTCCCTGCTTCCTTTTCGACGTAGTCCGTCGAGTAGTCGGCCATTTCGTCCGCGTTGCCCTTCTCGAACAAGCGCAGCACGTAATCATCGAACGACGGTGTGATCGACGACTGAGCGGCACGAATGATCTCGCGACGCCGAATGTCGTACTGCGACCAGTTGTCTCGACCGTCCAGCCGCGCTTGCACCATGAAGTCTTCGTCGTCGCCGTGCGGCTCCCGCCAGTCCGGCCAGGGAAGCCGGTGCGAAAGACCACCCGATTCGATGACGACCACCCGCTTACTGGACGACTCCCGTTCCAGAGACTCTCGAAGAGCCGCGGCGAACTCGCGGCACCGTGCAAAGGTCGGCAGCGGTGGCGCGAAGACGTTCACCACGATTGGAACTATGGGCACGTAGATTCCGTCGAGCAGGTTTTGGATCGCTTGCGACTGACCGTGATCGATCTGCAGGCGCGCAGAGAACGCTGGGTCGAACGCTCCGCCCTCGACCATGTCGTTCGCCAGATGCCGCGCGAGGTCGACGTCCACTAGTTGATCACCCTTGGGGGGTTCCTGACTCGCCGCTGGCGATGCATTCCCCCACTCCGATGGTGAAGGCGGGGATCAAATCGTGCCAGAAGCCGCGGAAGTGATTGGAGCCGAGCAGGATCACTACGTCGGGTGCAACGGCCGCGATGCGGTCGCGGGTGGTACGCAGTCCGTCACGGAAGCGCTCTGCCTCGGCCTTGTGCCTCGTTTCTTCCCAGTGGGTGTTCATCAACGTGCTGTGTGACGCGGCCACGCCGAGTACTACGGTTGCCATGGGTCAAAGTCCTACTTCCTGGAGCGAGCTGGTGACGGTGTCGATCGCGACTTCGACCAGGTAGTGCGTCAACTTCACGGCCTCGTCGAGGTCCACGGTGTTCATGCCCATGGCGAAGTCGACTTCGAACGGCGCGTTCGCCACTTTCGGCATGCCGACCCGTACGGTCGGAATCCCGCGGCTACGCAGGATGTTCGCGTCGGTTGCTCCGCTCTGGTCGTACGTCGGTTCGTGGGCGCGACCCTCGACGTCCGCCCAAGCACGAATCGCGCTGCGGCACAACCACATATCTTCGTCGGACGACTCCCCCGCGATCGACAGAACCGGTTCGATGTCGATACGCACGTCGCCGAGGTCGGCCGAGATCTCCCGCACTGCGGCGGTCAGTTCGCGTTTGGCCTGCGTCGGGGTGGTGCGTGGACTGAGTCTCAAGTCGACGGTCATCGTGACCTGCTCCGGGGTGAACGATGCGGTCCGCTCCCATCCCCCACGGATATTGGCCACCATTCCTTTGGGGGCCACAAGTCCTGAGGTGTTGGACGCGCTGTATTTCGGGAACCAGGCTTCGAGCCGGGAAGCCACGGCACCGGCGGCCGCGATCGGATTGGAGTAGGGCAGTCGGTGGCGAGAACCCACTTAGGTATGGTGCCGTGGACGGTGATCGCGAACCACGCGAGACCTACTTCTTCCCACGACACGGTCCACCCCGGCTTGGCGATCAACGCGAAATCCGCCCACACGCCCTGTTCGAGGAGGAACGAGCACAAGGCACCCTGCCCGGTGTTGAGCCGAAACACTCGCGGCGCTGCGCATGCTGCAGGGTTTCGGGGCCGCGGGAGGTGTAGTGCTCGCGATGGCTGTCGTACGAGACCTGTTTGACGGTAACGCGGCCGCCGTGATGATGTCCAGGTTGATGCTCGTCATGGGAGTTGCTCCGATCCTGGCGCCCACGATCGGCGGGTTCGTGCTCACGGTGTCGACGTGGCGGTCGATCTTCCTGGTGTTGGCAGTGCTCGGTGCCGTGGTCGTTTTGCTGGGTCTGTTCGCGATGCCAGAGACCTTGCCCGTCGGTGCCCGTACCTGGCCCCGCCCTACTGTGATCGCCACCAACTACGGACGGTTGTGCACCAACCCGCACTTCGTCCGCATGGTCCTTGTATCTGGAGCCGGCCGGGTGCTGATGTTCTCGTACATCGCCGCATCCCCGTTCGTGCTTCAGGGCCAATTCGGACTCAGCCCGCAACAATTCGGATTGTCGTTCGCCGGCGGTGCCGCCGTCCTGATCGCGTCCTCCCAGCTCAAGGTCGTCCTGCTGAGTCGGTGGGGCCCACGAACGCTCCTCCGCGCCACGCTGTCCACAGGCGCTGTCGTGGGGGCCGTGTTCGTCGTTCTCGCCGCGACCGGAACAGGCGGCCTGTGGGGTTTCGCGGTGCCGGTGATGGCTCTGCTTGCCGTGATGGGTTCGGTGATGCCCAACGCACCTGCCGTGGCACTGACCGACCAACGTGAAGTGGCGGGGACCGCATCGGCACTGATCGGCGGGTTCCAATTCACCTGCGCCGCAGCGGCGGCACCGGTGGTAGGACTGCTGGGAAACGACGCGCTCGCTGTCGCGTCGATGATGGGTGGGGCTGCCGCGGTGGCAGCACTCCTGGTATTCGCCGATCGTCGGCGCCGGCTCCCGAACAGAAACGAGTGACATGTCCTCTCCACGAAGTTCGTACGTCGACTGTGCACTCGGGCAGATGCACGTCACCCAGATGGGTGAGGGGCCGCCGCTCGTTCTGTTGCACCAAGCCCCGAGGTCGTGGGACGAGTTCCGCGAGTTCATCCCCTTGGTCGCGGCCGAGCACCGAGTGGTCGCGATGGACATGGTCGGATTCGGCGCGAGCGTCAAAGTGCCGGGCCCACAATCGATCGAGCTCTACGCTCGCGGTGTGCACGAAGTGCTGGCTGCGCTCGGGATCTCCGATGTCGACGTACTCGGCCATCACACGGGCGCGCTGGTTGCCCTCGAGGTGGCTGCGGCCTCGGGTGCGAATGAGTCCGACGCGCACATCGGTCACCTCGTTCTGTCGTCTTGCCCGTTCACCGGACCGGAACGTCGAGCACGTCCCGCCGACAAGGACGGAGTCGACTGCGCAGATCGTCGCGATGACGGCTCACATCTGATGACGCTGTGGAACAAGCGGTTTCCCTACTACCCGAGCCCACGGGGCCCACTGCTGGACCGATTCCTCCGAGACGCACTCACGTTCGGCATCGATCCAGCGGAGGGCCACCGCGCATGCGACCGTTACCGCATCGAGGACCGCATCGGATTGATTACGTCGCCCACACTCCTCACCGGCGCATCGGACGACCCCTTCGCCATGCCCAACCTGCCTCCGCTGCGCAAACACCTCACCGGCGCAGCCAGCGTTCGGGTCCACGTCGTCGACGGGGGTACCGTGGCGCTGTTCGAGGACAAAGCGGCAGAGATTGCCGGCCCGGTGAAAGAATTTCTGAGGGACGCCTGACCGCCCGTGCACCTCACGTCATCCCGGGACGTCGCCGAACCGTCCTGACGTGGCTCCCCCTCTACCGGCCGAGGTCCAAGAGAACCCTGGCGCCGGACGCTGCGTGCTCGATCGCGGAAGTGAGTTCGCGTAGTGGGTACACCGCGGCGATGGGCTGGACTACTTTGGAGGAGTCAAGAATTGGCAGAATCGTTTGTGCCACCACCAGAGGTGTCTCCGTGAGATAGCGTGAAGTTCCCTGGTAGAACCCCCTGATCGTCAGGTCCTTGCTCAGAACGTCGAATGTGTCCACGGCGACGGGATCTCCGGTCACGTTGCCGTAGGTCACCAGCACACCGCCCGGTGCCAGCAGCTTGGCGAGGAGTCGGCTCGATTCGCCACCGAGAAGGTCCAGGGCGAGAACAGTGTTGAGACCTGCCACGCGTTCGTGCGCCGCCTGTGCGCCGTCGTTGATGTCGATGACTACGTCGCACCCGAGCGCTTCGACTGCGGCGATGTCGTCGGCTCGGCGGACGATGCCGATCGTTCGAACGTCTCGCTTGCCCGCAAGGGTTATCAACCAGCGTGCGAGTCCCGAGGTGGCCGCGTTGAACACGACGGCGTCGCCGGGTTGCAACTGGGCGTAGTCGCGGAGCAGGAACTCCGCGGTGGCGGCATTGACGGTCAGCATCGCTGCTTGCTGGGGGTCGACCTCGGGCGGAACGACGACCAGGCTGGTGGCCGGCAGTGCGATTTGTTGGCGCCAGGTTCCTGATGTGAGAGGAAGCAGTACCCGTTGACCAACGGCGACCGAGGTCACATTCGCTCCGATGGCGGCCACGACTCCGGTGCCTTCGTTCCCCACCTGCGCCGGAAAGTGCGCGATCAGGCCCGGTACGCGAGCAAACATCAGGTCGTTGAAGTTGATGGGCGCGTAGTCGACGTCGACCAGAACCTCGTCGGCGGCTATGTCGGCGCTGTCGATGTCCGGTACCTCGTGCAGTCGATAGACCGACGAAGGGTTGCCGACGCCGGTGAGTTGGACTGTCTTCATTGGTGAACCTCATTCTGGTGGTGGTGAGCAAGGGACCGTTGTTACGCTGAGATAATGGGGGGCGATGAAATCTGTCAATCGACGTAGTCGATGCGTACCGATATCGGTGTCGTCTCCAAGGCTTGCGCGACTTTGAATCCAACGGAGCCGAACGTTCGTGCCCTGGCGACCACGTCGTCGTCGGGCCTCAGTGTGGCGACTCCGGTACGCCAATGCCTACCCTGTCGCACACGAACTTTCGGGTTGTCGACGATGTTGATGCCCCATCCGGAGCGAGTTCCGTGTTGACTGATCACCCATGCGCCGGTGCTGTCGAATTGAGCGTTCACCGGCACCCGGCGCATCTTGCCGCTCTTGCGTCCGATGGTCTCCAACTCGGTAGTCATGGCAGTGCGAACACCTATTTTACTCAGTCCCAACACAATTGGGTTCAGATATCGGCCGACAGCGCGCTCTCTGCGAAACTTGCGAAGCTTCCGATCGTCCTCTGCATTCGACATTTTCGACCTCTCTCGACCTTGTGAATTGATTCGAACAACGACAACCGCGGGTGACTCGACCAGCCGATCAGTCGTCCAGCCATCCGGCCACACAAAACACAAGCAGCACAACAGTTCTCAGCGTGCCGTCCGCCCCAACCGGAGCGCCAATGCTCCGGCCGCCACGGCCGACAACGCCACCCCCGGTGCCATCACCGTCGTCGAACCGGCGATTTCCTTCCGACGAGCGGCCGCGATCCAGGCCACAGCGTCGACGGCATCCATGACGATGTTGAGGCGGATGAAATCTTCCGGGGACCGGAAGCGGTCGAGTCTCGTCAGCCCGAGCGCGAGGGCTGCGTTACGGATTCCGAACATCTGTTGATAGGCAACGGCCACAGTGCCCTTCGATTCCATACCGAAGAATCGGGCCACGAGCGTAGGCGCGGCAAGGTGACTGGTGGCAACCATGATGCGACCGACGATCAACATCCGCAGGGGGACGGACGATGCGAACGTTTCGGAACTATCCTTGGGCACAGTGCCCTCCTTCTTCGAGTGCACCGGACGATCGTGTAGCCGACCGGTACTGGGATTGGGGTGGCCGCGCGTGGCGCCTGATCGGTGGCGTGAGCCCCCGTGTGCGATGACGCTAGTTCACTAGTGTTATTATAGCAACTACCATTTTGGTAGTGCCGAGCTCGTCGTGTCGACTCGCCGGTTCGGACTAAACGGAAGTGAGGTGCAGAACGCGATGGACGATGAGCACGTCGAGGTAGACCCGTACTGTCCCTACTTCGCTGCAGGAATGCGAATGCTGGATCAACGCTGGGCGGGCACCGTGCTTCGAACGCTGATTGCGGGACCCCAACGGTTCAACGACATCGCCGCCGCGATTCCCGGCATCACCGACAGCACGTTGTCCAAGCGCCTCAAAGGACTGGAGTCCGGTGGCCTCGTCGCTCGGGTGGTGCATCCGACGACACCGGTCCGAATCGAATACCGGCTCACCGACATGGGGACTGCGTTGGGCAAAGTTCTCTTGCAGTTGAACGGTTGGGCACTCGAATGGGTGAAACTGCCCGCGGTCGAACAGGAATCGAACTAGCGCCTGGAGGTAGGGCCGCGGCGCACTCGCGTCATCGGTTCGTCGTCGAGAACACGGCCGTCCCGAACCAACGACACGCGAGCAGCGCCAGGGCCAGATCCAGGTGTCCGTCATCGATCGGGCGCGCCAGTAGCCGCTCGATGGTGCGCAGGCGGTAGAGGATCGTGTTTTTGTGGCAGTTGAGCATCCGTGAGGTCGCGGTGGCGCTCCTGTTGGTCGAGCAATACACGTCGAGGGTGCGACGCAGCTCGCGTTCGCGCTCTCCGTCGATTGCTAGCGGGCCCAGCGTCTCGGCGATCCAGCGACGCGCACGAGCGAGGTCCGAACACAGGAACACCAAGCTCGCCACGTCCTGATACGGGACAACTGTCGAGACGTCGGCAACCGATCCAACAGCGTGAGCATCGACTGCTTGCCGATGAGAAGCAATGAATCCGTCGAGGCCGACGCCGTCTCCACCTATGGCGACACGTAGTTGCGGCAATTCAGCAGAGAGCGATTTTTCGACCGCCTGTACGTCGAGGTGGCCGATCCGAGGCGCCGGGAGCCAGGCCCAGATCGTGGCGGGTCCTCGCGGAATGACCAACGGTCGAGACGTGCACCCGGCGAGGTCCGCAAGAACGCCCACCACGTCGCGGGCGCGTACGAAGTCGTCGACGGTGTTCTCCGGCCCGTCGACCCATACGATCACCGCGCAATGGTGCCGGGTCAACCGGTAGCCCAGGAGGGCCTCGGCGGCAGACAGGTCGACAGTCGTCCCGTCGAGTACCGCCATCACCCGGTCGAGACGAACGAACTCTTCCTGCCGGCGGTAGCGCTCACGCTCGGTCTCGTACTCCACTGCGATCCGTTGACACATTCGGTCGGTGTAGGTGTGAGCGAGGGTGCTCATCGCCACCATTTCCGTCACGACGACGTCGACGTCGTCCGTGAGGTCAGCCAAGAGCTCCACGCAGATTTGAACCCAACGAGACTCCGTGAGGTGATACCCGCGGAGTATCTCGTGTAGGGGGACGCCCAGTCTCGCGAGACGGTGAACGATCGACAACGCACCGACAGGTGGCTCCGCCAGGTCGAGATCTGCGGGATTCGTCACCAGATGCAGGACCACCTCGAGATTGGCTCGATTCGACACGCGCAGCCAATCACGGTCGATGTGGTCTTGCTCGACCACCGGGATGGTGTGACTCAGCAGCTCGGTCAACTCGTCTGCTATCGCCGAAAGTCGTGCGGACAGTTTCTCGACCAGACCGATGCGGATAGTCGACGCCGTCGTTGCCATTACCGAGAGTCTGGCCCGTACGTCATGTAAGCGCAACCTCCTGCCGATGTGCGCAGCATTTGGACGTTCAGTACAAACGCGGGACGGGTTTCTATCTCCTGGGCCTGATGCGCGCGCCACGTTGTGCACGTCCAATTGGTGAACACCAGTTTCTCTCGGTCGTGTCGACCAGAGCCCGATATGGATCACCGGTACGAGACACCAACCACATCCCGTACCGAAGAAAGGCACCAACATGAATACACCCGACCGCTCCGACGTCCGATTCGACTCGGGCGAGGAGCAGTGCGGCGCCTGGTTGTACATGCCCGACACAGCGGCAGATGATGGGCCGGTGCCGATCGTCGTCCTGGCGCACGGGATCGCCGGCGTCAAGGAGCTTCGGCTGTACGCCTTCGCCGAACGCTTCCGCGACGCAGGCTATGCGTGTCTGGTTTTCGACTATCGGCACTTCGGCGCAAGCAGCGGCCAACCGCGTGAGCTGATCGACATCGACCGCCAACTCGAGGACTGGCGCAACGCCGTCACCTACGCCCGATCGCTTCCCGACATCGACCCGAACAGGGTCGTGGTCTGGGGAACCTCGTTCGGCGGCGGCAACGTCATGATCACTGCGGCGGACGATCCCCGCATCGTTGCTGCCATCACACAATGCCCCTTCACCGACGGCCCGTCATCGGTCCTTCGGATCTCCCCCAGAACATCGTTCGCACTCATGGTGAAGGCGCTACGCGATCGTGCCAGCGTGAGGTCGGGTCGAAGCCCAGTACGCATACCCGCCACAGGTCGACCCGGAACTGCAGCGATGATGACAGCCCCGGATTCGTTGGCCGGCTTCCACGCTCTTCTCCTCGCCTCGAACATGCCCGACATGCCGCAGGACGTGCCTGCTCGCCTCATGCTGAGGATCCCTTTTCACATACCCGGACGACGCGCACGAGACATCAAGTGTCCGATCATGTTCGGGCTCTGCGAACACGACACGATCGCGCCGGTGCGAGCAGCCATCAGACACGCTCGGAACGCCCCTCGCGGCGAGATCCGACTCTACGACGCGGGCCATTTCGACATCTACATCGGAGACCTGTTCGAGGAAGTCGTCTCGGACCAAATCGAGTTCCTCCAACGCCACGTACCCACGAACCAGGGCAGCTCGAACATTTCCCTCAATCATTCGGAAGGAACCAATCGATGAAAAAGTACGACGTCGCTGGACGCACGGTCGTCATTACCGGTGCCGCAGGAGGGCTCGGACAGATGCTCGCCGACGCGCTCCGTGCACGCCACGCCAATGTTGCACTGCTCGACCTCGACGCCGACGCCGTCACCGCTCAGGCGGAACGTCTCGGCGGAACGCGAGTCGCCCGCGGCTGGCGAGTCGATGTCCGAGACCTCGGCAGCCTCGAAACCGCCATGCGTGAGGTCGAGGAACACTTCGGGCGCATCGATGTCGTCATCGCCGGAGCCGGAATCGGCAATGTCGCCGGCCCACTGACGGCCACCGACCCCACAGCATTCGAACGCGTCGTGGACATCAACCTCCTCGGAGTGTGGCGCACGTTCCGCGCGGCCGCGCCCTACGTCCAGGAGCGCCGCGGACACCTGATGGCCGTAGCCTCGATGGCAAGCTTCGTCCACGCTCCGTTACACGGCAGCTACACCTCCAGTAAGGCCGGCGTGTGGGCACTGTGCGACTCGCTCCGGCTCGAATTCCGCCACCTCGGAGTCACCGTCGGCAGCGTCCACCCGTCCTTCTTCAAAACCCCGCTGGTCGACGAAGCGCTCGCGCAGAAGGACGCTGTGCGCCTGTTCGACAACTTCGAGGGAGCCTTCCAACTCATCCCACCCGAAAACGTGGTCAAAGACATCCTTCTGGGAATCGAGCGACGCTCGGCGCAGGTTGTCACCCCCCGCACCATGCGCTCGGCAGCGCTGGCACCAGGCTTGATCCGTCTGCTCGTCGACCGCTTCGGTTTCTCCGACACCACCATCGCCGGAGCCATCGAATTGAGTCTGCAGAGAATCGAAGAGAGTCCGCTGAGAACAGCAGCACTCCAGCCCCACAACGAGTACTCGAAGTCGCGATGACAACCACCCATCACCCCGTCCGACAGGCCGACCGGCTATACCACGACCTGCTTTCCCCTGCCGAGACTCGGGAGGTCCGCGAGCGGGTGCGCAAGATCGCCACTGATTCGGTCGCGCCGGCGGCACGCAGGATCGCCAACGGCGACGAGCGATCGGACGGTTTCCCGCGTGACGTCTTCGACGACCTCGCCTCGGCAGGACTGTTCCGGCTGCCGTTCGCCGCCGAGGTGGGTGGCGAGGACCTCGCGCATCCGGTCACCGCGACCGCAGTGGCGATCGAGGAGTTGGCCTATTACTCGAGCAGCATCGCGGCAGTCTTCGATGTGCACTGCATCCTCGCCGGCAGTGCGCTGACCCACGGCACCGCTGAGCAGCAACACAGGTGGCTGCGGCCGCTGGCCGAGGGCACGCTCATCGGCGCTTTCGCGACCACAGAGCCCGAAGCGTCGTCGGACCTCAGCCCCCAGGCGCTGAAGACGTCCGCCGTACAGCACGGGGACACTTGGGTACTCAACGGCCACAAGCGCTGGATCTCCAACTCACCGGTCGCCGGCTTCATCGTCACGCTCGCTCGAACCGGGGATCGGATGTCGATGTTCATCGTCGACACCACCCTGCCTGGCGTTCGTGTCGGCGAGGCCGACCTGAAGATGGGAAATCGCGGACAGCTCACTGCTGACGTCGGGTTCGACGACGTCGAGCTTCCCGTGGTGGCGCTGCTCGGGGGCGAGCCGGGGCATGGTCTGCGGCAGGCACTTGCGACCCTGACGCTGGGTCGGATCGGCATCGCGGCTGCCGGCGTCGGTATGGCGCAGGCCGCCTTCGACCACACCGTCGCCCACTTGTCGAGCCGAGAAGCCTTCGGCCGCAAGCTCGCTGCGAATCAGCATTGGCAATTCCTGATGGCAGACCGAGCCACGGAGATCGAGAACGCGCGCACGCTGTACCTCAAAGCCGCCCTACGACGCGACTCCGGCGAGGTGTTCCCGGAACCCGAGGCGTCGATGGCCAAGATCTACGGCACCCGACTCGCCGTGGACATCGCTCGCGATGCCGTCCAGGCGTTCGGTGGCCTCGGATTCGCCCGCGAGGTCAGCGCGGACGCCACACCCGGTCCCGTCGAGGCGATCTACCGCGACAGCAAGATCGGCGAGATCTACGAGGGTGCCAACGAAATCCTGAAATGGGTCATCGCTCGCAACATATTCGGCAAGGAGATCACCGGATGAGCTACACCCGGGGACGACCACTCAGGCACCAGGAGAGACCATGACCCACCTCGCCACACTTCTCGAATCGACCGCGGCGTCCCGTCCGGACAGCACAGCAGTGGTCTCCCAGAACACACGAATGTCCTACTCTCAGCTCGACGACGCAGCGAACCGAGTCGCCAACCTGCTCGTGTCACGTGGTATTCGGCCCGGTGACAACGTAGCCCTCTCGTCACCGAACGTTCCGCACTTCACGATCGTCTACTTCGGGATCCTCAAGGCCGGGGCCACCGTCGTGCCTCTGAACATCCTGCTCAAACCGCGCGAGATCGCATACCACCTGGTCGATTCGCAGGCGAAGGCGTACTTCGCAGTCGAGGGGACGGCGGCGCTCCCTATCGGCACCGCCGCGCGTGAAGGATTCGACGCCGCCGCGACATGCACCGATTTCTTCCTCATCACCACGGACCCGGGGTCGACGCGTTCCGACGCGGGAACAACGCTGTACGCACCGGCTGTCGCAGAGCAGCCACGGACGTTCACAACAGTCCATCGAAGCGACGACGACACCGCCGTCATCCTGTACACCTCGGGAACCACCGGTCGACCCAAGGGCGCGCAACTGACTCACCGGAACATGGTGTCGAACGCTCTCACGATGGCCGATCTGCTCGATACCGGAGCGGGAACGCCCGACGTTGCGCTCTGCGCCCTTCCCCTGTTCCACTCCTTCGGTCAAACGATCATGCAGAACGCCGGCCTCGCCCGGGGAAACACTCTGGTCATGTTGCCGCGATTCGATGCGCGAGCAGCCATCGATCTGATGATCGAGGAACGCGTCACGACGTTCGGCGGCGTACCCACGATGTACTGGGGCCTTCTGCAAGAAATTGCCAACGACAACGAGGCCACCGCCCTTGCGGCACACCTGCATACCGCAATCGCCGGCGGTTCGGCCATGGCCGGCGAGCTGCACCGGGAATTTCGGGAACGGTTCTCGGTCACGGTCCTGGAGGGCTACGGGCTCTCCGAGACGTCTCCGGCCGCCAGCTTCTCGCGCCCTGGCGCCGACCCTCGAATAGGCTCGGTCGGCCGGCCGATCCCCGGAGTCGCGATGAAACTGATCGGCGACGACTGGTCCGACGTACCGGACGACCCGGACGCGATCGGCGAGATCGCGATCAGAGGCCCCAATGTCATGAAGGGCTACTTCAACCGCCCCGAGGCCTCGCTCGTTGTCATGAATGATCGATGGTTCCGCACCGGGGACCTCGCGAAGAAGGACGCCGACGGCTTTTACTACATCGTGGACCGGTCGAAAGACATGATCATTCGCGGCGGCTTCAACGTCTACCCCCGCGAGCTCGAGGAGGTCTTGATGGAGCACCCCGCTGTCTCGATGGTCGCCGTGATCGGCGTCCCGCACGAATCCCACGGGGAAGAAATCACGGCCTTCGTACTCAAGAACAAGAATCATGACGACGTCACCGAGGCCGAGCTCGTGGCTTGGGGCAGAAATGAATTCGCCGCCTACAAGTATCCGCGCTCCGTCACCTTCGTCGACGCGTTCCCGACGACATCGACCGGCAAGATCCTCAAGCGCGAGTTGAGATCGGCGTGACCAAGAAGGTGCTCCCCCACTCCGAGTTCCCTGGGCGATTTCGGCTCACGGGTGTTCACGCTCGCAGACGCTGAAGTGCTCGCTTAGCGGCGTTGTACCCGCACATTCCGTGAGCGCCGGCGCCGGGTGGCGTGGCGGCCGAGCAGAGCGAGACCCCTTCGATGCCCGTGGAGTAGGGGTTCAGCGTGGCGCGGGGACGGAACACCAGCTGCAGAGGGTCGTTGGCCCCGGTCACGACGTCGCCTCCGATGTAGTTGGCGTTGTGGGCCTCCATCGCCGCCACGTCACGGACGCGGCGGTCGAGGATCCGGTCCTTGAAACCGGGGGCGAAGCGTTCGATCTGGTTTTCGATCAGCGAGGTCGCGTCACCCGTCCAGCCGGAAGGCACGTGCGCGTAGGCGTAGAACGGGTTGACCCCATCGTGGGAACGTGAGGGGTCGGCTACATACTGCTGACCGGCGAGGACGAAGGGCCGTTCGGGCATCTGGCCTCGGTTGACCTGCCGCTCGGTCGCCGCGATCTCGCTCAGAGCCCCTCCTACGTGGACAGTGCCGCAGCGGCGTGCAGGCTCGTACGTCCAGGGCACCTCACCTGCGATCGCGAACTCGACCTTGAAAGAGCCGGGCCCGTGCCGGAACCGTCGCAGTGCCCTCGCGACGTGGCGTGGCATGCGATCACCCGCGATGCGGGCCGCGGCACTCGGAGCGACGTCCAACATCACCAGATCGGGTGACCCCAGCTCGTCGAGCGTTTCGACCTCGATACCAGTCTCGACTTTGCCCCCGAGGCTTTCGAGCAGTGAGATCATGGCCCGGCTGATGGTGCCGGATCCACCCTCGGCCACGGGCCACCCGTAACGATGAGCTGCCGCGCCGAGAGCGACGCCTACGGCTGACGAGACGGGGGAGCTGAAGGGCCGAAAGGCATGCGCGGCGACGCCGGCGAAAAGGGCGCGGGCCTCCTCGGTGGACCACACACGGGCCAGCACGTTTGCCGGCAGCCCGGCGTACGCACCGAAGCGCGCGAGCTTCAGGGGGTGGGCCGGCACGTGCAAGATCGGCTGGAGGAAGTCGACGGTGATGTCGTCGAACCGGTCAGTGAGTGCGCCGAACACCGAGATCCACCGCTTGCCGTCGACACCGAGTGCCGCGGACGTCTCGTCGACGGACTGCCACGCCGCAGCGCCCCGCCCGCCGTCGAGGGGGTGGGCGTACTGAATTTCCGGCCACAGCCACGTCAGTCCGTGTGACTGGAGGTCGAACCCACGGGAGAACGGGGTGTCGACGGCCAGCGGGTGGAACCCGGAGCATTCGTCGTGTATCAACCCGGGCAGCGTCAGTTCGCTGCTGCGGGTACCACCTCCAGGGGTGTCGGCGGCCTCGAGCACGCGGACCGACACCCCCTCGGCGGCGAGGGTGAGAGCGGCAGCGAGACCGTTGGGCCCACTGCCGACAACGACCGCACTGGTCACGCGTCGACCGCGTCGGTCGAATTGACGATGTCGGGATCGGCGACGCCGGTGGCGGCTGGGTTCGCCGATGCGACTTTGGGATGGCTGATTCGCTCGTAGCCGTGCAGATGCCAGTGCACCTCCGTCGCGATGGGCCCGTTGGGTAACCAGGGCTGCTCGACGATGGCGTCCCTCACGGCATAGCTGCCCCGCTCGACGATGCCGATGGCCGCGTCCACCACGAGGTACTGCTGACGACCTCCGAAGATCGGCTCGGACTCGATCCAGACCACTACGAACTCACCGGGAGCGAAATTGCAGCGCTTCTGGATCGCCTCGATCAACTGCGGGCTGTGCAGGTGGCCATCGCCGAAGTTGAAGGCCACTACCGCATTACAGCTGAACTCGGCCTCACGCAGCGTGTAGTGGTTGATGTCGTCGCCCAACGTTTTGATCATGACCGAGTTGAGACCGCGACCCTGGCTGTGCAGTGATCGCCAGCCGAGGATCTGGTGCAGCACGACCTCGGACACTTCGGGGCCGTAAGTTGCCGAAAGCTGGTCATAGGTCATCGGTGCCGACTTGACGATGTGCTCGTTCAATTTGGCTTCGGCGCCGGGTGCCATTGCCCAGAAGCCCGTCGCCCAGTTGCCGGCGTACTGACGCATGGACGGGAGGAACGAGACGAGGTCGGGGCGTAAGTTGCCGAGCACTGGAAAGAAGAGCAACCCGACGAGCGTCAGCGCCAGCAGGCCCCCATGCATGTCGCTCACCGCAAATCCGCCGCCCGCCGGGAAGCCGGCGAACAGGAACACGGTCAGGTACATGAACAGCACGTTCCATTCCAGCGGCGTGGCCAGCGGGAACGTCGAGGTGATGACCAGGTGGAACAGCAGCATGACTCCGATGGCGATGACGGTGGACGTCATGTTCGTCGAGAACAACAGCACGAACGGCGTTACGATCTCCACGAGCGTTCCGCCGACGTGGGCCACTGAGGTGCCCAGGCGGGACGGGCGCAGGTCGTCGGGGAAGTTGCGGTAGTTCATCCGCTTGACTCTGATCGAAGTCAGCCAGGGGGTATTGCTCATCATCGGTGGAATTACCATCGAGACGTGGTGGCCGAGCTTCGACACACCCGCTCCGACCCAAACCGAGACGATCAGGATCTTCGCCGCGACGATCATGTCGACGAACGGAAAGAAGCCGAAGAAGACGAGTGCCGGCAGGTACTGCTCACCGCGTGCGCCCACGAAGATGACCTTGTCGCGGAGCCCGTTCAGCACGAGCAGCACCCCGACGGCGATCGCGAGGCCCGGAGCGACAAGCCCATGATTGTCGGCACCGACCACTGAATCCAGCGAAGAGCTGGACACGCCCGGCAGCACCAGAGCCACGGCCAGCACCGCGATGTAGACCATGTACAGCAGCGTGTCGAACACGGTGCGCTCGTCGCCGGAGGTGAAAGGCACCTTGCCCGGCCATGGTGCGAGGCGGATGGTCCGCGGCTTCGCCCAATAGCGAAACCCTCCTGTCTTGGGCTCGAAGTGACCGGACAACGGCCCCCAGGAACCGCCGTACCCGATGGATTCCAGCAGCAGGATCCACAGTATTGCCTTCTGATAGAAGATCGGTTCGTTCCACCACTGCCCGACGTCGAGGGGGCTGATCCCGGAAGTCAGCGAGTTCAGGACGATTCCGCCGATCATGAACGGGAAGAACAGCCGTGCGATGTAGGTCAACGCGGTGATCTTGGGGGTGCCGAAACCATAGTCGACCCAGTGTCGGGAGAGGATTTTGATGCGCTCCTGGTACGGCGTGGCGAGGAACGTGGCCGGGTCGACCGGAGGAAAGTCCCCTGTCTTGAGTCCCATCGTGTTCTCCTTACTTCTTCGTGTGAGGTGTCCGGTCCGTCTCGCGCGCAGGCGTATTCGACCGAAGCGTCGGTTACGTGACTGGGGTGGTGCGGCCGACTCCGCTGGGGTTAGCAGCTTGTTCCCCATGACCAGCCAACTGCGGGCAGGCGCTTCAGAAACAGGTGGTGAGCTGGAGTCATGACAGGTACGCCGGGGCGAACTCGTGCCTGCGGTCCCGAGGAGTGGCGTGGAGCACACCGGGAGGTGTGAATCAGGACACTACGGGGGTGCGCAGTCGTCATCTACGGGGATGAAGTACGAAGATCGCACGCTCATTTGTGCACGCTGCACAAGCCATGAACTGCCTACGACAGGGAATGGACGCGACGCGTCGGACGGCGTCGGCGGCGGCGGAATTGCACATAGTTCGGCTGGATCCGCCGTCGCAACAAACTGACCTAAGCTAGCCTTTCGCTAGTTGCTATAATTTCGTGAGTAGCGCGGTAGCATCGTCTTCGAGAGCGGACACGTCGTTCCGCGTGACTGCACCCAGCCCGATCAGCGACTGGCACCTCAAGGAGTTATTTTGTCCGACAACAGCTCCGACGTATTCCAGTCATCTGTTGCGCTCGGGTTCGTTCGGGATTTTCGTCACCGTCCGTATCGTCGTCGCAACCACACACTTCATTGCACCGACGCGGGTGGCGCGATCCTTCGGAACACACACCGCCGCCCACCCGGTAGTCGGCTTCGAACCGGTTGTCGGCTTCTGCCTGAGCCCACGGCCTTTGTGGATATCTCGGTGCCGCATCCTCACCTGACGGGGGTGACGCGATGAGGACACTGACGTCGAAGACGTCGCAAGACAAGGAAGAGTTGAAGCGGCGCGTCTCGTACGTGGGGCAGCGACTCAACGACCGCCAGCCGGAGATTGCGCGCGCGATGGCCGAGCTACTGTCGACGATCGATTACCTCGACGGTGACCCGCGGCTCATCGCGCTACTCGAAGCAAGCACCGAAGGCAATATCGAGACCATCTTTCATGTACTCATCAACGACATCGCCATAGCGAATCTGAAACCCGCGACCGCGGCCGTCGAATATGCCGAGCGACTCGCACAGCGCGGCGTTCCAGCCAACTCGCTGGTCAGGGCCTACCACATGGGGCAGGACGACCTGATGGCCTCGTGCTTCGAAGAAGTGCATTTGCTCGACTGCGATGCAGAGATGAAACTTCAAGTCCTCCACCATATCTCCAGTGTCATCTACGAGTTCGTCGACTGGATCTGCCTTTATCTGCTCGGCATCTACGAGGCCGAGCAGCAGCGGTGGAACACGACGTCGGGCCACGTACACACGGCGATGCTGCACTCGATCCTGGCGCGCAAGCAGACGTCGTTCGCCAGCTTCGAGACCGAGACCGGGTACCGGCTCGATCAGTATCACGTAGCCCTCATCATCTGGAGCGAGAGCAGCAACCCCGAGACCGACTTGCTCCGTGAGATCGAGCACGCTGCGCGCCGCTTGGCCTCGTCGGTCAAGGCGTTCTCGGCTCCCGTGTTCTCCGCCGTCGACCGAAGTACGGCGTGGGTATGGATCCCGCGAGGTTCGAGCAGAGAGACGCTCGACCACGAGGACGTGACAGCCGCCCTGGCGAAGGTGCCTGGTGCTCGGGCGAGCATCGGGATCGTCGGTCACGGCGTGACGGGCTTCCGGCGCAGTCACGAGCAAGCAGAGGCCGCGCGACTCGTCGCAATGGCCGGCGGGACCGATATGGCGCGTGTCGTGGCGTACTCCGACCGGAGCCTCGCAGTCGTCTCGATGCTGACGCACGACATGGAAGGGCTTCGCGCATGGGTGCAGGAGAGCCTTGGACAACTTGCGGTAGACAGCGAGAGCAACGCACGATTACGTGAAACAACGCTCACGTTCTTCTCGATGGGCAGCCACCACTCGGCCGCGTCCGACGCCATGACCATCCACCGGAATACTCTCAAGTACCGGCTCGAGCGCGCCGAGGCGACACGGGGAAGGCCGCTGACCAGTGGCCGGCTCGATCTGGAGCTGGCTCTCCAGGTCTGCCGGTACCTCGGGTCTTCCGTACTTCTACCGCCCACTCGATGACTCCACGGGCCACGTGATCACCTTGCTTCCCTGTTGGAGCGGTGGTCTACGCCAGCTTCACCATTCGGCGGAGCCCGGGTTTGTCTGTCTTGCCGACTGCGTTCTTCGGCAGCGACTCGACGATGGAGATCTCGGTGGGGATCTTGACGCGCGTCAGCCGTTCGGCGCAGTGCGCGAGTAGAAGGTCGACCGTGAGGTCACTGTTCGGGTAGAGCACGACCTGCGCGACAGGGACTTCGCCGAGTACGGGGTCCGGGACACCGACAACAGCTGCCTCGAGTACCTCGGCGAGCTCGGTCAGCGCCTGCTCGATCTCCTTGGGGTAGATGTTTTCGCCGCCTCGGATGATCATGTCCTTCACGCGGTCGACGATCCTCAAGTAGCCGTCGCCATCGAGAGCGCCGATGTCGCCCGTGTGGAGCCAGCCGTTTCGGACGGTTTCGGCGGTGGCGCTTGGGTTTCCGAGGTAACCCTGCATGACTGCCGGACCTTGAATGAGCACCTCGCCCGGGCTGTCGGTTGCCACGTCCATACCGTGGGGACCCACAACGCGAATGGTCTGACCAGGCAACGCCGGTCCGACTGTGCCGAGCTTGCGCACGCCCTGCAGCGGATTGCACGTCGACGCGCACGTCCCTTCTGTGAGTCCATAGCCCTCGAGCACCTCGAAGCCGTAGCGCGAGTGAACGGCGGCAAGCAGCTCTCGCGAGATCGGCGCCGCGCCACACACCACGAATCGCAGTGATGAGACATCAGGTTCTTTATCGGCGGGCAATGCTGCGAGGAGCGCGAAGATGGTGGGCACGCCGGAAAAGTACGTCGGGCGCACGCGTTCGACGTCGCCGAAGAACCGTGTCTTGGAGAACGTGCCGACGATCGTCATGCGCCCGCCGACGCGCAAGGGGGCGAGCGTGCTGACCATCAGAGCGTTCACATGAAACAAGGGGAGAACGAGCAAACAGTGATCCGACGCGGTCAGCTCGAAGTGTGCGGCAAAGGTCGAACTCATGAACTCGGCATTCGCGTGACTCAACACCACTCCGCGTGGTCTACCCGTCGAACCCGAGGTGTAGACGATCAAGGCAGGTGTGTCCGGGTTCAGTGTGACCGGCGGTTCGACCGCCTCGCTCATCTGGTCGAGCGCATCGACCGACAAACCGGTCACCCCCTCGACCGGCGACACACCGTCGACCGTGACCACGAGGCGAGCGCCCGAGTCAGCCAGCTGGTGCGCCGCCTCGACCGCCGTGAGCGCTGGGTTGATCGGGGTAACGGCAGCACCGAGCCGCCACGCTGCACCGATCACCAGTACGAGTTCGAGTCGATTGGGAAGCATGACGGCAACGACGTCGTCCCTGGTGACATCAGATGCGGCCAGCTGCGCCGCGATCGATCCGCAGCGCCGTGCTACCTCGGAGAAGGTCAGCTCCTGGCGTTCATCGGCGATCGCGACCGAATCCGAGTACTGCTCTGCCAGCACCCACGGCAAATAACCGAACTCCATTTCGAGACTGCTCCTCGCATATAATTACTCGGGGACCCAAGGCCACGGCGTGGACACGACACTAAGCGCGACGACCGGGCTGATGAATGTCCATCCGAACCGAAATCGTCCAGCCTTTCAGTGCATTGTGCACAAGTCGCAGTTCGAACGACCAAGCTGTGAATTTCGCTGCGCCGTGGTTTATCTGGTGCCCTGCAAAAGATGAAGAGCATCGCGGGTCATCGAGCATCGAGAGTGCTAGCGTCTCGGCAATGAAAACGAGTCGAATTGTGGCTGCGGACATTTCACAAGCAGTCGTCCAGGACGTTCTGATCGACGTGACGGACGGTGTCGGCACCATCACGCTGGATCGCCCCGATCGACGGAACGCACTGTCGGACGCGATGATCAATGGATTCGCCACAGCGCTCGAAGAATTGGAGGCGTCCCCCAAAGTGGGTGCAATTGTCATCACCGGGGCCGGCAGCGCATTCTGCTCCGGCGGAGATGTTCAGGACTTTCACGAACACGGTGGCGAAGGAGGCGGTTCCCTCGAGGTCGACCAACGCGCCGTCGAGGAACAACGTCGCGACCAGGAAGCAACAATTGGCAGCATCTACAGGTGCCGCAAGCCAGTCGTGGCGTCCATCCCCGGCGCAGTCGCGGGGGCCGGCATCGGCTTCGCGCTCGCCGCGGACCTTCGGATCGCCACCTCTCGGACGGTGTTCGCGACTGCTTTCGCGGCCGTCGGGCTGGCTGGTGACTACGGCGTTGCATGGCTGCTCGACCGGCTGGTCGGACCCGCAAAGGCGCGCGAGCTCATGTTTCTCAACCCCCGGATACGAGGCGAGGAATGCCTGGCCATCGGCTTGGTCAACTGGCTGGTCCCCGATGACGAACTCGTATCGCGTACACGCGAGGTCGCCGAGCGGCTGGCGATGAGCTCATCGCATGCGCTCGAAGGGATGAAGCAGAACTTGCTTCGGGCGCCGAAGGACGACCTCTCGACCTCCATGTACAACGAAATACCTCTGCACAAAGCGACCGGCTTGACCGAGAACCATGTAGCGGCCATCAGTGCCTTCGTCGCCAAGCAGAATCCAACCTTTTCTACCGGGTGGCACGATTAAATGACGTAAAGATTGACGGCACAGTCGATTCGAGACCGGAGGACGATCCGATATCAGGTCCCGGCTTCGTACCTATGTTGCTTGCCGGGCCAAAACGCCGGCAGTCCGGCACGGATACGCTGCGCCCCGTGGTCACCTCGTCCAGTGGCGTGCGGGGTCCCGGTGAGGGCGGTGGGGTCGGCGTCGGTGACCGCCCGCTGAAGATTGGACGCGCCATGTATCACCCCGGTCAGGACACGGCGAAGTGGGTGCGTACGAAAGCAATGGGATAGGTGTCGGAATACGTCCAGTCCGCGATCGCGGCAACTATATGCTGCTGGTCTTGCAGGAAGAAGCCCTTTCCCGTCCACTGCGTCGGTACACGCCGAGGTCGATCACCGATCCGAAAGTCCTGGCCCGCGAACTGGACTCGATTCGTCGCACCGGAATCGCGATCGAGCGAGAGGAGGCCGCGATGGGTGGTTGCTGCGTTGCCTCGCCCGTGCTGCTGGCCGGTGAACCCATCGCGGCACTGTCGGTGTCGGTGCCCAAGGACCGTTTCGCACCCGAGTTGCTCGCCCCTGCTGTCCGCACCGCGGCGTTGGCATTGGGACGGGTCTTGGCACGCAGTTCTACCGGGCAATCCGAGGGATGAGTCGCGCCGCGGAGCGGTCGGGGACTCCCCCACGTCCGCCCAAGGGGTCGGCGTCGAAGCCCGCACGATGCAGATGCCTATCCAGTCGAACCTCTTTCACGGGTGTCAGACCGCCGAATGTTGTGCGGCAGCAACATATCTCGGACTACTCTTGCCGTGCCGTCGGTACGGTGGAGACGTCGGCGGCCGCGCCTGTCGGTGCCGTGGGCCTGTCGACTCCCGTGTGTGGACGGTTCCTCACGAACAGAACGGTCGCCACCGCACCCGCCGCGAAGAGTGCGGCGATGACGGTCAGACCGGTGTGCACTCCTGCGGTGTACGCGGAACCGAGTGCATCGACCACGTCGCCGTCGAAGCTGCCGGAGATCGGACGTCCCTCTCGCATTGCAGTTGCGACCGACACCCTCGTGTCTTCGGGCACACCGCGAGCTTCGAGTTCGGACGGAAGACGGTGGATGACCGTGGTGGTGAGGACGGCACCCAGCGTCGAAGTTCCGAGAACCGAACCCAGCTGACGAGCAGCATTGACGGCACCCGACGCCATTCCGGTCCGGGCCGGGTCGACACTCACCATCGCAGCGGCAGTGCTCGGCGCTGCGACCAGCCCGACCCCTGCACCGAAGAGCGCGAACCAGAACCACACCATCCCGAATCCTGTCGAAGAATTCTGCGTCAGCAGGCCCACGGCCGCGATTGCACCCAGCAACAACCCACTCGCCAGTGGCAGAACGAAACCCGTCCGCCGAACGATCCTCCCGGCAACTGCGGCCACCACGACATACGCGACGAAGACAACCACCAGCCGCCAGCCCGTAGCGAGAGCATCGAGAGACTGCGCACGTTCGTAGAAGAACACCTGCAACACGGCCAGACCGGTGAACCCGAACAGGGCTATCGCGGCAATCACACTGATCGTGGCGAACGAGGGGGAGGTGAACAACCGCACGTCGAGCATCGGCGAGTCGACACGCAACTCGACGATGACGAACACGACGACGGCAACTGCTGCGATCACCCACGCTGCGACGACGCGACCATCGAGGTATCCCGATCCGCCACCCTCGATCAGGCCGTACACCACGGCCGCGATCGCGGTCGTACCCAGAACGAGGCCGCCGGGGTCGAGCCGGGCGCCCGGCTGGAGCGATTCCGGAACGCCGCCGAACGTGAGCCCGAAAGCAATGGCGCTCAGCATGATCGCGGGAACAAAGGCGTAACCCCACTCCACATGATCGAGCAGCACACCTGCAGAGATCGGACCCACCGCGAGACCGATTCCCGACGACGCCGCCCACAACGTGATCATCTCGGTGCGCCGATGTGGGTCGGGAAATGCCGCAGCCACCAGCGCAAGGCCGTTGGGAAGAATCAACGCTCCCCCTGCGCCGGCGACGAGCTGCCCGACGACGAGTATCGGCAAGGAATTCGCGAACACGACGAGCGCTGCGCCCGAGGCGAGCACGAGCGTTCCGACCCGGAACATACGTCGGCGTCCGAAGAGACTCCCGAGCGTGCCGGACGAGAGCACCAATGCGGCAACGGCGAGGGTATACGCGCTGGGCACCCACACCAAGGCGGCCGGTGATACCTGCAGAGCGGCCTGAACAGCGCCGAGCGAGGACACGGATGCCGTGATCTGCAGAAACGTGACCATCGCCCCGACACACGTCGCCAAGACGGTGAAGGTGCGCCCACGTGTGAGCCCCCCCGATGGGTGCGCCGTGCGATCCGTCATGGATATCCTGACTGTTCGAGTGAGTAGTCAGCTGACCGTAGCCGCTGGCTTGCGCAACGGCAAGCCAGCTTTGCTATCGTGGTCGAATGACTGGTGCTCTTTGGGATCGCGGGAGTTGGACACTCGACAATTGCTCCGTCGTCAATGCCCTCGACGTCATCGGCAATCGCATTTCGCTGCTTCTGATTCGCGAGGCCTTGCTCGGTACGAGCCGGTTCGACGACTTCGCCGCTCGCATCGGCATTTCCGAGTCCGCGGCCGCAAAACGTCTGACGGAGCTCACTACCGCAGGGGTACTCGAACGCCGGCCCTACCGCGACCCGAAGCAACGCGAGCGGCACGAATACCTACTGACACAGAAGGGTTCAGAACTTCGAGTAATTGTGACCGCCTTGCGAGATTGGGGTGATACGTGGGCGTCCGGGGAATCGGGCCCACCCTTTCACGTCATACATCGCGATTGCGGATCCACCGTCCACGCTGAAGTGCGTTGTACACGAGGACATTCGGTATCACGCAGCGAGGCGGACTTGATAGCGGGTCCTGAGCTAGACAGCTGACCCGTATCGGGTCAACAGTGTCGACGACCGGCGCACGACGGAGACCGGGCGACCCGTGGGGCACCGCGTTCAGGCGGTCACGAGCAGACAATTCGTCCACTCTCCTGATTGCGGCAGCAACTCACTTAAGATCCCCTGTGCGAAACGCGGCGACGCCACCCGACCCATCACCGGGTCGCGCTACGGTTCCAGGACGAGTAGGGCCGCAAGCTTCATGGCGAGCGGAGCACGATCCGAACCCCCGGCGAGGTAGCTGATGTACCTCGAAGCGGCAGCATCCGGCGCGAGCAGAACGACCGGAGCCACATGAAGATCGACCAGCCGGTGCAGGCCGTCGAGTGAACCCTGGGGGTCTGCACTGTTCAGGAGCAAGAGTCGGTGGACGGCCCGCACAACGACGCCTGACTCTCGCATGCCGGCGGGCAGCTCGGCGCGCACCAGGTCGGCGATTTCGGCATTGGTCAGTTTGCGCATGTGCACACTCAGCTCATCGAAGGTGGAACGCACGCACCGGGCCGGCGCTGCAATGAGGTGCAGTCCAGATCGAACGCACTCGGTTACTTGCATCATGATAGTCACTCGCACTAAAGTCGTAGCCACGCGCCTCCGACCCGATTTCAGGCTCGTCGCAGCGCGCTCAGCGTCAACCGATCGTTCACCCGAATCTGTTCGGTCCGAACAACCATGGGAGTGGCATGCACAGCGACACCGACGAGCTTCACCGGTCCGAGACCTTCACGTGGGCCGACCCGAGCCTTGTTCTCCACCGGGCTTCGGGCATGAGCGGCCTCGAGGTAATGCAGGCGCTGATGCGTGGCGAACTGCCGCCCCCGCCGATCGCCGCCCTGATGAAATTCACGCCGATCGAGGTCGAGGTCGGCAGGGTCGTGTTCGAATGCACACCCACCCAAGCGCACTACAACCCGATCGGCACCGTCCACGGCGGACTCGCCTGCACCCTGCTCGACACGGTCCTGGGCTGCGCTGGCCAGACGACTCTGCCCGCCGGTACCGGCTACACCTCGATCGACATCAACGTCAGCTACCTCCGCAACATCCACGACACCAGCGGTCCCTTGACGGCGACGGGCCGAGTTACCAAGACGGGGTCACGGGTAATCTTCACCGAAGGGTCCATCGTCGACAAACAGGGCAAATCGGTAGCCACAGCCACCAGCTCGCTCCTCGTCATTCCACCGCGATAACCGATGCAGCGCAGCAGCTTCGACAACATGGGATGCCCTATCGCCAACGCCCTGGAGCAGGTCGGAGAATGGTGGACGCTGTTGATTCTCCGCGATGCACTCGACGGTTTCTCCCGCTTCGACGAGTTCGAACGCAACCTCGGAATCGCACCGAACATGCTGACACGCCGCCTGACGTCATTGGTCGAGACAGGTCTGCTCGAACGCCGCCCGTACAACGCACGGCCACGCCGCTACGAGTATGTACCGACGCAGCGGGGGCGTGAGATCACCCCTGTCATCGTGGCTCTTTACGCCTGGGGGAACAAGCACGTCGCCCCCGAACATCGAGGTGTCGCCCTGGTCGACGACTCCGGTGAAGAAATCGATCCCGTGTTCGTCGACCGTCGGACAGGTCGCAGTCTGGGCGAGAGTCGAGCACGTTTCGTATCCGGCCCAGCAGCCTCGGACGCACTCGTCCGTCGTCTCGACCCCGACCTGCGGGCCGAGCGCCGACGGCGCTCGCAAGACCTCGATCCTGACCCCGCTACGGACGACGCCCGGCCCACCGCCTAACACTCAATTCCGCGCATCGCCTGCTAGTCGACTGCCATCCCGGAGGCACTTCTCCCGCTCTGTTAGGAAGGTCCTGCAGGTGAGGACGTTCGACAGTCAGTCCACCCCCCCCCAACACACCAGGCGCGAGGTGCCCGGGTCGGAAGCTCAGCGTGGGTGGTATTGCGTCATGAGCTTCCCGAACTTCCGAAGACCGATCACGTCGGCAGCAGACGGAGACACAGCATTGACAGCCGACATCATCCTGAGCATCAGCCCACCCATCACATGCTGTTGGCGTCGCTTCCGGATGGTGGTGAGGATCTCGCCGGCGACCGTCTCGGGCTCGACGAGGTCGACACCCATCTCATGCCACATGTCGAAGTAGGCGGACTCCGACTCGGTGTTCGCGGGTGCTGGCCCGAAGAACGACAACGCCACGCCGGTCCCGTCAAGCTCACGATTGGAGGCCTGAACGTAGCCCGCCAGCGCGCCCCGGCTCGCCGCGTAGGCGCTCATGAACGGAAGCCCCACCCTGCCGTCCATAGCGCCACCGACGTGCACGATCACACTGCCGCCGGCTTGCTCGAGCAGTCCCGGCAGGAAGGCCTGGGTCACAAAGATCGGCCCCTTCACGTTGACCTCGAGCATCGAATCGACATCGGTCTGTGTGTACTCCCCTATGGCCTTGCGCGGCGAGATGCCAGCAAGGTTAACCACCGCATCGATCCGGCCGAGGTGCTCGAATGCCGCCGCCGCCAGCTCCTTCAGGCTCGCCGGATCGGCCACGTCCGCACGCACATAGATCGCCGACCCGTCGCTTCGGCCGGTCAGCGCGGCAGCATCACTCTCGCGTCGCGCCGCAAGCACCAACCGGTAGCCCTCGTTTGCAAGCAGCTTGGCCAGCGGGTGACCGAATCCTCCCGTAACGCCAATGAGGACTGCGGTGGGAGTTTTGTCCGGTGAGTTCGTCATGAATTAGATACTACATCGGTATCTAATTCTGGTCAAAAGGTGCCTCGACCTTTGCCTTGATCCTGGAGACGACGTTCGCCAACGTTGTCCCGCGCAGCTGCTTCTCGACCGCTACCTGGATGTCAGTGAGTACGTCAGCCATCACTTCCTGGATGTTGGAGCTGATGACGCAATCCGCATTGACGGGATAGGTGTGTACAGCCGAGGCGCTCGGAGGGTCCACCGCAGAGAAGATATCGAAGAGGGAGATGCTTTCTGCACTTCGCGCCAAGGCGTACCCGCCCGACTTGCCGACGGCGGAGTCGACAAGATTCGCCTTCGAAAGCTTGACGAGGATTTTCTTGACGAAGATGGGGTTCGCATTGACGCTACCTGCGAGATGCTCCGACGTGAAATATCCCTCGTAGTGGGCAAGTGCCGCCAATACGTGGACGGCGATCGAAAACTGAGTGCTGGGAGCGGGCATACAAAGATGCTAGAACAGTAGCCGTTTGGGCCGGTGAGCAGACCGCACGTCGAACCACCCGAGTCCTCGCAGGCGTGTCGAAGCTGAAACTCGAGGAGTCGAAAGACCGACAACGTGTCAACGGCCGAGATGGAATCGCCGTTGGTAGCCAGGAGAAAGCCCACCTATAGGGGTGTTTCAGGGCGGGTCCTTTCGAGGCTGTGCGTCTTTCAATGCGGTGGGACTGAATGTCGGTGACGACGATGGCAGCCAGCCGTGCACGTGGACCCCCAGGCCATCGACAGCCCCCGCCCAAGAAGAACCGGATCATGTTTTCGGCACGGCTGCTGCAATGGTGCAGTCTAGCTAACAGTTCTGCCGAACCGACCGACACAATCCAAGCAGCGATGGCGAGCAACTCCCCTTATTCATGAGCTGCAACGGTGCGAAACCCGCCGTTGCCGCCACGTCGATGAATATTGACGATCCTGCCGTCCGGGTTTCATTCGGGGATTTGGTTTAGCGCCTCGTCGAGTTCTGGGGTCCAGGCGAACTGGACGGCAGCCCACGCTGCAGACCACTGCTCGTCGCGGCTGACGGAGACGATCGGGGCAGCGACCTGAGGCCGGTTGAGGACCCATGCCAACGCAAGTGAGGCCGGTTCGAGTCCGTACTGGGCGGCCACGTCATCGAACGCGCGCAGACGAAACTGTGCGCGGGGGTCGTCGAGAAGGTGCGCGGTGCCCGACGCGATACTCGCACGGTCACCGTGGCCGGGACGCTCACCGTTGCTGTACCGGCCGGCGAGAAGCCCGTTCGCCAACGGTGAGTACGGCGTGTAGAGCAGGCCTTCGGCCTCCACGATAGGGAGCAGTTCGGGATCGTCGCGTCGGGTGAGCCAGGAGTATTCGTTCTGCACCAGAGCCGGCCGAACGAGGCTTAATTTGTCCGCGGTGTGCAAAACCTCGGTCAGATCGGTAGCGGTGACGTTGGAGACGCCGTAGGCGCGAATCGTGCCGTCCTCCACGGCCCGGCCGAACACTGGCAATGAGTCCTCCCACGGTGTGTTCGGATCGACACGGTGGGACAGAAACAGATCGACTCGGCCGAGCGTATCGATACTGCGCTTCAACTGTCCGGCGATGTGCTCGGGTGACAGGTTCGGGCCGGTGGCAGTGTTCCCGGCCTTGCTTTGGATCAGCACATCCGCGTCCGGGTGCGCGCGCACCCACTGACCGACAATTCGTTCGCTCGCGCCTTGGGCATAGATGTCCGCCGTGTCGAACACCGTGATCCCGACCTCGATCGCGTGATCCATGATCATGGTCGCGCGCGCGGCATCCAGGCCGACACCGGGACCAACAGTTCCGGCGATACCGCCGAAGTTCCCCGTGCCCAACAACGCTGGGCGCAAGCGCCGTTGAAGCATGGAAGCGAGTTCGGAGGTGGTCATGGCTGTACCTCTTTCTGTCCGAACGTCAGCGGTCTCATCAATCTTGGTTCCAGCTGGTCGACGAGTTCGAGCGCTGTTGTCCCGCTGAGGCTGACTTGTTCGAGCGCGCCGGCGATAGGACAAACCATACTGTCGAAACTGCTGCTCGGTATGTATCACCTCGGAGGTATGACGAGCAAAGAACTCGTTTCGGTTGCTACGACGTACCGTCCTTGTCGACTATGGAACCTTCCGCGAAGATGACTAGTGATCCTCGTTTGACAACAATTCCAGAAGCGTCCAACGGCCCACCCGAATCGAGAAGGCTGTTGAGCTGACTAAAGTTCGGATCGATCGGTGTGTAACCCGTTCCGGCAGGCAACATGGTGTGCACCGTGCAAGCGATCAGGATCAAGTGCACCCGAGACCGCCGTGCACAGTGCCGATGGGGTTGTAATGCGCCTCTGACGGAGAAAACCCGAACATCACCTTGCCGTCTTCGACCCCTATGTCGTAATACAAACTCAGCGAAGGTTGAGTTACTTCTGTCGCACTGCAGTGCGGTGTACCCGTCAAGACCATGGCGTACGTCCTCGCATGCCAAAGCTGTTCGGTTCTGCGCTGCGGGTTCGACCAGAGCGAACTCGATGTGACTTCGGGTAGCACAGGTGCACTCGTCTCCGGCGGCGACGCGGGTGGTGAAATTCTCGCCGATGTCGGGGAACTTCGCTTGACTCCCACAACTAAGGCACCGCCCACGGGAGTCATGCGCTTCGCCGTTCGATTGAATCCGAAACCGCCAGCTCGCCCAGGATTGGTTGATAGCACCTTCGAAAGGTCTATTTTCTGTTAGCCTCCGAACCGTACAGGTCGCGGGGGCCGCTTTCTTCCACAGGGGTTCTCATGATCGCCGAATTCGCTCGCTTCAGGGCATCACCCCGCTCGGGCGGTAAGGCTTCGTGCCGGTTCATCGGTCGGCCGGGTCTCGACGAACTCGCCGTCGAACGTGCCAAATTCACGCAATATTTGGCGGGTGTCGCGACGCTTACCATCGGAATCATCGGCTTCGTCAGCGCACCGTCGGAGGAGTACACCGGAATCGGCGTTCCCGTGGTGGTCCTGATCAGCCTCACAACACTGCCGATTGCTGTGCATTGGTTCGTGGGTGCCTGGCCCAGCCCGAAAACGCTCGTCGCGTTCGTCGTCTATTCCGACGTGACGATCACGGTCTGCCTGCTGTTGAAACAGGACCTGTTGACTGCTATCGGTGGGACGGTTCTGTTCGCAGTTGTCACCACGTTTGCTGTCATTGCTGTTTCGCCGCTGGCTTGCTCGACTCACATGGCATATTCGGTCGTCGTTCTGGGCATCATCGCGTGTAGGGCTGCATTGAGCGAAGCGGCCAGCTGGTGGGTGGTTGTGGCCCACACGCTGACCATGCTGTTGATGTTCTCCGCGCCGTTGGTTCTCATCCTGTACGTCGGCGAACTTCGGTCCCGGGCGCGCGATTCGTTGGTGGACCCTTTGACCGGTCTGAGGAACCGCCGAGGCCTTTTCGCTGCGGTCGAAGCGATAGTCGTCACCGCATCGACGAACCGGCCGATGGCGATGAGTGCAGTGGTCATCGACGTGGATGGTATGAAGGGCGTGAACGATTCTTACGGACACCAGACCGGCGACGAGGTGTTACGGGATCTGACCCAACAGCTCCGCGCATCGACTGCGAAGGACTGGGTGGTCGCCCGCCTCGGCGGCGACGAGTTCGCGTGTGTGACGGTCGGCGAACTGGCTACCATCGATCTTCTCGTCAGCCAGCTGATGACCGCTCTTTCCAGTGCACGAATGATCTCGGGCGTGTCGGTGAGTGTTGGTTCGGCGGTGACCGAAGTCTTCGACGGCAGCTCTGAACAAGCGATTCTGCAGTTGCTCAACACTGCCGACGCCGAGATGTACCGTGCGAAGCACGCCAGGAAAGAACGGTCCGCTCGCTGTGATTCGGCGGACGGCTGACCATCAGACGGTGATTGACTGTCGAGCCGGAAATGCCTGCCGAAGCACACCGGATTCACCGATGATGCACGACACCTTCGGCATCACACGGGCAAACTTTCCGAACGCCTGAGGTACCGGTGCTTACCTACGCATCGAACGCGACGTTCGGAATCCCTCGCAGGGACGGTGATCTACAGCACTGACAAGCAGATCATCCGCGCTCAACCGCCCGAGGCTTTCCGTTCTGTCCGTATCCGGAACACGCTAGTCGGTGCGTTTCTCGGACTCGGATTCGCGGTCTTCGAGGTTTCCTGTACGCGGCCAACTCCACTGCCCGGGCGTTCGGTACCGATCCGGTCGGTCAGGCAGTGCAGATGTCGTTCACCCGCATCGCGGTCAGCTTCGTCTCCCCTCCGCTCTTCAGTGCCCTCGTCTGCACGGGTGTCATCTACATCATCGGCACCGCGGCCCAGCCACGCCGGATCGGGCGCGGCCTGGCGTTCGTGTTGTTGGGCATGATTCTGCACTTCACCTGGGACGACGCCACCGGCCTCGGTATGGGTGGCATCCTGACGTTCCCCGTCATGATCGGCTCCATCGTGCTCGGGTTCACAATGCTGACGATCGCGTTTCGACGAGCAGCGCCGCGTGAATACGAGTTCGTCCGCGACATCCTCGCCCCCGAGGTCGAAGCGGGGACCGTGACCGACGCCGAGGTGGACGGCATTCTGGAGAACAAGGCGCGTAAGGCGTTCGTCAAGTCCGCGCCCCATCACACGTCCCGTCGAGCACGCAAGCATCTTCGGCGCGCGATCTCGACCTCGCCCACGATCCGCGGGAAAGCAGCCGACACCGAGGCCGTGCGTCACTCTCGCTCGGAGGTCGAGCGTCTGCGCGTCAAGGCCGGCTGACCGACAACCGAACGAAACCGAAACCGTCCGAACGTGTTTGGGGAGTATCGGTTTTTCGTCTCCCGGAGAGAAGCAGCTTTGTCGCCAGCAGTGCGGTCGAGACATCAGGTGATGCGTTGCAGGATCTACTCGAAGAGCCAAAAACTCGTCAGTGCAATAAAGCTGATCATCGGTATCTTCACAACCTGTCGGCGACGCCGTCATGAACGTACGTTCCGAGCACATCCGGTTTCGAAAATCGAATTTTGTCGATTCTCTGGATGCATCGAGTCTGCGTCCGAGCGCACCGACCGGTGGCACACTCGTCCACCGATCTTCCCTCGCACCGGCAAATTCGGACTGTCCTCGACGACGAGGACCTCGGTAGCTCGAACCGGATTGCGGACTTGCGGGGACTGTATAGATGATCGTGTTGGGTCGAGACCGGGTCAAGCGGCAGCGACGCGTGCCGACAGCGGCCGACCAAGTCGAGAACGACAGTTTCCGCAGCGTCAAGATGTCTTGACGCTGGTGCTATTGCCACGTTTCGCTCCTCGCCGAACGCGGCCCCCTCAGTGTCTGGGTGATCTCCGCGTTCGAGCTGGCCAAGCCGCACGGCCCCGCGATCGCGCCGACACGGTGATCGACACTCCACGCTGGGCAGCAAGCCGACTTTCCCGATCCGGTGCGGACGAGTGCAGGTGACCTACCGAGCAGGTGACCTACCGATGAGGGCGCTGTGTCATGCCGGTCGCGTGCACGGAGTAGTCGATAAAGCGGCTGCGGAGTGCAGCATCTATCAGCCCGGCGCGGTCCGGATTGGTCAATCGCCTGAACAGTCGACGCTTGTATTCGTCCATGTCCACACCGAATTTGACGAATACCTCTTCGAACGGTGCTCCGCCGAACGGCTCCCACATCGCGGCGAAATCCACCAGGGCATCCCCCGACTTCTTTGTGGCCATTGCTGTCACCGCGCCGCGGCAGTGTCGCTGTCGTCGAGGTCGCTATCGTCGACGAACACCAGAACGCCCGTATCGAGGGCGATCGCCCATCGATGTGGTTGCGCCCAGTCCCGACCCAGTCGATCGCCGGGAATCAGCGAGTCCGCGAAGTCCTCCACAATCGTTCCACTGACCACGCCGTCGTCGCGTCGAACTTGGACCTTCTCACCAACGGTGCGCCCGGATTTTGTGTTACGTCGAGTGTCGGTCATGACGGTATTGAAACAGATCGCTCACCCACGCGAGGTGCGGACAGGAACTGCAAGGAAATTCGTTGCTAAGAAACAGATCCGCTGCGTGACACCGAACGTTCCGACGTGACGGGCAGACCGCTGAGGGGCTCCCGCCGGGTCCTTCGGCGGCTGATCGTGCCGCACGTTCCGACAGCACGAGCAGCCGCGCCGTCGAGTGGAAAGCGCGATCGCGACGCCCAGCAGTGTTGATCAGCTCCGGCGAGGAGTGGAAAGACCCGACCGAGAGAAACCGGGGACTTGAATGGAAGGAACCAGGTCGAGTCTCGCCAGGCACCCGTGCCGCCACGGTGCTCTGATCATCGGAACGGCAGCGCGAGGGGGTTGATGACAGGAATCGATCGTGATGTTTCTCGGAACCGCGTCGATCCCGGTCGGTGTCGCGCGGGTCGTTCCGAGTCTTCGCGCGAACCCCGACGGAGACAGCGGCAAGATCCAACGGTTTCTGCTGCGCCGATGAAGCCGATGAATATGACACGTCGACGAAAGTATTTCGATAAGCGCCAGCATGAGATATGTTGATGTCGGTTGACCTATCAGGTCGAATCCACATCGAGATGAGGACAGTGCGATGGGTGTCGGTGAGCAGCAAAGCCGGGAGCTGGTGTTCGCGGCTCTCGCCGACCAAGTCCGTCGCGAGATCCTCGACACCCTGGCTTCGAACGGCGAGTGCAGTGCAGGGTTCATCAGTGACCGCATACCATCTGTGGGCCGCACGACGGTATCTGCGCATCTGAAGGCGCTGAAGATGTCGGGAGTGATCATCGAGCGACGAGCGGGCCGCAATCGGTTCTTCTCGGTCGACCCTGCAGGCCCGGCCAACGACGCTCTACAGTTTCTTCGTGATGTCCTCGAACGGTCTCTGGTGGCGCAGACATCGAGTGATCCGCCCGTTGCGGGCAACGTCGACAATGGTGCGCTTCGACCCCGTCGTCGGGCGTGAGACGAGTCCGTTCGCAGTCGGCATGACGGCGGTGCCCTGATGGCCGGATTGTCGGTCACTGCCCAATTGCATCTGTCTCAACGACCGGCGGCGGTGTTTCAGAGCTTTCTCGATGGCGACCTTCTCGACCTCGAGTGCACACGGCTGGTGGTGGGGGCCGCGGTATCTGTGTCGCTGCCGGTCGGCGGTGAGGGCACTGCAGGTATGCCGATCACGCTGCTCGGGCACGTTGCTGCTGTACGCGAGGGCCGATCGGTCGCCATTGTCCATCATCAACCGTGGCGGGGCCGATTGACGTTGCGGTTTCTCGCCGATGGGGCCGGAACACGCGTGGTTCTGGAATCCAGCTTGGACCAGGACGGAGTTTCATGGCTGGCGCACAAGCGCGGTTACGGCCCACCCGAACCGCTGAGGCCGGATAGACACCGCATAGGGCTGCTGGTCAGCAAGTCCGGTTCGGCAGCAGTGTTCGCACAGGCCACCGAAACACTGGCCCAGTTGGCTGTCGACGAGATCAATGCGGACGGCGGGATTCGTGGCCTTCCTATGGAGCTGTTGATCGGCGACGATGCCTCCGACTCGCTGACCGGGTCTGCCGCGACCCGGAGACTGCTGCACAGCGGATGCCGAATCATCTTTGCTTGTGTCACCTCCGCCACCTTCAACGCCGCGGCCTCCGCCCTGCAGGACACCGACGTGTTATTGGTTCACACTGTGCTCAACGAAGGCGGTCGGCCGAGCGCCTCGATCGTACGGCTCGGTGAACGGCCGTTGGCGCAGACACGGGCCGGAATGCCGGCGTTGATGGCCGAGACCGACGCCCGCACATGGTTCTTCGTCGGCCACCGATATTCGTGGTCCTACGGCGCCCATTGGGCGGCGCGCCGCGTCGCGGCCGAGAACAACGCGTCAGTGCTCGGTGACAACTACCTGCCCCTCGGGACCACGGACTTCTCGTCCACCATCGCCGCCATAGACGAGTCCGGAGCCGAGTTGATTCTCTCGACCCTGGTCGGGCACGACGAGGTCGTGTTCGAGCAGCAGTGTTTCGATGCGGGATTACGTTCGAGGACACGCACATTGGCGTTGGTGCTCGACGAAGCCACCCAGCAACTGATCGGCACCTCCGCTGCCGACGGAGTCTGGGCTGCATTCGCGTACTTCCAGGGCACGACCGACACATATCGGGACCTCGAGGGCCGGTACAACGCCTTACAGGTAGGTCCGATGCCGCCGATGAGCTCTCTGTCCGAAACCACGTACGAGGCGATCGTCGCATACGGCCGAATCCTTGCTACTGCGGGCGCCGAACTCGACAGAGAAACTCTGCGGCAACGCCTAGATTCGCCGACGGCGGTGGCGCGTGGGAGTCGTCAAGGCTTTCCGAACGAGTGCAGACGAGGCATCGTGCTCGCGGAATCGCACCACGGAGTCTTCCGGCCACTCTGAACTCGCCTCCCGTCACAGTCAGGTCTATGTGTCGCTACCCATTGACACGATTTCGTCGGCCATCTAGAGTTAATTGTGACGACGAACACATCGGTTCGAAGTCGAGCCTCGAACCGACTCACGTTGCACTGCATGAATTTTGAGTGACAGGCGTTCCGAAATCTGTGCGCAACACAGACTTAACACATGGATATGTCGCCACTCATTGACGCGTTTAATCTTGTGATCTACCGTCAATGTCATCGGTTCGAGGCGTCTGCACTACCGGTTCGGCAGTCGGTCGTTCTCGGCACAATCCATTGCTCGACGAGTGAGGTGTAGGCATGTCAGTTTCACGCCCAGATACGGATGCGATCGGCGCGGCCGCCGAACATTTCGGCCTCGAATTCGACTCGGCAGACCGTGAGGAGTTCGCAAGCCTGGTCGACGGCGCACTCGGCTCGTACGACATCGTCGACGAACTCTACGAGACGATCGCGCCCACTGCCCCAGACCGCGAGCACCGCGTCCTGTCCCCTACCGACAATACGCTCGGAGCCTGGTACGTCACCACGTCGATCACCGAAACCACTCCCGTCGATGATCGTCTGACCGCCAAAACGGTGGCCATCAAAGACAACGTCGCGGTCGCAGGGGTCCCGATGATGAACGGCTCCCGAACCCTGGAAGGGTTCATCCCCTCCCGCGACGCCACCGTCGTCACCCGATTGCTCGAATCCGGCGCAGAAATCGCAGGAAAATCGGTGTGCGAGGATCTGTGCTTCTCCGGTTCGAGTTTCACCCCCGCATCCGGGCCGGTACGCAACCCATGGGACCCCACCCGCGAAGCCGGCGGATCATCCGGTGGCAGCGGCGCATTGGTCGCCAACGGTGACGTCGATATCGCCATCGGCGGCGATCAAGGTGGCTCTATCCGTATCCCGGCAGCTTTCTGCGGAGTGGTCGGGCACAAGCCCACGTTCGGACTCGTCCCGTACACCGGTGCGTTCCCGATCGAACGCACCATCGACCACCTCGGACCGATCACGCGCACCGTCGCCGACGCCGCACTGATGCTCTCGGTCATCGCCGGTTACGACGGAAACGACCCCCGCCAGCCGCGCAATGTGACTGCAGGTGACTACACCGCCGGTCTCGATTCCGGAGTCGAAGGACTGCGCGTCGGTGTCGTCACCGAAGGCTTCGGACACGACAATTCCCAACCCGCAGTGGACGACACCGTCCGCGCCGCCGTACGACGGTTCACCGGCCTCGGCGCGATCGTCGACGAGGTCAGCATCCCCTGGCACCGGCACGCATTCCACGTGTGGAACGTCATCGCCACCGACGGCGGCGCTTATCAAATGCTCGACGGTAACGGCTACGGACTCAACGCCGACGGACTCTACGACCCGGAACAGATGGCCTACTTCGCCTCTCGGCGTCTCGAGTACGCGGATGCATTGTCCGAAACCGTGAAACTCGTTGCACTGTGCGGATATCACGGCGTCAACACGCTCGGTGCCGTCAGCTATGCCAAAGCTCGCAATCTCGTATCCGTAGCTCGAGCCGCCTACGACGCCGCACTCGAAACGTACGACGTACTGGTGATGCCGACCCTCCCGTACACCGCCAACGATCTACCCGGTCCCGACATCGACCGCGCCACTTACCTGACCAAAGCGCTCGGCATGGTTGCCAACGCCGCACCGCTCGATGTCACCGGCCACCCGGCGCTGACGGTCCCAGCCGGTCTCGTCGATGGCCTCCCGGTCGGAATGATGATCATCGGCAGACACTTCGAAGATGCCACCGTACTGCGTGCAGGCCACAGTTTCGAGAAGTTGATCGGCGGATTCCCCACGCCTTCTGGCACCACGAACCTGGCCTCCATCTAGAACCGCGCCCTAAGCGCCGCGCGGTACGAGTCCATCGCGATCCACCCCCCACCCGACGGAGACGTCACGGCAGGAGAAGTAAAAAATGAACGGAGTTTTCGACTTGGCCGGCACAGACGGACTGGGCCCGGTAGTCGTCCCGGAGAACGAACCGATCTTCCGCGCCGAATGGGAGAAAGCCGCGTTCGCAATGTTCTCGATGTGCTTTCGCGGCGGATTTTTCGGGGTCGATCAATTCCGCTTCGGCATGGAGTTGATCGATCCCGCGGTCTACTTGAAATCGCCGTACTACGAGCACTGGATCCACACAGTCGAGTATCACGGCGAGCGCACCGGGCAACTCGATCTCGACGAACTCGATCGTCGCACCGAGTACTTTCTCGCCAACCCCGATGCGCCGATGCCCGAGCACCACGACGATCCCGAACTGTTGGCGTTCATCAACGCCGTCGTGCCGGCCGGTGCACCCGCGAAGCGCGAGAGCAACAAGATCGCCCGTTTCCAGGTCGGTGACACGGTCAAAGTACGACGTGACTCCCCGCGCGGACACACTCGACGAGCTCGCTACATCCGCGGAGCGACCGGTGAAATCGTTCTTACACACGGGACATTCATCTACCCCGACACCGCAGGCAACAATCTCGGTGAGTGCCCCGAGCATGTTTACACCGTCCGTTTCGAGGCCGACGAGCTCTGGGGTGCCGAGACCGCCGAGCGCAACCAATCCGTGTATTTCGACGTCTGGGACCCATACATCGAACTCGTCACACCCCGAGGAGTGCAGTCAGCATGAGTGAGAAAATCCGCAGCCAGGAAGAGATTGCTGCGCGCGTCAAAGCGCTGGAATCGATGCTCATCGACAAAGGCATCATGACCACCCAAGCCATCGACCGTCTGGTCGAGATCTATGAGAACGAAGTCGGACCCCAACTCGGGGCGAAGGTTGTCGCCAAAGCGTGGTCGGACCCCGAGTTCAAGGCTCGACTGCTCGCCGACGCGACCGAAGCGTGCGGCGAGCTCGGCATCGGCGGCCTTCAGGGCGAGGACATGGTCGTCGTCGAAGACACCGCCAACATTCACAACGTCATCGTCTGCACCCTGTGTTCGTGCTACCCCTGGCCGGTGCTCGGGCTACCACCGAACTGGTACAAAGATCCCCAGTACCGAGCGGCCATCTGCCGCGAACCACGCAAAGTACTGGCCGAGAGCTTCGGCTACACCGTCTCCGACGACGTCGAGATTCGGGTGTGGGACTCGAGCAGCGAGATGCGGTACTGGGTCTTGCCCCGACGCCCCGCAGGAACCGATGGATGGAGCGAAGACCAGCTTGCCGAGCTGGTCAGCCGTGACTCCATGATCGGTGTCGGCCCCACTGCTCGGACGCAGCCATGACAACCTCGATTCGCCCCGACACCACAGAGCTCGGTGACGCACGCCGGCGAGTGGAGAAGCTCGTCTGCAGTCTGCCTGGCGCACCGGACGGGGACATCGCGTTCGCGTCACCGTGGGAGATCCGCGCATTCGCTATCGCCGTAGCTGCCTATGACGCCCGCCAGTTCGAGTGGTCCGAATTCCAGCTCTCATTGATCGATTCCATCACGTACTGGGAAGAGAACGAGGGTGAACTCGAGCGAGGGTCGTGGTCGTACTACGAGCACTGGCTCAATGCGCTCGAAACCCGCCTGTCGGGTAGCGGGCTACTCAGCGACGCCGACCTCGACGAACGCACAAAGACGGTACTTGCCACTCCACCCGACCGCGACCACCACACAGCGCACCTCGAGCCGATCAGTATCGATCCGGCCCGCACCCTCTGACAGGAGGGCCGACGGCGGGTGGCACTGCCGACCGCGACCCAGCGGCCTGCTCTTCGTCGGCGGCTGTCGGAATCCACCTGGCCGCGCGGGTGGAGGTGACCGTCCTCCTTGGCAGTAGCAGAAACCAGCCGATTCTGCGCATCAGATATGCCCTACAGCCGAGCCCGGCACCCGCCGGCGGTCCTCGAGAAGTGCGCACTCGTCGGGCCGCGGCGATCACCTGCGAACGAAGAGGGTTCGGCTGCGACCGACCGGAGATCGTCGCAATTCTGCCAAAAGCATTGATCAGTAACATCATTGGAAAGTGAGTACGGAAATGACCACGATCAGCGTTACACCCGACGCAGAACTACAAAAAGTCGCGGCATCGATACTGATGATCGCTGCGGTTCTGCTAGCAATGCTCACTCTGTATCTCGTCGGCTTCGACCAAGGCGCGATCTCTCGAAGCGGCATGCTGCTCCACGAAGTGATGCACGACGGGCGTCACCTACTGGGTCTCCCATGCCATTGAACACGGCCTCTTCAACCACGCACTCGACGTTGACGGGGTCACTGAAACAGCTGTTGGTCCGAGGCATTCTCGCCGGCTTCGTCGCCGGCATTCTCGCCGGCGGCGTCGCGTACATTACCGGCGAACACCACATCGATGCGGCGATCGCTATCGAAGAATCCCACGCAACCACGGCCGATGATCACAACGACACCGGCGCTCCCGCAGGCCACCACCACAACGACACCCCACTGGTCCCCCGAGACGGCCAGCGCGCAGGATTGTTCCTCGCCACCGCCCTGTCGGGTGCCGCGCTGGGCGCGATCTACGCATGTGTACTCACTGCAGTGCGAACCCGTTCCGGCTTGTCCGCCGCCGCTCTGATTGCCGCTGTCGGTACTGCGGGGTGGTTCTCCGTCGCTGCCGTTCCCTTCTTCGAATATCCTGCCAATCCACCCGCTGTAGGAGACCCGGACACCATCGATCAACGGACCATCCTGTGGTTCGCGATGGTGCTGTTGGGACTCCTTGCTATCGCCGCCTTCGTGTTCGTCCGCCACGTCGTTGCCACCCGAATCGCCTCGCAGGTACTACCCACCGTGGCAGCCGCAGTGGCCCTCATCGTCGTCATTGTCACCGGCTACGCACTGGCACCTGCCATCGACGAGGTCCCATCCGACTTCCCCGCCTCACTGTTGTGGCAATTCCGAATATCCTCGTTGGCAACACAATTGACACTGTGGTCCGCATTGATGGCGGTATTCGCTCTGCTGACCGAACGAGCCTCGCGACGAGCAATTTCCTAAGTCAGTCCAATCTATTTCCAGGAGAGAACACAATGAGTGAACAAGACAGTCTTTACTACCGCTTGGGCGGTCTCGAATCGGTCAAATTCCTGGCACGCATCCTGGTCACACGCGCGATGCTGAATCCTACGATCGGCCACATCTGGAACCACAAGACCGAAGCCGAGGTGCAGGAGGAGATCAGCGGCTTCGTCGAATTCCTGGGTATGCACTGGGGTGGGCCACACACCTACCACGGACCCGACATGGCGACCTCACACCGCGGAATGGGAATTACCGAGGAGTATTGGGACGCGCTATTTGCCGATATTGTCACCCCCGCCTACGAGGAGTTCGGAATTCCTCGGAGAGAGGCGGAAGAGGTCGATGCGTTCCTGCGCTCGTTCAAGTCCGTGATTGTCGGCAGCCCAACGTTCAAGGAGGTGCTGACAGCAAATCCCGACATGGACGTCATGGAAGGCATGAAAAGTGTGGGCGTCATCTGGCCCGCGCGAGCCTCCGCTCAGTCTCAGTGACACTCGCATGCAGCGATCTGAGCCCATCAGGCTCGAACGCGTCACTTTGCGGCATCGAACTGGATGCGCCACTCGGTGTCGAAGCAGTTCCCGTTTTCACGCCGATGAGCCGCAAGGTGCGAGGTCTTCCGCACCGGTCGGAGAGGAGCTTTCACTATGCCTGACAGCTCGATGCACGTCACTGTGTCGAGGACGTGCATAGGTGCCGGCCTGTGCATCGCGGTCGCGCCGGAACACTTCGAGTTTCGACGCGGCCGCGCCCAGAAAACGGACCGCCCCCTCGACAACGAGGCTGCCCGTAGCTCGATACTGGCAGCCCTGGAAGCCTGTCCAGCGGCAGCTATCACAGCAGTGTAGATGTGAACGCCCCTGCCGACAGAACGTGGCTCGCCCACTGTCCCGGCCCGTTCTTGGTCGCTACTGTCGATTCACTGCCCACGGCGTCGATCGTTGCCATCAGATCAACCAGCACTGCCGTGGCCGGCGATTCGTCGGCGATGGAGCAATACCTCCACTGGCACGAGCTGATCAACGAACTGAACCAAACCCTGCCTCTGATCACCGAATGGGAACGGCCGTCGAGTCGGCCGCTTCTCACAACTGACGTTGGCCGCGCGGTTGACGAGTGCGATTCACCGCACAGTGCACGAAATCGCGCACCGTCGAGGTACCGGCACTAAGTCACCAGCTTTCCGTTCACTTTCCGAACAAATCTGTCGGTTCTAATCCAGTCAGCGGGTCGTTGCCGGACGATGAGCACTGCCCCCCCCCCGATGAAACTCGATCCGCAAGGACCGGCGAACACTCGGCGCCGGCCACACATGACGTAATGCCAAGATCGGATGCTCGTCCCAGAAGTGCAGTTACCGCACCGTCAAGACATCTCGACGTCCGGCCACTGACTAACACGGGCATCGGATAACGCCCCGAGTTCGGATAATGCAGGTGGTTGCAAAAACGCAACACGGAAGTACAGGGCGGGCAGGATCTCCGGCTCGACCGATGTAGGCCAATCTGATTGCCGGCCACGACATCGCCGAACAAATTCGAGCCAAGGGTGTTCATATTGTCGATGTAGGGCCATACTCAGCGCATGTCCAACATAGGTGTTACGGCGAGTAACGTGTTTTCTAAGTCGCAGAGCGGTGGCGCGGCTCTGGACCAGGTCTTCGGTATGACGGCAGCCGCGGCCGTCGTGTCGTTGTTTCTGCTGTATCTGGCGTTCATGCACCGCACTCGACGCATCACGTGGTTGGCGAGGCTGGCGGACTACGCGGGGTCGAAGCTGAACTTGCCCGGCTGGGCTGCGTTGCCCCTGGTCCTGTTCGTCTCGACGATCCTGACCGCATTCTTCGGGTTCATCTGGGACGTCAGCCTGCACATCGGACGAGGGCGCGACGAGGGACCACTGGCCAACCCGGCCCACTACTTCATCCTGGTCGGCTTGTTCTTCCTGTTCATCGCGGGTGCGCTTGCGATCATTCTCCCGCTCGACGAGAAGCCCGGTCGCGCGGCCGTCAAGATCACCCGCACCTGGTATGCGCCCACGGGTGGTCTGCTGATCGCGGGCAGTGGTCTGTATGCGCTCATCGGCTTTCCCTTGGACGATATCTGGCACCGAATCTTCGGCCAGGACGTGACACTGTGGGGACCGACCCATTTGATGTTGATCGGCGGTGCCGGACTGTCGCTCATCGGAGTCCTACTGCTCGATCACGAAGGCAGACTGGCCATGGCCGCCGCACGGCAGACGTCCCGCGACGAGGTGGATGACACTGAGCGGGGTCCCAGACGCTCGGCGTTGTCGTGGGTTCTCAAAGCCAGCACGTTCGGCGGTCTCCTCATCGGGTTGTCGGTGTTTCAGATCGAATTCGACTTCGGAGTCGAGCAGTTCCGGTTGGTGTTCCAACCGATGCTCATCGTCGGTGCCGGAGCGTTCGCGCTCGTCGCAGCGCGACTGGTGGTGGGACGGGGCGCGACTCTGTTCGTCGTCGCATTCGCCGCCGTCATTCGCGAGCTGACAGCGTTCGTCGTCGGCCCGGTTCTGGGTGAACCGCACAACGTGTTCGCACTGTTCCTCGGGATCGCGGTGGTGGTCGAACTCGTCGGTCTCACTCCGCTCGTGGTGCACCGACTTCGATTCGGAATGCTCGCGGGGTTGACTGCGGCAACTGTGGGCTTGTGGCTCGAATCGTTGTGGATCGACGCGGTCTTCGTCTACCCGTGGCCGACGTCGATGTGGGTCGAGGCGCTCGCGATGGCAGTACCCGTCGGCGTCATGTGCGGGCTGACGGCAGGGCTGTTCGCGCAACTGCTCAGTGGAGACGGACTGCCGGCACCTGCCGTCCGGCGCACGATCGTCGTCGCGTTGGTACTCGTCCTCGGCGGCGCGACAGCCAACGGTCTGATGATCGACGTACCGGAAAACGCAACGGCGACAGTCACTCTCGCCGATGCCGCGCCGCAGGACGGTGGCCGGATGGTGACGGCAACGGTCCGACTCGATCCAGCCGACCTGGTATCCGACGACCCCGAGTGGGTGGCGATCCTGGCATGGCAGGGAGCCGGCGACACTCTGCGTGGTCTGGTCGTCGATCGCCTCGAACGGACCGGGCCCGGCATGTATCAGTCGACCCGTCCGGTTCCGGCGCACGGAACCTGGAAGACGTTCCTACGCATCCAGGACGGTCGAACCCTGACCGGCACGCCGATCTTCATGGCGGCCGATCCCGGCATCGGCGCGCCGGAGGTCTCGGCCGACGCCCAGTTCACACGGCAGTTGCAGAGCGAGACTGCGCTGCTGCAACGTGAGCGGAGCTTCGACCACCCGGCGTGGCTGTTCGGTGCCGCATCACTGGTCGTGCTCGTCTGCACTCTGGCAATGATCTGGGCTCTGTCGTGGGGCGCAGTGCGCATCAGTACCGCGACCCCGGGAGCATCGGTGTCACGCAGGACGCTGGACTCGAGCTCCGTATGACGGCTACATCCGACGTCGTCTATCTCGCGGATCACTCTGTGGTGCTGGCCATTCCGGCGGTCGCGCCTGCGTTGATCATCGTGGCCGCAGTGTTGTACGTCGTCAGGAAAGACCGCCGGGCCGAGCGGGCAGAGAAACTCGACCAAGAAGGAGAGCACTGACATGGGACTGTCGCCACTGCGGGCAGCGATCATCGGATGTGCAACGGTGGCGCTGGTGGCCGGCTGCGGATCGTCGTCCGGCGGTACCTCGCCCAGCACGGCAGAACCGGTGCCGAGCACCGACTCCACCGCGGCGGTGTCCGCGGAACCCGATAGCCTGCGGATGAATCTGTCGATCGTCGGCGGCACGGTCGAGCCGACCAATCAACGCCTCGACGCCTCTGTGGGGCAATCGGTTTCGATCTCGATCGACAGTGATATCACGGACGAACTGCACGTGCATTCAGTTCCCGAGCACACCTTCGAGATCGAGCCGGGCAAAGATCAGCTGTTCACGTTCACCGTCGATGTGCCCGGACAGGTGGATGTCGAACTGCACCACAGCGATCGCACCGTCGCCACGCTCGTCGTTCGTCCGTGATTCTCGCCCACGGCCTCGGCGGGTCGACCGATCTGCCGATTCCTGTCACCTACGCCCTGATCGGAGGGGCGTGGGCGCTGGCGGCGTCGTTCGTGCTGCTGTTGTTCGCGTGGCGTCGCCCCAGGCTCGACCCCACGCGTGTCGTCGTGCCGTTGCCGCGGACGACGGTCGTCGCAGATTCGGCGATCGTCCGGGGACTCGTCGGGGCGTTGTCGGTGCTACTGGCGGTCACTGTCGCCGCAGCATCGGTCTGGGGGCCACAGGATTCCGGCAACGCGTTGCTCGGCACCTTCTACGTTCTGGTGTGGGTAGGCATCGTTCCGGCGTCGCTGGCGTTCGGGCCGTTCTGGCGAATCGTGTCTCCGATGCGGGCACTACACCGCGTCGTGTGCGGACTGCTGCGTCGTCCGACGTCGGCGGCGATAGTCGCCTACCGACGCGAATGGGGCTGCGTACCAGCCGTTGTAGGACTCTTCGCATTCGTCTGGCTCGAACTGGCCTCACCCGACTCGGGCTCGGTATCGGCCGTTCGTCTGTGGTGCGCGGTGTACGTCCTGGTGATGGCGGTGGGTGCGGCGGTCTTCGGTGACGAATGGTTCTCTCGTGCAGATCCTTTCGAGGTGTACAGCGACACGGTATCTCGATTGTCTCCACTCACCCGAGATGCCGCGTCCGGCCTTCTGGCGCTGCGGTCACCGCTCGACGGTGCGGTGAGCCTGCCGGTGCAGCGGGGCACGGTGGCAGTGCTCGCCGTTCTGCTCGGGTCCACCGCTTTCGACAGCATCGGGCAGATACCGGCGTGGCGTTCGCTGGTCGACGGCTCCGCTCTCGGATCGGTGCCGACGAGAACTCTCGGGTTGATTGCCGTCATCTGCGTTGTCGGAGCGGCGTTCTGGTGTGCGGCCCGCGCCGTCGGAGGGGTGTCGCGTAGTCGTCGTTCCGCGCTTCCAGGGCTGCTCGCCCATTCCCTGATCCCGATCGTGGTGGGTTACCTGACGGCTCACTACCTCACGTACTTCGTCGAGAAGGGGCAGCAGACGATCATTTCGCTGTCAGATCCGCTGGGTAACGGTGCGAATGTGCTGGGGCTGCGGGATGCGTCGGTCTCCTACGTCCTGTCGAATCACCCGTCGGTCGTCGCCGGTATTGCCGTTCTGGCGGTGGTGGCGGGGCACCTGGTGGGCATCACCCTCGCCCATGACGCGTCGCTGCGCACGCTACCGAAAGGGCACGCGGCCACCGGGCAGCTCGCGATGATGGTCGTGATGGTGCTCTACACGTTCGGTGGGTTGTTCCTGCTGTTCGGAGCCTGAGCATCGTCCGCAAGGTGGGCATCGCGTTCGTCGAATACTGTCGCGGCACAGATATTCTAGACGGCTTTGCCGCATTCCCGCAAGAAGTACTGATCACCTCTGCTGGCCTCGACGAGAAGGCAGGAACAACCGGAGTCCAGGACCTCTGTGTCCGTGGACCGGCATCTTCGATTCTTTCCAAAAGCACTCCTACGACCCGATCCTGGGAGGCCACCAAGTCGTGGTTACTGAAGAAGTGGGCACAGAATCTCCGCGGATCGATCAGTGAAACCTGCGTGAAGCAGCCGGCATGGGTTGGTCCGTAATGCATCCGACTAGGAATCGGGTCCGTCTCGGCGAGCAGCGTCTCCAATCGCATCCGGGAATCTGTCGGTGACTGCGAGCGAGCCCAACATTCGTTCGGGGTATCCGGGGCCGGTTCGTGCGGTGACCTCGTTATGACGGACATCCGCGCCGCAGGCGCGGCAGATCACGGCTGCATCGAGTGTGTGCCCGCACGCTTGGTGCTGCAAGACGACCGGTACGCCGTCCGAGCCGCTCATCCATTTGTCTCCCCAGGCGTTCAGCGCGGCGATGACACCGAACAGATCGCGTCCTTTTTCTGTAAGGAGGTATTCGTGACGCACTGGTTGCATTTGATAGGGAGTGCGCGACACGATCCCGCCCTCCGTCAGGGTCTGCAGGCGGTCGGTCAATGTGGCCCGGGCGATACCGAGCGTGCCCACGAGCGCATCGAATCGCGATTCCCCGTAGAACAGCTCGCGGAGTATCAGCAGGACCCACCCGTCTCCGACGAGGCCGACGGACCGGGCGATCGAGCAGGGCCACCGATCGAAAGAATCACGCTTCACCCCGCTGACTGTATCAGTCTGATTTACAGACCGACTTGCCACAACGCTCATCCTCCCGATAGGTTCCCGTCAGTCTCATTACTGAACTCAGGAGGTCGGCGCATGTCCGAAACGGTATCGATGGAACGCGACGGTCATATCCTGTGGATCGGCTTGAACCGGCCCGCCAAGCGCAATGCCTTCGACCGGGCGATGCTCGGTGAGCTCGCGGAAGCATACGGTGTCCTCGAAAACGATCCCGATATCCGATGCGGGGTCCTCTACGCACACGGAGACCACTTCACCGCAGGCCTGGATCTGTCCGATGTCGCCGGCGATCTGGCGACGAACTCTCTGACGATCCCCGCTGGAAGCAGAGACCCGTGGCGACTCGACGGGCCATGGACGACCCCTCTGGTCGCTCTCGCTCATGGCTGGGTGATGACGTTGGGTATCGAACTGCTTCTCGCTGCCGATATACGGATTGCGGCAGCGAACTCTCGGTTCACCCAATACGAAGTGCGGCGCGGGATCTTCCCGTTCGGTGGGGCGACGTCGAGATTCCCACAGCAAGCGGGGTGGGGCAACGCGATGAGGTGGATGCTCACCGGTGCGGAGTTCGGCGCTGACGAAGCTCTGCGCATCGGGCTCGTGCAGGACCTTGCGACCGACTTCGCGGCGGGGCGAGACCTCGCGGGTTCGATCGCCTACGAGATCGCGAACAAAGCAGCGCCACTGGGTGTGCGCGCAACTCTCGAGGCCGCCTACGCAGCAACGTCGCAGTCACTTCCCGACCCTGGCGCACTACGAGCGACGATCGCCGCACTGCTCGCCACGTCCGACGCCGCCGAGGGGCTTCGGTCCTTCATCGAGCGACGCGACGCTGATTTCGCCGGGCGATGAGCCAGTCTTTCGAGCAGCTCGATCGCCCGGACACCGCGCGTTCGTTCGTCAAGCAGTACCGCATGGGTGTCGGTGACGCCGATCCCCAGGGTCAGGTGCGACTCGACGCGATCGCACGACTGCTGCAAGACGTTGCGCTGGACATGATTCACGAATCGGGGTTCCTCGACGAGGATCCCTTCTGGATTGTTCGTCGCAATGTGATCGATGTGATCCGGCCTCTGACCTGGCCGGGCGAGGTGAAGGTCGAACGGTGGTGCGCCGCGACGTCGAGCCGCTGGGTGAGTATGCGTCAACGTCTGACCGGCATCCCGACCGCTTCACCGTTCAACCCCGGCTACCGGCAACCCGGTCTCGTCGAAACCGAGAGCTTCTGCATCAACGTCACTCGCCGCGGTCTGCCGGCGCGGATATCGGACGCGACGCTCGATGCGTGGAGCACCGGCATCACCGAGACCAGATTGAGGTGGCGTCCGGTCAACCCGCCCGCGCCTGCGCACGACAGCGAGTTCACCGAATCCCGACCTTTCGCCCTGCGCGCCACAGATTTCGACTTCTTCGAGCACATGAACAACGTCGCCTACTGGCCCCCGATCGAGAGGGCATTACGCCAGCATCCCGCGATCACCGCGCATCCCCACCGCGCCGTCATCGAGTACTTGAAGCCCGTCAGATATCGAGCGTCCCTCGATACCCGCTGGGTAGCGAATGACAACGGATTCACCGTGTGGTTCCTCGCCGACGGTGTGGTGACGACCACGGCGACCGTTCGCCGTCTGTGAAACAAGTAGTCGCCGCCCATCGCGGTTCATGCTCTTTCGAGCGAGGCGTCGTTCAGTTCGGGTAGGCAAACGGGGATCGTCGGTGCGCTGTCGATCATCCCAGCGGCCTTTCCCTTGTCAGGGGTCGCACCGAGGTGTGCTGTCGAGCGTCGGCATCGATGCCGTGGTCTTGGGGATCACCGCATCCTTACTCACCCTGCGCGGACGTGGGTGCCGCAGTCGTGATCAACACTTCCAGTTCGGCGATCACCTCGTCGATGGGTGCTGCGGATCTGTGTGTACGGCACAGGATCACCGCTCCCTCCACTGCGGCGATCACCATGGTGGACAGCCTGATGGACCGTGCCTCGTCGATTCCATCGTTGACCATGGCGGTAGTGAGGGCACGGTGCCAACGCGCGAAGATGCCTGTGATTGCCGGCTGGAATTCTTTGTCGTCGGGTGCGCCCCCGACGGCCAACGATACGACCGGGCATCCAGCCTCGAAATCGGACTCGACCAAGATCTGGGTCCAGAACGCTGCGAAGTTGCGCACTCCATCCATCGCGCCCAGGGTGGCGGACCGCTCTATCATGGTGCTGATAGCGTCTCCGGCGAGCGTGAGGGCTTCGGACACGATCTCTGCACGACCACCGGGGAAGTGGTGGTAGACAGAACCTCTCGGTGCCCCGCTGCGCTCGAGAATTGCGTCGACAGTCAGTCCGGCAGCGCCCCGTTCCCTTAGGAGTTCTACCGCGCTGTAGAGCATTTTCTGCCTGGTGTTGCCCCGGGTTCTCACGAGCGGTTCCCTCTCGATCTCTTTCGGACTGGCAATCTGCGGATGCTGTTGCGTACCAATGTTATATGTTATGTTGCCTACCATAATTGTGTGGCATGGCGCTTCTGCTCTGTCGTTGCTTCGATCTCCCAGGAGAAACCGCCCATGACGTACGTCATCGCTGAGCCGTGCGTCGATATCAAAGACAAGGGGTGCATCGAGGAATGCCCGGTGGACTGCATCTACGAGGGAACCCGGATGTTGTACATCCACCCCGACGAGTGCGTCGACTGCGGGGCGTGTGAACCTGTGTGCCCTGTCGAGGCGATCTTCTTCGAAGACGATGTCCCCCGCGAATGGTCGGAGTACACCCAGACCAACGTCGACTTCTTCGACGCACTCGGATCCCCGGGCGGTGCTGCGAAGTTCGGCAACGTCGCCGATGACACCCCGTTCGTGACAGGGCTGCCTCCCTCCGCATCGTGAGTCGCTGTACGTGAGTCGCTGTACGTGAGTGTCCCCGATGCGCCGGCCACGCGGAGTGAGCATGGTGATCGACCGCGCGACCGGCCCGTTCAGGGACGCTTCGATACAGTCGCCATCTCGATGGCGTGCCGCCACGAACGTATGCCCATGAATCCGTCCCTGCACTGGTCGCCGTGATCCGAAAAAGCTTGACTTGACACGAGATTCCGGTGTAGAGACCTACGACACGGCCGGCTGTGCGGTCAGCCTCTCGATGCGCGCCGGGGTGTTCTTGTGCCACGGGCTGCCGAAGAACTTGTCCCGCCTGACGGTGGAGGTCAGCATGTTGAGTGCGACACCGACGACGGTGTCACCGCCTTCGCTCGGATAGCTGACTCCCATACCGTTCGGCAGAGAGATATGACCGGCCTGCATCATCGCGCTGATCTCCACGGGTGCGAGGGCCGAACCACTGGCGGTGACGATTCGAACGGTCTCGCCCGTCGTGATCTCGAGTTCGCGAGCATCGACCTCGCTGATCCGCAGCGCGCCCTCGCGGTCCCGGCGCCGCCACTCGGGGTTGCGGATGATCACATTTGCGGTGAACGACCGGCGTTCGCCCGCGGACAGAATGAACGGGAACTCTTCGGTCGTGTACGACGGTTCGACTGCTGTGATCGTCGCCAGTTCGTCGAGCAGGTCGGGGATAGCTGCGTGAATCCTGCCGTCCGCGTGCTGAATGTATTTCCAGGCGTCCTCGTATCGGTCGTCTGTGAACATGACACCTTCGCGTCGGGTGTGCAGAGCAGTGAACAGCTGCTCACCTTGCGCGAAGCCGCGACCGGTGAATCCTGCCCGCGCTACCGCGTCGGGCTGGGAGATCGCGCACAGATGAGCGAACCCCCAGATCAGACCCATTGCCTGGTCACCGTCGGGGAGGGTGGTGCCGAGGGTGCGATAGAGCAGATACGGCACGAGTCCGGTGAGGTCGGATCGCGCGTGGATGGTCGCGAAGAACGCCAGCGCGAATGCCTCCCTGCCCACCCTCGCGGCCGCCGTCAAGTCCTCGATCAGCGCGGTTTCGACGACACCGAGTCGATCGATCACTGCGGCGTAGATCTCCGGTTCGGGTCGTGTTCCAGGCATCGGGGTCAGAAGGGGTCCGCGGACCTGAAAGGTGTTGTGCGGGAAATGCAATGTGAACAGCGAGGACTCGTATTTCTCGAACTGGCTCGATGCAGGCAATACGTAGTCCGCCTGGCGTGCGGTCTCGGTCATCGCGACATCGACGACCACCGATAGTTCCAGCGCCCGCATCGCCTGCTTGAAGCGGCGCGAATCTGCCAGGGAGTGAGCCGGATTCGACGAATCGATCCACATCGCCCGCAATCTGTCGGGGTGCTCGTTGAGCACCTCGTCCGCGATCGAATTGCATGGGATCAGTCCATTGAGAATTCGGGCACCCATGGCGGGGGTTGTTCCGTTGCGCTCGTTCATGCCCACTGTGTGCGCGATCTTGCCCGCGATCGGTACGGCCACTGCCTCGAAGAATGCGTCGAGTGCGACGCTCGCCGTCAGTTCGGCCACCCGTTGCGGCCTTCCGCCGTGACGCTCGGACCTGGCCATGAGCCGCCGGGCGGGGGTCGCGCCCATGCGCATCGCCATGCTCCCGACTCGGCGACGCAGGGTCGGCCATCGGCCGATTCCTCGTTCCGGGGGAATCGCGTGCCAGCGACCCGCCAGAGGAAACATCCATGAATGAATGTGCATGCCACCAGATTTGGCGAAATTGCCGGTGAGTATCCACAGCATCTTGTTCAAGTAGGCGACGAGGGTGCTGTTCGGCGATTGCTGGACCCCGAGGTCTTCGTAGACGGCCGCGCTGTCGGCTGACGCTATGCGGCGCGCGACAGTGCGAATCAGGTCCTCGTCCACTCCGCAGCACCGGGCGTTCTCGGTGATGTCCACCTCGCGCAGCGCGGCCAGTACCTGCTCGACCCCGGTGGCGTGAGTGTGCAACCAGGCGGTGTCGTGCAGCTCTTCCTGCACGATGGTCGCTGCGATGGCCGAGACGCACCATGCGTCGGTGCCGGGTTTGATCTGCAGGTGGTAGTCGGCGATGTTCGCGGTTTCACTGACGCGAGGGTCGATGACGATCAAGGCACGCTCGGGGTCACGAGAGAGTTCGCGCAGTACCGGGCGGGCGCGAGCGACTCCGTGCGACTGCCAGGGGTTCTTGCCGACGAAGATCGCCACTTCGGTGTTGTCGAAGTCGCCGATGGTGTGATTGCCGTAGAGCTGCTGGTCGACCCACGACTCGCCGGTTTTCTCCTGCGCCAGGGCGTTCGACATGTACTCGGCACCTACCGCATGGAACAACGCTCGGCCGTATGCGCCGCCGAGGTGGTTGCCTTGTCCGCCTCCGCCGTAGAAGAAGATCGACTTGCCACCGTGGGTGTCACGGACGGCTGAGAGCTTGGCGGCGATCTCGTCGAGTGCGGTGTCCCAGTCGATCGGTTCGTACTCCCCGTCGGGAGTGCGACGCAAAGGGGTGTCGATCCGGTGTGCGCCGTTCTGGTACTTGTCCAAACGTAGCGGCTTCTCGCACGTGTAGCCGGCCGACCCCGGATGTTCCTTGTCGCCGCGAATCTTGAGCAGGGTTCGGCCGTCGGTCTGGACCTCGAGTCCGCAATTGCATTCGCAGAGGATGCAAGCGGACTTCTGCCAGCCGGCCGTCGTGTTGTCGGCGGTGGTGTCCTCGGATACGGGCTGAGTAGTCATGGGCGCTCTTTCGGTGTCATCGGTGTGCGTTGATCTCCGAGCGGTCGCACTCTGCTAGGAATTCGGCTTGTGCAGAGAGTGCATGCGCGCAGTTCGAGCGGCACCACAACTCTCGCCTCGGTTTGTACGACCCCACACAGGGCTCGTCGCCCGTGTAGAGCCGTCACGGGCTCGCCGCTGCACACACACGCGCAGCGAAGAACATCGCTATTATTGACTATGTCATAGTATCTACATCCGCTGGCGTGACAACCCCGATACAACTACGAACCACATCAGCGCGTGTGCGCAAAGAACATTCCGCCGACGCAGCCAGCGGGTTGGAGCAGCCCACGATCTCCGAAGGAGTGGTGCATGTCCGGAGGCCACCGACAGGGGTGTTCCGACGAAGTGACAAAAGTCGAGTCAGCCGCATGGGCGTCGCCGCTGGATCTCACCGGCGCTGTGCGGGACCACATGCTGCGTCGCCCTAGGTGCCACCCGCTCGACCTCACGGTCGCCGGGGCACGCGCCGTCTTCGCTGCGAGCCCGAAACACCATCTGCTCCTGCTCGTCGGAGGCGATCGGCTCGCCAGCACGGTGTGCCGCTGCGACCTCGACTGCGCCCCTGATCCAGGCTGTCCCGCCTCGACCTTCGGCACAGTTCAAGGGCGCACCATCAATGCTCACGCTCCGATCGCGGTCGTCCACCAGCACATGGTTCGACATCGCATTCGACGTCTGGCAGTGGTCGATGACGCCCGCCACCTGCTCGGACTCCTCTGCCTGAAAGCACGGATGGACGGGTTCTGCACCGACGCCGGTGTCGAGGCGATGCGTGACGCTCGGTGACGTCTGCGCGCCGCGTCGTCACATGACGCGGCTCAGCCAAATTCCCCAACCGCGCTCACCAAAATTTGCGGGGCTTCTCTCTGATCTGGCGTTGCGATCTCGCAGCCGCCGTCTCCCAATAACGGTAAGTCGCGAGCTCGTCGCTGATCTAGCGGTCGACACCGCTGTAGCGGCGTAGCCGAAGTCCTCGCGCGACGCCGGCGTCGGCCGGCATGCGAAACCGGAGGCGCGCCCAGTGGGTTTGAGTCGACCGGAAGGTTCTCACCGAGGTGCGCATAACCGTCCACGGGCACAATTCGTTCGCTGAGCGAAGTTCTTGATGAACTGCTTCAATATCGATATGACTGTGTCGGGGAGTAACACAAACAAGTTGAATGCCGTTGGTGATGTCGTCCAGGTCGTTCGAGCTGACGGCATAGTCCTTGCCGGAACGATCGTCGAGGACTATGCCGATTCATTGCTCGCTGCCGACGATCTCGGCCGCGACTGGGCGCGACCGCATCGATGGGGGGTCGCGCTCGACACCGGTGTGCTCGTTTTCGTCGACGATGCCGATCTCGTCGAGGGAGAAGCCGAACCTACCGGGAGTAGTCGGTGAGCGATCAGGTGAGCGACCCACTGGTGGCATTTGCGGTGAAATGGGAGCCCTACGGCGGTGCGAGCGCGGACGATGTTCTCGTCGAGTTCGGACTGGACATGAGTGAGTACCGGCTCCGCCTGTTTCAGAAGATCAGCCGCGCTGACCGCGCCGGTGTGAGCGCGCCGCTTCGTAGTCGGCTGGTCTCCTACGCGTTGGTTCCGGTGCATCGCGCGCCGCGCATCGGCAAGTAGGCCCTTCCCCGCATGTGATGCCGGGCGGCGGCACCCGAACTAACCGGGTTGGGACTCGGGCCCCTACCAGAGGTTCCAGATTCCGACTCGGGACATCGCAGCACTAACCGAGCTGCGATGGACAGACCCCGTCGCCGCGGACCGCTACATCCTCCAGCTCCTGGCACCCGTCGAACAGCAACGATGGACGGAACTGATGGCTCACGCCGACATCGTTCTGCTTCAATACGTCCTACGGGGTCGCATCGCCGAGTAGCCACCCCAGATCGTGCTGCGGGTGATGCAGCTAGTCGTGAAGCCACGACTTCAGTTTCACGTCTACTTCTACTGATCTACCGTGCTGGGGGCAATCATTCTTGACCGCAATGTCGGCAATCGGCCCGGCGACGGCATCTCCTGTGCCCTCCAGCCTCACTTCGTTGGCTACAACCTCTTCACGCGAGGAACCCCGATCGCTGAACTGCGTGCAGATCGCCCGCAATTTGCTCGGCATCATCCGGGGAAACTGCCACACCGAATGCAGCCGACAGCTGATCGACCGCAGCATCACGGGCCCGGCTGAAGTGCCTCCGCTGCGTCGCCATCGGGGATCGCGGAGGGTGTCGCCGTGACCGTGGGAACCAGATGTGGCGCGGCGGGATCGAAGGTCGAAACATCCCCGGTTCACAAAGGTGATGCCACACGGCGATCAGATCGATGAAACGGGGCGACGACAACGCCGACCCGATCCTGTTGTCTGCTCGCCCTTGTCCGGAGCGCAACGTCTCCGCGCGTTGCGCTGCTGTGAGACCGCCGCTGTCCATGGCAGCAGGCTTGAGAGCTGACGCGTCACTGAGCACGCTCAGGACTGGCCGGGCGAAAGCGGGCCATGCTGGCACAGAAGTGCCCCACGCCGAATCGATTTCAGTCACAGCGATCTCGTCGCTTTGAAGCTTCGGAAGAGCGGCGCGTCGCGACCCTTGGAGTGTCTATTCGGTCACCTTCTCGCGGGAGATGGCCCCGCTCAGCTGTGTAGAAGCACTGAAACGATTGCACCGCACGGGGCCGTGCGGAAGTTACCGCACCGTCAAGATTTGTTGACGTTGTATTTGTGATGTCTGTATCGAAACTCGACTAACAAGGCACTTCTGACATTCTTCGCGAGCCTCCGACGGTCAAGGGCGTCTACGCGTCCGCGGTGAATGCGTGAACGTAGTCCTGCCCTCCGAGGTGCTCATATACGTGAGTGGTCGTGACGCGGTTCCAGTGGTGGCCCATCAGAACTGCGAGGCCGAGTGGGCCTACGAGGAAAACGTGCAAGGCTCTGGAGCTCGCGTAGCGGCGAGCGACATTGCGGATCTCGACGGCGAGGCTGTTCGCAGCCGCCGGTGTTGGAACTACTTTTGGACCCGTTCCCGTCGACGGGGTCGCCGTCACGATGGTGGCGACAGGCAGCTCGGTCCGACGGATCCATTCGGTTGCCTGGCTAGCTGCGTCGTATGAAATGTTGACGATGACCGCAATATCCGGCCCAGCATCGACAGATTCTTCCGTCACGTCTAGCGGAAACGGCGTGGTCGTCTCTTCGCTGGTCCAGATCTGGTCGCTCTGTCGTACGCCGACTTCGTAGCCCAGGACGCTTCGTAGTACGGCACCCACCATGAATCCGGTGGCCTGTCGCATGTGTCCGCCGACGAGAATGCGCCGGGAGCCGCCGAGCTGCATGGGCACGGTGGCAATGTCGGAAGCCAGCTCGGCCCAGGTATGAGGCGGAGTTGGCGCCACCCGATTCCAGTGCTTCTCCCCCGCGATCCGATCGACCCAGTCGATGCTGACCGCAGCCTGGTCGGCGACGTCGTCGTGCTTGATCGTCGCGATCGACACGGTCGTCCATGGGGACCCGGCGTTCAGACCCAGTACCGTTACGGCGTTCTTGATGTCGTCGAGGGTGAGGTTGCGGTGTCCGGCGATGACCTGCTTTGCAACCCAGTCGGAACTCAGATCGACCGATTTCTCGTCGGATCGCAAACCGTTGGCAGTCATCAGGAGTCCGACATCGCTACGCAAGCTAGGCAGGTCGTACGCGATGTCGAGGTAGAAGTCGTCGAGGAAGGACAACAGGGCTGCTTCGTTGGTGCCGGCTGCAGTTGCCCACGCCGCCCGCGCCTTTCCCATGGCACTCTTCGAGCCACCTTCCGCTGCTCGTGGCAGAAGGCGTTTGTCGCGCCCATCGCGTTGCTGCAGTAATAGGTCGGTAGGGTCGCCGGTGCGGTTGGTGGCCAGGCGTAGTTCCACGGCGGTGCCGTCGGCGGTCAAGTTCTTGTGTGCAGTGACCATCTTTCCGAGAATGCCCTCGTCGTCCAGGTAGGACAGCCCAACTGCAATTTTGTTGTCAACGGCGTACTTGACTTGTGTGTAGGCGTTCGGGGGCTGTGCTCGGTACCGGACGACATCGTCGACATTGCCGACGCCGGGTGCTTCGACACCAACCGCGACAATCGGATTGTGCGTGTTCTTTGTGAGATCTTGATGTAGAGCTTCCATACAGGCGCGCCACGCGTGAAGCCACTGGTAATGATCGCCGGCGATCCTGACGCCACTCGAACTAGGCATTTCGTTAGCAGTCACGATGGGCTCCTGGCGAGTCGGTGTCGGGTGTGGTGAGGACGGCGGTCTGGTCGAATGGTGCTGCGCTGGCGCTTGGGAGTGGGCCTGTAAGTCCGATGGTGCAGATTCGGGGTGCGAAGGTGCTCATACGACGTGCGTCCAAGGTGTAGCCGTTGTCGGTTCTGCGTACCACGATTTGCGTGGGGTTCGCCGCCCGTGGTTTCGTCATCGAGATCAGCGCTAACGACGCCAGGTCGGTGGTACTCGGGCCCACGTCGCGAGGGTGGCTGTGCCAGTCCCCGAGGTATCCCAGCCTGTCGTCGATCGCTCGTGCACGCAGCACGGCGGTGTGTGTGGCGCCGCCGGGAATCCAGTAGTGGGACCGGCCGCGATCGGTTGACGCGATCTCGATGGTGGTCACGATCCAAGGGTGTCCATCGGCATAGACACCGATCAGAATGCCTCCGGTCTCGACGGGGTGCGCACGCGTCGCTGCGTCGACCATCGTATTCCGGGCGGACTCGGTGATCCTCAAATGCATGCTGGTGTTCACGGTGCGTCCCGCGGGTCCAACACGCCAGGGCGATCGAATGGTGGCTGCATCGGGCTGAGCACCGTAATGCGTTCGTCGGGTCGCAGGCGGCACCCGGTCAGCAAATCCAGCACAGCGTTGGAAATTTCGGATGCGGCGGTCAGGACCGCGGTGGGAGGGGCATTGTTGACCGGTGCGGTGCATCCGAGTTCTAGAAATCCCGCCATACCCGACGACGAAAGATCGTGCGGCAGTACGTGGTAACGAGGGTCCTTCGGCCGCGCAGCAATCGGGGTGTCGCCGGCCGCTTGTCGCTGCACGCGGACCATCACTCCGTGATGGAAGAGTGCACCAGCTATTAGCGGAATCCCGCGTCGACGGCACACCTCCGCGAGTGCTGCAGTCATCGGCAGCATTCCTGTGCAGTCGACGACCACGTCGACGGTTTCGATCGCTGCGAGCAGTCCGGCTGGGTCGTACGGTAGGTCGGCGTTCTGGCTCACGTCGGTCCAGGGTGCGTGTTGCTCGATGGCAGCGGCTACCGCCTCTGTCTTGGTGGCACCCACGAAATGGGGTGTACCGACGTGGCGAACAAGGTTGGCAGTGGTCAGGTGATCGCTGTCGTGTAGGTGTATCGCGCCCACACCGCTAGATGCCACGGCGACGGCGACGTGCCCGCCGACAGATCCAGCACCGGCTATCAGGAGTGTCGTTCCGCCGAGCAGCTCAGCGTCAGGGCCTGCGCGTTTCCGCAGCGCCCGTGTGTCGTTGGATGTGGCCGACAACGCCGCCGTGCCCAGCGTGTCACCGTCGCCGGTGATGCCGAGCACGACGGCGTCGTAGTCGTCATCGTGTCGCGGCCAGGCGAGCACGATGAAGTCGTGTCCGCCGCTCGGCTCAGGGAACTGCGAGAGTGATCTGTTGGCCAGCCCGTAGGTGAGGTTAGTGCGTTGCCGGCGGGTCAGTGCCGCCCGAACGTCATCGAGGGTGCGCGGTGGTCGGGTGAGGTGGTTGCGGAGGTAGAACGCGCCGGTGAGAACGGGCTTGTCAACCGTGTTCGTATTTGGATGGATGCGGTGTTCGATGAGCAATGTTTGGCGTTGTACGGTCGCGGACAGAGCAGCAATGAAACCGTTGGTGCCGCGAACGATCAAGTCGTGCAGGGGTAATTCGGCTCGGTAGGTGCTCTGCCCATCGTAGAGACGGTGCGCGTCGAGTGCTCGATCCTCGGCATGAAACCCGTCGCGGGCACCGGTGGCCCACCGGTCGAGACGACCCCATAGTTTGCCGAGCTCGCGGCCGTCTATCTGAGCTGGGTCGTCTTCGGCCCACAGGCAGATCATGCCTTGTGCATCGTGTTCGGTTCGTAGACCAGGCACGAATATGTGTGCGTAGCGCAGTGGCCACCCGGGAAAGAACTGGATGTGCATTCGGGTGCTGTCCGTGAGGGGCTGCAGGCTCGCCCGAATCGGCCCCGTCCACCGTGGGTACTGCTCGTCTCCTCCGGGCGAAAACCCGGCGTTGACCATGTCCGAGCAGAACCTATCGAACGCAGCGTCGTCGTAGGTGTCCAACGGAAGTCAGCTCAGCGCTGGTGGAGGCGGTTCAGGGCGAAACCACGAGGTTGGTTGCTGCCCAGAGCGTCGACGGCGGTGATGGACCCGATGGGGAAGCCTGCCGCGTCACATCCATCGGGCAACGGGAGTATCTGTCCGCGGTCGTTTGTGCCTAAAATATCGCGCCATAGCTTGGCGGCCCGGCATCTCTCTGCGGTGAGCGCCTCGCGCGCTTCGCCGGCCAGGCGCTCGAAGGTCTGACCCGCCGATGTCCACTGCCACGGGTCGAGGGCAGGCTTGAGCGGCGTGCCGAGAATGGGGTCGGGCAAACCGTCCTGGGCGCTGTCGAGCAGTCGTTGGGCGACGTGTTCCATGGTGGAGGCCAGAAGTTCCGCCCAGGATGTTCCGGTGACCAGTCCTTGTTTCCAGTCGTAGTAGGCGGCGATCTCTACGAACAGCCCGCCGGGGCGCTGCCCCTCGAGATGGACGTGTCTTACCTGCCGCAGCAATCGCACGATCGGTCTGTAGGCATTTACTGCGCCGACGGTTGGACTCGTTGGCGCGGTGGCCAGTGTGTCGGTGTTATCGGCGAACTGCACGGGATTGGTCTTGATCCAGCGCCCCTCGTCGTTGTCCCACTGGTCGCGGTCGCGGTTGGGGATTGCCCAGTGGTCGCCCCAGGGCACGGCAGGTACCGCGTCGATCGCGAATGAGACGTCGCTGAAATGGTCCTCGGGATCGGGGAAGTCGATCTTCAGTGATCGTGACTGTCGAGTGATCCGGCCGTCCGGGTCTTCGCCTTTCACGCCGTACTCCTCGACGAGAACCCGTTCGACGGCGTTGTAGATCTTCTCCGGGCTGTGCCGTACAGACAGATTCCTGAATCGCAGGAAGACGTCGACGTCCTTGCCCGGGTACCGGGCGGTCTGGCGGGCGTAGGAGCCGATGAGCCTGGTGTCGATGCCCCACCCACCCAGTTCGGGGTCGGCTTCGAGTAGATTCCGCACTTCGGTGTGTGCGGCAATCGCGCGGTCACGTTTGTCGCCGTGGATGCTGACGTTGCGGACTGCTTGGGCGAACTCGTCGTTGAGTGGATGCATGATTTTTCTTTCTCCCGTCCCTGAAACAAACGATAGGTGCTGGGTCCGACAAACTTTGTTGTATTGACTAGGGACGTTGTTGACGGCGTGGCAGTGATTGATCTTCTTCTCTTTTGAAACGGCACCCGAAGTCGAAGGTCTCCACCCTCACCCTGCGAGACCAAAGCCAGATGGCGACATCACCGATGGTGAGCGCCTGCCACACCGCGAATTCTCAGGAATTCCTCACCAACCACCCGCAGATCGACTGCCACCGAAGTGCCACCAACGTCCACCGGTGTCCGACCCGGCAAGCGGACGACCAACGTCGTCGGGTCGATATACCGCAGAATCGGCATTGCGTTCGACTCGCCCAAACCATGAGCGCTGGACATGACCATCCAGTGAAACGCGCCGAAGGCGTTGTAGGGCTCGCGAGCGAACTGGTCTATTCGCTCATCGAAGTGTTCGAGTGAGTCCCGGACGCTCCTTGACTTGAGCGGAGAATCATCGGCGACTTTCAACCTCTCGCGCAGCGCTCGACCTCTCTCTGCTCGCCACGGATCACGGTCAAGGCCCGGTATCGGCCAAAGCATCTTGGACGCGAACGCGGCCGCAGAAAGACTCACCGTAATACCTGCCACCAGCTCTACATCCTTATTGCTTCGATCTGCACGGTCCGGGCGCACCGCAGCCTCGATGAGGCCGATGCCGAAATCGAACAAACTCCCCTGCCGCGCAACTTCTTCCACGTACACGTGGATCGCACCAGCGATGTCACGGTCGTCGTCATCACCGGTGGCCATGACTCCATTATTGCGATGCCAGAGCCACCTGGCTGGATAGGCCACCATCCAGACGCTCAGAACGCCTGCTCGACGCCTCCCGGGCAGCAGATCCCTCAATTTGCGACTGGACCGACCTACCAGCCGTTGTGAGTCTTACGACCGATTACGGTGATCCGCGTGGCGATATGGCGTGAACAGTCCCTGGAACAGATCATCGGCGGCCCGCTGGAACTCGAGTCCCTGTCGGAGGCCTCCATTCGCGCCGTGGTCGAGGCAGTCCCTGCCGAGTCCGGACTTGTTGAGTTCAAAGCGGCCGGGGCATTCGACTCCCACCCGCGCACCGCGAAACAAGCCGGCGGATGGACACAACAACACGAGCGTTCTAAAGACATCGCCGCGCTTGCCAACGGCACCGGAGGTTTGATCATCTTTGGTGTCACGGACGCTGCTACAGGTAGCGACGTCGCAGGTCGGTTGAGCCCTCTCGACCGCCCCGACATTACCCGCGACATCGAGCAGTACCGAAAAGACATTCGCACCTGCACCTCCCCGATACCTCTGTTCGATATGTTCGAGATACCTGCTGCAGAACGTGGTTCGTACATCGTCGCCGTCGTGCCACCCAGCGCACTGGTCCCGCATGCAGTCAAGACCGGTACGAAAGACAAACCTGCTTTGGTTTTTCCGGTGCGCGCGGTCGGCGAGGCCCAGACACGCTTCCTGACCGAGGCAGAACTGGCAGACATGTACGCACGCCGAATTCGGAGCGCGGCGGACCGGACCCGTCGCGCGAACGCACTCTGGGACACCTCCAGCCGAACACTTCGCGACCGCGGCGGGCACGGTGTGTGGGCGGTGGTGTGCGTGAGCCCCGACGCACCCGTCGATGACACACTGTCCGTGTCCGCGCGCCGCGAGATCACCGCCTGGAATAACAGACGTTCGTTCCCCGACGGTATGATCGGAATACACGCGCACAGTCTCGACTACCCCTTCCCAGGTCCAGGATTTGTCGAATACACCCAACTTGTCGCAACCCATCTCGGCACACAAAAACAGGTCGCTGAACCTGGAGCCACCTCGGCATACCGCGCGCTCTACGCCGACGGATCGGGGATCGCAGCAATCAAAGTCGGCGACGAGACCACCACCGACTATTTGGCCCTTACTCTCGACGAGATCATCGACGCCCTGACCACCTGCATCCCACACCTTCTCGACTGGGTTGGTGACCGGTGCGGAACTTGGGGACCGGCCACCATGACGACCTCGCTCGTCGATGTCGACACAGATGCAAACTCCTTCTCGAAACCGGTTCGACTTCAGCCCGGAGACACGCACTCTTTCGTCCACGCGCTCCGGCAAGCGCACAGGCCAAACCCCCGCGTACAAGCGATCGACCTGTCCACCACCACGACGATGCAGGATCGGCTTGCGCACACCTATCAAGCCGCCGCCGCCCAGCTGCAGATGTTCGGCCTCATCGAACCGGACCTCCTCGCCCCCGACGGACGAGTCCGCACAGTCGGCTTCGACGGCCGCCACCGGCACCATGTCCAGGACTGGTGCCAACGCCACAACGTGCCGATGGACGCGCAAACATGGCCCGACTCCGTACGGGAAAGTTGAACCGAACAGGAATATGGTTCTTATCGCCGCTGCACCCAACTGGAACGTTGCAACTACTGGCGTTCGAAGGGCCGGGACTCGAGTCAACCCTCGCCGAGTACTCCGCATCCAACTCGTGCAGAGTCAGCAACTGACTTGTAACGTTTCCGGCCCCACCGGCAGGGTCCCGCACTTGCGGATGGGAGGCGATGTAAGCGAAGGCGTCGTTCAACTTGCGAAAGACGTTGCTGAAGGCGTTGGAATCTGGCACCGCGACTGCTTCGTGGTTCGGTTCGAGCCCAGCGGGGATCGGTGCTTCAATGCTTGCATCCCGGGGAGGCTGACCGACCCAGACAAACCCATGATCGCTCAGTGGTCGCTACCCGGCACCACTCAACCCGGTACTGACCCCGGTTGATCCAAAACCAGAGCGGACACAGATCGAATGGGCCTCGCACTTCGAGTCGTTGATGCTGAAATTTTGACTAGAAGAAGGATATTCGCATTCGTAGAGGCTGGCGGCGCAAAAGTGTTCTTACGCATGGATCGTCGGAAGAGCGGATCCGTTGTCGTCATCACGGACGATGGCGTGCCCGCTCGCAGCCGCACGTGAACCCAACGCGCAGCCCGGTATCCCGAGTGTGGGCCGCGAGCCGTCGGAACCGGACATATCAGCTTGCGGGTTGTCGGTCATCTCCTGCGTCTCGGGTAGAGGCGGGTGTTCTCGCACGACGCAAGTGGGCCATGGCCTGCACGGTGCCGATCAGTTCTTCGACCCCGCTGGTGTCGACCTCCACCTCGTTCGGTTGGGGAAGATCGTCGGGGACGACATGCGCGTCGTCTGGATGATGCAGGACGTGGTGCCGTGCATTGCTGATCGTTGCGTCGTTGAACAGCCTCGCCCACCTGGTCGAGGGCGAGAGGACCGCATCGAGCGTCCCCGCCCAGACATGCTCGACCGCTACCTCCGCCTCGATCATCGGTTCAGGATTTCCCATCAGCAGCCCGATGCGTCGCGTAAGTGGGAATGTGATCCCCCATGCATTCTTCAACCCGACGCCTAGGTTCGGGTCGGCGCGCGGGTGTGGAATGAGGGAAACCGGTGTGTCGCATGTCAATAGAGTCTTTGTCTGAAATCTGATAAGAGTCCATGGCCGCCCGCGGAAGTATTTGATTGTCGCTGGAAGCAGCTCGGTCAATTGCTGCATATGAGCTAGCGCCGTCGCGTCCGTCGGGGCAATCCCCGGTTGAGTCGCGAGACGCCACAGGGCGTCCGCCTCGTTCTCGGTGAGGTCGTCGATGCCGCGAGTTCGGGCCGACTCGGCAAAGTTGTCGCGTCCGGCTGCGGCGATGTAGAGGCGGTTCATCGCTGTGGACAACTGACCAAGATGGTTCCGTTGACTCGGTCCGCGCAAATTCTGCAGTGCGATGAAGGTGGCGAGGACATTCCGGTCCTCGTGGTTCAGCGGCCACGTTCGGTCCACCTCAATCTTCTGGAAAATCTTCGCAGTGGCGTCCTCGATTCGTCCGAACTCGCGCTCGAAGAAATCGACGGGCTGCGTGTCGTGCTCGACGTTGTAGAAGTCGCGCGCGACAGTGGTGCTCTTCGTTGAACGAGTCATACGGATCAGGCCGGGTAGCTTGACCACTCCGATTTGCTTCTGGGCGTTGGCGAACTTGTTCAAGTAGAAACGCGGAACTGTGTGTTGATTTCTAACGATGGTCGGCACGCTCGGACTGTACTGCTCCGCACCGACGGGCTTGACTGGCGCTATAGGCCGATATTGATGACCGCGTTCCCGACCAACGGGGCGTGCTCTCGGCGATACACCTGGACAGAGTCGAGGCTGGCGTGACCGGTTTGTCGGGCGATGGCGGATCCATCGGCCCCGTTGCGGGCGCCTTGAGTGACGAAGCCGGCGCGGAGCGAATGCCCGCCGAGCTTGGCCAGCGCTGTGGGGTCGTAGCCTGCGTGTTCGGCCCGGCGGCGAATGGTCTGGTGAATCGCGGCCCCGGATAGCGGCGTCGCGCCGAGATTGCCGTTCTTCGCAACGGCCCGGAGCAACGGCGATCGTGCGGCGGTGCGTGGCACTCCCCCACGGCACACATGTCTGTCAAAAGGTTCCCTTTTGCGCAAGAGCCGGATGACCGACGGTCGACCGCCGACATCGAAAGCGGCGACGACCTCAGCCCAGCGGACGTAAGCACACGGTGGGCAGGTTTCGTGGGACTCGGTGTAGGGCAGGGCTTTCACCGTTCCCCTGCCCACTTGGTCGGTCTTCGACTTTCGTAGCCGGACGTGGAGTCCGTCGTGCCGGTGCACTGCGACATCTCCACACATCAGGTCGGATAGTTCGCTGCGTCGGAATGCGCCGGCGAACCCGAGCAGCAGAATCGCCGAATCACGACGTTCGAGGACTTCGTCGGCCCATCCGGAGCACCGGTCCCGCGCGGTCGCGACCAGCAATCTGATGTCGTCGACCAGCAACGGGTCTCGCGGCATGCGTGGCCGGTCCCCCGATGCGGCGTACTCCCGTCGTATCCCGGACAGTGTCGCGGTGACCAACTCGTGCGCCGACGGGGACAGGTGGCCGGTGGTGCGGTGGTGATGGTTGATCGCGGCGATCCAGGTGCCGAAGGTGGCGACGGCGTAGGCCCGCTCCCCTTGTTCGGTGCGGGTGTCGGCGGCGTCGACGAGGTAGGCGGCGACGGTGATCGGGTGCGCCGGTAGTGTCACGTGACCATTCGTCTCGCACCAGCTGGTGAAGCGTCTCCACGCAGCGGCGTAGGTCTTGCGAGTTCCCTCGGACCGGGAGGAGTGCACGGCACTCGCGATCCGCTTCGCGACGGCGGGTGGGATCTCCGGCTCGACCGCGACCGACCTGTCAGCGTCAGCACTGCCCGCAACGGTGGTCACGGCAGGTGTTCGGCCTGGTCGGAAGTCCATATCGGCAGCCTAGCGCAAGTCACCGACACGTCTGCAGCGCAAAACTATACTGAGCTGGTGTTTCGCCTAAGACGGTGCGGAAAATGCAATTTACCGCGGACACATCCGACCTACTTTTAGACGTTACTCAATGCTGACCGTCGTGCAGGATGCGGTGGCAAGACTCCCGGCCCCAAAAGTCATTTTCACGCCTATGTTTCACCGCATGTTCGAGCACCTCCGTACGAACGCATCCGCACTAGGTACAAACCGAAATACAGACCAGCTGGTTGCTAGCGCGGCTGCCAGCTGTTCGTTACTGTGCCTAGTTACCAAAGGCAGCGAGGTGTGGGAGGCGGGGTTAGATGCCAGAGGAATGGAGAGCAGCGGTCACCGGCGCCGGTTCTGGGGTCGGCCGCGAAATTGCGTTACAGCTCGCAAGCCAGAACTGGTCACTCGCGCTCGCCGACAGCAACTACGACGCCCTCCTCGACACACAGTCTCGATGTGCTGCGACGGCCGCGATCGCGCGAGCGACCCGTGTCGATGTCTCCAGCCGGGCCGAAATCACCTGTTGGGCCGCATCTTCGCGCAATGGGCTCGGCGGTATTGATGCGGTCTTCAACGTCGCAGGTGTTCTATATAGCGGCGATGTCATCGACACTCCCCCAGCTGATTTCGATCTCGTGATGGCGACCAACTTCGAGAGCGTCGTCAACAGCTCTCGCGCGTTTCTGCCGGACATCTTAACGTCACGTCGAGGTCGAATTGTCAACGTGTCGTCCGCATTTGGAGTCATGTCCGCACCAGGCTACTCGGCATATAACTCATCCAAATTTGCCGTTCGGGGCTTTACCGAAGCCCTGAACCAGGAACTGCGCCTGGCGTCACGAACCGCGCGTGCGACCTGTGTGATCCCTGGTGGACTCAAGACGTCGATCGCTCGGACGGCGCGGGCGGCACCGGGCGTTGATCACGCGCGGACTGCCGATTTTTTCGATAGCCGCATAGCCCGAACCACCCCCGAAGTGGCCGCCCAAAAGATCATTGCGGGTGCGTGGAGGGGGAAGTCGCAGGTGACAATAGGGAACGACGCCCGCCTCGTCGCCGCGACAACGCGCGTGCTTGGCCCTCACTACCAACGGCTGCTGCCTTCGCTCCTAGCACTGCGACGGACCTAACAAGTCGTCATCAACAGAAACCACTCACCAGACCTGCGGGGGTCGGTCAACCATGTCGAATAGCTGGATCCTGATAGAGACGTTCGGAGATGAAGAGCCGTCCGTGATCGGAGTTGGGTCCTCGCCCAAGTCCTTTGTTTCACCTCGTCAAGTTCTGCGCAGCTCCGCCAGCCGCAACGAGGCACTGGCCGCGGTGACTGAGACGCTTGGTACGGGAGCCATGGTGGATCGGCTGTCCAGAGACCGATACAGGCGAGTACTGGCCGAACCACTGCAAACCTTCGCGGGCCGTACGCACGGGGCATGGGTGTGGCTCGGCCGGCGCGATGAGACTCCACCTCCGCGAGACGCCGCCGGGGCGTGGCATTTCAACCTCACTAAGAGCACAGCAAGCGGAAGCAATGATCTACTCGATTTGTACCGCGTTCCGCAAAACGAGCGCGAGACCCAGCGCGCACTCGCGGGAGCGTTCACCCGACTTGTCACCAACCGTGACGAGAGCGAAGCTATGGCCAAGATCGTGCAGTCAGCACCGGGCACTACCCATCAAGCAGTTTGGACAGTGAGACGAGACGACGGCGAACTTCGGGCCGCGCACTTCTCGTGCCGGATGATTGCCGAAGACCAGGCTGCTGGCACCGAAATAATCCTGAGGGGCATCACGCATGACATCGGCCCCGCAGGTGAAATCACTATCGCTCCCCCACCCACGATACTCGAGCATCGTGTCCTGGAGGCGTCAACCAAGGAGGGCGAGTACCGCGCACTGGTCAACCTCAGGACTCTGAACTTGTTGCGCTGGTACAACTCTGAACCTACACCGAATATCTGCTGGGAAAACCTTCCCGACGAACCGGTACCGGCCATTCATCCGGACGACGTACCAATTGCGAAGCAAATGTCGAATGCACTCGCACGCGAACGCACTAACGGCGTGCTTCGATTCAGAACTCTCGACGGACGTTGGAAGCCGATGAAAGTCAACGCGGTTTTGGTCTCGCTTGATCAGCACACCACGGCCGCACTTGTCACTCTGACCGAATTGTGCGAAGAGTAAAAATCTCGCGGATCCATGCGGATCCACAGAGACTATTGCGGACCCAGGTCGATCGCAGCGCCTGCACTGCACGTACGTTTAATAGTTGCGCTTTTTATAAGGACTGCGCGCGTGTCGTGCGTGCATCGCGAGTTCGACTCCATGCAGCTGCCACCGTTCGGGTGGATACCCCATACGCTTCCGCAAGCGACTCGATGCGCTCCTCCGTCTCAGGCTTGCGCCCCCGCTCGATGTCGGCGAGAACAGTGGCCGACATCCCCAACATCCGCGCAGCGTCGCCCTGGGAAAGCGCCGCATGCACCCTCAGGTCGGACAGTTTGAGCTGAGACTCCGGAATCGGAACTAGGGCTGCGACCGACGTGTGCAGGGCATTCGCGATTCGACCAAGGGTCGCTGGCGGCGGCGTTGAACGCCCCGTTTCCCAGGTGGATACCGCTTGCCTAGTCGCTCCCACAGCCGCCGCAAGGTCGTCAGCACTGAACCCAGCGCGTACCCGAAGCTCGCGCAACCGATCGGCCCGAAATCCACGAACCCCGCTTCGCGGCACTGTCCCCACTCTCTATCGACCTTCCAAGACAGCTTCATCTTCCTCGATCCACGTCAACCTCGACGTCTTGTGCGTTTTATAGTTGCGCGCTACCGTTGCAGCTATGCCCTCGGCCGTTCCGATTTCCACAACCTTCAACCAATTGCGCGGTGCACCAAACCTGTTCTACAGTCCTGTTGCGCGCCCAAAAGGGATTCCTCGGTGCTTGTCGCTCTCGGCACCGCTTGTAGCGCGGGACATCAGGACGGTTTGCTCACAGATTCCGTCCGATCATTCATGTCGGGAGTTCCACATGTTCGCGTCTTTCGCCCTTGCCGCATCGCAATTGCCGTCGACGGCTGAGATCAGCATTTGCCGTCTTCGCAGTTCAGCGTTGGGCCGCTACGGACGAGGCGCGACTGCAGGTGCATTCGCCCGACATCGCTGCTTTCGCCGGGGTTACGGGGGCGAATCAAAGTGAGTGCCGCACGGGATGCGATGGTGCCAAGTTTCCTGGCACAGAAACAGTTCTGCGCGTCAATCGTCGTAAATCGGACACATGGCGACTTGATTGCCTGCTCGCTCGATTACGAGCATTCCGGTCGCCACCAATACATCGGTGACGACGGAGCCCTGCTAGCCGAATGGGGTCCATCTACATCATGCAACGAGCGGTCCATCCCTACCCGTAAGCCCTAAACCTGGCAGTCCGGGCTGCAACCCGACTCGGGTGGGCTCTCGCTGATAGTCCCACTCGGGAGCTACAGGAGCTCCCCCGCGCCCTTTAGCTCGACCGGCGGACCAGCGCGAGGGTCGCGCAGTGAGCGCATTTCACCATGTTCAGCGCTGCGCGGCCCCGCCCGGACATCACCCCTCGAACTCACACCCGATCTCACAGAGAGGATTTCGATACCCGATGTGGATTTTCCAGCAGCCGTAGTTCTGGTCGGCGGTCTTCGGCTGGCTCTGAGCCTCTAGCACGTGATGGGTGCGTGCGACTGGCCCACAACCTATGGATCGCACGCACCCATCCATTTCTTTTCACCGAATTGCCTGAAACCAATGGTCGCCAGAACGGTTGCTCCGCAATCGCATTCACCAGCACGACCCGACCATCGGGTCGCACCAGGAAGGGATCGACATCAATGCCAGTAACACCGGGCACCGGACACCACCGCTCATCCAAGAAGCGAGGGCGGGTGATCAAATCGCTGCCCGCCATGGCTGCGGTGACGATCGCAGGCCTGACCATGCAGGCCGCTCCCGCTCAAGCTGCACCATCGCAGCCGGGAGTGACCAGTCCTCAAGGATCACAACCGGGAGTCACGAGCACACCGCAGACGGCACCGGCCACCCCTCCGCCGCCCGCTCCGAAACCGCGTGAGTACTTGGACGGCTACCAGCCCTCACCACAGGTGCAGCAAACCCCGTCGCGTAGCTACGACGACTACCTGGCCGGTAACCAGCAGTCCTCGAACTACCAGAACACCTACTACGAAGCCCCCGCTCCGCAGGCCGCCCCGAGCGAAGCACCCCCGGCATTGCAGGCAACTCCGCCGCCCCCGCCGCCGGTCCCGACGGTGCAGCGCAAGGTCATCGCCCCGATCGAGGCCCCGCCCGGAACCTTCATCGCCGGCGGCAAGCTGGTACCGGTCGATACCAACATCGTCGACCAGAACCTGCTCACACGTACCAACAACACGTTGCAGGCAATACAAGCCGACGGCGGAAACTGGCTCGTGGACAACGGATTCGCCGACGCGCCACGCGCCGACCGGATCGCAGCGGGTACCGCGACCGGTGTCATCACCGGTGGCGCTGTCGGCCTCGCGGCATCGGTGGTCCCGGCCGCGGTGATCACCGGCACCGCTGCTGCTATCGGCGGCGGACTCGGATTGGCTGCGACGACCGCGGCTACACCCGCGGTCATCTGGGCCGGGCCGGTGGGGTACATCTTCGTTCCCGGCGCAGCAGCACTTGCCGGTGCCGGCGTCGGCGCAGCGCTGTCGGCACCGATCGTGCTGGGCCTGACCGGCACCGGCGCTGTCATCGGCGGCATCCTCGGTGCCACCGTTCTCGGTGGCGAGCAGCAGATCGTCGAAGAGCCGGCCCCCGCCCCGGCGGTTGTTCCCCCGGCCGTCGACAGCGTCCCGGCGATTCCGCCGGCCGCGACAGTCGATCTCCCCGGACCCGTCGGGCAGGTTCGCGACACTCTCGCTGCCGACCCGGACGGCCGCCAGGTTCTCGCGGCGGCCGACACTGCAGTTCAGAGCGCGGCTCCGATCGTCGCCAAGGCCGTCAGCGATGCGTCGGTGTGGACCGCACCGGCGGCCTCGGCGGTGCAGGGCTTCACCTCGAAGGCCCTAGAACAGCCGCATGTGGCTCAGACCGTCGAGACGGTGCAGTCGGCTGCAGCTCCTCTGGTCGATCAGGCCACTGCCGCTCTCGGCGGCTTGCAGGCGGCGTTCGCACCCGCCTGATTTCGCCCTACAGCCAGCTAGTTGAACCAGCCAGGAAGGACGAATTCCAGATGATCCGCCGTTCGACGACATCTCCGATTGCCAGTGCCACCGGCCCAGCCCGATCAGGGGTGACGTCGAGCTCGACCCGTGTGCCGCGATCGCGCCGACGCGCGGTCGCGGCAGCCGGGGCTGCTGTGGTGTTCGTGGCCGTCGCCGCCGCTGTGTTGTTCAGCGGTGGCGACTCCGAGCCGGACACGACAGCCACCGATACGGTTATCTCTTCCTCCGTCGCGCCGACAACCGTTGCGGCCGGGCCGGATTGCTCGATGCCGACCGGTGATCAGAACAGCGGCCCAGGGGTCATCGCCGCGTTCGAGCACGCCTACTACGTCCAGCAATCGGGCACGGCCGCGCACGCTCTGGTGTCACCGAACGCCCCGGCAAGTGCCCCGTTCACCGTCGAAGCCAACCTCGACGCAGGTATCGCCACCGTCCCGGTCGGCACCACCTACTGCCTCGACATCGACCCGCTGCGCACCGGTTCCTACACCCTCACTCTCACCGAGAGCGGCCCGAACGGGCCTGGGACGCAGTACCGCCAACGGATCACCACCGACCAAGTCGACGGTCGCTACGTCATCGCCGCCATCGAGCAAGCGTGATCACCCACCGCCGCCACAGCGCGAGATCGCCGCAGCACCGCGGCGAACAGCCACCACGAAAGGAACGCCAGGACATGAGCGATGCAGCGAGCGAATGGGCCGAGGCCGCCACCGCAGTACGACAGGCACGCGAGACCCTCGAGGCGTCGACCGCGAGCGAGATCCGCGCATGGGCCGAAAAGTCCGGGCTGACCGACTGGTCGATGTGGCAGAAGATCAAACGAGAGCTCTACAAGCAGCTCGACCTGGACTACGACGGATTGCGCGCCAGCGAGGCCGAGCAGGTCACCGACGCGGTCGCCTCCGCTGCGTCGGCCGCACCGCTGGTCGAGCTCTACGCCGCAGGCGATGAGCGCGGCAGCTTCGCCGTGGTCGGAGACGGTGACGAAACAGCCTGGTACGGAACATTTCACGCCAAGGACGCGGTCTTTCGGCAGGGCGATCAGACCTCGGCCGACGACTCGGCGGCCGGCAAGGCAGCCTTTCTCGCCGGCAAGCTACGCGAAGAGCTCGACGCCCCCGCGATCCGGCTGATTCTGCATATCTCCAACCCGCACCTCGACGGCACGCGGCTCGCCGCCCTCGCCGCGCGATACGGAGTGCACCTCGAACGCCTCGACATCGACGACGAGAACCCGGCCACCGTGTGGTGCGAGGTTCCCGGTCACCGTCCGTGGCAGGCCATCCGACTCTCCGATCTGCTCGTCGACGATCAAGCGGAGGTCGGCTGATGGCCGAACAGCACCCACGCCCAGACGTCGACAACCCCGTCGCGGGGTACGAAGCCGAGGACACCGTCAACCTCCGCGCTCAGCGCCTGCGCCGACCCGAATCCGAACCGGACGAACAGCCTGCAGAAGAGCCGGCCGACGACACCGCACCGGACCCGTACGGGGTCGGGCAGGACGCACTGGCAGCGGTCGAGACACCTGATGTCGACCCCGCAGCGTTCTACCGAGCACGCCTGTTCGACCGCCAGGAAGAAGACCCGACCGCCGAGCCCGCCGCAGCAGGCCTGAGGGGCCGGATCAACGCCGCCCTGGGAACTCATCTCAAGCCCAAGCCCACATCGGCCGAAGTCAGACTGCGTCAGTCGATTCGCGTTGTGCAGCAGCCACTTCCCGGATGCTCGGTGGTCTCGGTCATCAATCCCAAGGGCGGAGCAGGCAAAACTCCGACATCGGTGCTGCTCGGTTCGACGTTCGGCAAGCACCGTGGCCACGGGGTGACAGTGTTCGACGCCAGCGAATCACTCGGCAGTCTCGGCGATCGCGCCGCCCGCACCACCGATCCGGAGCTCACGGTGTGGGACCTGCTCGACCACGCCCACGAGCTGGCGTCCTCGTCGGCGGTCTCGGGATCGCTCAACGCGTTCCTGCGGCGTCAACCGACGATGGAAGACATTCTCGCGGCGGACAATTCGGCCGACCGTGAACGCAATCTGGGGTGGGACGAATGCGCCGCGGTGATGGCCGTGCTGCGCCGACACCGGGACCTGATCGTCATCGACACCGCCGCCAATCCCTTGGCCGAGTCCTGGCAGTGGGCCGTGCAGCATTCCGATGCCCTGGTCGTTCCGCTCCCGCTACGCCTCGACATCGCCCGGCAGGTCTATCAGATGCTCGAGGGCATCATCGCCCGCGGCTACGGACACCTGTTGGCGTCGACGATCGTCGTGACCTGTGCAACACCCGATTCCAACCCGCAGTTGGCGTCGGCGGTCTTCGAGGATCTGCGCAATCTCGGTGTCCAGGACAGCAATTTCATTCAGGCCCCGTACGAATCAGCGCTCGCCCGCGGCGATCGGATCGTCTACAAGGACCTCCCACCCGCCACGATCGAGGCCTACACCAATGTCACCGCGCTGGTCGCCGACAACATCGCCGCGGCACGAGCCGGCGCGGCCTATCAGTTCACCGATCCGTATTCCCCGCAGCCGATGAACCGCCAGCCCGACAGCGCACCACCCCCACAGCTCTCGCAGTGGGAGCGGCACAGCCGCGACCGTCGCGGAGCCTGACCCGTCCCCACCCCGCTCGAGCACACGAGGAGAACACCATGACCGGCCAGAGAACGCTCACCACCGCGCTACGACGACCGCGCTCGGCGCACTCCGCGATGGCAGCAGCCGCCGCGGTGGTCCTGGCCTTGGGCGCTGTCCCCGCACACGCCGCACCGGCAGCGACGGCGACGACCTCGTGCGCGAAGTACGTCGCGATCATGGCCCCAGGAACGTGGGAAACCAACGCCGCGGCGAATCCCACCACCCCGGTCGGGATGCTCGCCACCGTCGGTAACGCCCTGAAACAGAAGTACGGCAACGACATCGAGGTCTACTACCCCGCGTACGCGGCGTCGGCGTTCGACAAGGGCCGTACCTACGCCGACAGCAAGGAAACCGGCAAGAGCGCGATCAACAACATCCTCACCTCGGCGTGCGCGACGTCGAAGTTCCTGCTCTCGGGCTACTCCCAAGGCGCGGACGCCGCCGGCGACGTCGCCGCCGAGATCGGCAACGGCCGCGGTGTCGTTCCGGCCTCCCGGATTCTCGGCGTCGGTCTGGTCGCCGATCCGCACCAGGGCACCGCCGGCGGCACCGTGGTCGGACCGAAGGTCGACGGCCAGGGCATCGGCGGGGTCCGGCCCGAAGGCTTCGGCTCTCTCGCCCCGGTGGTCAAGCAGCTGTGCAATCCCACGGACCTGTACTGCTCGACGAACGCCGGCAAGGACGGTCTGCTCGCGGGCCTGGGCAAGGTCCTGGCGAACAAGCCTGTCGACCCGGCCACCACCGGCGGACAGGCCGGAACCGGGCCTACCTCTGTTTCCTCGACGACCCAAGCCGCATCGAGTACCGCAGTGCCGTCGACGACCGCGCAGGGCGGTGTCACCGGTGCCGGGACACAGCCGGGCGCGACGCCGACACAGGCCGGAGGGGTCAGCGATTTCTCGTCGTCGCTGGTCTCGGACTTCTCCCGCGTCGATCTGGCCGGTGCTGCGAACACCGCATCGACCCTCGGGGAGCGGGTGGCCACCCTGCCCGATTCGGTGGGAACCAACCGCACTCAGTCGCAGGTCGCCAGCGTCGGGGCTTCGGCGACATCGCTGCTCAACACCCTCGAACCGGTCGCCGACGTGCAGTCGGTGATCGCCGCGAACCCCGGAATCCGCTCGACTCTCGACACCGCACCGGAAGGATCACCGGAGGCGCAGACCTCGACGGTGCTCGACGCGCTGGACCAGATCGACATTCCCGCAGTCCTGAGCACAGCGACCTCGATCGCCGACACCGCCTCGTCGGTGCTGGGCGGCACCGGCACCACCGCGGGCCTCGCCGGCACCGCGTCGACCCTGAGCGGGCAGGTCGCACCTTTGCAGTCCGTGTCCCCGGATGCGCTGACCTCGGCAACGCAGGTGCTTTCGCTGCTCAAGCCGAAGACGGTGGTCAACCAGGTCGTCAACGTCGCGACCGGCTTCACGAGCCTGGACTACCAAGGCATCGTCGACAACCTGATCGCGTTGCCGCAGAAGGTCGCTGCTCTCGATGTCGCGGGATCGCACAAGATCGCCGGTGATCTCAACAACCAGTTCGCGCCGATCGTGAAGATGGCCGCTGGCGTGGACCTACACACCTTGGCGGCGTTGGTGGCGATGATCCCCGACCCCAGCGGCTCGGCGCAGATCGCCTCCCTGGTGTTGAGCTTGCTCGGCAACGTCGACGTGATCCGCCTGGCCAACGATGTCGGCGCGATTCAGGAAGTCGCGTGGAAGATCCTCGAAACCGGCAACCTCGCGGCCACCGCCGAACTGCTGCCCATCGGGCTCGACCTCGCCTCGGTCGCGGTCGGCGTGCTCACCGGATCCTCCAAGACCAGCCCCGACCAACTCGGATCACAGACCCAGGTCACCGGACAGTCCGCAGCGATCGGCCAGCAAGCCTCCACCGGCGATTTCGCCGGTCTGGCAGGCAGTCTCGTCTCACTGGCCTCGTCGCCGAGTGCCGGCGATGCCGCGGAGCTGGTCGGTGCCGGTATCGACGCCGCGACGTTCTTCGCCTCCGGTGCGCACCAGTCCTACGGCGACTTCAAGGTCGACTCCACCGGCCGCAGCGCCCTGCAATGGCTCATCGACTTCTTCACCCAGAAGATCGGGGGCTGACCGGCGGCCACCGAGCAGGCTCTGCAGCCGGGCGGGCATGACGCAGAGCAGCCGAAAACTACAGCACCACAACCTAACTACACGTACCCACCACAGGTGTCCGGGCGGGCACTGATCATCTTGTCGATTCGTGAGGACATGCACCGATGGCAGCATCACAGCAGGGCAGCAAGGGCAGTGCCGGCGCACTGAGCCTGTTGCTGATCACCGCCATTGCTGCGATCGGCATGTTCGGTGTCCTCTCGGGCGATCGCACGCCCCCGGTCGACGAAGGCACGTGCCTGCCGGCCGGCGCGGCCGTGGTGGCTCCGCACTCGGGAACAGTGGTGATGCCGCTGCGTGAAGGCACCTATCAGGCCACGAGCGGTTTCGGTGCCCGCACGAACCCGGTCACCGGCGAAGCCGAAGGACACCAGGGCCAGGACTACTCCGCCCCGATCGGAACCCCGATCTACGCGGCCACCGACGGCACGGTCGTCAAGGCCGAACACGCCAGCGGGTTCGGCAACTGGATCATCATCGACACCACCGTCGACGGCCAGTCGCTCTCGACGGTCTACGGCCACATGAACGACGACGGCCTCGGGGTCACCGCGGGCCAGACCGTCAAAGCCGGTGACCCGATCGGCGCCGTCGGCAACGCCGGACAGTCCACCGGGCCGCACCTGCACTTCGAGGTCTGGCCCGGCACCCGTCTCGCATCCGGGTCGAGCCCGGTCGATCCCGTCGCCTGGCTCGCCGCCGCCGGTGCCACCGCCCCGATCGCCACCGCGGACGTCCTCGCCGCCACCTCCGCCGCGACCCCGACCACCGGTGCTGCGGCGCAGGGCGTATCGAGCCGGTCGGTCAAACTCGCCGCCGCGATCAAACCCGGCTGCGGAGTCCCGGCCGGATCGACCGGACTGCGACCGGGATCGGTGCCCGCCGATTTCGAGCCGTGGATCGTCAAAGCCGGCACCGTGTGCCCCGAGGTCACTGCCCCGGTCGTCGCCGCGCAGCTCGAACAAGAGGGCGGCTTCGACGTCGACGCCCACAACGCAGGATCGGGCGCGGACGGACCGGCGCAGTTCATGCCCGCCACCTGGGCCGCGAAAGGCGTCGACGGAGACGGAGACGGCCGCAAGGACACCCGCAGCATCGCCGACGCGGTGATGAGCCAAGCCGCCTACGACTGCGAGCTGGCGGGCATCGCCAAGGACTCGCTCGCCGCCGGCAAGCTCAGCGGCGACCTGACCGAGCTGTACCTGTCGATGTACAACTGCGGGCCCGGTGCGACCCTCTCGCAGGGCCGGGTGTGCCAGAACGCCGAAACCCTCGACTACGTCGCGAAGATTCCCCGACGGGCAGCAGAGGCGTTCTCCGTCGCCGTCCCCCAGGCCACACCGGGCATCGTCCCCGGTGGCCCGTTCGGTCAGAACGTCGTCGCGGCCGCGATGCGCTGGCTCGGCACCACCTACGCCTGGGGCGGAGGCGACCGGAACGGACCCACCCGCGGTGTCAGCGACGGCGGCGGCCGCGCGGACATGATCGGCGACTTCGACAAGGTCGGCTTCGACTGCTCCGGACTGGTCCTCTACGCCGTCGCACAAGCCTCCGGCGGCGCGATCGTGCTCCCCCACCAGGACTCGGCGCAGATCGCCGACAGCCGCGGCCGCGTCATCGCCACCCCCGGCGAGCTCGCTCCCGGCGACATCATCCAACCCCACTCGGGCCACATCTTCATCTGGCTCGGCGGAAACAAGGTCGTCGAGGCACCGCAGTCCGGCGACGTCGTGAAGGTATCGGACTGGACCCCGCCCGCGAGCGGCCTGACAGCACGGAGATTCGGATGAGAACCACCCGCACCGCCCTGACCGGATTGCTCATCGCTGCAACGGTTCTCACTGCCTGCGGTGGTGAAAGCACTGACAACGGCAGCGATGCCCCGTCGATCCCGGCGCAGCAGTGGACACCGGGTACGCCCCCGCCGAGCGGCAGCGATCCCACCCGTACCCCGCCGCCGGCCGCGACCGCGCTTCCCGACATCGCGGCCGGGGTGGACCGTCAGGACCCGGACTCGGTGGCCAACACGGCCTTGACGGTCTGGTTCACCTGGAACACCGCCGTCGACGCCGGACCCAACGATGCCGCCGCCCGCACCGCACCGCTGCTCACCTCCGACTACGCGCGCGAGATCACCTCCACCACAGCGCAATCGAGCCCCGGCGCGCAATGGCTGGACTGGGCCGCGCGCGGCGCGGTCCTGACCCCCGACCTCGTCGTCGCCGACGAACCCGTTCCCCCGCAGACCGATTCGACGGCATACCGGTCCTACCACGTCACCCAACGCATCGACGGTGCCCCGGTGAGCGAGAGGGTCGTCGCGATGATCCTGCGGCGCTGCTCCGACGGCTGGGAGGTGAGCCGCATTCAGGACAAATAGCCCCGCCTCGTGCATCCACTGGCACTGCAGAACAACATGTTTCGGAAAGGAACCCCCGATGGACACAAAATCCGTCACCACCCCCACCACCCGCACCCCGCACCGGGCACGCCGCGTACTCGGCGTCCTCGCCTTTACAGCCGCGCTGACCGTCCTGGCCGGCGGAGTCGCCGCCGCACAGGCGGTCAACCCGTACGACGGGGTCAACCCGGACATCGGCCTGTTCGGCCCTGCCCTGAACCAGACGTGGAAGCGCCTGCTCGCGGCGATCTGGGGAGCCAGCATCGCCCTCGCGGGCCTGTGGGTGCTGACCTCGTTCCTTAGCTCCAGGAAGGCCCGTAAACGCAACATGTCCAGCGATCTGAGCGAGGCGGGCGAGGATCTCAAGCTCTCCCTCATCATCTTGGGCGGTGTGGCTGCTGTCTCGCCGATCGTCGGCGCGATCCTGCTCCTCGTCCAGCCCGGCGCATAGCCGATCGCGGATCTGACTACCACTCTCCCCTCCTCTCCGACGCGGCACCATCCGCAGAAACGAGCACTCATCATGGCCATCGACTACCGCAACGTCGGTTCCGAACCCCCCAGCTCGCCCAACACCGGCACCGTCTCCGGTGATCAGCACTCCGACAGCAAGTCCGGGTCCAAGCGCTGGATCATTCTCGGGGCCGTCGCCCTGGCGGTCCTCGCCGTCGTCTCGGTGATCGTGGTCGGTCTGTCGGGCAGCTCCGACAACTCCGGTGCCGGTGGCTCCGATGCCATCCGCGCAGTACACGGGCCCACGACGGTGGACAACGGTGTCCCCAGCGGCTACACCCGCGACACCCAAGGCGCATCGACTGCCGCGGTGAACGTGCTCCAAGCGTTCGATCAGGCCAGCCAGGGCCGCATCGACATGAACGATGTCCGCTCGACGATGATCGCCGCCGACCCCGGTGCCGAACTGGCCCGCGAGATCGAAGTCGGAAGCAACCGCGACGAGAGCAGCGACGTGATGAACACTCTGCCGGCCGCGGTGCACGTGTCCTCGTTCAGCACCGACGCCGCGCAGATCTCGGTGTGGTCGATGACCACCACACAGTCCGACATCAACAACACCGGCACCGTCGCTGTGAGCACTCTGTGGGCGACCACCGACATCTCGTTGGTCTGGCAGGACGGGGACTGGAAGGCCAAGGACTGGTCCTACCGCCAGGGCCCGCGACCGGAGGACGCGTCCTACCCGGCCGCTGATTCCGCGCTCGGCGGTCAACTGACCGCCGGGTACTACACCTTCTACATCGACTAGGAGAGAACATGATTCGCCGTCTCGTTCTCATCGCGGTCACTGCCGCACTGGTGGCTCTGTTCGGGTCATCCGCTGTTGCGCTCGCCCAGCCTTCCGCCGTTCCCGCTCCCGCACCGGGTGCGGTCACCGCCCAGCAACCGGCATCGAGGCTGCCCGCGCACTTCCCGGACGATCTCAAGAAATTCATCGGCGGTACCGAGGAATTTCGGAGCGGGCCCTGGTTCGCAGGGGACTGCCGAGACCGCGGCGGCGACCTGGGAACCTATATCTCCCAAGCACTCACGAACGAAAACCGGCTCCTGTACTGGACGGCATCGGATGAGAACAAGGTCGCCATGCTCGGCGGTGCCAGCGCGGTCGGCAGCGATGCGCAGGCCCTCGCCACAGCCGAGATCACCCGTAAGGCCGTCGCCGACGGGACCGAACCACCCGCCGACGCTCTGCCGACGGTGTTCCCAGCCGGGGACACCAGCTTTCACCCACCGACGGGAACGTGCGCCGAGGACCTCGCCCGGTGGGGAACCAAGGAATGGGGCACGTGGGGCTTCGCCTGGGCGCAGAGCCCGGACGCGGACTCGCTGACCGCGATCAAAGCGCTGCCCGGTGCCGACAAGGTGCCCGACGCCGCCTGGTCGGACCCGTGCTCACAGGGTTCGGGCGACCAGTACTGCATGCACGCGTTCTTCGTCGACTGCTCGAAAGCCGAACGGGCAGATGCCAGCCGCTGCCAGGACTGGAATCTGTCGATCGGACGATTGTTCGCCGGCACCGCGAACTGGATCGACAAGAACACCTCGTTCACCGAGCGCCTCGAGGACACCCTGGGCAAGGTCATCGCGGCCACCCCGCAGTACAAGCTCGGCAAGGCCTACCTGCAGGCATTCTCCTGGATCTCGGGGGCTGCGAACGACATCGTCGACTTCGTCACCGATCCGACCACCGTCATCGACGACTGGGTCAACGCCACCAAAAGCGGGGCCCTCTCGCTCACCGACGCCGTGCTGCGTGGGCTGACTTCGACCGGCGACTTCGATCCCACCCAGCAATGGTTCGTGACCCATTACGCCGGATCGACGGGTCTGGGAATCATGGTCATGGCGGTGGCGGTCCTGCTGGCGATCATGCGATCGCGGCACAAGGGCTCACCGTCGGAGCTGGTGGCCAACGTCTTCGGCTACATGCCCGCCGGGGTGGTGATGATGCTGTTCTCCCTGGCCCTGGCTCAACTGTTGATCGAGTTCGCGACAGTGCTCACCGAGGGCATCGCCAGTTTCAGCGGCTCCACGATCACCGAGATGGTGCAGAACATCTACGCCACGATGGGCACGCTGAACAAGGACACCGTCGTCGGCGGCTCGATCGTCGGCCTGGTCTTCTTCGGGATCTTGCTGCTCGGTGCGATGTCGGTCTATCTGGGTCTGCTCATGCACCAGATCGGGCTTCCGCTGACCGCATGCGTCGCCGGAATCGGCTACGGCATGTGGGTGCACCCGACGTGGCGGACCAAGGCGCTGCGGCCACTGTTCACCTTCGTCGGCATCGTGCTCAGCAAGCCGATGCTGTTCCTGCTCATCGCGATCGTGCTCGCCGGGGCCAACAACGCTCTGCTCTCGGGCGGCGGCGGCTCAGGAGACCTGACCTCGCTCGGCGCTCTCGTGCTCGTCGGGGCCTCGATGGTCGTCGTCGGCCTGGCACCGTGGTCGATGCTCGCGTGGGCACCGATCCTGCCGACCAAGGCCGACTCCGAAGGATTCGGCCGCGGCGGTGGCTCCGTCGCCGGTGGTGTCATCGGAGGCGTGGGCGGCTCGGCCCTGTTCCGCAGCCGGAGCGGCGGAGGTGGCGGAGGCGGGTCGACCGTCACACCGCGCTCGACCCGCTCCGGCGACGGCGTCGACAAGGCCACCCGATCCGCGCATTCGACCCCGACGAACAACTCCACCCCCGGCCACACCACCGGGGCCGCCCACAGCGGCGCCAACAAAGGCGGGGCGTCGACACCGAAGCGCTCGACGATGGGTATGGCCGGCCGACTCGGCGGAAAGCTCGCGACGGGATCTGCCGCGACGGTCGCCTCGGCCGGGGCCGCAGCCGTGCCGATCGCCGCGCAGTCCGCAGCGGCGGCGATGAACAAAGCCAAATCCAGTGCCGAGTCCGCTCCGTCCGAAGCCGAAGGCAGGTAAGCGATGTCGACCGAGACCGTCGAGCACGACAGCGAGCAGAGAACCTCCATCCTGGGCGGTGAGATCGCACGCCGCGGCATGACCGGGATCTCGGCACCGGTGCTCATCACCTGGACCGCGGCCTTGATCATCGGCGTCGTGTACTACTTCGCGGCCGGAGGCGGCGCGATGACCGTCGGGCTCGTGGCCGTGTTCTACGTCGGGGTGTTCGCCTCGACATACGAATTCGGTGAAACCTCGCTGGCGTCGCGGCAGTTGCACCGATTGAGGAACTGGGCGCGGATGCGGCGCGGGGAGCACGTCTACCGCAACGCCGACGACCCCGCCTACGGGATCGCCGACCTCGACCCCGGCTGGGAGTACCCGGTCCCGCTCGGGCGGACCGCCCCGCTCGACGTCGCCGGCACCGGCCTGGACGAGATGTTCATCGTCCGCACCGCCAACCCCGGCGAGCGGGCCTACTACACGGTCGTACTGTCCGTGCAGGGCCTGGCCGGCGGGCTGCGCACCGACGCGGCCTGGGCGACGACCTCGGAGAAGTTTGGTCTGTTCAGCGCCTCGATGGCCCGCAAGACCTCGCTCATCCGCGGAGTGCAGCTGATCCACCGCTCCATTCCCGCGGATCTGACCATGCACGAGGACTGGGTCGAGCGGGAAGTCGAAAAGCTCGGCGACATGCGTTTGCGGGCACCGGTGGAGTCCTACGGCGACCTCATCGACACCATTCGGCCGCACTCGGAAGAGCACCGGGCGTACGTGGTGCTCAAATTCCCACAGACCGACCACTTCGAGGCCGAAGCCGCGCGGGCGGCGGGCGGGAAAGGTGCCCGATTCGAAGGCGGTGTCGCCCAGGTGATCCGCGACGAGACGATGCGCGCGGTGAGCAAACTCGTCGCCGCCGGCATGGGCCGCGTCCAGGTCCTCGGTAAGCAGCGCAGCTGTGCGCTGATCCGCGCGTTCATCGACCCGTCGAACCCACTCGATCGCCACCAAGGGGCGCGGTGGTCGAACTGCTGGCCCTCCTACGTCGGCGGCCACGACTCGGTGGTGGTATCCGGCCGCTGGCACACCCGTGTCGGGTTCCTCCCGCCGGCGAGCATCGAACCCATTCCGCTGGGCCCGTTGTGGCTCGCGCCGCTGCTGACCGGGGTCGGCCCCGACATCGGCGACGACGAGAACCCGCCCTCACCAACGATCCGAACAGTCAGTGTCCGAGTCGATTTCGTGCCCGACGCCGTCGCCCGGGAAGCGGCCAGCCAAGACTTCACCCAGGACAAGGCGGCGCAGGAAAGCGCCGCACGCAAAGGCATCACCGGCGACGGCTCGGCCGAAGTGATGGCCACCGCGTCCGGGCGTCGACGCGCCGATCTGATGCCCGGCTCGGGCCATCACGGCACCATCTACTCCCTCGCCGTCGCGGTCACCGGCCGCGACGAAGACGACCTCGAGCGGGCCTGCATGCGCGTGGAGGAAGCCGCCGACGAATCGGCAATCAAAACCATCACATGGCAGGACGACACGCACGACGTCGCCCTGTTCACCACCCTTCCCTTCGCTCGCGGTCTCGCCGTGACGCGCTACACCAAGTAGCCCAGGAGATTTCGATGCCGCAACACACCACCCATCGTCCGTACACTCGACCGGCCGCGACCGAGCAACCGGTACGCCCGCGGTTGCTCGGCGGCGATCGCGAACGACTCGGCGACGGCGGTGCCGTCCTCGAGGCCGCGCAGGCGCTCCCCCAGCGGATTGCCCGCCGTAAGCCACCTCGGCGGTTCGCGCTCCTCGACCGTTACGGATGGTACGAACCCCGCTCCGAAGGTGCGTGGAGTACGACCAGGCAGTCCGAAGCGCTGAACCTGGCCATCAGCCGCCGCAGTGCCCGCCACCAGGGAGCGGTGACCGGCCTGAACCGGATCTCCCAGGACCTGGTGATCACCGATCCGTTCGAGCTCTACGGCACCGACATCTCCAACATCAACGTCTGCGTCGTCGGGGACATCGGCAAGGGCAAGTCGTCGATGATCAAGACCGCGTTTTTGTGGCGGCAGATCATCTTCGGCCGACAGGTGGTGGTCATCGACAAGAAACGTCAGGGCAGCGAGGGCGAGTACTCCATCTTCGCCCGCACCCTCGGGGTGGAATCGGTCCGGTTCAAAACCGGTGGCGGCGGTGCCAGGCTGAACCTGCTCGATCCCGCGATCACCACCGGCGGTGAACACGCCGGCGGCCTCGACGGTGTCACCCCGGCCGGTCAGGAAGCCCTCGTGCTCGCCGTCCTCGCCGACACGATGGAACGCCCGCTGACCACCCCGGAGAAGAGCGCCGTCGGCCGAGCGTTGGAGCTGGTCAACGCCGACGCCGCCGCGTCCGGTCGCGCACCGGTGCTCGAGGATCTCGCCCGCCGCCTCGTCGAGCCGTCCACCGACGACGGAACGTACTTCGGTGACCGCTGGTCCGAGCGCTCGCTCGAATGGGGCTACGAGCCGGGCCTGGCCCTGCTGCGCCTGGTCGACAGGGACCTCAAAGGCCTCGTCGACGCAGAAACCTCCCCGGAGGTCCGGGAGGCGCTCGAGCACCCCTTCGCGCACTTCGACGTCTCCGCGTTGCCGACCGAAGGGCCTGCGCTGCGGGTGGTGATGACCGTGATCAACACCTGGTTGGCGAACCTGCTCGCGGCACGCTCGTCGGTGTCCAAGCAGACCATTCTCATCGTCGAGGAAGGCTGGCACGTCGCCGAAGGATCGACCGGCACTGTGTTCCGGTCGAACATGAAACTCTCTCGTGGACTGGGCCTGTCGACCGTTTCGGCCTTCCATCACCCCTCGGACATGCCCCACGATTCCCCCGCTCGGGCGCTCATGCAGGAGGCGGGAATCGTGTTCCTGTTCGCGCAGGAACGTTACGACGACGCCCGCGAGACCGCGGAGATGTATCACCTGCCGCCCGGGTCCATCGACATCATCATGGGCCTGGGCCAGGGCGAATGCCTGGTCAAGATCGGCTCGTCCGACCCGATCCTCATGGAACACGTCCGCTCACCGCAGGAGATCGCCCTCACCGACACCGATGCCGCCGTCAAAGGAGTCAAGCCAGCATGAGCACCTCATCGCCCTCCTCGTCAGCGGCCCGGCGTTCCCGCACCATCGACGTGCGCGTGAGCTCGCCGGCCCCGATCGGGTACGACTACACCTGCGCGAGCGGGGAGAGGCGGTTCGCGTCCCCCTCGGCCGCAGCGCGATTCGCCGTCAGCCATGCCGCCGGCCTCGACTGGCCCGACATCACCGTCACCATCACGCACACTCCAGTCTCCGACGGTGCCGACGACGTCTGTGTGTCCGGTACCGCGGGCGAGATCGCCTGCGCACTCGCCGCCATCCCGGCCTACAGCGCCGGCGTCCGCACAGCGCGGATACCGGCACCGGGCTACCTGCGTGCCGCCGTCGACGGCGTCGCCCTGCCGATCCAGTGGCAGGGCGGCGTCGGCCCCGATGGCCGCGTGAGTGCGGAAGCCGGCGTCGACGTGCGTGTGCTCTCGACTCGGCCCGACCCGCTGCCGAACTCGACAGTGCTGCTCGGACAGTGGGCACCGGACCTCGCGCACCGCCTCGCGCACGACCTTGCCCGCTCGATCACCGAGCGCAGTGGTCAACGCACCCCGGCCACCGTGACGCACCTCCCCGACCAGGGGCGGTACGAGATCACCCATTCCGACCCGGTCTCCGATACCGACGCCGCCGCGGTGGTCCGGTACATCCGGATCACCCGACTACGAGCCAACCTCGCCGCCCTCGACCCGGTGGCCGACGCGGACTGCGCTGTCGGTCTCGCCGCCGAGCTGCATGTGCTCGAAAGCTATTCCCGGCGTGTCCCTTCCACCGACGACAGGACAGTTCGATGAGTGCGATGCAATCCCCTCCCCGTAGGCCCAGCGATCCGTTCGTTCCGTCCGAGGTCTGGGTCGGTGCCGCTCTGATCGTGGGTGTGGTGTTCGCTGTCGCCGGCGGCGGCATGGTCTCCTCGCTGGTCTCGGGCAAGGTGATCGCGATGCCCACCAGCCTCGGTGAGCTGTTCTCGATCTTCCGTGGGTTGGTCACGAACCCGTCGGACCCCGCGGCCGCGTGGCCGGCGAGCGCGCAGCCGGGCCCGGCGTGGGTGACGTGGGTGTGCATTCTGGTGCTCGGTGCGCTGTATACCGCTGTGGCGCTGTGGATCAGCTCCGAGATTGACGACTGGCAGCACCACCGCGGTCAGGCGCAACGGGGTTTCGCCGGCCGACATGAGCTCGCCCGGGCAGGTATCGACGAGAAGAGTGTTCGCACCGCTGCCGTCGCCACCCGTTCGTCGTTGAAGGGCACGCGGGCCTCAAGGCTGGACGCGAGCGAGGTCGCGATCGCGTTGGGCCGCAACATGGTCGACCCCGACAGGGTCGTCTACATCAAACAGAACGACTGCATGCTCGTCGAGGGTGTCACCGGCTCGGGTAAGACCTGGCGCGTGGCGTATCGGCGCTGCATGGACGCACCCGGTGCACTGCTGGTGACGTCGACGAAAGTGGATCTGATCTCGGCGACGTACGAGCACCGCGCCGCGCTCGGGCGGGTGTCGATCTTCGATCCGGACAACACCACCGGATGGCCCGACCCGATCCGCTGGTCGATCCTCTCCGGTTGCCAGGACCCGGACGTGGCGATCCGACGCGCGCAGAGCTTGGTGTCGGCAATGCCTATGGGAGATACCAAGAACGGCGGCTACTGGGAAGACAAAGCAGTCGTGCTGCTGCGCTGCTACCTGCACGCGGCCGCGATCAGTGGTGCGGATCTGGCCACGCTGCGCGTCTGGGTGAACTCGCGTAAAGGCCGCGAACCACGTGAGATCCTGATGCGGACGATGCCCGGCTGGGAAGCCGAACTCGGCCAGATCCTCGACTCCGGATCGGACTCCTCCGATGACATGATCGGCGCGGCCAGCAGACTCCTCGCCCCGCTCGCCTCCCCCGCACTGCTCAAGGCGGTCGATGTACCGATGCGCGAGTCGTTCGATATCGACGAGTTCATTCGATCCGGCGCGGACACGCTGCATCTGGTATCGAAGGGCAAGGACAATTCTGCGGCACCGTTCATCGCGGCCCTGGCCAGCGAAGTGCACCACCTCGCCGACCGGCATTCGCAGTCCCTGCCCGGTGGCCGATTCGATCCCCCGATCCGGTTCGAGCTCGACGAAGTCAACAACGTCGCCCCGATCCCGGGCCTGCCGGATCTGATGTCGGACTCGGGTGGCCGGGGCATCACCATCCACGCCTACGCCCACAACGAAGAGCAGAACAAGCTCCGCTGGGGCGCGGTCGCGGGCAAGATGTTCGCCGACAACTCCCCCGCCCGCCTGATCCTGCCCGGCCTCAAAGGCGACGAGCTGCAGGCGATCTCGAAGATGCTCGGCGACCGGTACGAGTGGCAGCCCTCCGGGAACGCCCGGTCCGGGCCGACGCTGCGAGAGGTACCGGTGATGTCGCCGGCGCAGATCCGTCAGATGGACCCCTACCAGGGTCTGCTGATCTACCGGACCGCGCCGCCGATCCTGGTGCACCTGCCGACGGTGTGGGACGAGAAGGAATCACGTGCCGCGGTGCTGCGCTCGCAGAAGGTGTTCGACGAGATCGTGGCGTCGGGCACCGCGCCTCGTACCGACGTCCGGTCCGGTGCGGTGGTGCCCGACAAGGTCAGTGACGGGACGACGCTGTCGTGACCGCACCGGGGGCCGGGCAGGAAGAGCTGGTGCCGTCGCGGTTCACCTGGCGGTACCTCGATGCCGAGCGGGCGCGGGCCCTGTGGTCGGAGCTGATCGACTGGACCACGTGGCTGCGGGAGCGCTACGAGCTCGGCACCAAGATCCCGCCGTGCTGGTACCGCCACGATCCCGTCGTCGAGGAACTGAGCGCCCTGATGGCGGCGTGGACCGATGCCTACTACCGCGGTGACGAGTACCGCGACGACCTCACCGCCTGGCACACCCAGTGGTTTCGGCCGCTCATGGCGCGCGTTCGTGACATCTCGGACTTCGACAGTTGCACCCACGATCAGTGTGCGCACCGCCCGCTGCCGCCGGCCACGCTCGCCGGCATCGAGGGGTTCGTCGACGCCGACGTCGGCGCCCGCCCCGAACCACTTGCTGCCCCGCCGGCACCGGTCGCCGACGTCACCGCGGCCGAGGAAGTGCGCACCATCCCCGCCGACGACATGGACATGGCCATCGACTCCGGCCTCGCCGAACCACTCGACCCCGCCGACCCCGACAGCCCCGTGATGTTCGAGGGCATCGATTGGACCTTCAACGCCCGCATGGGTGCCTGGGCTCCGTATACCTGATCGAAGTCCACGAACTGTGGACCTACAGCATGAGTACGCAGCCGGGGTGCCGGTCGCCGCGCCCGAATGGGAACCAGCATCCCAGGCACTGGCTTTACACTCCCCGCCCCGATATCGGCTGGCGTGTTGGCCTTGAATTGATCGGCAGTGTCCAGTTCCATCAGCTCAGTACTTCGCTCGTGCTGCGATTACCGGGGTGATCGATTGGCAGATCTTGACGCGATCCGCGCTGTTTCGGTATCCAGCCAGACACTGACAGGACCGTCATCGCGTTGGGAGGGCCTTGCCGGGATTCAAAATTCCGCTTGGATCGAACACGGATTTGATTCCGTGCATCAATTCGCTGACGTCGCTACCGATTTCGTCGCCGAGCCACTGTTGTTTGAGCAGACCGACGCCGTGCTCACCGGTCAAGGTGCCACCGAATTCCAGTGCTGCACCGAATACCTCCCCGGCCGCAGTCCACACTTCGGCCGGTATCTCCCCACTCGGGACGACGAAGATTGGGTGCAGGTTTCCGTCACCAGCATGGGCCATCGTCGCAACTGTCACTCCGTGCGCGTCGGCGATGCGCTCGATACGGTCGGTCATCGGACCCAGCTGCGATCGCGGCACCGCGATATCCTCGATAAGAACTCGGCCGAGCCGCTCCAGAGCAGGCAACGCACCACGCCTGATGCGTACCAACTCGTCTGCGGACTGCGCATCGACGCTTCGCTCCACGTGCTTCGCCAACGGTCCGAGCAAGCCCTCGATGAGAGCAGCCTCGGGCCCCGATCCGGCACCGTCTGCTTGAACCAGAAGGAACGCATTTCCTCTCGCACTCAATGCAGTTCCCTCGGCAGCATCGATGGCGCGAAGGCACGCGAAGTCCAACAACTCACATACCGACGGCTGTAATCCGGCCGCAGTGATCGCCGACGCAGCAGCGGCAGCCTCGCCCACCGAGCCGAAGAATGCTGCGACCGTGTCGGTGGACGCGGGGGCGGGTCGCAATCGCAGCGTAGCTTCGGTCACGACACCGAGCGTTCCCTCGGATCCGACGATCAGTGACGTGAGATCATACCCCGCAACACCTTTGACGGTGCGCCCGCCCGTTCTCACCACTCGCCCGTCGGCGAGCACCACTTCGAGTCCGAGTACCGAGTCCTTGGTGACCCCGTACTTGGCACACCTCAGACCGCCGGCATTGGTGGCGATGTTGCCACCGATGGTCGAAATCGCGACACTTCCCGGATCGGGAGCGTAGCGAAGCCCCACTCGCGCTGCGGCCGAATCTATGTCGGCAGTGATCACGCCGGCCTGCGCTCGGACGATCTGATCCTGCTCGGACAGTTCGACGATGCTGTTCATTCTTTCCAGGCTCAGCACCACTTCACCCGATCGCGCGACTGCCCCACCGGACAGCCCGGTGCCCGCACCCCTGGTCACGACCGGAACGCCGAACCTTCCCGCGGCCTTCAGCAGCGCCGACACGTCGCCGGTCGACTCCGCGAACACCGCCGCCACGGGTGAGCCCTCGGGCTCCCAACCGGACCTGTCGATGCTCAGACTCGACAGAGCAGCGTTGTCGAACACCGCCTTTCGACCGAAGTTGGACTTCAGTTCGCCGACGAAGTCGGTATCGGTCACCGCCGTCATCGAGGCGACGTTCCGGTGGCGACCGGGCGGGCCGGGTCCGAGGACCATTGTGACCACGAACCCGGATAGAGCGCTGCGTCGATACCTGCGAGCTTCAGTGCGAAAATCTCGTGGGCTGCGGTGATTCCAGAACCGCAGTACACCGCCACGTCGTCACCGACCTCGGAGAAGCGATCACGCAGCACCTCGGCCGGGAGAAACGTGCCGTCGGAGTCGAGATTGCAGGCCGTGGGCAGACTCACCGCGCCCGGGATGTGGCCGGCTCTCGGATCGATGGGTTCGGCCGCACCGGAGTACCGCTCGGCCGCCCGCGCGTCGATCAGTGTTCCCGAATCCGGTTGTACAGCAGCATCGTCGGCTGTCATGGTAGGTAGATGTCCCCCGGTGAGCACGATGTCGCCCGGCTCGGAAGGGGTCTGCTCTCCCGATACCGTGTCGTTGCCTTCGCCGATCCAGGCGGACAATCCCCCGTCGAGAAGTGTCACGTCCGCCACGCCTGCCCAAGTCAGCAGCCACCACGCCCGCGCGGCAGCCAGATTACCGGTGTTGTCGTAGACCACCACAGGGATGCCGGTTCGCACTCCCCACCGCCGCGCCGCAGCCTGAAGAGTCTCGACGATGGGCAGGGGATGGCGTCCGTCCTCGGGTTCGCCGTGAGCGGCCAACTCGGTGTCGAGATCGACGAACACCGCACCGGGAATGTGAGCATCGAGGTAGTGTCGGTGCCCGTCCAGGTCTCCGAGGGCCCACCGGACATCGAGCACCACCGGCGGAACGGCGCTGTGCAGCGCAGCGTTCAGTCGGCCCGGGGAGAGAAGCAACTTCTCGCTACCGTGCGTAGTCGTCACAGCGCGACCTCCTTCACCAGTTCGGTCTCGGCCCTCAGCGTTTCCAGAAACAGCACCACCGAGGCCGCGACGGTGCGGTGGTTGAGCGAGTTCAGTACGTCGTGTCGACCGTCGGCCACCGACAGCAGACGCACGTTCGATGCACCTGCGTAGCGGCTTTTCGCTTGCGCCAGTGGACTTATCGAATCGTCGGCACCGTGCAGCGCGAGAATCGGACGTGTAGTGGCCAATACGACGTCGTCTTCGACGGGCCGAGCCAACCGACCCACCTCCACGAGATCGCCGCTGCGCAGACGCGCCTGCTGGGTCGGGCAGCTCGCTCGCGCCGTGACCTCGTCTTCCCATTCGGTCGGGCCTCGATCGCCCGCGCTGGGTAGACCGACCAATACCATTGCCGCAGCGTCGATCCCGTCGTCCTGCACCGCGCGTAACGCGTCGATCGCTCCCGTGTCGACACCGACCAACACCACCGGGCCCACGGCGGCCGCGACCGTATCGGCGAGTTCTGCCGGGCCGTGCACCACACGCACCCGGTACGCGTCGACGGCGATGCGTGCACCGAACCGGGCGTAGACACCGGGCGAGTCTCCTCGCCCCGGAAGGACTATCAGTGTTCCGCGTGGGCCGAGGCCTACCGGCTCGTCGAACTCGAGTGTCGGACGTTCGATTATGGCTGTCATGACTGATCCTCTACGAAGACTTCAGTGCCGAGGCACCGATGATGGCGATCGATGTGTCTTGCTGCGGCGCATGCACACCGGCCGATTGAACGTTACGAAAGTGCCGCTGCAGGTGGTTGTCCTGGCTCAGCCCGGGATTACCGATCGAGCGGACGGCCAAGCCGACGGCGTCGGTCAGTGCCCGAACCGCCAGAACCCGCGCACCGAGCAACCGCGTCGGTTCGGCGTCGGATTCGATCACCGAGAACAGCAGGTCCTCGGCACCGGACAATTGCAGTTCGATCTCGCCGGCAAGGTCGCGGAAGCGATCCGTTGTTGCCAACGGCTTACCCAGGTTTGCCGGAACCCTGGTGTGCGCGAATCGGTGGAACTCCTTCTGGGCAGCACGTCCGACACCCAGGTAGAGCGCAGCCAGCGCCGTGTTCAACTGCGCGGCGGCGCGATTGTCCTGTCCACCCGCGGCGGCATCGGTAAGGTCGATGACGTGATCGGCCGGTACGTCGACGTCTAGAAACTCGACGTCGACGGAGCCACTTGCCCGCAGCCCGAGCATGTTCCAATTGTTTCCGACGGTGATGCCGGGGCTGTCGGCACGAACGACGAACGTGCCGACTCGGGTGTCGGTCTCGTCGGTACGGGCCCACACCAGAAAGTAGCTGAGCCCGTGGGCTCCCGTGACGAACCGCTTGGTTCCGGTCAGCGACCAGCCCGTCGCAGTCTTGCGTGCCGTGGTCGCGGGCAGTCCACCCCGCGCCGGAGAACCGAGCTCCGGCTCGACTCGAGCTGAATTGAGAAGCGTCGGCTCAAGTGCTGATCGGTCGAGTACCTGCGCGTACAACTCCTCCGGCCACTTGGGAGTCCGCGCCTGCGCCGCGTGAGTGAACAGTGTCATCGCCGCGATCAGCGCAACGGACGGATCACCCTCTCCGAGTGCGTGCAGAATGTGGGCGGACTCCAGACTGCCGACCTCCCGTCCGCCGTATCGTCCGGCCACCGAGGCCGTGAGCAGACCCGCCTGGTGCACGATGTCGATTCCGGCCTGTGGAAACTGCCCAGTGCGGTCGTACTCGGCCGCATGTTCGGCGATGTCGGCAGTGATCCGAGTCAGCTCGACGGTCGTCACTTCGCTGCCGCCAACGCCGCTGTCAACTCGGTACTCAGACCATCCGACCACAGCTCCGAAGTATTCACCTCGTTCGGCAGGGCACCGATCTCACGCAGCGAATCGGCCACCTTCTGCTGATTGGACTCGACCTCGGCCGTCGGAACCGCGAAGCTCGTGGGGTTCTGCGCCTCACCGTCGGTGATCTGGGCGAGGGCACTGTCGACGGGCTGGTTCGTGGCTGCGGCGGTGCGCTCGGCGAACTCCTGCTGATGTCCGTCTCGAATGTAGGCATACGCTCGGTCCAAGCGCGCCAGCAGATCTGCTACCGCCGCCTTCTGACCGGGATGGTCGAGTACCCCGTCCGACACGCTCCACGGGAAGTTCCCGGACAAGATGCTCTCACCCGAACCGATCGTTTCGGCACCCGATCGATGTGCGGCGATGATGGTGTTGCCGTAGCTCGCGAAGGCGTCGATCGACCCACCGTTCAGTGCGGCCAGACCGTCGTTGGGGGTTAATGGCTGCGGCACGATGTCGGACCAGCTCAGCCCATTCTCCTTGAGCAACTCGTTGAGGAAGTACGCGGCCGTCGTGTTCTTGACGTAGCCGACCTTCTTGCCTCGCAGCTCTGCGATCGAACGGATCGACGAGCCCCCTCCGACGACGACCTCCTGCAACAGAGTCGTACCCGTCTGTACCGCGATCTGGTCGAACTTGACCGTACCGCCTGCCGCGGCGAAGATGGGCGGAATCTCACTCGACTGGGCGAGGTCGAGTGCGCCGGACTGGAGCGCCTGCAGCTGCTGGTCGCCACCGGAGAACACGGCGAATTCCAGAGAGTACGGGGTGTCGTCCAGGCCTGCGACCTGCAAGGCCTGCTCCTGTGCATTCCAGCCGGTGGCACCGACTTTCAACGACACGGAAGACAAGTCCACACCGTCCGAGGACGTCGGCTCGGGGTCGGGCGAACTGCTGCACGCCGTCGATATCGTCAGCGCGGTCGCGAGGGCAAGAACTGGAAGCAGCAACCTTCGTGCGGTCATGGTCGATCTTTCGTGTGAGTGGTCAAGATATTCATCGGACGGGATACACAGACGGGTCGCTGGTGGCGGCGACGTCGACGTTGGGCTGCAGAGATCCGACGCCGTGCATCGTGTCGGCTACGACTTGAATGTCGGCCACGACGTCGGGAGTCAACGCGGTGGTGGACTTGTTGCCCTGCTGCACAAGTACTTCGGCAGTTTCAACAGGCGTGTTGTTGGCTTTGGCGATCGCCTGCGCCCACAGATCCGGATGATCTTGTCCCCACTCAACGGCTTTGTCGAGTCGGGCGATCGCGTCGGTCAGCGCGGTCTTCTTGGCGGGATCGGCCAACGCAGCGTCGGTGGCACTGAGAATTCCGATACCGGTGGTGCGCCCGCCGGTACCGTCGACCAGCAGTGTGCCGCCGCGGGAGAGCCCGATGTTCCCGAAGATGCCGAACGTTGCCCACACGTCGATGTTTCCGCTGACGAACGCCGCCTGGGCGTCGGTGGGGAGCAGATACTGGATCGTGACGTCGCTGTAGGACAGCCCGGCCTCCTCCAACGCACGGACGAGCAGGTATTCGGCGATACTGCCCTTGGCCGAGGAGACCGTGACCGTCTTCCCTTTAAGGTCGGCAACGGAGTTCACCCCCGATCCCTCGCGCGCGATGATGACGTTCCCGTTGCCGTCACTCTTGAATGCGGCGACTGATTTGATCGGAACGCCGGCACTGATTGCCTGCAATGTGGGCAGGTCCGCTGCGTAGCCGGTGTCGACCGATCCGCCCTTCACGGCCTCGAACAGCGGTGCTGCGCCTTGGAATTGAGCCCACTCGATGCCGTAGTCGGCACCGGCGAACGCATCGGATGCCTCGGCCAGAACCTGCAGGCCTTTCACCTGATCGCCGAAGGTCAGGGTCACTCCCGATGCGGGGGCATCGGTGTCCTCCTCGGAGCTACATGCCCCGAGGGTCAGTGCAGCGATGGATAATACCGCGAGGGTGCGGAGTACGGACTTGATCACGCGGAAGCCTTTTCTTGGGAGGCGTCGGCCACGCCGAGCCAGTTCAACAGTCGACGACGGTTCGTCACGAATTCGGGGGAGCCGATATCTCGCGGCCGCTGGGTATCGATACGCACCTCGTGTTCGATACGCCCGTGGTCCATGACCAGGACCCGATCGGCAAGCAGCAGCGCTTCTTCCACGTCGTGGGTCACCAACAGCACTGCGCAGCCGTGCTTCCGCCAGAGATCGGCAACCAACGCCTGCGCTTTCGTTCGCGTCAGTGCATCGAGAGCGCCGAAGGGCTCGTCCAGAAGCAGTAGGTCCGGCTCGCGTACCAATGCTCGGGCCAGCGAGACTCGCTGCGCCTCACCGCCGGAGAGTGTCTTCGGCCATTTTCCTGCCCGGTCCTTCAGACCGACTTCGGCAAGATATCGTTCGGCCAATCCCTTGTCCGGTCGTCCCGGTAGTCCGAGGACGACGTTGCGCCACACTCGCTTCCACGGCATCAGACGCGGGGACTGAAATCCGACCGCACGCTTGCTCGGCACCCGAACATCGCCGTCGATGTCTTGGTCGAGCCCGGCAAGTATCCTCAGCAGTGTGCTCTTCCCGCAGCCACTGTGACCGAGCAGGACGACGAATTCGCCCGCCTCGATATTGACATCGAGGTCTTCGAGCACCCTGCGGTCACCGAATGTCTTCGACAGTCCGCGCAGTCTCACCGCCAGCGTCATAGTCGTCACTTCCCTTCGAATGAGGCTTGCCAGGACAGCAACGCCTTGGACAGCAGGCGCACCAGCTGGTCGGAAATCAACCCGAGAATCGCGTACACCGCGAGGCATACGACGATGACGTCGGTCTGAAAGAAGTCGCGGCCGGTGTTCATCAGATATCCGATGCCGGCACTCGCATTGACCTGTTCGGCGAAAACCAGAGCCAGCCAAGCGGTTCCGAGGGCATATCGCAGTCCCACCAGAGCCCCGGGCAGTGCGGCCGGGAGGATCACATGGCGAATCAACCCGATTCGCTTCAAGCCCAGGGTCTCGCCCGCCTCGATCAGCTGTGAGTCGACAGTACGAATAGCCCCGTAGATGTTGAAATACAACGGGAAGCAGACACCGAGCGCCACGAGGGCGATCTTCGGAGTCTCGTCGATACCGAACCAGATGATGAACAGCGGGATCAGGCCGACCCAGGGAATCATGCGGATCATGCCGACCGAACTGTCGAGGAGATCCTCTCCGAGCCGAAACAACCCGGCCAGCAGTGCCAGCGTCAGCGCAATCACTCCACCGATCGCGAAACCGAACAGAACCCGCTTACCCGAGGCGATGATCGCGCCGGGCAGCTGACCGTCCGACCACAGGTCCCATCCTCTCGTCAACACGTCGAGCGGCGCGGCCAGCACATCGGGGTGCAGGACGCCGGTGACTGCGAACACGTGCCAGGCGAGCACGAGAGCGATCGGCCCCAGGGCTCGACGTACCCCACGGGGTGGGCTCCAGACGGTCCGCTTCGATCGCGGCGTGATGGCCACCAGTCCTGCGGTGGCGTCGACTGGTTCTTCGATCCGTTGGCGTCCAACTGCCAAATCGGTCATGGTGACTCGTTTCTTCGATGGGGGTTCGGACGGAGAGCTATACCGGGATGGCATTCGCGTGGGGCAGAATTGCACGCAGATCGCGCGATCCCGGCTCAGCGACGGAGTTCGCCGCGACGGCAAGGGCCTCGTTGACCGGTGTCGCTATCCCGTGCAGGCGACCGAGCAGGACGATTTCTCCGTTGAGATAGTCCGTCTCCACGCTCGACCCGCGGACGACGCTCTGCCAGGTGGATCTACGAGTACTGCTGTAGCCCTCGATGTCGGCAACACCGAGTGAAGCCAGATCGAGAGCGGAGCGGCCGTAGTCGGCCACCTCGATTCCTGCAGCGGCGTAGACGGACTCCGCCTCGGACCGCACTGCGGCAGCGATCTCGGCGATGTCGGCGTCATGGACGCGAAACAGATCGACGGCATTGAGTAGATTGTCGATCAGCTTGGCGGCCTTCCACTGCCCGATATCCGGGACGACATCGGTAGGGATATGGGCGAAGCCCAGATCGCGCGCGATCGTCTGCGCTGTCGAGTCGATCCCGCCGGGGAAGCATCCCAACCAGTTCAGCGCAACGGACGGCTCGCCCGCCGACACCACTACGCCGGGTTCGACGTGAGTTCCTGGGATCCGAATCGACGCCCCGTAGACGCGGGAGAATCGGCGCAGTGCGGTGCGCTCACTGTCGAGCCCGTTCTGAAACGTCACGATCGGAATCGTCTGCGCCACAGCATCTTCTGAACCCTCAACCGAACGCCACGCCCATTGCGCCACCGCAGCTTCGACCTGCTGGGCCTTGACCGTGAGAAGCAGAACGTCTGCCGTGGTGACCGTTACCGCATCCGGACCATCGACCACGCGGAGCCGAATCGTGCGTTCACCGGACGGCCGGACGTATCGCAACCCGTCGTCGGCAATCGCGCGATACGACACCCCGCGTGCAACCAGGACGTAATCGATTCCGGCCGAATCGAACTCGGCCGCCAAGGTTGCCCCGACTGCGCCGGCTCCGACGACGACGTAGCGACTCACGCTGCTTTTTCGCGTAAGGCCAGTTCTTGGCGAACCAGCGGAAGAACATACCGGCCGTAGTCGATCGCGTCGTTGAGATTGTCGTAGCCGCGAATGGAGATGAGCTCCGCACCCAGGTCCACGTAATCGAGAATCGCCGCGGCCACGGTTTCCGGAGTTCCGACCAGAGCCGTCGACGCCCCGCGCGCTCCGGTGGCGGTCGCTGTCGGCGTCCACAACGCCCGGTCGTGTACCTCACCGCGTGCGGCGATCTCCAACAGACGCTGAGATCCGACATTCTGCGGCGCGCCGGTGGAGGGCTTGGCCGCCGACCAACCACCGGACTTGTTCAGCTGCGCCAACGTCCGGTGAGCCTTTTCCCAGGCCAGCTCCTCGGTGGGCGCAATGATCGGACGGAACGTCACCCAGATGCGGGGGCGGTCCACCCGGCCCGCGAGTGCGGCCTGCTCGAACACTGCATCCATCTGCTCCTTGGTCTCCGCCAGCGGCTCCCCCCACAAGCCGAAGATGTCACCCAGGGCCCCACCGACTCGGTAGGCGTCGGCGGAAGATCCACCGACAGACACCGGAATGGATCCGCCCGCTGGACGGATCGAGGAATGGAAGTCCTCGAACTGGTAGTACGTACCGCTGTGATCGAAGGGTTTGTCCGACGCCCACACCTTGCGCAAGATCTCGATGTACTCCGCAGACCGCTCGTAGCGACCCGACTTGTCCAGTCGGTCGCCTTCCCGCGCCTGCTCGGCGGTGTCGCCACCGGAAATGATGTGCACGGCCGCACGGCCGCCACTGAGCTGGTCCAACGTGGCGAGCGCCTTGGCCGCAACCGTCGGATACATGATGTTCGGACGCAGCGCGACCAGCGGTTTCACCCGCTCGGTGTGTTGGCTGACCGCGGCGGCTACGCCGAACGGATCCCACCCCGACGATCCGTAGGGAAGCAAGGTGTAGTCGAACCCGGCGTCGTCGAGGACGCGGGCGTAGCGAACCAGGAATTTGGGATCGATTCCGGTGCTCGACGTGGGGTTCAGTTCGGTGGAATCGTTGACGAAGCTGGCACTGATGAACTCGACAGGCATCAAGAAGATCCTTTGGTGTGGCTACTCGACGGCAGCGTGGAGCGACTGAGATGAATGGGCGCAGGCACGTACGGCCGGAGAAGAGCGATGTGATGTAGCGCAGCGCCTCTGTGGCGCTAGAGGGGGTGAAGCTAGTCAGCGACAATCCGCGCCGACGAACGTCATGAAGTCCACGACGCGTCGGCGGGTGAGGGGAATCCCTACTCGTTGCATAGGCAATACTGAACGCGACACGTCGGTGACCTGTCAAGACCCTCACGCGAATGTGTTGTGCTCAACATGATTTTAAATCGATGCCGTACGTACACCTCGGGGGTTGACTATGGCGGAGCCGGCCACAACAGTGGTGGCACTGGCCCGAGCAAGGAGAAGCTGTGAGTCGTCCGCCTGTGGTGGAGACCAAAGATCAACGAAGACTTGGTTTTCCGTTCCGATCCGGCAGTCTGGCATTGGATTTTGTCGCTACGGTCGCCAAGCGCGACATGAACGAAAGAGAACTTCTGGTCGACAGCGACGCACTGCACACCTGGATCTTCGTCGCAGGGCTACCTCCTGCACTCGACCCGATCACCCCGGATCGACTCGAAGACGCCATTGCATTGCGTGAGGCCCTCAACCACTTGACGCGCTCCCGAGTGGACGGCTCAAGGCCGGCACCCGCCGCAATCGACACGATCAACCGTGCCGCGTCCTACGGACCTCCCCCGCTACTGCTCGCTTACGACGCAGCCAACAGTCATTTCGGTGGATCGGTCGATGTACGAAATGTGCTATCGATCGTCGCGCGCGACGCCGTCGATCTGTATTCCGGTCCGTACCGCGACCGCATTCGCCGCTGCCTCGGTCACGAGTGCTCACTGTATTTCGTCGATCGATCCCGCCAAGGAAATCGTCGCTGGTGCTCGATGGCGGCATGTGGAGAAAAGGCCAGTTCAGCAGCTTATCGAGAACGAGCTCGGCATAACTGACTAATTCGTACCAGGAGCTCAGAAGTAGCAATCAAACAGATCGACGACGTGTTGGCGGTGCCACCAGATCCGGTCAGGCAATCGCCAGAACGATACATGACCGTATCTGCGCGAGGCTGTGTTCCGCAACCGTTTCGGGTCTATCGACCACACGAATTTGGACGCTTTGCCGTCGATAAGGTCGCCCACGCGTTCGATCACCGGACCGACATACGCGAACTTCCTGAGAAGTCGCATCGCGAATCCACGGGGGGGTTGTGTACAGGTACCAGAACGAATTCTGGTACATGGGCTAGCAGTAGAGTGCTACATCTACTTTCCCACAACACTTTTCGTTCCGCGGCCTGTCACTCGTCGATCGATCCAACGGCCACGACCAACATTTTGTGCTGTCGATCTTTCGACTCAGTTTGCTCAAACGAACAACTGTCAGTCCGTAAGAGCCGTAATCAGCAAGACCTCTTGTCCGCCACGCAGTCGCGTATCTGTCAAACTTCGCAACCTGCACGCTCGTCCCACCGGAATGTAACGCGTCCATCGCGAGAGCAATCTTCGTTTACCTCGTCGCTGCCCGTGGGGTTAGCCGCCTGATTCCAAAGTGCCCTTCTGCGGACCGGGCCAGGTTCAAAGCATTGATTCTGGCTCGGTGTCGCTGATGGCGACGGAAGGTGCGGATAGGCGGTCTCAAATACGTGGTCCGCGGATTGGTCCGGATCGGCGGGCCTGTTGTTGGCGCAGTTGTTCGCGGCGTTCGGCTTTACGTTGCTCGGCGAGGCGGCGTTGTTCCGTCGCGCGTTGCTCTGCAGCCTCTCGTCGCGCCCGGTCCGTGTCGACGGTCGGATCGGGCGTCGCGGATTGCGGGGTCGGTGCCGACTGCTGTCCGGGGCCTGCGTGTGCGGGCACCTGAGCGGGCGCGGTGACTGTCTTGATGCGGGCGTTGACCTGATCCCACGCGCGGGCCGCTTCTCCGTGTTCGGGTCGGTCGCCGATGAGCGTGCGATCGGTGTCGATGCCGAATTGTTCTCGGTAGGCCCCGACTTGGCCGGCAGTGACCTGCCAGCGCAGTCGGGCACCGCCGGAGTCGGGAACCTCGCCGAGGTGGCGGGTCCAGGCGGGTTGTTCGTCGACGGCGTTCTGTCCGAGCTCGCGGGTGCGTTCGGCGATCTCGGTGTATCGGCGTCGGCTCCAGGCGACGAGTTCGGGGTCGATACCCTCGCGGTCCTGCATCGGCGGCAGCACCCAACTCGGGGCACTGTGGTCGCGTGCTTCTCGGCCGAGGGGCCAGCGTCGTTCGGAGTCGTCGAGCAGATCCGCTGCACTCGGGTCGGCGTCGGTGACACCGCGGCGCAGTTCCACGATCGCGGCGTGGGGGTCTTTGCCGGCGCGTTCAGCATTGCGCAAATGGGCGGCGAGGTCTGGCCACGCCCCATCGTCGCCGAGGATCGTCTCGGCGTGCTCACCGAACTGTGTCCGCAGCGTCGGTTCGATGCTCTGCGCCCACGCGTGCATCTCGTCCGCGCCGTTCTCGATGTGCTTTTCGAGTCGCCAGTGCATCACGGCGGAGACGGAGTCGGCGCTGGCGAGTTCGCGCTCCGAGCGGGCGGCGGCCAATGTGGGGGCGGCGTCGAGGCCGAGCTGCTCGGCGCGGCGGTACTGGTGGACGAAGGTGTCCCATTCGGCTTCGCCGATCATCGTGTTCGCCAGCTCCGGACCCATGTTCTCGCGCACGATCGCTTCGATGCGGTGCGCGTCGATAAGTTCGCCCGCGTACTCGTATCCGCCGACGTTGTAGCCGAGTTTGCGGTGTGCGACGGCGGCGTCGCGTTGCTGTTCGGTCGCCGAGACGTCCGAGCCGTCGCGGCCGATGATGGTCCGCACGACTTCGTCGGCGATCTTCTTGTCCGGATGCACGTGGATCAGGTGCGGGTCTACGATCCGGTCGATGGGCACGTACAGCTGGTTTCCGTCGCGGCCGCGGGTAAGGGCGACGTAGAGGGCCTGTCGGTTCATGGTGTCGTCGACGAGGACGTGGACCTGGTCGACGGTCATGCCTTGGGAGCGGTGGATGGTGGCGGCGTAACCGAGCTCGCAGTGCTCTTTGACGTACTCGGCCGGCAACCGGATGCGCCCGCCGTGTTCGAGGTGGCGCACGGTCAGCGAGCCGTCGCGGTGCGCGGTCTTGACCGTCCACAGGTCGCCGTTGCGGACCCGTTCCCCACGTGTGCCGGTGACGCGCAGGCTGGTGTCGTTGCGGCGGGTGACGATGCGGTCCCCTGCGCTGGCGCGCAGTCCATCGGAGAGGTCGTTGCCGCCCTTCTTGACCAGCCCCTTGGCGAGTCGTTCGGTGCGGGCCCGATCGTTGAGGTCGCGGACGGCGTGGTTGGTGCTGGCGATCATCAGCGACGTCGTCTCGGTGTCCGAGGTCTGCGCCCACGCAGTGAAGACCTTTTCGGCGAGGTCGTCGGCCATACCGTGCTGCACGCGGTCTTTCGCGGCGTACCAGGCCGCGACAGAGGTATCACCGTCACGCAGACGCAGCGAGATCTCGGCCTCTTCATTGTCGCGGAAGCGGTGGACGAAGACCAGTTCCGGTGCCGCGCTCGATCGAGCGACCAGCCTCAGTGCACCCCCGGTGTCGACGGCGGCGAGCTGCTGCGGGTCGCCGAGTAGTCGGACCACTGCGCTGTGCTCGGCGGCGATGTAGGTCAGCCGGTCCAGATCGTGGGTGGAGGCCATGCCTGCTTCGTCGACGAGGATCATCGCCCCCGGGGTGATGCCGGTGTCGAGTTCGTTCTCGTAGCGGGTGAGGACGTCGGCGATGGTGCGGCCGGTGACACCGAGTTCGTCGCCCAGGACGCCGGCGGCTTTCGCGGACGGTCCGAGGGCGATCACGTCGTATCCGGTACTGCGCCACGCGTCGACGACCACGCGCATGGCGGTGGTCTTGCCGGTGCCGGCCGGACCGACACCGGCAGCCAGCAGGGCACCGGAGAACAGGAAGTGCTCGACGAGTGCTTTCTTGTCCGCGCCGAGATCCCAGCCTTTGCGTTGGGTGTGCGCGGCGAGGGCGGCGGTGTAGGCGTGGGCAGGTGCCATGACCGCGGTCGGGGTGTGGGCGGCACCGACGAGGCGGTGTTCGGCGGCGAGGATCGCTGCGCTGGTGTAGGTCTCGTTGCCGTGCACGGTCAGGATCGACGCACCGTCGCTGCGCTGCAACGCTGCCGGGGTCGCGTCGACCTGCCGGGTCAACCGGATCGACTCCCCGCCGAGCGCGGCTTCGGCGACCTTCTCGGCGACCGCGTCACGCTCGGCGGCGGTGGTGAACACCAGTGGCCGTAGTTGTCGTTGGACTTCGGCTTGGATGTGCCAGCGGTTCCAGCTCGAGCGTTGCTGTGCGATGCGTGCGACAGCGGTGCGGGCGATTTCGCGGTCGTCGATCGCGGCGGCGTCGGTGACGGTGATCGTGTTCCCGGTGCTCGTTTTCAAGGCTGAGTTCAGGGCGCGGCGGCCGACGACGTCGAGTGCGCGTTCGCGCCATTCAGCGCGTTGGGCACCAAGTGATTTCGGGGATGCTTTCTGGTTGCGGGTTTCCAGGGTCGCTTGGTCGGCGAGGCGCATCTGCATCGCGGTCGAGGGGTCTTTGCCGTGGGTCTTGCGGTAGTCGGAGACGAGCTTTTCCAGGCGTGACTCGATGGCGTCGCGGCGGGAGAACTCGCTGAGCAGTGCGGCGGGGATGCCCTCGATTTCGCGGACTGCGCGTTTGTTGATTCCGGTGCCGGGTCGGTCGGCGAACACGGTGCCGAGCTCGCGGGTGACGTACTCCTCGATGAGGGTGTTGTAGCGTTCGGATGCGGCGACGGCGAGCTTGTGCAGCACGCGCCCGTCGAGGCTGCGCCATTTGCCGTCGATGCCTTGCACTTTGGTGGAGATCGCGACGTGGGTGTGCAGGTTCGGGTCACCGTTGCGGTTGTCGCGGTGATCGAACCGGGTGTACATCAGGCCGGTCGATTCGATCTGTCCGACACCCGCTTTGCCGACGCGGGTGTAGGAGGCGTTGTCCTCGACCCAGCCGATGGCATCGCTCACCGCGGCGCTGTGTGCACGCTCGACCGCGACACGGGTGTCGTCGTCGCCTAGACCCCAGAGAACGGACACAGATTTCTGTGGAGTGAACACGCAGTCGTAGCCGGCGACGGGTTGGCGTTCGCGGCGTTGCTGCGAGGCGATGTAGCGGACGAGCTCTGCTTCGCTGGCCGGTGATCGGCCGACTTCGCGGTGGAACTCGTCGGCTCCGACGCGGTAGCGGATCTGCTGGCACTGCTCCGCGGTGAGCGGCCCTCCGCCGGCGGCGCGGTCGTTGTCGATCTCGGCGCGGATGCGCTTCATCAGCGGCACTTCGTTGCGGAAGCTCGCGAACTTACGGCCGAGCCGCACGCTCTCGATCGCCGCATTCGCCTTCGTACCGTCCAGGATGGCGGCGTCGATCAACGCCTGGGCTTCGGGGTGCAGTCCTTCGCCGAACAGGGCTTTCATCTGGTCCTCGCGGACGTACCCGGATACGCCGAGTTCGGCCGATGCCCGCCCTCCCCAGATGCCCGCTTCGGTGCCTTCGGCGTAGTAGTCGGTGAGGTCTTGGCCGCGTTCGAGGCGAATGTCGGCGCTGGCGACCTCGCGGGTGAGGTAGGTGTAGCCGTCGCCCGCGTGCAGCGCATGAACAGTCATCATCGCGGGCACAGCCGCCGACGAGGCGGTGTGCGACGAGATCTCACGGGCCGATCTCGCTCGCATTCTGCTTCTAAATCGCGCGGCACAGTCGCGATAGTACGCAGATTCCGCCCATGGACACTAATAGTGCAAGAGGTGTGTGGCGTTTGGTTTTTCATTTCGCGAAGCGATACAGGGAATCTAAAGTCGATAGTATCTAGATTTCGGACGAATTAGAACGTGCATGGACGATGAGGGACGAAAGTTGTAGCAGGACAGATCAATCAGGGCGACCGTGGGTGCGTATGACCCTTTCGCCGGCCAGCATGTTGGCGGTAGCCTGTCCAACATGACTCCCTCGAACGGTGGACCGGTCAGCGCTCGGGAACGGGCTCGGAGAGCGAATGCGCAGCGACTGTCGGACGCGCAGATGCACTTGAAGAATCAGGAGCAGGATTTGGTTTCGTATTTCGATGCCACCCGCGACGAACAAAAAATCAACGACGATGTGACCACGAGGATCGAGCGGTTGCGGCGGGACGCGGAAACCAAACTCGACGCGGCGCATGAGAGACGCGCAAGGGCACTCGCAGAGCTCAAGAAACGGGGTGAGACATACGCCAGCATCGCTGCGCTGGTGGATCTTTCGGTGCCGGAAGCGACGCGATTGGTCAAATCGACGAAGTCGGCACGTTCGACCGCCAGGCCCGATATCGGTTCGGCTGCAGAGAATGACGCGGGTGACGCGAGTAGCACAGAAGAACATTTGGAGAGCCCTGGGGATTCCGCATTAACTTCATCTGCAGACCCTTCGACAGAAGGAGACGCAGGCGCGGATGGAGAGGGCGCGCGCAGCATCGCCTGACATATAAGCGAAGCTAGCGCCGCAGGCTTCACGACCGCACACATCGAGGGCTCTGACTCAGTGCAACACAACAATATTTCGAGAACACAATGAGAACGCACGCCCACTGCACATGGTTACGGCGATGTATTTATGTCGCTGGCTCGGTGTTGGACACGGCTTGCGATAGGAGGTGCACGATCGTGATCGCACTTGTTGCCGTCGGCTTGATCGTCGTAGGAGCGCTGTGGCGAGCTCGAAAGTCCGAGTCAGGTTGGCGGTTCGCTCCCCTACGTGCAACGGGAGTCATCGCCGGCGGCGCGTTTCGCATCGGCGTGGTTGTTGCGTCGATCATGTTTGCCGTAGTCATTGCTGTTGCCATCGGCGCGTTGCGCACCACCTTCCAATAGGTCGTCGAAGCTGCATCATGTGGCTAGCTTGCGGCAGGGTCTGCCTGTTGCTCGACCCGTCTTCACGGCTCTGCGCCATTTCAGCGTCGTAGCGCGTCTGTGCTCATGCGCTTTTGTTGTTCTACGGTCGAGCTGAGGCGTGCGTGTCAGCTCAGAAGGACATCCGTTCAGTCGCACACCCAGCGAAGCAACGCAGGTGCGTGGAACGGTGCGGTAGCGAATGGCCGTGTCGCTGAAGAGCGCGGATGTCGGTGCTGGTTACGCTCATAGATAAGAATGCGGTTGCGCATAGCGAATGTGTCGATGAAAGGTTTTCCGGCTGTGGCCAAACGAGTGACAACCCAATTGGTGGACGATATCGACGGGTCGGTCATCGATGACGAGTCCGGCGAGACGATCGAATTCGCGATCAACGGCGTCGAATACTCGATCGACCTGAAGGCGAAGAACGCGAACGAGTTTCACAAGAAGCTCGACTACTACGTCGGGCACGCGACACGGGTCGGTGGCCGCAAGCGCAAGCCCTCCGCCGCTGCCGCGTCTGCCGCTACAGCGGCCGGCGGGTCAACCAAGCGTGATCCGGAGCAGACGCGGGCGATTCGGCAGTGGGCATTCGACCAGGGCTACGAGATTAGCGAACGCGGCCGCATCCCGGCCGACATCGAAGAGGCGTACAACGCCGCACAATGACAGGCGGCGAGCCGCCCGCGGCGACGCGAGCGGCGGCTTTATGTTCTCTCTGCTGTCCGGGCTGTGGCAGGACGAGCGCAGTGGAGTTCGATTCACCTGCCACCCGCATGGCGGCCACTCGTTCTGCGTAGTCGACGGCATCGATTCCCGACGTTCGCCAAATGACGAAGGCCCGTCCCTTGGTTGGGGGCGGGCCTTGTCGGATTGATGGGGTGTTCAGTCAGTCGGCGGCTTACTGTCTATGCCTGCGGCGACGTCGCGTAGCCACTGCGGGACCGGATCGTTGTCGTACTCGCGGAGCTTGATCGAGGCTCCTGCGGCTGCGGCGCGGACCTTCCGGCGTTGCTCGGGGGTCCATGCCCGGCGTGGTTCGGTGGTGGTCATGCGCGCTCCTCGCGGTCTGCAGTAGGTCCATTGTCACTGTTGTCGTCGGTTTCCGCCAGATCGGCGCTGCCGAGGTCGATGTCACGGTCCGCGATTGCTCGGAGTGTGCGACGGTCGGTCTTGGCGATGAACGGTGTAGCAACTACGGTGCCGAACACCGTCCAGCCGAGGGCAACCTCATCGGGGTTGTCGCTGACGGTGCGTTCGAGGCACCAGGTGATTCGTTGCCAGGATTGGGAGCGGTTGTCCGCTCGGGTGCGTTGGTTGACGGTTCCAGCGACGCCAACGACGGCGAAGACGCCGACTATGAGGGTGATCCAGGCTTGTGCTGGCACGGGCCGGGTTCCTTTCGTGTGGCTGGTTCGGAGTGCGGCGCGCTGAGCAGCACCTTCTGACATCTCGTCGAAGTTTCGTCACGTGGCGGGCTTGTGGCGTGGGCCGAAAGATGCTCAGTGCACGGAAGCGCTCCGCGTCAACGCCGTAGCGCTGGAGCAAGTTCGCTTTCGATCTGCACCGGTCGATCTCTGCCGTCAATTCAGACCAGCAGGTCATACGCCCACTCGTACACCCAGCGAGGCAACTCGGGTGCATCGAACGGTGCGGTAGCGAAACTGGATCCGAAGCGCATTGCGCACTCGGGGATCGCATCGACCGGGCGGGAGCCGAAAGACCTGGCTGCGACAATCCACTGTCCGCGGTGATGCACTCGGATTGCAGTCGACACTGTGCACCGAACACCGGAGTACCCTGCGGTCAGCTGGTGGCATTCCCACTCGACGTGCTGGTTCTGTCCGAAAAAGTGCGTCAGAGTCTCGGCGAAGGACGGTCCGTAGAGGGTGCCTCGGTCGGTGTCGATGCGGATGAAATTCATGGCGTCGGCCTATTCGAGTTGTAGCGGCAATACGAGGTGTGCGTTGAATGTTGCTCAGAACAGAGGGATTTGGTTGCGCGCCGCGAGACTGTCTCGGAGTTCTCGGAACTTGCCCAGAAGGTCTGAGGCGACTGCCTCGGTGTGACCGATGGACCGCGCGACGTCACTGAGCGTCGTGCCGGCGGCGAGCGCTTCATCTATCTCCCGCCCGACAGCGAGGTCCTCGACTTCGCCTGTATCGAGATGCGCGACATCGATGGCGACCAATCGTGCAGAGGCGAGGGCAGCTCGACGCCGCTCGTCGCCCGACTCTGTCTCTTTCCGCGCGGTCATAGTGTGCTGCCGCTGCGGAAGGCGTTCAGGCGGTTCGTCGCTTCACGTTGCGCCCTTCCGATTTCGACGAGCTGGTCGAACAGGAATTCTTCCGGCGCTTCCTCGGCGAGCTGCTGAATTCTGATCCCTGCGTCGTAGAAGCTACGTCGGTAGCTTTCCGACAGGACCATGCCGGCGTAGTCGGTCGCCGACGCTCCGCATGCGTTCGCTGCGGTAACGTCGGTCAGTGTTCGACGCAGCCGGGCACCGCGGTGTCCGCTGGCACCCGACCGGACGAGGACGCCCAGAACACTCGCGGGGTCGTGTGGGAGGTTGTCGATGATGAGCTCCTGCACGATGCCGTACAGCTCGCGATACACGGGATCATGGAAATCATTGGCCTGCAGTGTCGCTGCGATGCGGGCGGCCTCGTCGGTGTCCTGCAACCACATCAGTGCGCAGATGACCAGTGCTTCCGGTGCCGTCTCCGGATGGTCCGTCAGATCAGCGTGATCGTCGTCGTCGGTGGGTTCCACTGCTCTCAATGGGGTCATCTGTTCGCCTCGTTTCCATTCGCGGGTCTGTTGCGGGAGAACTGGATTCGATATTCCGGTGGCGCTTTGCTTGGCTATGCCGCGTTCGTCGTCATTGCGGAGGTGTGGGTCAGATGTAGAGAAGGTTCGGTGGTGCGGTGCCGTCGAACTGCTCGAGGCTGTCGAGGACGGCGTTGTAGTTCTCGGGCCTGCAGCTTCCGAGCCCGATGATGAGGGCACAGGTTCCGTCGAGTGTGACGAGGTAGGACGGCGGGCTGCCGTTGTCGGACGATGCGTGCTCGCGCGCGTCGAGGAGGGCGGTACGGACGGCATCTGCGGCGGCGCGTTTTGCCACTTGAAGATTGGGTTCTGCTCCGGTTGCGGTCAGAATTTCGGGGTTGTCCTCAGGGTGTGTGGTGACTGTCCAGGTGATCATCGTTGGTTCCTTGTCGCTCGTGGCCGGCCAGCTGCTTGTTGTCGAGCGTCACACGAGCTCCGAAACGACGCGCTCGATGTGGGGACAGTTCAGGAGAGGGTGTGGATAGCTGTGATGTCGAGTCAGCCTGTGGATAAACGACGTTCGGCCCCGGGGTTGGGGCCGAACGTGTGGTACTAGACGTCGTCGAAGACATCGAGGAGTTTGGCGGGGTCGCGGCGGTAGCGGCCGCCGTCGAGAAAAACTCCGACGGCAGCACGATGAACGCGTCGGAGTTCGGCCATCAATGTGTCGTACCCGATGCGGTCGGTGATGCGCCAGGTGACAGGTCCCATGTGCAGGTCTACCCAGCGGATGGTGCGGCGTTGTTCGGAGCTGTAGCGGTGATGCGGCACCGCAGTGTGCTCAGGGCTGTCGAGCCACAGGACGGAGATCGCGGCGGCCCCGAATTCTGCGCCTGGTTGGGCGGGGTGGGGGGCTTGTCCATCGGCTCCGGCAAGTGCGGCGCGGACGGTGGCGAATCCGGTGATGACTGCGGAAACTGTTTGGGCGCTGCGGAAGGTCATCATGACGTGACCTAGTGCGACGATCATCTGCGCTTCGTCGGTGGCTGCGGAGGTGGCGGTGATAGTGGCCTGTTGGGGTCCGGAGACCAGGACGGTTGTGTGGGTGACGATTCCGGTGGTCCGGGCGTTGTGTGCGGCGGTGGCCCGTCGTCCTGTGCTGGAAGTATTCTGCGGCATGTCGGGCTCTCTTTCTGTTGCGGGACCGGCTCCCCCGGCCCTTTCGCTCTGCCAATTTCTTTCGCCGTCATCTGGCTCGAAGGAGAGAAGGCGGCGCACTGGACCGGCGTCCTGGCCCTGATCCGGAAAGTTTTCAGCCGCAGGCGCTTTGAAAAGTTTTCGGAGCCCATCGGGCCGGAGCAACGCGGAGTCAGGGTTGGGTAAGACGGGTCAGGGTGTTGCAAGCTCGACCGGAGCCAGATGTGCGAAAGAAATAGTTCTTTCTGCAGGGCGAAGCGCAGCGAAGCTCAATCCGGAGACCGCCGGAGGTGGTCCCAGGGCGGCACACGTTTCGACGCACGCTGAACCACCCGAGGCGACCACCTCCCAGCCATCAACAGTCTGGGGCGATTGTGCGGGAGCAACGGAGAGCAACAGGGCTCGATGTCGCGGCAGCACTTCTATTCTGCGAACATCCGATCACGCTCGCTGGCTGGCTTGTCACCCAGCTCGGATTCCCCGTCCTGGCGGCCCTCGACGATCCCGGCGGTGACTTCTTCCCACTTCCGATATCGGCGCATCGCGGTCGATGCAACGGAGCCGTCCGTTTCTCTACCGATTCGTGCCCACGACCATTCACGGTGTGCGTGTCGAAGCCGCGCTGTCTCTGCAACTTCCGGGGTGAGGGCGTCTATTGGTCGTCGAGACGAGTCCGCCGCGTCGACCTGTTCTTCCCGCCAGCCGTCTTCACCCTCTGAGTCATCCCCGCTCTGGCTTTGGCCTTCTTGGATGGAGTCGGCGTCAGTCCAATCCGGCTCTTCTGTGGCAGCACTTGGAGCGAACTCCTCCCCTGCGGTTCCGCGGGGGGCACGAAGGATGACAGCCAGCACTTCCGTCATAGCAAGGAGCGCAATAGGTGCAATGGTGGCAATACCCGCCGAGACCACGGCCGGAAGCAAAGTCGCACTCAACACTGCGTGGTACGAGTTGCCCGCAATCGACGCCGATGCCGCGACACGCAAAATCGATACGACAAAACGACGGCCCTTGATGGTGCGGTTGTCCGTGTGGTTGGACAGCGCAATCGCCGTCACTGTTGTCGAGACGATTGCGCCGTCCAGCACGATCGGAATCACCCAGGCTTCACCGGGACCTATCCCTGCCATCACCGCGAGATCACGCAACACAGCGAAACTGAGCCAGAAGGACGCTCCGGCGATGCCAACTGTCAGCGCAACGGCTGTCGCGAGAGCCCACTGCAAAATCGCGGGATGGAGCGCAACGACGTCTGACGGCTTCGTTGTCAACGGGGTTGCCGCGGAATGTGATCGGCTCATCGGATTCTCGGTCCTCGTGCGAGGGGGCCCGTTCGTTGCGGGAACGGCGCACCGTCGTTGAACCTGTTGCGCAACAACTCCAAGTAGTCTTCGATTGCCGCATTGACCAGATCCGACGGGCCCCGCGGTGCGCCGGGCGTTGCGGACAGCGCTTCGGCTGCGTTGAGAAGATCGTCGACGGTGGACTGGTAGAGGTAGTACGAACGCTTCTGTTTTGCGTGGTCCGGTAACGGTTGCGCACCGGTCTCGGCCGACGAAACAGTGTCGTGGGGCTGCCGCGAGTTCTCCGGGGGATCGACCGGGCTCGATCCGGCGAGTGCGCTCTTCATACGTTCGGGCCGGGCCATCACAGGTGTCCCTTCGTGAGCAGCGCGAGAGTGTCGCGATAGATCGTCGACAGGCTGCGAGATTGTGTTGTCCCCCAGTCGACCAGGCTGGTTTGGGCTTCCATTGAGTCTTTGATGACAACCCGCTTGGGTACGGCATCACCGAGAACGTTGATGCTTGCGGCGATCTCGCTCAATTGTTCTCGGCCGCTGATCGTCGCGATCTCGTGGAGGTTGACTATCGCACCGAGCATGACGAGGTCCGGGTTGTAGCTGCGCTTGACTGCATCGATGGTGCGCAGCAATCGCGCGAGTCCATTGGCTGAGAACAGCGCGGACTGAGTCACGACTACGGCGGCGCGCGCTGCAACAAGGGCGTTGATAGTCAGCAGATCGAGGCTAGGTGGGCAATCGATGAGGACCACGTCGTACACGCCTCGTACGACGTCGATTGCGTCGCGAAGCCGCCGTTCTCGGCCGGCACCGGCGACGACCAATTGATCGCGGACATAGGCCAGGGACTCGTTTCCCGGCGACGTGGGTACCAGGTCTACGTCAGGCCAGATGGTGGGGACAACAGCATCGGCGATGGTCGCGTTCGATGATTCGGCGAGAACGTCCGCAACACCGACCTCATCGCTCTCTAACTCGGTCTTGGTCAGGACTGTGCTGGCGTTGCCTTGCGGATCCACGTCGATTACGAGTGCTCGCTTCCCTGCTTGGGCGACGGCGTAGGCGAGGTGAAAGACGGTGGTGGTCTTACCCACGCCGCCCTTCTGGTTGCAGAACGCAAAGATGTCCGCGGGCATGGTGGGTCTCACTTTCCATGGATGAATGGGACGAACTGGCGGTATTGCGGGTATGGGATGTCATGCACGCCTTGGAACCGACGGATGAGTCGCACCCTGTAGAAGGGTTGGATGTATTGCAGGTAAAGGGCACGAAACGCGAGTCGCGTGCCATAGGCGAAATGCATGCCACAGGGGTATGAGAAGCGTTTACTACCAACACATCCCAAGCTCGACTCGCATCCTTTGTGGGCAATGGAGGTGTAACCACCGCAGGACGTATGACGCCCGTCGCCAGCGAGTCATCTGAGGCACTCTTTGCGGGTAATTCTGGTACGTCAGTTCTGCGGAACGCCGCCGCACCGCTAGCGGGAACGGCCTGCACCGGCGAACTGCCGCGCTTGAGCTGAAGTAGCCAAATATGTTGCTCTGTTTGGATCTTCACGGAATCGACGTGCACAACGGATTTGAGTAAGCGAGCGGCGTGGACTGAAAGATCGAGGCCTGAATGACGGTTCGTCATGCCGGACAACTTGGTCATGTCAGCACTGCAGATGGGTCGAGAGCTCAACTGGTACCTCCATAGTGGTGACGTATGAAAGACAAGGGACTTCGTTCGTTCCCTCCGGACCCCCCATGGCCCCTCAGCCAATTTCCGCACCCACGTTGTCCGCTCCACGCCCGATAGCCCCGCGCCTCGATGGGCGCGCGGCTAATCGGTATCGCCACCCGTTCAATGATCAGTCGAGCTGGTGGTGCCTCGGGGCCGGTCTCCGAGGATTTACAAAGGGTGCACAGGCCGGCGGCAGGCTGGTGTTACGTCGGGCTCTGCCAGAAAACGACGCTGCTGCGGCACATCAGGCCTTGCTAGGAAGTCCCGTAGCCAAGGCTTGTGCGGCACGAGCAGAAGAACTCGACCGCGCTGTCGCGGGTCGAAACATGCGTCATCGCCCGCTCGGTCCCTGACCGAAATCGAGGGCGGAGAACGGTGACTCGGCGAAATGTCTTGAATGACTTATCAAGACGCTCTATGATCGGTGGCGAAGCTCCTTCCTCACGGGTTGTGGTTTCGACGCCCTCGGCCTCGGTGCTGGTAACACTGAGATTTTCCGGGGGCGTTTCAGTTTCCTGAGGGACAGTTGGCTCTCGGCCTCACGCGACGCCTGAGCTGGCGTCGGATTGCGCCTCGAGACCTTCGATGTACTCATCGATGGCCGTATCCGGGATCAGCCGGCGCTTGCCGACCTTCACGCTCCGGATTTCCCCGGACGCGATCTTGTTGAAGAAGTTGGAACGTCCAAGTCCCGTGCAAGCCATAGCCTCCGGGACAGACAGCAACCGTCTGGGCATCTTCAGCACCTCCACTGAATTGTGTAGTAGCGCCACATCTTGCAGGACATTTCCGGTCAGTCCACGTGGTTCCACCACAGAGTAACAAGTACGTAGCCATCCCACAACGGGGAGACAATCTCCGCTAGACTGCGTAACCATGACGCAGTCGTGGGCGGAATCAATCGTTGCCCGGGTCGCCTCGGAAGTGCGCCGACTCCGAGGTAAAGACCACTCCGCTCTGTCCGCAGCAAAGCTTGCCGACAGGACGGTTGACTTCGGGTGGGGGATCTCGCGATCTGTAGTCGCGGACCTGGAGACCGGACGCAAGAAGAGCTTGGACGTCTCGGAACTCTTGATTCTAGCTGCGGCACTGGGAGTCTCACCAGCGCAACTGGTCTATCCGGACCTCCCCAAAGGAAGAGTCGAGGTCCTCCCAGGGCTGCAACAGGAGTCTCACGATGCCCTTCGCTGGTTCAGCGGGGAGGCCGGGCTGATGCGGCCGAGCTCCGACTGGTCCGAGGAGGAATCCGACGCTCCTTTCGAGATGTGGGTACGTGACACCTTCGACCCGAAGAACGATCGCGTTGGAGTCACTCGTGAATGGCTCGATGCGTTGAAGGCGATGCGGCGCGCCCGGGTGCAGCTCCGAAACGGATTGTCCAAGAGAGAATCCACCGAACATATCGAGTCGATGCAGTATCTGTACGAGGATGCTCGACGGCGTTCGGAAGAGCTCTTCAGACGTATGACTGAACTGGGCATGAACACGCAGGACGAAGAGGATGGCTAGGCAGCAACTGCCGCCACAGATCAAGAAGATTTACGTCACCAATCGGTCTACCGGCAGTACCGAGTTGCGGTATCAAATGACGGTCGACGCTGGTGGTGCCGACGCCACCGGCACCCGGGCATCGAAGCGAACGCAGTTGCGTCGTCGGTTTCTTACGGAGAAGGACGCTCGCGCAGCCCTCTCCAAGGTGCTCGAGGAAGTCTCGAAGGGGACGTTCGTTCCCTCCTCGACCACCACGATCGAAGAGGCTTGCGCTGAGTGGCTTGCCGGACGACGCGTACGTGAGTCCACAAAAGCCGCGTATACCCATGCCCTTCAACCGCTGCGCGATACTTACGGCGGGCTAGCGGTGCAGAAGTTGACCAAAGGTCACTTGGACGCCCTGGTGAACGATCTACTGGCCGGCAGCTCGGTCAAACCCGATGGCCAACTGCGACGTCCGTGGAAGGCCACTTCGATCAATCCGATGCTCAACCTTGTAAGCGCAGTCCTCACCGGGCTGATGCGAGAAGGGCGATTGGTACGAGACGTTGCCGCGCTCGTCGACCGAGCGCCCCGTGTGAACGTCGAGATGCAGACATTCACGGAAGACGAAGTGCAACGCCTCCTGGAAGCATCGACGGCCGACCGGAACGGGCACGCCTGGTTGCTTGCGCTGAGCGGCCTAAGACGCGGTGAACTGTGCGGGCTTAGGTGGAACGATGTCGATCTTCACGCCGGCAGTCTGACAATCAACAACACGCGAGTCTCGGTCAATGGACGCGTCGTCGAGGGTCCGCCGAAGACAGAAAAGTCCAAGCGCACGCTCCCCCTCACGCCAGCCCTCAAATCCGCACTCGAAACTGCGCACCACTTGCAGGGTGTGGAACGAAAGAGTTCGAGCTACGTCGGCCCCGGCACCTACGTCGTGTCCGACGCTGTCGGGCGACCATTTCATCCCGATACGGTCAGCGACTATTGGCGCAGGCTATGCATCAACAGCAAGGTGTCCGACATACGCCTCCACGACGCGCGTCACACGTGCGGGACTCTGCTGCACCTTCAAGGTGTGCCTATTGCCGTGATCTCGGCATGGCTGGGGCATTCGGACAACGCCTTCACGATGCGCACCTATGTCCACTCCCAGAACCACGCGCTACTGGGCGCGGCCGACACTCTGCAGTCACTCGTCCGACGTCGCGACGAGCCATCCGACGATGCGAGTTGACCGGCGTTCGTCCGCGACCGTCCACCAAGGAGTAGACGGACTCACCAGGCGCTGTTCCGACGAGTTTTGAAGCACTTGTGACATTCTGTGACACCGAGCTCGCCTAATCGGCAATGAATCTCATTAGAGATAACGCAAAAGGCCTGATCAGACCCTATTTTTGATGGAGCCTCCTAACGGGATTGAACCGTTGACCGCTCGCTTACAAGGCGAGTGCTCTACCGCTGAGCTAAGGAGGCAGTGAAGCGAGGCAATCATATCCGTTCATCGGACACTCAGTGTCAACAGGTACCTTGTCCGTGGATCACCCCAGCAACGTGTAAAGACGGTCATGACTTTCCTGCAAGACCTGACGGCTTCGCTGAGCCGTCTCACCGGTGAGCGTCGGGCCACCATCGATACACCGACCGCAGCACCGTCGCCCCTTCGTCCGATCGATCTGACCGACGATGCGTCGGTTGCGGAGGTCTTGGACCTTGCGGTTCGCGTCGGCGAAGTTCTGTTGGCTTCGGGCACGGCAGCGATGGATACGGCGACTCAGGTGCAGTTCATCGCCGCGACGTACGGCCTCGCACGGTGCGATGTCGACGTCACGTACAACTCGATCACCCTCAGCGCTCACCGCGGCCCGACGCGGCCGCCTGCGTCGACGATGCGCATCGTGCATTACCGGTCGATGGACTTCACGCGGCTGGCCGAGGTCGACCGCCTCATTCGCGCCGTGCGCGTGAAGATGGTGCCGCCGAGTGCGGCGCTCGAGCGACTCGACGAGATAACCAAGGCCCCGCACCCATACAACCGCTGGATTGCGACGCTGGCGTGGTCGGGCATGGCCGCGGCCATCAGTGTGCTGCTCGGCGGTGGCGCTTTGGTGGCTGTGGTCAGCTTCCTGACGACGATGGTGATCGACCGCATCGGACGCGTACTCAACCGCGCGGGCCTGCCGTTCTTCTTCCAGCAGGTCGTCGGCGGCTTCGTTGCGGCGACACCGGCGATCACGCTCTACAACTTCCAGGACCAGCTGAACATCGATATTTCGCCGTCGCAGGTCATTGCTGCGGGTGTGATCGTGCTGCTCTCGGGGCTCTCGCTCGTCGGCTCGGTGCAGGACGCGATCACCGGTGCCCCGATCACCGCGGTGTCGAGATTCTTCGAGGTGTTGATGATGACCGGCGGCATCATCGCCGGCGTCGCGACGTCTCTGCGGTTGGCGGCACTGATCGGCAGCGATCTGCCGCAGATCAGCAACCTGGCGCCACCGGACATCCTGCAGGTCCCCACCAAGGTGATCGCCGGCGCGGCAGCGTCACTGTTCTATGCACTGGCCTGCTACGCCGAACGTCGTGCGTTGACGGCTGCATTCATGGGCGGCTTCGCGGGCTCGCTGGTGTATCTGCTCTCGCAGACACTCAATGTGGGACCGATCATCGCCTCCGCCATCGCTGCTACCGTCGTCGGCTTCGCGGGTGGTCTGTTGGCTCGTCGTGCGCTGATTCCGCCGTTGATCGTCGCCGTCGCGGGTATCACTCCGCTGCTCCCCGGCCTGGCGTTGTATCGCGGTCTGTACGCGATCCTCAACGACCAGCTACTGCTCGGCATCAGCTCGTTGTTCGCGGCGTTCGGCGTCGGCTGCGGTTTGGCCGCGGGTGTGACACTGGGCGAGTGGGGTGCCCGAACCCTGCGTCGACCGCGCATCATCGCGCGCACCGAGGAACTACTACGCCCGACGCTTCGCCGCACAGAAGAACCGCGCCGACCGACAGTTCGTCGGCGGCGCGGTACGAGTCCTTCGTAGAAGGCGGAACTCAGGCCTCTGTGCTGGGGGTTCCCTCAGCGGATGCGCGTGCAGCAGCGTCGGCCTCCATGGCCTCACGCAGGCTGCGCGGACGCATGTCGGTCCAGTTCTTCTCGACGTACTCCAAGCACGCGGCGCGGGTGTCTTCACCGAAGACGACACGCCATCCCTGAGGGACCTCGGAGAACGTCGGCCACAGCGAATGCTGGTCTTCGTCGTTGACCAGCACGAAGAAGCGTCCGTCTTCGTCATCGAACGGGTTGGTACTCATCTCGCCTCACTCGTCGCGAACGTTTGGTTGGTAAGTCTGCACCGTGAGGTGCCACACGACCCTAGCAACGCAGCTCGGGCCGTGGTGCCGTCAGGCCTTGAAGAAGCCGAGCAGTTCGGCATTGACGGCCTCGGGACGCTCGAGATATCCGTAGTGCCCGGCGTCCGCTATCTCCACGTACCGGGCGCCGGGGATGGCGTCGGCCAGCTCCTTGCCCAAGTACGGCGGGATCATGCGATCGTCGGCGAATCCGACCGACAGGCACGGCACCGCCACACCGCGATAGGCCGCCGTTCGATCGAAATCGTCCTCCATGCCCAGCTGAGCGCGCACTCCGGCGGACGGCGAGGAGGCGGAGAACTCGAACAGGTCCAGCCAGTCGCGCGCCCCGCGAGAATCACGTAACGTTGCAGGCGACAGGTTCATCACCGCTGTCACTGCTGCCGAATAGGTGCCGGGAAGCTCCACACGCTTGTCGTAGAGGGCTCGTTCACCCTGCGCAAGCGTCTTCTGGAACTCGTCCACTCGCGCGTGGCCGGCGAGGAACACGGCTTTGCGAACCAGGTCGGGCCTGCTCAGTGCAAGCTCCTGCGCGACGCGTGAGCCCATCGACGTTCCGACGACGTAGGCCTTCTCGTCGCCGTTGCGGACGAGCTCGATCAAACCGGCGGTGTCGGCCACCATGTCCTCCATGGTGATGCCGTGTGTGCTCTCCGACGACGGAGCGATGCCGCGATTGTCGAATGTGCACACGCGGTAACCCGCTGCTGTGAGAGCGGGCACCTGATGCAGCTCCCACACACGACCGGGGCTGCCGGTGCCCATGACGAGAACGACCAGGTCTCCACTGCCCTTGACCTGGTAGTTGATGTCGATGCCGTTGATCTTGGCGATTGGCATACGTCTCCTTACTGCTGATTCGTTCGTCGGCGATCGTATCGTCCGATACCGACGTGGGGTTACTCGAACAGTCAGTGGGTACCTGGTGTTACATGACTGACGAGAACGTAGCGGGCGAAGCGCGCAAGGGACTGCTCGACGGAATCAAGGGCAAGGCCAAAGAGGTCGCGGGTGCGGTGACCGGCAACGACTCGTTGACAGCCGAGGGCCAATTGCAGGCCGCACAGGCCCGCGAGCGCAAGGAGGCCAACGCCACGGAGCGGGTCGCCGAGGCGCAGGCCACCGAGGCCGCCGAGGAACTGGCCGACGTGCGTACCGCGGCGGAGAGCCGTCGGGAAGCCGCAGAAGAGAACGCCGCGGTCACCGAGGCCAACGCTGACCGTGTGCGCCAGACCCAGGTGGCCGCCGCCGAACAGGAGAAGCGAGAGGCAGTGGCGCAGGAGCGCGCTGCTGCGGAGGTCGACGCGACCGCCGAGCAGATCGAGGCCGCGGACGAGCGACGCGTCGAGCAGGCCGCAGCGGACTCCGACGAGATGGTGGCCGCACAGAAGCACCAGGAAGCACTTCGTCAGGCCGAAGCCGATCGCAAGAAGGCCGAAGAGCTCCGCAACCAGGCCTGAACCACTACCGCAAAACAGGAGTTTCGCTTATGAGTGTCCTAGCCATACCGATGACCATTCTTCGCATTCAGTACAAGATCGCTCGAATTCCGTTGCAGCTCATCGAGACCAACGTGGTCGAGAAGATGAATGCGGAGTCACCCGCGCGCCTGGTGTACGAGCACACGCTCGGATCGCTGGACCGCGCCGTCGGAAACCTGCTGGGAGACAAGGGCCTCGCCGACCGCGGCGAGACTCTCGTCGACAGCACCGAGAACCGCGCCGAGGCAGCGCGCCTAGACGCCGAGGCTCGGGCCAAGAAGGCCGCGGCCGACGACGAACTGAAGATCGCTCGCGAGACCGCCGAGAAGGATCGCCGCGCAGCAGACGCCGCAGCCCAGGAAGCTGCACGTGACGCCCGCCAGGAGGCCGAGCAGCGCAAGCGCGAGGCCGCCCAGGACGCCGAGCGCAAGGCAGCTGCGGACAAGAAGAAGGCCGACGAGCAGGCCGCTGCCACCGCGAAGGCAGCCGAGGATCGCAAGAAGGCTCAGCAGGCTCAGGTCGACAAGCAGGAGAAGCTGGCCGCAGCGCCGTCCGAGGCCGAATTGGCCGAAGCGGCTGAGCGTTCCGACGAAGCCGCCGCCAAGAAGGACGAGGCGGAGCGCATCGAGAAACTGTTCATCGCGGAGAAGAACAAGGACTGACAGCTCGAATCAGGCTCACGGCCAACCTCTTCCAGCCCCGCACCGTGTTCTCGGTGCGGGGCTGGTCTGTATGTCGATGGTTAAGCGATGTGGGGGCCAGCTCGGGCGTGGGATGGTCGGGGTTGTCGGTAGGGGTCGACGGTTGCCGGTGGGATGAACCAGGGGTGGTTGTCGACGCCGATGAACACTTCCCAGTCACTGTGGTGCATGAGTCGGTGGTGGAATCCGCACAACAGAACCAGGTTGTTCATGTCGGTGGGTCCGCCGTCGCCCCAGTGCCAGATGTGATGTCCTTCGGTCCAGGCGGCGGGTTTTCCGCAGCCGGGGAACGCGCAACCGTGATCGCGGGCGATGAGCGCTTTGCGTTGTTTGGCGGTGACGGTGCGGGCGGTGCGGGCGAGGTTGATCGGGGAGCCGTTCTCGTCCATGACGATGGCGGTGAGAATGCAATCGCACGCGAGTTGGCGGGAGGTGTTGCGCGAGAGCGGTCCCATCCAGGGCAGCCACCCGACGGTGGTGCCGTCACCGAACAGGTCCCTGTATGCGCCGCGATCCGTGGCAGGGCGGCCGTCGTCATCGGATTCGTCTGCAGCGCGGGTGTTCTCGTCGTCGGCGATGTCATCGACAGTGTCGGCACTGTCGCGGAGGTCGGTGAGATCGCGCAGGCTGATGTGCAGGTTCAGGTGCGGGCGTTCACCGCCTTCGATGGGTCGATCACTCGAGGCAAGGTAGTGGTCGAGGATGTGCCCGAAGGCGTCGGCTCGTCGCTTGGCGGGGCTGCGATCGTCTCCGGTTTTGGGTGTCTCGGTGCCGTCGGCAGCGGGGCGGGGTTCGGTCAGCGGCGAGAGTGCGGTGAGCAGCTTCTCGCCAGTGATCGCATCGAAATCTCCCTTGAGTACCAACCGCCCGTTCAAGGTCTTGGAGGCGAAGAATTCGTTGCGGTCGGTGTCCTCGGCGGGTGGGGTCTTGCCGCCGAACTCGTCCTCGAGCTTGGTGATCGCTGCCCGGATCCGGCCGGTGCGCGCTTCGGGCCCGGTCGCGGCGGCGATCATCGCTTTGCGGGCCATAACGCGCCCCTCTTCCGGGAGGTCCTTCGGTGGGGTTTCGGCGAAGGTGAGGATCAACGCGGCGTGGTCGACGGACATGACTCCGGTGTTCACGGCGTCGGCGATGTCGGGGAAGTTCTTCAGTCCGCGGGCGAGGGCGACGATCTTGGTGGCCTTGGACGGCGAGAGAAGGGTGGTGGAGGTCAGCCAGCCGGCAGGTCCAGGGAACCCGAGCTTCTCCCGTGAGACGCGGGTGTCGATCTCGGCGACAAGGGCAATCCGCCGGGCCTCCAACAACTGAATCTCATGGGAGACCGCGGCAGATTCGGCGAGTAGTTCACTCTCGCTCAGTTGCCAGATCTCCGTCGTCATGGAAGCAAGTGTATCGAACGCGCGTTCGACTGACAATCATAGTTAAACCGAAAACTACTGCTCTGCTTAGCTATTCGTGAACACTAACCTGTCGGAGGCGTGTGGTAGGCGAGTCAACTGCCCACTCTGAATGTCGCCCGATACGCGCTCGGCGAGACACCCAGCTCCGCAGCAATTTGATTTCGCAGCGACGTTGCCGTGCCGAATCCCGTGTCGTGCGCGATGCGTTCGATGGTCAGGTCCGTATTCTCGAGCAACTCTCGCGCTCGTTGCACGCGCTGCGCCACGATCCATCGAGCCGGGGAGACACCGACTTCGGCGACGAACCTGCGTGAGAACGTCCGCACACTCATCGCCTGATGCCGGGCCAGATCCTCCACGGACAGGGTCGATCTCAGATTGCGCAGAGCCCATTCCTGCGCGGCCGCCGTCGACGTACTGTGCGTCCGCGGCACCGGAGTGTCGATGTATTGCGCCTGACCACCGTTGCGGTGGGGTGGAACGACGGTCCCGCGTGCCACGCGATTCGCCACTGCCGCTCCGAAATCCTGCCGAATCATGTGCAGGCACAGGTCGATTCCCGACGCCTCCCCAGCCGCGGTCAGTACATTGCCGTCCTCGGTGTAGAGCACGTTGGGATCGAGCAACACCTGCGGATACAGCTCGGCGAATAAAGCGGCCGACTTCCAGTGGGTGGTGGCGCGTTTGCCGTCGAGCAGCCCTGCCGCAGCCAGCACGAACGACCCAGTACAGATCGACGCCAACCTCTGGGTCGACAACCCTTCGAACAAGGTGGAGACAGTGCCATCGGACGCGTAGTCGGCGTCGGACGCCGGCACGATGACGGTGTCGGCATCGGCCACGGCGTCGAGCCCCCGCTCGACGAGTATCCGAACGTCGGAGTCGGTGCGAATCGGACCGGGCACGTCGGTGCAGGTGATCACCTCGTACAGCGGATCGCCGGAATCGGACCGGGCCTGCCCGAACAGACGATGCACGATGCCCAACTCCATGGCGAGAAGGCCGTCGCGCACATAGACCGCGATGCGATGCGTCATGGCCGAATTCTTTCACATGTTGTCTTTCATGCCACTGGTTCCGGACGGCGGCGTAGCCCAGGATCGAGTGCATGAACATCCTGTGGGTATATGCCCATCCAGACGCCCGCTCCCTCAACGGTTCCCTGCGCGATGCAGCCCTCGAACAACTCCGGTCCGACGGCCATACCGTCGAACAATCGGATCTGTATGCGATGCAGTGGAATCCAGTGGTCCGGCCGGCAGACTACGACCACGATCCGGCAGAGCGATTCAAGGTGGCGACCGCGTCGAGCTCGGCACTCGCGGCCGGCACCCAGACCCCGGACATCGTGGCCGAGCAACAGAAGCTGCTACGGGCCGATGCCGTCGTACTGCAGTTTCCGCTGTGGTGGTTCTCGATGCCCGCGATCATGAAGGGCTGGGTGGATCGCGTCTTCGTCGAGGGGTTCGGCTACGGCATCAAACGTGCGGACGGCCGGTCGCGGCGCTACGGCGACGGCATGCTCGCCGGAAGGCGTGCGATGGTCGTCGTCAGCATGGGCGGCAGCGAACACACCGTCTCCCCACGCGGCATCAACGGCGATCTTGACGAGATGCTGTATCCGATCCAGCACGGCATCCTGTTCTACACCGGGATGTCCGTACTGCCGCCCGTTCTCGTGGCGAGCGCCGACCGGATGACCGAAACCGATTACGCTGCAGCAGAATCGGAGCTGCTACAGCGACTGAAGAGCCTGCCCACCGACCGGGCCATCCCCTACCGCACCCAGAACGGCGGGGACTACGACAGGCGATTCGTGCTGCGGGACGACATCGACCCCGAGGACGCCGGCATCCGAGTACACACCATCAGTTGATCAATCGAGAACCCGAGCGAGAAACGCGGCGATGTTGTCTTCGACTGCTGCGGTTCGTGTCTCGACGTCGAAGTCCTCCTTGAACTGACGGCCCAGCGCCGGGGTCTTCTTCTTGCGTGCATACAGCGAGCAGGCGAGGTCCGAGCAGATGTAGGTGCCCACCGTGTTGCCGCGTCTGCCGGATTCTCCGGCTTTCGCGGCGGCCATCAACGACACTCCACCGTTGGCGTGCGTGGTGAGGCAGATGCTGCACATCTGTGCTGTGCGTGGCCCACCGACTTTGTAGCGCAACGAGATTCCGCGCAGGCGGTCCCCCGAGGGAACGACGATGTAGCTCCTCCCGGCGAGCTTGGGATCGACCCAACCGAAGAAGTCGAGATCGTCCCACGGCACCGCGTCGAACATCTCGGGAAGGGAGAGCCGACCGGCGTCACCCTTGGACGAGTTGACGAACGACGACCTGATGTCGCGTTCGGAGATCGGTTCCATGTCACTGCCTCCAGTGCTGTAAGAGTGTGTCGATTCCGTCGAGGATGCGGACCCAGGACTGCTGCGAGTCGGGAGCACTGTGGGCGAACGAGCCGGCCGCATCGAGGCTGGCGTAGCCGTGAAAGACACTGCCGAGCAATCGAACTGCGTGTACCTGATCTTCTTCGCCGAGGTCGTACCCGCGGAGAATCGCCTTCATCATCGCCGAGTGACGCACTCCCGCACTCGCAAGAGCGGTCTCGTGATCGAGTGGAAACTGCGTCGCTGCATATCGACCTGGATGTTCGCGCGAATAGTCGAGATACGCATCGGCGACGGCTACCAACGCGTCCTTGCCCGCTCGGCCTGCCAGGGCCTCGGACACCCTGTCTGCTAGTTCCTCCAACGCCAGCAGCGCGATCCCGACGTTCAACTCGTGCGCGCTCTTCAGGTGCGAATACAGGCTCGCCACCTTGACGTCGAAGCGTCTGGCTATCTCACTGGCGGTGACGCGATCGAAACCGACCTCATCGGCCAGATCCGCTCCTGCTTCCACGATGCGCTGCGCGGTCAATCCTGCGCGTGCCATACCGGCCTCCTCATTCGTTCGAGGACACCGTAACCAAACCTAATAGCTTTAGGCAAATCCCTACATCAATCAGCGACCCTGCCACGCCTCCCACAACTGCGCGTAGCGTCCACCGGCGGCGACCAGCTCCTCGTGCGGACCCTGCTCCAGAATCCGGCCATGCTCCAACACCACCACACGATCGGCGGCAGCAGCCTGGGTCAGCCGGTGCGCGACGATCAACGTGCTGCGGCCCCTGGTCGCGGCCTCGGCCGCCGCCTCGAGGTCTCGCGCACCGGAACTGCCGGCTTCCGCGGTGGCCTCGTCCAGCACGGCGACGGCCGGATCGGCGAGAACCAGTCGCGCCAAGGCCAATTGCTGCGACTGGGCCGCGGTCAACTGATGCCCGCCCTCGCCGACCGCGGTGTCCAGGCCATCCGAGAGCGCCTCGACCCATGCCCAGGCTCCGACGGTGCGCAGTGCGGCTTCGACGTCGTCGCGACCGGCAGCCGGGGCGGCGAGCCGCACGTCGTCGATCAATCGGCCGGCGAACACGTGGACCTCCTGGCTGACGATCGCCACGTGTCGTCGTAACCCGTCGCTGCCCAGCGCATCCAGTGATGCTCCGCCGACACGAACCGTCCCCGCCGTCGACGCCATGGAACCGGCCGCGATCGCCGCGATCGTGGATTTGCCTGCACCGGTGGATCCGACGAGTGCGACGGTCTCGCCGTCACCGACCCTCAGGTTCACCCCGTGCAGCACCTCGTGCCCGGACTCGTACTCGTGCCGCAGATCGGTGACGTCCAAGGTGGCGTCGGCGGGCACGGAGCCGTCGCCCACCGGTCGCTCGTCCGGGATGTCGATGACGCCGACCAGCCGGGCCAACGACGCACCGGCGGACTGGATGTCGTCGAACGTGAACAGCAGGGTGCCGATCGGATTGAACAGGCGGTGGAACAGCAGCGCCGCGGCTGTCGTCTCGCCGACGGTGACGTAATCGCCTCGCACGAGCAGGAATCCGGCCAGCAGGATCACCGACAGTCCGACGCACTCGGCGCGGTTGCTCCGTGATCCGAATCGGGTGAACAGGCGGAACACGTCGACGCCGATGTCTCGGGCCTTCGCCGACGCTCTGTCGATCTCGCTCAGGTGCGCCGACTCGAGTCCGTATGCGCGAACGGTTTTCGCGCCCTGCATGCTGCTGACGAACGACTGCGCTCGCTCGCCCATCGCGACGCGTTCGGCTGCGTACTTCGGTGCCGAGCGCGGCAGATACCAGCGCAGCGCGAGGACGTACATCGGCAGCGCGACGAGCCCGGCCAGGCCGAGCCGCCAATCGATGCCGAGCATCGTGATCATGCTGAGGCACACGAGCAGGATCGCGCCGACGAGCTGCGGGATCACCTCACCGATGGACTTGGCCATCACCGCGACGTCGTCGCCCACCCGGGAGAGCAGGTCGCCCTTGCCCACTCGCTCCAACGTGGCAACGGGCAGGTGCAGCGCGCGGCGCACGACGGCCTCGCGCAGAGACGCGAGAATGCCCTCACCGAGAGTGCTGATGAGATATCCGCTGAAACCGGTGACGATGCCGCCGATCACCGCGGCCACCGAGATCACGACGACGACACCGATGATCGTCGACGTGTCGGCACCGTCGCGGACACGGTCGACCAGAACACCCAGCACGTAGACGGGTACCAGCGACATGGCCGCGGCAACCGCGCCGAGCAGCAGCGTCACCGCGGTGCGAACTTTCCGTAGCCGCAGCTGTTCGAGCAGCCACCGACCGGAGCGAGCACCGGTGGCGATGGGAAGAAGTTCGGGGGTGGTCATCGCAGCACCGCGTCCTTGTACTGCGCGTCCGAGGACGCGAGATGGTGGTGCGTGCCCTCGGCGACGACGCGACCGTCGTCGACGACGAGAACGCGATGGGTCACCGACAGCAACGCGGGGCTCGTGGTGATGAGGATCGTTGTCTGCGAGCCTCGTTCGGTATGTCGGAGTTCGGCGATGCCGCAGGCGATGGCGTGCTCGGTGACGGCGTCGACGGCCGTGGTGGGGTCGTGCAGCACCAGGACCGGTGCGTCGACCGATAGTGCGCGCGCCAACGCCACTCGCTGGCGTTGGCCGCCGGACAGGCTGGCTCCGCGGTCGGTGACGGCGTGGTCGAGACCGGCCTCGTGCAATTCGACGACGTCGGTGGCCGCGGAGGCGTGCAGCACGACGTCGAGTTCGGCGTCGGGCCGCTCCCGGCCTGCGGTGACGTTGCTGCGGACGGTTCCCGCGAACAGGTCGGTGATGTGGGGTTCGACGAGCACGGTCTCTCGGGCGCATCGAAGATCGATCTCTCCCGCCGTGATGCCGCCGATACGAACCGATCCGGTGTAGTCGGCGTCGGAGATCTGACCGGACAGCAGCGTAGCGAGCGCTTCCCCGTCCTGCGGCCGGTACGTGACCACGCCGAGCATCTCGCCCGGTTCGGTGCTGAACGTGAGACCGTCGAGCGATCGGAACCGAACGTCGTCGACGGCAAGATCTGTGTCTACCGGAACCGTTGACTCGGACTGCGGTAGAACGTGTTCCGCACCGAGTACGAGGGCGAGCCGATCGGCGGATCCGCGCACCATCGCCACCACGCCGGGGATCTTCGACAATCCGGTGAGAGGTTCGATGACGAACTGCGCGAGGCCGATGACGGTGATCAACTCACCGACCGAGATCCGGCCCTGCAGCGCGAACCACCCGGCGGTACCGGCGATCCCGACGGCCAGCAACGCGTTGACCGTTGCCGACAGGCCCTGATAGACGTTGTTCGCGCGAGCGAGCTTCAGAGTCGCAGCCAACGCTGTTCGACTCGATGTCACGAATCGCTGCGTCGCGGCATCCTCGGCACCGATTCCGCGAAGCGGCCGGACACCGCTGACCAGATCGGTTGCCATACCCGACACCCCGGCCACCTCGGCCTGCTGCGCGGTGGCAGCACGGGTGAGCAACGGAGCGAGTCGTTGCAGCGCGATGAGGATGACCGGTGTCCCGATGACGACGGCGAGACCGAGCGGAACGTCGATCACGATCAGCGCGACGGCGGACGCGACGACCGCCACCGCGGACGCGAAGACCCGTGCGATCAGATCGAGAATCCAGGACTCCTTCTCGGCGTCGGACGTCGAGACCGTCAGCAACTCACCCGCCGACAACTCGGTACGCACACCCCGCGGATCGAGGACGCGACCGGCGACCTCCACGCGCACCAGGTGCGCCTCCCGCTCGATGGCGACCACGATGATGCGGGCACCGATCCGCCACGCGTACGACAGGGTGACGAACAAGGCCGCCAGACCGACCAACGAGAGCACCATCGCGGTCACATCACCGGTGTCGATGGCCCGCGAGACGATCAGTCCGATCGCCACCGGGACCATCGTTTCGCACAGTTGATGCACCCCGAACAGCAGCGACGAGACGATCAGGCGGGTGCGATGCCGTCGAACGGTGCGACGCAGAATTGCGGAGCCGGTGGCCGGAGAGGGCACCTCCACCACTGTCCGAGCACGGCGGAGCGGCACAGAAACGGTCATTTGCTGCAGCCTAGGGCATCGGGAACTGGCGATGGGGTGCCACATTTACATAGAGTCGGGACCAACGAACACCATGTAAGCCCAGCAGAGAGTACGGAGAACACCATGCCTGCCAAGACCTCCACCGACAACGACATCGCCGACGAAGACATCGTCCCACTCGAATACGAGACGGCCAGCCAGGCTCAGCGCGTCGTCGCGGCCTACGCGACCGATGCCGACGAATGCCGCATGTTGCTGTCGATGTTGGGTATAGATCCCGTAGCGAAGACCGACTGACACTCTTCGCAGGACTGTTTACCCAAGGATCTACAAGCGGATTGGACAGTTGTGGCTGACGCCTCGCAGGGTTCGGATTTTGTCGTCGTAGCCAACCGGTTGCCGGTCGATCTGGAAAAGCTCCCGGACGGGAGCACACGATGGAAGCGAAGCCCTGGCGGGTTGGTCACCGCTCTCGAACCGATTCTGCGTGCCAACAAGGGCGCGTGGGTGGGGTGGGTCGGCGTCTCGGACGTCGACGTCGAACCCTTCGTCGAGGACGGCCTGCAGCTGCGTCCGGTCACGATCAGCGAGAAGGAATACACCCAGTACTACGAGGGCTTCTCCAACGCGACACTGTGGCCGCTCTACCACGACGTCATCGTCAAGCCGGAGTACGACCGCGACTGGTGGAACGCCTACGTCGAGGTCAACCGCCGCTTCGCCGAGAAGACCTCCGAGGCGGCCGCGCAGGGCGCGACGGTCTGGATCCAGGACTACCAGCTCCAGCTCGTGCCGAAAATGCTGCGGATGCTGCGCCCCGATCTGACCATCGGGTTCTTTCTGCACATCCCGTTCCCGCCGATCGAGCTGTTCATGCAGATGCCGTGGCGCACCGAGATCGTCGAAGGACTGCTCGGTGCCGACCTCATCGGCTTCCACCTGTCCGGCGGTGCCCAGAACTTCCTCTACCTCGCCCGACGCCTCGCCGGTGGAACCACGTCCCGCGGAACCGTCGGAGTGCGGTCCAAGTTGGGCGTCGTGCAGGTCGGCTTCCGGACCGTGCGAGTCGGCGCGTTCCCGATCTCCATCGATTCCGGTGACCTCGACACCAAGTCGCGCTCCAAGGCCGTCCGTGATCGCGCGAAGCAACTGCGCAAGGATCTGGGCAACCCCAAGCGCATCATGCTCGGCGTCGATCGCCTGGACTACACCAAGGGGATCGACGTCAGGCTCAACGCGTTCCGCGAACTACTCGAAGAGGGCCGCGTCGATCCGGCCGAGAACGTCATCGTGCAGTTGGCGACGCCCAGCCGTGAACGCGTCGAGAGCTACGTCGCCATGCGCGGTGAAATCGAGCAGCAGGTGGGCCGCATCAACGGCGAGTACGGCCAGGTGGGCCACCCCGTGGTGCATTACCTGCACCGACCGATCCCCCGCGACGACCTGCTGGCATACTTCGTCGCCGCCGACGTCATGCTGGTCACTCCGCTGCGCGACGGCATGAACCTCGTCGCCAAGGAGTATGTGGCCTGCCGCAGCGATCTCGGTGGCGCGCTGGTGCTCAGCGAATTCACCGGCGCCGCAGCCGAACTGCGCCAGGCATACCTGTGCAACCCACACGACCTGGACAGCGTGAAGGACGCGATCATCGGAGCCCTCGAGCAGGAGCCGGAGTCCGGTAAGCGTCAGATGCGCGCCATGCGCAGGCAGGTTCTCGCCCACGACGTCGATCGCTGGGCCCGCTCCTTCCTGACCGCGCTCGCAGCGCCGGCGGAGGGCACCAGCCTCACCCGATAAATTCGCTTTCCTTCGAACCGTCGACGGCTGTAACTTTGCCGTCGACGGTTTCTTTTTGTGTATTCCAACAGTGAGGAGGTGGGCATCGTGGCCACCTGGACGAGCGCACACCCGAGCCCACGTCACTCCTCTCCGAAGGAACCCTCGCATGTCTTCTCTACTTCACTACGGCCTCGATCAGCATTGGCTGGATGAGTTCGAAAATCTATCTCACGACGCAGTTCTCGCCCGCGTCGTTCGCGTCGACCGCGGCGGATTCGACGCGGTCACCGAGAACGGAATCGCTCGATGCACAGGTGGCGGCACCTGCACAGGGGATTGGGTGGCACTCGACGGAGAATCGTTCCGGCTGATCGCCATCCTCCCCCGCCGGACGGCCATCGAACGCGCCTCCGCCGGAACCACATCCGACACACAGGTTCTCGGAGCCAACGTCGATACCGTCGTCGTCACGGTCGCGTCGGACACCGCCCTCGACCTCGGACGCGTCGAGCGCTACATCACCCTCGCCTGGGGCAGCGGCGCTGTTCCCGTTCTCGCGATCACCAAGACCGACAGCGGAAGCGTCGCCGAAGAATTGTTGCTCGCCGCCGCGCCTGGCGTCACCGTGTGCAGCACCAGTGCAGTCTCGGACGGCGGAATCGATTCGCTGGCAGCACATCTGCACGGCACGGTCGCCCTGATCGGGCCGTCGGGATCGGGAAAGTCGACACTCGGCAACGCCCTGTTGGGTGGTTCGGTTCTCGCCACCGGGGCGACCCGCGAGGGCGACGGCAAAGGCAGGCACACGACCGTGCATCGGGAGTTGGTGCCGATTCCTTCTTCGAACCTGGTGCTGTTGGACACCCCGGGTCTGCGTTCGGTGGGCGTCCAGGGATCGGAAGACGCTGTGACGAGCGCTTTCTCCGACATCGACGAACTCGCCGCGTCGTGTCGATTCGGCGATTGCGCGCACGAACACGAACCCGGATGTGCAGTCCTTGCCGCCGTCGATGCAGGTGAGCTCACCGAGAGACGGTTGGGCAACTACCGAAAATTGTTGCGGGAGAACGCCTGGGCCACCTCCAGGCACGATGCCCGAGCACGCAGCGAGAAGCTGCGTGAGTACAAGCAGATCTCGAAGTCGCTACGCCAGAAGTACGCCGTAGACGGTAAGGGGAGGTAGGTCAGCTCTCGTCGAACAGTGAAGGGCTGTCGGTCTCCGTCTCGGCCTGCCGAGCCGAACCTTCACTGCTCGACGCCTTCCGCACCACCTCGACCGTGGTGGTGCGTACCGACAACCGATGACCGTCGTGATGCTCGAGCAATGCCAGACCCTGACGGATCTCGAGCACCTTCCACGGGCCGGCGTGCCCGGACGCCTGAACCAGGTCGCCTGGTGCGATCTCGGAAGCCACTGTTGTTCTCCATTCAGCGAGCAATCGGGTTCGAGCAAGTCTGTGACACACACCCTATCGGGCGCGCCGTGCCCGCTTCTCACTTGCTCGTCGAACAATTTAGGAGTACTCATGTAATAGTTATATATATACAAGCATTATCACGGAGGTGAACGTGGCCGAGTTGACTCGACGACACCGGTATCTCGTGCTCGGCATCTGCTGCCTGAGCCTGTTTCTCGTCAGCACCGACAACACGATCGTCAACGTCGCGCTGCCGTCGATGCGCGCAGATCTGGACGCGTCGGTCTCGGGTCTGCAGTGGATCATCGACGCATACACGCTGGTCGTGGCATCTCTGCTGATGCTCGGCGGCTCGATGGCCGACAAGTACGGCCGCAAGCGCTTCTTCCTGATCGGCACCGGAACGTTCGTCCTCGGCTCCCTGCTGTGCAGCGTCGCACCGTCGCTCGGCTGGCTCGTCGCCTTCCGCATGCTCCAGGCAATCGGTGGCTCGATGATGAATCCCGTCGCGATGTCGATCATCACCAACACCTTCACCGATCCGAAAGAACGGGCCGGAGCCATCGGCATGTGGGGTGCCGTCGTCGGAATCTCCATGTCGGCCGGCCCAGCGCTGGGCGGCATCCTCGTCACCGGTGCCGGCTGGCAGTCCATCTTCTGGATCAACGTCCCCGTCGGGATCTTCGCGTTGGCGATGACCCTGAAATTCGTCCCGGAATCCAAGGCCGAGCACTCACGCAAGTTCGATCCGGCCGGCCAGTTCCTCATCTTCGCGTTCCTCGCGTCGCTGGTGTTCACCATCATCGAAGGTCCCGCGAAGGGGTGGGGATCGCCGCTGATCGTGTTCACCGGTGCCGTCGCCGTCGGCTCTCTCGTCGGACTACTGGTGGTCGAGTCGCGCATCGAGGAACCGCTCATCCAACTGAAGTTCTTCAGGAGCGCGCCCTTCAGCGGAGCGACGGTGATCGCCGTGTGCGCGTTCGCGTCCCTCGGCGGATTCCTGTTCCTCAACACCCTCTACCTGCAGGACGTGCGCGGATACTCACCACTGCACGCCGGTCTCTACACCCTGCCGATGGCGTTGATGACACTGATCTTCGCGCCGATCTCCGGTCGCATCGTCGGCACCCTGGGAGCGCGCCTACCGCTGCTCGTTGCGGGAATCGGCTTCGTGACCTCGGCGCTGATGCTCACCCGACTGACTCCGACGACGTCGTTCGCGTGGCTGGCCGTTGCGTACGTGATCTTCGGAATATCCTTCGGCATGGTCAACGCCCCGATCACCAACACCGCGGTGTCCGGAATGCCGCGCAGTCAGGCCGGAGTGGCATCCGCCATCGCGTCGACGAGCAGGCAGGTGGGCCAGTCGCTCGGCGTCGCCGTCGTCGGATCCATCGTCACGGCGAGCATCGTCGGCGAGATCTCCGACGGTTTCACCGCCGCCGCAGTTCCTGCGTGGTTCGTCATCGCGGGCGCAGGCGTGGTCGTCACGGTGCTCGCAGTGGTCACCACCGGCCGATGGGCCCGCGCGACCGCCGATCGAATCGACCAACCGGTGCTCGTATGACCGGGGATGCAGCGCACGTCTGGCGCGAGATGCGTGCACTGATGCTCGAGAAGCACGACACCCGACGAGCCGTCGCCGACGCGACCGGGATGAGTTTCCTGCGAGCCAAGCTGCTGACCAAGTTGCTCACCGGCGATCGGACGGTCACCGAGCTGGCCGAGATCCTCGCCTCCGACGCGCCGTACGTCTCGCTCAACGTTCGGGAGTTGGAAAAACGCGGATTGGTGGTCCGCACCGAAGATCCCACCGATCGCCGACGCCGCATCATCGGACTCACCGACACCGGACGCCTCCTCGCCGAGAAGGCCCGAGCGATCGCCGACGCCCCGCCGCCGGAATTCACGACGATATCGGCCGAGGACCTGGCGCATCTGCGACGGATTCTGCAGCTGCCCTGATTTCTGGGCGTTCAGCGGCGAATGGCGTCCAGCGGGGTGCCGATCTCGACGAGCGCGCGGACGGTCGCTGCTTCCATTCCCGGCGAGCCACAGACCAGAATCTGGCGATCCGGGAACGGCCCCTGCGTGGCGACGACATCGGCCACACTGCCCTCCCAACAATGCTCCGGCTCGAAGAACGATGCGCTGGAACCGATCTCGGCATGAATGCGGTCGTTCCATCGATCCGACGCCCACGGCTCGTGCAACTGATCGACGACGGGTATTACCGTCAACCACCGGAACTCCGCCGCCATCAGCCACAGCATGTCGCCGGCATACAGGTCGCGAGGCGACTTACCTCCGACGAACAACGTCACGTTCGGCGGCTGTTCGAGACGTGTGAGGTCGAGCAGAATCGCGCGCAACGGAGCGAGGCCGGTGCCGCCCGCGATCATGACGACATCGCGCCCCGAATCGTCGACGTGCAGACCGCCCTGCGGATCGCTGATCTGCCACACATGACCGGGCCGCGTCTCGTTGACGATCGATCCGCTCACCCAACCGGCAGGAACGGCTCGAACGTGAAATTCCAACTTGCCGTCTCGCGAAGGCGGCAGCGCGGGTGAGTATCGCCGCGTCAGCGCCGCGTTCTGCGGAACTGTGACCGACACCGACTGGCCCGCGGTGAACGGCACCGCGTCGCCTTCGAGTCTGATCACCGCGAGATCGTTCCGAAGGCGATGATACTGAACGACCGTCGAACTCCACGCCTGCATGCCGACCAGAATAGGGGCCGAGACGGGGTGCCCCGCAAACCCGCGCGCGGTTCGCCCATTGCCGGTACCGCCGCCCCCGGTCGAACCCGCAAACGCGCGCGCGTTTGTCAGGTGCGCGCATTCTCGCCTGTGATTCGGTCGCTACTTTGCGCGCGTTCAGCGAATGCGCGCGCGTTTGCGGGTT
>NZ_NOYD01000020.1 GCF_002258315.1 Rhodococcus sp. 06-462-5 | reverse complement strand
GCGGGTATTCCGATGACCGTGCCTGCCCTGACGATCAACAAGGTGTGCCTGTCCGGAGTCGACGCCATCGCACTGGCCGACCAGCTGATCCGCGCCGGTGAATTCGAGATCGTCGTCGCCGGTGGCCAGGAGTCGATGACCCAGGCACCGCACATGCTCGAGAAGTCACGCGCCGGATTCAAGTACGGCGACGTCACCATGCGTGATCACCTCGCCTACGACGGCCTGTACGACATCTTCACCGATCAGGCCATGGGTGCACTGACCGAACAGCGCAACCAGAGCACCGAGGTCATCACTCGCGAGGAGCAGGACACCTTCGCCGCCGCGTCGCACCAGAAAGCTGCAGCGGCCTGGAAGAACGGTGTCTTCGACAACGAAGTGGTTCCGGTCTCGATCCCGCAGCGCAAGGGTGAGCCGATCCAGTTCACGGCAGACGAGGGCATTCGCGCCGACACCACCGTCGACTCCCTCGGCAAGCTTCGCCCCGCCTTCGACAAGGCAGGCACCGTGACCGCCGGATCGGCGTCACAGATTTCCGACGGTGCCGCCGCCGTCGTGGTGATGAGCAAGGAGAAGGCGGAGTCGCTCGGTCTGACCTGGCTCGCCGAGATCGGTGCCCACGGAGTGGTGGCCGGTCCCGACTCCACCCTGCAGTCGCAGCCGGCCCGCGCCATCGCCAAGGCATGCGAGAAGGACGGCATCGATCCGAAGGACCTCGACGTCGTCGAGATCAACGAGGCGTTCGCGGCGGTCGGAATCGCGTCGACGCGTGAGCTGGGCATCGATCCCGAGATCGTCAACGTCAACGGCGGAGCGATCTCGATCGGGCACCCCCTCGGCATGTCGGG
>NZ_NOYD01000046.1:11637-292687 GCF_002258315.1 Rhodococcus sp. 06-462-5 | reverse complement strand
TTCATCGGCGGAGTCAGCACCGCATTCGTGTGCCCGTTCGACGGCGTCATCACGTCCGAGCGCCTCGTCGAGGTGTGTGAACGGATGGCCGACACCGGTGTTTCGAGCCTCGGTCTGGCCGATACCCTGGGGATCGCCACCACCGATCAGGTATTGACCGGTGTCGACGCCGTCCGAACAGCGTTGCCCGAGTTGACAATCAGCCTGCATCTGCACAACGCTCACGATCAGGCCCTCGACACAGCGGTACGTGCAGTACTCGACCTCGAGATCGAATACTTCGACAGCGCACTCGCCGGGTACGGCGGTTGTCCCTTCGCCCCGGGCGCGCACGGAAACCTGGCCACCGAACAGCTCGTGGATACGTTTCATCGCGCCGGAATCGACACCGGTATCGACACTGCCGCTCTGGCCGCCGCTGCCGATCTCGCTCGTGCAGTGGTCGATCGCGCCCTACCTCTCCCCACCCCCGCCTCCGCACTGTGATCAGACGGGCCCCGGCCCGCGCATCGCCGCTTCCTCTGCGGCACAACCTCATCCTCCGTCCGAAAGGCCAGCCATGGTCTACGCAATCTCGATCGTCGCCCTCATCGCCATCTTCACGGTCGCGACGATCACTCCCATCAACATGGGTCTACTCGCCTTCGCCGGCGCTTTCCTCATCGGTGGCGCGATATCCGGCATCCCCATCGACGACATCATCGACGCATTCCCCGGTAGTACGTTCATCATCGTCGGCGGCATCACCTTGCTGTTCGCCATCGCCAAAGCCAACGGAACCATCGATGTCGTCATAGATCGATCCCTCCGACTGGTGGGCGGACGACGCTGGGCCATTCTGTGGATGATGTTCCTGCTGTCCGGGCTGCTGATGGCCCTCGGCTCCGTTCTCGCCGTCGGCATGCTGGCACCGATCGCGATGCCACTGGCCAAGCGCAACAACATCAATCCCTTCCTGATGGGCATGGTCGTGAGCCACGGCGCTCTTGCGTGCTGCTTCTCCCCGATCAACCTGTACGGCGCTTTCGTCAACGGCCTGATGGATTCCACCGGAGTCGGCTCACATCCGCTGGCCTTGTTCCTCATCCCGTTCGTGCTCAACACCTTCATCGCTCTCGTGCTCTTCCTCGTTCTCGGCCGCGACCTCATCACAGACCGGACGCGTGCGTTCGACGTCCAGGATCTGCGCGACCAGGAGGGCGGACTGCCGACGCCGTCCGGACCGCGTCCGGGCCACACCGGGTTGCCCGAGGGCAGCGGTGGCGGCACCGCAGTGCAAGTCGAGGCCGATCCCATCGAAGCCGCATCGGTCACAACGGTTCCCGATCAGCCCGTTCCGCTGAATCGAGTGCGTATCCTCACGCTCCTCGGCATCGCCGCCCTGGTACTGCTGTCGGTGACCTTGGGTGTCGACATCGGCGTCAGCGCGATCTGCGTGTCGGTGGTGCTGCTGCTGTTGGCACCCAAGACCCACCCCAAGGTGGTCGACAACATCGCCTGGCCTGCCGTGGTCCTGGTCTGCGGCGTCCAGACCTACATGACGGTCATGACACAGAACGGCACACTGGGATTCCTCGGCGACGCCGCGTCGGCCCTCGGCTCACCACTGCTGACGGCACTGATCCTCTGCTACGCGGTGGCCATCATCTCGGCGTTCGGATCGTCGATCGGCACCATCGGTATCGCCCTACCCCTCGCTGCACCGATGCTCGCCGCCGGCGAGCTGGGTGCCATCGGATTCGTTGCTGCCATTGCTTTCTCGGCGACGGTGGTCGACGTCAGCCCGTTCTCCACCAACGGTGTCATGGTCCTGGCCGAAGCACGAGTGGACGACAAGGTCCGATTCCAGCGAAAGATGCTGGGGTACTGCGGGCTCGTCGTTCTGCTCGCCCCGCCAACGGTCTGGCTTCTGACAGTGGTTGCTCCATCGGTCACCTGACTCGGCGAACCGACACGCCCCTGCTGACCGCCCTCATTCCCGCGCGGGTCGGTAGGCAGGGGCTTTCGGCGTTCGATCGGTCTCTGCGGTGTTCAGAAGCGGCATCGTTCGGAACTCGACCAGTTCCGACAGCACCACCACACTGGTCGACCGCGCTATGGTCCGAGATTGGTTGAGCACGATCAGAGTTCGTTGCAGATCGTCGTGGGACGCAGCTGCGACTCGGCACAGCACGTCTCCCGAACCTGTGGTCGCGAAGGCTTCCAAGACACCGGGGATCTGCTCCAGGGTAGCGACGACGTCGCCGAGCGCACCTTGTGCAATCTCCAAGGTGACGAACGCCTGAACCCCGTAACCTGCTGCAGCCAACCCGATTCGCGGTCGGTATCCGGTGATGACACCGCTGTCCTCCAGCCGTTGCAGCCTCGCTGTCACCGTCGCCCGCGCCACCCCGAGGTTCCGCGACAGCTCGAGCACCCCGATTCTCGAATTGTCCTGCAGCGCAGCGAGTATTGCGCGGTCCAGCTTGTCGAGCGTCGGTTCCATCATGCACCTCGGTGGTCATCGCATTTTGTAGGCATATCGTATAGCAGGACGTGAGATCGTCTGCACTATCTGTACAGCTGAGACAGTCGAAAGGAGGTCGATTGACGACCTATCCACCAGATGTTTTGCTCGACGGAACAACTGGTCGACACGACGCCAGCTCGGCAACAGGGAGATTCAATGAGCCTCGACAACATCCTCAACGACGACGAACGGTTGGCCGATCTCGACGCCGAACAATTGCGTCAGCTCGTCGGTCTGGTCGAGTACGACGACAAGCGCGACCCCTTTCCGGTCAGCGGCTGGGACGCCATCGTGTGGGTGGTCGGCAACGCGACGCAGACCACCCATTTCTTCCAGTCCGCCTTCGGCATGGAATTGGTGGCGTACTCCGGTCCGACGACAGGCCAACGCGACCACCACGCGTACGTACTCAAGTCGGGCGCAGTGCGATTCGTCATCAAGGGAGCCGTCGATCCCGACAGCGACCTGGTGGCGCACCACACGCGGCACGGCGACGGCGTCATCGACATCTCACTGGCCGTCCCCGATGTGGATCGATGCATCGAGCATGCGCGGGCGCAGGGCGCGCGAGTACTGCACGAACCAACCGATATCACCGACGAGCACGGCACGGTGCGGACTGCGACCATCGCCACCTACGGCGACACTCGGCACACGTTGGTCGACCGATCCCGATACACCGGCGCCTACCTCCCCGGCTACGTGCCGCGGACGTCGACACTGCAGCGACCGGTAGGCGCTCCCAAGCGGATCTTTCAGGCCCTCGATCACGTGGTGGGCAACGTGGAGCTGGGCAAGATGGATGAGTGGGTGGACTTCTATCACCGCGTCATGGGATTCACGAACATGGCCGAGTTCGTCGGAGCCGACATCGCAACCGACTACTCGGCGTTGATGAGCAAGGTCGTCTCCAACGGCAACCACCGGGTGAAGTTCCCGCTGAACGAGCCGGCCGTCGCCAAGAAGCGATCGCAGATCGACGAGTACCTCGACTTCTATCGAGGCCCGGGCGCACAGCATCTGGCGCTCGCGACCAACGACATCCTGTCTTCGGTCGATGCCCTGCGCACAGCGGGCGTCGAATTTCTCGCCACCCCCGATTCCTATTACGAGGACCCGGAACTGCGGGCCCGCATCGGCAACGTTCGGGTACCGATCGAAGAACTGCAGAAGCGTGGAATTCTCGTGGACCGAGACGAGGACGGGTATCTGCTGCAGATCTTCACCAAGCCTCTGGTCGATCGCCCGACGGTGTTCTTCGAGCTGATCGAACGCCACGGCTCGCTCGGCTTCGGCATCGGCAACTTCAAGGCCCTGTTCGAGGCCATCGAGCGTGAGCAGGACGCTCGCGGTAACTTCTGAGAAGTGATCTGTTCGACGCCGCCCACTGTCAGCGTTCGGTGGGCGGCGTCGTGCGTCCCAGACCACCTCGGTCCTCGTCGAAGATCAGCCACGTGCGGGTCGCTCGAACGCCGTCGAGCGATTGCAGCCCCTCCAGCACCACTTGCCGCAAACTCTCGTTGTCGGGAGTCCTGATGAGCACCAAGACGTCGAAATCGCCACCGAGCAAACTGAAGTGGTCGACGAACTCCATCGACCGCAACCCCTCGGACACGGTCCGCCACGAATCCTGACGGATGGACAGCGCAATGAACGCCGAGGTCCCCAGCCCTGACGCCGCATGGTCGACCTGCACGGTGAACCGCTCGATTACACCCGAGTCCTTCAACCGATCGACACGCGTATAGGTATGTGCACGAGAGAGATTCAATCGATCGGCCAGTACCCGCATCGAGACCCGACCGTCGGCGGTCAGCTCGGTGAGGATGCGCCGATCGGTGTCGTCCAACTCCACACGCCTCGAGACGTCGTCCATTCGTCCGCTCCTACCTGGTCGTTCTATGCACTGATCGGACATATCGCTGGTGTACGCGAGGATCGGTAGCCATATGTCTGCAATTCTACGACCATAGGACTTCTTCCTCACAGAATCGGCCAGAATCGCCGTACAAGCCGATTTCAGGAGAGTGCGCCATGACGACCGTCGAGAAGGTTCCGGCAACGTCCTATCAACAGTTCATGCCCGCCGATCGTCCCGTGCAGTATCTCGCACCCGACGGGACAGGTGTCGACAGCGCCGCACGGTATGCGCGCCCGTCCGACGAACGGCTGCTGGAGATGTACCGCTCGATGGTGCACGGCCGCCGATTCGACCAGCAGGCAACGGCATTGACCAAGCAGGGCCGGCTCGCGGTCTATCCCTCCTCGCGTGGACAGGAAGCCTGCCAGATCGCCGCAGCCCTCTGCCTGGGTGAGCAGGACTGGATGTTCCCGACGTACCGGGACTCGATGGCTCTCGCGGCGCGAGGCGTCGACCAGGTGGAGTTGCTCGGTATGCTCGCCGGCTACTGGCACTGCGGTTACGACCCGACCGCCTACAAGGTCGCTCCCCAATGCACTCCGTTGGCAACACAATTGCTGCACGCGACCGGTTTCGCCTACGCCGAGGCCAAGCAGGGACGAGGCACCATCGCCCTCGCGTTCTGCGGTGACGGCGCGACCAGTGAAGGCGACTTCCACGAGGCCCTCAACTTCGCCGCGGTGTTCCGAGCCCCGGTCATCTTCCTGGTCCAGAACAACGGATTCGCGATCAGCGTTCCGCTCGCGCGTCAGAGTGCAGCTCCGTCGTTGTCGCACAAGGGCGTCGGCTACGGCATCGGCAGCGAGCAGGTCGACGGCAACGACCCCGTGGCGATGATGGCCGTGATGGACGAGGCCGTGAAGTACGTCCGAGCAGGCAAGGGACCGGTTGTCGTCGAGGCGCACACCTACCGCATGGACGCACACACCAACGCCGATGACGCCACGCGCTACCGCAAGGCCGACGAGGTCGAAGGATGGCTGGCACGAGATCCGCTCTCGCGCTTGGATTCCTACCTCGAAGGCCGAGGAATCCTCACCGACGAGCTCCGCGAGCAGATGACGTTATCCGCCGACGCCGACGCCGCGGCACTTCGCGCCGGCATGAACGTCGAGCAGGACGTCGACCCCGACGACCTGTTCCGGTTCGTCTACTCCTCCCCCATCCCCGGCCTGACCGAACAACGCAATCAGGTCGCCGCCGAAATCGCTGCAGGAGAACTGTCATGACCACGATCACCATGGCCGGAGCCCTCAACGCCGCCCTGCGCGACGCGTTGACCGAGGACGAGAAGGTCGTCGTCTTCGGCGAGGACGTCGGCACGCTCGGCGGCGTCTTTCGCGTCACCGACGGACTGACCCGCGACTTCGGTGACGACCGCTGCTTCGACACCCCGCTCGCCGAATCGGGCATCGTGGGATTCGCGATCGGGATGGCGATGTCGGGCTACAAGCCCGTAGTCGAGATGCAGTTCGACGCCTTCGCCTACCCCGCCTTCGAGCAGATCGTGTCCCATGTTGCCAAGCTGCGCAACAGAACCAGGGGCTCACTCACTGCGCCGATGGTCATTCGTATCCCGTTTGCGGGCGGTATCGGCGGCGTCGAGCATCACTGCGACTCCTCCGAGGCCTACTACGCGCACACCCCGGGATTGAAAGTCGTCTCCCCGTCCACCGTCGCCGACGCGTACTCACTGATGCGTGACGCCATCGCCGACCCGGATCCGGTGATCTTTCTCGAACCGAAGCGGCTGTACTTCTCCAAGGACGACATCGAGCTGACCAAGACCGAGCCGATCGGCACCGCTGTCGTGCGCCGTGCCGGTACCGACGTCACGCTTCTCGCGTACGGACCCACCGTGTCGGTGGCCATGCAGTCGGCAGAGTTCGCAGCCGAGGACGGTCGGAGCGTCGAGGTCATCGATCTGCGATCGCTCAATCCGTTCGACGACGAGACCGTTGCAGCCTCGGTACGCAAGACCGGACGCTGCATCGTGATTCAGGAAGCACAGGGCTTTTCCGGCGTCGCCGCGGAGATCGCGTCACGGGTATCCGAGCGTTGCTTCCATCACCTGCACGCTCCGGTCCTGCGGGTGACCGGACTCGACATTCCCTACCCTGCACCGAAACTCGAGCACTTTCACCTGCCGTCCGCAGACCGCGTACTCGACGCGATGGACCGACTGCAGTGGAACGACGCCCCGGATCTCAGCAAGGCGGTCACGGTATGAGCATGCAGGTATTTCTGCTCCCCGACCTCGGTGAGGGACTGACCGAGGCCGAGATCGTCGAGTGGAAGGTAAAGCCGGGCGATACCGTCACCATCGATCAGGTCGTCGTCGAGGTCGAGACAGCGAAGGCCTCCGTCGAGGTGCCCTGCCCGTTCGAGGGTGTTGTCGGCGAACTGCATGCGGCCGAGGGCACCTCACTTGCCGTCGGCGCTCCCCTGATCAGCATCACCGGCGGTGCTATCGCCGATACGCCTGCTGCCCACGAGCGGTACCGCGAGGAAGAACGCGCCGGTTCGGGCAATGTGCTCATCGGCTACGGCACGGGACACGGCCCTACCGGACGGCGTCGGCGAAGTGCGGCTCCGCCGCAGTGGCTTGAAAAAGTGCCCCCTGAGGCACTTAACCGCACCACTGCGCAGCACATCTCACATGCACCGAAGGTGCTCTCCCCCATCGTCCGCAGCATGGCGTTGCAGGGTGGGCTCGATCTGGCGAGCATCGATACAGCGGGCGGCCACGGAGTGATCACCCGCGCGGATGTCGAACGAGCCTTGGCCGGTTCGACCGTTACATCCTCGCCGGAGGGCGTCACGCGAATCCCGATCACCGGCATCCGTAAGACCATCGCAGACAAACTCTCTCGTAGTCGTGCGGAGATTCCCGAAGCGACCGTCTGGGTCGACGTCGACGCGACGGCTCTGCTGCAGGCCCGACGCGACCTCGACTCCTCCATCGACGGAGTCAAGGTAACGCTGTTGGCGGTCCTCGCCAAACTCACCATGATCGCGTTGGCGAAGTTCCCGGAGCTCAACAGCACGGTCGACACCGCAGCCGGCGAGATCCTGCGCTACGAGAACGTCGGCCTCGGCATTGCCGCGCAGACCGATCGCGGGTTGATGGTTCCCGTTGTGCCGCAGGCAGACAAGGCCGATCTGAAGGAACTCTCCGAGCGGCTGGCCGAGTTGACCGAACTCGCACGGACCGGTTCTCTCCCCGCAGCTCGACTGAGCGGCGGAACGTTCACCCTCAACAACTACGGAGTGTTCGGGGTCGACGGCTCGGCCGCGATCATCAACCATCCCGAGGCCGCGATCTTGGGCATCGGACGCATCATCGACCGTCCCTGGGTGGTCGACGGCCAGTTGGCCGTGCGCAAGGTCGCACAGTTGTCGTTGGCGTTCGATCACCGAGTGTGCGACGGCGGAGTGGCGGGCGGATTCCTGCGCACTGTTGCCGATTTCGTCGAGAACCCCGTCGTGGCATTGGGATCCGTCCGATGAGCGACGTGGACGTCATCATCCTCGGCGGTGGATCAGGTGGGTACTCCTGCGCCCTGCGAGCCGAACAGCTCGGCCTGTCCGTGGCCCTGATCGAGGAGGACAAGCTCGGTGGCACGTGCCTGCATCGCGGGTGCATCCCCACCAAGGCCCTGCTGCACACCGCCGAGGTGGCCGACGCGGTCCGCGGCTCGGCGCATGTCGGCGTCACTGCTTCGTTGACCGGCGTGGATATGCCTGCTGCACTCGACTATCAGCGCAGTGTGGTCGCAGGCTTGTACGCGGGGCTGCAGGGGTTGTTGAAGCGTCCGGGCATCGAGATCGTGTCCGGCCGTGGCCAGGTGGTCGGACCTCGCACCGTCGAGGTGGAGGGTCGGCGCATCACCGGGGCTTCGCTGGTTCTCGCCACCGGGTCGTATTCACGCACCATTCCGGGTATCGAACTGGGGCCGCGCGTGCTCACGAGTGACGGGGCCTTATCCCTGGATCGGGTTCCGGAGTCGGTCGTCGTGCTCGGCGGCGGCGTGATCGGCATCGAGTTCGCCAGCATCTGGGCATCGTTCGGTGCCAAGGTCACCGTCGTCGAGGCGCTCGATCGGATCGTGCCGGGCGAGGACGAATGGGCCTCGAAGCAGTTGGCCAAGGCATTACGCAAGCGCGGCATCGACATTCGTACCGGTACCAAGGTCGAGACAGTCAGCGAATCTCCCGACGACGTTGCGGTGGCACTGTCCTCCGGGGACACCCTTACTGCCGATCTCGTGCTGGTGTCCGTCGGCCGTGGACCCCGTACCGACGGTCTGGGTCTGGCCGAGCAGGGCATCGCCACCGAACGCGGCTTCGTCGCTGTCGACGACAATCTGCTCACCACAGCAGACGGCGTCTATGCCGTCGGCGACATCGTGGCGGGATATCAGTTGGCGCACCGAGGTTTTCAGCACGGCATGTTCGTCGCCGAGCACATCGCCGGCCTTTCGCCTGCGCGTATCGACGGTGACGTCGTTCCGCGCGTGACCTACTCGCACCCCGAGGTCGCATCGGTCGGTCTCACAGAGAAGGCCGCGGAGGAGAAGTACGGCACGGTGACGTCGGTGGTCTACGACCTCGGAGGGAACGGCAAGAGTCGAATTCTGGCTACTGCAGGTGGAGTCAAGGTGGTTCGAGCCCGTGACGACGGCCCGGTTGTCGGCGTTCACCTCGTCGGTGACCGCGTGGGCGAGCTGATCGGCGAGGCACAACTCGCGGTTGCGTGGGAGGCATTGCCTTCGGAGGTCGGCAGCTTCGTGCACGCTCACCCCACGCAAAGCGAGGCACTCGGTGAGGCAATGATGGCACTGTCTGGACAACCGTTGCACGCGCACAGCTGAACTCCCCAAGGCTCCGAGCCTCGCAGTGGACGCGTCACGGCGTCGCTCGTCCTGGTAGCTGTACGGTTTTCGAGGAGGCTGCCCTGGACGGGTTGAACGAGCCCATCGCGGCTTCGGAAGTTACGAGATGTGACTGGCCACGTTGATGACGCGACCCGCAGGGTCGCGTACGAAGAACCGGCGGATGCCCCACACTTCGTCACGCATCTCCCTCACGATCTCCAGCCCGTCCGCTCTGGCTCGAGCGTAGGCCGCGTCCACATCGCCGACCTCCATCGAAATGTCGACTGACGTGATTTCGGGATCCACGGCAGTCGGACTGTGCCATGCGACGATCAATTGTGTTGTCGGCGTGCTCATCGACGCGAACATGAGCATGCCGTCCTCCTCCATCGCGACGCGAAAACCGAGATACGTCTCATAGAACTCGCGCGCGGCGGCGGGGTCGTCTGTCACGATCACGGGCATTGCCCTGCGAATCTTCACGAGTACAAGCCCCGGTGCGGACGGTCGCCGCGTGGTGTCGTGCCGCCGGGCTGCCTCGCGGACCTCGGTGATGGCGGTGCGAATCATGACGCCGTATGCGTCGTCGGTCAGTGCGGCGGCGTGTTGTTCTGCAAGGTGAAGGTGCTCGGCCGCGATGTCGAATGCACCACTGCGCCGTAGGTTGTCGGCGATGTTCAGGTGCAGGCTCGGGTAGAAGCCCGCGACACTCAGCGACGAGTGGTGACGGCGGGCGCGTTCGTCGGAGAGTGCGTCGGCGGCGTCGAGGGCCCTGGTGTCCCACATCAGCGCTTCGGCCGAGTTCTCGTGGAGGTCGGCGAGGTAGTGAGCGAGGGTGCAGCGGTGAAACGGGTCGCCGGCGGCACCGATTTCTTTCCAGAGGGCCAGCAGCTCGCGGCGGGCCGCATCGGTGTCACCGCTGCGTCCGAGCGTGACCGCCTGGCTGATCGCTTCCATTGTCGGGTCGGATGCGGCGGGGGTGTCGGTCATCGGTGTAGCTCCTTACGGATCTGAGTCTCGTGCGGACGGCAATTCTTATTGTCCGGCTTCGACCTGGTCGAAGGTCAACTACGGGGAGGTGCTCGGCGGGTGAGACCATACGCGCGGGGCAACAGACCGAACTACTGTGTGAGGGGAATCTGCAGACCGGACAACTGCGTGAGAGGGCTGTGGAGACGAGTGAATACGGCACAAGCGGTGATCGTGTTCTACATCGCGATCTGGGTCGGAGTGTCGGCGGTCGCGGCGATGGTCGGCAAACGGGGGGCGCTGTCATGGGTGGCCGCGGTTGCATGGACCGTTCCCGCCGCCTGGCTGACGCTCACCGGTACATGGATACTTCCGGACCGAAGTCTGTACGAGCCTGCGGCCTCGGTCGCACCGTCTGAGCTGTGGCCGGTCTACCTCGCGTTGACCGTATGGGTGACGCCCTTTGCGGTGGTGGCTGTGTGGCTGCGAAGCGGGAGAGCGGTTCGTAACGCTTGCACGGTCTGTGGGATTGCTGCTGCGACGGGCGTAGCAGTCACCCTCTTCCAGATGGTCAACCCGGACGAACTGATCTTTCTGACTACTCGAAGCGACCGGCCGCACGTCTACATCATCGTGGGCCTTGTCCTCGCCGTCATCGGGCTCGTTCTCGTCTCGAGCCTCGTCCGGCAACCGGGAGCACATCACGTCAACCGTCTTGTCGCGGTCGCGGTCGTGTTCGGGGGTGCGGGCGTAGCCACCTCGATCGGCGGTCTACTCTGGCTCGGCTGGCTGTGCGTTGTCGCCGCGACAGTCGCTCTGGTCATCGCAGCGATCCGCGCCGATCGTCGGCGTCACATGCCTCGCCGTCACGAACAGAGCGCAAGCGAATTCAGACAGGGTGGCCGCACGCGGTCGGCGTGAAGTGCACTCGGCGCTGAGCGTGCCGACGATTATGCGGTCTCATCCACTACCCGGGTTCCGCGTCGACTCCAGCCGTTGCGGTCGGTCTTGTGCGCATACGACGAAAGCCCCGAAACCGTAGCAGTTTCGGGGCTTCGTCGTGGATGCGTCAGACGTTCAGATCCTCGTCTCGTCGGTTCTTGATTCGCGAGGTCGCAATGAAGGAGATGGCCGCCAGGATCATCAGGTAGATCGAGATCGACATCGAGGTACCCGTTCCCTTGAACAGTGCCTCGGAGATCGTGGGAACGAAAGCTCCACCGAGCACGGTGCCGATCGCGTAGCCGATGGATGCTCCACTGAATCGGACTGCTGCGGGGAACATCTCGGCGTACAGAGCCGGCTGCGGTCCGTACGAAAGCCCGAGGCCGACGGCGAAGAGACCGAGGGCCACGTAGATCCAGTGCAATTCGCCGGTGTCGACGAGCAAGAAGAACGGGATGGCGCACAACACCATTGCCGCGTTACCGAGGTTCATGATGGTGGTTCGGGCGTAGCGATCGGACAGATGCGCGCCGAGCAGAGTGAACACACCCCAGACGATGGCCGCGAACAAGCTGGCCACCAACACGTCCACGCGAGCGAGTCCGTGTTCACGCGTCGAGTACGCCACGATGAAACCGCCGACGATGATGTAGCCGTTTCCGTTGGTGCCGATGAACGACAGCGCAGCGAGCATGACCTGCTTCTTGTTGGTGCGCCACAGTGCACGAACCGGAGTGTGGTTGCGCTCCTTGCGTTCTGCGAGCTCCTTGAACACCGGAGTCTCCTCGACGCGGCGTCGGATGTAGAAGCCGACGAGGATGAGCACGAAGCTGATCAGGAACGGGATGCGCCAGCCCCAGGCCTCGAACTGCTCTTCACTGAGCAAGCCGGTGCACAACGCCAACGTTCCCACCGCGATGAGCATGCCGAGCGGAACGCCCATCTGGGTTGCGGCACCGTAGATTCCGCGCTTGCCCTTCGGGGCATGTTCGACGGCCATCAGCGCCGCGCCGCCCCACTCGCCGCCGGTGGAGAATCCCTGCAGGATGCGCAGCACGATCAGGATGATCGGGGCCCAGATGCCGATGGTCGCGTAGGTCGGCAGCAGTCCCATACCGACGGTCGCCGCACCCATCAGGGTGAGGGTCGCGATGAGGACCTTCTTGCGACCGATCTTGTCACCGAAGTACCCCGCAACGATGGCCCCGAGAGGCCGGAAGACGAAGCTGATGCCGATGGTGACGTAGGCGACGAGCTGCCCGGACGGGCCCATGGGCGCGAAGAACAGTTGGGCGAAGATCAGCGACGCCGCCTGCGCGTAGATGAAGAAGTCGTACCACTCGACCGTGGTTCCGACCATGCTGGCCATCGCGGCGCGGCGATGCTCGCGCGACACCCCGATGGGCGTCTCGACCTGTGTTGACATCGACTTGTCTCGTTTCGTTCGGGCTCCGGCGCTCGGACAGGAGAGCGACGGTTCGGAGTGTCATGGGGTAGGAACAGCGGCAGTGTCGGAAACCGACGAATCGAATGAAACTCACCGTCCATTCGGTCGGTAATTACCGTGACCGGCGCCACCGTAGTTTGTCAAGGTGGCAGCGGACATGACAAGCCGCTGGACGCACTTCGTCGGAATTCACCGATCGAAGCTTTCGGGTTCGTGCGAATCGACGCAGACGCGGGCAGTGATGGAAGGTCATACTCGAAGTCATGACTGCACCAACGTCGACGGTCGATTCCGCAGCCGTCGGAGAGCTGATACTCGCGCTCGGCTCCGACGCGGTGGTGACCGATCCCGACATCCTCGAGAGCTATCGACGTGACGCCGCGGCCCTCTGCGAATCCACGCTTCCGCTCGCCGCGGTACTGCCGACCACCGAGTCCGACGTCCAGGCGATCATGAAAATCGCATCGGCGCATGGCATTCCCGTCGTGCCGCAGGGTGCATTGACCGGCCTGGCCGGTGCTGCAAATTCCAGTGCCGGAGCCATCGCGCTCAACACCCGCCGCATGAGCAGGATCGTCGATCTCGACGTCGTCAACCGCGTCGCGGTCGTGCAACCCGGCGTGACGAACAAGGAACTGAAAGACGCTGCCCGGAAACAGGGTTTGACGTACCTCCCTGATCCATCCAGCTGGGAGGCGTCGACGATCGGGGGGAACATCGCCACCAACGCCGGCGGCTTGTGCTGCGTGAAATACGGCGTCACCGCACGATTCGTGCGTGGGCTGCGTGTCGTACTCGCCGACGGCCGGGCAACCTTCGTGGGTCGCCGCACCGTCAAGGGTGTTGCAGGCCTGTCTCTTGCGGACTTGTTCGTCGGATCGGAAGGAACTCTCGGCATCATCACCGAGGCCACCGTCGGCCTCGACTTCCCCAGCGCTACCCCTTTGGCCATGGCCGCAACCTTCCCGTCCACCGTCGCTGCAGGAGAGGCAGTATCGCGGATTCGTGCGGCGAGTATCACCCCGAGCCTCTTCGAGCTGTTGGACCGCACCACGATTGCCGCGATCGACGCCTACGCGCGGATGGATTTCGGAACCGACGCCGCGGCAGTGCTGATCGCCCAGTCCGACATCGGCGACGGTGCAGTGCAGGAACTCGAGGCCATCGCCGCGCTGTGTACCGAATCCGGTGCGATCGATGTGGCGGTAGCCGAGGACGAGGTCGAGTCGGAGCAACTCGTTCAGGCCCGTCGACTGGCCTACCCCGCGCTGGAGCGCCTGGGTTCACCGTTGGTCGACGATGTGTCCGTACCCATTTCGCAACTTGCCACGATGATCGACGAGGTGGGTCGGGTCGCAGACCGGCTGGGCATCGTCATCGGCGTCGTCGGCCACGCCGGTGACGGCAACATTCATCCGACGGTCATCGTCGACCCCATCGATCCAGCATCGTTGGCCAAGGCTCACCGAGCATTCGACGAGATCGCAGCCTTCGCGCTCTCACTCGGCGGAACCATCACCGGGGAACACGGAGTCGGGCTGCTCAAGCGGGAACTCCTCGAAACCGAACTCGATCCGGTCGCAGCCGAACTGCAGCGTGGCATCAAGGAACTACTCGACCCGCACTACCTGCTCAATCCGGGGAAGGTCCTCACCGTCCGGCCTTGAGCCGGAGCGTCATCCACACGAGCAATCGGGTATCGGGATCGTCGAGATCGAGATCGAAGAGTTCCCTCGTCCGCCGCAACCGATAGCGAAAGGTGTTGGCGTGCAGATACAGCGATGCCGACGCTGCGGCGACGTTGGATTCGTTCGCGAGTAGGGCAAGTACCGTCGCGCCGTAGTCGGTACCTTCGGCAGCGTCGTAGGAGAGCATTCGTTCGACAGCCGGAATCGCCAGCGGTACGTCCGAGAGCGCATCGGACGCCCTCTTCAGGGTGACCGGCACTCGGCTCTGCTCGAAAGTCGTGGTGTGCGAACCGTTCTCGATCGCATCGAGCGTCCAGTGTGCGTGACTCCGCGCCACCGCAGGCCGCGCATGCGGCCCCCCGATCGCGAATGTCACCGGCACACCGAATGCCACTTCCGCCCGCCGTCGGACTTCCTCGGCCTCCTCGGCGACACCGCGATCGTCGTCCCTCGCCACCACGAAGAACACGAGGCGGTCGTCGACGATGAACCCGGAATCGGCATCACCGCCAAATGTGAGCTCCAACAGACCCCCGAGCTGCACCAACAGGGACTCGGGCTGCGCCGAGTCCACCCTTGCTGCCACTACTGCGAAGCTGCTACCGGGTGAAGTGACGACGGCAGGGTCGGTCAACAACGCACGTGCTCTGGCGTTACCGGATCCGGCCGGACGACGTCGAGCAAGAAGCAGTGGCACCGCAGCAGCGGCCGCGCGAGTCAATGCGGTTACCGCCCCGCGATCGGGTGGGCCGGACGGAGCCGTGGACACGATGCACCAGATCGAGCCGAGGTACTCGCCGTCGGACGAGACCGCTACTGCCAGACGCGGTAGCGCACCGGCCACATCGACGACGTGAACGGTCGAGCTGCGCCGGAAGTCCGGATCGATGTGATGCACCATGTATCGAGCCGGGACCTGCTTGCCCAGGATGCCGTCGCGTCGCACGTCGTCGATCGGCTGCCCCGGCACCGACGAATAAGCCACCACATAGCCCTGCGGGTCCATCACCGACACAGCACCACCCACCGCAGTGGCGGTGGCGTCTGCCAGCGCCGACAGGTCTGCAGTGGTCACCGACTCACAGTACTTCCACGCGCTGGATCGCTAGCGCGCTATCGTGCGACTGTCACCTCGGAATTCGGCGATCAGCTCGTCTCGGCACGTCACCGACACGTCGTAGATGCCGTTGCGGCCGAACCTCGCACGCTCGACGGCGTCGGCGACGAGGACGTCGCCGGTCTTCGTCGGACGCAGGTAACGAATGTCGCAGCGGGCCGCGACGGCCGAGTCCTCGTGAGAGTTACAGGCCATCGCGAATGTGGTGTCCGCCAACAGGAACACGTAGCCGCCGTGGGTGATGGCGTATCCGTTGACCATGTCCTCGGTGACAACCATCGACATCCTGGCATGCCCGGGTGACAGCTCGATCAGTTCGATTCCGAGCTTGCGAGACGCGGCATCGACCTCGAACATCTCCCGCGCAATAGGCGAATCGGTCACGGCTGCAACACCGAATGCTCGTCCTGGGTGAACATCGTGACGCCACCGGTCGCGAAGTTGCGCAGATCCTTGCCTGCCGCTGTCATCTCGGGCGAAGCCAATCCTGCCTTCATCGACGCCTCGTCCGCGAAGTACAGACTTGCGATTGCGTAGTAAGGCGGCGGGGACTGGTCGAGCGAGTCGAGCGTGCCCCAGGTGAAGTCGACCAGGCCGGGAACTGCGCGAGCGAGGGGCACGTGCACCTCGGCGTAGTGCCGATCGAAGGCGGCTGGGTCCTCGGGCATTCCGTAACAGACGGCTACTCGCACGCTCATGACGCGGCCTCGGGCTTCGCGACGAGAGTGAGCACGTCGTACGTGGCGACCAGGTCACCGTCCTGGTTGACGACCACTGCGTCCCAACGCACCTCACCGTAATCGGCACTCTGACGCGGAGTGATCAATTTGGCGGTCAGTGTCACCGTCAATGAATCCTCGGCCTTCACCGGCGTCAGGAAGCGCAGGCTGTCGACGCCGAAGTTCGCCAGGACGGGGCCCGGTGCCGGGTCGACGAACAAACCGGCTGCCAGCGAGACCACCAGGTAGCCGTGCGCGACGATTCCACCGAACAACGGATTGGCCGCTGCAGCTTCGGGATCGGTGTGCGCATAGAAGGTGTCGCCGGTGAACTCGGCGAAGTGATCGATGTCGGCGCGGGTGACCTGTCGTGGACCACCGATGATCGTGTCGCCCAGTTTCAGCTCGCCCAGGTTCTTACGGAACGGGTGAACGTCTCCGGTCGTCTGCTGCGCGCCGGTGACCCACTTGTTGCCGACCGCCGTCAGGACGTCAGGGGTTCCCTGAATTGCGGTGCGCTGCATGTGGTGCAGTACGCCGCGGATACCACCGAGTTCTTCACCGCCGCCCGCTCGGCCCGGACCGCCGTGCACCAGAACCGGTAGTGGCGAGCCGTGGCCTGTCGATTCCTTCGCGTCCTCGGAGTTCAGGACCAGGATGCGGCCGTGGTACGGCGCACTGCCCAGCACGACCTCGCGGGCGATCGCAGAGTCCTTGGTCACCAGAGATGCGACCAGAGAACCCTTTCCGCGGGCCACCAGATCGAGCAGGTCTGCAGTGCTGTCGTATCCGATGACGGTCGAGACGGGACCGAAGGCCTCGATCTCGTGCGGTTCGGTGGCGGCTTTGTCGCCGGCCTTCAACAACACCGGTGCCATGAACGCACCCGCTCGCTGATCGACGGTCTCCGGGTCGCCGTAGACCACCGTGGCGGACTTGCTCAGTCCACGAATGGATTTGAGGACCTCGTCGCGTTGTTCGATGCTGGCCAACGCTCCCATGGTGACGCCGTCGTCCTGCGGGTCACCGACGACCACCTTGTCGAGCTTGGCCTTCAGCGCCTCGATGACGGGTTCGACCGAGTCCCGCGGAACCAGCACACGGCGAATGGCCGTGCACTTCTGCCCGGCCTTGGCTGTCATCTCGGTGAAGACACCTTTGACGAACAGATCGAATTCCGGATCGCTCTGTGTCACATCCGAACCCAGGATGGACGCGTTCAGCGAGTCGGCCTCGGCCGTGAAGTGCAGTCCCTCGCCGACGACGTTGGGGTGTGAGCGCAGGGTCGCAGCGGTATCGGCTGATCCGGTGAACGCCACCGAGTCCTGGCCGCCGAGGTGGTCGAGTACACCGCGTGCACTGCCGCAGAGCAGCTGGACCGAGCCCTCGGGCAGCAGGCCCGACTCTATGATTCGGCGGAACACCAGCTCGGTGAGGTATGCAGTTTGGCTGGCGGGCTTGACGATCGACGGCACACCGGCGATGAACGCTGGTGCCAGCTTTTCGAGGAAGCCCCAGACGGGGAAGTTGAAGGCGTTGATCTGCACGGCGACACCGCGCCGCGAGGTGTAGATGTGCTGACCGAGGAAGGTGCCCTTCTTGCCGAGCTGCTCGATGGCGCCGTCGAGATAGACCGTCTCGTTGGGGAGTTCGCGTCGGGCCTTGCTCGCGTAGCTCAGTACGGTGCCGAATCCGCCGTCGATGTCGACACCGGAATCTCGCACGGTGGCTCCGGTGTGCCGGGAGAGTTGGTAGAACTCCTCTTTGCCGGCCAGCAGTGTCAGCCCCAACTGCTTGAGCAGCGCCGCGCGTTCGTGGAACGTCAGGGCCGCGAGTGCGGGCCCTCCGACGGTGCGGGCGTAGTCGATCATGCCTGCGACATCGAGGCCGCTGGACGACACCCGGGCGATCTCGCTGCCGTCGACTGCGCTCAGCAGCGGCGTTCCCTCGTCGGTCGCGGAATACCACGTGCCCTGGGCATAGCTTTCCAGAAGTCTGCTCACAACGCCTCCATCTCACCGTACGTTCGGTCGGTAATTACCATCGCCGTCGAACGCCGAGAAGTCAAGACTTGCGTTGCTACGTGCGGCGCAGGCCGTCGAAGGTCAGCGCCACCACGGCGTCGGCCAATTCCTGGACGGATCCGCCGGTGCGCGGGCGGTACCACTCGATGAGCGAGTTGACCGTGCCGAACACCAGCTTCGACGCCAGCGCCGGGTCGACACCGGGACGCAGGTCGCCCTCCTCGGCGGCGGCGACCACGAGCCCGGTGACGAAGGAATCGAATTCGCGTCGACGGGCGAGGGCCCGGCGCTCGACGTCGGTGTTGCCGCGAACTCGCAGCAGCAGCGTCACGTAGGGCAGTTCCGCACACAGGATGTCCACGCTGCGTCGCACCAGGTATTCGAGGCGGTCGATGTATCGCCCGGTCGTCGCCCGATCTTCGGTCGTGACGGCGAACAGTGCATTGAGAGCCCGCGACAGCGCGAGTTCGAGCAACTCGGACTTGCCGGACACGTGGTGATAGATCGAGGACTTGGTGATGCCGAGCCGCTTCGCCAGAACCTCCATGCTGGTGCCGTCGTATCCACGGTCGTTGAAGACCTTGACCGCCACTGCCAAGAGCGAGTCCAGGTCGTATCCCGGCCGCCCTGGCTGTCCGGTCTTGCGCGGCGCGCGTGCGGTTGTCATTGCCACATCTTCTCAGTCGGCGCCCGATTCCACAGCACCGTGGGCAGCAAACCTTGCCAAACGACCGAATGTTCGGTTATTAATGACGCAACCGTACGAAGGAGATCCCAGTGGGCGAAGTATTTCTCGTGGCCGGCGCACGTACCCCTCACGGACGCTACGGTGGTGCCCTTGCCTCGGTACGTCCCGACGATCTGGCCGGGCTGGTCGTCGCCGAGGCGGTCCGGCGAGCCGGTGTGCCCGTCGACCGGATCGACGAGGTGATTCTGGGTGCCGCGAACCAGGCAGGCGAGGACAATCGAGACGTAGCGAGAATGGCGGTTCTGCTTGCAGGACTCCCCCACACGGTGCCGGGATATACCGTCAACCGCCTGTGCGCGAGCGGACTGACGGCAGTGGCCAACGCCGCGAGCACCATTCGTAGCGGCGAGGCCGACATCATCGTCGCCGGTGGCGTCGAGTCGATGACCCGCGCGCCCTGGGTCATGGCCAAGCCGGGAACCGCGTGGGCCAAGCCCGGAGAAATCTTCGACACCTCCCTCGGCTGGCGTTTCACCAATCCGACCTTCGCCTCGCACGACACGGGGACCGATCCCAAGATCACTCTGTCGATGGGCGAAACCGCCGAGGAGGTCGCGCTCAGCGAGGGCATCACCCGCGAGGATTCCGATGCCTTCGCGTTCCGCAGTCAGCAGCGTGCCATCGCCGCCCAGGATTCCGGACGCTTCGCCGACGAGATCGTGCCCGTCTCGACCAAGAACGGCGAGGTGACCGAGGACGAGACACCGCGACGCGGAACCACACTCGAGAAGCTCGGCACGCTGAAGACCGTGTTCCGCAAGAACGGCATCGTCACCGCCGGAACGTCGTCGCCATTCACCGACGGTGCGTCGGCGCTGGTCGTGGCATCCGAGGAGGCCGTGACCAAATACGGCCTCGAGGTACGAGGCCGCATCGTCACGAGCGCGAGCGCAGGCATCGCGCCGCACATCATGGGACTCGGGCCGGTGCCCTCCACGCAGAAGGCACTCGCTCGCGCAGGATGGTCGGCTGATGACCTCGGAGCCGTCGAGCTCAACGAGGCCTTCGCCGCGCAGTCACTCGGCGTCATCCGTCAGTTGAAACTGAACGAGGACATCGTCAATGCCGACGGTGGGGCGATCGCCCTCGGCCACCCCCTTGGCTCGTCGGGTGCGCGAATCCTGTTGACACTGTTGGGCCGCATGGAACGTGAGAAGGCGTCACGCGGGCTCGCGACTCTCTGCGTCGGCGTCGGCCAAGGCGTGTCGATGTTGATCGAGGCACCGTGAACACGCTCGTCGTCGAGGAGCTGACGGACCGCGTTGTCGTCACTCTGAATCGCGAGAAGCAGCGCAACGCAATCGATTCCGAGATGATCGGCGAGCTGCACGAGGTGTGCGCGCTCGTGGAACAGGATCCGAGAATCGTCATCCTGACCGGCGCGGGCGAGCACTTCGCCGGCGGTGCCGACATCAATCAGCTGCGGGCCCGCACCCGCGACGACGCACTTCGCGGCATCAACCGAAACCTGTTCGATCGCATCGCCGCACTCCCGTTGCCGACGATCGCTGCCGTCCGCGGCTACGCCCTCGGCGGTGGAGCTGAACTGTCCTACGCCTGCGACATCCGGATCGCGTCGCCGACGGCCGTGTTCGGTAATCCGGAACCGGGCCTGGGCATCATGGCTGCCGCCGGGGCCAGCTACCGGTTACCGACCTTGGTGGGCGTGTCCGTCGCGAAGCAGGTACTCCTCGGCGGCCGGACGCTCGACGCAGAGGTGGCACTCCGGTCCGGCCTGGTGCAGGACGTCGTTGACGAGCCGTTGGCCGCAGCGCATTCCCTCGCGGATCGCATTGCCAAGCAAGCACCCCTGGCACTGAAGCTGACCAAGAAGATTCTCGATGCACCCGGTTCACACCCGTGGGCCGACGACATCGCGCAGGCTGTTCTGTTCGAGACCGAAGACAAACAACGCCGAATGACGGCATTTCTGGAGAAGAAGAAATGACAGTTCCCTCTAACGTGGCCGTCGTGGGTGGCGGCCGCATGGGCGCGGGGATCGCCCAGGTCTTCGCAGCCCTCGGTTCCGCCGTCGTCATAGCCGAAGCAGGCGACCAGACTGCAGCCCTCGGCCGAGTCGAGACAGGCTTGGCCCGAGCGCACGAGCGCGGCAAACTCAGCGAGGATCCCGCTGCAATCCTCGCCCGGGTCTCCACCGTCGCGGGGCCTACGGATCTGCCGGTTGAGCTCGATCTGATCGTCGAAGCGGTGCCCGAGATCCCGTCGCTCAAGGTCGAGGTCCTTGCCCTCATCGACAAGATCGCCGGGCCCCAGACCGTCATCGCGTCGAACACGAGCTCCATCTCCATCGCCGAACTCGGCGCGGCACTGAGTGATCCGAGCCGCTTCATCGGGATGCACTTCTTCAACCCTGTACCGGCGTCGACACTCGTCGAGATCGTGCGCGCGCCGGCCACCTCCGCGGACGTGGTGGAACGAGCACAGCAGTGGGTCTCGCTGCTCGGCAAGACCGAGGTGCTCGTCAACGACTCCCCCGGCTTCGCGACCTCCCGGCTCGGCGTCTGCCTGGGGCTCGAAGCCATACGGATGTTGGAGGAAGGCGTCGCCGACGCCGAATCCATCGATCGAGCAATGGAACTCGGCTACAAGCACCCCATGGGTCCGCTGCGGTCGACCGACCTCGTCGGGTTGGACGTTCGGCTCGCGATCGCAGAACACCTCGCGTCGACACTCGGCGACAGGTTCACTCCCCCGCAGTTGTTGCGAGACATGGTTGCTCGCGGCGACATCGGACGCAAGTCCGGTCGCGGCTTTCACGATTGGACGAACGCATGACGGTACGGTTCGACATCACCGACGGCCTGGCGACCATCACCCTCGCTCGTCCCGAAGCGCACAACGCGCTCGACGTGACGACGAAGGTCGCGCTGGCGGAGGCGGTGGCGAACGCTGCCGCACCCAGCGTCCGCGCGGTGCTCATCACCGCCGAGGGCAAGAACTTCTGCGTCGGCCAGGACCTCGGTGAACATGTCACCGCGCTCGAAGCCGACCCGGCCACCGCGATGGACACCGTCGGCGAGCACTACAACCCAGTGATCAGGGGACTGGCTGCGCTCGAGGTGCCGATTGTCGTGGCCATTCCTGGCGCATGCGTCGGAGCTGGATTGGGGATCGCCCTCGCCGGCGATATCCGGGTCGCGGGCACCAAGTCGACGTTCGCGACGGCGTTCACAGGCATCGGACTGGCCAGCGACTCGGGGTTGAGTTTCGCTCTGGTCGAGGCACTGGGATCGAGCCGGGCAGCGGGTCTGATGCTGCTCGGCGACAGGGTCGCCGCCGCGCAGGCCCTCGACTGGGGCCTGGTGCACCGCGTCGTCGACGACGCCGACGTTCTCGAGACCGCCCGCACGCTGGCGGCGTCCCTCGCTGCCGGTCCCACGCAGGCGTACCGGCAGGTGAAATCGCTGATCAGGAAGCCCGGACTCTCGGACGCCCTGGACCGCGAGGCGCAGGCACAGACCGAGCTGGGCCAGACGCAGGACCACAAGGCCGCCGTCGATGCCTTCCTGAGCAAGACGAGAGCCTCCTTCGTCGGCATGTGAGCGGAAGTTCGACCCCTGCTACGAAGTTACGTGCACGTGCGGCGAAGCCGCTCTTGTGCCTGGGGTCACTTCGATGCATACTGGTTACCAACCGATCATTCGGTAATGAAAGTAGGACTTATGACCACGTCAAACACCCTGTCCGCCGAGTCGTTGCAGGACGGGTTCGACGAGACCATTGCCCACGAGCAGCGCGTCGAGCCTCGTGACTGGATGCCCGACGGCTATCGCAAGTCGCTCATTCGCCAGATCGCTCAGCATGCGCACTCCGAGATCATCGGAATGCAGCCGGAGGGAAACTGGCTCACCCGCGCGCCGTCGCTGCGCCGCAAGGCAATTCTGATGGCCAAGGTGCAGGACGAGGCCGGTCACGGTCTCTACCTCTACTCCGCCGCGGAGACGCTCGGTGCAGACCGCGCCGACCTGACGGTCAAGCTCATCGAGGGCAAGCAGAAGTACTCCTCGATCTTCAACTACCCCACCCTGACGTACGCCGACGTGGGCACCATCGGCTGGCTCGTCGACGGCGCAGCGATCTGCAATCAGGTTCCGCTGTGCCGCAGCAGCTTCGGACCGTACGCGCGTGCGATGATCCGCGTCTGCAAGGAAGAGTCCTTCCACCAGCGCCAGGGTTACGAACTGCTCGCGACGATGATGCGCGGAACCGACGAACAGCGCGCCATGGTTCAGGAATCGGTGAACCGTTGGTGGTGGCCGGCACTGATGATGTTCGGCCCGCCGGACGACGAGTCCCCCAACACCGAGCAGTCCATGAAGTGGGGCATCAAGCGCCACACCAACGACGAACTGCGCCAACGCTTCGTCGACATGTCGATCCCGCAGGCGAAGGCACTCGGAGTCACCTTCCCGGACCCGGACCTGAAGTGGAACGAAGAACGTAAGTCGCACGATTTCGGAGAGCCCGACTGGTCCGAGTTCATGCAGGTGATCAAGGGCAACGGTGCCTCCAACGTCGAGCGCATCGCGAACCGTCGCGCAGCGCACGACGGCGGTGCCTGGGTCCGGGAGGCCGCCACCGCATTTGCCGAAAGGAACGCAGCATCATGAGCGAGTTCACCGCAGAGGGCGGCCACGGAGCAGTTCCCACCGAGAACGTGCCGGTCGAGCCGAAAAGAGAAGCAGTCAAGGCAGATTGGCCGCTGTACGAGGTGTTCTTGCGCGGCAAGCGCGGCCTGAACCACGTGCACGTCGGATCGCTGCACGCCGCCGACGACCACATGGCGCTGCGGCACGCGCGCGACGTCTACACCCGCCGCAACGAGGGCGTCAGTATCTGGGTGGTTCCGTCCAACTCGGTGGTCGCGTCGTCGCCGTCGGAGAAGGATCCGTTCTTCGCCCCCAGCGGCGACAAGGTCTACCGCCACCCGACGTTCTACGAGATCCCCGACAACGTCCCCCACATGTGAGACCGAATCTTCAAGAGGACAAGCACTCATGACTGATCACGACAACGCCTACGAGGGCCTCGTCGACGAGGATTCACACGGGCAATGGGCATTCGGAACGAGTTTCGACGACCCGCTCGCCGGTGTCGACACCACCGTCCCCGAGGACGTCGACCTGACGGCCCTTGCCGCGTACTGCCTCATGCTCGGCGACGATGCGCTGATCAGCTCGCAGCGCCTGGCCGAGTGGAGCACTCGCGCACCGGAACTCGAAGAGGAAGTCGCGCTGGCCAACGTCGGCCTCGATCTCTTGGGCCAGGCCCGACTGCTGCTGGCCCGCGCAGCGAAAGCCGATCCGACGGTGGTTCCGTTCATCTCGGACACCTCGCCTGCACCGTCGGAGGATGCGTTGGCGTTCTTCCGCGAGGAGGCGGACTTCCGCAACGTACGGCTCACCGAGCTCGACAACGGCGACTTCGCGAAGTCGCAGGTTCGTCTTCTGGTGTTCTCGACGTGGCGCCTTGCCGTGTTCGCTCGTCTGACCGAGTCCCGCGATCCCGTTCTTGCCGCTGTGGCGAACAAGGGCGTGAAAGAGCTGACCTACCACCGCGATTACGCGGCTCGTTGGGTCGTCACGCTGGGTTGCGGAACCGACGAATCGAAGCGACGCGTGGGCGAGGCCGTGACGCGCATCTGGCCGTACGTCTCCGAACTGTTCGTCCCGACGGACGAGGAGATCGCACTCGCGAAGGTCGGAGTCGCTGTCGATCCACGCGATGTCCGCGCAGAATTCGATTCCGTTCTGACGCAGGTGCTGCATGCAGCAGAATTGGCTGCACCCGAGGGCAAATCGGTCGGCACCATCGGCGGCCGCGGTGGTCGGCGCGGAATCCACACCGAAGCGTTCGGGCCACTGATCGCCGAGATGCAGGTCGTGGCGAGGGCACATCCGGAGGGAGTGTGGTGACCACTCTCGAGAAGACTGCACGCGAGATCGCGGCCACCGTCCTGGATCCCGAGATGCCGCTGCTCACCCTCGACGACCTCGGCGTCCTCCGTGACGTCGAAGTCCGTGAGGACGGCAGCGTGCTCGTCACCATCACCCCGACGTACTCGGGTTGCCCGGCGATGGCGACGATGCGCGACGACATCGAGCACAAGCTTCGCGACCACGGCTACACCCACGTCGACATCGTGACCAGCTTGACCCCGGCCTGGAGCACCGACTGGATCTCCGAGGACGGTCTTCGTAAACTGCGCGAAACCGGTTACTCCACACCGGGTCCGGCCCCCGCACGTACATCCGGCCCGGTTCCGCTGACCCTCACGGTCAAGCCCCGGCAGCTCACCTGCCCCCAGTGCAGTTCCACCAACACCCGGCTCACGTCCGAGTTCGGCGCCACCCTCTGCAAAGCCCAGTACCGGTGCGACGACTGCCTCGAACCCTTCGACCACGTCAAGGAAATCTGATGACCGTCACCGCCGAACCAGTACAGAAGAATCTGCGGAACAAGCCTTTTCACACGTTGACCGTCGCCGACGTCGAGCCGTTGTGCGACGACGCAGTGGCCGTCACCTTCGACGTTCCCGAGGGTCTGCGTGCGGAGTTCGATTTCAAGCCGGGCCAGTCGCTGATGCTCAGCCGCACGGTCGACGGTGTGGAGCATCGTCGTTCGTATTCGATCTGCGCACCTGTAGGTGCGCGCCCCCGCGTCGGCGTGCGCGAGGTGAGCGACGGTTTGTTCTCGTCGTGGCTCGTCCGCGATGTCAAGGCCGGCGACCGCATCGACGTTCAGGGTCCGACCGGTACCTTCCACGCCGATCCCGCGGTCGCCGGCAGGCACGTCCTCATCGCGGCCGGCTCCGGCATCACCCCGATGCTGTCGATCGCTGCTTCGGTCCTCGCCAACCCGGATGCCGAAGTCGTTCTGCTGTACGGCAATCGCCGGACGCGGACCGTGATGTTCGCCGAGGAGATCGCCGATCTCAAGGACCAGTACGGCAGTCGATTCGACGTCATCCATGTGCTGTCCAGGGAGCCTCGCGAGGTCGAACTGTTCAGCGGAAGACTCGACGCCGAGCGGTTGCGCGAAATACTCGACACCGTCGTCGCGACACCGGACATCGACCACTTCTGGCTGTGCGGCCCGTTCGGGATGGTCACCGATGCCCAGCAGGTCCTCGCAGACCTGGGCGTGGCCAAGAGCAGCGTCCACGCCGAACTGTTCTACGTCGACGACGTACCCCCGCCTCAGGAGACGCACCGCGAGCCCGGTATCACCGGCCCCAGCAGTGAGGTCACGATCATCCTCGACGGCCGCGAGGTCAAAGGCGCACTGCCTCAGGACGAGTCGATACTCGATTCGGCCGAGCAGCTGCGCTCGGATCTGCCGTTCGCGTGCAAGGGCGGCGTGTGCGGCACGTGCCGCGCGAAGGTGACTTTCGGCGAGGTCGACATGCGTCGCAACTACGCGCTCGAGGACAACGAAGTCGACGCCGGCTTCGTCCTCACCTGCCAGACCTTCCCCGTCAGCGACACCGTCACCGTCGACTTCGACGCCTGAGACCACGAGAGAGCAATCATGACCAGCGTCTTGTCCACACCGACCGACAGCCCCGACATCGAGCACGCCAGCCGCGACCGGATCGCGACCCTGCAGCTCGAGCGCCTACGGTGGTCGCTGCAGCATGCCTACGACAACGTGGCTCACTACACCAAGGCGTTCGACGACGCCGGTGTGCATCCCAGCGACCTGAAGGACCTGAGCGATCTGGCGAAGTTCCCCTTCACGTCCAAGCAGGACCTGCGGGCGAACTACCCGTTCGGCATGTTCGCCGTGCCGCAGAACCAGGTCTCGCGCATTCACGCGTCCTCGGGCACCACCGGTCGCCCCACCGTCGTCGGCTACACCGCCAAGGACATCGACAACTGGGCCGATCTCATCGCACGCAGCCTCCGCGCGGGTGGCGTCAAGCCCTCCGACAAGGTGCACGTGGCGTACGGATACGGACTGTTCACCGGTGGACTCGGTGCCCACTACGGCGCAGAACGGCTGGGCTGCACTGTCATTCCGATGTCCGGTGGCATGACCGATCGACAGATCCAACTGATCCAGGACTTCGAGCCCGACGCCATCCTGGTCACCCCGTCCTACATGCTGACGATCGTCGACGCCATGGTGAAGAAGGGGATCGATCCCGCGACGACGTCTCTGAAGACCGGGGTATTCGGTGCCGAGCCGTGGACCGAGGAGATGCGCACCGAAATCGAGAACACTCTGGCGATGGATGCCGTCGACATCTACGGCCTGTCCGAGGTGATGGGACCGGGTGTGGCGATGGAATGCGTCGAAACCAAGGACGGACTGCACATCTGGGAGGATCATTTCTACCCGGAGATCATCGATCCGGTGACCGGCGAAGTCCTGCCCGACGGCGAGGAGGGTGAATTGGTGTTCACTTCCCTGACCAAGGAAGCGATGCCGATCGTGCGGTATCGCACCCGGGATCTGACGCGTCTGCTGCCGGGCACGGCCCGCACGATGCGTCGGATGCAGAAGGTCACCGGCCGTACCGACGACATGATCATCCTGCGCGGCGTCAACCTGTTCCCGACGCAGATCGAGGAGCTCATCCTGGGTGTTCCCGCGCTCGCACCGCAGTTCCAGTGCGTACTCGAACGGGCAGGCCGAATGGATTCCCTGACGGTGCGGGTGGAGGCCAGGCCGGATGTGCCGTCCGATCAGTACGCCGTCCTGGGCGTGACGCTGCAGAAGCTGGTCAAGAACCGGATCGGTGTGACGGTGAACGTCGACGTACTGCCGCAGGCTGCGTTGGAGCGTTCGATCGGCAAGGCCCGCAGACTGATCGACAACCGCCAGGCCGTATGACATGAGCCCGGTGGCACAGGATTTCGAGCAATGGCGCGAGAACGTCTCGACGGCGTTCGTGCCGCTCGACGCTGTGTCCACCGGGCCGTCTCCGTTCCAGGGCACCCTGGTGTCGTCGACGTTGGGTTCGCTGCAACTGAGCGAGGTCGCGGGACGTGAGGTGGACGTGCGCCGCACACGCGCCACCATCAAGCGTGCCGATCCCGGGTTGATCAAGGTCGGCCTGCAATTGACCGGCCGCGGCACGCTGGTCCAGAACGACCGCGAGGCCGTGCTCGAGCCCGGCGACTTCGCGGTGTACGACACCAGTGCCCCCTACGATCTGCATTTCGTCGGGGACTTCGAGATGTTCGTGGTGATGTTTCCGCGCGACGCGCTGCGCATCGATTCCCGTGAGTTGACGACCGTGGCCGCGCGTCGCATCGAGGGCGATCACGGCGTCGGCGCGTTGGTGTCGCCGTTTCTGTTCAACCTGCGCCGCAACGCCGCCGACGGGACTCTGCCGACGACGCCGATGCTGGAGAACGCCGTCCTCGATTTGCTCTGCGCCGCTCTCGACGACGCGGCTCCCCACGATGCGCCGGGTTCGACACTGCTGATCGAGGCCAAGAGTCTCGTCGAGTCGCAGCTGTGCGATCCCACACTGTCCACGGCTTCTATCGCTGCGCGCCTTCATATTTCGACGCGCTACCTGCAGAAACTCTTCGAGTCCGACGGTCGCACGGTGGCGGGCTGGATCAGATCCAGGCGACTGGATCGATGTCACCGCGATCTACGTGACCCTCGTTTCGCCATGGACAGCATCGGAACCATCTGTGCACGTAACGGTTTGATCGATTCCTCGAATTTCTCGAAACTCTTCAAGGAAACCTATGGAGTGTCTCCACGGGAATACCGTGCCGGGTGAGCCGAGGACCTTACGCCATTCCGGACGCAGCGAGTGGATCCCATCCCGCAGTCCGCATGAGGTCGTGCATCTGCCGACGACGTACGCCGGTGTTGCTTCCTTCGATGATCGGGTACGCGGTGGCGTCGGCGAGATATCGCAGTATCGGAAAGCTGGGATTGTATGCTTCGACGCCGACGATCTTGACCAGGTCGTTGATCACCGCGACCGCTGTTTCGGAACCGAAAATCTTTGCGTGCAGAGCCATTTCGAGTGCGCTCGGATGTTGTGACATCACGGCGTCGAGCGCCCGCCACGACAGCAGTCGGACCGCTTCGATCTGTCCTTTCGCGTCGGTGAGTACGTCGGCAACCGCTTGATGATCGATGATCGGCACCGCCCCGCCTCGTGTCTCGGTCGTGGCGAACTCGAAAGCCGCAGCGTAGGCCTGGCGCATGGCGGCGACGGAGAACGTTCCAATCGATGCACCACTGGCCAAGAACGCATTTCGCGTCAATTGTACTCCCTGTCCTTCCTCCCCGATCAGGTTGGACTTCGGGATACGGACGTTGTCGAATCGGACGCGTGACGTCAGGCAGCCCTTGAGTCCGGGCAGGTCGTACACCTCTTCCACCGAGAACCCGGTCGAGAGCTGTTCGCGCTCGACGACGATGATCGAGACACCACCTGGAGTCCGACACACGACCGACATGATGTCGGGTCCGAGTCCGTCCCACCCTCCCAGGTGTGACGCCCAGATCTTTTCGCCGTTGAGAACCCAGTGATCGCCGTCGAGAGTCGCGGTCGTCCGGGTCCCCTCGGCGGGCGGCGGCGCGTCGAAGTTCGCACTGCCGCCGGGTTCGCTGTACGCCATGGCTGCGACCGGGCTGCCGGCGTCGACCAAGAACGGCGCAACGAAACGGGCAATCTGCTCCGGGGTTCCCGCCTCGTACACCGGAGCAAGCGCAATCAGCGGCCCCGCCAGGCTGATCGTGAAATCAGGACTGGCAGAGGCGAATTCCTCGACGAACAGGGCAGCGTCCACACCGCTCGAGGCGAGTCCGCCGAACGGTACCGGAATCAGGCCTTTCAGGAACCCCGCCTTTACTGCCTTCTCGAAGACCGGCCGGGCCAAGAGTGCACGTTCCAGCGGATCCGGCGTGGACTGCACTCGTGCGGACAGGTCACGGAGATAGGTGTCGGCGAACTGACGCGCGCCCTTCTTCAGGGCTTCCTGCTGGTCGGTGAGATCGAAACTGATGGGCATCGTGGTGTCCTCTTCCATGTGGCGGGCGGACTCCTAGTTCACCGCCGGAGCACATCCACGGTCTTGTCGCCCAGCGCAAGATTGTGTGCCGTTCACGCAAGAATCACCTCGACGAACGTGCCTGTGCCCGATAGTCGCGTGCAGACATGGAGTACTTCTGCCGGAAGGCTCTACTGAACGAGCTCGCATCGATCATGCCGTGGCGAATCGCCACCCGCGAGATGCCGGCCGAGTTGTTCGGATCTCGTAGCGCTGCGGCGATCGCAGCCAGTCGGTGTTCGCGCAACACCGTGGCAAACGACGGTCCGGTGGAAAATGCGTAGTGCACGGTCCGTGGCGATACGGACAACGCTCGGGCTACGACCGAAACCGACAAGTCGGGGTCACTCAGATGTGAGCGGATGTATTCCGTCGCCGACGCGGTGATCGCGGTCGACGAATCTGCGGCAGTCCCCCACTTTTCGCCGAGGACTGCCGCGACCGTGGCGTGGAAGGCGCGCTCGAGATGCACGCCGGTCTCCTCCGATGTCGATTCCTGGGATCCATTCTCCCACAACGCCTTCATGACAGCCGTGACAGCCAGGCCCGTTCCTGAACCGGTATCCATCGATCGACCGATCGAGCGTGCCCGCGACGGGTCCGACCGGTCCAAGAATCGATGCGGCACTTGGTAGGACATGACGCGCCACGAGCCCTCGCAGTCGAACCAGTACGGACGAGTGGTGTCGACAATGGTGAACTGACCGGGAACCACACTCGTGACGCCGGTTTCGGTACGGACCCGACAGATACCGGCCAGCTGGATGTTGACGAAATACACCCCTTCGCCCGTCTGCGCCACCTCTGCCGGTCCGTGCGCGATACGTTGCCCGACAGATTCGAGCACGGCGCGATTGGTCGACCCCAGTGGCCTCAATTCGACGCGGCCATCGAATCCGTCGTCGGCGACGGCCGCGTCGGGTGTGAGCGGGGTGAACTCGCGGCAGATCACCTCACGCCACACCTCGAATCGATCACTTCGACGGTGGCTGGACAAGTCGTGCAACACCATGTCGACTCCGCTCGAATACCGGACACCTCCGCGCGAGGCGTGCACTGTTCACAGTGGCGGCACTGCACTTCGGTGACGTCACCTCCGCGTTTCGCGGGTGCAACAACCGTGTCCGTTCTCCTAGCTTCCCAGGATCAGATCCGAGGCCCGCTCACCGACCATGATGGACGGCGCGTTGGTGTTGCCCGATGGCACCGTGGGCATGATCGACGCGTCCGCGACCCGCAGTCCCTCGACGCCGCGGACCCGAAGGTCGGCTCCGACAACGGCATCGGCGTCCGAGTCCGCTCCCATCTTGCAGGTGCCGACCTGATGGTGGTACGTACCGGCGGTCTGTCGAACGTAGGCCCGTAGGTCGTCGCGGGTACGCGCACTCGGTCCCGGAACCACCTCGGCCTTGCGCCACGGCGCGAACGCGTCGGATGCTCCGATCTCGCGGCAGATCTCCACGGCGTCGACCATCGCTTCGAGGTCGTACGGATCGGCCAGGATGTTCGGGTCCGCCAGCGGCAGTTCGCTCGGATCCGAGGATGCCAACCGGAGAGTGCCACGCGAACGCGGAGCGACGATGCCGGGCGCGATGGTGTAGCCGTTCTCGGGCACCGGGTATCCGTCGGCCGGGTACGGAATGTGCATGAACAGTGGCTGCAGATCCGGTGCAGCGCCTGCCCATCCGGTACTGCGGGCATACAGCTGCGCCTCGAGCAGGTTGTTGGTGCCGGCTGCGAGGGGTTCGAGCGATTCGTAGATGTTGCTGAGCAGCAAATGGTCGTGCAGGTTCTCGCCGACACCCGGCAGATCCACGACCGTGTCGATCCCAAGTTCGGCCAAGTGCACGGCGGGTCCGATTCCACTGAGCAGCAACGTCTTCGGTGATCCGAGAGCTCCACCGCAGAGGATCACCTCGTGATCCGCGAACGATCGCTCCACCTCGGAACCCCCGCGGCTGTACTCGATTCCCACCGCTCGGCCGTTCTCGAGCACCACCTTGTGCACGAGTGCGCCAGTGGTGACGGTCAAATCATGATGGTCGATCACCGGGCCGACGAAGCTCTTCCACGCACTCATCCGTTCGCCGTCGCGGGTGGTGGTGTGGTTGTAGCCCGCGCCCAGCATCTCGTCGGCGTTGAAGTCGTCGATCAGTTTGTGCCCGTGCTCGACCGCCGCATCGACGAAGGCAGCCGCCAAGGGGTGCGGGGTACCCATGATCGACACCGGCAGCGGCCCGTCGCCGCCGTGGAACTCGTTGGCACCGAGCTCGTATGACTCCGAGCGCTTGAACAGTGGCAATACGTTCTCCCAGGCCCACCCGGCATCTCCGGTTGCGGACGCCCACGCGTCGTAATCGCTGGAATGTCCTCGGACGTAGATCATTCCGTTGAGCGACGAGCTGCCGCCGAGTACGCGCCCGCGTGGCCAGAAGATCCGCCGATCGTTGGCGTGCTTCTGCGGGGTGGTGAACAGTCCCCAGTCCTGCGATCCGCCCAGCAGCGTCGGCCAGCCCTGGGGTGAGTGGATCGCCGGATCGGTGTCCACCGGTCCTGCTTCGATGACATGCACGGTGTGCCCGGCATCGAGCAGTCGGCGAGCGATGACGCTTCCTGCTGATCCTGCTCCCACTACGATGTAATCCGTCGACATGCGCTGCCTCTTTCTGTTGTGACCGTCGACACAACAGTGGCCGAATCTGCGAGCACAAACATGTCGCTGCGCGCACACATTCTGGGTCAGATGCGCACCGGGAGCGGAGCCTGCAGGAGCGACCGTCAGTAGACCATCGGTGCCATTCCCAGGATCATCAGTGCGGAACCTGCGGTGACTCGTCGTCCGGGCGGGTTCGTGCGCAGCAGGTGGATCGTCACGGCCATCCACCCCACCAGGAGCAGCGCGGCGATGATCCTTGGATCCGCCTCGACTCCGTGCCGGTGCCGCGTCGACGCCTGCGGATCCGCGTGGGAGTGCATGGGCAGCAGCATCATCAGCAGCACGGCCATGCACGTCAGGTCCACCGCGCACGGAATCGATCGAGTTCTGTTCGGCCGGTCGGCGGTGACATGGACGGCAGCCGCGACGAGAGCAAGGATCGAAATCAGCGCCACGGATGGGTCCGTGCCGAGGACCACCATGGCGGCCATGACGGTGCCCATGCACAGGTGAGCCCACCGGACCCGCCCCGTGTGGTTGCGGCGTCCGATCAGGGGCAGGACAGCACCCACCGCACCCAGCGCCATGAGCACCGTCATGACCATCGGTGTCAGCCCGTCGGCTCGAGATCGAGGGCGCGAGATCCGGTCAGCCGAGCTACGAGGATCCCCGCCGCGAAGAACGTCGCGACGACGATCAACAGCAGCGCGGCGAGCACCCCCGAACCGCCGATGAGCAGTGTGAAGTTGTCCAGCACAAGACCGAGGATCGCCACCAGACCCACGGTTCCGAGTACCGGGGCGACAACGGTGTGCCAAGTACGCGTATCCACGGTCGATCGACGGAAGAAGGCGATGATGGCACCGCCGGTGAGGATCATCAGGACCAGAATGCTCACGGTGGCCAGCCCGGACATCCAGGTGAACAGTTCCAGCACCGGGTCTGCGCCTGCTGCCGCGAAGACCACGAGAACCACTGCTGCGGAGGCTGTTTGGAACAGTGACCCCATGTGCGGGGAGCCGTGCCGAGAGTGCGTGCGCGCCAGCATCGACGGGGCGACACCTTTGCGAGCGAGCGCGAAGACGTACCGTCCGATTGCGTTGTGGAACGCGAGAAGGGCGGCGAAGAGACTGGTGACCAACATGATCTCCATGATGTCCGCCGACATCGGGCCCAGGTACTGGGCGGCAGCGGCGAACGTCAATCCCGCCGTGTCGTCGGCAGCGGCCTGCGCGACGGATGCACTGCCGAAAGCGAGTACGACGGCCCAACTCGATACCGCGTACACCAGTCCGATGGTGACAACAGCGGCGTAGGTCGCGATCGGAACGGTCCGCGTGGGGTTACGCGCCTCCTCACCGTAGATCGCGGTGGCCTCGAAGCCGATGAACGACGCGATGGCGAACATCAGGGCGATTCCCGGGGATCCGCTGAAGAAGGCCGAGGGAGTGAACGATTCGACGTCGATGCCCGCGGCACCACCCTTGGCGAACACCGCGACCGACAGGATTACGATGATGCCGATCTCGAGCACCAGCAGTACCCCGAGGACCTTGGCACCGAGATCGATGCTGCGGTAGCCGAGCAGCGCCACGATCGCGACGAGACCGAGTGCCCACACCCACCACGGCAGGTCGGGGCCGCCGTACTTCACGACGAGGCTGTCGACGGTCGATGCGGCGAGTCCGTAGATGCCCGCCTGAATGGCGGTGTACGTCAGCAGCGCCAGACCCGCAGCGCCGAGGCCCATGGTTCTCCCGAGCCCCTTCTCCACATAGGCGTAGAACGCGCCGGTGTCGACCATGTGTCGGCTCATGGCCGCGTAGCCGACGCTGAAGATCAGCAGAACGATCGCGGCGACGATGTAGGCGAGCGGTGCGCCCGCTCCGTTGCCGGTCGCGATCATGACCGGTAAGGCCCCACCGATGGCGGTCAGTGGCGCTGCAGCAGCGATGACCAGGAACACGATCCCGACTACGCCGATGGAACCACGTAGCGCGCCGGCCGTCGAATTAGATTGGCGCTCAGACATTCTGCTCACCGCTCTCGCAGCTCGATGCGGCGCAGTGCGAAGAACTCGAGCGGGGCACGTCGAGGGTGGGGTTGCGATCGAAGAACCCCGCGGGCTTGAGTTTGAAGCCGGTGTAGTCCACCGGCATGATCGGCCAATCCTCGGGCCTCGGGAAGTGGGTCAGCCCGAAGGTGTGCCACAGCACGATGTCCTCGTCGACGAGGCTACGGTTCGAGGCGACGAATGCCGGCAGGCCAGCTCCCCCGTGGTGCTGGTTGACGAAATCGCCTGCGGCATACCGTTCGCTTCGGTCGAACTGCGTCACCCAGAGATGCTTGGTGGCGAACGTGGCGCGTCGCGCGATCGACGAGTTGTCGTCGGCCAACAGCAGCGGCTGCCCCTCGGGGTGCAGTGTGTATCCGACGGGCTTTCCGAGTCGGCTCAACGAGGTGGGATTGGTGACGTGCCAGACGCGCCCCACTGTGCCGTCGGCGACGCGTTGCGCCTCGGACTCCGTGGCCAGCGGCGTGTGTTGCAGAGCAAAGGCGTTGCCGTGCAGGTTGTCCGGGCCCATCGGTACTCGGCGGGTCTCGATCTCCTCGACGGAGTTGCCGATGCCGTCGACCATCATGTCGAGTCGCGCACTGAACAGGTGCTGATGGCACGGCGCACCGAGCCCGGGGGCGATCTGCGTCGCGTACGGATAGTCACCACCGGGATGCCCGGAAGTGAACACGATTCCGGTTGCCTTGACCTCGAATTCGATGGTGCCGTCGAGGTAGAGGTACCAGAAGAATCCGTAGTCGTAGTTGCCGATGGTGGTGAAGAAGGAGATCACGAGTCGACGCTGACGCCGGGTCTCCTGCGATCCCGACCACAGATCGGTGTGCTTCCACAGCACCCCGAAATCCTCCTCGTGCATGCACACGGCGTTCGTCAGCGTTTTCGGGTTGCCGAATTCGTCGGCGATCACGGCGTCGAAGTACGTGATGTCCCCGACGCAGTCGCACCCGAGTTCGAGTGAGTTCGCGAACCGTCCCACCAGGTACTCACCGGTGTCGAAGTAGTTCTGCCACGACCGCACCGGGGACGGATCACCATAGGGCACAACCATTTCGGCGATCGAAGCGCGGTGGATGATCGGACGGACGGTACCCCCGTCCTCGAACCCGATCTGGTGCAGCACCAGGCCCTCACGCACATCGAAGCCGACTCGGAAGGACCACTTCTCCCAGTCGACGCGATTGCCTCGAACCGTGAAGCTGGGCCCCTCGGGTTGAGTGATCTCGATCGGCTTCTGCGTGGTGCGCAGCGGGCCGGTGACGGCCGAATCGTCGAAGTTTCCCGATTCCTCCGGGATGGGAACCACACCCAGGTCGACAACCTTGTCCACCGTCCAATTCATCACGTCCACGAACGCGACCAGCCCGTCGATAGGATGGGCCCACGCGTGATCGGCGGGGTAGTCTTGCCGAAAAGCCAAGCCGCGCAGTATGCGTCGACCGTGCTCGCCCGGGTAGTCGAACACACCTGCCGACAGGGGTGCCACTCGAACGTCGGCTACGTCCAGTCCGCGCGCGGCCAGCGCGGCGAGCCAGTCCGGATCGGTGGAGAGCACCTTCTCGACGAGCTCGAATTCCTCGTCGAGCACCGGCATCTGGCCGTCACGGATCGCATCGAGGCGGGTGGAGCCGATCACCTGACGCTCGTCGAGGGAGACGAGAAGGTCGACGGCATCGGGTGTCGAGATGTCGTGCAACAGCACCCGGAAGGTGCGTCGGGTGGTCGGTTCGGCGACGTACAACTCGGACTTCTCCGGTTCGTCCAGTCCGAGGTAGACGAACCGCGTTGCAGCCGTGACGAATCCGGCGGCGTCGACGATGTCTCGAACCTGTGCGATCTCGTCTTCGGTGGGCAACGACAACGCGTGGTCGATTGCGTGTGGCGTGAGAGTTGGCATGGATATTCCTCGAGGTCGGTGTTGGTTCTACAGACGTTGAATAATGAAGACATGCGGGACCATGAGTCGCCTGCACACAGGTGGTTACAGCTGAGCTATGAACCGGTCGAGCATCTCGAACTGCCGGTCGGCAGTGGTGTCGTCGGGGGTGAGCACGCCGAGGATCTGCATACCCATCATCATGTTGAGCAACATTTCGACGGCGAGATCGACATCGAAGTCGCCGGCGTCGCCTTCTGCGCGGGCCTGCTCGAGAAACTCAGCCATCCGCGCCCGCCACGACACCAGGGATCGATGGTTGGTGTCGTCCATGTGCCCGTCGTACATTGCGCGCTGCCACAGCGAGACTGCGATTCTCGCCTCGAGCAGAGTCTCTTCGGTCGTCGGCATCACTTCTCGGCAGAAGATGCGGAGCGCATCGAATCCCGTTGCGTCGCCCAGTGCTTCGTCGATACGGCGGTTCGTTGCCTCGAAGACGTGCTCGAATGCAGTTCGGAGAATCTCGTCCTTGCCCGCGAAGTAGTGGCTCAGCGCGCCGTTCGTGTATCCCGCCTCGGTCGCGATGTCCCGCATGTTCGCGGCATCGATCCCCTTGGCAGCGATCAGACGCCAGGTTGCCGCGGTGATCGCGCGGCGGCGTTCGTCGTGATCCACGAGCTTCGGCACAGCCCTACGGTAGCGGCTCCCTGCTGGAACCTAGGGTTCGGGCATCGTCATCATCGCCTTCCGATCCGTTCGGCCGTTGTTCTACGTCCGTTGAACTAAATCTTGCGACCTGCTCGTTACGAATCGCGTGTCCTTCCGTAAACACCGCGTTACCCCAGGTGAGCGGAAACTCGACCCCTGCTACGAAGTTCCGCTCACCTGGGTCGTTCCGCAGGCTCCACTCCCGCTCACCTGGGTCGTTCCGCAGGCTCCACTCCCGCTCACCTGCGTGAGCTCTACAGGACGATCGTGACTACCTTCTCCTCGGTGTTGGCCTCGATGCCGGCCCATCCGAGTTCACGGCCCGTGCCACTGGTCTTCATTCCGCCCCACGGGAGTGCGGGATCGATTGCAGCCCAACCGTTCACCCAGACCGCGCCGGATCGGACCTGCGCAGCCAAGGTGTGCGCCCTCGACACGTCGCGGGTCCAGATGCTCGCGGCCAATCCGTACACGGTGTCGTTGGCGATACCGATCGCTTCGTCTGCGGTGTCGAACGGAATGACCGTGCCGACGGGCCCGAAGATCTCCTCCTGGGCGATCTTCATGCCGTTGTCGGCGTCGGCGAAGATGGTCGGCTCGACGAAGTATCCGGCCCCGTCGGGGCGGCCACCTCCGGCCGCCACTCGGGCACCGCCGTCGCGTCCGGCCTGGATGTACCCCAGCACGCTGTCGCGCTGCTTCGCGTTGACCAGTGCCCCCATCGTCGTCGACGGATCGAACGGGTCGCCCAGTACCTGAGCCGACGCCGCAGCGGCCAAACCGTCGACCACCTGTGAGTACAGCGAGCGATGCACCAGCACCCGGGTACCAGCCGCACACACCTGGCCCTGATTGAAGAACAGTCCCATCGCGGTTCCGTTGATCGCTGCCTCGAGATCCGCGTCCTCGAGGATGATCTGCGGAGACTTGCCGCCGAGCTCGAGCGTCGTCCGCTTGAACGTGTCGGCAGCCTTCTTGGCGATGAGCTTGCCGACCCGCGGGCTGCCGGTGAAGCTGATCTTGTCGACGTCAGGATGACCGACCAACGCGTCGCCGGTCACTTCTCCCAGTCCCGGAAGGACATTGACGACTCCGGCAGGTACGCCCGCCTCGTCGATCAGACGAGCCAGATGCAGGATCGACAACGGGGCGTCCTCCGGCGGCTTGATCACCACGGTGTTTCCCGCAGCCAGCGCAGGTGCGAGCTTCCACCCGGCGATCATCAACGGGGTGTTCCACGGAACGATCATGCCGATCACGCCGACGGGCTCGCGAACGGTGTACGAGTGCGTCGGCTGACCGAAGTAACCCGCAGTGGGGATGGAGCTACCGGTGATCTTGTCGGCCCACCCGGCGAAGTGTCGGAAAGTGGCTGCAGCATTGGGGATGTCGAGCATCGCCGGCTGACCCACCGGCTTGCCGACGTCGAGAGCCTCCAGCCGCGCCAACAGATCCCCGTCGCGCTCGATCAGATCGGCAATTCGATTGAGCAGCTTTCCGCGGACCGCTCCGGGCGTGGCACCCCATTCGCCACCGAGCTGGGCGCGAGCCGCACGCACCGCAGCATCCACATCCGACGCCGTGGCGGCGGCAACCTCGGCCAGTGGCTGCTCCGTGGTGGGGTTGAGGTCGGTGAAGGTGCCTCCGTCGGATGCACCGCGCCACTGCCCTGCGATGTAGAGCTCGGTGGCGGTGCCGGTCGGCAACGACGGTGCGGCAGATTCCTGTACTGCGGTCATATTCGAAAGCTCCTTCTCGGGTGCCGATCACGGCACCTGTGGCGTGTGCAGTTCCCAGATTGCGCCCGCAGCGGCACGAAGGTCTTGTGTGATCGCGCACACATTGTGCGATAGATGCGCACCGCCGGCCGACCTCCCCGCGTGACGATCGTGTGTCCACACACGAGGCCCCGGTTACCGCAGTGTTTCGGCATCCGGCCGTGCGACGGAGAGTCAATTTTTCCGACACATCGAGGCCATCGAACGGCCTTTCAGCAGGCAAAACTGGGGCACTCCCCAACGAAAGGCCCTTCCATGAACCACCATCAGTTCCGCGCCGCAGCAGTCCAGGCCGCACCGATCTTTCTCGATCTCGACGCCTCGATCGACAAGGCGATCGGCCTGATCGAGGACGCAGCTCGCGCCGGAGCCGAGCTCGTCGCGTTTCCCGAGACCTACCTGCCCGGCTACCCCTGGTACATCTGGCTCGACGCACCCGCATGGGGATTTCAGTTCACGCAGCGCTATTTCGACAACTCGCTCGAGTACGGGACACCGCAGGCAGCTCGAATTGTGCAGGCCGCCAAGGACAACCACATCATGGTCGTGATGGGTCTGAGCGAGCGTTACAAGGCCAGCCTCTACATCGCCCAGTGGATCATCGACGCGGAAGGCAAGACCGTCGCGATGCGTCGCAAACTCAAGCCGACTCACGTCGAGCGCACCGTCTACGGCGAGGGCGACGGATCCGATCTGTCGGTGTACGACACGGACCTCGGACGCGTCGGCGCACTGTGCTGCTGGGAGCACCTGCAGCCGCTGTCGAAGTACGCAATGTACGCCCAGAACGAGCAGGTTCACATCGGAGCGTGGCCCAGCTTCTCGCTCTACACCGGGGCGGCCTACGCCCTCGGGCCCGAGGTCAACACGGCCGCCAGCCGCATCTACGCCGTCGAAGGCGGCTGTTTCGTCATCAGCCCGTGCGCGACGGTCTCACCCGAGATGATCGACATCATGTGCACCGACGACGCCAAGCGCGCGATGCTCACCGCGGGCGGCGGTCATGCCCGCATCTACGCTCCCGACGGCCAATTGATGCACGAACCGCTCGCACCCGACGCCGAAGGCCTGGTGTTCGCCGACATCGACACCAGCCTGATCTCGATCGCCAAGGCCGCAGCCGACCCGGCCGGCCACTACTCGCGTCCGGACGTGACGAGACTGTGGCTCGACAAGACTCCCGGCGACCGCGTCGTGTCGGGTGCGCAGCCAGTCGCGAACGCGCGCTACGACTTCACCGAGGACGCCGCCGAGGTACGTCTCGAGATCACCGAGCAGCTCGCTCACGACGAGGACGCCGCCCATGTCTGAGCTCGAATCCGCGATACCCGATCATCTCGTCGTTCCACGGTCGTGTCCGCGCAGCACACCCGAGGGCTACCAGCCGCCCTTCCCGTCGTACGTCGCCCGCTTTCCGGTGTCCACCGAGCGAGTCGTCATGGGCTACTTCGGAATACAGGGCATGCCCGACGCCTCCCCGTGGGGTGACGAAGGTCCACCCCGGACGGACCGGGCGCGCTACACCGACGAGGAAGGCACCGACACGACGGTGTTCATCGGCTACTGGGACGACGTGGCAACGTTCGACCGCTGGTTCGACACCGTCGGCCGACACTGGACGAGCGTCCGAGGTCGCTTCGTCGAGATCATCAGACCGACCGTCGACCGCTACGAGACACTGTTCTCCTCCACCGGACGAATGGAAGGTGTTGCCACTCTGACCGATTCACTCAGCGGGACCATCGTCGAGCATGCCTACTGGGGCGGGGTTCGAGATCGAATCCCGTTGTCGCAGAACGACTCGCTTGCTCCCAGTGGGGATCCGGAGATCGTCCGCGAGGGCGACAGAGTCAGGATCGTGCCGCAGGAGAACCTCTGCCTCATCCGATCCGGGCAGGACTGGGCCGATACCGCCGGGGCCGAACGGGAGATGTACCTGCGAGACGTCGAACCGGTGTTGCGTGCCGGCATGGACTTTCTCCGCGACGACGGACTCGCCATCGGCTGCTTCGCCAACCGGTACATGACCGTCGTGACCGACAACGGCACCGATACCGACAAATCGTTCGGCATGAGTTGGTGGCGCAGCCTGAGCGATCTGGAGACATGGGCCGAGTCGCATCCGACGCACGTGGCCATCTTCGGTGCCGCACTGAAGTATCTGTCGACGATGGGCCCCGCTGCCTCCCTGAGGCTCTATCACGAGGTGACCGTCGCGGCGGCGGACGAGCAGTACTTCGAGTACTTCGGTTGCCACGGCCGCACAGGTCTTCTGCGCACCGCTGCGGAGCGTTCTACTCTGTGACCGGACAGGAGGTACCTGACATGGGCGATCCGCTGCGCACCGATTCGGTGGACCAAGCCGACAGCGTCGACTTCTGGACGGCGGCGGTGAGCCGGACGTACGTCGATCTCGAGTGCACGATTCCGGAGGACGCGTCTGCGATCACCGGGCGTATCGAGTCGACCGGGCTTGCGACTCTCGGATTGTCGCGGGTGACGGCGACGGCGCAGAGCGTGCTGCGGACGCCTGCAGGTATCTCCCGAACCAGTGACGACTACTTCCTGGTCAGTGTTCAGACGTCGGGAACCGGGTTCGTGGTCCAGGACGACCGAACTGCGGTCCTGCAACCGGGGGACTTCGCGCTCTACGACACCACCCGGCCCTACAGTCTTCGCTTCGACGACCCGTTCGCTCAGTACGTTCTGATGCTCCCCGGAGCAACGCTACGGACGCTCGTCCGGGATACGAATTCGCTGACCGCGCGGGCTGTGTCCGGGCGGCACGGCGCGGGAAAACTGCTCGTCAGCATGATCTCGTCGATCATGGACGACGCCGACATGAGTACCGCGTCGGCCGAGGCCGTGTCGCAGAGCGTCGAGTACATCCTGGTCGCGGGCCTGGTCGGACTCACCGGAGTCGAGAAGCCCGCACCGTATGCGGCGTCCGAGAGACTCGGCGAGATCAAGCGCGCGATGACCGCGCGACTGCGTGATCCGGACCTGACCGTGACGGAAGTGGCTGCCTCGCTGCACTTGTCGTTGAGCACGGTGCATCGAGCCTTCGCCGGTGAGCCGTGTACCGCCAGTGAGTGGATCTGGATGCAGCGACTCGACGGCGTCAAACGTGCACTGTGCGAGCCGCAGAATGCTCGCACCACCATCGGCGCGTTGGCGGCGTCGTGGGGATTCACCGACCCCGCGCACTTCAGCCGCGCGTTCCGTGCACGCTTCGGCTGCACCCCCAAGGATTTTCGCGACACCAACCGCAGCTGAGCCGGCTCAGATCCCGAGCGACCCGGCCAGTGTCGGCCAGCTCTTGGGCAGCTGATCCACCCAGTACGGCCACGAGTGGGTGCCGGTCTCGGTGAAATCGAAGGTGGCAGGAATGTTCAGCTGGCCGAGTCGATCCGCAAGTCGATGGGTGCAGTAGTTCGCGCCCACCTCGATGATGCCGCCGACCACCACCACATCCAGTGCTGCTGCGCTGTCGAAGCTTTCGTGCGGTCCCGGCGCTCCCGTTCCCACCGACACGTACACGTCGGTGCCGCGCAGACTTTCGGCGTTGACCACCGAATCGTGTTCCGCCCAGGCGGGATCGAGCGGGCCACCCCACATGTTGTCGGCGTTTCCGCCGAACGCGCCGACGATCGCGCGAATACTAGCCTGCCCCATCGGCTCCGAGGAGGCGAAACAACCGCTGTACGACGCCACCCCGGAGTAGAGGTCGGGGTGACGTGCGGCCAGCATCATGGCCGACTGCGCACCCATGGACAGCCCAGCGATCGCGTTGCGTCCGTTGCCGTCCACGGTTGCGTCGATCAACGGGGGGAGTTCCTCGGTCAGAAACGTCTCCCATTGGTATCGGCCGAGTTTCGGATCGTCCCGTTGCCAGTCGGTGTAGAAGCTGCCGGGGCCGGCCAGCGGTAGGACGACGTTGACGTTCTTGTCGGCGAAGAATTCGGCCGCGCCACCCTTGCGGAGCCACATGCTGTTGTCGGGATCCTCCTCGCCGATGCCGCTGAGCATGTACAGCGTCGGCCGCGAGCCGCTCTGTGCGGCGGGGGTGAGCACCTGTACCTCGACGACGGCCCCCATCGCGGGCGATTCCACGCTGAGCGTGCGCAGGGTGTCCGACGCGATGGACGTGTCGACGATCCGAGCGACCGGCTCGACGGGATCGGCCGTCGCGATGCCGACCGAGGACACGGACAGCGCTGCGGCGACGACGAACGGGGTGAAGATGCGTCGACGACGCATGGCGATCCTCTCGGGATTGTCACAGGGCGGGATTTGTCACAACGAAATGGCGAATTGCATGGAGCATTGCACAGCAACCGACCGGATGGAATGCCGAACGCCAATCCATCCGATTCGGACCGACCGGGACTCTGACAACACCTCACCGCACGAGCATTTGCCCTTCTTTGCAACATCTTTCGGGCACCGGGTACCGACTTTCGACATCGCATCGTCCACTAATGATTAGTGCACTAACCAATTCTGGTAGCCTGGCCCCCGTGGCCACCGCCGAAGATCCACTCGCACTCGATCGACAGGTCTGCTTTGCACTCGCCGTCGCCAACCGTGCCGTGCTGTCGGTGTATCGGCCACTGCTCGAGCCGATGGGACTGACGCATCCGCAGTATCTGGTGATGCTGGCGCTGTGGGGCGAGTCGCCGATGTCGGTCAAAGCCATCGGATCGGCACTGCAGCTCGACTCCCCCACCCTCTCGCCGCTGCTCAAGCGTCTGGAGTCGATGGGGTTGCTCACCCGCAATCGAAGCGCCGAGGACGAGCGCGTTCTGCTCGTCGCGCTCACCCCGGCCGGGGCCGCGCTCCGCAAGAAGGCCGAGAAAATTCCACCCGCCGTCGTGGCGAAGCTCGGCGCGTCACTCGCCGAGCTCGACGAACTGCGACGCGTCCTCTCCCGCGTCAACGACGCGGCCATCGCAGCAGGAGCACTGTCGTGAACACTCGCCCGACTCGCCCGCCCCTCGGCCAATGGCTGGGTTACGCCGTCCTCGGCCGCAAACTCCCCGACGAGTTCCAGGGCTGGGTCCGACGCGATCTCGTCGGGCCGGGTGCGACGCCCCGTCACATCCTGCGATCGATGATTCCGTTCCTGCCGATCTTCATCGGATTCTTCGTCCTCTTCCCCGGAGCGATCTGGCTACGCGCCTCGATGGTGTTGCTCAGTCTGCTGCTCGCGCTGTTCTACACGGCGGCGTACATGGAGCAGAACCGTGCCCGACGCCTCGAGATCCACGGACTTCCGGCCGATCTGAAGAGCGAGAAGAAGACCGCCGAACTGGAACGGGAACGCGAGAACTACCGTCGCAATCACTGACGCTCTCGGCCGAGCCCGGCGGTGAAGTCGTCGACGATCATGGCTGCCAGGTCGCGGGTCTTGCGGTTGGAGTTCTGCGACAGTTCGGTCAGCTGGGTGAACGCGGCATCTTCGTCGATGCGGTAGACCGACATCAGGATTCCGACTGCGCGGCCGATCGTTCCGCGGGTGTCGAGGGCCGCGCGAAGCGTCGACGCCTGGTTGTCGCTTTCGTCGATCAGTTGTTCACGCATCCGGGACAATTCGAGATGAACGCGCACTCGGGCCACGAGTTCCCGATCGTGGAACGGTTTGACGATGTAGTCCTCCGCCCCGCGTCCGAGGCCGTCGAGCACGAAGTCCGTTCCCGCTCGCGCGGTCAGCAGGATGACCGGCACTCGCTTCAGCATGTCGTCACGCCGTATGTCGTCGACCAGGTCCAGGCCGCTGCGGCCGGGAAGCATCACATCGGACAACACCAGCCCCGGTCTCGTCGATCGCGCCCGATCGAGTGCGGTGTCGATGTCGCCTGCGGTGGCGACCGACCACCCTTCCTCGGTCAGCAGCCTCAGCAGGTAGTTGCGCATGTCGACGTTGTCCTCGACGAGCAGAATGTCCGCTCGATCGGGCGTCGCCTGCGTCGATTCGTGGGCCACGAAGATCGCCGACACCGAATCGGTCGGTGTTGCCGGACGGTCGACGGGCACCGCGGCCTCGACCGGCACCCGGGGCACGACCACGGTGAACGTGCTCCCGATGCCCACCTCGCTGTCGACATCCACATGCCCGTTCAGGGCTGTGAGCAGGTCCGATACCAGCGCGAGCCCGATGCCGAACCCTTCGATACTGCGCGCTCCCGCGTGCTCGACCCGGTGGAATCGATCGAAGATGCGCGACAGATCGTCTTCGGGGATTCCGAGCCCGGTATCGGCGATCACGAGCCGAACGGTGTCGGTCTCGGCCCTCAGACGCACCGACACCCGGCCCGTGGGGGTGTACTTGATGGCGTTCGCGACGAGGTTGAACACGATCTTCGACCACATCTCGCCGTCGCTGAGCACGACGACGTCCTCGGACGTATCGACTTCCAGGTCGAGACCGCGGTCCGACGCCACCGTCGCGAACAGCGTCGCGCAGTCACGCGTCACCGCCGTGAGATCGGTGGGTTCGAGACGGGCCTCGAGTCGGCCCGCGTCGGCGCTGACGGCATCCATCAGATCGTCGACGAGTCGGCGTAGTCGTACCGATGCGCGGTGGACCACGTCGAGGGATTGCCGATCGGGTTCGCTCAACTGCGAGGAAGCACTCTCGCGTACCGAGTCCAGCGGACCGGCGAGAAGGGTCAGCGGTGTTCGGAATTCGTGCCCAACGGTTTCGAGCAGCCGCGTCTTCGCCGCATCGGCCTCGGCCAGCGCCACGACGCGTTGCCGCTCCATCTCGAAGGCCTGGGAGGCGGTCAGCGCAGTCGATACGCGTTCGGCCACGACGCCACAGAACGAGGTGAAGGCATCGTCGATCACTCGGTGGCTGCTCACCCCGATCAGCAGCGCACCGACCGGCTGCACACGGCCTGCCATCGTCAACGGCACGACGACGGCCCGAGGAACGTTGCCGTCCACGCCGACCGTCGCCACGGCCACTGCGCCGTCGGCGACCCGGGCGAGATCGGCGCACTCCCACGTCGAGCGCTCGTAGCCGACGTCGCCGCCGGTCACGACACACTCGACACGGCCGTCCGCATTCATGCCTTCGCGGAGGTAACCGGAGACGAGCGGAAACTCCGATGCTTCGGCCGCGAGCGCACCCACGGCTGCCCGGCAGATGTCCTCGGCACCGTCGGTGTCGATGCCTGTCAGCGTCCCCAGGCTCAACAACGCCTGCATACGACGGTCACCGAGCACCTGCTGGGTGACCTCCGACGTGGCGACGAACACGCCGAGGACCGCGCGCCCGGGACCGTGGATCGGGCTGTAGGAGAAAGTGAAGTACGTCTCTTCGAGGAATCCGTACCGGTTCATCATGAACCGTTGGCGAGCACCGTGCACTGCCGTGCCGCCGTCGACGACCTGTCGGGCCAACTCTCCGATCTCGTCCCAGATCTCCGCCCAACAGACCTTGGCCGGCTGCGCTGCGGCCGCGGGGAACTTGTCCCCGAGGAAGTCGGTGTACGTGTGGTTGAAGATCTGCACCAGGTGAGGACCCCACCAGATCAGCATCGGAATCGTCGACGGCATGACGGTGCGAATCGCGGTGATCAACTCTTGCGGCCACTGGTCCACCGGCCCCAACTCGGTCGCCGCCCAGTCCAGTTCCCGAAACCTGGCGTCGGTCGCGTTGTCACCCGGAAACAGCTCGTCCAGGCGGGCCGAACCGGCATCGGGTCGTAGGGAAGTCATCGCATCGTCCTTAGTCACTTGCGGCCGCCGGTGTCCAGCGGGCGCAACCTAGCCGTCGATACTAGCCGAACGACCGGTATGCAGGCGTTTCGCACACCCCGCGCGGGGGTACAGCCGCAGTCATGCCCTCCTCATCCAGTCTCCCGTACCCCTTGGGCGTCTCACGTCTGTCGAACGACGGTGCCAACCTTGCCGTCTACTCCGAAACAGCGGACTCGGTCTCTGTGGTCGTATTGAACGACGACGGAACAGAGCGCAGTACAACGCTTTTGACGCAGCGCACCGGTCACGTCTTTCACGATCTGGTTCCCGACGTCACCCCGGGAGCGCGGTACGGTCTGCGCGTCGACGGTCCGTGGGACCCCGCGTCGGGGCTGCGGCACAACTCGGCGAAGTTGCTCCTCGACCCGTACGCCACCGCCATCACCGGTCAGGTCGACTGGAACGAGTCGGTCTTCTCGCATCTGCACGACGAGCCGGAGACCCGCAACGACGAGGATTCGGCACCGTACATGCCGTATTCCGTTGCTGTGCAATCGAACTTCGATTGGTCGGGAGACGAGTCACCGCGCACACCGTTGGACAAGACGGTCGTCTACGAGGTGCACGTCAAGGGATTCACCGCCACCAATCCCGATGTGCCCGAGGACATTCGCGGCACCTACGCCGGACTGGCACACCCCGCAGCCATCGCACATCTGAAACGAATCGGCGTTACGGCAGTGGAACTGCTGCCGATCCACCAGTTCGTTCAGGATTCGCATCTGCTGGAGGAGGGCCGTCGCAATTACTGGGGCTACAACTCCATCGGCTTCTTCGCCCCGCACAACGAGTACAGCAGCACCGGCGACACCGGCGGCCAGGTGGACGAGTTCAAGGCCTTGGTCAAAGCCATGCACGACAACGGCATCGAGGTCATTCTCGACGTCGTCTACAACCACACCGCCGAGGGCAACCATCTCGGACCGACCCTCTCGCTCAAGGGAATCGACAACGGCTCGCACTACCGACTCGTCGACGACGACCGGAGCGCGTACTACGACACCACCGGTACCGGCAACAGCCTCAACGTCGGTCACCCCGCCGCTCTGGCACTCATCCTCGACTCACTGCGCTACTGGGTAACCGAGATGCACGTCGATGGCTTCCGCTTCGACCTGGCCAGCACCCTGACTCGTCAGGACTCGGACCTCGACGTGCACAGTGCGTTCCTCAGCCTCGTGCATCAGGATCCGACGCTCGCGCCGGTCAAGCTCATCGCCGAACCGTGGGACACCCAGGGCTACCAGGTGGGCGGCTTCCCGGCGCGTTGGTCGGAGTGGAACGGAAAGTTCCGCGACGACGTTCGCGATTTCTGGCGCGGCGAGAGCGGGGCGCTGCCTGCACTGGCGCAACGTGTCACCGGCAGCCCGGACGTCTACGAGAGCACCCGTCGTCCCACGTTGGCCAGCGTCAACTTCATCACCGCACACGACGGCTTCACGTTGGCCGACCTGAACTCCTACGACGACAAACACAACGAGGAGAACGGCGAGGACAGCCAGGACGGCGAATCCGACAACCGCTCATGGGGTTGCGGTGCCGAGGGCCCGACCGACGACGAGGGTGTCAACGCATTGCGGGCTCGCCAGCAACGCAATCACCTTGCGACACTGCTGCTCTCGGCCGGTGTGCCGATGATCCTCGGCGGCGACGAGCTCGGCCGGACGCAGAACGGCAACAACAATGCCTACTGCCAGGACAACGAGGTCTCCTGGTTCGATTGGAGCACAGCCGATCAGGACCTCATCGACTTCACCACCCACCTCATCGCGCTTCGCACCGAGCACCCGGCACTGCGCCCCACCTGGTTCCGGCACGACAGCGATTCCGACGAGGAGGGAGCCGGCCCGGACACCGTCGACTTCTATCGCGCCGACGGCGAGAAGCTGTCCGACGAGGATTGGTCCGACGGCAACGCCCACAGCATTCTGGTCCTCATGCGCGCCGGGGAAAGTGATGCCTCGTTCGCGTGGATGGTCAACGCCTCACCCGGAGCCGTGGAATTCACTCTGCCGAAGGGCACGTGGACTCAGTCGACCTCGAGCGACCCCGATCAGGCGTACGAGGCCGGTGGCCCGTCCATCCTGATCCGCGAGCATTCGTTCACGTTGCTGCAGGGCTGATCGAGGCGGAACACTCTGCTGTCCACCGGTCTCGAACAGCCTGCCATCGATTCGAGTCCGATCGTCCGGCCCATGCGATGTATCCATCGGGCCGGACGAGGACTGCCGGACCGTGGTCGGCTCGGCGGGGGATATCCGTTCGGCTGCAATCGTTCTCGCCGATCATCAGAAAAGCGGTGTCGCGCAGCGCCGTGGTGACGGTGCCGTCGATGAGGGGTATCTGCACTGCGCGCCGGCCGACCAGCGGGTGCTCGCCACGTCGGCGAGCATACGAGATCGAAACACCGGAGAACATCCCGGCTATCCTGCCGACGGCACGTTGTCTACGAAGCACCCGTGCGGAGACGATGTTGCGCAACGTCCGCGCTACCACCGAGCGCAGCAACAACATGCGAATCGTCGCGCCGCTACTGCGCAACACCAGCTTTCCCACTGGGTGCCGCTCGTCGTGATAGGTGTCGAGAATCTTCTGATCGGCACCGCCGAGGACGGCTGCCAGCTTCCAGCCGAGGTTCATCGCGTCCTGGATTCCCGTGTTCATGCCCTGCCCGCCCGCAGGCGAATGCACGTGTGCCGCATCGCCCACGAGGAACACGCGGCCCTCTCGGTATCGCGAAACCTGCCGTTCGTCGCAGGCGAATCGCGAACTCCATCGAACTTCACTCCAGCCGTAGTCGGTACCGACCGCACGGCGTAACACTGCACGCAGTCTGGATTCGTCGACCGGTTCGGACTCTGCCGCGCCGTCTGTGCGATCCCAGGCGATGACACGGAACCACCCGTCTCCGAACGGAGCCACGAAGGCGAAACAGTCCGTTCCTGCGTCGACGTTGATCAGACCGTTGGGAGGATCGGTCAACCGCACATCCGCCAGCATGATCGAGCGAAGCAACTCCTTGCCGGGAAAGTCCAGTCCGATCGCAGTTCGGACGGTGCTGTGCACTCCGTCGGCACCCACCACGTACCGGGCCGTCCACTGTTGCTCGCGACCTTCGGCGTCCCTGCCGTGCACAGTCACACCGTCGCCGCGCTGCACCAGACCGCGCACCGTCACCCCGCGCAGGATGCGGGCACCGTGCTCACGGGCGTTCGATTCGAGCACCCGGTCGACGTTGCTCTGAGGTGTGACCAGCAGAAACGGGAACGACGACGGCAACACACCGAGGTCGAGTTCCAGTCCGTTCCACAGCTTCAACCCCCGCGCACGTGTTCCGTTCGCCAGTAGCGCATCCGCCATCCCTCGGCTGTCCAGGATCTCGAGGGTTCGCGCATGCACGCCGAACGCGCGCGACAACGGCGAAGGCGCTGCATGTTTCTCCAGCACCGTCACCGAGCGACCGGCCCGCGCGAGTTCGCCTGCCACCATGCACCCGGCAGGGCCGGCTCCGACAACGAGGACATCGGACTGATTCATGGCGCGCTCCCTGGGGGTCCGAACTCGGCGGTCAACGGTTGTTGACTTCCGACCATAGACCCACCGCGCAAAGGGGTCAACACACGTTGACTTAGGCTACGAGGATGGCTGACCGCCCCCCACGATCCGCAACCGCCACCCGCACTCGCATCCTCGACGCCGCCCGTGCACAATTCGCCGCCGACGGCTACGACCGCACCACCATGCGATCCGTCGCCGCCACCGCGGGCGTCGACGCGGCGATGGTCGTCAGGTATTTCCGAACCAAGGAAGCGTTGTTCGCCGAGGCCGCCACGTTCGAACTCGACATTCCGGATCTGACCCACGTCCCACCGGAGCGCATTGCAGAAGTGCTGATGCCCAGGTTCTTTCAGGTCTGGGAGGAAGACGGAACATTCCTCGCCCTGATGCGCGCTGCGGCTACCAATGCCGCGGCGGCAACGACGATGCAGCAAGTGTTCGCCACCCAGGTCGCGCCGGCGCTGGCCGCAGTCTCGCCGGATCGGTATGCGGAGCGGGCCGCACTAGTAGGAACCCAGGTACTCGGTCTGGTGTTCGGACGCTACATCCTCGCGGTACCTCCATTGGCCGAGATGACCCACGAGCAGTTGGTTCGGTGGGTAGGACCGACGCTGCGGCGCTACCTCACCGAACCACTGGGCTGAGAAATTCAGCTCACGCCGAGACGCACGTCCGGCGCTCCGAGGCGCGCCGCGTCGGCGGTGTCGTCATCGGGCTGTTCCTGCGAATCACGTTCTGCCAGAACACGAAGGCGGTAGTGCTCCACCTCTTCGGCAATGTGCTGAGCATCCCAGCCGAGGATCGGTGCGACGAGATGCGCCACTTCCTCGGCCGCTGCCTCACCGCGGTCGGGGACCTCGATGGAGATGCGCGTACGACGGGTCAGAATGTCGTCGAGATGTTGCGCGCCTTCGTGACTGGCCGCATAGACCACCTCTGCCTTGAGGTACTCCGGTGCACTCACGAGAGGATTACCGAGCTCCGGATCGGCGTCGATCAAGTCCAGCAGCTCACCCATCAGGGTGCCGTACCGACCGAGCAGATGCTCGACGCGTGAGACGCGCATACCGGTGCGCTCGGCCGTCAGGGCTCGGGAGTTGAACGCCCCGAGGTACCCGTCGGCACCGACGAGCGGAATGTCCTCGGTGACACACTTCGGCACCGTCCGCTCGAGCCCGTGGACCGCGGAATCGACTGCGTCCTTGGCCATCACGCGATAGGTGGTGTACTTGCCACCGGCGATCACCGTCAGTCCGCGCACCGGACTGGACACCGCATGCTCACGCGAGAGCGTGCTGGTGGAATCGGATTCGCCGAACAACAACGGTCGCAGTCCGGCGTACACACCGACGACGTCGGTGCGGTCCAACGGATCGGCGAGCAACTTGTTCACGTGACCCAGGATGTAGTCGATGTCGCTCTGGCTCGCGGCCGGATGAGCCAGGTCGAGCTTCCAGTCGGTATCGGTGGTACCGATGATCCAGTGGCTCCCCCACGGGATGACGAACAGCAGACTCTTCTCGGTTCGGGTGATGATGCCGGTGGCACTGTTGATGCGATTGCGCGGCACCACCAGGTGCACGCCCTTGGAGGCGCGAACCTGGAACTGCCCACGGCCACCGACCATCTGCTGCACCTCGTCGGTCCAGACACCGGCCGCGTTGATGACCTGCTTGGCCCGGACCTCGAAGGAGCGTCCTGTTTCGAGGTCGCTCGCCACGACGCCGACGACCTTGTCGTCCTCACGCAGGAAGCCCGTGACGCGAGTGCTGTTGGCGCACAACGCACCGTAGGCGGCCGCGGTACGGGCGAGCATCATCGTGTGCCGGGCGTCGTCCACCTGACCCTCGTAGAACTTCACCGCACCGCGGATCGCCGAGCGCTTGCCGGACGGGAAGGACTCGAGTGTCTTCTTCTTGCCGAGGTGCTTGTGGTGGCTCGGGACGCCGCGTCCGGCACCCATGACGTCGTAGACGCCGATGCCGAGTCCGACGTACGGACGGTCGATCACCTTCTCGAGCGGATAGATGAACGGCACCGGGCGAGCGAGGTGCGGACACAGCTTGTTCAGTACCAGCGAACGCTCCTTCAGCGCCTCGAACACCAACGCGAAGTTGAACTGCTCGAGGTAGCGCAGACCGCCGTGAAACAGTTTGCTCGAGCGGCTGGACGTGCCGGCCGCGTAGTCACGCGCTTCGAGCAGACCGACCTTCAGTCCGCGCGTGACGGCGTCGAGTGCGGTGCCCGCTCCGACGACGCCGCCGCCGATCACCAGGATGTCGAGCTCTTCGGCTTCCATCCGCGCCAACGCATCAGCGCGGGACTGCGGGCTCAAAGCCGTTGTGGTGGAACTCATTCTTCATCAACCCAATCGAGAGTACGTGTTACTGCCTTCTTCCAGCCGGCGTACAGCTTTGCCCGCTGGTCTTCGTCCATGGACGGTGTCCATGTCTTGTCCTCGGCCCAGTTCTGCCGGATGTCGTCCTCGCTCTCCCAGTACCCGACGGCGAGGCCGGCCGCGTATGCCGCTCCGAGAGCGGTTGTTTCGGCGACGACGGGCCGCACCACGTCGACGTTCAGGATGTCGGACTGGAACTGCATCAGCAGTTCGTTGACGACCATTCCGCCGTCGACCTTGAGTACCTCGAGGTCGACTCCGGAGTCTGCGTTCATGGCCTCGATGACCTCGCGCGTCTGGTACGCGGTGGCTTCCAGGACGGCGCGGGCCAGGTGGCCCTTGTTGACGAACCGCGTCAATCCCACGATGGCACCGCGGGCATCCGCGCGCCAATGCGGGGCGAAGAGTCCGGAGAATGCGGGGACGAAGTACGCGCCTCCGTTGTCGTCCACCGACCGTGCGTCGGTCTCGATGTCCGCCGCCGAGGAGATCATGCCGAGGTTGTCGCGCAGCCACTGCACCAGCGACCCCGTCACAGCGATGGAACCTTCGAGCGCGTACACCGTCGGCTGGTCGCCGATCTTGTAGCAGACCGTGGTCAGCAATCCGTTCTTGCTCATGACCTTTTCGGTGCCGGTATTGAGGAGCACGAAATTGCCTGTGCCGTAGGTGTTCTTGGCCTCACCGGGAGACAGGCAGGCCTGCCCGAAGGTCGCTGCCTGCTGGTCGCCGAGAATTCCGGAGATCGGCACTCCGCGGAACGGGCCGCGCTCACGGCCGGTGCCGTACACCTCGGAACTCGAGCGGATCTCGGGCAGCATCGACATCGGTATGTCCATGTCGGCGCAGATGCTCTCGTCCCACGCCAAGGTGTCGAGATCCATCAGCAGGGTGCGCGAGGCGTTGGTCGGATCGGTGTAGTGCAATCCGCCGTCGGTTCCGCCGGTCATGTTCCACAGCACCCACGTGTCCATGTTGCCGAAACACAGTTCTCCCGCTTCGGCTTTCGCTCGTGCGCCGTCGACGTTGTCGAGGATCCACTTGATCTTGGGTCCGGAGAAGTAGGTGGCCAGGGGTAGGCCGGTCTTGGCGGTGTACTTGTTGGCGTCGCCCCCGCCGAGGGCGGTTGCGATGCGATCGGTACGGGTGTCCTGCCAGACGATGGCGTTGTAGATCGGCTTGCCCGTCGCGCGCTCCCACACCAGCGCCGTCTCACGCTGGTTGGTGATACCGACTGCAGCGATGTCCTCACGCGTCAGATCCGCTGCGGCCATGGCACCGGCCGCGACGGCGCGCACGTTGTCCCAGATCTCCGACGCGTCGTGCTCGACCCAGCCGGCCTGCGGGAAGATCTGCTGATGTTCCTTCTGATCGACCGCGACGACGGTGCCCGCGTGATCGAAGATCATGCAGCGTGAAGACGTGGTTCCCTGATCGATCGCGGCGACGTACTTTCCTGCGAACTCGGTCATGGCTTCTCTCCTGTGGTCTGGGTGTCTGCTGGGAGTCGTGATGGCAGCTCGGGCGTCGAACCTTCTTGTTTGCGTAGGTTCTTACCGATGAGCAGGTCGTACAGGAACACTCCTATCGGTCCGCCTACGAGAGGTCCGACGATCGGGACCCAGAAGTACAGGCCGCCGTATTGATCTCGCCAGGCTCCACCGTATCCGGTGATGTAGGACGCCAGGCGAGGTCCGAAATCTCGGGCCGGATTGATCGCGTATCCGGCGTTGGTGGCCCATGCGAAACCGATGGCGACGACGATGAGACCGACGATCAGCGGAGCCATGTTGGCCATCGGCGCGGTGCCGAGCGAATCGGTCACTGCCACAATGAGGAACAGCAGGATCGCGGTGCCGATGATCTGATCGATCAGCGCCGAGGACACGCTGACGGGCAACGTTCCGTTTCCGGGAAGCGTCGAGAAGATCGTCTGGGTGGCGGTGGTGTGCCCGGGATCCACCGCGTTGATCATGTCGTTGTAGTTCCAGCGCACCAGCAGCGCGGCCACGAAGGCACCTGCGGTCTGCGCGAGGATGTAGGGCGCAACCATCTTCCAGCTGAATCCGCGGAAGAGGGCGAACGTGATGGTGACCGCAGGGTTGAGGTGCGCCCCGGTGATACGACCGGCGACGTAGATGCCGAACATCACGCCAAGCCCCCATGCCCAGGCGATCGAGTCGTGGTCTCCGAGACTTCCCGATTCACCGCCCGAGACGACCTGCGCGACGACGCCGACGCCGAACAGAATGAGAATCATGGTTCCGGCGAACTCGGCAGCCATGTGCGCCGGCAGTCCCCATTCCGGTTCCTTACGAGCCATTGTGTAGCCTCCGCAAAGTTGGTGATGCACGCCACATTGCGTGCTGTTCGCCACGGTAGACGGCCTGCACTGCGTTGCACAGCTGATGCACATATGTGCAAACCGGTCGTACACTGCGACGGTGACGGACCAACGCATTACGCCCGAATCGGATCTGCGGACCGGCCATGCCACCCAGGCAGCGCGCCTCTATTACTTCCAGGACATGACGATGGCGGCGATCGGCCGTGAGCTGGGCGTATCGCGTTCGACGGTCTCACGACTCATCACGTTCGCGCGGGCATCGGGATTGGTGGAAATCAAGATCTCCACCCCGCTCGGTCAGGCCCCACGAATCGAGCGTGCATTCGCCGATCTGTACGACATTCGTGCACATGTCGTCCCCGTGTCGGAAACCGTCGACGAACTGCAGCGCCTCGATCGCGTCGCCACCTTCGCAGGCCGATTGCTGACTTCGTTCTTCGAGTCCGACATGGTGATGGGCGTCGCCTGGGGAACCACCGTCAGCGCCGTCAGCCGCAAGCTCGCACCCAAACGAACGCACAACTCCACCGTCGTGCAACTCAACGGCGCAGCGAACACCCGCACCACCGGAGTCTCCTACGCCACCGACATCGTCCGAACCTTCGCCGACGCCTACGGCGCTGTGGCGCAGGGATTTCCGGTACCCGCATTCTTCGACTACCCGGAGACCCGGCAACACCTGTGGCGTGAACGCAGCATCAAGCGAGTACTCGAACTGCAGGATCGGATGAACCTCGCCGTGTTCAGCATCGGCGTCATGAGCGGTGCCGTTCCGAGTCACGTCTACAGCGCCGGCTACCTCGAGCGTGAGGACAGAGCCGAGCTCCAACGTGACGGCGTCGTCGGAGACATCGCCACCGTGTTCCTGCGCTCCGACGGCAGCCACGACCGAATTGCGTTGAACGACAGATCGAGTGGACCGAGCCTGGATCGGCTCAAGGTGGTTCCGCGCCGAGTCTGCATCGTCGCCGGAGCGTCCAAACTCGATGCACTCACCGCCGCACTGCGCGGCGGATTGATCACCGACCTCGTCATCGACGACATCAGCGCGGCCCAGTTGATCCTGCGCTCGCGCGGCTGACCTCTTGCGCTCACCCGATTCTCGTGCCACTCTTTTCTTCATGACAACCGGAAAGGCGGACACCGCCTCCCTCACGTGAGCGCCGTGCCGATGCCGTCGACATTCCCCCGTCGCGGCACATTCAGTGACAATCCCGATGAATACGCCGAGAGCATTCGTGCGCTCTGCGCGCAGCGCGATCGATGGCTCCGCTACGGCCTGAAGGCCGGTCCTTCCGATAGAACCACGGCGGAATCAGCAGTGGCACAGTTGTATCGAAGAGCCGGTTTCGACGCGCCCGAGTTCGTGTGGGTACCGTCCCCCGCTGCCGCCGCGTCCTTCGTCACGGCAGAGCAGCTGGTGAACGACATTCCCACGACCGCCGCGATAGCCGATAAAGCACCTGCACGCATCGCATCGTTGCTGTCGAATTCCCGTCGACGAATGGACGAGCGAATCGACAAGCGAAGAATCGAATGGCCGCGGTGGTACTTCTACCAGAATCCGAACAAGCCGAGCGATCGAGAAGCGCGGACGACCGTTGCAACACGTTCACCGGAGGACGCGGCCCGAGCCGGCATCAGTCCCGATCCCATCATTCGCCGGACAGTGTGGGATTCGTTGCGCACCAGCCTGTTCGACGGTGTCGCTTCTACAACGAGAAGCCTCGCTCCACACTCGTTCGGCAGTATCACCTGGTACGGCCAGCAGGAAGCGCATCGCGTCGCCTACTACGACATCTATCGCACCTTTCACCTCGCCACGTTCGAGCGCGAGGACAACGAACTTCTCGACATTCAATCCGCTCTCGTCGAATCGACGGGATGGTGGTGGGCGTTCGACGACGTCGCAGTGATGTCCGAACGCCCCACCGCAGTGCACACCGAGCCCATTCCAAATCCGGTGCACGGTGAAGTGCGCCTGCACAATTCGTCGTCTCCAGCAGTCGAGTTCAGCGACGGCAGCGGTGTCCATGTCCTGAACGGGACCGTGGTTCCCAAGTGGGTGATCCACGATCCGACGGTCGAGCGCATCACCGTCGAACGCAACGTCGAGATCCGACGGAGCGCCATCGAACGAATCGGTTGGGACAACTATCTCGACCGAGCCGGTTTGCGACTGGTCGACACCGACGCCGATCCGGGCAATCCCGGTTGCACCCTGCAACTGTTCGCCACCCCGGCGGGCTGGGGCAGCGAGGGTCGAATCCTTCTCGCCGTCAACGGCTCTCGCGAACGTGACGGCGAGCGCCGACGCTACGGACTTCGCGTCCCCGGCGCGTTCTCGTCCGCGGTCGACGCCGCGGGCTGGACCTACGGCCTGGCCGGAGCCGACTACGGCCGGCTACTCCGCAGAACCTGACACCTAACGACGACACCACACCACGACGACACACACCCCCGACAACACACACAAGGTGACTCACATGAACTCGAACATCACACTGTCCGCACTGACCGACCTCACCGGCCTCGACGTATTCGACTATCTCGACAAGGAGATCTCCGTGCCCGTCATCGACGGCCTGCAAGCTCAAGGCGATCTGATCGTCGTTCCGTACGTACTGCTCGACGGCATAGTCGTTCCCACCGGCCAGACGCGACGCGAGAAGGTGCCGCTGACGGGAATCGAACTACTGCGCAGCGCCGCAGGCGGTAACCCCCACAGCCTGGTGGCCGATGGTGGCGTCTGCTCGTGGGCCAGCCCCGTGCACGACGTCCGAGGTCTGGCCCTGGGCATCCTGACCAACTCGCAGACGGCATACCTCATTCATCCCGAACACGGAGCCACCGGAATCGCGCCGGGGACATACGTCATCGGCCGGCAGCGAGAAGGCGGACAGGGCGGCTGGTTCCATTCGCCCCACTTGATTGCCGACTGAGAAATAGTGGTGCCCGTCACATTTCTGTCGAAGTGCTAGGTCCATCTCACAAACCTATCTTCGGTAGTAAGTGTGACGTTGTGTACCACTAAGGTTCGCGACATGGCTGCTGTTGTCGTTTCCACGGTCGCATGACCGGCTCCCCCTCGCCGGTACAGAACCGACTCCTCGGAATCGCTCTTGTCGTGCTCATCGTCGTGTTCGTGGGGTGGAGCGTCACCTCGTACAACAAGACGTTCAAGGACGTGGTGACGGTCTCCCTCGAGACCGACAGCGTCGGCAACGCACTTCCGCGCAACGCCGACGTCAAGGTACGCGGCCTGATCGTCGGTGAGGTGCGATCGGCGACGACGGCCGGTGGCGTCGTCACCTCGGAGTTGGCCATCGAGCCGGACATGGCCGAGATGATTCCATCGAACGCCACCGCGCGACTGCTGCCGAAGACACTGTTCGGTGAGCGGTACGTCGCGTTGGTGTTGCCGGACGGCAAGCCCGGGTCGCCGATCACCGAGGGCACCGTGCTGAAGCAGGATCGCAGCGGCAACGCCATCGAGGTAGGGCAGGTACTCGACGGCCTGTTGCCGCTGCTCCAGGCGGTGCCACCGGAGGACCTGTCGAACACCCTCGGCGCGATCGCCCAGGGCCTGAGCGGACGCGGCGAGGAACTCGGCCTCACGATCGACAGACTCGAGAACATCTTTGCCGGGCTCAATACCGAGTTGCCCGCAATCCAGGAGGACCTGCGCGGGCTTGCCGACTTCTCGCAGACCTACTCCGATGCGGCTCCCGAGTTGATCAACGCACTGGACAACCTACGGACCACCGGAAATACCGTCGTCGAGAAGCGACCGGCCCTCGAGTCGCTGTACGCGTCTTTGACATCCGCCTCCAACACCACCGCCGACTTCCTCGATGCCAACTCCGCGGACATCATCGGGCTGGCCGCGAATTCCCGTGAAGCACTCGAGGTGTTCGCCGAGTTCTCCCCGGCCGTCGGCTGCACCGTCGCCCAATTCGCCGAGGGTGCCAGACGCGGCAGGATCGTCACCGGCGTCGGCGACGAGTATCCCGGCATCAACGTCTCGATGCCGTTCGTCAACCCGAAGGGTCGGTACCTACCGAACCAGGACGAGCCGAGATTGTTCGAGCAGGACCGTGGACCGACCTGCTACTCCTCGCTCGACCGCTCGTCGGGCGAATACTTCCCGCAGTACCCGGGCAGCTCCCCCAACGACGGCTCGTACCAGGTGCCGTCGAGAAACCCCGGCGAACAGGACATTCCGTCACTTCCGGTTCCTCAGCTCTCCCCCGTGCCCGCGTCGTACGCGAACTCGGTCACCGAGCAGCAGACCCTGGCCGTCGTCTACGGCGGGGCCACGGGGATCGAGCCAGACGCAGTGCCGTCCTGGACGACGACGCTCGGCGCTCCAGCACTCAGAGGAACGCAGGTCACGTTCGAATAGGACCTACTGATTGAATGGTCCGCATGCCCCGTCGACGAGCGCGGCGGGTAACGATTCAGGAGTACAGATGCCAGCCGATACGAACACCGCCGGATTTTCCATCCAGTCCAGCAACGACGGCCGCGCGGCCGTCATCGCGGTCGCCGGTGAACTCGACGTCACCACGGCCCCCGCATTGTCGAGCGCGATCGACGCCCAGATTTCCACCACGCCCGCTGCACTGATCATCGATCTGAGCAAGGTCTCGTTCTTGGCCTCGGCGGCCATGACCGTGCTGGCAACGACCCAGAAGGATCACGGGGACACCGTCGCGTTCTCGGTCGTCGCCGATGGGCCGACCACCAGCCGCCCGATCAAACTGATGGGTCTCGATCAGGAATTCGCGCTGCACGCCGATCTGGCGTCAGCCCTCGCCGCCCTCGACTGACGACACTCCGAGCGCCATCACTGCTGCGTCGTCGGCCAATCCGTCGCCGAAGCTGTTCAGTAGGACTCGCAGATTCTCGACGATGATCGCGGGCGTCGCCGGGGCGTGGGCGTTCGCGAACTCGAGCAGCGCGCCCTCGTCGTCGTATCGACCGGTGCCCACCCGCGCCTCGGTGAGGCCGTCGGTGTAGAGCATCAGGGTCTCGCCTGCGCTCAATGTCACGGTGGCAGGCACGAAGCGAGCGGCACGCAGAATTCCGACGAGTTGCCCACCCGTCATGTGGACGTAGTGCGCGCTGCCGTCGGCCCGCATCACCAGCGGAGGCGGATGACCGCCGCTGGCCATCGACACCAAGAATCCACCGGCCGAGCGGCTGAGCACCCCGAACACCGCAGTGCAGAACTGCGCATCGTTCTCGCGGAACTCCTGCCGCAGAACCGAATCCAAATTGTGCAGAACAGCTACCGGGTCGTGGTCGTACACCGCTGCCGCGCGCAGGGTGTACCGCGTCAACGACGTCACGGCTGCGGCCGACGCACCCTTGCCGCACACGTCGCCGAGGAAGAATCCCCAGCGGTCGTCCGACAGCGGGAACAGGTCGTAGAAATCTCCACCCACCTCATCGCTCGATGCCGCGTGATAGTGCGCGGCGGCGGTCATTCCCGACGGCGGCAGCAGGGCAGGAGGGAGCAGCGACCGCTGCAGTGTCTTCGCCAGCAGCTCCGCTCGCGTTCGAGACTCGAGCAACTCGCGTTCGTAGGTGCGACGGTCCCTGGCGTCGAGCGCGGTGATGCGAATCAGTACCGGCGTGTCCTTCTCGTCGGTCTTGACGTTCGCGGTCATGAACACGGGCAGCCGACGCCGATCGGACGTCACGAAGTCGATCGCGATGCCGTCGAGCTGGCCGTACATCCGCAGAATCGGACCGAAATGGGTCTCGTAGTGGATCCGGCCACCGGCGGTGAGGAGTTGAGTGAAGTCGGTACCGATCAAGGCGTCGACGTCGAAGCCCAGCCAGTTCGCCAGCGTCGAGTTCAGTCTCACGATCCGCATGTCCGGGAGAACCGAGAGGTAACCGCATGGCGCGTTCTCGTACAGGTCCTCGATGTCGAGTTCGTGAATCACGACGATCTCACGAAGGTCGCAATCGCCTCGGCGGTCTGTTCGGGCTGAGTGACGTGCGGGCAGTGCCCGCTGGCGTCGAGGGTCTTCAGAGTGCTGCCTGCGATGTGCTCGTGGACGTATCTGCCGACCTGAGGCGGTGCCAGCGAATCCCGCGCGCAGTCGACGATCATCGTGGGCAGGGCCACCCCGGCCAGGTCAGCACGATTGTCGGACAGGAAGGTGGTGCGGGCGAACACCCGTGCGCACTCGGGATCGGACCGGCAGTAGCTCGCGGTCCACAGGTTCTCGAGATCCGGCCGATCCGGTGCGTTCACCACGATCGGTGCCATCGATGCGGACCATCCCAGATAGTTGCTGTCCAACGACTCGAGCAACTCGTCGATGTCCTCGCGGCTGAATCCGCCGCGATAGTCACCGTCGTCGATGTACCGGGGGGACGGCGTCAGGAGAAAGAGCTTGCCGAACAACTCGGGAGCCGCCTGGACCGCGAGAACACCCATCATCGACGCCACCGAATGACCGACGAACGTGACGTCACGGAGGCCGAGTTCCCGGACTATGTCGACGATGTCATCGACGTAGGCGTCCAGCGGCGCGTACTTGTCGGCATCCCACGCCGAGGGGTCCGACGCTCCCGACCCGACGTGATCGAAGAGCACGATCGAGAAATTCGGAGCCAGGATATCGGTCACCGAACGCCACAGCGTCTGGTCGCAACCGAAGCCGTGAGCCAGCATCACCACGGGCCCGTCGACAGCCCCCACGACCCTGACGTTGTTCCTGATACGTGCACTCACCCGCACAGTCTGCCATCTGCCTCCGACACCGGGGAGTGAGACCGCTCCGACCGGGTATTGCCTGTGTCTACAGAAACGAGAAACTCATGCGAGTGCTGGTCACCGGCGCAACCGGATACATCGGGTCTCGGCTGATCCCGGTCCTCCTCGAACAGGGTCACCACGTGCACGCCGCAATGCGCGATCCGAGCAAGAAATCGCGCTTCGCCTGGGGCGCTCACGTCACCGCCGTGCACTTCGACCTCGACGAGCACGAGACCTTCGACACCGCGACCGAGAATGTCGACGCGGTCGTATACCTCGTGCATTCGATGGACGAGGGCGATTTCGTCGAAAAGGATCGGCATGCCGCGCAGGCCATGGCCGCCGCGGCCGAACGCAACGGTGTGCGCCGGATCGTCTACCTCTCCGGACTCATTCCCGACGACGGCACGCCGCTCTCGGATCACCTGCGCTCCCGCCTGCAGGTCGAGGAGACGTTCCTCGACAGTTCCGTCGACGCCACCGCACTGCGGGCGGCGATCATCCTCGGTTCGGGATCGACCTCGTTCGAGTTGGTGCGACGGATGACCGAGCGTCTGCCGCTCACGCCCATTCCGACGTGGATGCGCAGGCAGGTGCAGCCCATCGCCGTCGTCGACGTGGTGGCCATCATCGCCCGTGCTCTCGGCGACACCGCACGCCCGGGAACGTTCGACATCGGCGGAACCGAGACGATGAGCTATCCCGAGCTGCTGCAGGCGTACGGCAGCGTCGCCGGTCTGCGTCGCGTACAGATTCCGGTGCCGTTGTTGCCGACCGGTCTGGTGGGGCGCGCCGTCGCCAAGATCACCGCCATGCCTGCCGGCACGGTGATCTCGTTGGTCGACAGCCTCACTCACGACATGGTGGTGCGCCGCGGGAACGCGGCAACGGAGGTGTTCGCCGACCCCGGTACGTCGCTGATGAGCGTCCGAGAGGCCCTGGAACGTTCGATCACCGTCACCGCCGAGGAGGGCACCGATGCCCACGCCGATCCCCAGGCTGCCGCCGACACCGATCCCGAGTGGGCAGGCGGAGTCGTCGACATCGTCGACGGCCATGTGCGGCAACGGCCGTCGGGCATCCTCGGAAAGGCTCTGCTCGGAGCGACCCGCTAACCGATGTCGGCGTAGCGGTGGGCCCACGGCACGGCTCGCTCCAACTGTCCGGCCAGTTGGACGAGCAATGCCTCGCCGCCGAGCGGTGCGGTGAAGTGCGCGCCCATCGGAAGACCCTCGGGGGTCCAGTGCACGGGAACCGACAGCGCCGGACGCCCGGTGACGTTTCCCAGCTGCGTGTAGGGAATCCACGAGATGTTGTCGTCGATCATCTGATCCACGATGCCGGTGTAGCGCAGAATTCCTGCAGTTCGGCTGCGCAGCAACAACTCCGATGCCAGCTCCAACGGCTTCGCGAGATCGAAGGCACCGATCTTCGGGGGGAGCTCCGCGACAGTGGGCGTGAGCAGCAGGTCGTAGGTCTCGAAGAAGGTGGCCAGCGCACGCACGTGCACATGGCGACCTTCCACTGCTTCCAGGTAGTCGACACCGCTGGCGGATCTGCCCAGCGCCGCCATGATGCGGGTGTCCCGCTCGAATCTGTCGTCGCCGCAACCGGTTCTGTGCTTCACCTCGTCCATCTCCCACGCCAGGTAGGTGAACCAGGCCAACAGGAATTCGCGGTTGAGATTCGCGTCGTCGTAGGGCGGGGCGTCGAGAAGTTCGACGGTGTGACCGAGCTCGGTGAGTGCCTTCGCAGCAGACTCCATCGCGGCGACGGCCTGCGGGTGGGGCGACGGATTGACCGATGTCACAGCGTACATTCCGATGCGCAACGGCTTCGGGTCCTTGTCCACTCGGGACAGGAACGTTCCGTCCGGACGCGCGGGCAGGTAGTCGGACGTCGCCTCACCGCCCGCCAACACGTCGAGCATCGCGGCGGTATCGCGCACCGACCTCGACACGACGCCCTGCACCGCTGCCCCGTGCATGGGTTCGCCGAATGTGGGGCCCGACGGCACCAGTCCGCGTCCCGGCTTGAGTCCGACGAGCCCACAGCACGACGCCGGAATACGGATGGACCCACCGCCGTCGTTGGCTCCCGCCACCGGGACGATGCCGGACGCCACCGCAGCGGCCGATCCACCCGACGATCCACCGGGAGTTCTGCTGCGATCCCACGGGTTTCGAGTCGCGCCGTGCACCGCCGGTTCGGTGATTCCCTTCGCCCCGAACTCCGGGGTGTTGGTCTTTCCGAAGATCACCAGGCCTGCATCGAGCCAGCGCTGCACCACCGTGGAATGCTCCGGCATCGGCAAGTCCGTCAACGCACGCGATCCGCTCGACGTCGGCAGGCCTGCGTAATCCTGCGAGAGGTCCTTGATCAGGAACGGCACTCCCGCGAAGGGTCCCTGCACCGGCCGCGTCAACTGGTCGTCGGCTTGCTCCCGCATCACCCGAACCACCGCATTGAGCCGCGGATCGATCGACTCGACCTGCGCCAGTGCGCAATCGAGCAATTCGCGCGGTGTCACATCTCCCTCGGCCACGAGACCTGCCAGACCCAGGCCGTCGTACTGGCGATACTCGTCGATGCGCATACCGGCCACAGTATCCGAGGCCACGTCGGCCTCGGAGCGGAATCAGTGCCGCGAATTCGACCCGGCAAGGGGTCGCAGTGCTCCCATCACGATCAACGAACACGCCAGGAGCGCAGCGACCACCAGCAACGCGCGAAGCACGTCACCGTGCCCACCGAGAAATCCGATGAGGGGCGGACCGCCGAGAAAGGCGAAGTATCCGATGGAGGCGACCACACTGACGCGAGCGGCTGCAGCTGCCGGCTCGTCGGCCGCCGCACTCATGGCAACCGGGAAGCCGAGGGAGACGCCCGATCCCCACAGAAACGCGCCCAGAAAGGCAAGCGGCACAATCGGACTGAGCACGAACAACAGCACACCGACCACCGACACGCCCGCGAGACCTCGCAGAACGACGACTCGACCGTACCGATCCAGCAGACCGTTGCCGAACCACCGCACCGCGGTCATGGCGACCAGAAACGTGGTGAACGCCAGGGTCCCGGCGACGGCCGATGCATCGTATCCGTCGATCAATGCGATGTTGAGCCAATCGTTTCCGCTGCCCTCGGCAAACGCGAACGACAGGGCCACGACGCCGATCAACAGGGTGCGCGGCTCCTTCCACCGAGCGAGGGCATGCGGCCGCGAGGTGTCGGCGGCAGGCTGTTCGGGTTCGGCGTCGGACTCGTTCAGAAAGTTACGGACTCCCCACGGGATGACTCCGACGATCACGGCTGCGACCGCCAACAGATGCACCGTGACCGAAATGTTCAGCACCACCATCAGTGTTCCGATCAGGGCTCCCACCACAGTGCCCGCGCTGAAACCCGCGTGAAAGCGCGGCATGATCGATCGCCCGAGCCGTCGTTCGGCAACTGCGCCGTGGACGTTCATGGCAACATCCCATGCGCCGTTGGCGAATCCGAGCACGAACAGCCCGACGAGCAAGGGCACCACACCAACGAGATAGCCGGTGGAGATGACGGTCAGACCGGCCGCGAGGACGAGAGACATCACAGTTACCGTGAGCCGAGACCCGAAGCGGTTGATGATGATGCCGGACAGCGGCAGGGCGAGCAACGACCCGACCGCGATGGCCAGCAGCACGATTCCGAGTTGGGACGACGTGAGCTCGAGACGATCCCTGACCTGAGGGATGCGCGACGCCCAGCTGGCGAATGCGAAGCCGGCTCCGATGAACGCGATATAGGTGGCCCGTACCGCGGTGGTCGTACGCGCCGAGGTCACGTCGATATCAGACACTGTGAATTACCCTGTTTCTCTCGCTGTTCCGCAAGGGTAACGAACGAGGGGCCGGCCGCAGCGATCGCCGCCGAGGGCTCAGAATCCGATCGGCAGTCCCGCGTAGTTCTCCGCCAGCCCCGTGGCCCCGGCCTCGCTGGAGGCCACCCATTTCAGTTGCGAGAGCTGCAACTGCGTATCGAACGGATCGTCGCCGGTGTGCAACATCGTCGTCATCCACCAGGAGAAGTGCGTGCATCGCCAGACGCGTCGAAGTGCGTCGTCACTGTAGGCATCGGCGGCACGGGAGTCGCTCTTGCCCAGCAACGATGTCAGCGCCGGGGCCAGCAGTGCCACGTCGGCAACTGCGAGGTTGAGGCCCTTCGCTCCGGTCGGCGGCACGATGTGCGCGGCATCGCCGGCAAGGAAGAGTTTGCCGTGTCGCATCGGCGTCTGCACGTAGCTGCGCATCGGCAGCACGCTCTTCTCGGTGATCGGCCCCGGTGTCAGCTCCCAGCCGTCCTGACCGTGACCGAGCCTGCGTGCCAACGCATCCCAGATCCGCTCGTCGGACCAGGTGGCGATGTCGGTGCCGTTCGGAACCTGCAGATACAGCCGGCTGACCGTCGACGATCGCATCGAGTGCATCGCGAATCCATCCTGATGCCAGGCATAGATGAGCTCGTCGGTCGAGGGTGCGACGTCGGCCAGCACCCCGAGCCAAGAGTAGGGATACGTTCGCTCCCAGGTGTTGCGCACCGAATCCGGCATCGCCGCCCGGCTCGGACCGAAGGAACCGTCGCATCCGGCGATGACGTCGGCGTCGATCCGCATCGACGTTCCCGACGCGTCGGTGAACGTGACGTACGGAGCGTCGGACTCCACGTCGTGCAACGCGGTGTCGGAGACGTCGTAGTAGATCTGCTGACCGGCCTTCTCGCGGGCCGCAACGAGATCCTTCGTCACCTCGGTCTGCCCGTACACCCACACGCTTCGGTCCACCAGGTCGCGAAAGTCGATGTGGTGGCGCTCTTCCGGCCACTGCAGATAGATTCCGCGGTGCTCGTGCCCTTCGCGATGCAACCGCTCACCCAAGCCGTGGTCGTCGAGCAGCTGGACCGTCGAATGTTCGAGGATTCCTGCGCGGATTCGTGAGAGCACGTACTGCTGCGTACGCGACTCGATCAGAACGGAGTCGATTCCCTGCTCCCCGAGTAGGTGGGACAGCAACAGACCCGCGGGCCCTGCACCGATGATGGCGACCTGTGTACGCATGTATCGAGTACACCGCGCGTTCGGGCCGGGAACAAGAAGTCGTTTCCACTCAGTGAAAAGGCGATCTTCACCCCCGCAGACTTCGCTCGATTCCTCGGGCTGCAACCTGCAGAGCTGCAACCAGTCTGGCTCGATCACGGCCGATGCTCGGAACCACGATTCCCAGCGCGGCCACCACTGCCTCGCCTTCGCCGCGGACCGGTACGGCCACCGAACACGCCCCCAGCGTCATCTCCTCGACCGTCTGCGCGTACCGCTCGCGATGCACTCGGCGTAGTTCGCCGTCCAACTTTCCCGGGTGAGTCACCGTGTACGGGGTGATGCGGGCCAAGTTCCCGAGCACGCGATCGTGCACCTCGCGCGGGGCGTGGGCCAACAACACCTTTCCGACTCCGGTCGCGTACAGCGGCAGGCGGGCTCCGACCCGGCTGATCGCGGGCACCGACGCGTGTCCGGCCAACCTGTCCAGGTAGAGCACCTCGTCGCCGTCACGAATGGCCAGATGCACCGTGGCGAGCGTGGCTCCGTAGAGATCGTGCAGGAACGGCGACGCGATCTCGCGCAGGTCGGACTGATCCGGGGCCAGCAGCCCCAGCTTCCACAGCCGACGCCCCACCACGAACCGACCGTCGTCGCCGCGAACGAGTGCTCCCCAGTCGAGAAGCTCGTGCACCAAGCGGTGAGCCGTGGCGATGGGAAGACCTGCGCCGTCTGCCAATTCGGTCAACGTCAACGCAGGTGTCTTCTCGTCGAACACGCCGAGCAACGCCAGCAGCCGCGAGGCCACCGAGACCCCCGGATCCCGCGCATTGCCTGCCACCTGCACGACGATAGCCTCCCCGGTCATCGCCGAGCTCGAAGTTATGGACGAACTCCGGCCGAAAGTCATCCACAACTTCGAGTTCGGCGGGCATCAGACCGCGGCAGCCGCGAAGCCGATTCTGTTGAAACGCTTCTCGCGGGCGATCATCCGCATCGACGGATCCTGGGCGATCAGGTCGGCGAGCTCACGGTGCAGCACCGCACCCACCCGATCACAGAACTGCTGCGATTCGTCGGCCGCGTCGGGCAGCTCGGGAATGATGATGTCGACGACACCGGCGCGGAAGAGATCGAGCGAGCGCACTCCTTGCTTGGTGGCCATCTCCGCGGCATGGGCGGTGTCGCGATGCACGATGGCCGACGCACCCTCGGGCGGCAGCGGCGAGAGCCACGCGTGCTGAGCAGCGAGAACGCGATCGGCGGGCACCAGCGCGAGGGCGCCCCCGCCCGTCCCCTGTCCCAACAGCAACGACAGCGTCGGGGTTTCGAGGTCGACCATGTCTGCGATGCACCGAGCGATCTCGCCGGCCAGGCCACCTTCCTCGGCCTCCTTCGACAGCGCTGCGCCCGCGGTGTCGATGACGGTGACGAGCGGAAGCTTGAGATCCTGTGCCAGACGCATACCGCGTCGGGCCTCGCGAAGCGCTGCGGGACCGAGCGGTGTCTTGGTCGTCTGCCCACGTCGATCCTGCCCGAGCAGTACGCATGGCATGTCGCCGAACCGCACGAGAGCCAGAATCAGGCCAGGATCCGATTCCCCCTGCCCGGTTCCGTTGAGCGGCAGCACATCTGCTGCAGTACTGAACAGCAACTCGCGCACGCCGGGCCGATCGTTCCTACGGGAGGCCAGGATCGACGTCCACGCAGGCACGTCCTCGATCGTCCATTCGAGCGCCTCGACGGTACGTGGCCGGCACGACGGGATGTCGGTCATGATGCGCAGCGCCCGATCGACGATTTCGCCGAGCTGCTCGGGCGGGCGGATGGCATCGATGAGCCCGTGGGCCTGGAGGTTCTCCGACGTCTGCACGCCCGTGGGGAATTTCGCGTCGTAGAGAGCCTCGTAGACGCGAGGCCCGAGGAAGCCGACGAGGGCACCGGGCTCGGCGACGGTGACGTGTCCGAGCGATCCCCAGGACGCGAAGACTCCACCGGTGGTGGGGTGCCGAAGGTAGACGATGTACGGCAGGTTCGCCGCCTTGTGCGCAGTGATCGCGGCGGTGATCTTGACCATCTGCAGGAACGCGACGGTGCCCTCCTGCATGCGGGTTCCGCCGGAGGTCGGCAACGCGAGCAGCGGCAGCCGCTCGTCCGTCGACCGGTGCACGGCAGTGACGAGCCGTTCACCCGCCGCAACCCCGATCGAGCCTGCCAGAAATGCGAACTCGCCGAGCAGGATTGCGACCTTGCGGCCCCGAATGGTCGCCGAGCCGGTGAGGACGGACTCGTCGAGACCGGTCTTCTCACGGGCCGCCGCGAGTTCGCTCGCGTACTGGTCGTCGATGACGTAGTCCGCGGTCGGGGTGTCCCAGGAGTCGAAGCTGCCGGGATCGATCACCAGATCGAGCAGTTCGAGGGCGGTCATTCTGGTCATCGGATCGCTTCTTTCAGCCAGTCGCGGACGAGTTCGTCGTCGGCACCCAGTACCGGTGGTGCCAGGTGATTGGTTTCGGTGACTTCGGTGCCGTCGGATTCGAAGAAGCGCAGCGGCGGCCCCGGCAGAGTGACCGTGCCGAGAGTCGCGTGCTCGACGTCCACCAGCAGGCCTTGAGATTTGGTCTGCTCCCACTCGTACACTTCCTGTACATTTCGCACTTTGCCTGCGGGAACACCGATCTCGTCGAGGAGAGTCAGGAGCGGCTCGGTCTCGTAGGTGCGGAAGATCTTGGAGACGAGCTCGATGACGTCGTCGCGACTGTCGACGCGCTGCGGGTTGGTGGCCATGCCTTCGAGATCGGGGTCGATACCGAAGCCCTCACAGAAGCGATGCCACAGGCCCTCGCTGCCCACGGAGATCTGCACTGCGCCATCCGATGTCGGAAACAATCCGTACGGGCAGATCGACGGGTGATGGTTGCCCTGAGCCGCGCCGACCTCGCCGGCGACGGTCCACTTGGTGCCCTGGAAGGCATGCACTCCGACGACGCTGGCAAGCAGGGAGGTGCGGACGACCTTGCCGCGTCCGGTGCGGTCGCGTTCACGTAGTGCGGCGAGAACGCCGAAGGCTCCGTACATTCCGGCCAGCAGGTCTGCAATGGGAACTCCGACGCGCTGGACGTCCTCGGGACCGGAGCCGGTGAACGACATCAATCCGGCCTCACCCTGGGCGATCTGGTCGTAACCGGAGCGGCCGCCCTCGGGTCCGTCGTAGCCGAATCCGCTGATCGACAGCACGACCGTGCGCGGGTTGATCTCGGCGATGCGCTCCGGCGAGAAGCCGAGGCGGTCGAGCACTCCGGTGCGGAAGTTCTCGAGCAGCACGTCTGCTCGTTCGATCATGTGCTCCAACGCTTCTCGGCCGTCGTCGGTCTTGAGATCGAGTGCGATGGACCGCTTGTTGCGGTTGGCCGAGAGGAAGTACGTCGACTCACGTTCGGCATCGCGCGGAGTGACGAAGGGGGGACCCCAGACCCGGGTGTCGTCGCCGCCCTTGGGGGTCTCGACCTTGATGATGTCCGCGCCGAGGTCGCCGAGCATCATCGCCGCGTGCGGACCGGCCAAGGCGCGGGTCAGATCGACCACCACGGTGCCTTCGAGCGGTCCGGTTCTGCCTGTCGTGTTGAGGGGCATCGAATTGATCCTTACGTCGAAGCGAGGTGGGAGCCGGACCCGAAGTCCGATTGGATTACTGGGCCAGTGGCCTAGCCAATTCCATTGGACCAGCGAACCACGGAGAAGTCAAGTAACGATTTACGGGCCTTTGCTCAGCTCAGACGCGTGATGGCGGCACGCCGAGTACACGTGCCGCCATCATCGATCAGGGAAGTCGAGCTGCCGTACGGCTACATCCAGCCGGGTACCACCAGCAATCCCCAGGCGATCAGCGGACCGATGACCACGACCAGGGCGCTGTATTTGAGGATCTGCTTGTAGAACACATCCCGGTCGATGTCCTGGGCGTTGGCGAGCACCAGGGCTCCGTTGGTGGAGAACGGGCTGACGTCGACGATGGTCGAAGCGATGGACAGAGCCACGATGACTCCGATGGCCCCTACTTCACCGGCGAGCAGGAACGGAACAGCAAGCGGAATGGTGACGCCGAGGATCGCGGTGGACGACGCGAAGGCCGAGACGATGGCACCGATGTAGCAGAGCAGCAGCGCCACCAGGAGCGGGATGCCGATGTTGGCGACCGAATCGCCGACGTATTCGACGGTTCCGGCTTCCTGCAGCACGCCGACGAACGTGAGCACACCACCGATGAGCAGCACCGTCGACCAACTGATCTGGTTGATCGCGCCCTTCTGCGCCTTGGGCGATGCGAGAGCGAGGATCACGGCCACCGTCATCGCGATGAAGCCGACGTCGAGGTCGAGCACTAGCGCGAACAGAGCCAGCGAGGCGAGGCCGACGAGCGTGAGAATCTGGTCGAAGGTGATGGCCTTGACCGCGGTGGCCAGGGGCGGTGCGTTCTCGACCGTGACCGTCTGACCGGAGGGACGAGGCGTCGACGCCCCGAAGCCGCGCATGACCGTTCGCGAACCCGAACCGCCGACTCCACCGGTGTCACCGTCGGGACGAGTGCCGTCCTCGTCGTGCACGCTGCGTCCGATGAGGGAGCGGCCACCGAGGAACATGAACAGCAGCGCGCCGATTGCGGCGTTGAAGAACAAGCTGCCGAGGAAGAGTGTGAGTGGACTGTTGACCAGGCCTGCATTGGCGGCGATGTTGTTGACCGTGACGCCGTAGATGCTGATGGGTGAGAATCCGCCTGCCTGCGCGCCGTGGATGACCATCATGCCCATGAGCAGGGCGTTGATCTTGTAGCGCGCGGCAAAGCCGAGGGCGATCGGGGCAACGATGGCCACCGCGGCCGGACCGAGCGCCCCGATGGAGGTCAGGACGCCGGTGATACCGAACATCACCCAGGGGATGAGCGCCACCCGGCCTCCGACGAGCCGAACGGCTCCGCGAACCAGCAGGTCCACCGTGCCGTTGTTCTGCGCGATGGCGAACAGGTAGGTGATTCCGACGAGCGTGAGGAACAGGCTGCTCGGGAAGCCGGCAATGATGTCGTCGGCACCCATGCCCACGGCAAGTGTTCCGACGAAGAACGCTGCCACGAACCCCAACGCGCCCATGTTCACGGGGAACACGGTTGCGGCGAGGAACATGACGACGAGCGCAAGGATGGGTATCAACTCGGTCGACATCGAAGGTCTCCGGTCCGTCTGTGGTCTCACCCGGGCGGTCGCCCAGGATCTCCAGTGGCTAATTGGACTGGCCACTGAGTCAATAGGGACTCAACCAGTGAAGTGGATCACTTGTCAACCCCAACTGTGTCTGCCGTTACTGCTGCGACGGCGGCTAGGGTGGAGGTCCAGAGGAACAGAGAGCGAGTGACACAGTGGCTGAGCAAATTCGCCCCGTGACCCGACCACGGCTGTACGAGGTCATCGTCGAACAGCTGTGCAGGCACATCGCCGACCGCGATATGAACCCTGGCGATCGACTTCCCCCCGAGCGTGAACTGGCCGGGCATCTGGGAGTCAGCCGTGCATCGCTGAGTCAGGCCCTCGTCGCCCTCGAAGTGCAGGGCATCCTGTCGGTCCGGCACGGCGACGGCGCAGTGCTCGTGCGACGACCCGTGGGAGACATGGCAATTCGCGCCCTGCGCGAACACGCCGACCGTCTTCCCGAAGTGATCGAGGCCCGTGAGGCACTCGAGGTCAAGCTCGCCGAACTGGCCGCAACGCGTCGCAGCGACGACGAGATGGCGGCCATCGACCACGCCGTGTCCGTGATGGCCACCGAGATCACCGACGGCGATCGAGGAGACTCCGGCGACGAGTTGTTCCATCACGCCATCACCGAGGCCGCGCACTCACCGCTGCTCGCTCGCCTGATGGGCGAAATCGCCGAGCTGATTCGCGAGACCCGCATCGAGTCGCTGTCGCAGTCCAACCGCCCCCAGGCCTCGCTCGAGCATCATCGCCGCATCGCCGAGGCCGTCCGCAATCAGGATCCGGCCGAGGCAGGACGGGCAATGGCCGACCACATCCGACTCGTCTCGGACGTGGCGCTGCTGCGCTCGGTCGACGGCTAGAGAACTCCCCGCCGAGCTCGAAGTTATGGATGAATTCTGACCCGAATCCGTCCATAACTTCGAGTTCGGCAGCTCGGGCAGCACCCTTGGTTGACATCCACGACACCGTCGCGCCATCATAATTGGCACAGCGCCAACAAACCACGGATGCGCTTCGAGCCAAGGACCCACCATGACTGCACTCGCAGACCGCACCTCCGGCGACCTCGCTACCGAGCTCGCCGACGTGCGACAGCTCGCCCGAGGATTCTTCGAGAAGGAGGTCGCGCCGCACCGCGAGGAATTCGCGGCAGCCGGACGCCCCAGCCGCGAGGTCTACCGCACCGCGGGCAGCCTCGGACTGCTCGGCATGTCGGTACCCGAGCAGTACGGCGGAGGCGGCGGCGACTTCCGTCACGAGGCGGTGCTGTTCGAAGAACAGGTCCGCTCGGGTGACTCGGCCATGCAGCTCGGCGTGCACAGCGGCATCGTTCCGCACTACATCCTGGCCTACGCGTCCGAGGAGAAGAAGCAGCAGTGGCTGCCGAAGCTTTGCTCGGGAGAGTGGATCGGTGCCATCGCCATGACCGAACCGGGCACCGGCTCGGATCTGCAGGGCATCACCACCCGTGCAGTGCGCGACGGCGACGACTACGTCGTGACCGGCGGAAAGACGTTCATCTCCAACGGAGCTCACTGCGATCTGATCATCATCGCCGCCAAGACCGATCCGTCCGCCGGAGCCCGGGGACTGTCACTGCTCGTCGCCGAGGTCTCCGACGACACCGACGGCTTCCACCGCGGGCGCGTGCTGCACAAGATCGGCCAGAAGGGCCAGGACACAGCCGAACTCACCTTCGACGGCCTCCGCATCCCTGCCACGAACCTCCTCGGGGGCGGGAGTGGAGCCGGCAGGAACGACCAGGAAAGTCAAGAGGGTCGCGGCTTCGCGCAGTTGATGCAGCAACTCCCCCAGGAACGCCTGATCTGCGGCATCGCCGCCGCTGCGATGATCGACGCCGCCGTCGCGCAGACAGTCGAATACACCAAGTCGCGCAGCGCGTTCGGCAAGACACTGTTCGACCTGCAGAACACCAAGTTCGAGCTCGCCGAATGCGCCACCATCGGCCGCGTCGTGCGCACCTTCGTCGACGACGCCATGGCACAGCACATCTCGGGCACACTCGACGTCACCACGGCCGCGATGGTCAAGTACTGGACCACCGACCGACAGTTCGAGGTGGTCGACCGGTGCCTGCAGCTCTTCGGTGGGTACGGCTACATGGAGGAATACCCCATCGCCCGCATGTTCGTCGACGGCCGCATCGCGCGCATCTACGCCGGCGCCAACGAAGTCATGAAAGACCTCATTTCCCGCTCGCTCTAGAAAGGCCACCACCATGGAGGCATTCCTCTACGACGCAGTGCGCAGCCCACGTGGCCGTGGTAAGAGCTCCGGCTCACTGCACACCATCAAACCGGTCGATCTGGCCGCGAACACGTTGTCCACGTTGCTCTCTCGACACTCGCAGCTCGATCCCGCCCTGATCGACGACGTCGTGCTCGGTGTCGTCACCCCGGTCGGCGACCAGGGATGCGACATCGCCCGCACCGTTGCGATGGGGGCCGGACTGCCCGACAGTGTCGCCGGCGTTCAGCTCAACCGCTTCTGCGGATCGGGTCTCGAGGCCGTCAACACTGCGGCGCAACGTGTTCGGTCCGGCTGGGATCGGCTCATCGTGGCCGGCGGCGTCGAATCGATGTCTCGTGTCCCGCTCGGGGCGGACGGCGGCGCGTGGCCGTGTGACCCACTGACCAATTACGGCAGCTACTTCGTTCCGCAGGGAGTCAGTGCAGACCTCATCGCGACGATCGAAGGGTTCGACCGCGACGAGGTCGACGCCTTCGCGGTGCGCAGCCAGCAGCGAGCGGCGCATGCCTGGTCGATGGGCCACTTCGAGAAGTCGGTCGTCCCGGTCTTCGACTCGAACGGCCGGCTGATGCTCGATCACGACGAGATCATGCGCCCCGAGACCACCACGGCCGACCTCGCCGCCCTCAAACCGTCGTTCGCACAGATGGGTTCGCTCGCCGGGTTCGACGCCGTCGCGATGCAGAAGTACACCGAGGTCGAGCGCATCGATCACGTGCACCACGCCGGCAACTCCTCCGGCATCGTCGACGGTACCGCGATGGTGCTGATCGGCTCCGAAGAGGCCGGTCGCGCAGGCGGATTGACCCCACGCGGACGCGTCGTGGCCGGAGTCGTCGCCGGATCGGACCCCACGCTGATGCTCACCGGCCCGGTGCCGGCCACCCACAAGGTATTGGCCGCAGCGGGGCTCACTCTCGACGACATCGCGGTGTTCGAGGTCAACGAGGCATTCGCTTCGGTGGTGCTCAACTACGCGAAGAAGCTGGACGTCGACCACGATCGCATCAACGTCAACGGTGGCGCGATCGCGATGGGCCACCCGATGGGCGCGACGGGAGCGATGCTCACCGGAATGGCTCTCGACGAGCTCGAACGCCGGGGCGCGCGCTACGCGCTGATCACGCTCTGCATCGGTGCCGGAATGGGCGTCGCCACCATCATCGAGCGCCTGTGACCACCCCCGCGCTCGAACAACGACCCGAGGAAACGATGAACAGCTCTGCGGCACTGAAGACTTCCACGATCACCGGCGAGATCGGCACCGACCGCGTACTCGTGGTGACGATCGACGACCCGACGCAGTCGGCCAACACCATGAACGCCGCGTTCGGTGAATCGCTCGGTCGGACCGTCGACTGGCTCGAGGCCAATCGAGACGCATTCGACGGCGTCATCATCACCTCGGGAAAGGCTTCGTTCTTCTCCGGTGGTGACCTCGAGTTGTTGCGCGACGCGGGCCCCGCAGACCACGCACGTATCGCCGATGCCCTCGATTTCACCAAGGACAAATTCCGTCGGCTCGAAAAGCTGGGCAAGCCTGTCGTGGCTGCACTCGGCGGCACCGCGCTCGGTGGCGGCTTCGAGATCGCGCTGGCCTGCCATCACCGAATTGCACTGAACAGAAGCAACTCTCGGTTCGGCCTTCCCGAGGTGACCCTCGGTCTGCTCCCTGGCACGGGCGGCGTCACCCGAACGGTGCGGATGTTCGGAATCGTCGGCGCACTGACACAGGTGGTGGGCCAGGGACAACGCTACAGGCCGGCCAAGGCACTCGAGATCGGACTGATCGACAGGATCGTCGAGACCGAGGACGAGATGATGGCGGCAGCCCGTGCGTGGATAGCAGCGAATCCCGACGCAGTACAGCCCTGGGACAAGAAGGGATTCAGGATCCCCGGCGGCACCGCGGCCTCACCCGCGTTGGCTGCGCAGCTCCCTGCCTTCGCAGCCACGGTACGCAAGCAGGTCAAGGGTGCACCCATGCCGGCTCCGATCGCGGTGGTTGCTGCGGCCGTGGAGGGATCGGTGCTCGACTTCGAGTCGGCATCGCTCGTGGAAACCCGACACTGCACGGCACTCGCCTGCGGTCCGGTCTCGGGCAATCTGATCCAATCGATGTTCTTCGATCTCGGATCCATCAACAAGGGCGGCTCTCGTCCGAGCGCCGAACCGCACCGGGTACCCGAGAAGGTGCTGGTGATCGGAGCCGGGATGATGGGTGCCGCCATCGCCTACGTTGTCGCTTCGGCCGAGGTCCCCGTCGTACTGCGTGATGTCTCGATCGAATCTGCGGAGCGTGGAAAGGATTACGCGCGTTCGATTCTCGGCAAGGCCGTCGCGAAGGGGCGCACGACCCAGGCCGACGCCGATGCGGTGCTCGCACTGATCACACCCAGTTCCGACGCGGCCGATGCCGAGGGGTGCGATCTGGTCGTCGAGGCCGTGTTCGAGGATCCCGCCGTCAAACAGGGTGCATTCGAGGCCGTCGACAAGTATCTGACCGCCGACGCATTGCTGTGCTCGAACACCTCGACCCTGCCCATCACCGAGCTGTCGACGGGAGTCTCACGCACCTCGGACTTCATCGGCACTCACTTCTTCTCCCCAGTGGACAAGATGCCGTTGGTGGAAATCCTTGTGGGAGAACACACAAGCGACTCCGCTCTGGCTCGCGCGTTCGACTTCGTCCGGCTGATCGGCAAGACGCCGATCGTCGTCGGAGACAGTCACGGCTTCTTCACCACCCGCGTCATCGGCCGATTCATGGACGAGGCGATCTCGTTGGTGGCCGAGGGCGTGCACCCCGCCACCGTCGAGCAGGCTGCGCTCCAGGCCGGGTACCCGTCCGGTGCGCTCGCACTGATGGACGAGATCTCGTTGACCCTGTCCCGGCACATCCGTGAGGGCATGGCGCAGGCCGCCCGCGCCGACGGTCGACCGTGGATCGTCTCGAACTCGTATGCCCTCGTCGATCGACTGGTCGACGAGTTCGATCGGCCCGGCCGCAAGGGTGGGCGCGGCTTCTACGAGTACGCCGAGGACGGCACCAAGGCGGGGCTGTGGCCGGGCCTGGTGGAGCACTACCACCGCCCCGATCACGGAATTCCGTTCGAGGACATGATGGATCGCATGTTGATCGCACAGTCTCTGGACTCGGTCGCATGCCTGGACGAAGGAGTTCTACGCACGGTCGCCGATGCGAACATCGGCTCCATCCTCGGCATCGGCTATCCCGCCTGGACCGGCGGGGTGCTGCAGTTCGTCAATCAGTTCGACGGCGGGCTGCAGGGATTCGTGCATCGAGCCGACGAGCTGCGGGCGCGATACGGCGATCGCTTCGTCGTACCGAGGTCGCTGCGCTCACGCACCGAGCGGTACCTCTGACGCCTCGCGGAGTCGGTTCGGTGCAATCATGAGAACCATGCCGGCTGCAAGTACACCCAAGTGGAATCGACTGGAACCGGACGAGCGACGAACGCAGATCCTGGCCAGCGCCGTTCGCTTGTTCGGCGACAAGCCGTACGCCGAGGTCTCGATGTCGGACGTCGCCGCCTCCGCCGGAGTGGCCCGCGGGCTCATTCACCACTACATCGGCAGCAAACGCGATCTGTACCTCGAGAGCGTTCGCTTCCTGGTCACCGTGCCGCCGATCGAAGACGTACATCTGCCCACGGGCTCACTCGAGGAGCGGGCCCGTGGCAGTGTGCACTGGCTGGTGGGGGTGATCGAGACACACGGCACGGCGTGGGTGTCGATGGCGAGCGGGTCGGGCGTCGACGAGCAAGTGGCACAGATTCTCGACGAGGCCGACGATCTGGCTGCCGAACGCGTCCTCGACGCAACGGCATTCGAGGGCAGAGGCGGTGACCGTCGCATCGCGACGTCTGCGGTGCGCGCATTCGGCGGCATGGTCAAGGCGGCCGGCCGCGAGTGGTTGGTGCGCGGCACACTGACGCGCGAACAGGTCGAGATTCTGCTGACGGACGTGCTCGTCACCGTTCTCGCAACCGCACGTTCTTTCGACGACGCTCGGGAACGTTAGCAAGACAACCATTTTCGCGGAACCTCGAGATGGGCCGACCTGCATCTCCACTATTGACACAGTGCCAACAAGGTGGAACTGTGACGGTATTCACCCGGGCACCCTCGCCCCCTCTCGCACAAGGGACTCGACATGTATCTCACCCAAGGCCTGCACCGCTCTGCCGCAACAACTCCGAACCGCGCAGCGACGGTGTTCGGCGATCGCGTTCGTACTTTCGCCGAACAGATCGACAGAGTGGCACGACTGGCTGCAGGCCTGCACTCGATCGGCGTCGAGTCCGGCGATCGAGTTGCGATGCTGGCGTTCAACAGCGACCGGTACTCGGAGTACCTGCTCGCGGTGCCGTGGGCCGACGCCGTGCTCAACCCCGTGAACATCCGGTGGTCGCCCGTCGAGGTCGCGTACGCCCTCAACGACTCCGACACCAAGGTCCTGCTGGTCGACGACACCTTCGGTGCGATGGTCCCGGCACTGCGCCCGGCATGTGCCGGCCTGCAGACCATCGTCTACTGCGGAGACGGCGCCACCCCCGAGGGCATGGTCTCGTACGAGGACCTGGTCTCGTCGCACGATCCCGTCCCCGACGCACGCCGTAGCGGCGACGCACTAGCCGGCCTGTTCTACACCGGTGGCACCACCGGCTTCCCCAAGGGCGTCATGCTCTCGCACGCGAACCTCGTCACCTCCGGCCTGGGAACGGTGGCGACCGGACAGCTGCTCGACGACGCATCGATCCTGCTCCATGCCGCTCCGATGTTCCACCTCGCCGATCTGGCCGCCTGGGTGGGGCAGGTCATGCTCGGCGGCACCCATGTCATGGTTCCGTTCTTCGAGCCGACCGCCGTCCTCGGCGCGATCGCCGAGCACTCGATCACCGATGTGCTGTTGGTACCGACGATGATTCAGCTTCTCGTCGACCACCCCGCATTGAGCGAGTTCGACACCTCCTCGCTCAGCCGTGTGCTGTACGGAGGATCCCCGATCTCCGCCGGCGTCCTCGAGCGCACCCTCGCCCGCCTTCCTCAGGCCCGTCTCACTCAGGCCTACGGCATGACCGAGCTCGCACCGGTCGCGTCCCTGCTCTGGCCGGAACACCATGTGGGAGAACGTATCGGCTCGGCAGGCCTCGCGGCCCCGCACTCGGAGATCCGGATTCTCGGCCCCGACGACGAGCAGCTGGCCACCGGATCCGTCGGCGAGATCTGCGTTCGCGGTGGACATGTGATGCTGGGCTACTGGAACAAGCCGGACGAGACCGCCGCGGCCGTTCGCGACGGTTGGATGCACACCGGCGATGTCGGCTACCTCGACGCCGACGGATTCCTGTTCGTCGTAGATCGGCTCAAGGACATGATCATCACCGGTGGCGAGAACGTCTACAGCGCAGAGGTCGAGAGCGCGCTGAGCCGCCATCCGGCCGTCCTGGCCTGCGCCGTGATCGGTGTGCCCGACGGCGAATGGGGCGAGCGCGTCCACGCCTGTGTCGTGTTGGCCGAGGGCACCTCGCCGACGGTCGAAGAACTCCGCGATCACACCCGCAGCTACGTCGCGGGATACAAGACCCCGCGCACCATCGAGTTCGTCACCGCGCTGCCCATGAGCGGCGCAGGCAAGATCCTCAAGCGCGAACTGCGGGACGCACACGTGGCGAAGGACGCGCTCGGAGCTTCCCTGTGACCAGCCAGGTCCAGGCGCGAACCACCTTCGATTCCTCCTCACCCATCGACGACGGTCCGGTCGCCTCGTTCCCCGTCGATGGGGCGGAGTCCGTCGCGCGGACGGTCGGCCTCGCGCGGAGGGCGCAGCGCACATGGGCTTCGTTGCCGCCACGCACTCGCGCCCGGCACCTGCGGGCATGGCGACACGACATCTGGAGTCACCGAACCGAATTCGCCGATCTCATTCACCGTGAGAACGGCAAACCGGCCGACGATGCACTGCTCGAGATCGTACTGACCCTCGAACACATCGCATGGGCGGAAAAGCAGGCACCGCGGCTCATGCGGTCGCGCCGAGTCAACCCCGGGTTGCTGCTCGCGAACTACTCCGCTCACGTGGAGACGGTGGCACTCGGTGTCGTGGGCGTCATCGGCCCGTGGAACTACCCCCTGTATGCACCCAACAGTGCGATCGGTTCGGCTCTGGCAGCAGGCAACTGCGTGGTGTTCAAGCCGAGCGAGTACACCCCCGCGGTGGCAGCCCGATACGTTCGCGCCTTCCACGAAGCCAATCCGTCTCTGCCACTCGGCATTCTGTCGCTGGTGACCGGGTACGGCGAGACCGGTGCCGCGCTGTGCCGCTCGGGTGTGGACAAGATCGCGTTCACGGGCTCGACGAGCACCGGCTCGAAGATCATGGCCACGTGCGCCGAGACGCTCACCCCGGTGGTCGTGGAATGCGGCGGCAAGGATCCGGTGATCATCGCTGCGGACGCAGACATCGCTGCGGCAGCCGAGGCGGTGGCCTGGGGAGCATTCAGCAACGGCGGCCAAACATGCGTCGGAGTCGAGCGGGTGTACGTCGAGCGCAGTGTCGCAGCACAATTCACCGGCGCTCTGGTGCAGCACGCACGTACCATCGCGCCCGGTGGCGATGCGTCGGCCACTTACGGACCGATGACGATGCCCAGCCAGATCGACATCGTCCGTCGCCACCTCGCCGACGCCGAGGCGGCCGGTGGCCGAGCACTGATCGGCGGACTGTCCTCGATCGGCGAGCGATTCGTCGGACCCACCGTGTTGGTGGACACCCCCGAGAGCTGTTCGGCCGTTCGCGAGGAAACCTTCGGCCCCACGGTCACCGTCCGCGAGGTCGACAGCATCGACGACGCGATCGAGCTGAGCAACGATCATCGGTATGCTCTCGGCGCATCGGTGTTCTCCCGCACGCAGGGCAAAGAGATCGCGGCGCAACTGGTGTGCGGCCAGGTCACCGTCAACTCGGTGATCGCGTTCGCCGGAATGGGATCGGTTCCGATGGGCGGCGTCGGTGCCAGCGGCTTCGGCCGGGTACACGGCGACGAAGGCTTCGCCGAGTTCTGCCGCACGCACAGCCGTGTCACGAAGCTGTTCGACATCCCCGGATTCGAGCTGGTGACGCTCCAACGCCGACGGTGGGTCATGCCGCTGATCGACCGAGTGCTGGGGCTGCGTCACCGCCGCTGAACGATCAACGCACCGATTTCACCTGCCATGTCACCGCTGTCCACGCATGAGGACTTCCGCCGGTTCTCTCACCGAATCGTCGCGGTTCGCTCGGAGAGGATCAGCGCCTCGAGGTTGCACATCGAGATGTCGAATCGTGCGGACATCCCGGCGGTCGCGATGGGCCGCACAATACGTCCCAGCCAGCTCGGTGCGACATCGAACCAGAACTCGAAGGTCATCGCGGTGGAGGTACCGCCGCCGAGCGGCGCAAAGCGAAAGACGTTCGCCACGTTGGTGAGCGGCGCGAATCCCTGACCCGAATCGATTCGCAGTCGGTTCGGTTCCAGCTGCCGGACGGTCCACGTGGCGTGAGTGGTGAAGCGGCCGAGCGCCGCCACTTCCTCGGTGTAGACACCACCTGTGCGTGCGGTGCCGTGATGAGCGGTGACCGACCGGACGTCGGACACCCATTCCGCATACCGACTGGTGTCACCGGTCAGTGCCCACACTTCCTCCGGGCTCACCGAGAGTGTGCGATGGGCCGAGACTACGAAGCGTTGTTCCACGAGAGTTCTCCTTCGGTCGAAAGTATGTCTGCTGCTGCTTTTTCACCCGATCGCACGGCGCCGTCCATGTATCCGTTCCAATATTCGGAGTGCTCGGCGCCGGCCCACCGCACTCGCCCGAACGGAACATCGCGCCACCGTCCGAGCCCGGTCAACACCCCGGGGGTCAATACAGCGGTCGGCCCGCCCCGGGTCCACTGTTCGTCGGTCCAGTTCTGTTCGATCCATTCCGTCGGTTCGAGTGCGCGCGGCCCCACTGCGGTGGCGAACGCGCGAAGAACCTCGCCGCGGCGCTCGGATTCGTTGCCGTCGGACCAGTTTCGGCCGCCTCGGTGGCGGCCGCCCCAGGTGCCGACGAATCCCATCAGTACTCCCTGACTTCCGTCGGGAGGAGAGTTGTCGAACATCGACGACACCGGTACGTCGCTGTCGCGAAAGAGCGCTTGGCCCGACAGCCCGCTCGCGCGCCAGAACGGTTCGGGATACACGGCCTCGCACTTGGCCAATCCGCCGAAGTTCATCCGCTGAAACAGTGCTTCCTGGGCCGCGGGAAGCGCAGGGCTCCAGTCGATTCGGGTGGCCAGAACGGGCGGAATCGCGACGACGACCGATCGGGCGACCCACGATTCGGTATCGCTGTGCACCACCACTCGATCCGGATGCTGCTCCACGCGGCGCACGGGGGTATCCAGGCGGACCGAATCACCGAGCTGCTTCGCGATTTCGATGCAGATCGCCTGTGAGCCACCGTGGAATCGCCATTGCTGCGCTCCCCCAGCGACACTCATCAACCGATCGACGGTGCCGGGGGTGTACTCGTTGCCCGCCCCGGCTACGTACGCCAGGCCGAAAAGCGCCGACACGTCGGCGGACGTGCCACCGAACACCGAACCGAGCAGGATGTCGAGCAGTTCCACGCCGCCGTCGGTGGCCGCGTGCCGCCGGGCCCAGGTGGCGAGGGTCTGGGTGTCCCACTCGCCTGCACGAGGTGCCGACCACGGTCGGTCCACGGGGATCTGCCCGGCGGCCCGATCGATCCGCGCCACGAGCATCCCGACGTCGGGCAAAGCCGCCAGATCCGGTGGCACCCCGCCGTCGAAGCGTCGAGCGCCTCCGTTCTTGACGTAGATGCTCGATCCGATGTCGTGCGCGGGGAACGTCCCGACGCCCACCGACGCGGCCAGGCGGAGGATGTGATCCTGAGTCGGACCGACGAACTGTCCGCCGGTCTCGACCACCGAGTTCTCACCGAGTGCGTGGTTGACCGTCCGCCCACCCACCCGGTCTCTGGCCTCGAGGACCTGGACGGTCAACCCTGCGGCCGTCAGTTCCCTGGCGGCGGTCAAACCCGCGAGTCCTGCGCCGACGACCACTACGTCCACACGCGTGGGTTCCGAAATTTCGGTCATGGGTGCTCCTTTCCGGGCTGTTCGATGTAGCGGCGACAGTAGCCCAATATTGGCCACTAGGCCAGGATTGACGAAGAGTGCCTGCTGGAGAGCACTGCGGTGGGGGTGAAAGGCAGCACTCCGGCTACGTTGTAGCCATGACCGACGAGCGCCGGAAGACTCGATACGCGCGTGGCCAAGAGCGCCGCGACGCCCTGGTCGACGCGGCCATCGGCGTGATCGGAACACGCGGACTCGAACGCGTCTCGTTTCGGTCCGTGGCCGACGCCGCCGGCTTCCCGCCGTCGACGACCAGCTATTTCTTCGGCTCGGTCGGCGAACTCATCGATGCCGCGATCACCCGAATTGCCGAGAACGTGACGGCGAAGGTCACGGCTCTACTCGACGTCGCGCACACCGGCGGGCTCACTCGCGACGATCTCGCCGACGCGATCATGGACCTCGTCTCGCTGCTGTCCTCCCCCGAGGACGACGACTCCCTCGTCCAGTTCGAGGCGTACCTCGCCGTGCGGAGACGGCCCGAGCTGGCGGATTCGGTACACCGAATCATGCGGATGATCGAAGAGGCGGCCGAGGCGGCACTCGGGGAATTCGGCATAGCGGAACCACATCTACCGGCTCGGCATTTCCTGGCCTTGATCGACGGCTACACCCTGCACGAGATCGCCAGGCCGACGCCGGGTGGCAATCGGGCCGAACTGAAGGACGCCCTGCTGCGCGTGCTCGACTCGTACGTGCCGCGCGCCTGAGCCCGCTAGTCGGCACCTACGAGAAGCGGCACGATGTTGCGGTGCGCGAACGCGAGCAGATCGTCGTAGGTATCGAGCGCGGCGGCGGCCGACGGCGTCAGCAAGATCGAATGGACAACCCGCACAACGATTTCTGGCGCATCCGGCACGGCGAAGGCGTCGGATCCCTGTTCACCCCCGGCGATGTGGGCGGCCGCGTTGATTGCGGTCACGAGCAGTGCCGATGCATTGGTGGTCAGTTGCTCGAGCACCAACGAGCTCTCGGAATCGAACATCTTCAAGAGCACGGGGTTCGTTCGCACCGAGTCGATGGTCGTGGCGAATCCGTGCGCCGCCCGATCCGCACGTGACGTCTGTTCCGCAGCCGCAGCTGCCACCGCGACGAACAATCGCGACGACTCCCGCGCCATGACGGCCCGCACCAGGTCGTCTTTGGACCCGATGCGGCGATAGACCGTCACTCGGTTGATCTTGGCGCGCTTGGCGACGTCGCCGATCGTGGTTCGAGGAATTCCGACCTCACCGAACAGTTCCAACGCGGCATCGAGAATCGGTCCGTCGTCCCCATCTGGATGCATTGCTCGATCCTATCGGCCGTCCCGACTCAACCCTGTGCAACATTGCAACATAATGTGTTGCTATGTAGCATCACTCTCGGCAGCACGATCTCGAAGGAACGGAGTTTCGAATGTCTCGGAACAAGGCGGTCGACTCGGACGAGCAATACACGGACGAGTCCTACGCGATAGTGGCGCGCCCGGTGACATTCGACTGGTCCGGCGTTCCGCTGCAGTACATCCCCCACGAGTGGTACGCCACCCACTTCTGGAACGTGATGCACCTGGTCCTGCCCGAGGGAGAACGAGCCATGGCGGACGTGTTCGCCCGCGCGCTGCCGTTCATCGACGACCGCCGACTGCACGAAGAAGTTGTGGGGTTCGTGGGTCAGGAGGCGACACACGCGTCCTCGCACGAGAGCTTCCGCACCTACCTCGTTGCACACGGAGTGGACATCGAGCCGATTCTGCAGCGCATTCGCTTCGCCGTGGGTGTGGTGTTCGGCGATCACGGCCTCACCGGTCGCGCAGGCAAAGCATGGCTGAACGAGCGGCTCGGAATCTACGCTGCAGCAGAGCATTTCACCGCCGTTGTCGGAGAGTGGCTGCTCGACAACACCGAATTCGACCGCATCGGCGTCGACCCCACCATGCTGGACCTGCTCCGCTGGCACGGCGCGGAAGAGCTCGAGCACCGCAACGTCGCATTCGACGCGTTCCAATACGTCGACGGTGGCGGATTCCGCCGCGCCCGAACCGCGGTGGTCGCCAGTGCCGGGTTGGCCGTGCTGTGGTTCAGCACCGCCGCCTACCTGTACAGAAACTCGGTCGCCACGCCACGAACCGGTAAGCGCCGGCTGCGAACTCCCTGGCCGATCGCGTTCGCACGAGCGTCACGCAAGCATCTGATACCGGGCCTGTCGTTCCTGTTCGTGCAGCTCGCCCTGTACATCCGTCCGGGCTTCCATCCCTCGAAGATGGGCGACATCGACAAGGCCGTGCAGTATCTGGCAGTCTCCCCCGCGGCGTTGGCGGCCCAGCAGTGACAGCTACGGCGCCTCCGGTGCACAGCCATCTCGGCGAGATCACGGTGACGGCACCGGGACGGGGACTGCGCGCCATCGGTGCCGCGTCCCGCCTCTATGCCGCACTTGTCACCGACTTTTCGCTCGTGACGGCCCTGTCTCCGGCGCGGCCCCGGCGAAGCGTCGGATACGAATTCGAGACCGTCGTCGACGATACGATCGACGAGGCCGAGGACGTTCGCTCCCTGATGCTCTCTCGCACAGACGGTGCACCACTACCGACGTGGCAGCCCGGTGCGCACATCGACGTCACCACTCCGTCCGGTTCGGTGCGGCAGTACTCGCTCGCCGGTCGACCCGGCGCAGGTGATCGCTACCGCATCAGCGTCCGCAGGATCCCCGGCGGGACGGCGTCCACCGAGATCCACACCCTCTCTCGCGGCGATATCCTACGAGTTCGCGGACCCCGCAACGCCTTTCCGATGGCCGAGGCCGAGCACTATCTCTTCGTGGCCGCCGGAATCGGCATCACCCCCATCCGGGCGATGATCGAGCGCGCCGCTGCGGACGGGGCGCGGTGGACTCTGTACTACCACGGTCGCTCGCGGGCGAGTATGCCGTTCGTTGCCCTACTGCAGCAGTTGGCACTGACCTCGCGCGGTCATGTGATCGTCAAGACCGACGATGTCGACGGACTTCCGATTCCGGCGGACATCGTCGACCTCGGAATGGGCAACTCCGCGATGTACGTCTGCGGTCCCGCGGCGCTGTCGAGCAGGCTCCGCGCCGAGGTCCTCGACAGTACGGCCGTTCGTGAATTCCACACCGAATTGTTCGCGCCTGCACCGGTGGTCGACGGCACGCCGTTCGTGTTGCAGCTCGACCGTTCCGGCGAGACCGTCGAGGTCGGTGCCCAGGAGACCGCTCTCGACGCCATCCGTCGATCGAGGCCGGACCAGCCCTACTCCTGCCGCCAGGGGTTCTGCGGAGCGTGCGTGGTCGGTCTCGTCGGCGGGCGCGTCGATCACCGTGACCGTGTTCTCGACGCCTCCGAACGCGAGAACTCGCTCACCCTGTGCGTCTCGCGCGGTGCCGTCGACGGTGAAGTCGTCGTTCTCGATCTGTAGAAGGAGCCCACACCCTCATGACTGCAACACAATCCGGTACCGCAATGCCCTCCATCGACGTCGCGATCATCGGCGCGGGTTTCGGCGGTCTGGGTGCCGCAATCCGACTCGACCAAGAAGGTCGCGGTGACTTTCTGATCTTCGAACGCGATACCGCCGTCGGTGGAACGTGGCACGTGAACACCTATCCCGGTGCGCAGTGCGACATTCCGTCCGCGCTGTACTCGTTCTCGTTCGCCCCCAACCCCGACTGGACGCGGCTGTATCCGCTGCAGCCCGAGATCGAGGCGTACCTCAACGACTGCACCGACAAGTTCGGAATCCGAGATCGGATCCGCTTCGGTCACGAAGTACTGGACGCAACCTGGAACGACGAGCAGGCCAGGTGGGTGGTGCGGACGACTGCAGGAACGTGGTCGGCGCGCATCCTGATCGGGGCCCTCGGGCCGTTCAGCGAGCCCGCCTCGCCCGATATCGAAGGCCTGGAATCGTTCTCGGGCAGTGTGTTCCATTCGGCGAAGTGGGACCACGAGCACTCCGCCGAGGGTCGACGCATCGCCGTCATCGGCACCGGAGCATCGGCGGTGCAATTCGTCCCGCGTCTGGCCCCCGAGGCCGCACACCTGACTCTGTTCCAGCGAACGCCGACCTGGATTCTTCCGCACCCCGACCGGCCGATCTCCGAATCCGGCAGATCCGTGCTGCGGAAGTACCCCCGGGCCCAGCGGGCCATGCGCCGCGTGTTCGACCTGTTCCAGGAAGCGTTGGTCCCCGGACTCATCAGCCATCGCTCGTTGTTGGCACCGCTCACGGCTATGGGGCGCGCCCACCTACGCCGTCAGGTGAAGGACCCTGTTCTTCGCGAGAAGCTGACGCCCGGTTACGAATTCGGCTGCAAGCGACCCACCTTCTCGAACAAGTTCTACCCCGCACTGTGCCGAGAGAACGTCACCGTCGAGACCACCGGCATCGCTCGGATCGTGCCCGAGGGCATCGTCACCACCGACGGGACCGTGCACGAGGTGGACGCGATCGTCCTCGGGACGGGATTCACCGTGTCCGGCCACACCGGCTTCCGGCGCATCGTCGGCCGCGACGGAAAATCGTTGGCGGACAGGTGGCCCGACGGCGAAATGTCGTCGTACCGAGGTACCACGGTGCACGGCTTCCCGAACTTCTTCATGCTGCTCGGCCCCAACTCGGTGGTGTACACCTCGCAGGTGGTCACCATCGAAGCTCAGGTGAACTACATCCTCGCGGCCTTGCGCGCCATGGACTCCAACGCGATCACTGCGCTCGAGGTGAGCATGCGTGCGCAGTCGACGTTCGCCGAACACACCGACCGAAAGCTCGCGGGATCAGTGTGGAACTCCGGTGGGTGCAGCAGCTACTACCTGAGCCCGTCGGGCCGAAACGTGACGTACTGGCCCGGTTCGGTGCGTAACTTCACCCAACGTATGTCGACGATCGAACTCGGCCACTACCACTGGCGCAGTGCAGATTCTCAACCCGATACCGAGCTCGTGACCACGAGGGACCTCACATGAAGAACCGCATCGAGCTGTCCGGAAAAGTGGCATTGGTGACGGGTGGAGCACGTGGAATCGGAGCCGCGACGGTGGCGGAGTTGGTATCCGCGGGAGTCTCGGTGGCTGTGGTCGATCGAGACTTCCCCCCGGACGCCGCGAGCTCGGGACCGATCCTGCTGCTCACCGGCGATGTCACCGATCCCGATGCGATGGCTCACTGCGTTGCGGCGACGATCGAAAAGTTCGGCCGCCTCGACATCGTGATCGCCAATGCCGGCATCACTCCGCCGCCTGCCACCATCAGGTCGGTCGACCGCGCCGTCTTCGACTCGGTGATGGCGGTGAACTTCGGCGGCGTCCTCAACATCGTGCGGGCCGCCGCCGACGAGATCGTGGCGCGCGGCGGGCACATACTGCTCGTATCGTCCTGCGCTGCATTCACTCCCGGGATGGGCGGGTCCGCGTACATGGTGAGCAAGGCGGCCGTGGAACAGCTGGGCCGCGCACTGCGCATCGAACTCGCTGCCGTCGGCGCATCGGCCGGTCTCGCGTACTTCGGAGTGGTGGACACCGATCTGGCACGGCACACACTCGACGACGACCCGATCGGTCGGCGAATCGGAGGATTTCTTCCGTGGCCACTGAGCCGACGCCTGCCGTCTCAGCGAGCCGCCGAATTGCTCGTCCACGCGGTCCGGACCCGTCGGGCACGATTGATCGCCCCTGCCGTGTGGACTCCGTACTTCTGGTTCCGGGGAATGCTCAACCCGATTCTGGAACGCAGGCTCGTCCGGGACCGTCGGGTTGCGCAGATCATCCGGGATCTGGAGAAGACACACGCACGCTGACGTTCCGTAGGCGCATGGGCTATGCGCTCTCACCGTCCACGCTGGGAACGTCACTCATCGGCGGGAGCGGCCGGGCGCACAGGTCACGCGCATCGGCGTCGGGCATTCCGAGTGCCAGCAGCACGCTGTACGCCATTCCGTCCACGGCCTCGACGTCGTCTCGATCGGGTTGCTCGAGCAACAGCTGGCCGACGCCGAGCAACGCGCCTGCCACCAGAGCCAGGGACAGTTGCGGGTCCGCGACCCGGAAGTACCCGGCATCGACTCCGGCGACGATGTCCCTCGCCGCACGTGGACCGAGACCGTGCGGCGAGGTGATCAACTCGGGGCCGGAGTGGATGAGCACCCGACTGAGCTCCGGCTGCAACCGAAACAGGCGGCCGGATATTCGAAACGATCGAGTGAACGCCTCGGCGGGGTCGGCGTCGACATCGGTCAGCGAATCGAGGTAGCCACCCAGCAACTCCAGGGCACCGTCGACCGCCGACTGGAACAGCTGCTCTCGACTGACGAAGTGGTTGTAGAACGACCCCATACCCACGTCGGCGGCCTGGGTGATCTCTGCGATAGGCGCGTTCAGTTCGCCGCGGGCGATGAAGCCCTGCGCCGCTTCGATCAACGCTCCACGTGTTCGGGCCTTGCGGCGCTCGAGTCGATTCGGGGTTTCGGTCATGGTCCCTACTTCTGCCTGCGCTGGTCGACGGCCTGACTCTTCCTCATGGCTGACGATTCTGTCAATACTATTGACTGACGGCACTGTCATAGGTGACGATATTGTCACCAACGAGGGAGGCTCAATGGCACAGGACGTCGACGGCCACAAGGACATGCACGTGGACCAGGGCGCGCTCACCGGCGAGCACCCCGGTCGCGCGAAGGATCCGATCATCAAGGTCCGCGACATCGCGTGGCTGGAATTCCGCAAGCCGGACCTGGTGAAGGCCGAGGCGTTCGCAGTGGCGTTCGGATTCACCGTGTCGTTGCGCACTCCCGAGGAGATCCATCTGCGCGGCACGCACGTGGGCGCACCGTGCGTGATCATCCGACGCGGCAAGCGAACACGATTCGTCGGCGCGGCCTTCGCTGCTGCCGACAACGCCGATGTCGCAACCTTGGCCGACGCCACGGGGCAGCGGATTCAGCGTCTGCCCGACACCCTCGGCGGAATCTCAGTGACCCTCACCGATCCCGGTGGACAGCCTGTCCAGGTCGTGTCCGGCTACACCGAGCACCCCGAACTGCCAGGGCAGGACGCTCACACCTACAACTTCGGCGATCCGCGCTACCGAGTGAACGCGACGCAGCGTCCACCACGTCAGCCCGCCCGGGTCCAACGTCTGGGACACGTGGTGCTCCAGCGCACCGGCTACCTCGAGAACCTGAACTGGTACCTGCATCATCTCGGGCTGATCGTCAGCGACTTCCTCTACTACGACGGTCAGCGTGATCGCGGTCCGGTGATGAGCTTCATCCGCTGCGATCGCGGCAACACTCCGGCCGATCATCACACTCTCGCAATGACTCTCGGTCCGTCCAACCGGTATGTCCACTCGGCCTACCAGGTGTCGGATCTCGATGCCATCGCCGCGGGCGGGGAGTACCTGACCCAGCGCGGGTACCGGCATTCGTGGGGTATCGGCAGGCACATCCAGGGCAGCCAGATCTTCGACTACTGGCGGGATCCCGACGGTTTCCTGGTGGAACATTTCAGTGACGGCGATATGTTCGACAACTCCCTCGAGCCCGGCTGGGCACCGATGACCGCATCCGGCCTGGCTCAGTGGGGGCCGCCTGCGTCCAAGGACTTCCTCGGGATCGCGCCGAGCAAAGCGTCTCTGCACGAGCTGAAATCGATCATCTCCTCGCTACGCACCGACAACGAATTCGACACCGAACGCCTTCGCGGCCTGATGAAAGTGGCTTCCTCATGAGCATCGCTGTACTGCGCACCGCCGACGCCTGGTGGGTGGAGACCCCGGCCGGGGCGTCCCGAATCGACACCTCGGCTACCACCACCGCCGAATTACTCGCCGATCGAGCGGCCATCGAGTCGGCGCGAGACTCCACCGATGTCGTTGCCGTGGAGACGTTGTCGCCGATCTCGCCGGTCACCGCGCCCTGCCGAATCATGGCGAACATGACGAACTTCGTCTCGCATGTGAAGGATTCGGGAATGAACCCCGAGACGGTGCCGCTGACGTTCTTCCGCAAGACCTCGGGCTCCATCAGCGGACCGACCGACGACGTGATCAAGCCCGCGCACGTCAAACTGCTCGACTACGAGATCGAGATCGGTTTGGTGTTCGGCAAGACCATCACCGTCGGCACCAAGATCGACGCGTCCAACGTGGCCGAGTACGTGGCCGCGCTCGTGCTCACCAACGACGTCTCGGCCCGCGACGTCCAGTTGCCGAAAACTCAGTTCTACGAGGGTAAGTCGTATCCCACCTTCACTCCGGTCGGGCCACGTCTGGTACTGCTCGAGGCCGGCGAGTTCGACCGGTTCGGCGATCTCGCATTGACCTTGCGGGTGAACGGCACTGTGCGACAGGACAGCACGGTCGCCGATATGATCTACCGTCCGGTCGAATCGCTGAAGGCGCTGAGCAAGTTCCAGCGGATCGATCCGGGCGATCTACTGCTCACCGGCACGCCGGGAGGCACCGCACTGAAGGCCCCCGCCAAGCCGATCGAAATGATCGGATCGCTGGTTCCGCCGTCGGTCAAGTGGAAGGTCTTCTTCAAGAAGCAGGCCAAGAATCCGGCGTTTCTGAAGGACGGTGACGTGCTCGAACTGACGTGCTCCGCTCCCGACGGAGCCCTCGATCTGGGGGTCCAGCGCACCCGGGTCTCCTACCGATGACCGAAAACACGTCCGACGGTCGCCACTTTCCCGTGGTGATCGTCGGCGCCGGTCCGACGGGCATGACCGCTGCGTTGCTGCTGGGCCGGTACGGCGTCCCCTGCCTCGTTTTGGACAGGTGGGAGGACGTCTACCCACAGCCTCGCGCGGTCCATCTCGACGACGAGGTGTTCCGCATTCTCGGCGATATCGGCCTGGCCGAGGACTTCGCGGGAATCTCCCGCCCCGGTCGCGGACTGCGGTTGTGCGACAAGCAGATCCGCACGCTTGCCGAGTTCGAGCGGGATCCCGACGATCGACCGCACGGGTACCCGCAGGCCAACATGTTCGATCAGCCCGATCTCGAACAACTGATGCGCAAACACATGTCGCAATTCGAGTGCGTGGAGATGCGCGGCAATTGCGAGATCACCGACGTGCAGAACCTGAAGGATTCGGTTCGGGTCCGGTACGACTCGACCGTCGACGGAACCCCACACTGGGTGACCGCCGACTACGTTCTCGGCTGCGACGGGGCCAACAGCGTGGTGCGAGAATCCATCGGGTCGAAGATGCAGGACCTCGGGTTCGCCCAGCGATGGCTGGTGGTCGACATCGCCACCGATGCCGACCTGGATCAGTGGGACGGCGTGCACCAGGTGTGCGACTCCGAGCGATCGGCGACGTACATGCGCATCGGTACCAGCCGCTATCGCTGGGAATTCCGTCTGCACGACGACGAGACCATGTCCGCCTTCCCCGACTTGGCCTCGATCCGTCCGCTGATCGCGCCGTGGCTCGAATCGATCGACGAGCCGGACATGGAGCTGATTCGCTGCGCCGAGTACACCTTTCGCGCACAGGTCGTCGACCGCTGGCGAGATCGCCGAGTATTCCTTCTCGGCGACGCTGCACATCTGACACCGCCCTTCATCGGACAGGGCATGGGTGCTGGACTCAGAGATGCGCGCAACCTGGTCTGGAAACTCGTCGGTGTGCTCGACGGGCACCTCAGCGATGCGACGCTCGAAAGCTACGAGACGGAACGAAAAGCACACGCCAAGTCCATGATCGAGCTGGCGATCGCGATCGGTTGGGCCATGACCGGCGGCAGCAAGCTCACCGGCATCCTTCGTTCGAGTATCGCACCCGCTCTCGGCCATCTACCGTTCGTCGGCGAGAAGGTCACGGCCAGTACCACTCCGGCTCTACCGCGTTCGCAGTACGTGTTGCGCTCACCTGCGCAGATCCGCACCCTGGCCGGCAAACTCTGCCCGAACAGCCCGTTGGACAACGGGACCCGCCTGGACGACCTCGCACCTGGACAGTTCCTGTTCGTCTCGTCGACCCCGCTGACAACCGGTCATCGTCGAGAAATCGAACGTCGCGGAGCCGTCGTCGTCGAGGTGGCGGCGTCGTCGGACCTGGGGGTCTGGCTACGCAGCGGACGCGCTGTCGCAGCGATCGTCCGACCGGACCGCACCGTCATGGCGTCGGGTACATCGGTACCGGCGCTGCACACCAAGATGCCGACAACCGCGTATCGACGGCTTGCTTGCCCGACACCCACTGCGACCAAGCGACCTGCTGCTCGCACCGCACCCAAGAGGCGAAGATGAACACTGCAATCGTCACCGGAGCGACGTCCGGGATCGGCGAGGCCGTCGCCGAGATTCTGATCGCTGGCGGCTACCGCGTCATCGGCACGAGCCGCAACAGCTCGAAGGTGGCCGACCCGATCCCGGGCGTCGACTACCGAGATCTGGACCTGACGGATCCGCAATCGATTCGCGCGTTCGTCGACGGACTCGGCGACACCCCGATCGATGTACTGATCAACAACGCAGGCGAAAGCCAGTGCGGCCCCATCGAAGAACTCCCCATCGAGGCAATCACTCGGCTGTTCCAGCTCAACGTGTTCGGCGCGATCGAGTTGACCCAGGCCGTATTGCCGGCCATGCGTGAGCGGGGCCGCGGCAGAATCGTCAACATCGGCTCGATGCTTGCAAGCTTCCCGCTGGCCTACCGTTCCTCGTACGCCGCTACCAAGGCTGCGATCAAGGGCTTCAGCACCGCAGCGCGGTTCGAGCTCGAACCGTACGGAATCGACATCACCACAGTCGAACCCGGCTCGATCGCCACCGGCCTGTCCGCCCGTCGCACCAAGTACTGCGGACCGCATTCGCCCTACCTGCGCGATTTCACCACGGTGATCGCGAAGCTCGACGCCAAGGAGGCACAGGGCATTTCGGCCGAAACGGTCGCGAAGACTGTGCTCAGAGCGGTCGAAGACAAGAAGACTCTCCCGATCTACGCCGTCGGCAGCAATGCGCCTGCGGTGTTTCTCGCCCAGCGGTTGTTGCCACGCACCGTGCTCGAGAAATTCACGGCCCGCGCGTACGGATTGCCCAGCAAGCGGCCGGCGACCTAGCGGAACAGGTTCGCGACGAACGGAATCGTATCGGCCTGCGACTGGACGAAGGCTCCACTGTGGTCAGCGTTGTAGGGCCTGAACGTCACCGGCTGACCGTTGGCCGTCAGCCGTGCGACGTAGGCGGCGGTGGTCGGGAACGGAACGTCGATGTCCTGCACGCCGTTTGCCATGAAGAAGGGCTTGTCGAATCCGGTTTCGGGCATCGCCATGTAATCGTCGAGTACGGCGGTGAAATTGGGCAGGCTAGTCAGCGGCGCGGTGAAGAAGTCGCCGATCGTCACACCGTCGAGTTGTGCCTCGAAGTCCGATACGCACGTCGTCTCGGCCAGGTCTGCGTACTTCTTCCCGAGTGGAGTCAGGATGGTGTCCAGCCCGAGCTCGGGGTGCGCGTAGCGCAGTGATGCGCCGATGTACGCGACGTAGGCGGTCAGGCCCGACGGCAGCTCCACCGGCGGAACGCCCGGTCCACCGATCGAGACCAGCTTTTCTATGTATGCGGGAGTTCCGGTGCCGACCGCCCCGCGGTAGTCGAGATCGGGTCCGCCGAACTCGGTTGCGTAGCGAGCGGTGTAGATGGCTGCGCCGCCGCCCTGCGACTGGCCGACGGCCACCCAGGATCGCGAGAGGTCCTCGTTGTAGTTGCGGCCCGCCTTGACCATGTCGACCACGTTGTGAGCCGTGGTTCGACCGTCGAGATACGTAGGCAGGCCGGGCGTTCCGAGGCCGGCATAGTCACTGGCGACGATGGCGTAACCCTGTGCCAGCCAGTTCCCCAGGTACGGAAGATCCCGCTCGGCGTAGGTCGGACCGATCATCGACGGCGCACACGAATCCCCGAGACCGGATGTGCCGTGGGCCCACGAGATCACCGGCCAACCACCCGCGGGCGGCGTGCCCGGCGGCAGGAAGACGGTGCCGGTGCTCAGCGCTTTCTCGCCGAACGTGTCGGTGGTGACGTAGGTGAGCACTTCGGCCGAGGCCGCGCCGGGAACCCACAGTTCCTGCGGCAGATCACGAGTCGAGACGACGTCGCCGATCTCCTGAGTGATCGCCGGTGCAGCGGAAGCAGGTACGGCCAGCAGCGCCGTCACCATGCTCGACGCAACAGTCGCGGCAACTGCGAGGGCACCGATCCGACGACGAGAGGTCACTGGGTCTCCATTCCGTTCGAGTGTGCGAAGCCACCGCGTTCGTCGATGCGCGCCACCTTGTAATACACGACCGCACCGATCCACACGACGAAGAACGTGCCGACGACGAGTTGGCCGGCCAGATTGAGATCGATGACGGCCAACGCGTCCCACAGGCCGCCGGTCAGCTCGAACTGCTCGGCGAGCAGCGACAACAGCTGCACCGTGCCGATCACCAATGCCACGAAGACGGACAGTCCCGTCATCGTCATGTTGTAGTAGATCTTGCGCACCGGCGTCACGAACGCCCAGCCGTACGCCTTGGACATGAAGATGCCGTCGATGGTGTCCATCGTGGTCATGCCCGCGGCGAACAGAACCGGCAGCGCGATGATCGCCATCGGCGGAAGGCCGCCGGCCATGGCCGTCGTGCCTGCGATCGCAAGCAGACCGACCTGAGTAGCGGTGTCGAATCCCAGCCCGAACAGCAGACCCAACGGGTACATCTGCCACGAGTGGTTGATCAGCTTGTCGTAGCGGCCGCGGAACAGTCGATTCATCAGCCCACGCTTGGCCAGCAACTCGTCGAGGCCGGCTTCGGTGAACTCACCTCGTTTCGCACGTCGCCAGACTCCGACGATTCCCGCGAGCACTGCGATGTTCAACGCCGCGATGAGATACAGGAATGTTCCGGACACCAGCGTGCCGATGATGCCGCCGACTCCGGCGAATGCGTCCTGGAACGCCGTCGCCTGCGACGCGACGAAGGCGATAGCGGCGACGAAGACGAACACGACCGTCGAGTGACCGAGGGAGAAGAAGAGCCCGACGGCCAACGGCCGCTTGCCCTTCTGCAGCAGAAAGCGGGTGGTGTCGTCGATGGCGGCGATGTGATCGGCGTCGAAGGCGTGCCTGAGCCCGAGTGTGTACGCCAGCACGCCTGCTCCGGCGTACACGAGGGTGCCGTCGGCCCCGGTGAGTCCGTGGATACTCGGGATGGAGTCGTAGTGCGTGAACAACCCCCACCCGATCACGTGCAGAGCGGCCACCAACCCTGCCATCGCCAACAGGCGGGGAATCTCGTCGAGAGTGAATCGACTCTGCCGTCGGCCGACCTCGGCCCGCGATAGCTCAATCGTCATGGAGACATTGTGGCCGACGACAACGAATTACTCTTCCCGCGCGGCCACGGCCAGGACGCGTCGCGCATCGGGTTCGACGGACCAGTAGGCAAGGAGGGCCAGGATCCCGCCGACGGCCAACAGCGGTAGCAGCGGAACCAGGCCGACGGTGAGTGAATCGGCCGCGTCGGACACCACGCCGACCAGAAGCGGCCCGACGGCACCGCCCGCGGTCGCGGCGATCTGCAACATGCCGAATCCCAGACCCCGATCACGAGCCGGGACGACGTCGGCGACACACGCGGTGAGCGTGGGGAGGGCGAAAGCCGAGAAGAAGGCGAAGACGGTGAGAAATACGACGAACACCACCGTCGAGTTCATGGCGAGGGCAATCGACATGAACACACTGCCGAGGAGGATTCCGCCACCACCCAGCAGTACTCGCCACTGCGCGAGGCCGGTCCCGATCATGGCTCGTCGGGTTGCCATCGCCGCGACGAGCGTTCCGAGAACGATTCCCACCAGCGTCATTCCGCCGCCCGCCGTCGCGGCCGCCGATTCGGACAGGCCGTACCGGCGTTGCAGCAGACTCGGAAGCCAGAAGGTCAGGCCACCGATCGACAGGCTCATCACTGTCAGAGCCGCACCGGTGAACCACAGCGTTCGGATGGGCAGCAATCGGCGGAGCTGGGTGGCAAGCGGGCCGGACGGCGTGTGAGCCTGCAGGCTCGGGTCTGCGCGGGCGGCCAACCTGTCTGCGTAACCGCGTTCCGGCTCTTTCAGACGTGAGACGAGGACTGCGACAAGCAGTCCCGGAATCGTCATGACCATGAACGCCCCGCGCCAGCCCAGCCAGTCCGCCAGCACACCGCCCAGGACGATGCCCGCGCCGCCGAGGTACGCCGAGGTTCGCCACCAACCGAACGCGGTGGATCGCGTTGCGGGCGGGTAGAAGTCGGCGAGCAGGCTCGCGCTCGCCGGGTTGTCCACTGCCTCCGCGGCGGCAAGCCCGACCCGCACGAGGTAGAAGATCAGGAACGTGGGCGCAAGCGCGGAACCCAGCGTCGCCAGAGACCACAGAACGACGACCCAGGTCACGATCCTGCCGCGATCGTGACGGTCGGCGAAGTATGCAGCCGGTATCGCCAGGACGCCCGCGGCAATCGCGGATGCGCTGGGCAGCGATCCCGCCACGGCGTCGCCGAAACCCCATTCGGCCTGAAGCTGAGGAAGAACGGCGGCCACGAGACTGAATTCGATCCGGTCCACGAAGGCCACGAGCACCAAGACGATCGCCGGTCCCCAGCCGAACGGAAGGACTGCAGAGCCGGGCCCGGTCCGCAACGTCCCGATGGTTCGCCAACGGCTACCGCGATCGACCACTGTGCCTCGATCGATACCGGTCGCCATGCGTCGTCCCCCTGTTCAGCGCGATCGAACCCAGTGTGCACCGCGAGGCTCGATCTCAACATCGGTTGATGTCTCTGTCATTTCCCCCGAACGTGCTGACAGGTCACAACGCGGAAGCGGACATTCGGTGCTTTCGTCACGGCAGGATGAGGTGGCCGAAATCGAAAACAGTGGGGACGATGTTCATGTCACGGTTGAGAATTGCGATGTGCGTGCTCGCAGGTCTGGGATCCTTCGCGATCGCCGTTGCGCTTCTTCTGCCCACCCTCGTATACGACCGTCTAGCGGTCACTCCCCTCGACATCGCCGCAACCACGGTGGCCACCACGGCAGACGGAGCAGGCGGCGAGGTCCTCGACTCGAAGACGATCTCCGGCCCCGGCCCCTTGTCGATCGCGACCGACGTTCCCCTGATCCTCCAGCGCTACATCACCGTGGAGGATCCCTCCGACGCAGACCGCGTCACCTTCCAGGTCGGAGCCACGGTGCGACGCGCCGACCGCGACGGCGACGAAGGCCTGCTGACCGCCTCGGTGGATCGAGTGACCAGCGACCGGCGCACCGGCTTACCCGTCGAGCCCGCGGGATCATTGCAGACCACCGTCGATTCGCCAGCTATTTCGCTGCCCCGCACAGGGTTACAGCATCGCTTTCCCTTCGATACCCAGCCGATCACCTACACGGTCTACGACGCAACGGCGTGGACGAGCTTCGAGGCGAACTTCGTCGAGGAACTCACCATGGAAGGTCTGCCGATCTATCACTTTCGATCGATCGTGTCCGAAGCCGACCTGTCGACCACGACGCAGTCACCGATCAACTCGGTGACTCTCCCGGCATCGAAGTGGGGTCTGGGCGACGGGGACGAACCGATCACGATGAAGCGGTGGTACTCGAACGTTCGCGACATCTACGTCGAACCCAGGAGCGGAAGCCTGGTGTGGGGCAAAGAAACCCCGTACCAGTATTTCGCGAGAGATCCGAAGATCCCCGAGGTCACCATCTTCAAAGCGTCACTCGCCCTGGACGAGACGGGTCGGCTGGAGCAGATTGCCTCGGCACGCGACGCCGCGAACAGCCTGGCCTGGTTGACTTCTCGCGGACCGTTGTTGGGATACGCGATCGGTGGAGCCTGCCTCGTCGGTGCGGTTTCCGCCGGAGTGATCGGATTTCGCCGAGCGCGTTCACCCGAGCCCACCCACCGACATGCAGACGAAGCCGAGCGCGCGTCTGTGTAGTTGGTCGAAGCGTCAGGCAGGAACCCCCAACGCCCCCAGTGCCATTGCGCGCAACACCGGCCTGGCAGTCCGTGACGGACTGCGCCCAGCGCTGTAGGGCGTCGAGTTGATCAGACCGAACACGCCGTGTGCCGCGGTCCGAGCGTCGGCCTCGTTCGATGTCGAGTCGACGGCACACAGGACCGCGACCCACAGTTCCACGTACTCGCGCTGCATTCGGCGCACCTTGCGTCGAGAGCCCTCGGGGAGGCTCTGCAGGTCGCGATCCTGGATTCTGATGAATGCCGGTGTGTCGAAAGCGAAGTCGAGGTGGAACTCGACCAACGCAGACAACGTATCCACGGCAGCCCCAACACGATCGACCACCGCACGGCCACCGTCGAGCAGATACTCCGAGATCCCGACCATCAGCTCGACGAGGACTGCTTCCTTGTTCGGGAAGTGACGGTAGACGGCCGGTCCGCTGACACCGACTGCCGCGCCCAGATCCTCGAGTCGCACCGAGGTGAATCCGCGTTCGGCGAACAGCGATGCTGCGGCGTCGAGCAACTGCTGTCGACGCTCGGCCTTGCGCTGCTCGCGCACCGTCGTCGGCTTCGTCTCCAACTCCTGCACCCCCTCGACCCTGGACTCTCAGTTAATCGTAGTTTACTATGATGTCAGTTATCAACCATTAACTGAACTCCTGTGACACCGGCGTCCAACCCCTAAGGCGTGCACCTCATGGCAATCGATATTGCTGCCAACCGGGCAGATCACGAGCTTCTCACCAATGAGCTGGCCGAGCGGCTCGCCGCGGCGGCGCTCGGCGGTAGCGAGAAATCCCGGGAACGCCACATCGCGCGCGGCAAACTCCTCCCCCGCGACCGCGTCGACGAACTACTCGATCCCGGCAGCCCGTTCCTGGAGATCGCACCACTGGCTGCCAACGGTCTCTACGACGACGAGTGCCCCGGCGCAGGAGTGATCGCCGGCATCGGCCGCGTCTCCGGCCGCGAATGTGTGATCGTCGCCAACGACGCCACCGTCAAGGGCGGCACGTACTACCCGATGACGGTCAAGAAGCATCTGCGCGCGCAGGAGATCGCACTGCAGAACACCCTGCCGTGCATCTACCTCGTCGACTCGGGCGGTGCATTTCTCCCGCGACAGGACGAAGTCTTTCCCGACCGCGACCACTTCGGCCGCATCTTCTTCAATCAGGCGACCATGAGCGCCAAGGGAATTGCGCAGATCGCCGCGGTCATGGGTTCGTGCACCGCAGGCGGTGCCTACGTGCCTGCGATGAGCGACGAAGCCATCATCGTCAAGAACCAGGGCACCATCTTCCTCGGTGGCCCGCCACTGGTGAAGGCCGCGACCGGCGAGGTCGTCACCGCAGAAGAACTCGGCGGTGGTGATCTGCATTCGAAGATCTCCGGCGTCACCGACCATCTCGCCGAGGACGACCGAGACGCACTGCACCGAGTCCGCCGAATCGTGTCGACGCTGGGGCCCCGCACTCCACGCCCGTGGGACGTCGTCACGACGCGTGATCCGGTAGCCGACCAGACCGAGCTCTACGACGTCGTCCCCACCGATCCCCGCACCCCGTACGACGTGCGTGAAGTGATCACCCGGGTGGTCGACGGCGGCGAATTCGACGAGTTCAAGGCCGAATACGGCAAGACGCTCGTCACAGGATTCGCTCACCTCCACGGTCACCCCGTCGGAATCATCGCCAACAACGGTGTGCTGTTCGCCGAATCTGCCATGAAGGGCGCACATTTCATCGAACTGTGCGACAAGCGCAGTATCCCGCTCGTCTTTCTGCAGAACATCTCCGGTTTCATGGTCGGCCGCGACTACGAAGCAGGCGGCATCGCCAAACACGGCGCGAAGATGGTCACCGCAGTGGCGTGTGCCCGCGTCCCCAAGATCACCGTTGTCATCGGCGGCTCCTACGGCGCAGGCAACTACTCGATGTGCGGCCGAGCGTATTCACCACGTTTCTTGTTCATGTGGCCCAACGCGCGAATCTCGGTGATGGGCGGCGAGCAGGCTGCGTCTGTGCTCGCAACGGTGCGCAGCGAACAACTCGACGCGGCGGGTCAGCCGTGGAGCGACGAGGATCAGGAATCGTTCAAGGCTCCGATTCGCGAGCAGTACGAGAGCCAGGGCAACCCCTACTATTCGACGGCCCGCCTGTGGGACGACGGCATCATCGACCCGGCCGACACCAGGCAGGTACTCGGACTGGCCCTCGCGGCGTGCGCCAATGCACCGCTCGAGCCGGTCTCCTACGGCGTTTTCAGGATGTGACGGACATGACCACGATAGACACCGTTCTGATCGCCAACCGCGGCGAGATCGCTGTGCGGGTGGCACGAACACTGCGCCGCATGGGGATTCGCACCGTTGCCGTCTACAGCGACGCCGACGCCGACGCCCGCCACGTGCACGAGGCCGACACCGCAGTACGCCTCGGTCCCGCCAACGCTCGCGAGAGCTACCTCGACATCGCCAAGGTGATCGCGGCCGCGAAAGCCACAGGAGCGCAGGGCATTCATCCGGGATACGGATTTCTCTCCGAGAACTCCGAGTTCGCATCCGCCTGTGCCGAAGCCGGAATCGCATTTCTGGGGCCACCGGCGAAAGCCATCGAAGTGATGGGCGACAAGATCGCCGCCAAAGCCGCCGTCAGCGCCTTCGGGGTCCCCGTCGTCCCCGGCATCTCCCGCCCCGGCCTCACCGACGCCGACCTCATCGCCGGCGCTCCCGACGTCGGATTCCCGGTTCTGGTCAAACCCTCCGCCGGTGGCGGCGGAAAAGGTATGCGTCTGGTCGAGCGCGCCGAAGATCTACCCGCCGCGTTGACCAGCGCGCGACGGGAAGCGGCGTCGTCGTTCGGCGACGACACCCTCTTCCTCGAGCGATTCGTGTTGCGGCCCAGACATATCGAAGTCCAAATTCTCGCCGACGGATACGGCAACGTCATCCACCTCGGCGAACGCGAATGCAGCCTGCAGCGCAGGCACCAGAAGGTGATCGAGGAGGCCCCGTCTCCCTTGCTCGACGAGGCAACTCGCGCTCGCATCGGCGAGGCCGCCTGCAACACTGCACGCAGTGTCGACTACTCCGGTGCCGGCACAGTCGAATTCATCGTCTCGGCCGAACGCCCCGACGAGTTCTTCTTCATGGAGATGAACACCCGCCTGCAGGTCGAGCACCCGGTCACCGAGATGGTCACCGGCCTCGACCTCGTCGAATGGCAGGTGCGGGTGGCGTCGGGTGAGCCCCTGACTCTCGCGCAGGACGACATCACGCTCACCGGACATGCGATCGAGGCCCGCGTCTACGCCGAGGATCCCGGTCGCGGATTCCTCCCCACCGGCGGTTCCGTCGTCGGACTGCGCGAGCCATCGGCACCGGGGATCCGCGTCGACTCCGGTCTTGCCGTCGGAACAGAGGTGGGTAGCAACTACGACCCCATGCTCTCGAAGGTCATCGCGCACGGACCCGATCGCGCGACCGCACTGCGCAGCCTCGATCGTGCACTGGCCGACACCGCGGTGCTCGGCGTCGTCACCAACATCGAGTTCGCCCGGTTCCTGCTCGCCGACAACGACGTCCGCGCAGGCAATCTCGACACCGGCCTGCTCGACCGTCGCGTCGAGGACTTCGCAGCGGCCGAGGCGACCGACGAGGCATTGATCGCCGCCACCGCCGTGCAGTGGCTCGACGAGTGGCAGGCGGCGGGACAGGACATCTGGGCAACACCATCGGGTTGGCGAGTCGGAGCGAAAGCGTCGTTCCAACGTCGCCTCGCGTCCGGGGGTCGGACGGCGCACGTGTCCATCACCGGAACCCTCGATGCGGCGACGGTCGTCGTCGACGACGGATCGCCGCGCACCCTCCGGGCAACGACCACCGAGGATTCCGTGAATCTGGTGATCGACGGTCTACGCGAGTCGATGACCTTCGCCCGAAACGGCTCGGCCACTTGGATCTCGAGTTCTCGAGGCACCTGGCGCATCGATCGGATTGCCGAGGCCAGCGTCCGCGAGGACGATGCGCACTCCGGTGACGCCGAGATCCTCTCGCCGATGCCGGGTTCGATCATCGCCATCGGAACAACCACCGGCAGTGCCGTCACCGCAGGCACCGCCATCGTCGTCGTCGAGGCGATGAAGATGGAACACACCCTGACCACCCCGATCGACGGCACGGTCGAACTCACTGTCGCAGTGGGCGATCAGGTCCCCGTCGATCAGATCCTCGCCCGAATCGTTCCCACACCCACCGAAGAGGACCAGCCATGACCGATCACCTGTCGTCGTCGAATCTGCCCGACGAGTACCAGCAACTGGTCAAATCCGTTGCCGACTTCACCAGAACGGTCGTAGCGCCGGTGTCGGCGAAACACGATGCCGAGCATTCCTTTCCGTACGAGGTAGTCGCAGGCATGGCGGAGATGGGCCTGTTCGGCCTGCCATTTCCCGAGGAGTTCGGCGGCATGGGCGGCGACTACTTCGCGCTGTGCCTGGCGCTCGAGGAGCTCGGCAAGGTCGATCAGAGCGTCGCCATGACCCTCGAAGCCGGCGTCTCGCTCGGTGCCATGCCGGTGTACCGCTTCGGCAACGACGCACAGAAGCAGCAGTGGCTGCCCAAGCTCACCGCAGGCAAGGCCCTGGCCGCATTCGGTCTGACCGAGCCCGGTGCCGGCAGCGATGCGGGCGGCACCAAGACCACCGCCAAGCGTGACGGCGGCGACTGGATCATCAACGGCAGCAAGCAGTTCATCACCAACTCCGGCACCGATATCACCGAGCTCGTCACCGTCACCGCGGTGACCGGCGTCGACGAGGCGACCGGACGCAAGCAGATCTCGTCGATCCTCGTTCCCACGAACACCCCCGGGTTCGTCGCCGAAGCGGCCTACAACAAGGTCGGCTGGAACGCGTCGGACACGCATCCGCTCAGCTTCACCGATGTGCGCGTGCCACAGGAGAATCTGCTCGGGCAGGAGGGCCGCGGGTACGCGAACTTCCTGCACATTCTGGACGAGGGCCGGATCGCGATCGCGGCGGTGTCGGTGGGTGCGGCGCAGGGCTGCGTGGACGAGAGCGTGAAGTACGCCAAGGAGCGTGAGGCCTTCGGTGCACCGATCGCGCGCAATCAGGCGATCTCGTTCAAGATCGCCCGCATGGAGGCCCGCGCCCACACCGCGCGAACCGCGTACTACGACGCGGCAGCACTGATGTTGGCGGGCAAGCCGTTCAAGAAGGCAGCGTCCATCGCCAAGCTCGTCGCCTCCGAGGCCGCGATGGACAATGCGCGTGACGCGACGCAGATTCACGGCGGCTACGGCTTCATGAACGAGTACGTCGTCGCTCGCCACTACCGCGACAGCAAGATCCTCGAAATCGGTGAGGGTACAACCGAGGTTCAGCTGATGCTGATCGCCCGGAGCCTGGGACTATGAGCGACAGGAGGATTCGCCAGCGCGGCCTGTGGTTCGAGGAGATGGAGCTCGGCACCGTCTACGAGCACCGGCCGGGCCGCACCATCACCGAGGCCGACAACACCCTGTTCACCACGCAGACGATGAACACTCAGGCCCTGCACCTCGATGCCGCCTACAGCGAGACGACAGCGTTCGGCCAGCGTCTGGTGAATTCGATGTTCACCGTCTCCACTCTTGTCGGACTGTCGGTGACGCAGTTGACTCAGGGCACCATCGTGGCGAACCTCGGCTTCTCGGAGGTGTCGTTTCCCAAGCCACTGTTCCACGGCGACACCCTCTACGCCGAGACCGTGATCTCGGACAAGCGCGAATCGAAATCCCGCCCTGGTGAAGGCATCGTGACGTTCACCCACACCGGCCGAAATCAGCACGGGGACATCGTCGCAGTGGCGGTGCGCAAGACGCTCGTCCGCATGCAACCACCGGAGGACGCATCGTGAACTGGGTTCCGCCGGGGCCGGCGTGGCTGTTCTGCCCGGCCGACCGCCCCGAACGGTACGAGAAGGCCGCAGCCCGAGCAGATGTGGTCATTCTCGATCTCGAGGACGCCGTGGGTGCCGCGGACAAAGCAGGTGCCCGTGAGTCCGTGGTCACCACCCCGCTGGATCCGTCGCGCACCATCGTTCGTGTCAACGCGCACGGCACCGACGATCAGGCTGCGGACCTCGAGGCGTTGCAGCGGACCGAGTACACGACCGTGATGCTCCCCAAATGTGAATCGGCCCAGCAGATTGCGGCTTTGGCTCCGTTGAACGTCGTCACGCTGATCGAGTCTCCGCTCGGCGCGATGACGGTGTTCGACGCCCTCGCCGCCGACAATGCCATCGGTGCCATGTGGGGTGCCGAGGATCTGGTGGCCGCCATGGGCGGCAACTCGAGCAGACACACCGGTGGCCGGTACCGCGATGTGGCGCAGCATGTTCGGTCGCAGACCTTGCTCGCAGCCAAGGCACGCGGGGTGTTCGCATTGGACTCGGTGTTCCTCGACATCCCCGATCTCGACGGTGTCCGCGCGGAAGCCGACGATGCCGTGGCCGTCGGCTTCGACGGCAAGGTGGCCATTCACCCGAGCCACATCCCCGTCATTCGCCAGGCCTACGCGCCGTCCCCCGACGACGTCGAGTGGGCCACCGCCGTACTCGACGCCGTCGCACACAACCGCGGCGTCTTCACCTTTCGTGGTCAGATGGTAGATGCCCCGGTGCTGGCGCATGCTCGACGCATCATCGCACGTCGACCCTCGTAGTCCTCTCGCGTTCGGTCAGCCCACCCCAGATTCCGTAAGGCTCGTCGCATTGCTCGGCATGTGCCAGGCAGGACTCGAGTACCGGACACTGCCGACAGATGGCCTTTGCCTCGGCCTCGATGCGCCGGAGGGTAGGGCCACGCAATCCTCTGTCCGGGAAGAACATCGATATCGGCATCGTTCTGCACTGGGCTCGAAGTTGCCATTCCCACACGCCGGCGATCGGCGGAGGCAGCTGCACGTCGAGTGACTTGTACTTCATGGTGTTCCGTTCTGTGGTTCTCAGTGCATGTGGCTTCCACCGTTGATGTCGATCGTGGTGCCGGTGAGGTACGCGGCATCCTCGGACGACAGGAAGGTGATGACGGAGGCGACTTCTCTGGTGGTGGCGGTGCGTCCGAGCGGAATGCCCTGGGCTATCGCACGTTCCTGTTCGTCGGTGCTTCCGACGCGGATGTTGGTGTCCACCGCTCCCGGGGTGACCGCGTTGATCGTCACGCCGGTGTCTTCCAACTCGCGGGCAAGGGATTTCGTGAAGCCGAGCAGAGCGGCCTTGGCCGAGGAATAGGGTACCTTGCCGAACACTCCGCCGCCGCGCTGTGCCGAGACCGAAGACATCGTGATGATGCGGCCCCAACGCTGCTCGATCATGTCCGGCAGAAACGCTTTCGTCACCAAATACGTTCCGGTGGCGTTGACCGCGAAGACCTTGTTCCACAATTCGACCGTGGTTTCGAGAAACGGCACCGGGGACGTGATGCCAGCAATGTTCGCCACGGCTCCGACCGGTGGCAGGTTCCCTGCTTCGACCTCCGATTTCGTTGCTGCATAGGCCTTCAGAACGGAATCCTCGTCCGATACGTCGATGGCGTGTCCAAACGCAGCGACGTTGTACGCGGCCGCAATCTCTGCTGCGACTTTCTCGGACTTCTCGCCGTCGAGGTCGAGAATGACGACGCCCCAGCCGTCCTCGGCGTAGCGCTCTGCGGTGGCGCGGCCGATTCCCTTGTCGGAGGTAGCCCCGGTGATCACTGCGGTACGGATGGTTGTGGTCATGATGGCTCCTGGTGTGTGTCGAGTAGAAGTTCGGTGATCAGGTCTCCGGCGGCAGCGGTCGCCGCCGGACGTTGTTTGTCGGAGATGTCTCTCGTCTCGAGTTCGAGCGCGAAATGGCCGGTGAATCCCGCAGATCCGAGGGCATCGATGCCGCCGCGGAAGTCGACCTCGCCGCGACCCACGCTGATGTTGATGTTGCCCGGCTTGTCGACGGCGTCGGGTTCATCGAGCCTGACCTCGCCTCGGGTCGAATCGCGAATGTGAACGTGCGAGATTCGGCTGCCCATCGACCGCGCGAAGTGAGCCGGGTCGCCGCCGGAGGCAACAATGTGGCTGAAGTCCATGACGATGCCGATCGCCGGATCGATGCGCTCGGCCAACGCGACCGCGCGCCCGGTGGTGCAACAGAGTCGGAACACGTGCAGCGACTCGGTCCAGATGTCGACGCCGTGCCGATGTGCCCGTGTCGACGCATAGTTCAGGTTGGCCGCAACCCGATCGAGATCGGAGTCGAGGGACTCGATGGGCTCATGCGTGAGGGCACCGTTCGGTAGAACGAGCGCGTGCGCCCCCACCCGAGAGGCCAACTCGAGCAGTCGTTCGAGATGAAGGGACGCCTCGAGGTCGGTCGCCGGATTGTTCATATCGCCGACATCGCAATTGATCGACCGGACGGCCAGGCCTGAGCGCTGCACGGCCTCCACCACCTCGCGAACACCACGATCGTCCAGGTCGAGGGGTACGTGGTCGCACACCCCTGGTAGCGATCCCAGGTCGATTTCCGTGAAACCGAGCTCGCCGATGACCTCGAGCGCGCTGCGCAGAGGTAGGTGCCGAAACGAGATCGTCGAGCAGCCCAGCCGCGAATCGAACATCCGAGCCTCCCTCCTGTCGTCGTGATGCGGACCACAGTAAGCACCTCTCCGTCTCTTCGTCAACCGTCGCCGGTTGACTGTTGACAGTGCAATGGGTCACACTCGTGGTGTTGACAGTCGACGGTCACTTGGACGAGTTTGAAACCAACACCTCAGCAGGAGAGTCCCCATGAGCACAGATGCTCTGCAGATGCGCGGACCGGTTCACGGCACGAAAGACGCAAAACGCGTCGCCGTCGGATCTTCGGTCGGTGCCGTCATCGAAACGTACGACTTCATCGGCTTCGGTACCGCCGCCGCGCTGTACTTCGGAACCGCATTCTTCCCCGGCTCCAACTCCGTCACCGGCACACTGGCGGCCTTCGCCACCCTCGGCGTCGGCTTCGCCGCCCGCCCCCTCGGCGGCATCGTCGGAGGACACCTGGGCGATCGCGTAGGCCGTAAACCCGTGCTGGTCGGCTCCCTGATCCTCATGGGCATCGCCACCTTCGCCATCGGCTTGCTGCCCACGTATGCCCAAGCCGGCATCATCGCGCCGATCCTGCTCGTGGTGGTGCGCATCATCCAGGGACTCGCCTTCGGTGCCGAATGGGGCGGGGCGATTCTGATGAGTTACGAGCACGCGCCGTGGCGCAAGAAAGGCAAGTTCACCGGCATCGTGCAGGCAGGCTTCCCCGTCGGACTACTGCTCGCCAACCTCGTCTTCCTCGGAAGCGTGCACCTCGGCGGCGACTGGGCCTGGCGAGTGCCCTTCTTGTTCAGCATCGTCCTGGTCGCAGTCGGCCTGATCATCCGCTCGAAGGTTCCCGAGTCGCCGGTGTTCGACGACGTCAAAGAAGCAGGCGTCTCCAAGTCTCCGATCAAAGAGGCCATCAAGCACGACTGGCGAAACATTCTGCGCGGCATCGGTCTTCGTATCGCCGAGACTGCGGGATACGCAGTGTCCGTCACCTACATGATCTCCTACCTGCACACGCAGGAGCTGGCGACCACGTCCGAGACCATCACCGCACTGTGTATTGCTTCGTTCATCGGTATCTTCGCCACAACCGGTTGGGCCGCCCTCACCGACCGGATCGGACGACGCCCCCTGTACATCGCGGTGTGCAGCTTCGCCGCACTGTTCGGAATACCGATGTTCCTTCTGGTGAACACGGGCCTGTTCATGTTCGTCATCGCGACCATCGTTCTCGCCTACGCCGTCTGCCAGAACGCCCTCGCCGGCTCTCAGGGTGCCTGGTTCCCCGAGCTGTTCGATGCCTCTCGCCGTGCATCGGGAGCTTCACTGGCGTACCAGATCTCGGCCATGGTCTCCGGCTTCACTCCGTTCATCACGACGCTGCTGTTCGTCTGGCTCGGGTGGCTCGGACCGGCCTTGCTGTTCATTGCATACGCCCTGATCGGCCTCGGCTCCGCCATCGTCACCAAAGAAACCTGGGGCCCGACCGAGAGACGCCTCGCGGCACAGGCAGAACTCGACACCCCAGCGAATTTTCCGGCCACCACACGCGCAAAGGAATTACTGTGAGCACGATAACCGAAGCAGCACAGCATGACTCGAAGACCAGGATCGAACACGCAGCCGAGTTCGCGTACGCCATGCGCCACCACGTCATCGATATGGGCGAAGCTCAGGGACAGGGCTACGTAGGGCAGGCCCTCGGCGCTGCGGACATCTTCGCTGCCGTGTACGCCGACAGGTTGAACTACCGGCCCGAGGATCCCGAATGGGCCGAACGCGACCGCTTTCTGCTCTCCACCGGCCACTACGCCATCGGCCTCTACGCCGCCCTGGCCGCGGCGGGCATCGTCCCCGTCGCCGAACTCGAGACCTACGGCTCGGATGAGTCCCGCCTCCCGATGTCCGGAATGGCAACCTACACACCGGGTATGGAAATCTCTGGCGGTTCGCTGGGCCACGGACTGACCGTCGCAGTGGGGATGGCACTCGGACTCCGCCATCAGAGTTCCGCGTCGCGGGTATTCAACTTTCTCTCCGACGGCGAACTGGACGAAGGTTCCACCTGGGAGGCCGCGATGGGTGCCCATCACCACCGACTCGGCAACCTCATCGCCATGGTCGACATGAACGCGCTCCAGGCGGACGGCCCCACAGCAGGTGTGCTCGGAATCGAGCCCGTTCACGAGAAATGGGCTGCAATGGGGTGGAACGTCTACCGCGTGAACGGGAACGATCCCGCGGCCCTGTCTGCCGCATTCGACTCTGCCTGCGCCGCAGCCGAGCCCGTCGGAACACCCTCGATCGTCATCTGCGACACCAAGATCGGCTACGGAGTCCCCTTGCTCGAAAACCGGGAGAAGGCGCACTTCATGCGCATCGACGAGAGCGAGTGGAGCATCTGCCGCGACCAGTTGACCGAGCGTTTCACCGACCCGACCTACCTGCAGGAAAACGAGGTTCAGGCATGACCACCACCACTCCCCCCAAACTCAAGACATCGGCGATGATTGCATCGTTCGTCGATCCAGGCCAGCGCACCGCCGACGCACCGTTCGGTCACGCTCTCGTCGAAGCCGCGCAGAACAACGACAAGATCGTCGGCCTCAGCGCCGACCTCGCCAAGTACACCGACATGCATATCTTCGCCCAGGCGTTTCCCGATCGCTTCTTCCAGATGGGCATGGCCGAGCAGCTACTCCTCGGAGCCTCCGCCGGCATGGCCGAGACCGGACTGATCCCGTTCGCGTCGACGTACTCGGTGTTCGCGGCCCGTCGGGCATACGACTTCCTGTGCCTCGATATCGCCGAACCCAATCTGAACGTCAACATCATCGGCGGCCTTCCCGGCCTCACCACGGGATACGGACCGAGCCACCAGGCCACCGAGGACATCGCCATCTTTCGCGGGATGCCGAACCTGACGATCGTCGATCCGTGCGATTCGGTCGACATCAGCCAGGCAGTCCCCCAACTCGCCGCCTCCGACGGGCCGACCTACCTGCGCTTGCTTCGCGGCAAGGTGGCAACCGTGCTCGACGAGTACGACTACACCTTCGAGCTCGGAAAAGCCAAGGTCATCCGACCCGGCAACGATGTGGTGCTGGTATCGAGCGGCCTGATGACGATGCGCGCGTTGCAGGCAGCGAAGAATCTCGAGAAACACAACATCGACGTCGCGGTGGTGCACACTCCGACGATCAAGCCGTTCGACGCCGATACTGTTCTGGCTGAGCTGGATACACCTCGGTTGGCCTTCACCTGCGAGAACCACACCAAGATCGGCGGTCTGTTCGAGACCGTCGCCTCGGCGATCGTCGAGCGCGGACTCGGCAAGAAGGTCGGTGCGATCTCTTTGCCCGACGAGTTCCTTGCCGCGGGTGCCCTACCCACATTGCACGATCGCTACGGCCTCTCGACGTCCAGTATGGAAGCCCGCATCATGGCAGGACTCTGACACGATGCGGCTTTGCAGTCCGAGGGTCGTCGACGCCGGACGTACACTTACTGTCAACAGCTGTCAGTCGACTGTTTGCAGTGAGACGTCATCGACGAAAGGAGCCCCCGCCATGGGGCAACCCGGCGCACTTCTCGGACTGCAGAAGACCAACCTGCGTCAGCAGGCGGTCACCGCTCTGCGATCTGCCATCACCAGCGGTGAGCTTCGTCCCCGCAGCGCCCTGGTCGAGACCGAACTGTCCGAGCGCTTGCAGATCAGTCGAGGCACTCTGCGCGAGGCCCTACGGCAATTGCAGCAGGAAGGCCTTGTCGTCACCGGTGCGCGCGGGCGTCTGCACGTACGCCACCTCGACACCAAGGAGATTCACGACATCTTCTCGGTGCGGGGCGCATTGGAGGGCTTGGCTGCAGCCGAAATCGCTCGACATCCTGAGCGTCCCCGCATAGTCGCGGAATTGCGGGCAGCACTGCAGCTGCTCAAACAGGCCCCGAAGGACGAGACACTCGACGACCGCATCGAGGCAGATCTCGACTTCCATCGATTGCTGTGTCGATCGGCCGACAACGAGACACTGCTGCACTCGTGGACGAGTCTCGAAGGTTCGATCCACATGTCGATCATGTACGCCGGACGTGATCGCGCCCTGGGCAACATGGATGCCGACCGCCACCACGAGATGGTCGACGCCATCGAGGCCGGGGTGCCCGACGATGCGACAGCTGCGGTGCGTGACCACATGATGTGGGCCGTCGGCAATCTCGTTGCGTAATTGCGGAGGGACTCAGCTGCTGACGGAACCGTTCATCAGACGATCCATCGCGGCGACATCGCTTGCCCGGGTGCGACGAGACAGCGCCGTGTCGAACATGGTGAATCCATGGAATGCGCCAGGCCAGCAATGGAATTCGGTTCTGTTACCTGCGGCCAGAAGTCGGCGGGCATAGTCGATACCCTGATCGCGCAGGGGGTCGAGTTCGTTGACGGTGAGATAGGTCGGCGGTAGGCCCTCGAGATCTCGTCGTCGAGCCGGGGATGTGCGTTCGTCCGGAACCCGACCTCCGAGATAGTGCTGCCAACTCAGAACCGCATTGCCGGTGTTCCAGAACACGGCGTCGACGCCCTGTTTCATCGACGGCGAGTCGGCTCTGTCGTCGAGTGCCGGTTCGATCAGTGCCTGCATTGCCAGTCTCGGACCCCCGCTGTCACGAAGTTCCAATGCGGTGCACGCAGCCAGACACGCTCCGGCACTGGTTCCCAACAGACCGATCCGCCCCGGGTCACCACCGATGCTATCGGCAGTATCGACCGCCCACCGAACTGCTGTGACACAGTCGTGAACGGCTGCGGGATAGGGGAACTCGGGGGCCAACCGATAGTCGACGGCAACGACGACACACTGCAGCGCAGCCGCGAGGCCTGCGTTGCCAGCATCGTTCGAGGCCGCCGAACCCAATGCGAAACCGCCGCCGTGCATTTCGACAACAATCGGCATCGGACGATCCGAGACCCGGCTGTGACCGGTGATACGAACACCGACAGAGTGCCCGTCGGCCTCGGCAACCGAGTCCGTGACAACAACATCCGCGGACAAACGGACCGGACCACTCGTCGCCGCAGCCCGAGCAGCCGTGATGTCGCGAAAGTCCACGACCGGAACGTCGGACACCACAGCGTGCAGTTCGGGATCGAGGTCGTCGATGCGCATACATTCCACAGTAGGCGCTGTCGGAGCTATTGATTGCAGACGCCGTTAATTGTCGGCGCGGTATGGTGGGTGGTCACGCGTACAGGCATCGAGAGGCACGACACATGAGCGCACACGACCCCGCCCTGACTGCCCTTGCGCAGAATTGGCTTGCGCTTGCGGTTCTGCACGGACGTATCGAGAGCCGCATCGAGCGGGCGCTGCAGACCAACCACAATCTCAGTGCGCGCGAGTATTGGCTGCTCGACGTCCTGGGCAGGCAGCACGACGGGGTCGGCGGCCACCTCCAGATGAAGCAGGTAGCCGACGCCGTCGTATTGAGCCAGAGCGCGACGACCCGCCTGGTCACCCGGCTCGAGGATCGCGGCCTGCTCACGCGCTACCTGTGCCCGACCGATCGACGCGGCATCTACACCGACGTCAGCGAAGAAGGACTTGCACTGCTCGAAGCGGCGCGGCCGACCAACGACGCGGCGCTGAGAGAAGCCCTCGACGAGGCGTCGGCAGAGCCGGATCTCGTCCCACTGGTCGACGCCGTCCGCCGCGCCGAGAGCTGAGAATCACTGCAGTTCGTCGACTACCGCCCGGGTCGTGTCGGCAACGAGCGCATTCATGGCCGGTGAATTTTCGACACCAGAGGCCGTCGTACTGAGAACGACCAGCAGGATTTTCTGTCCGTCCGGTCCGAGCAGCAGCCCTGCGTCGTTGGAGACGCCGTAGCTACCGGTGCCGGTCTTGTCGGCCGAGGTCCACTGTTCGGGGATTCCGGCGCGGAACCGGGCGTCGGAGGTCTGGGTGTCGGCCATCCACGCCAGCAACTGATCACGCGAGGGCGGAGTCAGTACGTCGCCGTGGAGCAGGGTTCGGTAGCCGGCGGCCATCGAGTTCGGCGTCGTGGTGTCGCGCGGGTCGCCCGGAATCGCCGTGTTCAGGTCCGGTTCGGTGCGATCGAGCCGGAATTCGGTGTCGCCGAGCGATCTCGCGAACTCGGTGAGGGCGTCGGTTCCGCCTGCCTCGCGGATCAGAAGATTGCCGGATGTGTTGTCACTCTTGGTCAGCGCGGCTGCCGCCAAGTCCGCGATCGTGACGACGGACCCCGGTGCCCAATCGACTGCGGACTCGGGCACCTTGTCTTTTTCGGTGATCGTTCTGGTGTCGGTCAGCTGCAGTTCTCCGGCATCCGCGGCTGCGAGAACTGCGCCGACGGCGTAGACCTTGAACGTCGAGCAGAATGCGAAACGTTCGTCGCCGCGATGGCTGTCGGTGGAACCGGTGGCGAGGTCGACGGCACTGACGCCGAGCCGAGCGGCGTCCCTGGCCTCGAGATCGAGATAATTCTGTTCGGCCGAGGCCTGTTCGGTGGTGGACTGGGACGTGCTGGTGTCGGATCTCAGTGGTTCGGAGGTGGTCGTCGACGAGCAGGCAACGCCTGAGGTCAGCGTCGCCGCCGCGAGCACGGTGATCAGCCGGGTGGATGTCGAGGTACGCATGGGGTCAGCCGATCACATCCGAGCGCGATCGAGCCAAGTCCCGAGGCACTGCCGGTTCATTCCACTTCGGTATAGCAGCAGGTGAGCGTGCTTCAATAGATCGGTGGATCTTGTTCGCCATCTCGAGTATTTCGTCGCCGTCGCCGAGGAACGCCACTTCGGCCGCGCCGCGGCCACTCTCGGCGTGACACAGCCGCCGGTGTCTCGGGCCATCAAGGCCCTGGAGAAGCATCTCGGGCTCACACTCGTCGAGCGAACCCCCGACGGAGCTGCTATCACCGAGCACGGGGCCGCACTGTTACCCAGGGCCCGATTGATCGTCGACGACGCACGCCGATTGACCACTACCGCGGAATCACTCACAGCGTCCGGGTCGGTCCGCATCGGCCTCATCCCTGACCTGGACGACGGGATCGCCGCACGCATCGCCACCTCCGTCGGCGTCGAGGCGCGCGTGGAGACCGGTGGTGCGGTGTCGTTGCTCGACCGTGTACGCGCACACGAACTCGACGTCGCGGTGGTCGATCACCCGGTGGTAGTCGACCGACTGGTGGCAGGCCCGGTCATCGCACTCCCCCGACGTGTCATGGTTCCCGTCGGTCATCGTTCGGCGCGCGCTCAGCGTCCACGCCTGACGATGTTGTCCGACCTCATGTTCGCCACCGCGCCACGCAGCGCCAATCCACCCGCTCACGACCTGATGCTCGACGCGTTTCGACGCCATGCCCTCGATCCAGAGGTGTTCGTCGCGAACACCTCGCGTGAGATCGTCATCGGCGTCGCGTCGGGGCGCTGTTTCGGGCTGGTTCACGCCGCAAGCAAGGCTTTACCCGGCACCGAGCATCTGGACCTTGCGTCCGACGACGTCGCGCTGCGGGTTCGGATCGTACGCCGCGACGGTGAAGCAGAGTCGTTGGCGGATCTCGTGGATCGAATCCTGCTGCGAGCGAACAGGTGAGTGCGACCGAGCACCTGCGCGCTGTGTTCGCCGACGCGGGTTGCCGGGGTTGGGTTCGTGCCGAGCGGACAGATGGCACAGGGACATTCGTCGACTTCGAGGGCGACGACCCAGTCGTTGCTGCATCGGTATGGAAGATCGTGCTGCTGGTTGCTACGACACGCGCATTCGACGACGGCACCTTGATTCCCACCGACACGGTGCGGCTCGTTCCGGCTCAGTGCAGTCCAGGGCCGACGGGTATTGCCAGCTACGCCGATCCGGTGACGATGAGTTGGCGTGACGTCGCGCGCTCGATGATCACCGTCTCCGACAATGCGGCCGCCGACGCACTTCTCGGTGCACTGGGCATGGATACCCTGACCCGGGTGATCGACGATCTCGGGCTCGAGCACACACGCATCGTCGGTGGCACGAAAGCACTGGGCGATCAAATCGTTCGGGATACCGGCCGGTTGAGTGCGGACGAGGCACTGGGGTTGCTGGCCAGCAATTACACGGTGATCGACAGTGCTGGTTTCGATCCCGCCTACACCTCCTGCACCACGCCCCGAGACAGCAACGCAGTTCTGCGAGCAATCTGGTCGGGTACCGCGGCCTCTCCGGAGCAATGTGAGTACATGAAGCACGTTCTGTCTCAGCAGGTGTGGCCACACCGGATCCGCAGTGGAATTCCGTACCCCGATGTACAGGTTGCGGGCAAGACCGGCACCATCGGGCCCATTCGCAACGAGGTTGCGGTGGTGTCGTTTCCGGGCGAAAAGCCTGTCGCGGTATCGGTGTACACCCGTGCCGCGCGCATGGATCTGTATCTGCCGCTGGTCGACCAGGCCATCGGTGCCGCAGCAAGAATTGCAGTGACGGCGGTTCGCTGAAGATCGTCCGAACTTGCTCACGACGCCACCGCCGTACCTGTCGTCGCTGATCGCTGTCCGTGGGTAATCCTTACTTGCTCAGCAGACAGCATGGCCCTGTGGTCCAACAGCTTTGCTCGAGTGAGAGCTCAGCGATCACAGCCTCGCGACCGCGCGCCCAGAGGACGTCGCGGCCACGAAGCGTCGACCCTATTCGTTGTAACCGAAGATCGCGTTCCAGGCCTCCTGATCGTCGGCGGAATTCTCGATCGACTCCGACTGCGTGATTCGGTTGACCTTGGGGTCGGTGAACTTCGGCAGTTCGATTCCGCGGATCACCGGCGGGTCGATGTCGTTGCGCACCGAGTACTCACCGAGATCGCTGAAGACCTGTTGTCCCCTCTTGGAGAGGTTCCAGTTCATGAAGACCTGGGCGGCCGCAATGTTTTTCGCTGTGGATGCAACACCGGTGTAGTAGTCGTAGGCGGTGAGTCCCTCCTCCGGTACCACGAAGTTGACCGGCGCATTCTCGTTGTTGGCGATGTTGACGCTGCTCACCACGACGGTCCCTGCTTCGATCTCACCGCGGGCGAGCGCGTCGAGCTGAGCTCCGATGGAGTCGAACACCCTTGCTTCCGAGGAGTATTCGCGGAGATAGTCGTCGCCGAGTACCTCACGCTGGAACCGAGTCAGTGCCAGTGCGCTACCGCCGGCTCCGGCCTGGGCGATACCCAGATTGCCCTTCCACCGATCGTCGAGAAGATCTGCCCAGGACGCCGGCCTGTCGTCGCCCTCGATGAGCGCACTGTTGTAGCCCATCGTGTAGATCGGGTCGAAGGTGCGGTAGTAGTTGCCGCCGTCGAACACCACGTCGTCCTGTAGCTCGCCGGCCGTGGGCGGTGTGTACGGCTGGAACACACCCCGCTCGCTGAGTCCGTTGACGAATCCGGCATCGGAGATTCGCACGACGTCCGCGTCGAGACGACCCGCGCCGTACTCGGCCACCAGTCGCTCGTAGAGCCGGTTCGGGGTGAGCCGCACGAGCTTGACGTCGAGTCCGGTGTCCTTCTCGAAGTTCTTCAGCACCGTGGCCTCGGTGACCGCGGTGTAGCCGCTGTAAAGGGTGATGCCACCTTCGGCCTGGGCCTGCGTCCACAGATCCGGATCGGCGATCTGTTCGCCGTCGATGACGAGGCCGTTGTCGGTGACGATCTCCTCCGCCGCCCGAGCCAGAGCGGGGCGTTCGGGTGGCGGTGAGCAGGCCGTGGCCGTAGCCACTGCGATACCCAGCGCGATTGCTGTGACCAATTTTCTCATCAGACAGTTTCCTTGGATCCGAAGCGACGCGAGAGGATTGCGAGCACACCGATCACGACGCAGTACAGCAGGCTCAACTCGGCAGCCGACTGGAACGAGCCGTTGTCGTATGCGTCGAAGATCGCGATCGACAGCAGCCGCGTGTCGGAGGTGAACAGGAACAGCGCGGCGGTGAGCTCACGCATGGACAGCATGAGCAGCAGCAGGAAGGTCGAGGACAGACCGACCTTGAGCAGCGGAGCGGTGACGAAGGAGATCGCCCGGTGCCGCCGTGCACCCAACATGACAGCGCTGTCTTCCAAGTCCTTGTCCAACTGGATGATCGACGCAGAGACACCGCGGTAGCCCTGCGGAATGGTGACAGCGACGAAGGCGATCACCAGCACCGCGAGTGTTCCGTAGATCGGCAGCGGAAGCGCCAACCACGTCCACAGCAAACCCAGGCCGAGCACGATGGCAGGAACAGCCAGCGGCAACATCGCCAGATACTCCAACAGCTTTCGGCCCGGAGCGTTCGTACGGTACCTCGTGTACGCCAAGGCGAAGCAGAACGCGGTACCGATAGCGGCGGTCGCAACACCGACGATGACGCTGTTGGTCATCACGCTGTGGAAGTCAGCGCTGCGCAACGTTTCTCCCAGTCCCCAGAACGACAGGGCACCGGAGTCGAAGAGCTGACCGATGTTCGCGACGTACGGGCTGGTCTGCAGAGCCGCCAACACCAGGGCGACGAGCGGCAGGAGAACGGCCAGGGTGAAGTACACCCACGCGAACACTGCAGCCGGGATACGCCATGCCCGCAGCGGAACCTGTCGTGCCCGAACACCTTTGCCGCTGACGGTGGTGTATTCCTTGCTACTCATCGCGCGCTGCTGGAAGGCGACGACGGCGACCAACAGGACTGTGAGAACCACTGCGACAGCGGCGGCGTCGTTACCGCGGGCAGGCGATGCGTTCATCAATCGGTAGATCAGGGTCGGCAGTGTGTCGACTCCGCCGGGCACACCGATCACCTGTGCCACCGGGAAGTTCTCCACGGTGAGCGCGAAAACCAGGATCCCCGAGCCGATCACGGCAGGCATGACGAGCGGGAACGTGATCTTGCTCAGCATCTTCGTCAACTTCGCACCGTGCAGACTGGCGGCGTCTTCGAGGTCCGGATTCATCAACGAGAGCGCCGAGTGGACCATCAGGAACGGATACGGCGCGTAGTAGATGCCGAGGATGAAGATCATCCCGCCGAAGCTGTAGATGTCGATGAAGCCGGGCAGTCCGATCGCGGTCAGCACCAGGTTGATGTAACCGGTGGCCGGCCCGGCCAGCAATGCCCAGGCCAGTGCACCGACGAGCGCCGGGAGGAAGAGCGGCGCAATACCGATGCCGTAAATCATCTTTCGACCCGGAACGTTGGTGCGTGCTGCCAGGAAGGCGAGCGTGCACCCGATCGCCAGCGCGACGATCGAGGACCCGATACCGACCAGCGCCGAATTCCACAGAGCGCTCTGCGCGGTCGAGGATCCGAGCAAGGCGAAGTTGTCGAGGGTGAAGTTACCGAAGTCGAACAGCGACGTGCGCTCGGCGTTGTCGGTGAAGGCACCCATCACGATGAAGAACATCGGGAACAGCACGATCACGGTGAGCAGAGCCAACTGCAGAAGCGTCGGAACCCACTTCTTCAGACCCGGCCTGCGTTGGGGTGCCGGAGTGTCGACCGGCGGCTTCGTCGTGATGACAGGCCGATCGTCGGTGGGGGCGCTCATACCGGCACCGCCTCGGAGGCGACTCGATCGTCGACGAGAACCTGAGCTCCGCCCGCTACTGCTGTGACCCGCGCGCGTTCTCCCATTCCCAGGATTCGGCTCGCGTGTCCCGTGGCGACGGCTTCGATCTCGGGGCCGTCGTCCAGTGTGACGCGGTATCGAATGGACGCACCCTGGTAGCTGGCGACATCGACTGTGCCCATCCAGGACTGGCCCTCGGGCTCGGCATCGTCCAGCGGGGTGACCAACAGATCCTCGGGTCGCAGGCACACCACGACGGGCCCGTCGGCCGCCGACGCTGCACCGACCGACACTGCAATCTGCCCGAAGTCCGTCAGCTCCATCGTCGAGCGCGGTCCCGAGGCAGGCGTGGCGCGGAAGATGTTGCCGACACCGAGGAACTCGGCCACCGAGGCGGACATCGGTGAGGTGTAGATGTCCTCGGGGGTACCGATCTGCACGATTCGGCCGTTCTGCATCAACGCGATTCGGTCGGCGAGAGCGAACGCCTCGACCTGATCGTGCGTGACGTAGACGGTGGTCAGTCCGAGTCGGAGCTGAAGCTCTCGCAATTCCATCCGAAGTCGTTCGCGCAGTCGGGCATCGAGGTTCGACAGCGGCTCGTCGAGGAGCAGCACGCTGGGGCGCATCACCAACGACCGAGCCAGCGCCACCCGCTGCATCTGACCACCACTGAGCAAGCTCGCTCCACGATGCGCCATTTCACCCAACCCGACGAGGTCGAGGGCCTCGAGGACGCGCTGGTTCATCTCGGTCTTGTTGATCTTCTGCATCTTCAACGAGAACGACACGTTGTCGAACACGGTCCGGTGCGGCCACACCGCGTAGGACTGAAAGACCATGCCGACGTTGCGTTTGTGTGGCGGGATCGTCTTGTTCGTGTTCGAGTCGTGGACGACCCGATCACCGATGGTGATACGGCCGGCGCTGGGGGTCTCCAGCCCTGCCACACAGCGCATCGTGCTGGTCTTACCGCAGCCGGACTGCCCCAGCAACACCAGGGATTCTCCGTCGGCGATCTCCAGGTCGAGGTCGCGGACAACAGTGTTCCCCGAGTAAGCGAGGCTCAGATTCTCGATGCTAACCTTCATGATCTTCCTTTTCTTCAGTCGTCGAAGCCGTGTTCACAGGTCGAGCTATCCGATCGAAAGTGCCGTTGCCGCAGCGGAAACGAACAATTCCGCTGTCGCGATACGTCGTGCAGCGCGGTGCAGGGTCACGCTGGTGAGGTTGCCGTCCGCAGCGATATCGACATCGACGGCCAACACACCTGCAGGCGTCCCCAGTCGCAGCGTCGAGGTGGTGGCACCGTGGACGACCCGATCCACCACACCGCCGCGTACGGTTGCGGCAGCGGCCACAGCGACCGCCGACGTCAGGCCGATGGACGGGTGCGGTGCCATCATCGAGAGCATGCGCACGCACACGTCGTACTCGCCGGCCGAGACGAGCGTTCCGTCTTCGAGGTGGTAATCCACCGGAGGCGCGATGATGCCGACCTTCGGCACTGCGTGCGTGATCGGATCCTGCGGGCGCGACAGCCCCATGAGCAGTGCAGCACTGCGGCGCAATTCGACCAGTAGCGGAACACGTTCGGTCATTTCGGCAGCGGTCTCGGCCCCGGTCATACCCAGGTCTGATGCATCGAACAACGCAGCGGGAGCGCCTGCGACCACCATCGTGCCGCGGTACTGCGACCCATGTAGCTCCACGGCGTCCTCCACCGCCCCGGTGGGGAGCAACCGAGTGCGGTCGGCACCCAGGTCGATGAACGTCAGTCCGACCGGAACGCCGAGAGCCGACGTTCCGGCAACCTGGGCCGACCCCTCGGACGGAACGACGCCGCCCGGTGTGTCGATCTCGGTGAGCAGCACGGCACCGGTATTGCGGTTACGCATCCGTACGACGGTGGTGACCGGATCGATCGCCACCAGTCCTTGCTGGAGTGCGTACAGGCCGATCGCGGTAGCGCAATTGCCACAATTGCTTCCCCACTCCACCTTTCGGTCACCGATGGCGACCTGAGCAAAGAGGTAGTCCACGTCGATTCCGTCCTCGGAGGACCTGCTGACGATGGCCGCTTTCGAGGTTGTCGAGCTGCCACCGCCGACGCCGTCGAGCTGGCGGGGGTCGCCGGATCCGAAGGCGGAAACCAGAATTTCGTCCAGGGAACCTGCTTGTTCGATCAGTGGCTCGACGTCGACGGAGCCGAAGAGCCAGCACTTGCTGGTCCCGCCCCTCATCCACGTGCCACGCAGTGAATACATCCTCGGATACCTTCCGATCGTTACTCTCGAACATGTTCTTGGAGTTGACCATTCGAGGGAGCAGTGCGGTCATGTGACGCAGCTCTCGTGTGGGTGCTGTACATAGCCTGCATCACACAGCCGTCGAGTACAATTACGAAAAAGTCGAGATCCCTTAACTTTCACTTAAAGGTGGTTCGATCATGTTCGACACCCGACGCCTGCTGCTTCTCGTGGAGGTCGTACGAACCGGATCCATCACGGCGGCCGCAACTCGGTTGAGCTTCACCACATCTGCGGTCTCGCAACAATTGAGCAAGCTCGAGATCGAAGCGGGGCAACCGCTGCTCGAGCGTCACGCCAGGGGAGTTCGCCTGACCGAGGCGGGTGAAGTTCTGGTACGTCACGCCGAACGAATCGAGACCCAATTGCTCGCTGCACGAAACGAACTCGAAGACCTATCCGGCCTGCGCGCCGGGACGCTGCGAATAGGAACCTTCCCCACCGCGGGGGCCAGTCTGTTACCGCCCGTGGTGAAGCTGTTCAAGTCTCGTCATCCCGCAGTGGCACTGACGGTGCGCAGTTCGCGATTCGCCGGGCTGCGGGGAATGCTCGACACCCGTGAGGTGGAGCTGTCCCTGCTCTGGGATTACGAATGGGCTCGGATCACCGACGTGGAACTGACCGTGCATCAACTCATGATCGACCCGCCGATGCTCGTCGTATCCGTCAATCATCATCTTGCCGAACGTAGTTCGATCCACATGAACGAGCTGGAACACGAGCAGTGGATAACCAGGGAGGACACTCATCCGGTGGGTGCAGCGCTCGAACGGGCATGCCATGCTGCCGGGTTCTCGCCGTCGGTGTCGTTCGCAGCAAACGACTATCAGGAGGCTCAGGCCATGGTGGCGGTGGACCTCGGCGTCTCGTTCGCACCCCGAATGGCACTGTCCAACATTCGAGACGATGTACGCCTGGTTCCTTTGACCGGTGCACCGTCACGGCGAATCCTGCTGGCCCACTTGGCGGAACAGAAGCTCTCGCCCAGCGCGACCGTGCTACTGAAGATGTTCGAGGACGTTGCCGCCCGATTCTGAGAAGCGATGCCGCTCAGCCTAGTGCGCACCGACGAGAGTGGGCACCGGCACCACGAACAGATCGGCGGTGGCGATACGACGCACCGCTCGATGAAGTGTGACCGAGTGCAGAAATCCGTCCCGATCCGTGACGTAGTCGACGTCGAGCACACCTGCCGCTGTGCCGATGCGGAGTGATCCGGGCCAGCCGATGCGGGCGTTGGCAATGACCACACCACCCGTGACCGTGGCAGCCGCTGCAACAGCAACCGCCGACGTCAGTCCTATTGCCGGGTGCGGTGCCATCATGGAGAGCATGCGCACCGAGATGTCGTAGTCCGCGGCGGCGACGCGCTCACCGGTGGTCGTGGTGTAGCCCACCGGAGGTCCGATGATTCCGACCTTCGGAACGGCATGCGAGACGGGCTCTTCGGGCTTGCTCAGTCCCATTCTCAGCGCTGCCAGCCTACGCAGCGCAATGAGTGTGGGGACGTGCGCGGCGACGACATCGTTGCTTTCCGAACCGTCCAGCCCGAAATCGGCAGCATCGAAGAACGCGGCGGGTGCACCGGCACGAACGAATGTTCCTCGGAACTCACAGTCGCCGAGCGTAACTCGATCGATCTCTGCGCCGGTGGGAAGCATCGTCGGTCGGTCGGGGGCAGGGTCGGTGAAGGTGAGCCCCACCGGCACACCGAGGGCAGTGGTTCCGGGGACAGCCGCGCCGCCCTCGGCAGGAATGCGTCCGCCCGGGGTCGAGATCTCCGCGGTGAGAATTGCACCGGTGTTCTCGTTGCGCATGCGCACCACGGTGACGCGATCGTCGACGGCGACGAGACCGGTCTGCACGGCGTACAGCCCGATCGCCGTCGCACAGTTTCCGCAGTTGCTGCCCCACTCGACCGTGCGGTTCTCGATGGCGACCTGAGCGAAGAGGTAATCGACGTCGATACCCGGCGCGCTGGAGCGACGAACGATCGCGGCCTTGGAGGTCGTCGAACTGCCCCCACCCACTCCGTCTAGTTGCCGTGGATCGCCGGAGCCGAACGCGGCAGTGAGGATGTTGTCGAGGCCGCCGGCCTCGGCGACGTACGGGTCGATATCGACCGCGTTGAACAACCAGCACTTGCTGGTTCCCCCACGCATCCAGGTTCCACGAAGAGTGAACATCTGCTGTGCCTTCCGATCAGGATCCGATGCTTCCACCCTGGGCCAGAGGATGATCAAGCACAATTACGAAATATGTCCATGCCGTGCAGCAACGCTTAACGCACTGGTACCGGTTCAGAACAGGGCGGGGACGACGACCAGGATCAGCCAGCACAGAGCCGGCGCGATGGCCACGACAACTCCGGCATTGAGCAGCAACTGGCGATAGAAGCGTGGGCGTTCGATGTTCTGCGCGTTGGCCAGCACGAGCGCACCGTTGGTCGAGAAGGGCGAGACGTCGACGACGGTGGCCGAGATGGCCAGAGCAGCGACGACACCGACGACCGGCAGTGCACCGGTTCCGAGCAAGGGCATGGCCAGCGGAATAACGGCGGCCAGCAGGGCGGTGGAGGACGCGAACGCCGAGGTGATTCCGATGACGTAGCAGAGCACCACAGCCACGATGATCGGAGCGCCGATAGTGATGGCCATCTCGGCGAGATGGTCGATGGTGCCTACCTCCTGAAGGATCGAGATGTAGGTGACCATGCCCGCGACCAGCAGTACCGTCGACCAACTGATGTCTGCGATGGCTTCGTTCTGCTTCTTCAGATCCGTGAATGCAAGCACCGCTCCGGCGGCGATGGCGATGAAGCTGATCGGCAGGTGCAACACCAGAACGAGCACCAGAAGCGCGCCGATGAGGAAAAGAGTGAGCTTCTGTACGAACGTGACCGGGGCGGGAGCGTCGACCAGGTTGGTTGTCGTCGGACGGGTGAGCACCGCAGTGCTGCCGCCGAAAGTGCTGCCACCCGAAGTGCCACCGCCGGTGGTGGGGGCGGGAGTCTTGACCGGCGATCCACCCGCCGGGCCGCTGCCGGGTGCGGGATCGGTGGATCCTGTTGCGGTGTACTCGAAGCCCTTCATCCGGGCCAGGGCCGCGTAGCCCGTCACTGTGAGAACCGAGAGCAGCAGGTTGATGCCGTAACTGGCGAAGAACAGCGTCCACGGGTCGAGCGCAAGGCCGTTGTTCTCGACGATGTCGCGGACCAGAACGCCGGATACGGAAATCGGGGAGAACGCTCCAGCATGGGCACCGTTGATCACCATGATGCCCATGACCAGCGGACTCATACCGGTTCGCGCTGCGAACGCCATGGCAGCGGGCACGATGAGCGCGACTGCAGCAGGGCTGAACGTGCCGAGCGCCGTCAGCACCGAGGCGACGAAGAAGAACACCCAGGGCACCACCGTCACCCGACCGTGTACCGCTCTGATGCAACTGATGACCAGCAGATCGATGGTGCCGTTGCGTTTGGCCATACCGAAGAAGTACGTGACTCCGACGATGGTCAACACGATCGAGCTGGGGAACTCCTCGAGAATTTCCTTGTCGTCGAACCCCAGCGCGAAATATCCGACCACGAAGGCACCGATGAATCCGAGGATGCCGATATTGATCGGAAAGAAGGTTGCGATCACGAACATCGCAACCAACGCGATGAGCGGGAGGATCTCGATGGAAGTCATGGGCGTCTTTCGGGTGGCTGGGTAAGTGCTCGGTTACATCCGCACTCGAACGTTGTCCCTGTCACATTATTGACGCATGGCTTTTAGGACAATATCGTTTTGCTACCCGGTTGTTTAGCTGAGCTGAAGGATGTGCGTATGAACCACACGTTCGACGTCGTGACGTTGTTTCTTCTGCTCGACATCGCCGAGGCCGGTTCCCTGACCGCAGGTGCCGAGCGAGCGAACATGACTCCCTCGGCAGCGTCCCAACGCATTGGCAAACTCGAACACGGCATCAAACAGCCGGTCCTCACTCGCCTGCCGCGCGGCGTACAGCTCACCGAGGCCGGCGAGATCCTGACCAGCCGGGCCCGCCTGTTTCGCCGCGAGATGCGTGCCGCGAGCGGCGACCTGGAAGCGATCAGGGGCCTCGAACGCGGTTCGGTCCGGCTCGGCTCGTTTCCCACGGTCAGTGCGTCGCTGCTCTCCGACGCGTTGAAGGACTATCACTCGCGATGGCCGGGGGTGGACGTTCGTGTTCGGTCGGCCGTTCGACCGCAATTGCTGGACATGCTTCATTCGAGCGAGATCGACCTGGCACTGCTGTGGAGCTACGCCTGGACGGAGGAGGCAGAACGATCGCTGTCACTCGAGCCACTGATGGAAGACCAGACCGTGCTGCTGCTTCCGATAGACGACGATCGCCGGGGACGGGATGTGTCCTTGCACGACCTCCGAGGCGCGCGGTGGATCATTCGGAGCAACGACCACCCGGCAGCGGAGGTTCTCTATCGCAGTTGCCGCGTAGCAGGATTCGAGCCCGACGTCGTGTACGAAGCCCACGACTACCAGGAAATCGAGGCCATGGTGGCCGCAGGCGTCGGCATCGCCATGGTCCCCCGACTGTCGGTGGTTCACCACCGACCGGACGTCACCACCATCGCTTTCCTCGACACGGATCGTGTTCCGACCCGGGTCATCTACATCGCCTCACTCGCGCGGCGCCAGTACACCCCGGCTATGTACGCGATCTCGAACGCTTTACGCGGTGCAGCCGAACGCAGTACGTATATGCCTGCGGGGTCGGATCGAACAGCTGGCGGCACAACAGACAAGGATCAAAGAAGTTCCAGCACCAAAGCCCGGTGATCGGACACTTCCGGCTCGGTGACGATCTCGAAGCTTCGCACCACGGATGTGGAAGAGACCATCAAGTAACTCGCACTCCGAATTTCTTTCGTATAGCTCGACGTTCGCGTATCGGCATCTTCGACGAGGTCGGTCATCCCGTGTTCGGCCAGCAGAGTGAAAGTCTCACTCGACGGCAGCAGATTGAGGTCACCGCACAGGACGATGACATCGCTCGACGAACGAACATGCTCGATGATTTGCACCAGCTTCTGGGCCTGATCGAAACGAATCGGACTGTCGCCCTTACCTGCTGGGTCGCGCAGACCGTGCAGTTGGATGACGGAGACGAACCTTTCGGCGATGCGATCGCGGACGGTGACAGTCAGAGCAGCTCGTGGACGGTCATCCACATCCCAGACCGTGTGATCGACGAACCGTGAATGGACGAACCGCGCGTCGAGCCCGACCACCGGAAACTCGTCACGCACCCAGGTCGCGATCCCGAAGTCCTGACGCAATTCGACGCCGTCACCGTCGGTGACGGGGCCGGCATCGTTGGCGACGAAACACGGCGTGTATCCGGGGAGCAGCGCCGACACGTCGTCGAACAGATTGAGCCGCTGCGGCAATGTGCGCTCGCCGTCGGCGAACGTCGACCATCCCGACCGATCTGCGGTGCGCGTGACTTCTTGGAGGCAAATGACATCCGCGGCAACGGTTTCGAGCCAGGCCGCGAGATCGTCGTACATCGCGCCACCCCAGGCATTGATCGACACGATCTTCACGACGTCATGATGGCAGACGACGTCGAGATGGGCACTTCGATTTCGTTGCAACCGTCACGATCCCCGAGCCGAGGGCACGGGACCTGGCAGAGGACTAGGGTTGGTCTTCATGAGAGCGTTGTGCATTCCCCCAACAGTCAGGTTGTGACGGCGCAATCGCGTCTTCGCGAGCAATTGGCGTCGGCGATGGCGGGAGTCGGTGGCGGACTGTCGGCCGCTGATCGCCTGTGTGTGGCGTGTGTCGAGCTTCTCCCTGTCGACGGTGCAGCGATCTCGGTGATTCACGACGGTGTGAGCCGCGGGACCTTCGGGTCCAGTGGCGCATTCAGTAGACGGCTCGACGAGTTTCAGTTCACGTTCGGTGAGGGACCGTGTTTGGACGCAGTGGCCACCGGGGCACCCATTCTGGTGCCCGATCTGGCCGATCCCACCGAACGACGTTGGCCTGCATTCACTCCTGCCGTTCTCGACGCCGGAATTCAAGCCGTCTTCGCTCTGCCCACGGCAATTGCCGCAGTGCACATCGGGGTTCTCGACCTCTTCTCCTCGACTCCAGGACCACTGTCGAACACCGACTTGAGTGCGGGCATGTGGGCGGCCGAACTCGCCGCGCTACCTCTGCTGGATCTGATGAACTCGGATCTCGATTGGGAAGCGGCAGGCGAGGGCGGTGACGGCTGGGACCAACTCGCATCTCTCGAACGCGTCGAGGTGTACCAGGCCACCGGCATTCTGATGGGTCAACTCGATCTCGACTCCGTCGAAGCCCTCGCCCGGCTGCGTGCGCATGCCTACACCAGCGGCCAGACGGCAAGCGAAGTCGCCTGGGACATCATCGAACGTCGGCTCGTACTCGACTCCGACGACACACCCACCTCTGGGTCCGACTCGGGAAGTATCTGATGAACATCGACCGCGAGCACGGCGTCACCGAAGCCTTCGTGCGATTGGCCAACGGCCTGGTGGGTGACTTCGATGTGATCGAGCTGCTCAGTGGACTGACCACCGAGTGCGCCGAGCTCCTCGACATCGCCTCGGCAGGACTACTCCTGGCCGACGAACGGGGTGTGTTGCACGTGGTGGCAGCATCCTCGGAAGCGACTCGACTGTTGGAGGTGTTCCAACTTCAACGCGAGCAGGGCCCGTGCCTGGACTGCTTCCACAGCGGACAACCCGTCAGCGTCGCCGATCTCGAGGAACGGCGGACGACATGGCCGCAGTTCGTCGAGGTCGCCACCTCGGCCGGTTTCGCCGCGGTTCACGCCGTTCCCATGCGATTGCGGACGAACGTACTGGGCACCCTGGGCCTGTTCGGATCACGTTCGGGCGCACTCGATCACGACGACCTCGAGTTGGCTCAGGCTCTCGCCCACGTGGCCAGCATCGCGCTCGTGCACGGATCGGTGCCGCCCGACCCGGCCGCGATCGGAGCACGACTGTCGAACACCTTGCGAAGTAGGGCCAGGCTCGAGCAGGCGAAGGGACTTCTGTCGCACGTGGGTGCACTCGACATGGATCAAGCATTCGGTGTGCTGCGGCGCTACGCCCGCGATCACGCCGTACCGCTGTCGCAGGTGGCCGACGGCCTGGTCCAACGAACGTTGGATCCTCGGACGGTTTTGTCGAACGTCGCCGGAACCCGAAGCGACACATCGGACTGAGAACCCCGACAGCTACCCTCCGGGACCGGTGGGTCTGCACGCCTCCGCCATTACCTGCTGCGCCGACTCCGTCAGACTGCAGCGGTCACGTGTGGATCGGCGTCGCAACTCGATGTCGGCGTCGACCGCACCCCTGGCAAGCAACACTCCCCGGGCCCGGTCGATGAACCACAGCGGTTCCGTGGCTCCGATATCGAGCGCGCCCGACAGATGGGCATCCAGTTCGACGGCGGCCGGATCGAGGTGCAGAAGAACGCCGACGTCGGCGGCCAAGCCCTCGAACGATCCTTGGGTTCCGGCGAGCATGACGAGCTCGGAACTCGCCGCTCGTTCCATGTCCATCCCGAGAGGTATCGACACCGATGTCTGCACCCGTGCGGTGTTGTCCGCCACGGCGGACATCAGGGTGAACGGGTACTCCTCGATGGTGACGGTCAAGGTGGCCGATATCAGGGATTCGATCGAAACCACCGCCACGCCGACCAGATCGGCCAGAAGCCGACTCAAGTCGACTCCGGGGTCGGCGATGCGGTCCGTCAAGGATTCGAGAGCGTCGATCAACGCCGATTGGGTGTCCATGGGTACGCCTGGGCGGCCCGAGCGCCGATTCGTGGTTCCCGTCTGCACATGCCTCGACAGCACTGTGCCCGTTGGTTGCCAACGATGGGTCGGGACCCACCCCAAGTTCGCCAACTGATTGGACCCTACGCCCACCCGAGACTCGGTGGGCACGGCCCTTGCGCCCGGTTGACAAACCAGTGCAGCTGTTATCAGATGAGCACTGCTGAGAAAACAGCCGACCCGGGATCGACTCCGACGCCTACGTGGCCGCGAAGCCGACAGAGATCTTCTTCGCCCGGACAGAACGATACGCGCGGCAGAGACCGCGCTTCACGACCTCGGAACCGATCGTCCGCGCGCGAGGTACCTGCGCCGGCCATCGGCAGCCCGGAGGGCGGAGCACCAACGATGACGGATCTCGTTGCAACACAAGCCCATTCCTGCCGAAATGCAGACTTCTGCCGAAACACCGAGTCGTCCGCGGGTCGCGAGTCACTGGCGTCACCCACGGACACCCAGCGCGTCCATCGCTTCACCGGAGAGCCCGATGTCCGTGCAAAGGCGAACGTCGCGCGTGAGCTCGATGCGCACCCGAGCAGCGTCGAGCACACGCTCGGTGCAATCTCCTCGGCAGCGCTGCGAATCGTTCCCGGTGCCGAAGCCGCGTCGACAACGATGCTCCTCGGACGTGGCCGGACGCGCTTCGACGCCCCGACCGACCCACTGGCGGCGGCGGTGGACGACATTCGGCGCGGCGTCGACGACGGGCGGTCCCTTCGATCGATCCTTGAGAACGAATCCGTGCTCGTCCGTGACGTACGAAGCGACAGCCGATTCCCCTCGTTCACCGCTACAGCGTTGCGCTACAGGGCAATTCGGTCGATCCTGCGCCTTAACCTCGACACCATCTGGCGGGCGAAGGGGATGATCATGGAGCGGTACGACACCGAGCCCCAGCACGCGTTCGACATGCTGTCGGCGATATCGCAGGAAACGAACACGCCGGTCGATGTTCTGGCCGGCCGACTGACTCGCCGGGAACAATCCCGGTCGAACACCTGATCGCGCGGCCCACAATGTCCGAGTCTTCGCCTGTCGTGTCACCCGCCGATATCCCTCCAGAATCCGAACAAGCCCCGGAAAGCTGGACCACCGATGCGGATCGACGCGACCGCCGAGCGGCGACGCGTGATGAAAACGCCGGTAGTGCAGACCGATTCGCCGAAGAACGCGACCGAAACGACGAGCAGATCAAGGCGGCCGAAGACCGCAGGCGTGCGGCTGAGGACCGCGCGGCAGCGCGAGCCGATCGTCTCGCCGCCGCACAGGACCGAAGACGATCGGCCATCGACGGTCTGACCGGCACCTACCGTCGGGACGCGGGCACAGTCGAACTCCAACGTGACTTCGACCGGGCGCGACGGGACGGGCGGCAAATGGTGATCGGATTTCTCGACATCGACGGGCTGAAGGCTGTCAACGACAGCCGTGGGCATGCGGCAGGTGACGACATGCTGCGCAACGTCACCGCCATCGTCCGTGGCCATCTTCATCGCGACGCAGTGCTCGTCCGCTTCGGCGGTGACGAATTCGTCTTTTCCCTTCTCGACGTCGACGAGGAGGCGGTGCGCCACGATCTCGAGGCGGTCGAGTCCGCGTTGCGCGCCAGGGGGACCGGGTCCATCAGCTGCGGAATCGCTCTCGTCGACTGCGCAGCGTCTCTGTGTGCCGCCATCCAGGCAGCCGACGCCGATCTCTACAGCCGACGCCAGGGTGCTCGATTCGACTCCGCCCGAGGCGCAAAATCGAATGGTGTCACCACCCACGACAATCGGGGCGAACGGACGAGCCACCGCGGTCGAGGAACACTGCACGTGGCGGACGACTCCGACCGACCGTCCGCCCGCAGTACGACCGACATAGCCTCGATTCTGAACGATCCGCATTCGGTTCGTCCGATGTATCAACCGATCGTGGACCTCGACTCCGGCATGGTGGTCGGGTACGAGGCCCTCGCTCGGTGGCCGCTCCATCCCGCCGTCGACCCGACCGAGGTTTTCGCGGCCGCGGCCGATTGCGGCGAACTGGTGCAGTTCGACTGGGCCTGCCGCGCCGCCGCTGTGGACGGCGCACTCGAGGCACAACTGCCGCGAGCACACACTCTGTTTCTCAATGTCGAACCCGACACCGCAGGGGTCTTGTTCGATCACGCTCATGCCCGCATTCGTGCCGCTGCCGAGCATCTCGACATCGTGCTCGAACTGACCGAGCGCTCACTGCTCTCGGACCCGGCGAGCCTGCTGCGCATGGTGGACCGAGCCCGGCGCGACGGGTGCCGCATCGCGATCGACGATGTTGGCTGCCACCCCGATTCCTTGGCTCTGCTCGAGTTCATCGCGCCCGAGATCATCAAGCTCGATCGCGTACTCGTACAGCATGATCCGAATCCGGAGCGAGCCCGTGTCATCGCCGCGATCAGCGCGCACGTGGAATCGACCGGCGCGATGATTCTGGCCGAGGGTATCGAAACGCAGGCCCACCTCGAACGTGGCCTCGCCTACGGAGCTGTTCTCGGACAGGGATGGATGTTCGGCCGCCCGGCTCCGCTGCCGCGCACCGAACCCGGCAGCACCCGACGCATGACCGGAACACGGCGTCCGCGAATCGAATCGCTGCGCTCGGTTGCCGGTCGAGTCCCAGCCCTGCCGTCGGACGTGTTCGACTATGCCCTGCCCTCGATCGGGAGAAAACCGTTGGTGGCGGCTCTGACTCGCCAGATCGAACGACATGCGCAGCTTGCCGACGAATCGCTGGTCATCCTGGCGACCTTCCAGAGCGCCGAGTTCTTCGATTCAGTCGTCGCGGCAAGGTACGCCGACCTGGCAGCCCGCAACACGTTCGTGGCCGCGTTCGGTGTCGGGATGGCACCCGAGCCGGCCCCGGGGGTGCGCGGCACACGTCTGCGAATCGGCGATCCCTTCACCGGACAATGGACGATCGCGGTGGTGGGACAACACTATTTCGCAGCCGTCGTTGCCAGGGATCTCGGTGACTCCGGAGACGACAGCGAACGGCGATTCGAGTTCCTGCACACACACGACCGAAATATCGTCGTCGCAGCTGCCCGTTCGCTCATGCAGCGCGTCACCCCGACGGGTCCGGTGGACGCAATGTCGTGAAACATCTGTGTCGGTTGCCGTTACTGTCCGGTGCGGCGTGCCTGGGCTCGGCGCTGTGCCTCGTCGAAGATCGACTGCGCCACCACGGTCAGTTTGGTGCCGTCTTTCTGACTCATCACCCGAAGACGGGTGAACGCCTCGCTACTGCTGCAACCACTTCGACTGACAATGATGCCGATCGCATGGTCGATCACCTTTCGGTTGGTCAGTGCTCTCTCGAGCTGGTGCGACAGCAGCAGTGCATTGGACAGAGTCCGCGCGTTCTCCACCGACACAGCGGCGGGCACCGCGAACAGCTCACCGAGAGCTACCGCTCGATCGTCGAATGCATCCTTGGCGCGGGCATAGACATTGATCGCGCCCAGAGTTCCTCCGCCCGACAACAGGGGCAAGGACAGAGCGCTGTGCACTCCGAGACGCCCGATCCTGGGGCCGAAACGCGGCCAATGGGCGTCACCGCCGAGCGAGCCCGATCGTACGGTGCGCCCCTCTGCAGCCGCCGTGATGCACGGACCCTCCCCGACCGCGTACTGGATCGTGTCGACTTCTACGACGAAATCATCCGTCGCCACGATCGTGTCTCGCCGGTCGCCGTGTTCGAGAGTCAAACCTGCACCATCGGCACCCGGTATCGCCTTCACAGCGAATTCGGCAATGTGAGTGAGCATCTGCGACAACGAGAGGCTGTTCATGGCCAACTGAGACAACGAGGTCAAACTGTCCCTGAGGTCGTCGAGTTCGTCGGCCTCGGCGGCGGTGCGTCCGTCGTCGGCGGAGTCCTGGGCCATGGGGAACCTCGAATCGGTCTGATGTACGCCTGAATCGCATGAACGGCTGATTCGAGTCTAGCGACCGATCGAAGACAACCGGTGAGACCGCAGATCCATCGGATGTGGCCCTCCCGGTTGACAACACCATCGGACGGGTGTCGACTGGTAATGCTGAGACCACCAGCCGATCCGGGAACGACGCTTTCGCCCTGAGTAGGGTCACGGCGTCGCAACAGCTTTCGTCGCCCGAACCCTCACATCATTGCGAAGCTTCGCACACACGCACTTCCTCGACGGCACTCTCTGTATCGACATCTGTATGACGGTGCAGGCCAGTCGCCGCTCGCAGGGGCAAGGCCCACCATGAACGAGTTTCACGCCCACGAACTGATCGACTTCGCCGTTCGCTGGATTCCCTACGGCGGCGCAGGAGACGAGGAGATCTGGATTGCTTTCGGCCTCAATGCCGCGGGCTACCGTCGACGATTGCACGCAGCACTCGAATGCACTCCGCTTTCGGTGCTCGACGAAGCAACACGGGCGCATCTCCAGCTGCACGTTCAGCTACGCAGCAGTGCGCCCCGTCCGCTCGTCGGACAGTAGAACCACACACCGACCGACCGAGGGGCCCAGGTGTGGGAACGCCCGGCACGGGTACCCGAACACCAGGGAAGCCGGTGAAAAAAGCGCCAATTCCTTTCGTATTCCGCACAAGTCGTGTGCCGACTGTGTGCAATCAACCGAAAGGGACATCGATGTCCAACAGAAATACCGTCATCCGTTCACTGCACGACCTCGGCGCGGCTGCATGGTTCGGGGGCTCGCTCATGGGTGCAGTCGGCGTCAACGTGGCATCCTCGGCAGTGCAGGATCCGAGAGACCGGGCACGAGTTGCCGCCTCGGGCTGGGCGAAATGGGCTCCGGTCAATGCCGGAGCCATCGGCGCGCATCTCATCGGCGGCGCGGGGATCCTTCTGGCCAACCGTGGTCGCGCTCGGCATCAGCAGGGCGTCACCGCCAACACCGTCATCAAGATCGCCGTGACAGGTGCTGCGCTGGCAGCAACCGCGTACAGCGGCGTGCTGAGTGCCAAAACAACAGAGGCGCAGGGACATTCGATCGAGTCGGCAACCGAGCCGATGGCAGGAACACCTCCGGAGGCCGCCGCTGCTCAGAAGCAGCTGCAGTACCTGCAGTGGGCGCTGCCGATCCTCACCGGGACGCTGGTCGTTCTGGGCGCACAGCAGGGCGAGCAGCAGCGGCCGACCGAGATTCTCTCCGGAATCGCAGGCAAGCTGGCCGCACGAGCTCAGAGCTGACCGCAATCTCGGTGCAGCAGTAGCGTATGTACCCCGCGGTTCACATCACCGCGGGGTACTCAGCGGTTCGCGGCTTGTCCATGAAGGAGCGGAACACCGAATCGAAGTGATCCGGCTCGTCCAGATGCGGGAAATGCCCGGCTCCTGGCACCACCTCGATCGCCGTTCCTGCGGGCATGTGGTCGCGGACTGCATGTGCGTGGGCGAGAGGAATGATGGCGTCGCGCTCACCCCACACCAGCAGTGCACGCGCATCGGTGAACGAGGCGAGAAGCCTTGTGGCATTCACGGTTTGCCCGCGATAGTCGATGACCGATCGTGCGGTGGACAGAAAGGCTCGGCGAGTCGCAGGGTCGGACATCGACGCGAAGTTGCGCCATGCTCGGCGATCACCGGCCCCCGGCCTGAACAGCCGCAACCGCGTCAGGACTCCCAGAACACCGCCCACGACAGCTCTGCTCGCGGCGGAAGCGGCGAAGGGAATCGCCATGCCGCTACCCGGCAACGACGCCGCCCGCAGAACGGGATTCACGTCCTGACCCAGCCCTCCGCTGGCGATCAAACAGATGCCGTCCACCATCCGAGGGAAGAGATACAGCATCTGCATGGCCACCCCTCCCCCGTACGAATGTCCGACGACGGTGACCGACTCGATGTCGAGGGCCGTCAGGAGGTCGCGGACTGTCGCGGCGTGTGCGCTCAGCGAGTAGTCACCCGGAATCTTGTCGGACTCGCCATGCCCCGGCAGGTCGACGGCGATCACGCGGAACCGATCCGACAGACCCGCGATCTGGGGATCCCAGTCGTGGAGGCTTCCCATCAAACCGTGAATCAGCACCACGGCCGGTCCCTGCCCGTGATCGACATATCGCACTCGATGGCTCGCGAGTTCTCGGATACGAGGTACTGCCTTGGTCTCCGACACGTCGTCGCCGATCACTGGGGCTTGCCCTTCACTGGTGTTGTCGAGTCGATTGCTGCTCGTGTCCGATGTGCTCCGGGCGAGGCATTTCTCGAGAACGCGAATCACGTTCGCAGAAGTGAACGTGCGCGGGAACATCTTCGCGATGTCCGCGTCGCTGGAATGGCCGTGTTTTTTGACCGTGCGAGAAGTACCCGTAGCGCGGCATTGCAAACGATGCTGTGATGCACCAGGCTGCGCGGGGCTGCGCTGCCCGCCACACTCCCGGGTGTTCCCTCACCCGACGAACGACAGGAGATCGAGCGCCCGTGAGTGTGCAGTGGGCCATCTTCTTGTCGTTGGTGTTGGCCAGCTACATCTCACCCGGACCCGACACCGTGATGATCCTGCGTTCGAGCGTCGGTGGCCGGCTCGTTGCCATGGCAGCAGCTGCCGGTGCACTGTGCAGTTTGACCGTGCACATGCTCGTCAGTGCAGTAGGGCTGTCGGCATTGGTCGTCGCGCTTCCCGGCAGCCTTACCGTTCTCGCAATCCTCGGTGCCGCGTATCTCGCCTACCTCGGCATTCGCGCGCTGGCCGAGAGCGGCCGTACGAGGCGTCGAGGCGGAAGCTCGCTCACCGTCGGCACCGGGCCGGTATCCGATCGCCATGCCCGTCGACGCGCCTTCCGAAGCACCTTCGTCACCAACCTGACGAACCCGAAAGTGATCCTGTTCTTCGTCGCCGTGTTGCCGCAGTTCGTCGACCGATCGTCCTCGTGGCCCGTTGCCGTGCAACTCGGGATTCTCGGCGCTGCCGACGTCCTCGTCGGAATTGTCTATCTGCCGATCCTGGTCCTGTTCGGCGTCACAGCATTTCGCAATCTCGGACCGCGGGGACTGGCCAATCTCGAACTCGGAGTGGGGCTTCTACTGCTGGCCTTCGCCGGCGCACTCGTCGTCGACGTCGTTGTGGGTTGAGTCCGTCCGGCATACGAACACATCGGCATGTGAGAACGTGAGGTGGTGGAACTGGAACCCATGCGCCCGGTCGACTATGTGGAACGGAAGCCCTCTACGGCCGCTCGGCGTGAGCAGTGGTGGTGGCGAGCGTTTTCCGTATGCCTGTTGATCTGTCAGTTCGTCGCGCTTGTCGTGTACGACATCGGGTTCTGGTGGGTGGTCCTGGCCAGTGTCGTCGTATGGGGGCTTTACACACTGTTCTGGGCTGTGTTCGTACGTGTCCGCTCTCAGGACTGACGCCCATCACTGCGTCGGACGGTGAGTGCGGCAGCCAGCGCGCCGGCGACGAAGACGAACGACGTCAGCATGATATTCGACCAGAGGCCGAAGCGGGTGTCGAACGCGAACTGTTGCGGCACAGAGTTCTCCACGTTGTAGAGGTTGGATACCAGATTCGCCGCCACGGCCACGACTCCCACCCCGAGCACTACGCGCGACCGCAGAGCAAGGCCCCAGATCAACACCGCCGCCGACTTCGTCAACAGCGGAAGAAGTCCACGGATCGTCAGGTTGCCCGCGAATAACAGCAGTCCGCTGCGCATCAGCACGGCTGCGGCCACACACAGTCCGACACTGGCCACGAGCCACAGACGAACGTGCAGGCCGGTGCCTGATCTACGTTCACTCCACGTGCAGTAGAGAGCGACTGTCCCGATGCACACCGGCAGTGCAATCAGCCAGTAGAGCCCCGCTGTTGGTGATGCGAGATACGCAGATCCTCCGACCCACATCGGAGTCGATACCGGATCCGAACGGCTGCCGAACGTAGAACGGCAGTGCGCCGATGAGCATCAGCGGGAGAGGCAAGCTCGCGGTGACGGCGTCCGACCGAGAATCGGACCCGACCCCGCCCGGCAGTGTGCGTTCGCTCGAAATTCTGACCGGTCGATCGCTCACATGACCTCCTCCGACAACGTCCCAAAACCTTACGCCCGGTTTGTTTCTACTGGCCAGGTAAGGGCCACTTCGACCGATGGCTCAAGCACAACGAAAAAGCCCCGAACCGCATCGCTGCAGTTCGGGGCTTTTTCTTCTGTGCGCCCGAAGGGATTCGAACCCCTAACCTCTTGATCCGTAGTCAAGTGCTCTATCCGTTGAGCTACGGGCGCATGTTCAGTTATCCAACTGGTCTAGCTGAACGGCAACGATCTACCGTTCGTGGCGGAGGCGAGAGGATTTGAACCTCCGGTCCCGGTGAAAGGACAAGTCATTAGCAGTGACTCCCATTCGGCCGCTCTGGCACGCCTCCTAGGCTGCCGGCCCTCTCGGACCGCCGAGGAAAGAGATTACACACGGCAAAGGCCAGAAGGCAAAACGGCTGGTCGACGCCTGTGGTTCGCGCGGCGTTTGCGTAAAAGATGCTTGTTGCTCTTCAGCGCATGAAGCTGTCGAACCAATCGAAGATTCGGGTCTGCGCGTCGACGAGTGCGGCCGCCGCGGGGTCGCTGTGATCGGAACTGCCAGGTTGTTCGCGGGGATGATCGGCTCGGTGCTTCAAGCCCGAATAGCTGACGACGTTCGTGGCCACTGAGGCACGCGTGGCGGCGTCGCGAAGGGCTTCGATGTGATCGGGTGGGGTGTGGGGGTCGTCCTCGCCGTAGAGACCGAGCCAGGGGGCCTGCAGCTTGGGTGCGGCCTCGACCAACGCGACCGCGTCGGAGTTGAGCGGTTCGACGATGCCGGCTGCCGCAACACTGACCGCCGCCCCCACAGGACGACTGGTGGCCACGATCAACGCTGCCGTGCCTGCGTCGTCGAACCCGATCACCCCGACACAATCGGGATAGACACCGCGCTGGACGAGCCAGTCGGAGGTGGCGTCGAAGTCCGCGAAGAGGTCGTCGCCGAATACTTCCCTGTCGTCGCCGTGGCCTCGATGGAACAGGTTCGGTGCGACAGCGAGCCAACCTTCGAGCGCGAGTGCGCGCAGAAGGTCGAGCAGAGACTCGGGCACCTCACGCGCCTCATGCAGCACGACGATTCCGCCGCGAGGTGGACCATCGGGTTCGACGGCCGTCAACGGCACTTTCTCCTGCGGGGGTGACTCGTGCGCGGTCGTATCCACCACGTAGTCCGCGCCGACCGTGGGCGCGGAGGAGGACCGAAGAACTGCGACGTCGCTCAATATTCCCGACATACTTATCGAAGATAGGACGATCGGTCCGCTCGTGCACAGCAATATCACGGACGCGTAGAAGTCAACCCCGAACCTGGGCGCATAATGGCAGCCGTGACCGCGCGCATCCGCCCCGACCTCGACGCCATCCCTGCCTACGTTCCCGGCCGCACCTTTCCGGGTGCGATCAAACTGGCGAGCAACGAAACGACGCAGGGACCACTGCCGAGCGTGCGTGACGCGATCGCGGAGGCCGTCGGCGGCATCAACCGCTACCCCGACAATCGCGCGACCGCGCTGGTCGAGTCGCTGGCGAAGAAGCTCGGCGTTGCCACGGAGAACGTTGCCGTCGGAAGTGGTTCCGTCTCGCTGTGCCAGGAGGTCGTTCAGATCACCTGCGGCCCCGGCGACGAAGTGTTGTTCGCCTGGCGCTCGTTCGAGGCGTACCCCATCGTCACCAGCGTTGCTGGCGCGACACCCGTGTTGGTTCCGTTGACCGCCGACCACGTGCACGATCTCGACGCAATGCTCGCCGCGATCACCGACCGCACCCGGCTGATCTTCGTCTGCAACCCGAACAACCCGACCGGAACCGTCGTCCAGCGCGACAAGCTCGACGCGTTTCTCGACGCGGTGCCGTCGAACATTCTCGTGGTCCTCGACGAGGCCTACTTCGAGTACACCCGACCCGACGCGGGCAACCACACCGACGGAGTGGAGTTGGCACGCGGACGACGCAACGTGATCGTGCTGCGGACGTTCTCGAAGGCCTACGGGCTCGCCGGCTTGCGGGTGGGCTACGCGGTGGCCGATCCCGAGGTGATCACGGCGCTGTCGAAGGTGCGGATCGCATTCGCTGTCAGCACCGTGGCACAGCAGGCGGCGGTGGCGTCGTTGGAGGCGTCGGCAGAGCTGCTGGCCCGCACCGATGCTCTCATCGTGGAACGGGATCGTGTGCGCGACGCTCTCGTTGCGGGCGGCTACGACGTCGGCGTATCGCAGTCGAATTTCGTCTGGCTGCCGCTGGCCGAACGCTCGGGTCAATTCGCCGCTGCTGCAGCCGAACAGGGCGTACTGCTGCGCGCCTACGGAAACGACGGAGTGCGGGTCACCATCGGCGACCCGCACGAGAACGACGCATTTCTGAAGTTTGCTCTACAGGCCTAGCGCGCGCTCGAGCGTCGGCCAGGATTCGCGGAGGTCGTCCTGCCAGTACGGCCATTGATGGATGCCGTAGGGGCGGTAAACAACGGTCGCGGGGATGTCCAGCGACCGGAGTCGAGTATCGAACACGGTCGTGCAGTACAGCGCGGCCGCCTCGAGCGGTCCGCCCATCAGTGCACTCTCGACTCCGCTACCACCGGGGCCGAGCTCATAGGGACCGGGCAGGCCGGTGCCGACGGACAGGTAGACGTCCTTGCCGCGGAGTGCTTCGGCATTGCGTGACGGATCGTGCTCGACCCACTGAGGATCGGTGTTCTCGCCCCACATGTTGGTCGCATTGCCGCCGTTGGTGGCGACGGTGGCGCGCACCGCATCCTTGAAGTTGGTCTGCGAATTGTCGTAGCAACCGCTCAGGCCGGCGACGCCCGTGTACAGGCTGGGGTGACGGGTGATCAGGTCCATCGCGGCCTGGGCACCCATCGAGACACCCGAGACCGCGTTGGTGCCGTTACCGGAAAAGCGCGCGTCGATCAGCGGCGGCAGCTCCGACGTCAGGAAGGTCTCCCACTTGTTGACGCCGAGCACCGGGTCCGGCACGTTCCAGTCCGTGTAGTAGCTGCTCGATCCACCGACCGGGAGCACGACGTTGACCTGCTTGTCCGCGAAGAAGTCGACGATGTCGGTCTTCTGCGTCCAGGTGCTTTCCTTGTAATCGGATTCCTTGCCCGCGCTCACACCGTCGAGCATGTACAGCGTCGGACGGGACACCGCCTGCGCGGCCGGAAGAAGAACCTGGACCTGGATGGTGCGGCCCATGGCCGGCGACTCCACCCACACTGCTGCGCGGCGGTCGGTCAGCATGTCCACACGATCGATACGTGCCGACGCCAGAGGCAGAGACTGAGCTGTGATTCCAGGAGCCACACCGCCGCCATCGGAACTGCCGGTATCGGGGAGCGGCTGCGCCCCGGCGAGACCCGACCCCAGCAGCGACACTGCCAGAGCAGTTCCCGCTACTGCCAACACACGACGGTGCATCTGATTGCCCATCCTCCCCCGGCGCACCCTCACGGGGCGCAACACAAACAACATCCGTAACTCAACGTACCCACCGATATGCGCGCACGCTAAAGCTGTGGGTTCGCTCACAATAGCCGCGCACATGCGGGTACAAAAGTCCGCGTGATCCTTTGTTACATGTACTCAAGACAGAACGGTCTACCTGGTCGGATGTACTCGTGGACACACTTCCCGCGAGGGCACTCGATGTGACATTCGGTGGACTTTTCGGGGGTCGATGTCACATCGAGTGGACCTCTGGGGCGTCGAATCAGCCGCGGCCGGTTTCGCCCTGCAGCTTGTCGATCATTTCCGAGGCCTGCGCCTTGTTGAGACCCTCGGGAACTTCCTCGCCCGCTTCCTGCGCAAGAGTGCTCAGGTAGCTCTTCTGCGGGCCGGTCATCGGCTCGTCGCCGGTGACCCAATCGTCGGGATCCTTCTCGGGATTCTGGTTGACCTGCTCGTTTTCGCTCATACGTTCGTAGATACGCCGAATCGGCGGATTCCAAACACGTTCGGGTCTTGCTGGTCGCGACGTAGATCACCCGAATGACTTGATTGACAGTTCAATAAATGGTCGAGGATGCTCCAGATCACACCCCCTCGATTGGAGTTCCATGAAGACGAAGAATCTGCTGGTCAAGCTCGGCATCAGCGGCGCTATCGCTGCAGCCGCCCTGGTCACCGCCCCGGCCGTCGCTTCGGCCGATCCGATCACCGATTTCCTCTGCAGCAGCGGTTCGGCGCAGTTCTGCCCGGTACTCCTTCCTCCGCCTCCGGCCCCACTGGCGGCGCCTGGTCCTGCTCCTGCTCCGCAGCCTCAGGGCGCTCCCGCCCCCGCACCCCGTCAGGGCGGCGCGTTCCAGTACGAGAACTGCGATGCGGCGCGTGACGCCGGTGCCGCTCCGGTCTATCGAGACGAGTACGGCTACGGGCCTCATCTCGACCGCGACGACGACGGCATCGGCTGCGAGTAGCGAATTCGCACTTGTGCAGGCGGATGAGACTGATTCGTCTGCTCGAGTGCGATCTCGGCGGACGGATACGCTCATCCGGTGAGACGACGCCAGCAACCACCTCTGGCGAAGCGGCACGGTCTCGATCCCGCTCGAATTCGGATGCCCGAGGACGGAGCCTGGCGCACTGTTCGTGACTTTCTCACCGCCACCGAGTCACGGATTTCTCCGCACCGGATCGACGCCATGTTCGCGGCCGGTGACATCGTCGACATGACAGGCCCGATCGCACCGGACGCACCGTACGTTCCCGGCGAGGCAGTCTGGTTCCACCGCGATCTGCCGTCGGAAACCGTTGTGCCGTTCGATATCTCGATCGTGTACCGCGACGACGCGTTGCTGGTGATCGACAAGCCACACTTTCTGCCGACCATCCCCCGCGGCGGACATATTCTGCAGACCGCGCTGGTGCGACTACGTACGGAACTCGATCTGCCGCAACTGGTGCCCGCGCACCGCCTCGATCGCGTGACCGCAGGCCTGGTCCTGTTCGTCGTCGATCCGACGCTGCGCGGTGCGTACCAAACGCTCTTCCAGGATCGCAAGGTCCACAAGGAGTACGAGGCAATCGCGCGCTACGACCCGTCGCTCACCCTGCCGACCGTCGTTCGCAGTCGAATCGTCTCGGAGAAGGGCGACTTCACCGCCCGTGAGGTGCCCGGAGAACCCAACGCGCACACCACCGTCGAACTATTGGAGCATCGAGACGGACTCGGTCGCTATCGACTGACGCCGTTGACCGGTCGCACCCATCAACTGCGATTGCACATGAACTCGTTGGGCGTGGCCATCCTCGGCGACGACCTGTACCCGACGGCAACCGGCCGAGCCGTCGACGACTTCACCGATCCACTCCAATTGCTCGCCAGCTCAATCGAATTCACGGACGCGATCTCCAAATCGATGCGACGCTTCGAGACGGGACTGGGCTTGCAGCGTTGGGTATCGGATGGCAGGGCGTAACTGCTCGACTACTCGGGATTGCGGTGACGTTCGGACTTCACAAGCTCCTTGGTGCGCACCAAGCGCAGCGCGGTGACCAACACGACGCCCCCGATGATGTTGAAAAGCACCGTGTAGCCGAACCATTCGATCCAGTCGCGGTAGTTCACGTCCGCGCCGGCGTGGATGGCACCGAAGATCAGCAGCGAATCGAGAACCGAGTGGAACAACTGCAGTCCTGCCAGCAGAAACCCTGCCGCCATGGCGGCGATGATCCGCGCGACGTCGGAGGTTGTTCCCTGCTGCATGCGAGTCAGCAATGTCATCGTGCTGCCGCCGAGAACAGCCAGGCAGATCGACTGAAGATTCAGCGGAGCGTCGACGAAATGATGCGCCGACTCGGACAACACTTCGAGCCACTTCGGAAACGCCTGCGCGATCAACCACATCACGAACCAGCCGCCCAGCAGGTTCGCCAGCAGCGTCCCGACCCACAGCTTCGCCAGCTGCAAGGGCGTGCCGTCGCGGGCCACCACAGCTGCGATCGGCATCAGAAAATCTTCGGTGAACAGCTCTCCGTGTGCGAGATAGATGGCCACCAGGCCGATGCCGAACGCCAGGCCTGCCAGCAGGTGACTGCCGGTTTCGTCCAGCACCGCGAGGTACGCCATCACACCCAACGCAACCTCGAGCCCGCCGAAGAGTCCGGTGATCAGAACCGTCCGCACGGTGCGGTGCAATCGCTCGGCACCCTCCGATACGACAGCGTCGAAACTCTCCTCGAGTTCCTCTTCCAGAGGTCCCTCGTTGTCGCCGTCGTTGCGCCGCGCTTCTTCACTCATCCGCAGGTAGTACCCACTGAGCCGGTTTCGATACCAACCAGGTCGCGACGGAGCTCAGCTTCGACCGGGACAAACGAAACCGGTCCACCCGCGCGGGTGGACCGGAATCCGAAACGAACATGTGGCGGAAGCGGAGGGATTTGAACCCCCGGACGCTTTTACACGTCTCTCGCTTTCAAGGCGAGTGCATTGGGCCGCTCTGCCACGCTTCCGTGTGCGATCTTAAACGGCCGGGCGCGCCCAGGCCCAATCGCCCCTCATCGTCCGCCCCTCATCGTCGCGGTGTCGATCCGGACGCGTCCATTGCGGCGTCGACCTTCTCGAAGATGTCGCCGAGCACCTCGAGTTCGTGGGGCGAGAGGATGTCGATGAGGTGCTGGCGGACGCTGCGGACGTGAGTGGGTGCCGCCTCCGCCAATCGCCGGCGACCTTCCTCGGTGATCACCGCGAGCACGCCCCTACCGTCGTTGACGCAGGTACTGCGAGTCACCATGTCCTGGAGTTCCATTCGCCTGATCTGATGCGTCAGGCGACTCCTCGAGGACAGAACGCCGTCGGCCAGCTCACTCATTCTGATGGAGCCGTCGATCGATTCCGACAACATCACCAAGATTCGGTATTCCGCCATCGACAGGTCGTGGCGATCCTGCAGATCCTTGTTCAATACCCCCATCAATCGTTGCCCGCCGTCCATATAGGCGCGCCATGCTTTCATTTCCGCAGTGTCGAGCCACTGCGGGTCCCCCCCGGGACCTATGGCTATTTCGGCCGTCACGCGTGTCATCTTAGGCAAGAAATCTACCGGCGAGTAGGTTGACGCGGTTCGAGGCCCTGTTCGGTGCAGCGCCCTATGGTCGACGTATGACCGATCCCAACATCGACCCGCCGTACGTTGCCGCCGCCGATCGCTACGAGTCCATGCTCTTCCGGCAAGTGGGGTCCCGCGGGCCGAAGCTACCGGCGATCTCGCTGGGGCTGTGGCACAACTTCGGTGACGACGTACCACTGATGAACCAGCGCGCGATCCTGCGTCGCGCATTCGATCTCGGTATCACGCACTTCGATCTGGCCAACAATTACGGCCCGCCGTACGGCAGCGCGGAGAAGAACTTCGGCCGCATCTACTCCGAGGATTTCGCCGGATACCGCGACGAGCTGATCATTTCCAGCAAGGCCGGCTGGGACATGTGGCCCGGCCCCTACGGCTTCGGTGGCTCTCGCAAATACCTGCTGTCCTCGCTCGAGCAGTCGTTGACGCGGATGCGACTCGACCACGTCGACATCTTCTACAGCCACCGGCCCGACCACGACACCCCGATCGAAGAGACTGCAGGCGCACTGATCAGCGCTGTCCAGCAGGGCAAAGCGCTGTATGCGGGCATCAGCTCGTACAAGCCCGAGGGCACGCAGAAGATGGCAGACCTTCTCGCCGACGCGGGCGTTCCCCTGCTGATCCATCAGCCGAGCTACTCGATGGTCAATCGGTGGATCGAACCCGAACTGCTCGACACCCTCGACGCGGTGGGCGCGGGCGTCATCGCGTTCTCACCTCTGGCCCAGGGCATGCTCACCGACAAGTACCTCGACGGCGTCCCGTCGAATTCGCGAGCAGCGCAGGGCAAATCCCTGAATCCGGACTGGCTCACCGACGACCACATCGGGCACCTCCGGGCGTTGAACGACATCGCCTCGACTCGCGGCCAATCCCTCGCACAACTCGCCCTGAGCTGGGCCCTGCGCGACCCGCGCGTGACCTCGGTACTGATCGGCGCATCGAGCGTCGAACAGCTCGAGAACAACGTGGCGGCGCTGAAGAACCTGGACTTCAGCGACGCAGAACTCGCCGAGATCGACACGCATGCGGAGGACTTCGGAATCAATCTCTGGGACCTGTAAGTGCCTGCGGCAGTGGCGCGGCTAAGTGCTCCAGAGGGCACCTAACCGCGCCACTGCTCATCTGGGTCGTTCCGCAGGCTCCACTCCTGCCGCCGGAGGCGCACTATGGAGACATGCGTGCCATCACACTGAAAGAATTCGGCGACCCCGACGTCATGGAATGGACCGAGGTTCCCGACCCACGTCCGAGCCGCGGGCAGGTGATCGTCGACGTCTCGGCCACCGCCGTCAACCGTGCCGACCTCATGCAGCGTCAAGGCAACTATCCGCCGCCCCCGGGGGCCAGCGACATTCTCGGTCTCGAGTGCTCGGGCATCATCTCAGAACTCGGTGAGGGCGTCAGCGGCTGGAACGTCGGCGACAGGGTGTGCGCCCTGCTGGCCGGCGGTGGCTACGCCGAGCAGGTCGCCGTGCCCGCCACCCAGCTCTTCCCCATTCCGCAGGGCCTCGATCTGCATGTGGCAGCAGCACTTCCGGAGGTGGCCTCGACCGTGTGGTCCAACCTGGTGATGGATGCCCACATGCGTTCGGGCCAGGTGCTGCTCGTTCACGGCGGCGGCAGCGGAATCGGAACGCACGCAATCCAATTGGCCAAGCAGATGGGCGTCACCGTCGCCGTCACCGCCGGATCGAAGTACAAGCTGGACATGTGCGCAGACCTCGGAGCCGACATCCTGATCGACTACAAGAACCAGGACTTCGTCACCGAGATACGTTCGCAGACAAAGGATCACGGAGCCGACCTGATCCTGGACAACATGGGAGCGAAGTACCTCGACCGCAACATCGACGCGTTGGCCATGGACGGCACAGTCGTCACCATCGGCATGCAGGGCGGCGTGAAGGGCGAGCTGAACTTCGGCAAACTCCTCGCCAAGCGGGGCTCGGTGCATGCAGCCGGGTTGCGCGGCCGACCCGAAACCGGGCCGTCGAGCAAAGCGAACATCGTCGCAGACATGACCGCACACCTGTGGCCGATGATCTCCGAGGGCCGCGTCACCGCCGTCGTACACGCCGAAATCCCGATAACCGAAGCCCCGCAAGGACATCGAATGCTCGACGAGGCCGAGACCATCGGCAAGGTGATCCTGCGCGTGCAGTGATGTGCGCCTCAGGTCGTGCATAGAAGTTCGTAGCCCACTACGAACTTCTATGCACGTGCGGCGGAGCCGCTCCCGCTAGAGGGCGAGGGCGGACAGCGCTGTGACGAGCTGATCGATCTCGTAGCGGGTGGTGTACGGAGCCAGACCGATGGTGACGGCACCACCCTCGTCGTTGACGCCCAATGCGTCGAGCAACCGACTGCCACCGTGGACTCCGCTGACACTGCCGATTCTGGCCTGCGCGAGTTGCTCGGACACCTTCACCGCGGGCATGCCCTCGACGGTGAAGCTCAGGGTGGGAATGCGCGTCGGTGCATTGCCCAGCACCATGACGTGGTCCAGGGAGTCGAGCGCCTTCATCAAGTAATCGAAAAGGCCGTCGTGGTAATGCTGCAGCGATCCGATCGACAGCTCGAGGCGCTCGCGACGCGTCCCGGTTGCTGCGTCGTCGAGATTGGCCAGGTAGTCGATGGACGACACCACGCCGGCCAACAGCGCGTACTGATGCGCGCTGACCTCGAGCCTTTGCGGCCCCTTGGCCGACGGGTTCAGCGACATCGAGGGCAACTGTTCCAACAGCGTCGGATCGCGGAAGATCAGCGCACCGACCGACGGCCCACCCCACGCGGCGGTGTCGATCGCGACGACGTCGGCCCCGAGTTCTTTGATGTCGACGTGGGCGTAGGGGGCAGCTCCGGCCGCGTCGACCACGATCAGCCCACCGACCTCGTGCACCAGATCCGCTGCGACCCGAACATCGGGCGCGCTACCGACGATCGGCGACGCCGCCGTGACCGCGACGAGCCGAGTGGTGGAGGTGATGAGGTCGTCGAACTGCCAAGTGGGCAACTCGCACGTATCGATCTCGACCTCGGCCCATCGCACGTGCGCGCCGGACCGGCTGGCGACCCGCAGCCACGGCGCGACGTTCGCTTCCTCGTCCAACCGCGAAAGCACCAGACCGGTTCCCAGCCCCAGCCGCGAGCTCATCGAATCCGCGAGCCAGGACAGCAGCGTCGCGCGGTCAGGACCGATCACCACACCGGACGGATAGGCACCGACCAGATCGGCGATCGCCACACGAGCGGACTCCAGCAGAGCTGCACTGCGCTTTGCCGCGGTGTTGCCGGCCGAATGATTGGAGGCACTGTGTCGGAACGCGGTGGACACAGCGGTGGACACGCGGTCCGGGATCAGCATGCCCAGCTGAGGGTCGAGATGAATCCACCCGTCACCGAGCGAGGGGATGGACCCTCTCACTCGCGCGACGTCGTAACCCATGCCGGACACTCTAAGCGCCGACCGGTGCAGCATGTGTTCCACGTCCTGTTTCGCCAGGGAACGGTTGCCCACCTCGCACGCTCGATCCTCCCGGCCTCCACTTGTTCCCGACGACCGGACCAGGATAATCGCCCCAGACGATCGCGCAACGGCGAGCGAGGCGTAAAGATGGATATATGACTCAATCCGAGCCGAACAGCGCACCCGACGACCATGTTGTTGTGATCGGCCCCAATGGAGAACCGCTTGCCCTGAGCCGCGAGGAAGCGACGGCCGCTGCGGCCCGCGCCGCCGGATCCTCCGCGAACGAGGGATCGGACGACGGCTCGGGCCTGTCGGAGATGGTCGAGCAGCCCGCGAAGGTGATGCGTATCGGCACGATGATCAAGCAGCTTCTCGAGGAGGTGCGCGCCGCACCGCTCGACGACGCGAGCCGGACGCGGCTGAAGGAAATCCACAAGTCGTCCATTCACGAACTCGAACAGGGCCTTGCACCGGAGCTGCGCGACGAGCTCGAGCGCCTGGTACTGCCCTTCGGCGACGACGTGGTCCCCACCGACGCGGAACTGCGCATCGCGCAGGCTCAGCTCGTCGGGTGGCTCGAGGGCCTGTTCCACGGCATCCAGACAGCCCTGTTCGCTCAGCAGATGGCCGCCCGTGCCCAACTCGAGCAGATGCGGCAGGGCGCGTTGCCTCCCGGTGTGATGGGCGCTCCTGGTGGCGCGGGTCACGGTGGTAGTGGTACCGGCCAGTACTTGTAAAGAGTCGACACCTGTGAAGAGGTAGTGTCAACCGTCGTGTCGGCACCAGCGAAGGATCCCGAGAGCGAGGCAGGAGAACAGATGCCTGCTCCGATTTCGGACTCACAGACTTATCGGCGGGCTTTCGGCGATCTCAGAACCGGTTTCAATCAGCGCGAGCTGTGGCTGCATCTCGGCTGGCAGGACATCAAGCAGCGTTATCGCCGGTCGGTGATCGGTCCGTTCTGGATCACCATCGCCACCGGTGTGCAGGCGATTGCCATGGGTTTGCTGTATTCGGTTCTGCTCAACATCGATCTGCGCGAGTTCCTGCCGCACGTCACGGTCGGTCTGATCATCTGGAACCTCATCAGTGCCGCAATTCTCGAAGGCGGAGACGTCTTCGTGGCCAACGAGGGTCTGATCAAACAGCTCCCCAGTGCGCTGAGCGTGCACGTCTATCGCCTGGTGTGGCGTCAGTTGCTGCTGCTCGGCCACAACATGCTGATCTACGTGATCATCATCGCGATCTTCTGGCCCGAGGGCGGGCTGCACTGGACCGTGGTCTTCGCGATCCCGGCGCTGGTGCTGATTCTGCTGAACGCGGTGTGGGTGTCGATCCTGTTCGGCATCGTCGCCACCCGCTACCGCGACATCGCCCCGATCCTCGGAAGCTTCGTCACGCTGATGTTCTTCATGACGCCGATCGTGTGGACCACCTCGGGACTCGAGTCGATGGGCGGTGAGGCCGCGAACCGCGCCAAGCTCGTCGAGATCAACCCGCTCTTCCACTACCTCGACATCATCCGGGCCCCCCTGATCGGCGAGGATCAGCAGGCGTACCACTGGTACATCGTGCTCGGCTTCACCGTGGTCGGATGGGCGCTGGCCATCGTCGCACTCAAGAAGTACCGGGCCCGCGTGCCCTACTGGGTTTAGGGGTATTCGAGTTGTCCATCAGCATCAGCACCCACGACGCGTGCGTCGACTTCCCCATCTTCGACGCCAAGACACGGTCGCTGAAGAAGGCGTTCCTCGGCAAGGCCGGTGGCGCGATCGACCGCAACTCCTCCGACGTCGTCGTCGTGGAAGCTCTCAAGAACATCACGATGAACCTGAAGGACGGCGACCGCGTCGGACTGGTGGGCCACAACGGTGCGGGCAAGTCGACGCTGCTGCGTCTGCTCTCGGGCATCTACGAGCCGACGCGGGGCAGCGCGACCATCCGCGGCCGCGTCGCGCCGGTGTTCGATCTGGGCGTCGGTATGGATCCGGAGATCTCCGGCTACGAGAACATCATCATCCGCGGCCTGTTCCTGGGGCAGACCCGCAAGCAGATGCTCGCGAAGATGGACGAGATCGCCGACTTCACCGAACTGGGCGATTACCTCGACATGCCGCTTCGTACATATTCGACGGGCATGCGCGTGCGCGTCGCGATGGGCGTGGTCACCAGCATCGACCCGGAGATCCTGCTGCTCGACGAGGGCATCGGGGCCGTCGACGCGGAATTCATGAAGAAGGCTCGGCTGCGACTGCAGGAGTTGGTGAAGCGCTCGGGAATCCTGGTGTTCGCCAGCCACTCCAACGAATTCCTGGCTCAGCTGTGCGATACCGCGATGTGGATCGATCACGGTCAGGTGCGGCAGCAGGGCGGCATCGAGGACGTGGTGCGGGCATACGAGGGCAACGACGCGGGCGATCACGTCGCGCAGATCCTGAAGGAAATCGAGCGCGAGGACAACGCCGGTGGCTGACAAGATTGTCGGCGTCATCGTCACGCACAAGCGGCGTGAGTTGCTGGCTCTGTCGTTGGAGGTCATCGGCGCGCAGACGCGTCCGCTCGATCATCTGGTCGTCGTCGACAACGCCGATGAGCCCGCTGTACGCGAACTGGTGGAATCGATCGACCTGCCGACGACGTATCTCGGCTCGCAGCACAATCTCGGCGGCGCAGGCGGGTTCGCGCTCGGGATTCTGTACGCACTCTCCCTCGGTGCCGATTGGGTGTTCCTCGCCGACGACGACGGCCGCCCCGAGGGCCCGAAGGTACTCGAGACCCTCTACGACTGCGCCCTCACCCACGGACTCGACGAGGTCTCCCCCGTCGTCTGCGACATCGACGATCCGGACCGATTGGCCTTCCCGCTGCGACGCGGTGTCGAATGGCGTCGGCTGCGATCCGAATTGATCGACCCGGCGAACCCGGACGACGATCTCCTCGAAGGCATCGCCTCGCTGTTCAACGGCGCTCTGTTCAAGGCGTCGACGATCGACGCGGTGGGCGTGCCGGATCTGCGTCTGTTCGTCCGCGGCGACGAGGTGGAAGTGCACCGTCGGTTGCAACGCTCGGGCCTGAAGTTCGGCACCTGCCTCACCGCCGCCTACGTCCACCCCAACGGGGCCGAGGAATTCAAGCCGATCCTCGGTGGCCGGATGCACACGCAGTACCCGGAGGACGCGACCAAGCGCTACTTCACCTACCGCAATCGCGGCTACCTGATGTCGCAGCCCGGCATGCGAAAGCTGCTGCCGCAGGAGTGGATTCGCTTCACCTGGTTCTTCCTGATCACCACCCGCAACCCGAAGGGTCTTGCCGAGTGGTTCCGGTTGCGCGGGCTGGGCCGTCGGGAACACTTTCGTAGGCCCTGACGCTGCCGCCATGGGGTGCGCGCACCCACGTGATACCGCTACCGTGTGCCCATGACGGAACCTCGGAAGCTCGCTGATCGCATCAAGTCGTCGGCACGGGAAAAGCTTCAACGAGCGATCGGCGAGGTTCTGGCTCAGCAGACCGCACAGCTGGCCGAGCAGACCAGCGATCAGCAGGCGAAATTGCTCGAGGTGGTCGAGCGGCAACGTCGCGAGATCGCGGACCTGCACACGTTCGTGCGCGGGCTCGAACATCGCACGCGCCGCGATCTCTTCTACGCCTCCGAGGTGGAGGCGGCCGCGCAGAGCGCCGAATTCGCCGAAGAGATGATGCCGCTGACACCGACGTTTCTGGGGCCGCACGCGACACTGCGATTCGCCCTCGGCGAGGTCTCGGTTCGCGGCATGGCCCTCGAGTTCGGCGTCGCCAGCGGGACGACGCTCGAGATCATCGCCGAGGAATTGAGCTCGCGTAAGGACATCACCGTCGTCGCCGGATTCGACGTCTTCTCCGGCCTACCCGAGACCTGGCGCACCGGATTCCCGAAGGGGCTGTTCGAGCAGGAGAACATTCCCGAGGTGCCGGGCGCGCAGATCGTCCCCGGATTGTTCGAGGATTCTCTGCCGGGCTTTCTGAAGGGTCACCACGAGAAGTTGGCGTTCCTGCACCTGGATGCAGACCTGTACTCATCGACGGTGACCGTGCTGGATCTGGTCGCCGATCGACTCGCCGTCGGCACGGTCATCGTGTTCGACGAGTACTTCAACTTCCCCGGCTGGCGCAACCACGAGTACCGGGCGTGGACGGAATTCGTCGCACGCACCGGCACCGAGTTCGATTACCTGGGCTACACCGCCGACAACGAACAGGTCGTCGTACGCATTCGCACGGCCCCGAAGGTCCGCGCGAAATAGCTACTGCCCGTACAGGCGAGCCCAGTTCTCTCGGCTCGTCAGCTGCGGCACGGCGGCGCGGTACGACGCGGCGACGGTGGGCGTCTCGGTGCGCAGACGCTTGAGTGCGGTCACGCCGCGCTTGAGCAGTTCGGTCGCATGCGCCTTGTTGCGCTTGCGAACTCGGACGCCTTCCTGCGAGCGATCGGTGACGATCGCGTGGGAGAAGAGCGATACATGCCACCAGTGTGCGTCGTCGGCCGAGATGGCGACCGGGCCAGGATTCACGGTGCCACGCCACTGATTGAGCACGCGCTTGGCCAGGACCGCGAATTCCATGCTCTTCTTCGGATGTGGACCGGCGGGGGTGATGAACATGTCGGCCGGACGCACCCCGGGAACGTCGTTTGCGTTGTGGCGCTTGGTTTCTCCGTAAGCAGCGCGCTCACGTCTGATGGAACCGGCTGCGTCCATTCCGCCGTCGAGCAAATATTCCGGCCCGGCCAGAAAGTCCTCGACGGCCTTGATCAGCGTGTACGCCATGCCGTACTGCATCGACACCAGGTACCGCAGCAGATCGGTGAACAGCTGCTTGGCGAGCGCGCGCCCGTCGAGTTCGATGTGCAGAGCTGCGGTGATCATGCCGTTGCGCAGGTTGAAGTAGCGGTGCCACTCGTCCCAGTCCTTCCACGCGAAGTCGGCATGCCACACCGCTGCGCCCGGAAGCGTCACGGTGGCGAATCCGTTTGCGCGTGAACGGTATCCGTACTCGATGTCGTCCCACTGGAAGAACAGCGGCAGCGGATAGCCGACCTGCCCGACGATCTCGGACGGGATGAGGCACGACCACCAACCGTTGTAGCCGGCGTCGACGCGGACGTCCTGCTGCCGCTTGCGCTTGAACGCACTCTTGTCCGAGATCGCGTTCTTGACGTGCACTCCGGCTTCGAGCTTCTGCAGGTTCGCCACCTCGGCACCGACGTGCACGCGATCGGGGTGCAACAGGTACAGCATCTGGGCGCCGATGATCGCCGGCTCGACGGTCATGTTGGCGAACGAGTTCATCCGGACGATCGCCTCGGGCTCGCACAGCACGTCGTCGTCCATGAAGATCACGTTGGCCGGATCGCCGCCCTTGCCCTGCACCTCGTAGAGCCCGCGCGTGAATCCACCTGCGCCGCCGAGGTTGGGCTGAGTGATGTAGACGAGCTTGCTGCCGAGCTCGGCCGCGACGCGCTGGAACTTCTCGCGTGTCTGCACCTGGTCGGTGCCCTGATCGACGACGTAGACGTTGTCGACACCGAGCAGAGCGATGGGATCGTCGGCCATGGCGGCAACGGTGTTGGCGCAGTCGTCGGCGCGGTTGAACGTGCAGATCACCACCGAGGTGGGACGCAGCTTCTCCGGCGCGGCAACGGTCCATTCCGCGTCCTGCACCGACAATTCACTCGAGGTCGTGGTGAAGCGGACGTACAGCGCACCGCCGTCGAGGAACTGCGTCGTGGCGACGGGAACAGCCACCTGAGTCGACGCGTTCGCGGAATCGACCGTTGTACTGGCCATCGTGCGCTCGTGGCCCTTGTAATCGGTGGCCACCAGATCGATCCGGCCGGCACCGGCGACGCTCGCCCGGAACACCACCTCGGTGACGGTGGTCCACCGCTGCCAGTAGCTGGCCGGGAACCGTCCGAAGTAACTGTTGGTGTGCACCACGCTTCGCTTGGCGATCCGAACGCCCGTACGGGTGCGCTCGGCATTGCCCTTGCCGACCGAGCTGTACATATCGGCACTGACCAGGGGCGACGGACCGTCGAACAGCAGTCTCTGGACTGTCAGTTCGGGCTCACCGTCACCGCCGGCAACAGCCGACGAATTCGACGCGGAGCCGAGACGATCGAGAGCAGTGCCGTCCATACCGAGAAGTACCCCATCCAGTTCGAGTAGTGGCTCTGTGCGGCCGTGGAGAGAAGAAGACCACTGACCATGGTTGCACAGCCCCCGACCGATCCGTCCGACGCTCGCCGTCTACTCCGCTTCCCGCACCCTCGCCATCAGCACGCGAGCGGCGTCGATCGGGTGCGTGTACGGCCACCAGTGGCCCGTATCGACCCGAACGACGCGCAGGTCGGGGATCCATCGATCCAGACCGTCGGTGAGATTCGGCGAGAGCATGCGGTCGCGAGTCGGGACGACCACGGTGGTCGGGACGGCGCACTGCGGGGCAGGTCCGCCGAGCAGACGCCTCAGCACGTTGGCGCGGTACAGGGCGATGCCGCGCTGCTGGTCGGCCACCGTCGGGGTCGGCTCGCCCTCGGCATTCAGGCGCGCCAGCAATCCCGGAACCCGGGTGCCCAGCACGGGCACGTGGAACCCGAAGACGTACCAGGACCGCGCCAACTGGCCGAGCAGCGACGGCCAACGCTGCGGTCGCACCAACCGCGCCCGCGCCACCTGCCGCAGGTGGTCCAGGCTCGGGCCGGACACCGACGTGTACGACGCGAACCCGGTGGATGCGCGAGGCGAGGCCATCGCCTCCCACATCTGGACCGACCCCCAATCGTGAGCGAAGACGTGCACCTTCCCGGTGAGCCCAGGAATCGACTCCACCACCGCAAAGGCGTCGCGCGCCAGTTGTTCGATGGACACGTCCGCTGCGGGCTCGAGCACGGACGCTCCGCTGCCTCGCGTGTCGTACGTGATCACTCGAACCTGATCGCCGAGTTCGGCGATCAGCGGATCGAACACGTGACGGTTGTCGGGATAGCCGTGCACCAGCAGCACCGTCGAGCGCGCCTCCGGATTCCCGTACTCGACGACGGGAAGTTCTGCGCCGGGCGTGCAGACAGTCCAGTTGCTCATCCTGCGTCGCTCAGGGCGTGCAGAGTGCCACCGCGCAACAGGTGCGCAATCATTTTCAGCCGCATGGCCTCCTGCTCGGGTTGCGGATGCACCACGGCGGCCAACGCCTCGCCGTCGAGTAGATGCACCACGCTGAAGATCACCGTCTCCAGATGCCGTGGATCCAGCACACCTGCGACCGGTAGCGTACGAGCGAGTTCGGCGATCTGCTCGTGATAGCGAACGGTGAAGGGCTGCAGCCTTTCTCGCAGCTCATCGTGACTGCGGGCGGCGGTCAGTAGCTCGTACCACGCACCGTTGATCGGGGCGCGGCAGGCAGCCCTGAGCAATTCGAGGCAGTGTTCGATCGACGCGCTACCGAAACCGGACAGTCCATGACGGAACTCGACGAACTGGCGGCGGCGAACCTCGTCGGCCGCGGCGACGATCAGGTCGAGCCTGGTGTCGAAATGCCGGAACATGGCACCGGACGACACCCCTGCGCGGCTGACGATCTCGCTGACACTGGTTGCGGCATAGCCCTTCTCGCACAACGACGCGATCGTCGCGTCGAGCAGTTTTCCGATCGTCTCGGTTCGACGCTGTTGTTGACTCGGGCTCACACACGCTCCCGGCGACGCGGAGCGGTTGGAGTGCCTGCCCGCAGGAAGCTACCGGCCCGCTCCGACACCCCGAACCACGGAGCGAAGACGCCGCCGGAGAACACCACTCGGCCCGCGACCAGGGTGGCGGCGACAGCGCGATCGTTGCGGTTGACCATCCGGCTCAGACCACCGAACTCCGGCATGGTCTCCTCCCGGTAGGCCAGAACCTCCTCGTCCAGCCCTTCCGGATCGATTACCACGATGTCGGCACGATCACCCACCCGCACGTGTCCGGCGTCGACGCCGTAGAAATCGGCCGGCTCGCCGCTGAGCTTGTGCACTGCCTTCTCCACCGTCATGAACGGTCGGCGATCGTGACGCGCGTCGTGCACGCGGTGCAGCAACCGGATGCCGAAGTTGTAGAACGCCATGTTGCGCAGATGCGCGCCGGCGTCGGAGAAACCCACGGTGACCCCGGGCTGGTTGATCAGCTTGTCCATCTGACGCTTGCGATGATTCGCGACCGTCGTGTGCCAGCGCAGCTTCCGGCCGTGTTCGACCACCAGATCGAGGAACGCGTCCACCACGTGCACACCTCGTTCGGCGGCGACCTCGGCGACGTTCTTGCCGACGACCGACGCGTCGGGGCACTCGGTGATCTGGGCGTCGGCGAAGTCTCGATGCCAGACGCGTGAGCTGAACTTCTTCTCGAAATCGGCGCGGAACCAACGGCGGTACGCCTCGTCCGAGAGCAACTCGTTGCGTCCCAATTCTTCTCGTAGATGAAGAGCGGCTCGGCCCGAGCCGAACTCCTCGAACACCACCAGGTCGATGCCGTCGGAGTAGACGTCGAACGTGGTGGGCAGGTGCTGCCAACGGAACTGGCCCTTGCCCGGCCCGTTGACCATGCGAGCGAGCGGGCCGAAGACGCGATGAATCCAGGGCGACGCCTTCGCATCCGCCGCGGCGAGCAGCGAGATCTTGAGTGGAATGCGGCCGATGCCGGTGGCCGAGGCGAGGAAGAACAGCATGTCGTACTTGGTGTTCAGGTTCGGAATGCTCTGCAGCAGACGGCCGCGTCGACGCAAGATCTTGTGCAGCGCACGGAATTCGCTCCACCGTGCGTACGAAGACGGCAACGACCGAGACCGGTACCGATCGCCGTCCAGCTTGTCCCACGGATTGGTCATGGTCGACATTCCGAGCAGTCCGGCGTCCAGTGCCTGCTCAAGCGCGTCCGACATGGCGCGCCACTCCTCGCGGGTGGGCCTCTGACTGCGATCGGTCGATCGATCCAATCCCATCACGTGCGCCCGAAGATCCGAATGTCCAACCAGAGCAGCGATATTGGGACCGAGAGGCAGGCGCTCGAGCGCAGCGATGTATTCGTCGGGCGTGGTCCACGTCTTGTGCGTATCGACGGCTTTGAGCACATGATCTCGCGGCAACGCCTCGACCCGACTGAAAAGATCCGCGATGTCGACCGGAGTGGAGTAGAGCGTCGACAACGAACAGTTCCCCAGCAGAACCGTCGTGACCCCGTGCCGGACGGACTCTTCGAGGCCCGGACCGACGAGCACCTCTGCGTCGTAATGGGTATGGACGTCCACGAAGCCCGGCGTGACCCACTTGCCGGTGGCGTCGACCACCTCGGTCGCCGGGCCCGCCTCGAGCGGCGCGGAGGACACGGCCCGCACCACACCGTCGACGATGCCCACATCGGCTCGAACTCCGGGACCGCCGGACCCGTCGTAGACGGTGCCGCCGGTGATGACGACGTCGAAAGAAATGTTCGAGTTCAATGTGACCTCCGTCATAGTGTCAGGCCAATCTAACTTAGAGAGTGGTCACTCGCAATAGTTTGTTTCCCACCAACACCTGCGGGTCACACGCGTCGACGTTTCGGTTCCCGGACACCTCGAGAGATACAGTCGAGTGTCTTTGCCCGAACTCACGGAGTTGACCCTTGACCCCCACGGATACACAGATCGCGCGCGCCGCCCTGCCCGACAGCAGGAGAGAGCGCCTCGCGTGGGGAGCAGCGGTCGCTGCAGTCGTCGTCCTCGGTTATCTCCTGGTGCTCAGCGTCGATCCCCGCTTCTTCTACATCGACGACACCGAATCGGGGGCCGTACCCAACTGGCTCCAGCTCGGACGCATCATGCGCGACGGGCATTTCCCCTCGCTGGTGCTCGATCAGTGGATGGCAGGCAATTACCCGGTCGAGGGCCAGGGCGGCCTGTGGAATCCCGTGCAGATGGCGATCAACTACATCTCGCCGTCGATCGACAACCTGGTGCTGCTGGCCACGGTCGTCAAACTCGGCTTCTCGATTCTGTTGGCCTGGGGTGTTTTTCGTGTCGCTCTCGCCTACGGGGCGCGGGCGAACTGGGCTGCGGTGGCGGGTGCGAGCGCACCGTTCGTCGGCTTCACGCTGTTCTTCGAGAACACCTCGTGGGTGACCGCGCTGATGGGCACCGCGTGGATCATGAACGCGTGGGCGAGCTCGGTGTCCTACGCCCGCGGCCGCAGCGGCCCGATCGTGCCGTTCGTCTTCCTCTACCTCGCCATCAGCGTGGGATACGTCCACGCCGCGGTGATGGCCGGAGTGATGATCGGATCCGTCGCGATCGGCGAACGACTGTTCCAGCGACTGTGGCGTCCGGCGCTGAAGGTGTGCGCGGTGGGCATCGCTGCCGCGGCCTGCGGGGCCGTCACGTTCCTGCCCGGTGTCCTCACCTCCGCAGTCACCTGGCGTAGCGGCGACGAAGGCACGTTCAACGACAACTTCCTGACGGCACCGTGGTCGGAATCGCTGACCGCGAGCATCCCGACCGCCGTGACGAGCATCGAATCCTGGGCGGGCGAGACCACCGAATCGCCGGTCACCTACATCGCCTGGTTCGTGGTGCCCGCGCTGGCCTTCATCGCCTGGCGTCGGGTACCCGCGGCTCTGCGCGAGCTGGCAGCCCCGCTGATCATGCTGGCGTTCGCCCTGATCTTCACCGCAGGCCCCAGCGACATCGGACCGATCCGCTGGCCCGCCCGCATTCTGCCGTTCGTCGCCCTCGTCGCGCTGATTCTCGTGGTCACCCTGATCAGCCGGTACGGAACTCTCGACCGACTGCGGCCACGGCTGCTCGCGGCCGGCCTGTTGACCCTGGTGCTGCTGCTGCGCGCCGGCTCGTCGGGACCGGAGTTCTTCGGCCGCCACGCCCTCGCTGCGCTGGTGATCCTGCTGGTCGGAGCACTGGCTCTGCTGCTGGCCCACCGCTTCTCCACCCGAGCGACGGCGGCGCTGCTACTCGTGACCATCGCACCGGTCGCGATGTACCAGGTGGCCACCTACGACCCGCCGTTCGCCAAGTGGTGGCTGCCGGCGTCACAGTCCGAGGCCAAGGCCGAATTTCCGCAGTGGCAGGGCGCAACCCTGCAACTCGGCAGTCGCGCACTCACCGAGACCGAAGCCGACGGACCCGACGACCCGCAGCTGCCCTGGCACTCCCAGGTGTACGGCAACTCCGCCAAGATCATGGGCCTGGACTACGCCAACGCCTACACCCCCGTCGGCTACCTCGACTTCGCCAATCTCCTGTGCTTCGAGCACGAGGGATCGACCTGCAAGGACGCCTTCCGGCGCGTGTTCGAGATCGAGCCGTACACCGGCAAGACCTACGCCGACCTGATGCAACTCGATCGAATCGTGCTGCAGAAGAACCAGTATCCACTCGCCGACTCCCGGCCCGCGCCCGCAGGCTGGAGGTGGGTGACCGCTCCCACGCCCGAGTCCGCTCGCCAGATCTACGTCCTCGAACGCGTCGACGGGTTGATTCCCGCGTCGACGGGACGCGTCGTCGCGACCGTGAACGCCACAGCAGAACCTCGATCGTCCGATGCGGACTCGGAACACGTCGACGTCAGCGCTCCGAACGGCGGCAGCGTCGTGTTCTCGCGTCTGGCCTGGCCCGGCTACACCGCGACCCTGAACGGTGAAGAGCTGCAGACGAAGGGGTTGGCCGACATCTTCCTCTACGTCGACCTGCCGCCCGGCACCGAGAACGCGGACCTGCACATCACCTTCAGGCCGCCCGGCGAACGTCTCGGACTGGCCGCGATGGCAGGCGGGGTGCTGCTGCTGGTCGGTCTGGTGGTACTCGATGTGCGGCGACGCAGAAGCCCTGCCGCGCCGGAGTTCGATGGTGACAGCGGGAACGGATAGGGTAGGCCCTCGTGATGTCCGACGATTCTGCTGCTGATCCGCACCGCATTTCCATCGTGGTGCCGGTCTACCAGGGTGAACGGACGCTCAGTGCGCTGATGGACGAGATCCTTCCGTTGACGCAGGTGACTCACACCCCCGTCGGGCGTCCGATGATCGTCGAGGAAGTTCTGCTCGTCTTCGATCACGGACCCGACGACTCCGCCGCGGTGATCAGGCGGCTGACCGCTGCGCACACGTTCGTTCGTGGGGTGTGGCTGAGTCGCAATTTCGGTCAGCACCCCGCCACCCTCGCCGGCATGGCGTCGAGCGGCGGCGAATGGATCGTCACGATGGACGAGGACGGCCAGCACGACCCGGCGGCCATCGGCGGAATGCTCGACACCGCCCTCGACCAGCAGTCCACCGTCGTCTACGCCAAACCGACCAACGTCGCACCGCACGGACTGTGGCGCAACACCGCCTCTCGCGGCGCGAAATGGTTGATCGCCAAAGCCCTTGCCGGGGACAACACCGTCGACTATCAGAGCTACCGCCTGGTGCTCGGTGAGGTCGGCCGCTCCGTCGCCGCCTACGCCGGCTCCGAGGCGTACCTGGACATCGCACTCGGATGGATAGCAGGCGACGTCACGACCAGCCCGGTGGCGCTGCGCGAAGAGGTGGACCGCCGATCGGGCTACCGACTGCGTACCTTGCTCTCGCACTTCTGGCGGATGGTGCTCTCGAGCGGCACCAAGGGTCTGCGGCTGGTCAGCTTCATCGGCATCGCCTTCGCGGTACTCGGCCTGATTCTGGTGGCCTACGTACTGGTGTCGTACTTCGTCTTCGATTCCGGTGCCGAGGTGCGAGGCTGGGCATCGACGATGGTCATTCTGTTGTTCGGCTTCGGAGCAACTCTGTTCTCCCTCGGTGTGGTGGCCGAGTACGTGGGCGTCAACGTCAAGACCGCCATGGGCAAGCCGCCGTACCTGATCGTCACCGATCCGGGAAACGGGCCGCTCGGACGCACTGCGCCATCGACCGAACCTTCGCCGCCGGCGTGACCGCGACGCACACGTGGATCGTCGGTAGCGGCGGACTACTCGGCGCAGCGGTGACCCGCGAGGCCGAGCGTCGCGGCCATCGGGTGCACACCAGCACCATCCCGTGGTCGGACAGAGAGTCCGCTGAACAGGCACTGCTGCAGCGCTGCTCGGAGTTCTTCGATTCCTTCGCCATCGGTACGTGGAACGTGATCTGGGCCGCGGGCGCGGGCGTGAACGGAACCAGCGCAGCACAATTCGCCGAAGAGAACGGTCTGATCCGCACCGTCCTGGCGCGCATCGAAGCTGTCGCCGCCGACCGCGCGGGCACCGGAACCGTGTTCCTCGCCTCGTCCGCCGGTGGCGTCTATGCCGGCGCGACCGGAGCCCCGCATCACGAAGGAACGACCCCGGTTCCGTTGGGCGACTACGGCTTCGCGAAGCTGCAGTCCGAGGCCATCGCGACCGAGTTCGGTGAACACACCGGCATCAACGTGGTCATCGGTCGGTTCGCGAACCTCTACGGGCCGGGGCAGAACCTCGCGAAACCGCAGGGCCTCATCTCGCACCTGTGCCGCGGATACCTCATGGCCTCCCCCGTCTCCATCTACGTGCCGATGGACACGTTGCGCGACTACCTCTACGTGTCCGACGCGGCCGAGATGGTCGCCGACACCCTCGCCATGTCGGCCACGCAACGACTCTCGCCGACGATCAAGATCTTCGCCTCCGGTGAGGCCGTCACCATCGGCTCGATACTCGGAGCATGCCGGACGGTGTTCCGCCGCCGACCGAACGTGGTGCTGGCGGCGTCCCCGCTCGCGGTGTTCCAAGGTCGCGATCTGCGGCTGCGTTCGACGGTCTGGCCGCAGATCGATCGCCGAACGCACCGAACGTTGCCCGCAGGCATCGCCTCCACCCTGTTCGCGACGCGTCAGGCATTGGGGGTCGGTCGATGACCGAACCACAGACCCCTGCTCCCCCGGCCGGTATGAACGGCGCACCGGGGCCGCTGATGCGCATCGTCAAGAATCAGAAGATCGCGTTCCTGCTCGTCGGTGGCGTCAACACCGCATTGGGTACCGCGTGGTTCATCCTGTGGCAGTTGCTGATCGGTGAGCAGTACGGATACCACGCCGCGATCGTGCTCGGCTACCTCTGCAATGTGCTGTGCGCGTTCGCGATGTACCGCTACCTGGTGTTCCGCGTGCGGGGTCACTTCCTACGCGATCTGCTCCGGTTCTTCGTCGTGAACTTCGGCGCGTTCGTCGCCAACATCTCCCTGATGACGATCGCAGTGTCCGTCTTCCACTTCCCGCCCATCCCTTCACAATTGGTCGTCACAGCAGTGATGGCAGTCGTCAGCTTCTTCGGCTACCGCGACTTCTCGTTCCGCAGAAAGAGCCAGGCTCCCACACCATGACACCCCGTGTATCCGTCGTCGTCCCGGCATACAACAACGCCGAATACCTCGCAGAGACCATCGATTCGATCCTCGCCCAGACGTTCACCGACTTCGAACTGGTCATCGCCGATCATTCGTCGACCGACGACACCCTCGCCGTCGCGCAGAAGTTCGACGACCCACGGATTCGCCTCATGACCACCCCGACCGGTGGCGGCGCGCAGGCCAACTGGAATCGCGTGACCGAAGAGGCCACGGGAGAATTGATCAAACTCGTCTGCGGCGACGACACCATCGCGCCCACCGCGTTGGCCATCCAGGTACAGGCATTCGACGACAACCCGTCCGCCGTTCTGGTCGCCTCGCAGCGGACGCTGATCGACGCCTACGGCAAGACCGTCATCGCCGCCCGCGGGCTCGGCGGACTGCACGGAACGGTCTCGGGCCGAGTTGCCGCCCGAACCGCAGTTCGAGCCGGCGCCAACATCTTCGGCGAACCCGGCGGCGTCATGATGAAGCTCGCGGAGCTCCGCGACATCGGACTGTGGGACAACAGCCATCCCTACCTGATCGACCAGGCCACCTTCATCGCTGTCGCACTTCGCGGCGATATCGTGGCCATCCCAGAGCCATTGGCGTCGTTCCGCATCAACTCCGGGCAGTGGAGCGTGGAACTGGCAACACAGCAGGCACGTCAGGCCGCTGACTTCCACCGCTCACTGCAGGCCAGCGACCCGACCCTGTTGTCCGACAGCGACGTTCGCATCGGCAACGCCAAGGCGCTGATGACCTCGTTCATGCGTCGCGCGGTGTATCTGCTGCTGCGCCACCGAATGTCGCGCAGCAGCTAGTATCGCGCGGCGGCCTCCAGACCCCGCAACCTGTCCGACGGCGATCGACGTGGACAGCTGGTGCACTTGTCCGCTCCACCCGTCTCGTAGAGCAGGCAGCAGGAGCAGCGCTGCGTGAAACGTCGTCCACCGACGTCGACGAAGCGCGGCTTCGGAAGCGTCGCGGCCATCTCCCCGATCAGCCACGCTGCGAAGTCGCTGCCGAGTGTCTGATCACCGAGGGCCACAGCCACATCCAAGCTTCGATTGGCGATCGAATCCGACGCGATTGCCCACAGCGCTTGCCTGCGCGCCCCCGACGCCGCCGCCAACGCGTCGACGATGCCGGTGAACGTCTCGGTCAGTGCCTCAGGCAGAGCCGAGACCTCGAGAACTCTGTCCGATACCGTTCCGCCCAGATATCCGTCCGGCCGCAGGAAGCAACGCGCACCGTCCAGCCGTGGATCTGCTGCCTCACCCGTCACCATCGCCGCGGCGACGGCAACGAACGCGATCGTCGAGCTGGCCGAATACCACCACAGTGTTCCGTCGACTCGCGCATCGGTGCACTGCCACCGGCGGCCGGTGTCGTCGACCCGCGCCCGCAACCACTCGCCGTCGAGCATGACCGTCGCACAGAGATCGAACGGCCCGTCGATGTACTGCTGCAGACTCGGAACTCGCTGCGCTGCAAGCGCGTAGACGTTCATGCCAACCCGTGAATGTCGATGGTGGGCTGCGGTCCCGTCCGGACGGTCGCGCGAATACCGAACACGTCGGCGAGCAACCGATCGTCGAGAACATCGGTGGTCGGTCCCGACGCCACCACGGCCCCGCCGTCGAGCACGGCGAGACTGTGGCAGTACTCCACAGCCAGCCGCAGATCGTGCACGGTCACGACGATGGCCAGCCCGTCTGCGGCCAGGTCGCGAACCGCATTCATCACGATCAACTGCTGCCGCAGATCGAGATGGTTGGTCGGCTCGTCCAGCAGCAGGATCTGCGGCTGTTGCGCCAGGGCGCGCGCGATGGACACCCGCTGCCGCTCGCCGCCGGAGAGCGACCCGACGTCGCGATTCTCCAACGCGAGAAGATCGACGCGGTCCATACACGCGGTGACGATGTCGTCGTCGGACGAGGTGGGGCGGTCGAACCAACCGCGATGTGGCACGCGGCCGAGCGCTACGGATTCCCGGACGGTCAGACCCACCGATGCCTGCGGCTCCTGGGTTCCGACGCCGATCGTCCGCGACAGCTCCGATCGCTTCATGGTGTGCACATCGGCACCGTCGACGAGAACCGTTCCGGCAGAGGGAGTCAGAGCTCGATAGCAACACCGCAGTGCTGTCGTCTTCCCGGACCCGTTCGGCCCGACGAGACCGAGCACCTCACCGGCAGCAACGTCGAAGTCAACGCTGCGCAGCACCTCTCGCGACCCGAGTCGCGTGGACAACTCACGCACGGACAGCCGCATCAGATCTCCCGTGCGTAGCGGCGATACAGCATGAACACGAAGATCGGTGCGCCGACGAGCGCGGTGATCACTCCCACCGGGACCTCGGTGCTCTGCGTGATCGAGCGCGCGAGCGTGTCGGCACCGACGAGGGCTATCGCACCGAACAACGCCGCCACGGGCAGCAGCCTGACAGCACGGGAGCCGACGACGTATCCGGCGAGATGCGGCACCAGTAGCCCGACGAATCCGATTCCACCACTGACCGATACCGCTGCACCCGCCAACAAGGAGATGGCCAGCAGTTGCATCATTCGGAACCGGCGTACGTTCATCCCCAGCGCGGCCGCACCGTCGTCACCTGTTTTGAGCAGGTCCATCCTGGGCGCGCTGATCGATACGAGCAGTCCCACGCCGACCAACGCCAGCACGGGGAACACGAGAGTCGACCAGCGGGCATCACCGAAACCACCCGCGAGCCAATGCAATACACCGCTCAGACTTCGCTCGTCCGCGAACACGAGCAGCGTCAAGGTGATGAGAGCGGTGAAGACGCTGCCCACTGCGACACCGACGAGAACGATCGCCGTCGAGTGTGGGTATCGACCGCCGATCGCGAGCGCCAGGAACAGCGGGATCAGCGCACCGACGAACGCGGCCGCAGGCACGGTGAACGCGCCGAGTGCACCCGCGCCGATGCCGAGCGTCATCACCATCACCACACCGAAACCGGCACCCGAGGACACGCCGAGCAGGTACGGATCGGCCAGCGGGTTTCGCGTGACCGCCTGTGCAACACCGCCGGCGAGTGCGAGGGACGCACCGACCACCGCGGCGGTCAACGACCGCGGAAGCCGCGAATCGACGACGATCGCTGCACGCGCCTCGGTCCACCACGACTCGAACACGCCTGGGGCGAGCCGGTGCGCGACGATGGCCCACACGTCGCCCATGGGGATTCGCACCGACCCGAACGACACGGCCGCTGCAATGGACGCCAGCAACGCTGCCGCCGAAACGAGGAGGATCAAGCCGAAGCCGGTACGCGACGATCGTGTGCCCTGAGTGGCGGAGATGGCAGGCTTGTCCAGCACTGCGCTCATCAGAAGCGATCAGGATGCAGCGAGCGCGCGATGGTATCGGCGCTTCCGACGAGCCGCGGACTCTGGAAGAAGTCGTCGAGCGGAACGATGACGAATGCGTCTTGCTGCACGGCAGGCGTCGTCGCCATGATCGGCTGGCTCTTCAAGAAGTCGATCTTGCCCTCGGCGGACGTGTCGCCGTAGTCGAGGACCACGATGGCCTCCGGGGCCCGTTCGCCGACGAGTTCCCACGTCGTACCCAGGTACGGCCGGTCTCCCTCTACGAAGATGTTCTCGGCTCCGGCGTGATCGGCGATGAGTTGCCCGACGCCAACGCCTCCGATCGTGGTGGGCTCGCTCTCGCCCGAGTCGTAGAAGAACGTGGGCGTGGGGGCGACGCCGGCGAGCGCATCGTCGATCTCGTCGAGCCCGCTGACCACACCGTCGGTGACTTCCCGCGCAGCGTCGGCCACGCCCAGGAGGTCGCCCAGTTGGGCGTAATCCGTCTCCAACATCCCGATATCCGCGAGACCTGCGCCGCAATATTCGGAGAACAGGAACGTCGGGATGTCGAGTTCGGCGAACGACACGCGCGAGCGACCTTCCTTGTCGTCGAACGCGCTCCGCATTCCGCCTACGACGAGATCCGGGTCCAGGTCGAGGATCTGCTCCTTGGTCGGATACTCGTCGGCGAGGCCGTCTATCGACGCGAACTCGTCGGCCGTCTCCGGCGTCGGAACGGCATTGCGATAACCCATCCCGACGATCCGATCCGCCACGCCCATCTCGATGAGGACCTCCGTGACGTGGTCGTTCATCGAAACAATGCGCTGAGGTGGGGCGTCGAACCGCTGCACGATGTCGCAGTTCGTCACCTCGACGGGTTGATCGAACGGCGCTGTCGGGGCAGCATCGGCAGGGGCATCACCGCGGGAGCAGCCCGCGAACAGGACGGCCGCGGCGAGAACGGCGATGGGGGCGGAGCGTGACATGAGAACCTCGCTGGAGCTCAGAGCCACGAAATGAGAGTCGGGTGCGCAGCACGAAGCGGCCACGCGCAGGACTGCCGATTCGTAGACCACGACGAATAGGTGTGTCGCACACCAGCCGCTGGGTAATCGGGCTCGCCACCTTCGTCGGTGGCCCACCGTTGCGGGTCAGCGCCGGATTTCGACCGGCTTCCCCCATTGCGACTGGCTTGCTTGTGTTCGCCTCGCAGTATGCATCACCGTGTCGAACCCGCGTGAGCGCGCCTCACATATCGGTCAGGGCAGTACGGACTCTTTCGCTGCGTAGACGGCCTCGGTGGCGTCCTTCTGCGGTCGCCACCACTGCTCGTTGTCGCGGTACCAGTCGACGGTCGCCTTCAGGCCGGCGCGAAAGTCGATATAGGTTGGTGTCCAACCCAATTCGGTGCGGAGCTTGGTCGAGTCGATGGCGTAGCGCAGGTCGTGGCCGGGGCGGTCGGTGACGAAATCGAAGGCGTCGGGTGCGTTGCCGGTCTCTTCGAGAATGGCTTCGAGGACGGTGCGGTTGTTCGCTTCGCCGTCGGCTCCGATGAGGTAGGTCTCGCCGATGCGGCCGCCGTCGATGATGGCCCAGACGGCGCTGTTGTGGTCGTCGACGTGGATCCAGTCGCGCACGTTCTGCCCTGCCCCGTAGAGCTTGGGCCGGGAGCCGCTGAGGATGTTGGTGATCTGACGCGGGATGAACTTCTCCACGTGCTGGTAGGGACCGTAATTGTTCGAGCAGTTGGAAATGGTGGAGCGAACGCCGAACGAGCGGGTCCAGGCGCGCACCAGCAGATCGCTCGAGGCCTTGGTGGACGAGTACGGGCTCGACGGGTTGTACGGGGTCGATTCGGTGAACCGCGCCGGGTCGTCGAGTTCGAGATCGCCGTAGACCTCGTCGGTGGAGATGTGGTGGTAGCGGACGTCGTGTTCGCGGACCGCGTTGAGCAAGGTGGTGGTGCCGATGACGTTGGTGTGCACGAACGGCCACGGATCGGTCAACGAGTTGTCGTTGTGGGATTCGGCGGCGAAGTGCACAACCAGGTCCGTTTCGCGAACGAGGCGGTCGACGAGATCGGCGTCGGCGATGTCTCCGTGGACGAAGTCGATCCGATCGGCGACGGGGTCGAGGGAGGCCTTGTTGCCGGCGTAGGTGAGCTTGTCGAGCACGGTGACCTGGGAGTCGGGACGCTGCGCGAGGGTCTGATGTACGAAGTTCGCGCCGATGAACCCGGCCCCACCCGTGACGAGAATTCTCATGTACCGGCACTTTACCGGGGGATGCTCGTGCGGGCCGATCTTGTCTGCCACGCGTGCTAGCTTCTGTTCGACTTCGGGGGGAGTGGTGATCAGATGGGTCTGGGGAAGATTCTTGTTCGTCTCGCGGCATCGGTGACGCTGCTGTTCGGGATCATGTGGGCAATCCCGCAGCTGGCACCGGAGGTGCCGGAACCGTACGAGGGGGTACAGGCTCTTCCGCCGGTGTCGCCGGAACCCACGGGCTCGACGACGGCCCCGCCACCTCTGCCGCCCGGATTTCCGTCGATGAACCGACCGCCACCGAAAATCGAGGTGCCCGAGGGGCAACCGCAGCCCATCGCAACCAAATTCGGCTGGACCTACGAGATACCGGCGGACTGGGAGAACCAGTACGACGCGTTTACGGAGTGGACCGGTGAGGACGGGTCGACCGCTACGTACGGCGCTCTGGGGCTGCACGGGCGCTTCGACTGCGAAGGTGGCGAATTTCAGACCTCGGCAATCACAGGGATGACCGGTCGACGCGTCGGAGACTTGACGGTGCTCGCGTTTCAAGAGGTGCAAAAGGCCTCGATGATCTTCACCAACAGAGACGGATCCGAAACACCTACTGTTCGGATCAGCGACCCTCAGTACTTGGAAGTGGACGGTGAGCCAGCCGTCCGTTACTCAGCCTCGGTCGAAGACATACCCGATACGCCTGATTGCCCACCTCCCAGCGCAACATTTGACGTAGTGACCACAACCGGTTTCGCCACAACAGAGGTGGCGGTCTTCGTGGTTCTGGCCGACCGGGACGTCGAGAATGCGCTGAACGACGAGGACGTCGACAGCCTTATCTCCACTCTTCGAAAGAGTCCAGTGCAATGACCGAACCTCTTTATGCTAATTCCTCGGAAATAGCCGGTCTCGGCAATCTTCTCGATCGCATCAGCGTCGAAACACTGGCCAGCCGTCGCTATCTGCTCGACAATGCTGGTCTCAGCGAGAACGTGGTTGGGCAGATCCTGCAGCGACTCCAGCCGTATCTCGCTCGCTTCCAGGAGATGACACGCTCTCGGCAGGTTCACCTGTCTGCAAATTGCGGGGAAATAGGTGCCGAACTCAACAAGGCGGCGTGGCTGTATGCCGATCAGGATCAGCGAAACTACGACCTGCTCAACGCTCACACAAGCGGACCCCTGATTCCGGGCTTCGATCGTGGCAGTTCGGATCGTGCCGCCGTTGGGCACGTGGATGAATTCGACGGGGCAGCCGACTACGGCCGGCCACACGGGATCGACTACCCACCAACGAATCCCGCCGTCGACGATCTCCGCGAGGTAGTCAACGAAGCGGCCGGCTGGCTCGGAGAGATCGATCGAACGATCTTCGAGCTCTCCGGGTGGAGCCCCCTGAACGAGGCGACCATTCCGATCACCGGCAACTGGAACGAAATCAGGAGAATCGGCCAGGCGTACCAGATTGCAGGCGACGCCATGGAAGCTGCCGCAGAGTCCTTCTCGGCAGGAGTGCGCCGCGTCGACAACTACTGGAACGGCGCTGCCGCACAGGCATTCGCCGACTATGCCGACCGACAACTGGCCGCAATGCGATGGGAAGGGCCCGCCGGACGAACCATATCCGCGGTATGTGCGGTGATATCCGACCAGCTTCGCGAGGCCGCATCGGCAGTGGTCCGCAAGATCGTCGAGCTTCTGGAATCGGAGGTCGAGGTCGACAACGCCCGCGGTGCATTGAAGGTCGTGATCAAGAAGGTACCGGTGGTGGGCACAGCCTGGCAGGTCGAGAGCATCATCGAAATATGCTGGACCGCAATGGATCTGACCAAGGAACTCATCGCGCAGATCGAGCAGGTGGTCGACGACTTCGGCGCGTTCCTCGACGCGATCGGCGATCCCGAAGGCCAGGTGGGCAAGAAGATCGACGACACGTTGCGCCCCCTTAACGACTTCCTCGACTACGGCAAGCAGGCAGTCGAAGCAGGCAAAACGGCGGATATCCGACCGGTACTCGAGACTCCGGACGAGGACTTCTCCGTCGGCACCGGCGACGAACCATGGCGGGATGCATGATCGAGTTTCTGCCTCCGCACGTCCGCGACGCGTACGACCGTCTGATGGCATCCTGCGGTGAGCTCGAAGCCGCGCGTGCGCGGGCCCTCGACACCGATCTGAAGACAACAGCGACCCACCGAGTCACCGCAGAATTGCTGGCTCGCCTGGCGTCGTCACCGCGGGCGTCGGCCGACCTGATCCACTATGCAGGCCGGGTCGCGTCGGGTGAATGCAGCTGGGAACGCATCGAGGTGGACGCGGACCCGGTGCCACCGGAAGTCGAGGAACTCAAAGCCGACCCGCGAGTCGAGTGGCCGGAACACTGGCCGACGCCGATCGCCGAATCCGACATCGGCTCCCATCCGTATCGAATCCCCTGGGAGTGAGTGACGACACAATCGAGCGGGTGATCGGAGGGTCTGGAAGACTTCGCGGTCATGCGGGGAATCATTCTGGCGGGCGGCACGGGCTCGCGTCTTCATCCGATCACGATGGGCGTCAGCAAGCAGCTGGTCCCGGTCTACGACAAACCGATGATCTACTACCCGCTCTCGACACTGATCCTGGCCGGGATCCGCGAGATCCTCATCATCACCACCCCCCAGGACGCCGACCAGTTCACCCGCCTGCTCGGTGATGGCTCCCAATTCGGCATCTCCCTGACCTACAAGGTCCAACACGAGCCGAACGGCCTCGCCCAGGCATTCGTGTTGGGTGCCGAGCACATCGGCACCGACTCCGCAGCATTGGTGTTGGGCGACAACATCTTCTACGGCCCCGGCCTGGGCACCCAACTGTCCCGCTTCGACACCATCGACGGCGGAGCCGTCTTCGCCTACGAGGTCTCCGACCCCACCGCCTACGGCGTCATCGAATTCGATGCCAACCGCAAAGCCATCTCCCTCGAAGAGAAGCCCGCCGCCCCGAAATCGAACTACGCCGTCCCCGGCCTGTACTTCTACGACAACGACGTCATCGCCATCGCCCGCGACCTGCAGCCCTCCGCGCGCGGGGAATACGAGATCACCGACGTCAACCGTCACTACCTCGATGCCGGCCGCCTGCAGGTCGAAGTCCTCCCGCGCGGTACCGCCTGGCTCGACACCGGCACCTTCGACTCCCTCCTCGACGCCTCGAACTACGTGCGCACGATCGAACAACGCCAGGGTCTGAAAATCGGGTCCCCCGAAGAGGTGGCGTGGCGACGCGGATTCATCACCGACGACGAACTGCGCGCCCGCGCGGACAAGCTCGTCAAGTCCGGGTACGGCCGCTACCTGCTGGATCTGATCGACCGAGGGAACCGATGACCTTTCGTGAGTTGAGCATTGCCGGTGCCTACGAGTACACCCCACGCCAGTTCGGTGACGATCGCGGTGTGTTCTTCGAATGGTTCAAAGCCAGCCTCTTCGAGGAATCCACCGGGCGGTCGTTGGACCTGCTGCAGGCGAACTGCTCGGTCTCCGCCGCAGGCGTGCTGCGCGGGATCCACTTCACCACCAACCCGCCCGGGCAAGCCAAATACGTCACCTGCGCCCGCGGAGCCTTCCTCGACGTGATCGTCGACCTCCGCGTCGGGTCACCGACCTTCGGGCAGTGGGATTCGGTGCTGATCGACGACATCGACCGCAAAGCGGTGTTCCTCTCCGAAGGCCTCGGGCACGCGATCTTGTCGTTGGAGGACAACTCGACCGTCATGTACCTGTGCTCACTGGAGTACACCCCGGCGCTGGACCGCGACATCAACCCCCTCGACCCGGCCCTGGGCATCGACTGGCCCACCACCGCCCGCGACGGATCGCCGTTGACCTACGAACTCTCCGACAAGGACACAGCCGCCCCCACCCTCGCCCAAGCCCTCGAACGCGGAGACCTGCCGGGCTTGTCGTGAGCGGCGGGACGAGGCGGCGACGCCAGATCGGGCAAACGCGCGCGCGTTCGTCAGGCGCGCGGAGAATCGTCCGTGACCGCGCGCGAGAATGCACGCGTCTGGCAAGTGCGCGCGCGTTCGCGAACCCCCGGGGGCGAACCCGCGTCTGCGAACCGCCGGGGGCGAGCCCGGGAACTCAGCGAATCTTGAAGATCACGAATCGCTGAACGAGGAAGTTGATGACCGTCGCCGTGCCCTGCGCGATGACGAAGGCCACGTTGGCGTACCAGAAGCCGTCGGGAAGAGCCTGGTAGAGCCAGGTGTAGATGCCCACCTGGACGGCGAAGGTGACGCCGTACAGCGCGACTACGGCGAAGAACCTGGCCCGTGACGGAGCTGCGTTGAACGTCCAGCGCCGGTTGATCAGGTAGGCCGTCGTCGTTCCGAGAACGAAGCCGATGGCCTTGGCCAGGGTCACACCGACGCCGAACACGAAATGCAGGATCAGGTTGACGCCCTGGTCGACGATCGCCGACAGCACACCCGTCGCCAGGAAACGCAGCACCTGCGTCTTGAGATCGAGGGCTGCGTCGGCGATGTTCTCGGTCAGCGGCAGCTCGACGGGTAGCGGGACGTGATGCTGCAACTCTTCGTCCTCGGGCGACCAGTCGTCGTCCGTCGAGCCTTCTTCTGCGGAGCGGTCGGGGGTGGACACGAGGACTGACACTAGCCGCTGCTGCAGTGCGGGTACCCTCTTGAGCGATGTCCACGACAGCCGACGACGCACTCTTCCCCCTGGAACCACAGGCCGGGAACACTGCGCCGCTACCCACGCAGACCCGCACACTCACCGGTTGGGGCCGCACTGCGCCCTCCACTGGAGAGGTGCTCTCGACCTCCGACCCCGAGCTCATCGCGAACGCGGTCAAGCAGGTCGCCGAGCAGAACGACTCCAAGCCGGCCTATCTCCGACGCGGCGTCATCGCCCGCGGCCTCGGCCGCTCCTACGGTGACAACGCGCAGAACTCCGGCGGCCTGGTCATCGACATGAATGCGCTGAACGGCATTCACAGCATCGACGCGTCCACTCGCATCGTCGATGTCGACGGTGGCGTCAACCTCGATCAGCTGATGCGCGCCGCGCTGCCGTTCGGTCTGTGGGTACCGGTGCTGCCGGGTACGCGCCAGGTCACCATCGGTGGGGCGATCGGCACGGACATCCACGGCAAGAACCATCACAGCGCGGGTAGCTTCGGCAACCACGTCCGCTCGATGGAACTGCTGACCGCAGACGGACAGATCCGCCACCTGACGCCGTCGGGCAAGAACGCCAAACTCTTCTGGGCGACGGTCGGGGGCAACGGCCTCACCGGCATCATCCTGCGCGCGACCATCGAGATGACGCCGACGGAAACGGCCTACTTCATCGCCGACGGCGACGTCACCAGCACCCTCGACGAAACCATCGCGCTGCACAGCGATGGCAGCGAGAACAACTACGACTACTCGAGCGCATGGTTCGACGCGGTTGCGCCGCCGCCCAAGCTCGGCCGCGCAGCCCTCTCCCGTGGATCGTTGGCCCGGCTCGACCAGCTGCCGGAGAAGTTGCAGAAGGATCCGCTGCGGTTCAACGCGAAGCCGCTCGTGACGTTCCCGGACATCTTCCCGAACGGTCTGGCGAACAAGTACACGTTCTCCGCCGTCGGCGAGGTCTGGTACCGCAAGGCCGGCAACTACCGGAACAAGGTTCAGTCCCTGACGGCGTTCTATCACCCGCTGGACATGTTCGGTGAATGGAACCGCGCCTACGGCTCCAAGGGCTTCCTCCAGTACCAGTTCGTGGTGCCGCCGGAGGCCGTCGACGAGTTCAAGAAGATCATCGTCGACATCCAGCGGTCGGGTCACTACTCGTTCCTCAACGTGTTCAAGCTGTTCGGGCCGGGCAACAAAGCGCCACTGAGCTTTCCGATTCCCGGTTGGAACATCTGCGTCGACTTCCCCATCAAGCCGGGTCTCAACGAATTCGTGCGCGAGCTCGACAAGCGCGTTCTCGAATTCGGTGGTCGTCTCTACACCGCGAAGGACTCGCGGACCACCGCCGAGACGTTCCACTCGATGTACCCGCGAATCGACGAATGGATCAAGGTTCGCCGATCCGTCGACCCCACAGGCGTTTTCGCCTCCGATATGGCAAGAAGGTTGGAACTGCTGTGACGATAGATGCCGTCGGTAACCCCCAGACGATTCTGGTTCTGGGTGGCACCAGCGAGATCGGTCTCGCGATCACCGAGGAGTACCTGTCGAAGTCACCGGCACGTGTCATCCTCGCTGCGCTGCCGAACGATCCGCTTCGCGAGAGCGCCGTCGCACAATTGAACGCCAAGGGCGCGAAGTCCGTCGACGTCATCGACTTCGATGCACTCGACACCGCCTCGCATCCCAAGGTGATCGACGCGGCATGGGCCAAGGGTGACGTCGACGTCGCCATCGTGGCCTTCGCCGTCGACTTCGATGCCGAGCAGCTCTGGCAGGACCAGCGCAAGGCCGTCCTCGCCGCGAACATCAACTACACCGCCTCCGTCTCGGTCGGCGTGCTGCTGGGCGAGAAGATGAAGGCGCAGGCCTACGGCCGCATCATCGTCATGTCCTCGGTGGCAGGCGAGCGGGTACGTCGCTCCAACTTCGTCTACGGCTCCACCAAGGCCGGCCTCGACGGGTTCTACCTCGGGCTCGGAGAAGCGTTGCGCGAGTTCGGACCTCGGGTTACCGTCGTTCGCCCGGGCATGGTGCGCACCAAGTTCAGCGCGCACGTCAAGGAAGCCCCGATGACCGTCGACAAGGAGGTCATCGCCAAGCTCGCGGTGAACGCGTCGCGCAAGGGCACCCCGCTCATCTGGACTCCCGCTCCGTGGCGTCTGGTGATGATGGTGCTGCGGCACGTACCGCGGCCGATCTTCCGCAAGCTGCCCATCTGATTTCGATGACAATCGGGGTTGCACCGGCTCGCAGAACCGCCTCTGCCGTCGGCGAGATCGCTGCCGGTGTGCTCGTCGCAGTCGTGGTGGCGACGGTCGGGTTGTACGCCTTCTCACTGGTTCAGTGGCCTGCGTTCAACTCGTCCAACGTCACCCGCGCCATCACGACGCTCGGCCAGGTGGTTGCGGCAGCGCTGTTCGCCGCATCGATCTACCTGTACCGGATTCACAAGTGGCCGTGGGTCGCTCGGCTCGCGGCATGGATCGGGCTGAGCGGATTCGTCACCGTCACCCTCGGGATGCCGCTGGCTGCAACCAAGCTGTATCTGTTCGGCATCTCCGTCGACCAGGAGTTTCGTACCGAATACCTGACGCGACTGACGGATTCGGCGTCGTTGCGCGACATGACCTATGCCGACATCCCGCCGTTCTACCCCGCAGGCTGGTTCTGGCTCGGCGGACGAGTCGGCAACATCCTGGGCATGGACGGCTGGGAAGTGTTCAAGCCCTACGCAATCGGGCTGCTCGCCGTCACCGCCGTCGTGTCGTTCGTGCTGTGGAAGGCGCTGATCCGTGCCGACTGGGCCGTCGCCGTCAGCGCCGTCACCACCGCACTCGTCGTCGCCCATGCCTCCCCCGAGGCGTACAGCGCCGTGATCGTGATGCTCTTCGCTCCGGCACTCGTCCTCGCGTGGGGTGCGCTGCACCGAAGTGCATCAGGCGGGTGGGGAGCGGTGATCGGCACCGGACTCTTCCTCGGTCTGGCCGCAACGTTCTACACCCTGTATCTCGGTTTGGCTGCTTTCACCGTCGTACTCATGGCGCTGTTCGCAGCCGTCCTCGCCTATCGCGAGCGAAAGTCCTGGAACGTGCTGGTTCCCATCGCGATCAAGGTCGCCTCGATCGCCGCGATCTCGGGCCTCATCGCCGCAACCGTGTGGCTGCCGTATCTGATCGACTTCCTGCGCGGCGCACCGTCCACATCCGGCACAGCGTTGCATTACCTGCCCGAAGCCGGTGCGACGCTTCCCTTCCCGATGTTCGAGTTCTCCCTGATGGGCGTGCTGTGCCTCATCGGCACGGTGTGGGTCGCGGTGCGGTTCTCGTCCTCACGCCGGGCGCAGGCACTCGGCGTCGGCGTCGTCTCCATCTATCTGTGGACGCTGCTCTCCATGGCCGCCACTGCCGCGGGCACCACCCTGCTCTCGTTCCGCCTCGAAGCGGTGCTGATCGTATTGCTCGGCAGCGCAGGCGTTTTCGGCTTCCTCGAAGGCAGTCACGCGATCTACCAGGCCATCAACGAGCCACCCAAGTTCCGCATCGCGGCCGTCGTCGTGGCGGCCATCGGTGCCATGACCTACGCGCAGAACATCCCCCAGGTACTGCAGACCGAGATCACCGTCGCGTACTCCGACACCGACGGTGACGGCAACCGCGCCGACATGCGTCCGCCGAGCGCGGTCTCGTACTACCGCGAAGTCGACGCCGCCTTGACCGAGCAGACGCAGCGTCCGCGCGACGAGACCGTCGTACTGACCGCGGACACCTCGTTCCTCAGCTACTACCCGTACTTCGGATTTCAGGGATTGACCTCGCACTACGCCAACCCGCTGGCACAGTTCGATCAACGAGCCGAGGCCATCGAGCAGTGGACCGAACTCGAGACTCCCGATCAGTTGGTCGACGCGCTGAACACCAGCCAGTGGCGTGCACCGGACGCGTTCCTGTTCCGCCGCGGAGCCGACGGCTACACCCTGCGCCTGGCCGAGGACGTCTACCCGAACGACCCGAATGTGCGCCGCTACACCGTCACCTTCCCGGAGTCGTTGTTCGAGGATCCACGCTTCACCGTCACCGACATCGGACCCTTCGCGCTGGTAGTGCGCACGTCGTAGCTGTGTGACCCAGGTCGTTCGAGTTTCCGCCCACCGTGATCTTTCTGTAACCTCGACGCGATGACCACCCACGACCAGAGAGTTCTCGAGCGGCAGCCGACTACGGCACCGGCTCGACACTCCGGCGTCGGACGTGGTGACGTCGTTGCGGCGGTCGGATTTCTTATCGCTGCGGTCTACGTTCTGCAGGGTCAATGGCGCAATCTGGGTGGCGGCTACCTCTACAACAGCGGCCAGGACCAGACGATGTGGGAGTGGTTCTTCTCCGTTGCCGCGCATTCGGTTGCTTCGCTGAGCAACCCGCTGGCGAGTGACCTGCAGAATTACCCGCTCGGGGTCAATCTGATGGCGAACACGGCAATGTTCGGCATCTCGATCCCGCTGGCCCCGATCACGTTGCTCTTCGGCCCGACCGTGACCTGGGCAATTGCCCTCACCATCGGCCTCGCCGGCACATCGTTCGCGTGGTTCTGGCTGTTCTCCCGCCAGCTCAACTCATCCAAGGGTGCCGCGGCCATGGGCGGTGCGCTGTGCGGCTTCGCGCCCGGCGCGATATCGCACGCCAACGGCCACCCCAACTTCGTGGTGCTGTTTCTGCTTCCCGTCATCGCCATGCTGGTCACCCGCATCGCACGCGGCGGCGGAACCACCAAGAACACCGTCGGACTCGGCCTGATCGTCGCGCTGCAGATCCTGCTCGGCGAAGAGCCGCTGCTGATTTTCGCGATGTCGTTCGGCATCTTCGCCGTCGTCTACTACATGTCGCGGCCGCGTTCGCTGTGGCCCGCCGTCCGCAATGCCGTGCCCCGACTCGCCGTATCGGCCGGCATCGCGTTGACGCTCGTGGCGTTTCCGCTGTGGTGGCAGTTCTTCGGCCCGCAGTCGTACTCGTTCCTCGAACACGGGCCGATGGGCAACGACGCCAAAGCGCTGTTCCAATTCCCGACGCAATCCCTCGGCGGCGAGGCGACGCCGGGGCAGAACGTCCGCATCAACGCCACCGAGGAGAACGCTTACTTCGGCTGGCCGCTACTGGTGCTGTGCCTGGTTGCCGCGGTGTGGATGTGGCGAGTCGCGTGCGCCCGTGCCGCCGCTGCCACCGCGATCGTCATGAGCGTGCTCTCGCTCGGCGCGACTCTGGTGATCGGCAAGGACGACACCGGCATCACGCTGCCGTGGACGAAGCTCGCCGAATACCCCCTCGTCGAATCCGTGCTCGAGACCCGGTTCGCGTTGGGTGCGGTACCTGCTCTCGCCCTGCTGCTCGTCCTGGCCACCGATCGCACGGTTCGCAACGGACTTCGCCCGTTGCCTGCGTTCTGGATCGCCGGACTCGCCCTCGCGCTCGTGCCCCTGATCCCGACGCCGCTGGTCACCGTCGACAAGTCTCCGACCCCGGAGTTCTTCGCCGACGGTGAGTGGGAGAACTACGTCGACGACGGTTCCGTCGTCACCGTTCCCCTCCCGCGGCCCGAGGACGCGCGCCCGCTGCGCTGGCAGATGGACGCCGACATGGGCTTCAAGCTCGCCGCCGGATACTTCGTCGGACCGAGCGACAAAGAAGACAAGGTCGCCAAGTACGGAGCCGTCGACCGGCCCACCGCACTGCTGCTCGGCTCGGTCTACGACTCGGGCACCGTTCCCGAGATCACCGACGATCAGCGCAGTCAGGCAGCGCAGGACATGGCGTTCTGGGAGGCCGACGTCGTGGTGCTGCCGCCGAGCAAGAACACCATCGCCCTACGCACCACCGTGACCGACCTCGTCGGTGTCGAGCCTCGATACACCGGTGGCGTGTGGGTGTGGGATGTGCGGACGCTCGTCCCATAGCATCGTCGGCGTGCCCGAGACCGCTCCGAACCTCAAGACCTCCCGGCTGATAGCGATCGTCACCGGCATCATCGGTGCGATTCTCGCCATCGCGACTCCCCTGCTGCCGGTTCAGCAGGACGTTGCCACCCTCTCGTGGCCGCAGAGCTCGTTCGGCAGCGTCAACGCCCCGCTGGTGAGCTACTCGCCCGTCGACTTCGAGGCGACCGTTCCGTGCAGCGCGGCCAGTGCTCTCACCGACGGCGGCACGCTGATCTCCACCGCACCCATCGCGGCTGCGAAGACCGAGCAGAAGGCACTGATCGTGCGGGTCGACGACGGCCGACTGCAGGTTCTGCTGCGTGAGCGCGTCCTCGCCGAGGCTCCCGTCGCAGAGCTGTCCGAGAACTGCGCCCTGACGGTTACGTCGAACGCCACCAGCACCGTCGTCGACCTGGACGGCGAGGCGATTACGGTGGACGGTGACATCCGCCCGCAGGTCGTCGGCATCTACACCGACCTCACCGCACCGGTCGACGGCCTGAACGTGCGCGCGGACATCGACTCGCGTTACTCCTCGAGCCCCACCACATTCAAGTTGCTGGCCATGATCGTCGGCGCACTCGCGGTCATCGCATCGCTGTTCGCGCTCCATCGCCTCGACAGCATGGACGGTCGACGCCACCGCCGATTCCTGCCCTCGCGCTGGAAGTCGATCACCGGCGTCGACGCCGTCGTGGTCGGCGTGCTGGTGCTGTGGCACTTCATCGGCGCCAACACCTCCGACGACGGCTACCTGCTCAACATGGCCCGCGTCTCCGAGAACGCCGGCTACATGGCCAACTACTTCCGCTGGTTCGGCGTCCCGGAAGCGCCGTTCGGCATGCCCTACTACGACATGCTCGCCGCTCTCGCCAAGGTCAGCACGGCCAGCATCTGGATGCGCCTGCCCGCCACCATCGCGGCGCTGCTGTGTTGGCTGGTGATCAGCCGCGAGGTGATCCCCCGCCTCGGTCGGGCGGTACTGACCAACCGTGTCGCACTGTGGACCGCGGGCTTCGTGTTTCTCGCCTTCTGGCTGCCCTACGACAACGGACTGCGCCCCGAACCGATCATCGCCCTCGGCGCACTGCTCACGTGGTGCTCGATCGAACGCGCCATCGCCACCGGACGACTGCTGCCCGCCGCCATCGGCACCCTGATCGCCGCGTTCTCCCTCGCCGCCGGACCCACCGGATTGATCGCCGTCGCCGCCCTGCTCGCAGGCCTCCGCCCGCTGGTGATGATTGTGGTCAAGCGGGCTCGCCAGGTGGGACTGCTCGCCGTTCTCGCGCCGCTGGTCGCGTCGGGACTGGCGGTGCTGATCGCGATCTTCGCCGACCAGACTCTGAGCACCGTCCTCGAGGCGACCCGGGTGCGCTCGGCCATCGGACCGAACGTGCCGTGGTTCGAAGAACGCGTCCGCTGGGACGCGTTGATGACCATCTCGCCCGACGGCTCGCTCGCCCGACGATTCGGCATGTTCGCCATGCTGCTCTGCATCGTCGTGTGCATCGCGGTGATGCTCCGCAAGAACGGACGCATCCCCGGGACCGCCACCGGGCCGTCGCGTCGGATCCTCGGAATCATCCTGGGCGCACTGGCTCTGATGATGTTCACCCCCACCAAGTGGACCCACCACTTCGGGGTGTACGCCGGTCTCGCGGCATCGTTGGCCGCGCTGGCAGCCGTTGCCGTCACTGCGGCGACCGTCCGATCCCCGCGCAACAGAACACTGTTCACCGCCGCCGTACTGTTCCTGACGGCGGTGGCGTTCACCAGCTCGAACGGGTGGTGGTACGTCTCGAGCTACGGCATTCCGTGGTTCGACAAGCCGCCGTCCATTGCCGGAAAGGGCTTTTCGACGATCCTGCTCGGCCTGACGGTTCTGACGCTGCTCTACGCCGCCTATCAGCACGTCCGATTGCCCTATCGCAGAGAAGAACCCACCACGCGTCGACGCTTCGCGCCGTCCGCGCTGACCATCGTCGCCGGCGGGGTCGTCGCCTTCGAGGTGCTCTCGTTCGTCAAAGGCGCTGTGGCGCAATACCCGGCGTACTCCATTGCCCGATCGAACTTCTCCGCCCTCGCCGGAAACTCGTGCGGACTCGCCGGCGACGTGCAGGTGGAGACCGACGTCAACGGCTCGGTCCTGCAACCGCTCGATCCCGCAGCCGACGCACTGGGTGCCGGAGGGAGTACCGGCTTCACCCCCGACGGCGTCGCCCAGGACCTGACCGCAGACTCCGAGGACACCGCTCAAGGCAGCGCCAACTCCATCCGACCCGAGGACTCCGAACAGAGTGCGGCGGCCACCTCGTCGAACTCTGCGGGCACCTCCGGCGGAACCAACGAGAATGTCGGAATCAACGGCAGCACAGTCGCTCTGCCGTTCGGTCTGAATCCTGCAACCACTCCGGTGCTGGGCAGCTTCGGAGCCACCGAGCCTGCGTCGCTGACCTCCGGTTGGTACGCATTGCCGGGGGAAGGCGACCTGATCGCCATCGCCGCCGCCGGCCGTATCCGCTCGGTGGACAAGGACGGCGTCGTCACCCCGGGCCAACGCGTCGAACTGGAATACGGGCGCCGCGACGGTAGCGACGTCCAGGCACTGGGCCGCGTCACCCCCCTCGATATCGGCCCGTCGCCGTCCTGGCGCAACCTGCGGGTCCCGATGAGCGATCTACCGGCCGAGGCAGACGTCGTGCGCATCGTGGCCGAGGACAACGACCTGGCCGGCGATCAATGGCTTGCCGTGACCCCGCCGCGCGTCCCGAACACCCAGACGCTGAACTCACTGGTCGGATCGACCGATCCGGTGTTGCTGGACTGGGCCGTCGGACTTGCGTTTCCGTGCCAGCGACCGTTCGATCATCGCGACGGCGTCGCCGAGGTACCGAAGTACCGCATCCTGCCCGACCGCACCGGGGCCGAATCCACCAATGCCTGGCAGGACTCGATCGGCGGCGGCCCGCTCGGCTGGACCGAACTGCTCCTCGGAGCGGAGACACTGCCGTCGTACCTCGCCGACGACTACTCCCGAGACTGGGGATCGATCGAGAGATACATGCCACTCGATCCTGACGCGGCGGCGGCCGAGATCGACGTCGAGCAGCGGTCTCGGTCCGGATTGGCCAGCGACGGACCGATGAAAACCGACTGATTCCCTGGTTCTGTAATTATTCCCGGGGACGGTGCCTGTGTGACCTCTTCGTCACGCTCGCATAACATCGACTCTCGTGCCCGACGTCGTGACAGATTCATCAGCTGGTCCACCCGTTCCCGCTCCACTGCGAGCCTCGGACGAACTTCGTGCTCAGGTACGAATTCCCCGGCTGATCGCCATGGTGGCCGGCGTTCTCGGTGTGCTGTTCGCGCTGATCACTCCGTTCGCACCCGTCACTCAGACCACCGCCACCATCGCGTGGCCGCAGAACGGCCTCCTGCAGGACGTGGACGCCCCGCTGGTGTCCCAGGCACCCCTGAGCCTCACCGCGACCCTCCCGTGCTCTGCCGTCGCAGCACTCCCCGCGTCGGGCGGGCTACTGCTGGCGACGGCGCCCCCGCAGGGTGAAGGCGCGGCACTGAACAGTCTGTTCGTTCGCGTCGGCGAATCGAACGTCGACGTTCTCGACCGCAACGTGGTCGTCGCGACGGCACCTCGCGCCGACGTCGAGAGCACGCGCTGCGCGACCATCGAGATCACCTCGAACGACCAGTACACCTCCGCGGCATTCACCGGACTGACCGATGACGACGGCCAACCGATCCAGGGCCGTCTCGACGGCGACCTACGTCCCCAGGTCGTCGGCATCTTCAGCGATCTCAGCGGCGCGGCCCCGGCCGACATGTCGGTCACCGTCGACGTCGACTCGCGCTTCTCGTCGTCGCCGACGCTCCTGAAGTCTCTGATCATGATCCTCGCGATCGCCTGCACCTTGTTGGCCATCGGCGCACTCGGTCGGCTCGACGGCACCGACGGTCGCGCGCATCGCCGCTTCTTCCCCTCGCACTGGTGGAAGTTCACCGGCGTCGACGTCACCGTCCTCGGTGCTCTGGTCGGTTGGCACTTCGTCGGCGCGAACACCTCCGACGACGGCTATCTGCTCACGATGGCCCGCGCCGCCGATCACTCCGGCTACATGGCCAACTACTTCCGTTGGTTCGGCGTCCCCGAGGCCCCGTTCGGCTGGTACTACGACGTACTCGCCGTCTTCGCCAAGATCTCGACCGCCAGCCCGTGGATGCGCCTGCCCGCCCTCATCGCAGGCGTCCTGTGCTGGATGGTGATCAGCCGTGAGGTGGTGCCACGCCTCGGCCGCGCCGTCCGCAAGTCCAACGTCGCCCTGTGGACCGGCGGACTGGTGTTCCTCGCGTTCTGGCTGCCGTACAACAACGGTCTGCGCCCCGAACCGATCGTCGCCCTCGGAGCGCTCCTCACCTGGTGCTCGGTGGAACGATCCATCGCCACCGGCCGACTGCTCCCCGCCGCCGCAGCATGTCTCATCGGAGCCTTCACCCTCGCCGCAGCGCCGACCGGATTGATGTGTGTGGCAGCGCTTCTCGCCGGGGCCCGGCCCATCGCGCGCATCGTCGTCCGACGCCACCGCCAGGTCGGCACCCTCGCGATGCTGGCACCGTTGGCCGCAGCCGGCGTACTGGTCCTCGTCGTCGTCTTCGCCGACCAGACGTACGCGACGGTCATCGAATCCACCCGAGTCCGCACCATCATCGGCCCCAACGAGGCGTGGTACCAGGACTTCCTGCGCTACTACTACCTCTTCGTCCAGACCGTCGACGGCTCGGTCGCACGCCGCTTCGCATTCCTGACGATGATCCTGTGCCTGTTCACCACACTGTTCGTGCTGCTGCGTCGCCGACGCATCCCCGGCATCGCGAACGGGCCGGCCTGGCGTCTGCTCGGCGTCGTGCTCGGCACCATCTTCTTCATGATGTTCAACCCCACCAAGTGGACTCACCACTTCGGTTCCTACGCCGGCATCGCCGGTGGCCTGGCCGCGCTGACGGCCGTCGCCGTGTCGGCCAGTGCCCTGCGCTCGCGGCGAAACCGATCGCTGTTCACCGCCGGACTGATGTTCGTTCTCGCACTGTCCTTCTCGGGTATCAACGGCTACTGGTACGTCTCGAGCTACGGCGTGCCGTGGTTCGACAAGACGGTGTCGCTGGGCGGCAACGAATCCGGCACCCTGTTCCTCATCCTCTTCGGACTCGTCCTCGCCGTAGCCGCATTCCAGTACCTACGTGAGGGATACGCTCCCCCACAACCGAAACCGACATCCGCGCGCGGCAAACGCATCCGTAAGTTCGCTGCCGCACCACTGACCGTCATCGCCGGAATCATGGTGCTCTTCGAGATTCTCTCGCTCGTCAAGGGAGCCGTCTCGCAATACCCCGCCTATTCGTTGGCCCGCTCGAATGTGCAATCGGTACTGGGTAATTCGTGCGGACTCGCCAACGATGTCCTCGTCGAATCGAACCCCAACGCAGGCGTGCTGAGCCCGCTGCCCGAGGAGTTCGACCCCGTCGCAGGACCCCTCGGCGGATCGAGCAGCACACTGCGCAACTTCACCGCCAACGGCGTTCCCAGCGACCTCAGCGCCGACGCCGTGGAAGTCAAACCAGGACAAGGCAATACCGACCAGCAAGCCGTCGGACCCGCCTTCGAGGAAGGCCAGAGTTCGGGTACCGCGGGAGGCACCGGCGAAGTGGGCGTCAACGGCTCGTCCGCCGCCCTGCCCTTCGGTCTCGACCCGGCCACCACCCCCGTCCTCGGCTCCTACCAGGAAGGCGTCCAGGAGCCCGCGTCTGCCACCTCGAGCTGGTACCAACTACCCGCCCGCAGCGACGACGCTCCCCTGGTCGTCTTCTCCGCAGCCGGACGCATCTGGTCCTACGACGACACCGGAGCCCTCACCTACGGACAGTCGCTACTGCTCGAATACGGCAAGCGTCAGCCCGACGGTAGCGTCCAGGCTCAGGGCACCTACCTTCCGCGCGACATCGGACCCGCACCCTCGTGGCGCAACCTCCGAATCCCGTTGGCGAACATCGCACCCGACGCCGACGCCGTCCGCATCGTCGCCAACGACCCCAACCTCACCGGCGACCAATGGCTCGCATTCACCCCGCCGCGAGTTCCGGTGATGGAAAACCTGAACACCATGATCGGCAGTGAGCAGCCCGTGCTGCTCGACTGGGCCGTCGGACTGCAATTCCCGTGCCAACGCCCCTTCGACCACCGAAACGGCGTCGCCGAGGTACCCGGATACCGCATCCTCCCCGACCGCCCACTCGCCGTCAGCTCCACCGACACCTGGCAGTCCGGCGAGAACGGCGGCCCCCTGGGCTGGTCCGAACTACTCGCCAAGCCCGTCACCGTCCCCACCTACCTCGACAACGACTGGGCCAGGGACTGGGGTTCGTTGGAGCGCTACGAGCAGTACTACCCGAGCGCCGTGCCCGCTGAACTCGAAACCGCAGACGTCACCCGATCGGGCTTCTACAAAGACGGACAACTGCGAGTATTCGAGGACTGACCGCCCGCCCGCTTTGCGTCAATGGACCCTTGCACACGTCTCGACCGTGCAAGGGTCCATTCACGTTTCGGCCTGTTGTGGGTCAATGGACCTTTGCATACGTCTGAGCGCGTCAATGGTCCATTCACCTTCCGGTGGGGCAGGGACCGCGGACGCCATCGCGCCATCCGACTCCACTGGCCGGCCCTATCATCCGACTCCGACAGCGTCGTCCGGCTCACGACCGGCCTCAACCAATCCATTCACAGCCTGGTCGGCTATCCACAGACAACCCGCGACAGCGCCTGAACGCGACAAACGTGTCGGTGCGAAATTCCACTCTTCGGGCATGAAAAGACGACTGTGGAATGCGGGTTCATTGTTCGACCTGAGCTCGACTGGCGTCGTGACGCGCAGGCAGCTTCGCGAGGCGGGCGTGAGTGATGCAGCGATCGACGGCAGGTGCGCGGCCGGCGGTCCGTGGCAGCGGTTGCTACCGGGCGTCGTACTGCTGCGCAACGGACATCCGTCGACGCTCGAGCGCTCAGCCGCGGCGCTCGCATACGGCGGAGCGACGAGCATGATCACCGGCTGCGTCGGACTCGATTCGTTCGGATACGGGACCAACGGATCCGCCGGGGACGTCCATCTGCTGTTACCCGCGGAGATGCGTCGGGCATCGGTGTCTTTCGTCCGCGCAGAGCGGACGTGGCGTCTTCCCAAGCCGGTCACGAAGGGCAGCATCCGAGTTGCTCCTCTGGTGCGTTCACTGGTCGACGCCACGCGAGCCGCGAAATCCGAGGCACGGTGCGTCGCCCTGCTGACCGAGGTGCTCCAACGAGACGGCGTGACCATCGACCAGATCGCCACCGAATTGGCCGAAGGGCCGCGTCGCTACAGCGCGCTCACCCGCCGTGTACTTCTCGAGTTACGGGACAACGCGCACTCGGTGGCAGAACTCGAAGACCAACGCCTGTACCGAACAAGCGGACTGCCTGCGATGACGCACAACTGCGACATCTACGCCCGCAGCGGAGAGTTCATCGCCAATACCGACGGTTGGATCGACACCGTGGCGCTGGCACGTGAAATCGATTCCGTAACCCATCATCTGTCACCGGCCGACTACCAGCGGACACAGGCCCGACGCAACCGAATGCGGGCCCACGGACTGATCGTCGTATCCCATTCACCGCAAGACATCCGCGATCGGCCGACACAGGTGCTCGACGACTTGAGGATGAATTACCACCATGCTCTGGCAAGGCCTCGACCGGATGTGGTGATGGTTCCGCGCGAGTCGACCGCGTGAATGGACCATCGAACACATCTGACCGGTGCAGTGGTCCATTGAAACAGCCGCGGCTGATGCGTGAATGGACCATTGCATACGTCTGACCGGTGCAGTGGTCCATTGACGCGAACGGGAGCGGAGCGACCCCCGAATACGACGGACCGCCCACCTAGCTCTGACTAGATCGGGAGCAACGAGTGTTTGCGCGGACTCTTGTGCACTTCTTTGTCCCTGAGTATGTGCAGGGCCTTACGAATTTCGAGGCGCGTTTGTGAGGGCTCGATGACCGCGTCGATGTAACCACGTTCGGCGGCGATCCAGGGCGTTGCCACATGCTCGTTGTAGAAGTTGATGAGCTGCTTGCGCAGAGCCGGTGCGTTCTCGCCGGCCTCGGCGAGTTGTTTACGACTCATGATGTTGATGGCACCTTCGGCACCCATGACGGCGATGCGAGCGGTCGGCCAGGCGAGATTGATGTCGGATCCGAGCTGCTTCGAGCCCATCACCGCGTATCCACCGCCGTACGACTTACGAATCACCACGGTCAGTTTCGGCACCGTCGCCTCGACGAACGAGAAGATGAAGCGGCCACCGCGATGGATGACGCCGAGGGTCTCCTGGTCGACGCCGGGCAGGAAGCCAGGCGTGTCGACTAGGAAGATGATCGGAATGTTGTACGCATCGCTGAGGCGGATGAACCGGGCGCATTTGTCCGCGGCCTTGGCGTCGAGAGCCCCGGAAAGGTGCATCGGCTGATTGCCGACGATGCCCACCGGCCGGCCGTCGACGCGGGCGAAGCCGGTGATGACGTTCGGTGCCGTCTGGCCCGACAGTTCGTGGAATTCACCGTCGTCGAAGATGCGCAGGATGATGTCGTGCATGTCGTAGCCGGCGTTGTCGGCGTCGGGCATGAACGAATCGAGCTTGCGATCGGATTCGGTGATCTCCGGCTCGAGCCCCGGGTTGATCACCGGCGACTCTTCCTGGCAGCTCGACGGCATGTAGCTCAGGTAGTTCCGGATCCACTCGAAAGCGGCCTTCTCGTCGGCGGCCACATGGTGCACGTTGCCGTTGATGGCCTGGACGCGGGCACTACCCAGTTCGTCGAGGCTGACGTCCTCGCCGGTGACGGACTTGATGACGTCCGGACCGGTGACGAACATGTACGCCTCTTCGGTGGCGACCACGATGTCGGTGTTGATCGGGGCGTACACCGCTCCACCGGCACACTTGCCGAGGATCAGGGAGATCTGCGGGCACAGACCGGACAGCGCCTCGTGGCGTCGACCCAGCTCGGCGTACCAGGCCAGGGACGTCACCGCGTCCTGCACACGAGCTCCACCGGAGTCGTTGATGCCGACGACCGGGCAACCCATCTTGATCGCGAAGTCCATGATTCCGGCGACCTTGCGGCCGAACATCTCGCCGACGGTCCCGCCGAACACCGTCTGATCGTGTGAGAACACCGCGATCGGACGACCGTCGACGGTTCCGTGGCCGGTGACGACGCCGTCGCTGTAGAGGGCGGCCGGGTCGTTCGGGGCCTTCACCAGTGCGCCGATCTCGACGAAGCTACCGGGATCGAGCAGCGACTTGACGCGATCGCGGGCACTGGGGATGCCCTTCTTCGCCCGCTTCGCTACGCCGATCTCGCCGGCCGGTTCCTTGGCCTGTTCGAGCTTCGTCCGTAGTTCGGCCAGCTTCTCCGCAGTGGTGCCACTCAAGATCTACGCTCCGGTTCTTGCAGACTCGATGTTCTCGAGCGTCTTCGACAAATGGGCCGCAATTTTTCCAATGTACGGCTCGTCGACCACCGCGAGGTGATCGCCTCCGACGTAGACGATCTCGAGGTCCTCGACCACCGGTCCCCAACCACCGTGCTCTTCGCGGGTGGCGTACGCGGGCTCGAGAGCGATCGCGTCGTCGTGGTACTTGTCGGCCAGGTACAGCGTCACGTGGCCGCCGTACTTCTTGAGCTCGGCCGTTTGGATGGCCCGATTGTCGAGCCACGACGTGCGCTGGTGCTCGATGATGCCGCCGGGGATCTTGGCTCCGCTGAGCTTCACCAGATCGGTGATGATGCGGATCTGCCCCTCGTCGTCCGAGTCGACCAGCTTGTCGTAGGGAATCGGATAGTCGACGTTGTACGTCTTCTTCGCGAACGCCGCGTACCGCTCCCAGCGCTTGCGCACCTCGTCCTTGGTGTCCGGGATCTGCGTACCGGGCATGACGGTGTCGAGCAGCCCGACATAGGCGACCTCGATGCCCTCTTCCTCCATCTGACGCGCCACCTCGTAGGCGAGGATGCCGCCGAGCGACCAGCCGACGAACACGTACGGTCCTTCGGGCTGTATCGCCTTGATCAGCGGCACGTACTCCGCAGCCCGCACGGCGATGGGTCCTTCGACGCGCTCGAGTCCGTACATCGGAGTGCCGGCAGGCAGCTTCCGGAGCAGCGGCTCGTAGGCGACGGTGGAGCTACCGGCCGAGTGGAACGCGAACACCGGTGTGGCGGTGGAACCTTCGGGGCGGGCACGCAGATTGCGTACGACGCCGTCGATCTCACCGTCCTCGAGGTGCGGGCGAACCTTGTCTGCGAGCTGCTCGATGGTCTCCGAGTCCAGGACGTCGTCGAAGGTGATCTCGCCGCCTGCCCGCTCGGTCAGACGAGCGGCCAGCTTCTCGGCCGTCTCGTCGTCGAGGATCGGCAGGGTGTTGAAGATGCCCTTGGCCGATTCCTTCGTCACCACAGCCCATGTCGCGAACGTCATCCGCTCGGCATTGTCGCGCGGAGGCACGTCGGATCCGGCGGCCTCGGCGAAGGCTTCCTTGCCACCCAGGTCGGTCTGCGCCGCGGCAGCTACGGCCGGAGCAGGCTGATACTCGGCGCTCGGAACCGTTGCTTCCGGCGTTGCGATGGCAGTGTCCAGAGCTTCTTCACGAGCACCTGCGCCGTTCTCGGCAGCCTGCTCGGCCGCCTTCTCCGCCGCCTGCTTGTCGGCCAGTGCCTGCACCTCGTCGCGGTTCTCGATCGCGTAGCGCAGGTACTTCTCCACCTCACGCAGGTTCGCGTCGCGCACGGCCTGCAATTGCACTGTGGGGATATCGAATTCGTACTCGACCCGGTTCTTGATGCGCACGGCGCTGAGCGAATCGAGACCGAGTTCGATCAGCGGAACCTCGGGCGGCAGATCCTCGGGCGCGTAGCCCATGGACTCCGCGACGATGACGGCCAATCGATCTTCGAGCTTCTGGTTGCCGTTGGGATCCCAGCGATCCCCGAACGTCTCGACGACCTCCGGCAACTCCTCCATCGGTGACGAGCTCTGCTGTTCCACGGCCACAACGGGTTCCGGACGCACATCACCGGAGGTGACGACGGCCTCATGCAGCAGCGTGAACGCCGAGCCCTCGTGCGCGTGCACCTGCACCGACGCGCCACCGAGGTGCGAGGTCAACGTGGTGACGACCGTGCCCGCCTTCGGCACGGCGGCGTGGGAGACCGAAACACCCAGGGCCACATCGGAGAACACCTGCGATGCGGCAGCCGTGACCAGTGCATCGAAACCGGCGACGGCCGACGCCTGGACCTCCCACACGTGGCGGCCGTCCGGCAATGCGACGCGGGCACCGGGAACTCGCGCGTTGCCGCTGGAGCTGACCTGCGAGTTGAGCCAGAACTCCTTGCGCAGGTATGCAGTTCGCGGGATGTCGGCGTACGGGCCGGACTCGAACAGCGTTGCCAGTTCCAGTGCGTGACCGTGGACATAGAGCTGCGCCAGGGCAGCGAGGAACGTCTCGGACTCGTCCTCCTTGCGCTTGAGCGTCGGGATCAGAGTCGAATCGGCGACGCCTGCAGCCCATGCCGTGGCGGCAACCGACATCAACGCGACGGGGTTGGGAGCGAGCTCGACGAACGTCGTGTGACCGTCTCCCACAGCGACATTGACGGCCTGCGTGAACCAGACCGGATGACGCATTCCCTTGGTCCAGTAGTCGACACCGTGGATCGCCGCATGCCCGACGCGATAGTGCGCCTCACGATCGACCGACGAGTAGACCCCGGCAGTGAGTTTGCCGGGTTCGATTCCGGCGAGTTCGGCGGCCAGCTCACCGAGCAGCACGTCGACGGCTGCGGTGTGTCCGGCTCCCTTGACGTCGAGGAGTCGGGCCATCTTGCCTGCGGCCTCGGCCATCTCGACGAGAGCCTCGACCTCGGCGCGTGGCCCGCCGACGGTGGTGTGCGTCGGTGCTGCGTAGACGCAGGGTTCGACGTTGGGGAACTGATCGGTGAGCGTCTTGACCTCGTCCGGGGTGTATTCGACGAGGGCCATGGCACCCTGCGATGCGGCTCCGAGTCCTTCCTGGCCCTCGGCCAGCAGTCGCGAGCGGGCGTAGATGATGCGCACTGCGTCTTCGAGATTCAGACCCCCGGCGACGTATGCGGCCGCGACCTCACCCATCGAGTGCCCGATGACGGCCGACGGCTCGGCACCGTGCGCGCGAAGCGTTGCCGCCAAGGCGATCTGGATGACGAAGATGCCCACCTGGGAGTTCTCGAACTCGTAGGTCTGCGAGTCGTCGAGGATGATCTCGCGGATGGAGTAGCCGGCCTCGTCGACGAGCAGCTCGTCCACCTTGTCGACCTCTGCGGCGAACACCGCGTTGGTGCGGTAGAGCCGCGACGCCATCTTGCGGTGCTGTGAGCCGAAGCCGGAGAACACCCACACTGCGCCGTTGGAGGCGGGCGAATCCGCGGAGAACACACCGGGTCCCGGCTTGCCTGCGGCGATGGCGCGCAGTCCCGCGATCGCCTCGGCCGTGGTGGATGCGAGAACCACTGCGCGCGAACGCCCGTGGTTGCGGCGCGCCAACGTGCGGCCGACGTCGACGAGAGGCGTCGTGCTGCCCTCTTCGGTTTCGAGCCAGTCGGCCAACTCTCCGGCGGCTCGCTTACGGCGCGACGGAAGGGCCGCGGACACAGCGAGAATGACCGTCTCCGAACCGCTTTCAATATCGGACAGAATCGTCTCGGCCTCGGCTACCGGATCGGTGGTCTCGACCTCCGAGACTGCAGATTCAGCCTCGGGCTCGGCCACGATCGGCAGCTCGGCACCGGAGACGTCGGTGAGACCCTCGACGAGAACGGCTTCCGGGTCCACGGCCGCGGGGTCGAATGCGCCGTCGGTCTCGCCCGGGACGTACTCGCGCACGACGACGTGGGCGTTGGTGCCACCGAATCCGAAGCCGGAGACGCCCGCGACGGCCTTGCCGGTGTACCGCGGCCAGTCGGTGGCCTCCGGGATCACCTTCAGGTGCGCCTTGTCGAAGTCGATGTACGGGTTGGGGCCCACGTAGTTCAGCGACGCGGGAAGCTTGTTCTCCTGCATCGCGAGGACGACCTTGATCAAACCTGCTGCGCCTGCGGCAGATTCGAGGTGCCCGAAGTTGGTCTTCGCCGATCCCAGCAGGGCCGGCTTGTCCGCGTCACGGCCACGACCGACCACACGACCGAGAGCGTCGGCCTCGATCGGATCGCCCAGAATGGTTCCGGTGCCGTGCGCTTCGATGTAGTCCACGCCCGACGGGTTGATACCGGCGTCGCGGTAGGCGAACCGCAGTGCATCGGCCTGTGCGTCCGGGTTCGGCGCGAGCAGACCGTTGGAGCGGCCGTCCTGGTTGATCGCGGATCCGGCGATGACGGCGAGGATGTCGTCCCCGTCGCGTTCGGCGTCCTCGAGTCGCTTGAGCACGACGAGTCCGCCGCCCTCGGAGCGGATCATGCCGTTGGCGTCGGAGGAGAAGGCCTTGATGCGGCCGTCGGGCGCGAGCACGCCCGTCTGGCCGAATCCGACGGTGATGGGCGGGGCGAGCAGCATGTTGACGCCACCGGCAACGGCGAGATCGGATTCACCGGTACGCAGACTGCGTACTGCCTGGTGCACGGCGACCAGCGACGACGAGCACGCGGTGTCGACGGCGATCGACGGCCCGCGGAAGTCGTAGAAGTACGACACTCGGTTGGCGACGATGGCGGTGGACGTACCGGTGAGCGCATACGGGTGCACGGCCGGGTCACTGACTGCGATGAGCTGGTAGTCGTTGGAGGAGCTGCCGATGAATACGCCGACCTGGCTGCCCTTGATCGAGCTGGCCGGAATGTGCGCGTGCTCCAACGCTTCCCAGGTCAGCTCGAGCGCGAGCCGCTGCTGCGGATCGACGTTGACGACCTCGTTGGGCGACATCGCGAAGAACTCGGCGTCGAAGGTCTTGACGTCGTCGAGGTAACCGCCCTTGGTCACCGTTGCGGCCACCGCAGCAGCGATGACGGGATCGGAGGTGAATTCCTGCCAGCGGCCGTCGGGCAGATCGGTGATGCCGTCGCGACCCTCGATCAGCAGCGACCACATCTCTTCCGGAGTCTGTCCGGTGCCAGGGAAGCGGGAGGACAGGCCGACGATCGCGACGTCGTGTGCGTCGCCCGAGTGCCCGCCGCTGGTGTAGAACGCATCGTCGACGGTGCCGACCGGCTCGTCCGGCTCGCCCTCGATGATGATCTTGGCCAGCGAGGCAATGGTGGGGTGCTGATAGACGACGGTGGCGGTCAGGGTGACCCCCACCAGCTCCTCGATCTCGCCGCTCAGTGCGACGGCATCGCGAGAGGACAGACCGAATTCCTCCATCGGGCGGTCGTCGGAGATGGCCGACGCCGGTTGCCCGGTCGCGTCCGCAACCCAGTTGCGCAGCCAGTCCCGCAGCTGGGCAACCGTGAGGTCTCCGCCGTCCACGCGCTCGATTTTGTCTGTCTCTAGTTCAGCCATTACTCACCAAGTCGTGTCGGAGGAAAAACGGAGGGTGCGTCCGTCAGTCGGGCAGTTCTGCGTCCGGGAAGGCCGTCTGCTGGTAGCCGCCACGCAGCGTGCCCTCGATGTACGCGGCCTTGCAAGCGCGTCGAGCGATCTTGCCGCTCGACGTACGCGGAATGGAACCGGCCGGGACGAGGAGCACGTCGCGAACGGTGACGCCGTGTCGTGCGGAGACCGCGGTACGCACCTCGTCGGCGATCGGAGCCGGGTCCGCCTTGCCGGAGCCGGGTGCGCGCTCGGCGACGATGACGAGCTGCTCGGAGCTGTCGTCGGAGTCCTTGGTCAGGGCTGCGCCACTGAACTCGAACACGATGTCCGGGAGCTGGTTGAGCGGGACGGCGAAGGCCGCGACGAAACCGGGACGCAATGCCTTGCTGGCTTCCTGGGCCGAGAACTCGAGGTCCTGCGGGTAGTGATTGCGGCCGTCGACGATGACGAGGTCCTTCACGCGGCCGGTGATGTAGAGCTCGCCGTCGTGGTAGACGCCGAAGTCGCCGGTCCGCATCCAGTTGCCGCCCTCGGGAGCGCCGTCTGCGTGCGAGCCCTCGGGATTGCGGTGGACGAGCTTGTTGTGGAAGGTCTCCGAGGTCTCGGTTTCGCGGCCCCAGTAGCCCTTGCCGATGTTCTCGCCGTGCAACCAGATCTCGCCGACGTGCTCGTCGGCAACTTCGGTGGCGGTCTCGGAATCGACGATGGCGGCCCATTGGCTGCGGGCGACGGTTCCGGTGGACACCTGCGGGATCGCGCCGGGGGCGTCGGGGGCGACGACGACGAAGTTGCCCGCGTTGAGCTCGACGCGGTCGACGTAGACCACCTTGGCCTCGTCGGCGTGCTTGCTGGTCGAGACGAACAGGGTCGCCTCCGCCATGCCGTACGACGGCTTGATCGCGGACTTCGGCAGACCGTAGGGGCCGAACGCCTCGTTGAACTTCTTCATCGAGGACGTGGTCACGGGCTCGCTGCCGTTGATCAGACCGATGACGTTGGACAGGTCGAGGCTCTCGCCGTTCTTCGGCAGACCACGCTGGGCGGCGTGCTCGAACGCGAAGTTCGGTGCTGCTGCGAAGGTGCCTGCGCCGTCGGAGACCGCGGCGAGTTCCTTGATCCAGCGCCAGGGCCGCTGCACGAAGGCGCGCGGGCTCATGATGGTGATGTACTTGCCGCCGAGCGCCGGGAGGATGACGGTGAGCAGGCCCATGTCGTGGAACATCGGCAGCCAGGTGACGCCGCGGGAGTCGTGGTTGATCTCCATGCTGTCGACCATCTGCAGCGCGTTGACGCCGACCGCGCGGTGCGTGATCTCGACGCCGGCCGGGGTCCGCGTCGAACCGGACGTGTACTGCAGGTAAGCGATGTCGTCGAGCCCGGCCTCGGGCTCGACCCATGTTTCACCGACGCTGTCCGGGACCGCGTCGACGGCGATGATCCTGGGACGCTCCGCGGCGGGCAGCGCGCGGAAGAACGCACGCACGCCTGCTGCCGAGTTGCTCGCGGTGAGGATGGCGCTCGGCTTGCAGTCGCCGAGGACGGCATGCAGACGATCGGTGTGACCGGGCTCGTCCGGATCGAACAGGGGTACCGCGATGGTGCCCGCGTAGATCGCTCCGAAGAAGGCGATGACGTACTCGAGGCCCTGTGGTGCCAGGATGGCCACTCGATCACCGGGCTGGGTGACCTGCTGCAGGCGAGCCGCGACAGCTTTGAGGCGAGTACCGAACTCGGCCCAGGTCAGCTCGTGAGCTTCGCCGTCACGTTCCCTGGAGTAATCGACGAACCGGTACGCGAGCGTGTCGGAATTCTCCTTCACGTTCACCTCGACGTGGCGGACGAGCGTCTGCCCTTCGCCGATGGTGATATGCCCGTTCTCATCGATGAATTCATCGAACGTGTGGCTCATTACTTCAATCTCCTCCGACACGAATCCGCTGCCACACAGCCTGCGTGACCTGGGCCCGCACGACCGGCTACGTGCATGCAGACACCGAACAGCGTTTTATGTTACTGACTAGTAGCTCTTATGGTGTCGGTTTGGCACCTGGTTTGAAAGGCCAGCTACATGGTACCGACACGCGCCTACGTCACTCGCCTTTCAGCAAGTCGACAACCGGCGCGAATGCTTCCATTTGAGTAGGGAAAACCCCGACATAGGACATCGTCGTTCGCGCGCGAACGTTACGGATCTGATCGGCAATTTCCTCGTATGTCCCGAATGCGAGGTACGGAGACGACAGGATGTCCTCGACGGTTAGCTTGACGTCGACGTCCACGTTCGGCGGGTAGCCGTTGTCGAGTGCCGCCAGCGCCATCTCGGCCATCTGCTCGCGATCGTCGGTGACGACGATCGTGGTGATGGCCCAGTTCAGTTCGATGTCGTCGAACCGATCGCCCGCTGCCGCGCGAATGAGATCGACACGCTCGAGGGTCTTCTCGATGGTCATGCCCGAGAGCAACAGCTTGCCCTCCTTCGAGGTGCTCGGCACCACGGAGATGATGTCGGCGTGCTTGGCCGCCAGGGCGAGCATCCTCGGACCGCCACCGCCGATGCAGATGGGAGGACGCGGTCCCTGGCGGGGCCGAGGACTGCCCTTGAGTCCTGCAATCGTGTAGTGCTTGCCCTCGAAGTTGCATTCCTGACCGCGCAACAACACGTCGAGAATTTCGAGGGTCTCCTCCAGCTTCTCGATGCGCACGCCAGGGCGGTCGTACGTGATTCCCGCCTTGTCGTATTCCTCACGCATCCAACCCGCACCGAGACCGAGTTCGAGCCGCCCACCCGAGAGCACATCGATGGTGGCCGCATCCTTGGCCAGCACTGCGGGATGCCGGAAGCCGTTGGCCAACACAGCGGTGCCGAGCCGAATCTTGTCGGTGGCGACGGCGAGCGCTCCGAGTGCTGCGATGGGACCGACCTGGTTGCCCAGGTGGTCGGGGATCATGAAGCTGTCGTAGCCCAGTTCCTCGGCCTGTTGCGCCAGCTTGATGAACTTCCGAGCCCCGCCCTCCTCGGCGTTTCCCTCTCCGCCTGCAGCGAATCGGAATTTGCGCGGCCCTGCGGTCGCGGCCTCGGCGGAACTCATCTATTGCTCTCCTCGGAGTGTGCAGCGGTCTTGTTTCGGGTGACGCGAGCAGCCCGGTCGGGCCGATCTGCGCAGGTCCAAGGCGCCACTCTAGCCGCTGGCCCGAGCCGATCACACCGGCTGGGGGCTTCGCGGCTCAGGTTTGTGCCCGGCACCAGATCGCTGCACGTGACGTTGTGACGTTTCCGTTATGAAGCGTCGTCGCTCACGAATGCGCGGGCGTCGGGGCATTCTCGATCAGTCCGGCGGCCCACCCAGCGGTCCACTGAGTAGCCGTCGTACCGGATCCGTCGACGACAAAACTGTTGTACGACGCATGTACCGGGTTGCCTGCAGCGCCGATCAGAATCTGGATGCTCTGCGGAATGTTGCGGAGCGACAGTCCATCCGACGGTGACGAGCAGATCAGGTCCCCGGGTGCGCAGATCTGGTTGGTCCGGTCGTCGAGGGCACCGAAGCCACCTTCTCGGCGCCCCGTCATCGTGATGCCGGGCAGGTCGAGTCCGCCGAGAGCGACCTCGGCACCGACGCCGTCGAGCGGGCCCGGAACATCGGTACCGGAGACGCCGTCGCGTCGGCCGTCGGCGATGAGGGTGACGCCGAGAACGCGATCGGCGGAGATGGGACCGTTGCCTGCTCCGATGTCGGCCGCGATGTCACCGGAGATGACAGCGCCCTGCGAGAAGCCGGTGAGAACGAAGTTGGTCAACGGGCAACGTGCACTGACGTCGGTCATCTTCTGTACGGCGACGGCTTTGCCTTCGGTACGGCTGTTGTTGTACGACTGCTGGCCGTCCGGCGGCAGCGCGATGGGATTCGAGAACTGAGCCACGTACGGCACGGTGTAGACGTCGGCCCGCGATCCCGGGAACTGCTCCTGCAAGGGGCGAGTGACGTTGAGCATCAACGAGGCCGGATTGGCCGTCGGGTTGTACGGATCATCGGTGGCCGACGACTCCCAGGTACCGGGGATGGCGATGACCTGGACGTCGGGGCAGTCGGCCGGCTGCGACGTCGGCTCCTCGGGTCCCGGAGGCACCGGGATGCCCGGTTCCTTCGGCAGCCGTCCGGCAAGCAGGTACCACAGAGCGACGATGATCAGACCGATGATCGCCGCAACGGCAACAACCGGAAGGATTCTGCGCTTACGCTTGGCCATCACCGTGGATCTCTACGGCCTGCAGTACGTCGCCTGCGCGGCGGCGATGTAGGTCTGGGCTGCCTGCTGAGCCTGCGTCTCGCTCATCTGAGTTCCGGAGGCGCTGGCCTCGACGCCGACGTTCGCCGTGACGAAGGTCGAGATCTCCTCCGCCGTGACGCCCTGCGCCTGCGCGGCGCAGATGTAATTGGCCGTCGACACCGCGATGTCGCCGTTGCCCGCCGGGGTGATGCCTTGCTTCCTCAGCTCGTCCAGGAAACTCGTACCGCGGTCGTCGATCTGGCTTTCCGTCGGCCCCGGAAAATCGTCCGGGACGGGCTGCGGCTGCTCGGGCGGCGCGGTGGCTGCCTCACCCGGACTCGTGGTCGGCGCAACGGTGGTGGTGGTCTCGGCAGCCGACGTCGTCGAACTCGCCTCGGTCGTCGTCTCGGCAGCCGAGGTGGTGCTCGTCGGCGCTCCGGTAGCCGTCGAGTCGTCACTCCCGCAGGCCACCAGCATCGAACTCGCCGCCACGGCGAACACACCGAGCGACAGAGTCCTGGTGAGGGAATTACGCATCATCGATCGAAATCCTTCGGTCGTCGGGTCGCAGGCGAGAGTACCGCCACGCTCTGAGAGGACTCTGAAGAGTCATGCACGCTCTACGGCGCGATCGTGGCAACGCCGTCCTTGACGGTGATGATGCCGAACTGGAAGTTCTGCTGCTTGCCGCCACCGTCGATGTCGAACTGATCGCTGGTGGGGTAGCCCAACCGGCCGCCCTCGTAGCCGACCGATCCCCATGCGTCGAAGATCGGACCGTACGGGGTGGACCACGCTCCGCTGAGCGGGCTCCAGTAGATGTTGCCCGTCTCGAACTGGTTGAAGCGTCCGCCGTCCCTGATCGGGCCGAGCTCGTTGGACTTGGGGAACCCGAGAGCTCCACCCTCCCAACCCAATTCGCCGTACTTGCCCAAGATCATGCCCTGCACCGAATGCACACCGGCATCGGGCGAGGTGTAGATGGCACCGATCTCGAAGCCCTGTACCGATCCGGGCTTGTTCGGCGTTTCGACCTCGTCGAGCACCGGGTAGCCCAGCGGTCCGCCCTCGTAACCCTGAGCGGCCCACTCGTCGAGCACAGCTCCCTTGACCACGTGCGCGCCGGTCTGCGGCGTGAAGTAGACCATGCCGTTCTGGAATGCGTTGAACCGTCCGCGACCGTCGGGAGTTCCGATCTCGCCGGTGGTCGGGAATCCGAGCGCACCCTCGGGGCCCCTGTTGCCCTGGTAGATGCCACCGATGGCACCGGCGACGACCTGCGCACCGGTATCGGGGCTGAAGAAGACCCGGCCGAACGTGAAGTCCTGAGCGCGACCTCCGGCCACGTTGTACTCGGCGGTCAAGCACGGGCCGAGCCACGAATTGGCACCGCTCGCGTTGCCGATCAGGCCGGCCACGCTGCATGCGGGCTTGTCGACCTCGACGCCGAGTGCGGTGGCGAGCTGCGGCCACAGCTGATGCAGCTCGAACTGCCAGTACGGCCACGAGTGCGTGCCCGACGGCCGGTAGTTGACCTGAGCGGGGATGCCGAGCTGGTTGAGCTTGGTGGCGAAGGACTGCGAGGTCAGGCGGGAGAGAATCTCGAGCCCCATGCCTGCGTAGTTGGTGCTCACGCCCGGAATGCCCGACGGCTGGTCGTACGGTCCGGTCGAGCCGTTGCCACTGGAGATGTAGAGGCTGACGCCCTTCAGCTTGTCGGCCAGCAGGTACGGATCGTGCTGTGCCCACAGGGAGTTGGACGGCGAGCCCCACATGGCGCTGGAGCTGTAGCCGCCCGCGTCGGTCATCGCGTACTGGATGGCCTGCGGCATGCCGAGCGAGGTGGTGGTCAGGATCCCCGAGAGCGATCCGGCGAACTTGAAGAAGCCGGGGTTGCGCGCGGCCAGGAACATCGCGGACGTACCGCCCATCGACAACCCGACGACTCCACGGGTGTCGGTGCTACGCCAATCCCGCTCAAGAATCGGTGGGAGCTCCTGGGTCAGGAACGTCTCCCACTGGTAGTTCTTGCCGTTGTCCTGATCGAGCCAGTCGGAGTAGAAGCTGGACTGGCCGCCGATGGGAAGGACCACGTTGACGTTCTTGTCGGCGAAGTACGACTCGGCGTCGGTCTCGGCCGTCCAACCGTTCTCCTGATCGGTCGCGCGCAGGCCGTCGAGCATGTACACCTGCGGGAACGTGGCCTGCGGGTTGATGTTCCAGTCACGCGCGAGCAGCAGCTGAACCTGGATGGGCGTTCCCATCGAGGGCGACTGGATCCACAGCGCGACGCGACGATCGGAGAGCCAGTCCACCGACGTGACGGTGGCACCGGACGTCTGCGTGTAGGCGGGGCCGGCCAGCGCAACAGGGGCCGTCTGCGCGATGGGGGCAGCAGAGGCAACGGTCGTCGTCGCGAAGGGGATCATCAGCGCGGAAGCGACGGTCAGTGCTGCTGCCGCTCGCCGAGCCCGTGTGCCGGCCGATGTAGTCCGACCGAACCGAACAAGCTCAGTGCGCATGATGGTGACTCTCTTTCGACGTGACTTTCGAAGGTCTCCTATCGAGACATGCTTCGTATGTCTTTCTACACGTGCCCGATGCCGACGAGCAGCAGACGCGCTGTGACTGGTGGTGCAATTGTGAACTGAGTCGGCGATGACGACCATGGCCGGACCGAAAAATGCCGCCCGGCGCACAGACGCGGGGCGGCATTTCTCGAAGAACGACTACTCGATCGGTGTCAGGCGTTCAGCGCGTCCAGGATCTGGCCGCGAGCCTTCCACAGCTCGGCTCCCCAGTACGGCCATGCGTGGATGCCGTTGGACGGGAAGCTGTAGGTGGCCGGGATGCCAAGAGTGTTCATCCGGATCTGGAATGCACGGGTGTTGGCGAGCGAGAGTGCCTCGAGGGCCATGCCGTTGGCGGTGTTGTAGAAGTCGATCGGCGCAGCCGGACGATCGAACTCGCCGGGCAGACCGCTGGCCGCCGAGATGTACAGGGACATGCCCTCGAGTCGCGGCGCGAAGACGAACGGGTCGTTGCGCAGCCACGCCGGGTTCCACGGCGGTCCCCACATGGAGTCGACGTTGAAGCGTCCGGCATCGAGCATTGCGACGCGGATGGCTTCACGCATGCCGGGTGCCGAGATGTTGAGGTAGCCCGAGAGCGAACCGGCGAACTTGAACTGATCGCGGTGGTACGCGGCGAGCGTCAGAGCTGCCGAACCACCCATCGACAGTCCGAGAACACCGTTGTTGCTGCGCGAGACACCGTAGTTCTCGAGGAACGCAGGCAGTTCCTGCGTCAGGAACGTCTCCCACTTGTAGGTGACTTCCTGGCCGTTGAAGTTCGACGAGGTGTACCAGTCGCTGTAGAAGCTCGACTGACCGCCGACGGGCATGACCAGGGTCACGTCGTCGTTGGCGAACTGATCCTGCGCGTTGGTCTCGAACGTCCAGGCGTTGCGGTCGTCGCGGGCGCGCAGTCCGTCGAGCAGGTAGAGAGCCGCGTTGCCGCCGCGGGCCGCCCACTGGACCTGAACCTTGATGGGGCCCATCTCGGACGGGACGATCAGGTCTTCACGGCCACCGGCAGGGGCCTGGTGCGCGACGGGAGCGGGCGCTGCAACAGCGACTGCTCCACCGACGACACCGGCTGCGAGGGGAAGGACGAGTGCTGCAGCACCGACGCCGAGCAGGCGCTGACGCCAGCGTGAAGACGCCTTCGGTGTTCTGCTGAGGCCGGCAAATCGCATGAAACGTGCTCTCTCTCATCTACGCGGTCTCCGCGACATGCGGCCCCCGGCAATCGAACAGGGCTTTCCTGGTGGCCCCTCCGGGCCGAAGGACGATGTGGTCCCGAAAAATCTGAGGTTCTGCTGTGAAACAGGCGAACCGCTCGATGGAGGTTATTCCATCGAGCGGTTCCAAGGCAAAACTGTGATCAGCGTCCCAGTTTCACCTCGACGTTTCCCTGAAACAGGAGACTATCCTGCTCGGTCCCCGCTGAACAGCCCTGAAAAGTCGTGAAGTTTCACGAAGGGCCGAGAAGCGGGCGAAACGACCGAAATGATCCGTGACCGGGTCAGTTACCGATGTTGGCGCTCAGGTCCGGTGCCATGATGCGGATCTGCTCGCCCCAGTAACCCCACTGGTGGGTACCGACGGCCGGGAAGGCATAGGTGACGTTGTTGGCACCGATGCTGGCCATCCGGATCTGGAACGCCCGACTGTTCGCCAGTGCGATGGCCTCGAGGCCCATGCCGTTGGCGGTGTTGTAGTAGTCGATGAAGCTCCGCGGGCGATCGAGTCCGCCGGGCAAGCCGCTACCTGCGAACACCCACACGCGGGTTCCGTTGTCGCGCAGACGAGGCGCGAAGACGAACGGGTCGTTGCGCAGCCATGCCGGATCCCACGGCGGTCCCCACATCGCGTCGATGTTGTAGCGACCGGAGTCGAGCAATGCCAGACGCATCGCTTCACGCATGCCGGGAGCGGAGATGTTCAGGTAGCCGGACAGCGAGCCCGCGTAGCTGAACTGGTCCGGGTGGTAGGCCGCGAGCGTCAGAGCAGCCGAGCCACCCATCGAGATACCGATGACACCGTTGCGGTTGGGGTTGAAGCCCCAGTTGGCGCGCAGGTTCTCACGCAGGTTCTGCGTCAGGAAGGTCTCCCACTTGTATGTGGTCTGCTGGCCGTTGAAGTTCGACGGTGCGTACCAGTCGGAATAGAAGCTCGACTGTCCGCCGACCGGCTGGACGACGTTGATGTTGTACCCGGCCAGTACGGCACCGGCGTCGGTCTCGTGCTCCCAGCCGGAGATGTCGGTGGTGGCCCGCAGCCCGTCGAGGAGGTAGACGACACGGTTGGTGTTGCCGTCCGCGGCGCGCCAGACGCGACTCTTGATCGGACCCATGCTCGAGTCCGTCCAGACGTCGATGGCATTGCCGTCGAAGGCTGCGTTGGCAGTTGCGCCACCGCCGGCTACAGCCAATCCCAGTGGGAGGACCACCGCCATCAGCATGGACGTGGCGGCGCGCCGTCCCCAGGACCCACCCCGCTTGTCCTCGGACCGGCTCTTCCTTCTACCCAGCATGCACTCGACCTCTCAGCTGCTTCATCGTCACATCGGTTACGCAATCAACGCTTGATCTCGCAAGTTCATCATGTCTGCCGCCCGACCACAGAGGTCGGACGCATACACATCCTCCGCACTTATCGCGCGAAGGACGACCCCCGTTACATGATCGAGATAGCTCATCTTGGCGTCGAGACCATTTCGGCGCAACCCGGTGACCTTTTCGTGTTCGGACACCTAATTGTCCGCCTTCAATATCGGGGCCGGAAGATCACATCGTTGTATTTCGTACTTCGGCACCCGATCGAACCGATATCCGGCGTAGAAGAGCGAACGCTTGAAGTTCCGGACGAACAGATCCTTCGTCAACGGAGCCCGATACGAGGTGAGCAGCTCCTGGGTGTCGGGGCAGGTCAACGCCACCTGAGCCTCGGTGACCCAGTCCTCGTCCATGTACCAGGGCAGGTACGGATGGACGGCGACGAGTCCGAGATCGGCCACCACCCAGTCCGGATACAGATTCTTGTCGTGTCCGATCCGGCCGTTCTCGAGCCGCTCGGTGTGTGACGCCAACGGGTACGCCAGCCCCATCTGGTCGATGACCCGCACGTCGAGCCCGACGTTCATGCTGGTCATTCCCAGGTTGAGGAAGAAGACGGTGTGACCGAACCCACCCTCGGGGATCGGCAGCGGTGGCGGCACGACATCCCAGTACGTGAACTGGGCCGACGGCAACAGCAACCCGCCGTCGGGAGTGTCCTCGATCGCCTCGACCATCCCTCGCATCCGCGGGTAGTCGAGGTAGTCCGAGGCCAGAATCGGATGGGCGTGCCCGGTGTTGAGCGAGTAGAACGCCCGCTCGTCGACGATGCCACTGCGTCCGACGATCGAGCCCTGCGGCATTCCCGTCGTATTGGCAGCCACCACGGCCCAGACCACGATGCCACCCCAGACGAACAGATCGGCGACGAAAACCGCTGCCGCGCGGTCTGCGGACCAGCGTTTCGGGAGGGCGACCGGTAGCACCGAAATCGGCAACAAAAGCGTGAACAATGCCGGCAACAATGTCCGTCCGTGCATGAAATCGCCGCCGACGCGAATGGCGTACAAAGCCAGCAGAAGGCCACTGATCAACACGAAAACGACCACGGCGGTCGGCGTCCGCAGAGCTGCGAGCCAGCCGCCGACGGTACGGGGTAGGGACAGCCGCACTCGTGAGGCCGACAGTGCGGCACCGACGACGAGCAGTAGGAGCGGGAGCCACAGCAGGTATGGGCCCACGAGGTTGGACAGGTACTCGAACCCCTGCGACCACTTGGCTCCGCCAGCATCCTTCGACACCGCGGTGTTGGGGTACGGCAGGCCGTAGTAGCCCATGCGCCAGATCTGATAGAGCACCGGCACGGCTCCGGCGAACGCGAACACTCGCAGCCTGGACAACCAACTCTGTGGGGCCAGGAAGATCATCGCCAGCGCCAGCACCGCCACGATGGACAGTTCCGGACGCACCAGCGGGCCGAGCCCGGCGAAGAAGGCCAGCAGGAGCAGCTCGACGCCACCGGAGCGGCGCTGTCCCCAGCGGACCATCAGCACCCACAGCATCGCCAACCAGAAGATGACCAGGCAGGTCTCGAGGCCGGACGTGGCGAAGTCGCGGGCGGGCGGAACCGCGATGTAGACCAGTACACCGGCGGGCAGGAACAGAGTCCGCGACGCGGTACGCCCACGTAGCGCGAAGGTGCCCATCATCGCCAGAACGACGGCCGCCGTGGACAGGACCAGTGCGATCGTCAGGACGACGTACTCGAGCCGACCCTCGCTCAGCCAGCTGCCCGCGTAGACGAGATAGGTCCAAATGGTGCTGGTGTTGGTTTCCACGCGTTCGCCCGCGTTGAACACCGGTCCGTTGCCTGCCAGCAGGTTGCGGACGGTACGCAGAACGATCAGGCCGTCGTCGGCGATCCAGCGGCGCTCCCACGCACCCCAGAGGAACAACGCCCCGGTGACCACGGTCCCGATCCAGAAGACGGGCCTGGTGATCGATGCCCGAGCGGAGTTCTCTTCTCGCGCGTCTCGCTGGTCAGGCGAGGTAGACAGCGACACCAACCACTCCGATCCACGCTATGGCGAGTAGCTGCAGAACCCTGTCTCCCAACGCGATCTCTTCGGGTTCGCCTGCCTCGCCGCCATCGACATCCACTGCGTATCGCAGGATTGCGATAGTAAACGGAATCATCGAGATGGCGAACCAGTTGGCACCCGTGCCCGCGTCTTCCTGGAACGCCCACAGGCCGTAACAGATGACGACAGCGGTCGCGGACAGTGTCCAGACGAATCGCAGGTACGTGGTGGTGTAGTTCTCGAGCGATTTACGGATCTTCGCTCCGGTGCGTTCGGCCAGCTGGAGCTCGGCGTAGCGCTTGCCGGCCGCCATGAACAGCGAACCGAACGCCATGATCAGCAGGAACCACTGCGACAGCGGGATCGAGGCAGCAACCCCACCGGCGATCGCACGGAGCAGGAAGCCCGAGGACACGATGCAGATGTCGAGCACGGCCTGGTGCTTGAGGCCGAAGCAGTACGCCAGCTGAATCGCGATGTAGACGCCGATGACCAGCGCCAGCTTCCAGTTCGCGATGAACGAGAGGCCGATGGCGAGACCGAGCGAGACAACCGCCATCGCGTAGGCGATGTTGACGGGCAGTACGCCCGCCGCGATCGGCCGGAACCGCTTGGTGGGGTGCGCACGGTCGGCTTCGACGTCCATGGCGTCGTTGACCAGGTAGACCCCGGACGCGGCGAAGCAGAACACGACGAACGCGAGCGCGACGGACAGCAGAACGTCGGGGTCGGTGACCGAGCCCGCCGCCAGCGGTGCGGCCAGCACCAGAACGTTCTTGACCCACTGACGCGGACGAAGCGCCTTGACGATGCCGTCCGCCAGGTTCTTCGGCGGTGCGCCTACGGGTGCGGCATCCTCGCTCATTTGTCTCCTTCGAACTTCACGACGGCCGCAGCCGTCAACGCGCCGAGTGCCGATCCGGCCAGCACATCGGTGGGGTAATGGACTCCGAGCACCAAGCGCGAGAGCAGCATGGGTGGGACGAGGACCGCCGGTAACGGTAGCCCGGTCACCCGGCCGAGGAGAACCGCGGCGGCTGTGGTGGACGTCGCATGCGAGGACGGGAAGCTCAGCTTGCTGGGTGTCGAGACGTTGATGCGCACGGCCGGGTCGTGGGGCCGCGGCCGGCGCACGATGCGCTTGATGACGATCGACGCGGCGTGGGAACCGACTGCCCCGACGGCCACCGAGGCCCACTGACGCCGACGCGGCCGGTCCAGTGCAGCTCCGATACCGGCGATCGCGACCCATCCGAGTGCGTGTTCGCCGAAGTGCGACATGCCGCGGGCGACGGTGATCGCGCCGGGGGCACTGCCGACGGTGCTCTGCACCTTCTCGAGGATCCTGACTTCCGTCGGAGCCTCGGTCTGTCCCTTACGCCTGGTAACGAAAGACACGTTCCCACGTTTCCTTACTGGTCAGGTGCGGCACGGCATCGCGGTACCGAGCCTTGAGGGCGGGGAATTCGGCTGCCAACTGCTTGCGCAGCGACAGAGCTTCCTTGAGCAGTGCTGCGGCCTGCTGACGATCCCGCTTGCGGTACACGACGCCCCGGCCGTCGGCGGTGGTGACGGTGACGCCGTCGACCTGAGACAGCAGGAACCAGCGCGCGTCGAGAGTCGGGACGTTGAGCTGCGGGCGATCGTGATGCTGGGTGTGCGCAGGCTTTGTGTTGTGCAGCAACCCTTTTGCCAACCGACCGATCTTGGCGAGCGGGTTGGTCGGCAGCCCGACGGCTCCCACTTCCTCACCGGACGCCAGGGGCAGCTCCGTGGAACTGCCGACGACGACCGCGTCGGGAAATTCCTTGCGCAGCGCGTGCACGGTCGGCAGTGCGGTGGGCAGGATCTCGAGGATGTGCTCGGGGCCGGCGAGGAAGTCGCGGATCGCGAGGTTCTGGATCGCAACGGTCGAGTATTCGAGGCACAGCAGATGCTTGACCGTGGCCTTGATCGTGTCGAGCACCAGGCCCTTGCCGTCGCCCGGCATGTGCAGCGATGCGACCACGAGGCGGTTGCGCAGATGGAAGTACGCCTGCCAGTCGATGGCGTCGTCCTTGTCGCTCCACGCCATGTGCCAGATCGCCGCACCCGGCAGGGTCACCGTCGGATATCCGGCTTCCCGTGCGCGCAAGCCGTATTCGGCGTCGTCCCACTTGATGAACAGTGGCAGCGGCTGCCCGAGTTCCTCGGCGACGACGCGCGGAATCATGCACATCCACCAGCCGTTGTAGTCGACGTCGATGCGGCGGTGCAGCAGCTTGCTGGTGCGCAGCGGGTCCTCTGAGAAGTCGTGGTCGTACTCGACGTTCTGCGCACCGGTCCACATGAAGTTGCTGCGATCGATCACTTCACCCATGACGTGCAGATGGCTGCGCGCCTGCAGGTTGAGCATCTGGCCGCCGACGAGCGTGGGGACCTTGGCGAACCGAGACATGGCCAGCGCCCGCAGAATCGAATCGGGCTCGATCTCGATGTCGTCGTCCATGAACAGAATGTGTTGGCAGGCAGTGTTGTTCAGTGCCTCGTACATGATGCGGCTGTATCCGCCGGACCCACCGAGGTTGGCCTGGTCGTGGATGGCGAGGCGGCCACCGAGTGCCGCTGCGGCCTCGTCGAATCCGGGCTCGTCCTTGGCCTTGCGGGTGCCCTGATCGGGCATGATGACGGCCTGGACCACCTCCAGCACCAGGGGATCCGAGCCAAGGGCGACAAGGGCTTTGACGGCGTCGGTCGGGCGGTTGAACGTGGGGATGCCGACGGCAACCGTGGCCTCACCCGGTGCCTCGATCGGCGCGTACCAACCCGCGCTCTCGAGCACCACCTCGGAATCGGAGGTGATGTCGAACCAGATCCATCCGCCGTCCTCGAACGGACCGAGATCGATCAGAAACTCTTGCGCCGCATCGCCGTCCACGGCCTCACGGCCCTCGACGTGGATGCGCGACGCGTCGGCCTTGGACCGGTAGACGTCGATTCGGCAGTGTCCGGAGACCTCGACGCGCAGCACCACGGACTTCAGGACGCTGTAGCGCCGCCAGTAGCTCGCCGGGAAAGCGTTGAAGTAGGTGCAGAACGACACCTCGGACTCGGAGCCGATGGTGACCGAGGTTCGCGAGAGCGAGTGTGCGCGTTTGGCATTGGTGAGCGCTTCTTCGAGGTACAGCGTGCGCACGTCGAGCGGTTCGCCCGAACGCGGCAGCAATACCCGCTGCAGCAACGACTTACCGAGGACCGGTGCGGCGTCGGCGATGCCGTCCTCGAGCAGGTGCTTGGCGGTCACTTGTCGCCTGCCAGGGGTGCGCCGGTCTCGAAGTGCGGAACCAGGGTGTTCTCGTACATGTTCAGCGCGCTCGCGATGGCCATGTGCATGTCCAGGTACTGATAGGTGCCGAGGCGACCACCGAACAACACTCGGTTGGACGCTGCTTCGGCCTTGGCGCGGTCGCGGTAGGCCTCGAGCTTGCTCCGGTCGTCGGGAGTGTTGATCGGGTAGTACGGCTCGTCGCCGCTCTTGGCGAAGCGGGAGAACTCACGCATGATGACCGTCTTGTCGGTCGGGTACTGGCGCTCGGGGTGGAAGTGCCGGAACTCGTGGATCCGGATGAACGGCACGTCGCCGTCGTTGTAGTTCATCACCGGGGTGCCCTGGAAGTCACCCGTCGGGAGTACCTCGGTCTCGAAATCAATTGTGCGCCAGCCGAGTTCGCCTTCGGAGTAGTCGAAGTAGCGGTCCAGTGGGCCGGTGTAGACGATGGGAGCGTCGGGGCTCTCGGCCACGAGCTCGGCCTTGACGTCGAACCAGTCCGTGTTCAACCGGACCTCGATCTTCTCGTCTGCGGCCATCTTCTCGAGCCACGCGGTGTAACCGTCGACCGGCAGTCCCTCGTAGGTGTCGTTGAAGTAGCGGTTGTCGAACGTGTACCGCACCGGCAATCGGGTGATGTTGCCTGCGGGCAGGTTCTTCGGATCGGTCTGCCACTGCTTGGCGGTGTAGTCCTTGATGAACGCCTCGTACAGCGGGCGTCCGATCAACGAGATCGCCTTCTCCTCGAAGTTCTGTGCGTCCTTCGAGTCGAACTCGCTGGACTGCTCTTCGATGAGGGCACGCGCCTCGGCAGGCGAGAAATACTTGCCGAAGAACTGCGAGATCAGGCCGAGGCCCATCGGGAACTGATACGACTGGCCCTTGTGCAGGGCGAAGACGCGGTGCTGGTAGCTCGTGAAGTCGGTGAACTTGTTGACGTAGTCCCAGACCCGCTTGTTCGAGGTGTGGAACAGATGCGCGCCGTACTTGTGGATCTCGATACCCGTCTCGGGCTCGGCCTCGGAGTACGCGTTGCCGCCCAGGTGGTGCCGCCGATCCAGCACGAGGACACGCTTGCCCAACTGGGACGCCGCCCGCTCCGCCACGGTCAGTCCGAAGAACCCGGATCCGACGACGATGAGGTCGTATCGGCCGGTCACGGAGGCGTCGGAAGAGGTGGTCTCGGGGCTTACAGCAGTCACGGGCAACCAGGGTATCCGACGATCGTGACCGCTCTACCCCACCAGGCGCCGATCGCCGGGCCCGGTGTCATTCCAAGGAACGTCGAAGCAGGTAGGTGTCCATCACCCAGCCGTGCTGGGACTTGACCTCCTCGCGGGCGCGCCGGATCTCGCCCAGCACGTCGTCGAGCGGACCCGCCACCAGCTTCTCGTCCGCCGTCCCCAGATTGGCTCCCCAGTGGATACCCCATCCTGCGCCGGTCAGCGCGCTGCAGGCCAGGTTGCCGTCGAGCATGACCACGAGGTTGTCGAGGCCGGCGGCGACGTCGCCCGCCAAGTTCCTGCCGGTGGTGATGACGATCGGTCCGCCGATGCGGTTGAGGACGAGGCGATGACTCGCCGCCAGCATCGACACGCTGGAGATACCGGGTGTGACATCGAACTCGATGTCGCCGCGCAACGCAGCCAACCGCTCGACGACGCGGATAGTGCTGTCGTAGAGCGCGGGGTCTCCCCAGACGAGGAATCCGACGACGGTGCCTTCGGCGAGGCCGTCGAGCACATCGGCGTAGGCGCGGGCGCGGGCGTCGTGCCAGTCGAGGACGGCGGTCTCGTACTCCCGGGGCGAACGGTCGCGGGGCGGGTCGGGTACCTCGATCACCCGGTAGCTGCCACCGTGGTGGCGCTCGAGTATCTCCTGCCTGGCTGCTGCGAGATCGCCGACGGACGCACCCTTGTCGGCCACGATGAACACGTCCACGGCCCGCAGTTTCTCGACGGCCTGGACGGTCACCTGATCCGGGTGGCCGCCGCCGATGCCGATCAGATGGATCCTCACGAGCGGTCCCGACACGCGTCGTACAGATGGGATTCGGTGACGACGCGTCGAGCCAGGGCGGGCCCCACCAGAATGACTGCGGCCTGTCGTAGGTCCGCGGCCTCGACCTGATCGGCGATGTCGGCCAGCGTGCCGCGCAGAATCAGCTCGTCCGGCTTGCTGGCGTGGAAGACGACGGTGGCGGGGCACTCCGGGCCGTAGAACTCCGTCAGTTCGTCGGTCAGGATGCGCGTGCGCGTGATCGCCAGGTGCAGCGCCAAGGTCGCCCGGGTGGCGGCGAAGTTCTTCAGTGCCTCGGTATCGGGCATCGCCGTCGAGCGGGCCTGCGCGCGGGTGAGCACCACCGACTGCGTCACCTCGGGAACCGTCAGCTCGACGCCCAGTGCGGCGGCTGCAGCCGCGTACGCCGGAACGCCAGGGGTGACGTCCCAGGGCACGCCTGCGGCGTCGAGTCGTGCGGACATCTCCGCCAGCGCGGAGTAGAGGGACGGATCCCCCGAGCACAGGCGGGCGACGTCCTCGCCGCGCTCGTGGGCTGCGACCAGCTCTGCGGTGATGGCGTCGAGGTCGAGCTTCGCGGTGTCGACCAGTCGGGTGCCAGCGGAGCAATGTTCGAGGATCGCGTGGTCGATGTAGGTACCGGCGTAGACGCAGACCGGGCTCGATCGCAGAAACCCGACGGCCCGCAGCGTGAGCAGGTCGGCAGCGCCCGGTCCGGCTCCGATGAAGTGCACAGTCACAGCTGAAAAGCGTATGCGACGCGCCCGACGCGCCGCGCCACTGGACTTCCCGGCTGTGGCTAACTGTCAAGCTAAGGTTTAGCCTTGTGTCTGATGGGACTCATGTTGCTGATGTGATGCATGTTGTTCAGCAACTGGAGATCCTACGACGCGTACCTACCAACAACCAGGGAGTACCGCCTTGCCGAACCGTCGAACGAAGCCGTCGATCGTTCTCGGTGCTGTCGCACTGCTGGCCGTCGCGACCCCCTTTGCGGTCGCAGGCCTCACCGACAGCACGACAACCGGAGTTCGACCGGCCAACGAGACAACCCCCGTCACTGTGCCGACCAAGATCGTCGAGACCGCGCTCAGCGCTGCACCGGACATCGTGATCCCGCTGCAGGAGCTCACCGGACTGCCGTTGCCCGATCTACGGCTCTCCGATCTGAAGTACCTGCCGCTGCCGGATTCCATCGTGATCCCGCCGATCGAGATTCCCGACATCCCGGGTCTCACCACGCCGGCCCCGGGCAACGCGACCGCACAGGCCCCGATTCCTCGGGTGGACGCAGCAGCACCGGTCAATCCGGAAGCTGCCGATCCGACCGGTCCGCCGCTCGGTGCCGCCGTCAAGGAGATCAAGCAGGACACCCCGTTCAGCATGGTGGCCCTGGCCTCCGAACAGCTCGACGGTGCTTCCGCACAGGTTCGCCGGCAACTGGAGGACGGATCCTGGGGTCCGTGGCTGGAAACCGCGCCGGTGGATACCACTGCGAGCGACGCCGTTCCCGCTCCGGAAAAGCAGGGCACCGAGCCGATCTTCGTCGGACTGACCAAGGCCGTGCAGGTGCTGCTGACGCCGATGACGAGCAGTGCAGCTCCCGAAAGCTTTGCGACTGCACCGGTTCCCGAGGTTCCGGTCGTCGAACTGCCAGCCACCGACGCAGCCGAGGCTCCCGCTGCTGCGGAGCAGCCGTTGGGCTACACGCCGGCGTCATCGAGCAAGCCACTGCGCCAACAGGATCCCGCCCCACTCGATCCGGCTGCAATGGATCCGGCCGCAGCCGAGCCTGCACCGGCAGATCCGGCAGCGGATCCCGACCAGGCGAGTTCCGCAGAGCAGTTGGCTGCGGCGGTCAACGACATCAGTGCCGTGCTCATCACGCCCGGCACGTCGCCGGTCGACTCGGCACTGAGCGACATCGCCACTCCCGTCGCCGGTGACGCAGGCCCCAAGGTCATCACCCGCGCGCAGTGGGGTGCCGACGAGTCGATCCGTTGCGCCACACCGACGATCGACGACTTCCTCGGCGGTGCCACTGTGCACCACACCGCAGGTAGCAACGACTACTCCAAGTCCGAATCGGCGGAGATCGTCCGCGCCATCTACGCGTACCACGCGCAGACACTCGGCTGGTGCGACATCGGCTACAACGTCCTCGTCGACAAGTACGGCCAGATCTTCGAGGGTCGCGCAGGCGGCTTGGACAAGCCGGTTCAGGGCGCTCACTCGGGCGGGTTCAACGAGAACACGATGGGCATCGCCATGATGGGCGACTACTCCAACGTCGATCCCTCGCAGGAGACCATCGACTCGGTCGGCAAGTTCCTCGGTTGGCGACTCGGCAAGGCCGGTCTCGACCCCAAGGGAACCACGACGATGACCTCGGAGGGAACGGATTTCACGTTCGTCGGCAAGGGCAAGAGCGTCGACCTGCCGGTGATCTTCGGTCACCGCGACGTCGGCAACACCGAATGCCCCGGTGACGCCGGATACGCACGGCTCGGGGAGATCCGCGACATCGCTGCGGCAAACCTCGGCGGCGGCGGAGATGCCACTCCGGCATCGCCCGATGCGCCCGACACCACTCCGGATTCTGCGGTCACCGATTCGACTCCGGCACGTCCGGGTACCGACGCCAGTTCCACTCTGGGCGAGAACATCCCGGCCCTGGTCGCCGAGTTGCAGCGATTGGCGTCGACCAGTCCTGTTGCACAGAAGTGGTTGTCCTCGGGCGGCGAAACCGGCGCGCTCGGCGTACCGGTGAGCGGTCTGGTGCAGGTGAGCGGCGGCCGCGAGAAGGCCCAGTTCGCCAACGGCGAGATCATCACCAACATGGCCGGCCAGGCTGTGGCCGTCATCGGCAAGATCTTCCAGCAGTACGTGCAGCAGGGTGGCGTCGACGGCGTCCTGGGTCTCCCGCTCACCGACGAGTTCCGGGTGCCGGAGGGCTTCCGGACCGACTTCGAGAACGGTTCGCTGATCTTCAACGAGCTCACCGGAATCGTCACCACGGTGATCAAGACGTACAACGACACCTACAACGCGGAGATGCAGAACCCCGTCGCAGCACCGGTGGAACCGGCTCCTGTGCCCGAGCCTGCTCCCGCACCGGAGCCCGCACCCGCGGGCTGAGCTTCACCAGCGACAAGGGCCGAGTCACCGTGGTGACTCGGCCCTTCTCGTGTTCGAAACGCCCCAGAACCGACGCATCACCACCAGCGTTCGAGGACGTGCGCCACTCCGTCTTCTGCGTTGGTGACGGTCTGTTCGTTCGCCGCCGCGACGGCAGCGGGATGCGCGTTACCCATCGCGACGCCCAGTCCGACCATCGAGAGCATCGGCACGTCGTTGGGCATGTCGCCGAAGGCCACGATGTCCTTCACGTCCACCGACAGCGTCTCGGCGACCTTGGCCAGGCCCGACGCCTTGGTGATGCCCGGGGCCGAGAGCTCGATGAGTCCGTTGTCGGTGGAGAACGTCAGGTCGGCTCGACCCGAGATCAGCGGGGACAGGACGTCGGCCATGTGTCCACTGGTGGAACCGGACAGCCGGATCAACAGCTTGACGGCCGGAACGTCGACCACGTCGTCCTCGGTCATCTCGACGTTGTCGGGGTTCAGCCACGCGTGCTCGTAGCCGGGCGAGCTGACGAACTGCGGCGTGGCCGAGTCGTGTGCCGTCCGGCCCACTCGCTCGGCGGCCAGACCGCAGCCGGGCAACGCGCGGTAGGCGACGTCGGCCAACCACTGCAGTGTCTGCACCGAGAGCGTCTCGGCGCTGAGCACGCGATCGTTGGCGGCGTCGTAGATCACCGCGCCGTTGGCGCACACCGACATCGGCGCGTATCCCAGCTGATCGACGACGGGGTGGATCCACCTCGGCGGCCGGCCGGTGGACAGTACGAAGGGGACGCCGTCGGCCACGACGGCCGACACGGCACGCCTGGTGCGTTCGGTGACTCGCTCGTGCTGGTCGAGCAGGGTGCCGTCGACATCGCTGGCAACGAGTCGGGGGGCGAGGCGGGTGGTGTTCGGCGCGTTGGTCATCGTGACGTCATTCTGCCCTAGTGTCGAAGCACCCTGTTTTCGACATGCACGTCTTCGATGTGGAAGGAACGGTAGATGACATCTGTGAACCGTCAGATCCGATTGGCTCAGCGCCCGGTGGGACGTCCCGACGAGTCGACGTGGAACCTCACCGAGGAACCGATTCCCACTCCGGGCGACGGCGAGTTCGTCGTCACCGTCGACTACGTCTCACTCGACCCGGCGATGCGCGGCTGGCTCAACGATGCGCGCTCGTACGTGCCGCCCGTCGGGATCGGCGAGGTGATGCGGGCACACGCCGTAGGACGGGTGCTGGAATCGCATCACCCTGATTACGCTGTCGGAGAGATCGTTTCGGGCTCGTTCGGCGTCACCGAGCATGCGCTGTCGGACGGCACGGGCGTACAGAAGGTCGACGAATCCATCGCACCCGCACCCACATGGCTGGGAGCCCTCGGCTTCCCCGGACTGACGGCGTACTTCGGCCTGATGGACGTCGGCAAGCTCACCGAGGGCGACACCGTGGTGATCTCCGGAGCCGCCGGAGCCGTGGGCAGCATCGCGGGTCAGATCGCAAAAGCCAAGGGAGCCACTGTGATCGGCATTGCCGGTGGACCCGAGAAGTGTGCGTGGCTCACCGAAGAGCTGGGCTTCGACGCGGCGATCGACTACAAGAACGAGTCGGTGTACAAGGGCCTGAAGGCCGCTGCCCCCAAGGGCATCGACGTGTATTTCGACAACGTCGGCGGCGAAATCCTCGACGCGGCCCTCTCGCGGCTGCGCAAGGGAGCGCGAGTGGTGTTGTGCGGAGCCATCTCCGGCTACAACGCCACGGATCCGCAGCCCGGCCCGGCGCACTACCTGTCCCTGTTGATCAATCGGGCATCGATGACGGGCTTCATCATCTTCGACTACCTCGACCGCTACCAGGAGGGCATCGACGCACTGTCCGAACTGCTCACCAGCGGCAAAATGACCGCGCGGGAGCAGATCGAGATCGGCGGCGTCCCCGCCTTCGGATCGACACTGAACCTGTTGTTCGACGGTGCCAACACCGGCAAACTGGTCCTCGAGGTCGGAGAACGCACCCACGATTCGGAATTATGAGCGCGCTTCGTTCGTTGAACCACACGTATCGATCGATAAAGAGCTAGGAGAGCAACGATGTCTGCAGCCACCGAAACCGCCATTCTCGCCGGAGGGTGCTTCTGGGGAGCCGAAGAGCTCGTCCGCAAGCTCCCGGGCGTGATCTCCACCCGCGTCGGCTACACCGGCGGCGAGGTCCCGAACGCCACGTACCGCAACCACGGCAATCACGCCGAGGGACTCGAGGTCGTCTACGACCCCACCCAGACGACGTACCGGGATCTGCTCGAGTTCTTCTTCCAGATCCACGACCCCACCACCAAGAACCGTCAGGGCAACGACATCGGCGCGAGCTACCGCTCGGCGATCTTCTACCTCACCGACGAGCAGAAGCGCGTCGCCGAGGACACGATCGCAGACGTCGACGCGTCGGGACTGTGGCCGGGCAAGGTCGTCACCGAGGTCACCGCGGCCGGAGATTTCTGGGAAGCCGAGCCCGAGCACCAGGACTACCTGCAGAAGTACCCCGAGGGATACACCTGCCACTGGGTGCGTCCGGAGTGGAAGCTGCCGCGTAGGGCAAACGCCTGAGCGGCTGAGCCGCACACGTGCGCGGGGAGCCTGCGGTCGTTCCGCAGGCTCCTCTCCGGTCTCGTAGCCTGCTGCGAAGTTCCGTTCACATGGGTGGCGTAGCAGCGGTCGAACTACCGCGCACTCGGGAGCCGAACTTGCGACACTGATCCGGTGACCTCCGACAGAACCCCTCGGTCGATGGCCGACGTCCTACGTTCGCCGCGTTTCTGGCTCGCTCCGATCCTCGTGGTCTCGGCGCTGATGTCCTTTCTGGCTGCCTTGTATCTGGGCGGAGTCCTCGACCCGCGAGGCAATCTGCACGACCTTCCCATCGCGATCGTCAACCAGGACGAGGGCGACACCCTTGCGGGCGAGCAACGCAACATAGGCAACGACATCGTCGAGGGTCTGCTGCAGAACGTCGATCCGGAGAAGGTCGATTTCAGGGAAGTCGGCCCGGCGCAGGCACAATCGCTGCTGTCGACGGCCGAGGCCTACGGTTCCATCGTCATCCCCAGCGATTTCACCAAGAGAATGGGAATCCTCGCCCAGGCGAGCGTGATTCCCGGGGACGTCGAGAAGCCGATCATCACGGTCTACACCAACCCACGTGCCGGCAGTTTCGGAATGTCACTCGTGACCGGAGTGGCGACACCGGCGTTCGAGTCGGTCAATGAAACTGTGGGACAGCAGATCACCGAACAGGTACGCCAACAGCTCGGCGAGACTCAGCTCGCCGGTGCAAGTGCTCTCACCCTCGCGCTGCCGATCGATGTGATCGTTGCGCAATACGATCCTCTGCCCGACGGCACCGGCGGTGGCCTGTCCGCCTTCTATTACGCGCTCTTGCTCGTCCTGGCGGGCTTCACCGGTGCGACCATCGTCAGCGCACTCGTCGACGGCCTACTCGGATTCACACCCACAGAGATCGGTCCCAAGTACATCCATCGGGGACCGACCCTGATCAACCGCTTCCAGACGCTGCTCGTGAAGTGGCTCGTCATGGTCGTACTGGCCATGCTGGTGTCTGCCCTGTATCTGCTGATCAGTCATCTGCTCGGTATGCCGATCACCCACGCCTGGACCCTGTGGATGTACGGCGCGTTCGCGATCACCGCGGTCGGCATCACGGCATTGGCGGTGATGTCCGCGTTCGGCACCGCAGGACTGCTGATCAATCTGATCGTGTTCATCATCCTGGCGTTGCCGTCCTCGGGTGGCACCATTCCCCTCGAAGCCAGCCCGCGGCTCTTCACCTGGCTCGCGCAGTTCGAGCCGATGCACCAGATTTTCCTCGGCACCCGCTCGATCCTGTACTTCAACGCCTCACTCGACGCAGGGCTGCTGCACTCGGTGGGCATGACGTCTCTCGGACTGCTCATCGGGCTCGTGTTCGGTGTGGTGTTCACCCGCATCTACGACCGCAAAGGCCTCGACCGAAGCCTCGATTCACCGGGCGCTCACAGCTGACGCCAGTACACTCGATCCAATGCTTGCTGTGAATCCGGCCGGGAGCGTGGCACCCCGACGCGCCTTCCACGCTTACCTCGACGTCGCCATCGTCGTCCTCGTACTCGTGGGCACCAACCTCATCGCGCACTTCACCACGGTCTGGGCCAGCATCGCGACGGTTCCGATCGCCGCGGTTCTGCTGGTAGTCCTGGCGAACCGTCGCGGTCTGGGGTGGGCCGAACTGGGACTGTCTCCGAAGCAGTGGAAGACCGGATCTCTGTACGCACTCGGAGCCGTCGGGGTCGTCCTCACCGTCGTCGCGATCGGTGCGTTGCTGCCGCTGACTCGTCCGTTCTTCATGGCCGACCGATACGCAACCGTTTCTGCCGCAATCGTCGCATCGATGATCGTCATTCCGCTGCAGACCGTCATCCCGGAAGAACTCGCGTTCCGCGGCGTGCTGCACGGCACGCTGGGGCGCATCTACGGAGCTCGAGGCGTGTTCGCTGCAGGGTCCCTGCTGTTCGGTCTGTGGCACATCGCGTCGTCGCTGGGGCTGACGGCGGGCAACGTGGGGCTGAGCGGGTTTCTCGGCGGCGGACTGTTCGGGCAGATCGTCGGTATCGCGCTGGCCGTCGTGGCGACTGCGGCGGCGGGTGTGGTGTTCACGTGGCTGCGCAGCCGCAGCGGAAGTTTGATCGCCCCCATCGCCCTGCACTGGTCGCTGAACGGACTCGGCGCGCTGGCCGCTGCTCTGGTCTGGCACGCGTCGGTGAGCTGACGAGTATGGCCGAGCCGACCAGCATGAAAGACGACCTGCACCAGTATCTGCGGATCGCCCGCGAGAACATGCTGTGGAAGCTCGACGGCCTCACCGAGTACCAGAAACGACGGCCGATGACGCCGACTGGGACGAATCTCCTGGGGCTGATCAAGCACCTGGCGATCGTCGAATACGGCTACTTCGGCCTCACCTTCGGCCGCGAATTCCCGGCCCGATTCACCGAGCTGGAGAAATCAGCTGCGGCGCGATCGAACTCCGACATGTGGGCCGCTGCCGACGAATCCTCCGAGTTCATCGTCGACCTGTACCGCGAGGCCTGGTTGCACGCCGACAAGACCATCGAATCGAACGACCTCGACACCGTCGGACGCGTCCTGCACTGGCCCGCCGAGAAGCAGGAAGTCACGTTGCACCGCGTACTGGTGCATGTGTGCATCGAAACGAATCGACATGCCGGACACGCAGACATCGTGCGCGAGCTCATCGACGATTCCGTCGGGCTGCGACTGGGGAACGAAAACATGACCGACGGCGACGCAGCATGGTGGGCCGCCTACCGAGATGAACTGGAAACCGTTGCCAGAGAAGCTGACTGAGCGCATCACCTGACGTCTGGTTTTACCAACGCCTATCACACGCCACCGACAGGTTCTGCATAGCGAATAGTTAAGCGGCGCAATAGTTTTCGGTTGAACTATGGTTGCCAGTCGAACGTGCGTTCGATACACTTGCTCCCATGACCACGGAGATCTGGCAACTGAGCGAGAGCGAACTCCTCGCCGACGCCGCCGCGGTCTCCCACCAGATCCAACTGCTCGAAGCCCGACGCATCGCCCTCGTCGCAGAGATCGACACCCGCGTGAGCCGGGAGAAGCTCGGCTTCCCCGGACCCGCCGGCTGGCTGACCTCCACCACCCTGCTGTCCCCGAGCAGGGCCACCAAGATCGTCGCCCTCGCACGCGGGTTGAAGAACTTCCCCGACATCGCCGACGCCGTCAACACCGGCGTGATGACCGTCGACCATGCAGCCCTGATCCTCACCTTCGCCGAAACCCCACCGGCGAACCTGCCGGAAGAGGGGCGCGATGTCGCACGTAGAGCTCTGATCGCCGCCGCGACCGGGCCCGACGCGCGCACCGGCCGGATCCGTGCAGCGATCACCAGACTCGAAGACAGCTTCGGCAACAAGAAACCACCCGCCGAGGACACCGACCGCAACGAATTCTTCGCCTCCAAGACCCTCAACGGCCGGCTCGTACTCAAGGGAGACTTCGATGCGATCACCGGAGAAAAGCTGCTCACCGCACTCTCACCGCTGACCGAACCCCGCCCCGCCGCCGACGGCACCGATACACCCAAAACCGGAGACGACCGCAGCCCCGCCCGACGCCGCGCCGACGCCTTCGGACACATAATCGACCACTACCTCGCCTCGAGTGATCGACCCATCGAAGGCGGCGAACGACCCCACCTGAACCTGCACATCAGCCTGCGTGACCTCACCGACCTCCGCGACAGTGCCGACGCAGACGACATCGCCGACGACGAGAACACCCGCGCTGCAGACGAATCCGATGACGACGGCCACCCCTCCGCAGATCGCGGCGCATACAGGGACCTGTTCGGCGACGGCACCACAGTCGGGTGGCTGCCCTGGATGGGACCACTGTCCCGCAACACTTCCCGGCAACTCGCCTGCGACTGTGTCCTGACCGCCATCGTCATGGACGAGAACGGCTCACCGATCAACCTCGCCCGCACCGCCCGCACCGTCACCGCAAAACAACGCAAAGCCCTCATCGCCCGAGACCACACCTGCACGTTCCCCGGCTGCGGAAAACCCGCCGCCTGGACAGAGGCGCACCATATCCGGCACTGGGCAGACGGCGGCCCCACCGACATGAACAACCTCGTCCTCCTCTGCGGATTCCACCACCGACTCCTCCACCACAGTGACTGGGAAGTGTTCATCGGTATCGATCAGCACCCCTGGTTCGTACCCCCGGCGACCGTCGACCCCTACCGACAACCCAGACCATCCCACGCCCGAGCAGGCCCCCACATCGCCTGAGCCTGCCGACACGAACCGAACGAACAATCCAGCCCCGCACCGAGAACACGGTGCGGGGCTGGAAAAGGTTGGTTCAGGAACCCGAGGGAGCTGCCGGCGGAGCGGGAGGAGTCGCGCCATCGGCCGGAGCAGGCGGCGTCACACCGTCACCCTCAGCACCCGGTGTGGGCGGAGCAGGCGGCGTCACACCGTCACCCTCAGCCGGAGGCGCCGGCGGCGTCGCGCCGTCTTCCGGAGCGCACAGAGGAGCCGGTCCACCCTTGCCCGGGCCACCCTCACCCGGGCCACCCTCACCCGGTCCACCTTCAGCTGGTCCACCCGGACCACCCTTGCCCGGACCCCCGGCGGGGGGAGCGGGCGGAGTTGCCCCATCCCCCGGTGCCGCAGGAGTTGCGCCGTCCGCAGATCCCGGTGGTGTCGGAACGGCGGGCACCGTCGATCCGTCACCGGAGTCCGGGGTTGCCGGCACCGCAGGTACATCCGACCCGCCACCGCCGTCGGTCCGCTGTCCGAGGGTCGACGACGACGCCACCGTGGACACTCCGGGTGAGGCGTCCGGCCCTGTCGCAGCGAAGACTGCCGAGGCCACCAGCGCACCGACTGCGAGTCCCGCTGCCGCCGTCGCCACCATCGGCACCCGTCCCTTCCAGCGCTTCGGCTTGTTCTCCCGAGCTGCCTCGCTTTCGGCAGTCGCGGCGGGGCCGGGATTCGATGCGGCGGGGATCGGCTGAGTCTGATCGTTCACGTTCACTCCTTGTTCGAGTCTGTGTCGTTCGTTTCGGTCTGTCATCGACCCTGCCGCCGCTAGCTGAAGTCACCCTGAAGCCGGCCGCATCTTCAGGATCACTTCAGCTGGTGGGTGACAATCGAGACATGACATACAGTTCCGCTCCCCGGGTGATGGTGGTGGAGGACTCGCTACCCATCCGAGAAGCGCTGGTGGCCGCGTTCGAGGACGCGGGATTCACCGCAGCGTCCTTGCCCGACGGCGACGACTTCGAGACCAGGATGGCGGGCTTCCGCCCCGATGTCGTGATTCTCGACATCATGCTGCCCGGCGCGCGGGACGGGTTCGCGTTGATCGGCATCGTCCGCCAGAGCAGCGATGCAGGAATCATCATGGTCACCGCGAAGGATCAGTTGGAGGACCGCCTGCGCGGATTGAGCGACGGCGCAGACGACTACGTGGTCAAGCCGTTTCAGCTCGACGAGGTGGTCGCGCGAGCGAAATCGGTGCTGCGCAGGCGCGGGAGATCCTCGGACGCAATCCAGGTGGGCGATCTACTGGTGGACGAATCCGCGGGGATCGTCACCCGCGCCGGTCACGTCCTCGACCTGACGGCCACCGAACTCCGGTTGGCAACCTTCCTCGTCGCGCAGCGCGGTCGCACTGTCTCGAAAACGTCCATACTCGAATCGGTCTGGGGCTACGGCGCGTACGACGCCAACCTGGTGGAAGTGCACGTCAGTGCGTTGCGTCGCAAGATGGAAGCCCACGGACCGCGGTTGATTCACACTGTCCGCGGCCTCGGTTACGCTCTGCGGGCCCCGCAGTGAACCGCACACCGACGCCGTCGTTGCGTACGCGAGTGGTCGCCACTGTCGTCGTCCTGTTCGCGGTACTTCTGGTGGTCGTCGGAACATCGGTGGATGTCGTTCTGGGTCAACAGCTTCGGCGCGATCTGGAGGCCCGGTTGACCGACAGGGCATCTCGTGCGGTCGAGCTCGTGGAGAGCGGCGTCGAGTCCGGCGATCTGGTGCAGTCTCTCCAGGGCGACGCCATCCGAGTGCGCGTCACCGCGGCGGACGGCACGGTCTACGGCGTTCCCGGCAGCGGACCGCCCGGGCCGGACATCAGGCCCGCCACCCCGGCTCCGCCCGCCGGTCAGTCGAAGGATCCCAACCCTCCCGGTCCACCCGATCCTCCTGCCCCGCCGTCGGATTCGTTGGAGATCACCGAGCCGCTGCCCGATGGATCGACGCTGTCGCTGCTCGGTGACACCACCGCGATCGCCGATGTTCGCCAACAGTTGCGCATTCTGATGGTGGGTGCCGGTGCAGTCACTCTGCTCCTGGCCGCCGCCGCGCTGATCTACGCGGTCAGGCGAGCACTGTCGCCCCTGGACTCGATGACGTCCGTTGCACGCCGAATCACCAACGGCGACAGAGGAAGACGGCTACTACCATCCAAGCCGAAGACAGACCTGGGCCGCACCGCATCGGCCGTCGACGAGATGCTCGACGCCCTCGAGGACGCCGAGCAGAAAGAGGCCGCGGCCGCGCAGGCGGCGCGCCGAGCGGAGGAAGACATGCGCCGATTCCTGGCCGACGCGGCACACGAACTGCGCACACCGGTGGCCGGGATCTCGGCGCTGGCTCAGTCGCTGCAGCGCGACGCCGAGCACCGCCCCGATCGGGTCGGCAGGTGGAGTGAACTGTTGGTCGGCGAGTCCGCCAGGGCGTCGCGCCTGGTGGGCGACATGCTCGATTCCGTTCGTGCAGAGAACACTTCGGAGCTGGAGCTGACCGACGCGGATCTCGCCGACGTAGTTCGACGCACCGTCGATCGCGCGGCCCTGCTGTCCCCGCAGGTCCGGTTCGAGGCCGACGGATCGCAACCGATACCGGTCAGGGTGGACGTGGGACGCGTCGAGCAGATCGTCTCGAACGTCCTCGACAACGCCGCTCGCTTCACGCCGCCCGGCGGTAGCGTCCGAGTGACGACAGGAGTCGATTCACAGGCATTCGTCACAGTCGACGACGACGGTCCCGGCGTCGCCGAAGCCGATCGAGAGCGCATCTTCGAGCGGCTCGTTCGACTGAACTCCGCGCGTGACCGGTCTTCCGGCGGCGTCGGATTGGGGTTGTCCATCGCACGAACGCTGGCGCGCGCCCATGGCGGCGAACTCGTCTGTGCCACAGGGCCTACCGGTGCACGATTCCGACTGACACTTCCTGGCCCTACGGGTCGTTCCGCGGGCTCCACCCCGGCGGACCACCGATAACTATTCGACGATCAAGTCCATCAGCAGACTGTCGTGCCAGCCGCCCGGACCCTTCTCGTATTTGCGCATGATTCCGACGGGCTCGAAACCGACTGCGCGGTAACAGGCTATCGCCACCGCGTTGTCGGCAGCGGGGTCGATCACCAGCCGGTGGTGCCCCAGGTCGACGGTCAGGTATCGCACTAGAGTCCCCACGGCATCCTTGCCGACGCCGCGGCCGTGCACTGCCGGGTCGAGGAAGATGTCGATCGACGCATGCCGGTACATCGGATCGGCCTCTTCGCCGTACTGGATCAATCCCACTGTCGTGCGGTCCAATTCGATGACCAGACGCTTCTCGTCGGGGTTGTCGAACGGCCAGTTCTCGTCGGCGTCCTCGTCGCCCCACCGCGCGTACACCTCGGGGGTGTGCAGTATTCGGCGTAGCTCCGGCACGTCTTCGGCGGCGACGGGCCGCAACACGACCCGTTCACCGCGGAGGTTCATCGACGTGCTCTACTCGGCCCGCTTGGCCGCACGGGCCGCGAGGTCCTGGGCGTCGAGCTTGTCGGCTTCCTCGAGAGTCGGGGCGCTTCCACCGAGGCGCGCCGGAACCCAGTAGGCCCCTGGCTCGTGGTGGTAGTTCTCCTGCAGCTCCAGCAGCATCTTCTGCATCACCGTCCGCAGTTTCTCGGTCAGCTCGTTCGGCGGACCGACCGGCGGCAACGGCTCACCGACGGCAATCGAGATGGGAGTGTTGGTGCGGCCCAACCGCTTCGGGTATCCCTTGGTCCACACGCGCTGCGCACCCCAGATGACCGTCGGGATGATCGGCACGCCTGCCTCGATGGCCATGCGCGCTGCGCCGGACTTGAATTCCTTGATCTCGAAGCTGCGGCTGATGGTCGCCTCCGGGTACACACCCACCAGTTCGCCGTTGCGCAGGCTCTGGACCGCCGACTTGTAGGACTCCGCACCGGCCCCGCGATCCACAGGAATGTGCCGCAGTGCGCGCATGATCGGGCCGGAGATCTTGTTGTCGAAGACCTCCTTCTTCGCCATGAACCGGATGTAGCGCTTGACCCGTCGCGGCGGAAGCCCGGCGTAGGTGAAGTCCATGTACCCGGTGTGATTGACGGCGATGACGGCTCCGCCGGTGGCAGGGATGTGTTCCTCGCCCTCGACGTCGAATTTCAGGCCCTCGAACGCGAACACTGTACGAGCGATGCCGATGACTGATCGGTAGACGGGTTCCACAGTCCGTTAGCGTAGTCGGTGGACGATGCCGGGGAAAAGGTCCGGCAGGTGACAGGTCCGGTCGAAAGCAACGGGGGAGAAACGACGTGAAGAACAGTGCGGCACCACCACGGCGGACCAGGGTCGTCCGAACCGCGCTGCCGCTGATCGCAACGCTCGCCCTGGTGGGAGCCTGCGATTCCGCAGTCGGACTGCCGTCCGAACAGTCCGGGGCGACGAGCAACACCACCGAGGCAACTGCGTCGACGACGACTCCGACCACGGCCTCCGCGACCACCACCACGCCCCCACCGATTCCGCCCGGCCCACCCGTCGGCGAGGTTCCCGGAAGCCCCGAGGCCGCGATGGCGCTGCGACCGTTCGTGAACGACCTCACCGGCGGCGGAATCGGCGTCGTCACGGCGCGGTGCTGGACGGTTCCGCCCACCGACATCCCGACGATGTACGTCGACACCGAGGCCATTCTCGCTGCCGTTGCCGCCCCCGGCGTCGACGGCCAGTACGCGGTCACGTGGACCGGGCCCACCGCGACGGTCAGCGTGAAACGTAGCGAGATCGCGTCCGGTTACGCGTGCCCCACCGTCTACCCCACCGGCACCGCCCCCGTGTTCGACGCGGCAGACGCGGTCTACACCGTCGATCGCTACCTGGGACGTCTGGCCGGGACTCCGGTCAACCTCGGCGATGTGGAAGAGACGTACCCGATCGTGTGCGACGGCCGTCGGACCTGGGATGCTCTCGGCACCGGCGCTCCCACTACCCCGCCGCTGGTCGACAACCCCGACATCCTGCCCGGCATCACCTCGTTCGACCCAGACAGCGTGTTCGTCACCGGGCAGAACGGCATCTACACCCAGGTCAACGCAGACATCATCGACGCCTCCGGGGTGTACCAGAACCGCACGTTCGTGCTGGCCATCGGCGGTGAGGGCTACTGCATCGGCGACATAGCCTGAGCCGACCCAACTAGCGCAGGAGTAAAGCCTGCGGAACGACCCAACTAGCGCAGAACGTCCGTTCCGACGAAGGGCACCAGGGCCTCGGGGACGCGGACGGTGCCATCGGCCTGCTGGTGGTTTTCGAGGATCGCGACGATCCAACGGGTGGTTGCGAGGGTGCCGTTGAGCGTTGCCGCGGTCTGGGGCTTGCCGTTCTCGTCGCGGTACCGCACGCCGAGGCGTCGGGCCTGGAACGTCGTGCAGTTCGAGGTCGAGGTCAGCTCGCGGTAGGCCTGCTGGGTAGGAATCCAGGCCTCGCAGTCGAATTTGCGTGCGGCCGAGGAGCCGAGATCGCCGCCTGCGGTGTCGATGACGCGGTAGGGCACCTCGACGGCGGCGAGCATGTCCTTCTCGTACTCGAGCAGCTTCTGGTGTTCGGCGGCTGCGTCCTCGGGCTTGATGTACGAGAACATCTCGATCTTGTCGAACTGGTGCACTCGGATGATGCCGCGGGTGTCCTTGCCGTAGCTACCCGCTTCGCGGCGGAAGCACGACGACCATCCGGCGTACCGCTTCGGGCCGTCGGCGAGGTCGATGATTTCGCCCGAGTGGTAGCCGGCGAGGGCAACTTCCGAGGTTCCGACGAGGTAGAGGTCGTCGGCTTCGAGGCGATAGATCTCGTCTGCGTGTGCACCTAGGAACCCGGTTCCCGACATGATCTCCGGCCGCACCAGCACCGGCGGGATCATCATGGTGAACCCGTTCTTGACGGCCTTCTGCGCGGCGAGCTGCAGCAATCCCTGCTGCAGCAGTGCGCCATAGCCGGTCATGAAGTAGAAGCGCGAGCCCGAGACCTTGGCTCCGCGTTCCATGTCGATCAGGTTCAGCGACTCGCCGAGCTCGAGGTGATCCTTGGGCTCGAAGTCGAACTCAGGGAGATCGCCGACGGTCTCGAGCAGCACGAAGTCGTCTTCGCCACCCGCGGGTGTGCCGTCCTGGACGATGTTGGAGATCGCGCGGTGAGCCGTGTCGAGGGCTGCGTCGGCCTCGGCTTCGGCTGCCTGGGCCGCCTTCACTTTGGCGGCGAGTTCCGATGCTCCGGCGAGCAGACCCGGACGGTCCTCGGCGGATGCCTTGCCGACCTGCTTTCCCAACGCCTTCTGCTCTGCGCGCAGCTGATCGCCGGCCAGAACCGCGGCCCGGCGGGATGCGTCGGCATCGAGAAGTGCGTCGACGAGAGCGGGGTCCTCGCCTCGGGTGCGCTGCGAGGCGCGCACTGCATCGGGATTCTCGCGAAGGAATTTCAGGTCGATCACGAGAGGGAACCTTACTTGCCGAGCAACCCCAGGTAGTCCTCGCGTCCGAACATGGTGGCGGCATCGATCGCCGACGGGTGGCCGCCGTGTGGATCGGCTCCACCGTCGACGAGCACGCGCACCACGTCGTCCTCACCTTTGAAGACCGCGCCCGCGAGTGGGGTCTGCCCTTTGTCGTTGGGCTTGTTCACATCGGCACCGCGCTCGACCAGCGCACGCACCGCATCGGCGTGCCCGTGGTACGCGGCGAGCATGACCAGTGTGTCGCCCGATTCGTTGTGCAGATTCACCGGAACGCCTGCGTCGACGTAACTCGCCAGAGCGGACGCGTCACCGGTGCGGGCCATTGCGAACAGTCGGCCGGCGAGCTCGCTGAGGTCGTCGTCACCTGTTGGGTCGCTCATGAGGACCGAACATACTCGGGCATGATGGAGGGTGATGTCCGGATACGAAACAGACCCTCCGCCGAGCGAGAAGTCTCGGCGAACACTGTCTGCAACCACAGCTCGACGTGGGCTCGCCATGGTTGCGGTCGGTGCGGTGCTGGCCGCCGGCGCGACGGTTTTTCTCTCCGACGGGTTCTCGACCCCCGAGAAGATCACCACCCATGCGACGGCCAGCGGGCCCGCGACCGATGGCCCCGTCTCGGCGTCCTCCTTCGGTGCCGCCGATCCGGGCGCATGCCTGCAGTGGACGCCCACCGACGATCCGGAGACGGACCGACAGGATCTCGCCGAAGTACCGTGCGCCGACCCCCATCGCTTCGAGGTGGCCCGCGACATCGACATGAGCGTCTACCCCGGCGTCGAGTTCGGACCGGGCTCGCCGTATCCCGGCTCCATCCGGTTCAGCGAGTTGCGCGACGAGCACTGCGCGGCCGCCGTCAACGACTACGTCGGAGCCAAGTTCGACCCCAACGGCCGCTTCGGCGTCGGGCTGATGTTCCCCAGCCAGGCCGGGTGGGCCAAGGGCGAGCGGACGCTGCGCTGCGGGGTGCAGATGCCGTCGAACACCGGTGCGCTGATGGAGATGACCGGCTCGATTCTCGACCAGGACCAGTCGAAGGTCTGGCCGACCGGCACCTGCGTCGGCATCAACCAGAACGTGCCTGCCGATCCGGTGGACTGCTCGGCACCGCACGCGTACGAGGTGGCGTCGGTGATCAACCTGACGCAGCAGTTCCCCGGCGGCCACCCGTCCGAGGGCGACCAGGACGCATACCTGGAAGGCACGTGCACCGACGCCGTCAACGGCTACCTCGGCTCGGACACCGCACTGCGAGACAAGACGCTCACCCTGTTCTGGGACACCATCGACGTCGCGAGCTGGCTCGCCGGAAGTCGCCAGGTGACGTGCTCGGTGGGTGCCGAACTCGACTCCGGCGGCTTCGCGACCATCGTCGGCACCGCCAAGGGCGACATCCTCATCAACGGTGCAGCTCCCGTCCCGCCGCCCTCCGCTCCCGACGGCCGCGCACTGCCGACACCGCTGCCCGGCGCCGCACCGATCACCACCGGAGGGTGACATTCCCACCCACATGACCCGCGTCGACTTCGAAGAAGCCGTGTCCGACGCGCTCGACACCCTGCCGCGTGAGCTCACCGATTTCATGAACAACGTGGTCGTGCTCGTCGAGGAGGAACACCCCACCGAGGACATCCTCGGGCTGTACGAGGGCATCGCGCTCACCGAACGCTACGAATACAGCGGACACCTACCGGACGTCATCACCATCTACCGCAAACCGATCCTCGAGATGGTCGACGACGAAAACGAAGCCCGACGGGAAATCGCGATCACCGTCGCCCACGAAATCGGACATCACTTCGGCATCGACGACGAGCGACTGCATCAACTCGGATTCGGCTGAGCGCACTCGCCCGTCCCTCGCGCCCGCTCACCCTCGGACGCGTGAATGGACCATTGCACACGTCTGAGCGGTGCAATGGTCCATTCACCCCGGCCGACCGGGCGGGCCACACTGCGTCAATGGCACTTTGCATACGTCTGAGCGGTGCAATGGTCCATTGACGCGGAATCGGGCTATGCCGCGACGGGCTCCTGGCGGATCGGGCGTACTGCGCGGTCGGTGAGGAATGCGAATCCCAATCCCAGGGCCAGCCACAGCGTCGCCTGGGTTGCCAGTGAGGACAGTCGGAATTCCCAGAGCAGGGTTGCCGGGAAGTCCGTGCCGACCTCGTTCACACCGGGCAACAGCGCATAGCCGATGCCGACCACAATCAGGAACGCCAACAACGGCGCGCCGACGCGAACCGCCATCGAATGCTGCGACGCCACGACCTTCGCGACGTAGATTCCCACTGCGACGGCCAGCAAGCCGAGAATCACCGTCGCCAACCACAGCCACGTGCGCTGGGTGATGGTCTCCGGATCTCCGACGGCAGGCGGATTGGCCGGGTACTTGAAGAACGGCACCGCTTCGATGGCCAACCATCCGGCTCCGGCCCCGACGAGGGCGAGTACCGATCCCGGGAGGGAGCTGAAGCGTCGCCCATAGTGCAGTGCCGAGGCGAAGATCGCGCCGAGAGCAAGGCCTGCGAGTCCGGTCGCGAGGAACAGGCCGACGCGCTGCCCGTCCCGGCTGACGAGCGCGTCGTCACCGTGCGAATGCGCGGCAGGGTCGGCGTCGGCTCCGGTGTGATGGTCGTCGGTGCCTGCTGCTTCTTCGATGGCGATGGCCGAGTCGATGTGCGGTTCACCGACGACGAAGGCGACGGCTCCGGCGAGCAGGCCTGCGACGAGTCCGGCGAGCAGACCTCGCAGCAACAATTGGACGAAGGTGCCCTGCAGTGTCGGGCCGTGGGTGTCGGTCAGTGGCATGGCAGGCCCAGCAGGTGGCGGCCGTCGTGCATCAACTCGTGCATGTACATGCCACTGCGGGAGATCGCGCCCTGATCGAAACCGACGAGGTAGAGCACGACGAAAGCGAGCAGGATCGTTGCGGCGACGATGACGGCAAGAGCTGCCGACTCCGTCGTATTACTGGGTGCGTGAATGATTGCCATGGTGTCCTCCTGGGATTGTGCGTCCCGTAGTCCCCGCTAAAAAAGCGAGGACGGCCATGCGATGTACGAGTTTTCTGACTCTCGAATTCGGACATCTGCCCGACGTCGATCACAGTGGCGCAACCGCTCCGGATTTTCACCGGATTACCTGCGTACATCGCGTCTAACCTGCGAACTGTGGCACCGAACGCGACGCTGTGTCAATCGCTGTCCTGACCTCCCGCAGCTCGGTGCCACAATGGCACGGTGTCTGCGCCCGTGACCCGACTGATCCTGGTGAGCCACGCCAGAACCGCCGCGATGCGCACCGGCCGGTTTCCCGGCGACGAGCCACTCGACGACGCGGGGCTGCGCGACCTTGCTGCGGTGACCGACATTCCCCGCGTCGACCGCGTCCTGTCCGGACCGGAAACCCGCTCGATCTCCACGGCCCGCATCTTCGGATCGGACATCTCGGTCGAGCCCGCGTTGGCCGACATCGACTACGGCCGGTGGTCCGGTCTCGAGATGACCGATCTGCCCGACGCCGACGCGATGGCCTGGCTGGGCGATCCGGCGTTCGTTCCACCGGGTGGCGAGTCCCTCGACGCGTTGTTCTCTCGTGTCGAGACGTGGCTGAAGGCTGACGGATCGACGCCGGGCCGCACGCTGGCGGTGACCTCTCCTGCCGTCGTCCGAGCCGTGGTGGTGCTGGTGTTGGCGGCCCCGGTGTCCTCGTTCTGGCGCATCGACGTCTCCCCGCTCACGCGCACGGCAGTCAGCCGTCGAGGCGGCGCGTGGACTGTGAGCTCGACGGCTCAGAAGTTCGTCTGAATTTTTCTCGCGTCGAGGGAACCAAACCGAACACGGCGGCGTCCTACCTACCGACAGCGCAAAGTTCTTCGATCAGGGGGCGTGGCTCATGACCGTCATCAAGGTGGATCCGGTGGCACTGCAGCTCGCTGCCTCCGAGCTGGATGCGGTCGCCGCTCGCCTGCAGGCAGCTGTCACTGCGACGGCAATTCCCGTGCGGCCACTGCCGCCCGGCACCGACGAGGTGTCGCTGCTGACCGAGCGATTCTTCGGCACCGCGGCCGAGACCTTCGGACCCGCTGCGGCGCAGGGTATTTCGGAGTTGCACCGGGCGGCCGAGGAACTGCGGAAACAGGCCGCGGACTACGTGGCCACCGACGACGACACGGCCGGGGGCCTGCCCGGTCTACCCGGCATCTGACGCACGAACTCGACCGCAGCAGAAAATTCGACACAACGCTCGAACATCATGGGGGCCAGAGGATGACGCTCGGAGTGACAGGTGTGGTGTGGCTGCCACGCACGGCGACGGGAAACTCGACGCGATTGCTCGGTCCTGGACCGGTGCCGTTGCATGTCGCCGGTGGGGCGTGGGGTTCGGTCGCCGCGGCGTTCACCGAGGCATCGGCGAGTATCGCCGCCGTCACCGCGGCTCTGACCGCAGGCTGGGAAGGCGAGTCGGCGTTGCTAGCTCAGGCTGCGCTCGGTCGTTTCGCGACCTGGACCGCCGCCACGGCAGTGAAGGCAGCGGCGCTCTCGGTCGAGGCCCCGGCCGCGGGCACCTCGTACGGTGTCGCATTGGCGACCATGCCCTCGCTCGTCGAAATCGGAGCCGTGCAGGCCGCCAAGGTCACCGCGGCCTCGACGGGTGGCGTGATGAACGGCAGCTACGAGGCAGCCGAGGTGGCCGACCGACTGCTCGACATCCGCGCCGCGATGGTGATGGAGGGCTTCGAGTTGGTCTCCTCGCACCGCATCGTCAAGACCACGTTCGATCAGCCGCCGGCCATCGTCTCCGATTCCGGCACCGGTCTAGGCAAATTCGCGAACGGCGCGCTGATGACATCTCCGGTTCAGGCCGCGATCGGTGGCTTGATGGCCGCAACCCAGAACCCCGGCGTGGCCGCTGCTGCTGGTCAGATCGGTAGTGCTGCCACCTCCATCGCCAGTACCGGCGTGTCCACCGTGGCCACCGCGGCGTCCAACATCGGGTCGAGTGCACTGTCCGGTGGCGTCGGGGCCGGTGGTGGATTCGCACCCGGTGGTTCGGCATCCCCTGCCGTCGGCCCGGCGTCCACGCGTCCGGTGTCGTTCGGCGGCGGGGCAGGTGGAGCAGGCGGGTTCGGCGGCGGCGTCGGAGTGCCCGGTTCCGCGTTGGGTCCCGCAGGTGGTGGCTCGATGCCGGCCGGTGCAGGCCAGAACGGTCCGACCGCGTTCGGCGCACCCGCCCCGGCCGATGGCGGCCTCGCTCAGCGCAGCACGGGCGCGGCCGGCGCTCCGGCCTCCGGCACACGCGGGCAGGCCGAGGACGACGAACACGAGACCCCGGAGTACCTCAAACAGTTCGAGCACTTCGCGGACGGCCGCACCGTTGCGCCGTCCGTCATCGGCGCGGATCCGACCCTGCCGCACACCACCACGCAGCCCCACACCAACACACTGCCGGAAACCAGCGGGAACGGCCGTTGATCGACTTGGGAACCGTGCCGGTGGGCCACACACTGCCGATCGCCTCACTCGGTACGGACGAGATGGACTTCCTGGTCGACGAGCTGTCGATCGCCGAGCTACCCGTCGTCCTGAACGTGTTCCCGCGTTTCGACGACGCTGCTGCGCGGGATTCCGCGTTGGAACGTGGCCGCTGTGCGCTCGACTCGGCCGGGCTGTTGTCCGACGGCGGCGTCCACGAGGATCTTCGTCAGTGGCTACGAGTTCTCGAACAACCTCACTGGTACGTCTCGGCCCGTGTGTTCGACGTCGAGAGCGCCGAGCCGGTTCCGGCCACTCGGATCTGCGTTGCATCCGACGGTCGGATGACGGTGTCGGCGGTGCGGCGGGACGACGTGGTCACCGTCCGCGCTGTTCACGGTGATCCGGCCCAAGACCTCGCGTCGTCGATCGGCTCGGCTGCGTCGTTCGACCCGGGCAGCATCAACGCGCCAACCGATCTGCTGGCCGAAGCACTCGATGCGGCACCGACCGACGTCGGAGCGACCGCGTCTCGGCTACGTGGAATCGGGATAGCGGACGACCGCGCTGCGGCCCTGGCGTCGGCGATGGCCACCTGCGCCGGCAGAACCGAGATCACGGCCGTCGCCCGTAGGCACGGCACCCGCCATGTGGCCAGGAGACCCGTCGCCCTGTTCGACACCCGACCCGGACGTATCGTCGCCACCTCCGCCCTCGCCGCCGACGGCACGTCGTGGAGTTCCATGACCGGCGCAACGGATCGCAGAGTGACTGCCGCCCTGGCCGAGCTGATCGCGTCGGCGCAGGGCCTTCTCGCTAGCTGATCGGGTTGTCGGCCTTGTCGCTGCCCTTGCCCTCGAACGGTGGCGGGAACGTGCCCCACCGTGCGCAGGACCATCCTCCGTCGGGTAGCGGCAGCAGCTCGACGGTGTGGGTGTTGTCGAGATGGTTGTCGGCCGCGAACGTGCCATCGACGCCTGCCAGTACCGCCGCGACCAGTCGGATTGCGGCACCGTGACTGACGACAACGACGTCGCCTGCGGTGTCGTCCCCCAGGTACTGCGCGCGGAGGCCGTCGAGCACCGGGACGTATCGCTCCAACACCGAATGTCCGCTGTCGCCTCCGGGCACGGTCGCCGCCAGATCTCCGGCATGCCAGCGACTGAAGATCTCGGTGAACTCCCGGTGCGCGTCCGGGTCGTCGCGGTCTTCCAGATCTCCCGCGAAGGTCTCCTGGATTCCCTCGGCCACCAGCAGGGGAACCCCGGTCGCGCGCTCGATGTAGCCGGCAGTCTGCTTGGCGCGCAACGCAACCGAGGACACCAGCACGGCGGGCGGGCGTCCGATCCAGGTCTGCGCGTAGGCCTCGGCCTGCTGGTGCCCCAGCTCGGTGAGCTCGGCTCCCGGCGGTGAGGTGTCCAGTATCTTCGCGACGTTTGCTGTCGTCTGACCGTGCCGGACCAGTATCAGTTTTCCCATCACAGATCACCGCGTCCGGCACGAACGTCTGCGACCCACTGCACGTGTTCGTCGGTCGGCGGCGGTACCGATCCGCCGGTTCCCGTTGCAGTGGGCCAGGATCCGAGGAACCGCAGAGGCATCTTGCGGTGGAATGCAGCCAGCATCTCCGCGACGAGCGGGTCGTCGATGTGTCCGGCGCAGTCGATGAAGAACCTGTACGTTCCGAATTGTGAACGGGTGGGCCGTGATTCGATGAAGGTCAGGTCGATGTTGCGAATTCCGAACTCGGCCAACGCTGCCGGCAGCGTGCCCGGATCGTTCGGCGGCTCCAGTACCACCGAGGTTCGATCGGCTCCGGTGCGCGCAGGCACCGATTGCGGCGCGGTCACCAGTACGAAGCGCGTCCGCGCGCCCTCCACGTCGATGATTCCGTCTGCCAACCGTGGCAACTTCAGACGCTCACCGGCGAGCCGAGTCGACACCGCAGCATCGACCATCCCCGCCGCAACATCCTCTGCCGCACCGGCATTGGACGATGCGGACTGCACAACCGCGTCGGGCATGGTCGCCTGCAGCCACTGACGGACCTGGTTGAGTGCGATCGGGTAGGCGCTGACCGTGCGGGCCGAGTCGAGGGTGACACCGGGACCGCCGAGGATGGTGAAGGCCACCTCGATCTCGGTCTCGGCGACGATCTGCAATCGCCGGCCCTCCGACAACGCGTCGAGCGTCGGTGGAACCGCCCCCTCGATGGAGCTTTCGATGGGGACCACGGCCGCATCGGCCGCACCCGATCGCACGGCCTCGAGCGCCGCAGGCGGGTTCGACGCCGATATCCGCTCGACCGTCCCGTCCAGACCGACCGCGCCGAACGTTCCGAGCCTCTCGAACTGCGCGAGCGCCATCTCCGTGAACGTTCCCGATGGGCCGAAGTAAGCGATGCGAGGCACGCCTCGAGGTTACGTGGTCGACGTCCCCGAAGCGATCAAACCGACGTCGACGAGCCGCGCGCGGGCAGCAGCAGCGTCGACGATCTCGATTCCGAGCAGCACCTCGCGCACCGCCTCGGCGGCCTTGGGGATGAGGGCCCGCAGTGCGGCGACGTTCGGAGCAGCCAGAGCCGCGGCGATGTCGTCTCCGCGCAGCGACGCCACCGTCGCGGCAAGGATCGCGAGCACCTCGTCGCCGGAGTCGGCGCGGGCGACGAGGCCCACATCGGCGTGCGAGACCACCGCGAGCACGTCGGCGATGCGCCGCGGGGTGTCGCCGACGCTGATGCCCGGGGTCCGGTGGGCGAGGACGACGGCCTCCGCGGTCTCGGCCACGTCGATCGCGTCGAACATCGGGAAGACGACCAACGGCGAGGGCAACCGCAGCGTGAGCGCATCGGCGAGATGCTCGGCCGGAGCATCGACGTCGAACCGAACGGCCTCGTAACCGCCGGTCCGACCTGCCCGGAGCTCGTCGGGGTCGATGTCGAGATGCACCACGACGCGCCCGAGATCGTCCGATTCGGACAGTGCGAGCAGGGTCGATGCCCGAACGACGGGCGGTCCGTACTCGGCTCCGCGCGGGGCTGCGGCCGGCGAGTCGGCGTCGGCACAAATCGGCTGCAGCAGTCCGTGGACGAGCGCATTCGGGTCGGGTCGGTGTGGCACACCGAGGGTCAGCGGAATCGGCACGCCTCAACGGTAGCCCCGGCTCTGGGTCGTTCCGCGGGCTCCACTCCTGTGGCCTGGGTCGTTCCACGGGCTCCACTCCTGTGGCCTGGGTCGTTCCACGGGCTCCACTCCTGTGCACGGTCTTGCGATCCTCGCCACACCACGCTAACTTAGGTTTGCCTCACCTACTCGCATGACCGATCGCATCGGAGGAGCCCATGCTCGGCGCAACCACAACCGGACCGACCACTGCCGAACGCGTGCGCAGTGCCTGCATGCGCGCCGAGGGTGCCGCCCTGGCCATCGACGGCAGCGACCCGGTGATCACGACCCTGCACCACCTGCGACCCAACGGGGAGATGATCCTCGCCGTCCCCACCGACTCCCTCGACAGTGCGGTCACCTGGCAGTCCTCCCGTGCCGGAACGCCCGCCGTCCTCGAACTGACCGATCACGCTCCGCTCGCCCTGCGTGAACCGGTGCGGTCGTTGGTGTGGCTTCGCGGCGATCTACGCCCGGTTCCGGAATCGCTGATGCGGCCCATGGCCGGAGCGGTGGCCGCCGAACATCCGCATCCGGCCCTGCTCGACGTCGGTCACACCACCTCGCTGATGCGGCTGATCGTCACCTCCGCCGTGGTCGCCGACAGCACCGGAGCGGAACCGGTCGACGTCGACACGCTGCTGGCTGCCGAGCCCGATCCCTTCTGGGAGATGGAGACCAGCTGGCTCGAGCACCTCGACTCCGACCACCCGGACTTGCTCGCCCAATTGGCCCGACGCCTCCCGCCGTCGCTGCGGCAGGGCCGGATCCGGCCGCTGGGCATCGACCGCTACGGCATTCGGCTGCGGATCGAAGGCGAATGCGGCGACAACGACGTTCGGCTGGGATTCGCCGAGCCCGTCGAGGACGTCCTCTCACTCAGTCGCGCGCTGCGCGTTCTCGCCGGTTGCCCGTTTCTGAACGGGCTACGCGCCCGCGGCTGACACCTCACTGCACGAAACAGGGCAGACTCGTGCGGTGATCGACTTCAAGAGCTGGTTGACGCCACCGCCGCCCGCGAGCACGGCTCCCCCGCCCGATGCCCGCGAACGCACCACCATCAAGGTCGAGATCGCGATCGTCCTGCTGGTGACGTTCGGCCTGAGCGGCATGAGCAGCATCCTCTCGCTCGTCGAGGACGCGCTGCAGACCGCTGCCCTGTCCGATCAGACCGTGGCGCTGAACTCGTCGCGGTCGAGTTTCAGCCTGATCGATCTCCTCTTCCAACTGCTGAGCATTCTGCGTCTGTGCGCCTGGGGTGCCCTGGGGTTGTACCTGCTGTGGCGAGCCGATCTGGCACCCCGAGCGATCGGTTTGGCCCGGCCGCGGCTGAAGATCGATCTCGGTCACGGCGTCGGACTGGCCGCACTGATCGGGCTACCCGGGCTCGCGCTGTATCTGGTGGGCAACGCCCTCGGGTTCAATCTGAACGTCGTTCCCAGTGCCCTCGACGACCACTGGTGGCGCGTGCCTGCACTGATTCTGTACGCGCTGGCCAACTCCGGTGCCGAGGAGATCATCGTGGTGGCATACCTGATCTCTCGCCTGCGCAGACTCGGTCTGAGCGAGAACGCGTCCCTACTGTGCTCGTCGCTGCTGCGCGGCAGCTATCACTTCTATCAAGGCGTGGGCGGTGGTGTCGGAAACTTCCTCATGGGCCTGGTGTTCGGCCGCTACTGGCAGCGCACCGGCAGACTGTGGCCACTGCTGATCGCGCACGCTCTGATCGACATCGTCGCCTTCGTCGGCTACGCCCTCCTGCGCGAGCATCTGTCGTGGCTCCCGTGAATCGAACCTCGAGGAAGACCGCTGTTTCCTCGACGACGGTTACAGTCGATCCGTGAACGACGACGATCGCTACGGACGGCACGGCGCGCCGGACCGGCGCACGCCGCCTCCCGGTCGAACGCCGCCACCGAACCGCACGCCGCCAGCGGACAGATCCACGCCCGGCCGGCACGGTCGTCCCGATCCTGCGCCCCAACCCGGACGCGCCGCAGGTCCACCCCCGCACCAGCCTCCGGGTCCACCACGGCCCCGTCAGCAGCCGCCCGGTCACCAGCCGCCCCCGCCACGGCCCAACCGTCCGCCGCCCGGCCAACAGCCGCCCCCACGTGGGTATCGTCCGGGCCAGCCGCCGCCGGAGGGCACCGAGTTCATCCGACGCGACGGCCGTCCCACTCCCATGCCGGAAGGGCCACCTCGGCCGGCACCCCTCCCGCGCCACAGCCCTCAGCAGGCCTGGTCGCAGGCACCCGAACCCCGATCGGCACAGTCGAATTCAGCACAGTCGGATCCTCCGAATTCGACGCGTCAGTACTCACGTTCCCAGGACGATCCACCGGGTCGCACCGGGTATGCGCCGCGTCAGCAGCCGGAGCCGTTCACCGAGGAGCGCAGGCAACCGGCGGCACCTGCCCAGCGAGCCCTGCGCCGTCCCGAACCTGCTCGGCCGCAACGTGATTCTCGGCCACCGAAGGTGGCCAAGCCGCGCAAGCGCCGACGCTGGGGTCGACGCTTCCTGATCGTGTTGCTGGTTCTCGTGCTGGGCATCGGCGGTGTCGTCTACTACGTCGACAGCTCGTTGACGCGCGTGGACGCCCTCACCTCGTATCCCGGGCGCATCGGCGACACCCCCGGCACCAACTGGCTTCTCGTCGGGTCGGATTCGCGAGCCGGCCTGACGCCGGAGCAGGAAGCCGCGCTCGCGACCGGCGGCGAGGTGGGCCCGAGCCGCACCGACACGATCATTCTGATCCACGTCCCCGAGGGCAGCGGCGCGCCAACGATGGTCAGCCTGCCGCGCGACTCGTACGTGTCGATTCCGGGCAACGGCCAGGACAAGCTCAACGCGGCCTTCGCATTCGGTGGGCCGCCACTGCTGGTACAGACGGTCGAGGGTGCAACCGGTGTGCACATCGATCATTACGCCGAGATCGGATTCGGCGGCTTCGCCGGGATCGTCGACGCGGTCGGTGGAGTGAACGTGTGCGTGCAGAATGCGATCGACGATCCGTTGGCGGGCATCAACATCGCCGCCGGCTGCCAGGATCTCACCGGAGCCGAGGCGCTCGGATTCGTGCGATCTCGCGCGACGGCATTGGCCGACATCGACCGTATGAACAACCAACGCGCGTTCATGTCCGCCCTCCTGGAAAAGGCAACCAGTGCTTCGACTTTCCTCAACCCACTGCGGTTGTGGCCGCTGATCTCGGACACCGCGTCGTCGTTGAGCGTCGACGAGGGAGATCACATCTGGAATCTCGCCGCATTGGCCTGGGCGATGCGCAGCGGTCCGGTGACCACGACGGTGCCCGTCGGCGGATTCCAGGACTCCGACGTCGGAAACGTGCTGCTGTGGGACGACACTCGCGCTCCGGCATTCTTCGACGCCATCGCCCAAGATCGCGAGATCCCGCCGGAACTGCTGACCGGCGGCCCCTGAGGGCCACAGCACAACGGTAGGTTGTGGACCATGACATCGCCGTCTGCCCAGCCCGCCGCCACCCCCGGTACGTCGTTCCACGATCTTCTGCGCGCGCAGGTGCGGCACGAGTTCACCGCATCGCAGCAGTACGTCGCCATCGCTGTGTGGTTCGACCGCAACGATCTACCGCAGCTGGCCACGCGCTTCTACGCGCAGTCCGCCGAGGAGCGTCGGCACGCAATGATGATGATCCGCTTCCTCATCGACAACCGGCTAGAGGTCGACGCGTCGGGCATCGACGACGTGGTGACGGCATTCCAGTCGGTCGTCGAACCGGTGGAACTGGCGCTGGCTCAGGAGTCGACGGTGACCGAACAGATCACGGCGCTGGCGCGCGCTGCCCGGGCCGAGGGTGACTACATCGGCGAGCAGTTCACCCACTGGTTCCTCACCGAGCAGGTCGAGGAGGTCGCGGCGATGCAGAGTCTGCTCAACATCGTTCGCCGGGCCGGAGCCAACCTGTTCGACATCGAGCAGTACGTCGCTCGCGAGATCGGCTCCACGGTGATCCGCGCCACCAACGCCCCGAAAGAGGCCGGGAGCGCGTAGCGTGCGCCCTGCTCAGAGCGGACATTTAGGATTCACTGTATTAGGCTACGTTCGCCTCAATAAGGTTCGACTTGGATGACAACGCCTCTGACCAGGCATATCGTCCTCGTCATGAGCGTAGACATCAAAGAAACCAGCCACACCAAGTTCCATGCACTTCTTCGCGACCAGATTCGCAACGAGTTCAACGCCTCGCAGCAGTACATCGCCACCGCGGTGTACTTCGCGAATGTCGACCTGCCGCAGCTGGCGAAGCACTTCTACGCGCAGTCGGTCGAAGAGCGCAACCACGCGATGATGATCGTGCAGTACTTCCTCGATCGTGACATCACGGTCGAGCTGACCGGCGTCGACGCGTCGAAGTCCGTCTTCACCGATCCGCGTGAGGCCATCGCCTTGGCGCTGGCGCAGGAAGAGACCGTCACCGAGCAGATCATCGCTCTGGCGAGCACCGCACGCGAAGAGGGCGACTACCTCGGCGAGCAGTTCATGCAGTGGTTCCTCAAGGAGCAGGTCGAGGAAGTTGCCAGCATGAAGACGCTGCTGAACATCGCCGATCGCGCGGGCCACAACCTGTTCGATCTCGAGCAGTTCGTTGCCCGTGAGATGAACACCAGCGTGGTCGCCGATTCCGGCGCACCCACCGTTGCCGGCGGATCGCTGTAGATCCCGCCGCAGCCGAAGGGCGAACAGCTCGCTCATACGGGTGGCCGCTCGAACAGGAATTCCTTGTTCGCGCGGCCACCCGTTTCGCGTTCTAGCGCAGAGTGACCTGGCGTCCGCGTAGGCCGTCGCGCGAACGCAGCTGCGCCGCCGTGAGCGGAGCGTCGACAGCCAGTGCCTCGGCCAGCTTCTCACCGAATTCTTTTGTGGGCGCTGCCCATTCGGTTGGGTGCATCTCGGGATCGAGATCGAACACCGGCACCAGCAGCCCATGTGTGCGGAACGAACCGGCGTAGCGCGAGCCCTCACCCAAGTTGAGATCACCCGCGGCGTGCAGCCGCGCGAGGGCGAGCATCACGTCGTCCTCGCTCTCCGGACGGACCCACCGGATGTGCGCCTTGTCGCCTGCATCCACCCACCACGCCGCGACGACGCCGTCGGCCTCGATCCGCGCCGAGGGCATGATCGCCTGGTTCGCGCGCTCCACGGTGGCAGTCACATCGGCTGCGGGAGTTGTATTTTCGGGAATCCACCAGTTGAAGTCCTGATGGACGGTGATCTCGAGCAGCGCGGACGCGTCGAGCACCTCGGTCAACGCGGGGGTGCTGTCGCTGACCTTCGCGGCTTCGAGCGACTCGCCCGCGGAAGCGGTGGACGCCCATCCGAGCGCGCTACTGATATCTGCTGCAACGTCTTTCGACTGGTTCTGCACCTGAAGGCCGACGAATCCCTCGACGCTATCCGCGTCTTCGCGCACCAGTGCCGCGACGGCACCGGGCAGCACCGTTGCCAGCGTGATGGTGCGACCGTCCACAGTGATCGGCGCGGTTGCCGTCGCCGACGGGACGAACTCACGCAGCGCTACGAGGTCGCATTCGGCAGCAAGGCCTTCGAACGGGCGAGTCGACGCCGATTCGATGCTCGCGCGTTCTGCTTCTCGCTGCGCCAGCTTCGCTGCGCGGTTGCTGTCCTGCTTCGGTCCACTGTTTCTTTTGCTCTTACCCACGCCCGAAAACCTACACGTTCTTCGATTCGAGCCAGGCTCGCGTTCGACCGGGATGGTTGGTGGCGATCCACCCGACGCCGAGCTCGCGGCACAGGTCCACGTCCTCTTTCTCGTCGACGGTCCACACGTAGCTGGCCCGGCCGGACGCTGCTGCGCGGTCGATGAGGCCAGGGTGCTCGCGCAGCGCGCGTATCGACGGACCGACGGCGGTGGCCCCGACGGTCGTCGCCGCTCCCCCGCCTAAGTAGTGCGAGCTGTCGCCGAGGAGCACTGTCGGCAGCATCGGAGCAGACCGCCGTACGCGCCAGACGGCCGACGGCGCGAACGACATGATGACCGCGCGCGAGTGGTCGGCCGATGCGGGCGCACCGATGCCGAACGTGTGCAGCTCGGCGAGAACCTTGCTCTCGATCAGCGAGCCGTACCGCACGGGATGCTTGGTTTCGATGAAGAGTTTGACCGGCTTGCTGGTCCAGTCGAGGACCAGCGAGACGAGGTCGTGCAAGGTCAGGAGTTCGGCGGGTTCGTCGGCGTCGCCGTAGTTCAGTCGGGCGAGATCGGCGAAGTCCATCTCGCTGACGATGCCGGTGCCGTTCGAGGTTCGATCGACGCGGCGATCGTGCACGCACACGATGTGCCCGTCCTTGGTGAGCCGCACGTCGCATTCGACGCCGTCCGCTCCCTCGCGCAGCGCGAGGTCGTAGGCGGCGAGAGTGTGTTCCTTCTTGGCCGCCGACGCACCTCGATGCGCGACGACCAGTGGCCCACGCCGATCGGGACTCACGACGCCGTCACCGCCTCGGGCTGCTTCTCTTCGGACCGGTCGGTGTCGGCCTTCTCGATCTCGGCCTTCTCGGCTTCGGGCTGTTGCTTCGGCTTCTGTTCGGTGCCGGTGGCGATCACCCAGCGGGTCGGTCGCGACAGGGCGGAGCCGCGCAGCGTGCGGCCTTCGAGTCGGCGCATCACGGCCAGGGTCAGCACGGCCGAGACCGCGGCCACCAGTGCCACGAACGCCGACAGCAGAACTCCGTCGGCTCGGGCCTGGAGGGAATCGCGCAGGTTCCACAGCAGCTGGACGATCACCAGCGCGTTGCTCGCTGCCCAGAGCGCCCACCAGATGCGAACCAGTGTCAGTTCGCGGTGCACGTCGGCATCGGCCCCGCCCCGAAGACGGACCACCTCGGTGAGGTAGACCCCTGGCATCACGATGCGAACCAGCGGCAGCATCGACAACAGCAACATCGTGCGTACCGATCGCGGATCGGTGGAGCCGGCGGCAGCGAAGGTACGTCTGCGCTGGTCGATCAGCCAGCAGGACGAGGTGATCAGCGCCGCCAGACCGATGACGAGTGCCCCGACCTGGGCGAAGTACACCAAGGCGTCGGACACGGCCAGGGTGATCGGCGAAATCAGGCGCACGCGGTTGTGCAGCAGGATGCCGTACCGGAACACTTCGGCGACCGCGGCGAGCCCGAGCAACATCGCGGTGACGAGGACCAGGTTCTGAGCGTGTGCGGCGTACCGCTCGACGCGACCGACGCGGCGATCGGCCTCGGGATCGCGGGGGATGTCGCGCAGACCCCAGGTAGGCGTCGAGGTGTAGTGCGGTGTCGGGGTCGGCGATGTCGATCGGCCGCGACGCTCGGCACTACTCGACGAGGTCGCCGGGCGGGCTACCCATCGGAAGTTGCGGGCACCTTGCGCGGGCGCCCTGCTGGACACCGGCGAGAGCAGGACGCCGTGGCAGCGGGGACACCAGGTACCCGGCCGTGCGCCCACAGCCCAGCGGGTGCTGCAGCGGGCACAGACCTGGAACGCCTGAGCGCGTCCCTGCGGTGCCGACATCTAGATGATTCTCGCTTCGTGGGCGTCGTCGCGTTGGATCGGTCGACCAGCGGCGTGCCAGGCGAGCATGCCACCGTCGACGTTGATCGCGTCGTAACCCACGCGGTTGAGGTATTCGACGACGCGCGCCGAGCGACCACCGGCTTTGCAGACGACGTACACCTCGGATTGATTGTCGATCTCACCGGCGCGGGACGGGATGTCGCCCATCGGGATGTGAACGGCGTCGGGTGCGTGTCCGGCCTGCCACTCGTCGTCCTCGCGCACGTCGAGCAGGATGGCCGCCGACGGGAACGGCACCGGGAGACGATCGACGGTGACGGCAGGCGACTGCTCGGGATGAGACACACCTCGATCTTGTCACGCGTCCGCGCGGGCCTGCCACCCGTGTCCTCGCGACCGAAGCGCCGTCGCGCTATGACCTACGTCACTGCAGTCACACAAGTTATCCACAGTATCCACAGATCGATCCACAGAATCGGGGCCCGTGCCGGTTTCTATCCACAGGTCAAAGCTTCGAGCCGGTCTCGCGGTGTACCGAATACCAACTCGGGCTGTGGATCGATGGTGATTTGACACAGCCGTCGTCTGCGGTCCCGATAATCCGCTGTTTAGGCTGGCGAACATGACTTCCATAGAGCTGCGTGTCTTCACCGAACCGCAACAGGGCGCCACGTACGACGAACTGCTACGCGTCGCAAAAGCTGCTGAAGAGTTCGGCTACGGCGCATTCTTCCGGTCCGACCATTACCTCGCGATGAGCGGCGACGGCGGCCCCGGCCCCACCGACGCCTGGATCACCCTGGCCGGGCTGGCCCGCGAGACCTCGACCATTCGGCTCGGCACCCTCGTCACCTCCGCGACGTTCCGCTACCCGGGGCCGCTGGCCATCAGCGTCGCCCAGGTCGACGCCATGAGCGGTGGTCGAGTGGACCTCGGCCTCGGAGCCGGCTGGTTCGAGGACGAGCACAAGGCGTACGGCATTCCGTTCCCGCCGCTCGGCGAACGCTTCGACCGACTCGAAGAGCAACTGGCCGTCGTCACCGGACTGTGGAACACGCCCGTCGGCGAGACCTTCTCGCACGCAGGCACGCACTACCCCGTCACCGACTCCCCTGCGCTGCCCAAGCCGGTGCAGACACCCCACCCGCCCATCGTCATCGGCGGCGGAGGCAAGAAGCGCACCCCGGCACTCGCCGCGAAATACGCCGACGAATTCAACATCCCCTTCGCCTCGCTGGCCGACACCGAGACCCAGTTCGGTCGCGTCCGCGCAGCCTGCACAACCGCCGACCGCGACCCCGACTCCCTCGTCTACTCCAACGCCCTCGTCCTCTGCTGCGGCCGCACCGAAGAAGAAATCGCACGACGCGCCGCCGCCATCGGCCGCGAGGTATCCGAACTACGCGAGAACGGTGCCGCAGGAAGCCCCGCCGAACTCGTCGACAAGATCGGCAGCTTCGGAGCCATCGGCGCGACCCGCGTGTACCTGCAGACCATGGACCTCACCGATCTCGATCACCTCGAACTCGTCGCATCCGAGGTTCTCCCGCAGCTCTGACCCCCAACGAATCACGCCCGCCGAGTCCACTCAACGTGACATTGACTGCCCAAAAGTCCACTGAACGTCACATTGAGTACCCATGGGGGCCTCGGTCAGGCGGCGGATCGGGCGCGTAGGCGTGCGTAGTGCGCGCTGATGTGTCGTGCAGCCGGCAGTTCGATCCAGCGGTACATGATTTCGGCGAGTGCGGCGGTGCCGGCCAGGAATGCCAGGACTGCTGCGCTGGGGCCCAGGTGCGGTTCGACGGTTGCGTAGATGCGGTAGAGCACGAGGGTGTGGATCAGGTAGATCGCGTAGCTGCGGGTGCCGATCCATCGGATGACGGGCCAGCGGGTGATGGGTCCGTCGTATCGGGCGAGGATCAGGACGGTGCCGGTGACGACCAGCAGGGTCCAGAGGTAGGTGTCGCCCATCCAGAAGGTGTGGACTTCGATGGCGAGTCGGATCACTTCGATCTGCGCGATGACGCCGACGACGACCCATCGCCAGGTGATCAGTCGTGCCCATCCGAGGTAGATGATCTGGCCGAGGAACAGGGTCGGGAGCACTCCTGCGACCTTGGTCAGGAACGGAATCGTGTAGGGCTGCGGTAGGTAGAGGTTGTAGACGATCACCAGGACGCACAGTGCTGCGCCGACCAGTGGCACCGCGATGGGCCTGGTGCGCAGTGTTCCGCGCATGGAGATGCAGTAGAGGTAGAACGCGATCTGCACGACGAGGGTCCAGGTGACACCGAGGACGGCGACCTCGGGTCGGAGGAAGAAGCCGCCGAGGAAGAAGCTGAGAAACGCCTCGCCGTTGGTGATGCCGGGTTGGCCGCTGAACATTCCGTTGAGGCCGAGCTTGACGAGGATGACGGCCATCGCGACGGCGAACCACAGGGCCGGTACGAGGCGGGCGAGGCGCGCGACCATGAAGTCCCGACGCGATTGCCGCATGGCGGATCGGGTGATCAGCAGGCCGGTGAGCAGCATGAAGATGCTGACGCCGACGAAGGACAGGTGCATGTTGAGGCCGGCGTCCTGGATCAGAACGGTGTCGACGACGTCGATCATCCACCAGCCGCCGCCGATGTCGTCGAGCAGATAGAACGAGATGTGCGAGTACAACACTGCGAGGACGGCTATGACACGGAGGAGGTCGGCGCCGTTCATCTGGACTCGGGGCGCGTCGACGGGCTGTGTGGCGGCGGAGTCGTCGACCGTGTTCTGGCTCGGCCGGTCCCCGTTCACACCCGCGAGTTTAGGTTCCGTTCATCTATTGGACCAATCCGCAGCTGCTCCGCAACTGTTTCGTGATATTCGGAGCGGATTCACAGCCGAACAATTCGACTGTCTCGTTCACACGAATTTATTCCGAGAAAAGCATCTCGGTTACAACTGTTGCACTGGGGGTAGGAATGAGATTGGGTTGAACCCTACGAAAGATCCGCAGTAGGACGAACGTGCCCGCATCACACGATGGGTACGGCGTCGTTAGAGAAGGGAACCACGTGTCCGAGTACACCTTGCCCGACCTTGATTTCGATTACTCCGCCCTCGAGCCGCACATCTCGGGCGAGATCAACGAGCTTCACCATTCCAAGCACCACGCCACCTACGTCGCAGGCGCGAACACCGCGGTCGAAAAGCTCGCCGCAGCGCGTGACAACGAAGATCATGCAGCCATTTTTCTGCTGGAGAAGAACCTCGCGTTCCACCTCGGTGGCCACGTCAACCACTCCATCTGGTGGAAGAACCTCTCGCCCAACGGTGGCGACAAGCCCGAGGGTGAGCTCGCTGCCGCAATCGACGACCAGTTCGGTTCGTTCGACAAGTTCCGCGCGCAGTTCACCGCTGCCGCCAACGGCCTGCAGGGCTCCGGCTGGGCAGTGCTGGGCTACGACTCGCTGGGCAAGAAGCTGCTCACCTTCCAGCTCTACGATCAGCAGGCCAACGTGCCGCTCGGTATCATCCCGCTGCTCCAGGTCGACATGTGGGAGCACGCCTTCTACCTGCAGTACAAGAACGTCAAGGCCGACTACGTGAAGGCGTTCTGGAACGTCGTCAACTGGGCCGACGTCCAGGCTCGTTTCGAGGCCGCGACGTCGAAGACCCCGGGTCTGATCTTCCCGTAATCGAGGAGATTGCCGACAGTCGAGCAGTCGTAGACAGGGCCACCGCAACGTATGCGGTGGCCCTGTCTCGTTCGAAGAGTCAGGCCCGGTCGGCTGCTGGGATCGGCCGGATCGAGGCGATTCCGTGGTCGGGCGTCGCGAAGGCCTCGGAGCGGCAGGTCGTTCTGCGCGGGGCCTCGGGGCTCGGAGCGACGTGCACGTGCGTCGAGCCCGTCGGCGTCACGACGACGACGTCCTTCCCGCCGTCCGAGGATGTTGCCGCGGTCGGACGTACATCGTTGATTCCGGTCATGCCGTACTCGGTGCGCACTGCGTGTTCGGCGATCTGACCTGCCGTGTCGTCCGTGCACCGGCCGCGGTAGTTCTGCAGCGACAGCTGGCCGCGATCGTGGCGGTCCACCACTGCCTGAGCATTCGCCGGCGTGAGGTTGCCGTAGTAGCTGCCCTCCGGCAGTGCCACCATTCCGGCTGCGAACCGGTCCCCGCCGAGGTGCGTCGATTCCCATACCCGTCCCCCGGGCCGACTCAGGGCGGCTGCGACCGGCCGGCCGAACACCGCGCAGCACGGATCCTTCTTCCCGTGCGTGCACACCAGGTACAGCGGCTGGTCTACACCTATCCCCAGGCCGGGCGGGGTATCGGCCGCTGCGGCTTCCAGTGGCAGATCGAGTACCTGTTCGACGGTATCGATCGTGTATTGCTCCAGCCATGGGCCGCGGCGACCCGAGTGAACGAGAAACACTCGTCGCGTATCGGTGGTTTCACGCCTGCCGTGAGTTTCTCGCACCAGTTGGGGACGCACGCCGACGGCTTTGCAGCGCCGCGAAAGTTCGACGCCGATTCGACCCAACGGCCCGTCCGAGCCCCACGGTTCGCGGCCCCAGGGGCCTCGATGTTCGATCAGCACCCAGCCGTCGGCCCGTGCTGCCGTGCCGCGAAGTGACTCGTCTCGCTCCCGGGCAACCGCAGCGCAGCCGCCCCACTGTTCGGGTGCAGGCACGCGTCTACCCACCGAGTTCGGACGCGGTCTCCACCAACGCCTGCGCGGTGAGTACGTTGCCGAAGAGGTAGTCCTTGGACGGCAGTTCGGTCACCCGAGCACCGAGTCCGGTGAAGAGCGGGTTCTGCCGCAGTTGCGCCACCGCATCCTCGGTACCCGCGTCGGACAGCAGAACGATGTCGTCGGCGTCGAGTACGTCGATCAGCTCCGGACTGACGTCGACCGTCTGCACCTCGTCCGATCCGCGGTCCTGCTGCGCGGGAGCGCGATAGCCCAGGTCGGCGAGCACCGAGTAGGGGAACGAGCCGTCCTGTGTCATGTACCGCAGCGAGTCGGCTCGCACCCTGGCGACGGTCAAGGTGCTGCCCTCGCCCGGTGCCCGACCCTGCGATTCGTCCACGGTGCGCCGATAGTCCGCCAGCAGGTTCTCGGCCTCGGCGCGCTGGTCGAACACATCGGCCACCTGCTCGAGGGTGCTCTGCCACGAGGCAGGTGTGTAGTCCACGACGACGGTAGGTGCAATGGGGGCGACGCGGTCGAACAACTCGCGATTGTCCTCACCCGTCGTTCGCATCACGATCAGGTCCGGTTCGGCCGCCGTCAGCGCCTCGATGTCGATGTCGGAGTCGGCGGATCCGATGTCCACCGGTTCGGCGGCGAGCCGGGCACGGACGACGGGTGCGTAGTCTCCGGTCAGTGGCGGCTTCACTGCCGCGACCGGCTGCACCCCGAGAGCCACGACCGCTTCCATCGTGCGATCTCCGTCGAGAACAGCGACACGCTGCGGATTCACCGGAATGCTCGTTTCACCGAACGCATGCTGCACGGTGCGGACATCACCCGAGTTCTCGTCCGTGCTCGACGCGTCCGCGCTGCACGCAGTGACCGCGGCGGCGACGACGAATGCCACGACCGCGACGCCGAGCCGTCCACCTCTTCCTCCGAATTTCATCGAAGCAGCGTATCCGGCGGCGATCCACGACGGGGCCGCTACGTTTCGGCTGGCACTCTCCCCATCTTGTGTGCCAGCCGATTTCACGTCATTCTCTTCCTACCCAACGTCGTGTACCCGGCTTCGAGCCCTGTACCTGTCTGGGAGGAATGCGCAATGGACGATCGAGATCTCATCGGTGTCTCGCCCTTTCACGCCGCCGGTCTGCTACGCGGATTCGTGATCTCCGGCCGCTGGCCGGACACCACCAAGGAATGGGCACAATTTCTGGCCCTCGCCGTGCGGGTGGCCTCGATGCCGGGCCTGTTGGCGACGTCGACGGTGTTCGGGGTGCGTGAGGAATTGCCCGACGATCCCTCGCCGGGGACGGTCGGCTTGGTCGTCGCCGAGGGTCCGGTGATCGGAGATTTCGCGTTGGCTCCCGGACGGTTCGCCGCGCACCAACCCGCTGCATTGCTGATGCTGCATCCGCCGTCGGAGACGACACCGACACTCCCCGAGTGTGCTGGCGCGGCGTCCGGCTGCGTTCTGCTCCCCGGCCTTCCGCACCTCGGGCTCGACCATCGGGCGGCCTGGGTGGAGGCGGAGTCCGACGGCACCGTGACCTCGATGGTCAGCCGGGTGGGGCTCGATCCCATCAGCGATCCCGACACCGCAGTTTTGGCAATGCTCCTCGCCTCCTGACCGCTCCCCGCACACGAATCTTCGGGAACCCAAACTTATTGGCGCATTGGACATTTCGCGAACATCGCCTTAAAGTCGTCTGCAGCGAAGGGGAGTAGCCCCCAATCAACGTGTCGACATACTGGTTGCTGGAGAGCGACCCGGCACCTGAACCGGCCAGTTCCGGTGGGCGAGACCTTCGGTCCGTTCGACGACCGAGGAGTCTTCTGTGCTGTCCGCATTACTGTTGAGTTTCGCTGTCATTTTCGTCGCCGAGCTGGGTGACAAGTCCCAGCTCATGGCCATGACGTTCGCCCTGCGATACAAGTGGTACGTCGTCATCGGCGGCATCACCGTCGCCACCACCGTCGTGCACCTGGTCTCGGTCGCGGTCGGCCACTTCCTCGGGGTGTCGATTCCCACCGAGCTGATCTCCATCGTCGGCGGCATCGCGTTCGTCATCTTCGGACTCTGGACCCTGCGCGGCGACTCCCTGTCCGACGACGAGGGTGCGAAAGCCTCGCGGGTCACCAAATCTGCGTTCCTCGCGATCGCCTCGGCGTTCTTCCTCGCCGAGCTGGGCGACAAGACGATGCTGGCCACCGTCACTCTCGCCGCCGACAACGACTGGGTCGGTGTGTGGATCGGCTCGACGGTCGGCATGGTCGCCGCCGATGCACTGGCCATCGTGGTCGGCGCGGTACTCGGAAAGCACCTGCCGGAACGCATCATTCAGTACGGCGCGGCCATCCTGTTCTTCGTCTTCGGTGCCGTCCTGTTCTTCGAGGGCCTGATGCCCGGCACCGCGGCCCCGTACATCGCTGCCGCGGCGGTTGTCGTGATCTCCGCCGTCGTCGTCGCCGTGTTCGTCCGACGCTCCCGCACCAGGGCAGCACAGGAATCGGCGAAGCAGACCACCACCGAACGCGCCTGACCTTGGATTACACTCCTCTCCCGGGAGGGGTGTATGAACAACGATCAGCAGGTGAGCACGACCGACGCTGCGCACCACTCGACCGACCGGCTGATCAGAATCATCGGCCGATTCGTCGGTGTCGGCTATGGGGCGTACCTGCTGCTGTTGATCCCCGATATCGCACGCACCGGTGACGTCGTTCCCGGATGGTGGACTCCGACGGCGGTGGCCGTCGTGTTCGGCACCGGTTTCGCGTTCGCGGCCTCCACCTTTCACCCCAGCATCGGAGTCATCCGCACGGCCGGTTCCATCGCCGCGCTGGCCTTCCCGTTCATGGCCGCGCTGTGGTGGACTGCTTGGGACGGCGTGACGTTCGATCAGGGGGGAACGTTTCTCGCGGCATTTCCCGGCCTGGCGGCACTTGCTGCTGCCACGGTGTGGCACCCCGTTCCGGCGTTCGCACATATGACCACGTCGGTCGTGATCGTACAGTTGACCAATCAGGCTGTGCGAGAACCGTTCCCCCGCAGCAATGTGGTCGCGGACATATTCTTCGCAATGATGTTCTGCACGGTGTTCGTGGCCGCCACACTCGCCGCGGTTCGCACCGGACGCACTCTCGACGCCACCATCCTCTCGGCTCAGAACGACGCCGCCAGGGCCGCCGCGGCCACCGCGCGCGAGGTCGAGCGTGAACGGTTCGATGCGCTGATCCACGACGAGGTCATGTCGTCACTGCTCGCCGTGACTCGCCACGGGCGCACGTCCAGCCTGGCTCGTCAGGCCCGCTCGGCTCTGATGCATCTCGATGACCTGACCACCGGTGCCGTCTTCGAGACGTTCTCGGCCGACGAGGCTTTGGCCCAGCTTCGTTCTGCCGCAACCACAGTCGACGAGTCGATCGAATTCACCGTGGACGACGACGCGCGGGAGCGGGCGGAGCAATACCCAGCAGAGACAGTACGAGCCATCGCTGCCGCACTGGCAGAAGCGCTGCGCAACAGTCTGATTCACGCACAGGCATCGAAAAGGTCGGTCACCGCCCGGCTGGCTCCGTCGACGGTGCAGGTCACCGTGCAGGACGACGGCGTCGGCTTCGATCGACGTTCGGTGCCGCCCCACCGACTCGGCGTCGCCGTCAGCATCGAAGGCCGGATGCGTCAGCTCGACGGCGGATCGGCCGAAATCGAATCGTCGGCCGCAGGCACCACCGTGCGATTGGGCTGGAAGCTGTGAACGGCGAGGACGTTCGCGATCTGCTGTCGATGAAGTCGGCGGCAGCATATGGGGTTGCCGGGTTCTTCATCCTCGCGTGCCTGGTGTGTGCATCCACGACCCTGACCGGGGTGTCCGCAGTGTGGCCCGAATACGCAGCGGTGTTGGTGCTCTCGGCCGCGGTCATCCTGTTGCTCAGAGCGCCGGGTGACCCACCGAGCATGCGGTCGACCGCACTGATGACCGTATCGGGCCCGGTGGCAGCCGCGCTGGTCTTCGCAGTGGTGCCGGTACCACTTGCCGGGAGCCTGCAGACGTGGCCTCTGGGCATGCCACTGGTGATCTACACCTTCATGTGTGTCCGCGGTCGCACCCTGGCCGCGTGGCTCGGGCTGGCACTGACCATGTCCGTGGCCATCGGGTGGGCAGAGGTGACGGGTCAGGGATTTCTCTACGGACTTTCGTTCAGCGCCATCAACATCGCGCCGCTGTTGATGTCGACGTTCTTCGCGTTCACCATCCGTCCGCTGGCCGCAGCAATTTTCGAGTTGCGCAGGCAGTCGACGGTGCGCATCGCGTCCCAGGCTGCCGCGGCGGCAGTGCTCGAGGAACGCGACGCTCGGCTGGCAAGTCTCGACGCGTTGGCCCGTCCGTTGCTGCAGCGCATCGCCGACGGTCCCGATCCCACCGACGAAGAGGTCCTCGCGTGTCGGCTGCTCGAAGCCGAACTTCGCGACACCCTACGCGCCCGCGGTCTGGTTCGGCCCGACCTCGCTCGCGCCGCCAGGTCCGCGCGGGCCCGCGGGGTGGAGGTGATGCTGCTCGACGACCGATCTCCGAACGCACTCGACGACGACGCCCGAGAACGCATCGTGGCCGCCGCGTCGAACGCACTCGATGCCGCCGAAGCAGGCGCGGTGACGGTCCGGCTCCTGCCTCCTGGCCGCCCCGCGGCGGCGACGATTCTGCTCGACGACCTGGGCGACGGTACGCACCGAGTCGAGTACGACGACACCGGACGCAACCGAAGCTGACGGCCGGGTTTGGGCGCAGACCGTCGTGGTTACCCTGCGGCGGACCAGTTGGTCTGTCGCACCGGCAGCCGATGAACGGAGCCCCGCAATGCCTCTCGATCGTCGATCCTTCCTGATCGGATCCGGTGCCGCAGCAGTGCCGCTGCTGCTGGCGGGGTGCGGCTTCGTCAAGTCCGGCCCGTCGCAACAGGCCGAGGGCACGCTGACGTTCACCACCTGGGGAACCGACGCCGAGTTGGCCGGCTTCCGAGCCTCGATCAGCGCGTTCGAGGGGGCCAATCCCGGGTCGACGATCACCCTCAACGCGGTGCCGTACGAGCAGATGTTCACCAACATCGACGCCCAGCTCCAGGCGGGCAATCCACCCGACATCTTCCGCGTGCCGTACTACACGTTCGGCGCGTATGCCGGCCGTGGCCAACTGCTGGATCTGTCGCCGCTGTTGGCGTCCGACACGCGTGATCAGTTCACGCCGACGGCGTGGGCTGCGGTGCAGAACGGTGGAATTCCCTACGGTCTGCCGCACCACACCGACACGTCGGCGATTCTGGTGAACCGAAACCTGTTGTCGCAGGCCGGTATCGACTCGGTCCCGACATCTCTGGACGACGCCTGGACGTGGGACGAGTTGTCGTCGATCGGCGATCGACTGCGTTCCTCGCTGCCGGCGGACAAGTACCCGTGGGCATACAACTGGCAGGGCAACGGTGTCACCCGCTGGCTCAGCCTGCTGTTCCAGGCCGGCGGATCCTTCCTGGCCGAGGACCAGAAGACGCCACTGATCGACTCCGACGAGGCTCGACGGGCCGTCGAATTCTCGTCGTCCTTCTTCTCGAAGGGCTACGTGCCGGCCAACAACACCATCGCGTCGTCGAGTTACGCCAGCGAGGCCTGGTTCTCGCAGTCGGTGGCCATGGTGTGGTCAGGTGCGTTCCAATTGCCCGACGCCGATGCCACGGCCAGTTTCGATTGGACGGCCACCTATGCGCCGCGAGATCGCCGGGGCGGCGGCGACTTCGGCGGCAACGCACTGGTGGCGACGTCGCAGACCTCTCAGCCGGAGCTGGCGGCATCGTTCCTCGAGTTCGTCACCCAGCAGGAGCAGATGCGCAACTTCTGCAGAGCCGCCTCGCTGCTGCCGACGCGCACCGACCTGCTCAACTCCGACCTCGAGTTCGAGGTTCGATCGGAACTGGCTCCGATCTTCGCCGCGCAGGCGACCACGGTGCAGCCGCAGGATGCCGCTCAGGTGGCATCCCCGTCGATGTCGGCGATCATCCCGGTTCTGAAGGAGCAGCTCGATCTCGCCTTCGCGGGGTCGCAGGATGCCGCCGCCACCGTCTCCGCGCTGCAGAGCGGCATCGCCGGGGTCACCGGGGCATGACGGCCACACCGATCACCGAGGCCGGGCACGAAACCAAGGCCGGGCTCAAAACCAAGACAAAGCGCGCCGGGGCCAGGAAAGAAGCGTTCGCGGCCGCCGGGTTTCTCGCCCCCAGCTATGCCTTGTTGGCCGTGTTCGTGCTCGTTCCCCTCGTCGCCGCGTTCGTCGTCAGCCTGCAGCAGACGGACGGATTCGGTGCAGGCGAGTTCGTCGGGGCGGCCAATTACGCACGCCTGGTGGAGGATCCGCTGTTCTGGCGGGCGCTGATCAATACACTGCTGTTCACCGCGCTGGTCACTCCGCTGTCGATGCTGTTCGGTCTGATCGCGGCGGTACTGCTCAATTCCGCGCTGCCCGCCCGGCCGCTGTGGCGTTCGCTGGTGATCCTGCCGATGGCCGTCTCCGGCGTGGCGACCGGCCTGATCGGCATTCTGGTGTTCGACCAGAACTCGGGTGTGCTCAACAACTTGATCGGATTCCTCGGTCTGCCCGCCATCGACTGGCAGTCCTCTCCGGGGCCGGCTTTCGCGTCGATCGTCATCGCCACCGTGTGGTGGCGCACCGGGCTGAACATGCTGATCTACCTGGCCGGCCTTCAAGGTCTGGGGCCGGATCTGTACGAGGCGGCCCGGTTGGACGGTGCCAACGCATTTCAACGCTTCCGCAACGTGACGGTGCCGCTGCTGGGTCCGACGTCGTTCTTCCTGCTGGTGCTCAACGTCATCTACTCGTTCCAGGTGTTCGATCTGGTCTTCGTTCTCACCGGCGGCGGACCGGGCGGGGCGACATCGGTTTTGGTCACCTACGCCTACGAGACCGGTTTCGTCACCCGCGATCAGGGCTACGCCGCGTCGATCGGCATGGTGCTGTTCCTGTTCGCCCTCGTCTTCGCCGCCGCGCAGTGGCGCGCGAGCCGAACGAAGGATCTGGTCGAATGAGCGGGCCGAGGAACGCGTCCGCTCGCCGGGCACTGGTGCTGCGCACGGTGGTCATCGCCGTCATCGGGCTGATCACCGTCGCGCCGCTGTATTGGATGCTGGCCGTGGCGTTCTCGACTCGAGGCGAGTTGTTGGGCGGCGGCGAGTTGCGGTTGTGGCCGCGTCAGGTGACGTGGGAGAACGTCACCCGCGTGTTCGACTCGTTCCCGGTCGCGACATGGCTGGGCAACTCTATCGCCATCGCCGTCGTGGTCACGATCATCACCGTGACGACGAGCCTTTTGGCCGGGTATGCGTTCGCGCACTTGAGTTTTCGGTTCTCGACGCCGCTGTTCTTCATCGCGCTGGCCACGTTGGTGCTGCCCGTGCAGGTGATCATGGTGGCACTGTTCCGCATCGTCGTCGGTCTCGGCCTGTACGGCACGTACTGGGCGGTGATCCTGCCGAGTTCGGCGTCGGCGTTCGGGCTGTTCCTCGCACGTCAGTTCATGCTCGGCATTCCACGTGAGCTGCTCGAGGCGGCGCGCCTCGACGGTGCCGGGCACTGGCAGATCTTCCGACGCGTCGTACTGCCCCTGTCGGGACCGCTGATCGCCGTCCTCGCCTTCATGAGCCTGCTGCAATCGTGGAACGATTTCGCGTGGCCACTGATCGCACTCCGAGAGAACGAGCTGTTCACACTGCCCATCGGTCTGCTGTACCTGCAGGGCCAGGCGAACAGCGACTACGGTGCCACGATGGCGTTCGCGCTGATCAACGTCGTGCCGATGGCACTGCTGTTCCTGTTCTTCCAGAAGTACTTCATCGCCGGATTCGCGCGCAGCGGGATCAAGTAGGCCCATCCAGGGTGCCTGAGGGTGGGTGAGGTGTCCCGCCGGTTATGGTGCAAGCGACTACGAGGTCGCTGCCTGTGCCGCGGCCCGCCACCGTGAACGAAGGGGATCGTACGACGTGGAGATTTCAGGAACAGCAGCACTTGTCACCGGTGGAGCGTCGGGCCTCGGTGCCGCAACGGCCGCACGTCTGGCCGCCGCAGGCGTCACCGTGTTCGGGCTCGATCTGCCGCAGTCCATCGAGCGCGCCGGAGACAGCGTCCCGGCCGGGGTGACACTGCTGCCCGCAGACGTCACCAGCGAGGCCGAGGTCGAGGCCGCACTGGACACCATCGTCGAATCCGGTGTGCCGCTGCGCATCGTCGTCAACTGTGCAGGCGTGGGCTGGGCCGGGCGCATCCTGTCCAAGAAGGGACCGCACGATCTCGAGCTGTTCCGCACCGTCATCACCATCAACCTGCTCGGCACGTTCAACGTGATGCGACTGGCCGCGAACCGGATGCAGTCGCAGTCGACCGTCGACGATGCAGGCCAGCGCGGCGTCGTCATCAACACCGCGTCCGTCGCGGCGTTCGAGGGCCAGATCGGCCAGATCGCCTACACCGCCTCCAAGGGCGGCGTGCACGCGATGACCATCACCGCAGCTCGCGACCTCGCGCAGGTCGGCATCCGCGTAAACACCATCGCCCCCGGCATCGTCGACACTCCGATGTTGGCCGGCGTCACCGAGGAATACCGTCAGGGCCTCGAGGCGTCGGTGCCGTTCCCCTCGCGTCTGGCGCAGCCCACCGAGTACGCGCAGCTGGTCCAGATGATCGCCGAGCACGATTACCTCAACGGCGAGACCATCCGCATGGACGGCGCGATCCGTATGGCACCGCGGTAACCACCGACCACTCCGCGTGGCCCCGCCGATCGGTGCGGGGTCACGCGCGAGCGCGCAGGTCCGCCACCGTCGGGATCTCCTTCTCCGCACGGTCGGACATCCACTCGCGCAGCACTTTCGTCGCCAGAACATCGTCCTCGTTGTAGACGAGCAGTCGCTCGCGTTGCGTGTGGTCGGGCTCCGCGTCGTATCCGACGGCTTCCCGATACCAGCCCATGGACGCCTCGCCGCCGGCTTCGTCGTCACGCCACGCGAATCCTGCCACCGGCGCAATCTTCTTCAGGCCCTTGCCGTTCGGGCAGATGAACTGATCACTGACGGCCTGATAGATGTCGACCCACTGCTCACTGTCGATGAACTCGTGGATCTGCGCCTCGGTCGGCACCCCGGGAACGTCCGCGAAACGGCGGGCCGAGTCGAGCAACCACTTGTCCTCGGCCTGACGCGAATAGCAGTACGCGGCAAAGGTTTTTCCACGAGCAGCAGCGTCGGCCCTGGTGTCCATCAGCCACGTCCAGAACACCGCGAACGAGCGGCCCTCGTCGACGGTCGGCAGCGGGTCCCAGGTGACGAAGCCGCGATACGTCGGCGGCGGGCCGCCTGCCTCGGTGAGCAGCGTGCCCCACAGGTATGCGCCGTGTTCCTGGTAGCTCTCCATGTCCACGTCGACCTCGACGTCGGCGCGGTGGACCGTCACGGTCTCCGAGCGCCGCAGCAACGGCACGTCGGCTCGCCAGGCCAGTGCTGCGGACACGGCGTCGTCGAAGTTCCCGAAGGGCCATTCCTCCGGTGCCGGGCCGGTCCACTGCGCCAGCTCGTCGATGGTGCGCACGCCTGCGCTGCGCAGCACATCGGCGCGAGAGCCCGACGCGACCAACGAGACGTCGCGAACGGCCTCGAGTTGAGGCTTGCAGTCGAACCACCACGAACACGAACGACATTCACTGACCTGAGAGGGAACGGTGAACGCGGCGCCCTGGGCAACCGAGAGCCGGTCTGCGAAGCGGGTGTCGTATTCATCGAGGACCGTGGTGAGATCGTGCACCAGCATGCATTCGCCCTTGTAGCCCACTGCGCCGCCGACGGGTGTTGCCGTGTTCAGGCCCTCGTGCGCCAGCATGCGATACAGGTGAGCGAGCCGGAGCTGGTCGCGTAGCTGACTGCGCACCTTGCGGGTCTCGTCGATCGCCGGAGACCAGTGGTCGAGCGGGGTCGTGCGCGCGCCGCGGCCGGGGTCGGTGACCTTGTGGTTGACCACGATCACCGGGATGTATCCGCCGGACGCGTCGCGGACGAGCAGTTCGCTGCGACCGCGGCGGCCGGTGTCGCGTTCGAGGGGCAGTACCGCGTTCCAGATGCGTTCCACTCCGGCCCGACAGGCGGCAACGGTGGCGTCGGCTGCGTCGCGGGCAGTGGGTTCGTCGATCTCGGTCCACAGCATCGAATCGTCCACGGCCAGCTGCGCGCGGACGTTCTCGCGGTGAGCCTGAGCGGCTTCCCTGCGCTGGCGTACCCCAGGGTTCTCGGGTTCACCGCGCAGCAACGATCCGTACGCGGTGTCGAGATAGAGCCGATGCCTGCACCGCGTCAACGATCCGGCGTCGAGCAACACGGGCGCTGCTTCTCGTTGACCGTTCACACTGCTAGACACTAGGTCAGCCCTCCGACAGCCCGCGACCATCGACTGCCTTAGGGTGGGGGTAACGCATCATTTCCGCCTAGCAGCACACGTCAGGAGCCTTGTCGATGGGTTTGTTCCGCAAGCGTAAGGGTCGAGCCACTCGCAAGGCAGAGGCCAAAGCGCTCAAGCACAAGGCAACACTCGAAGCGAAGCTGGGCGCGAAGAACGAGCGCAAGCAGTTGAAGTCGATCGCCAAGGCGCAGCGCAAGCTCAGCGCGGTGGAGGCGAAGTCGCAGAAGAACGTCGAGAAGGCCCAGGTCTCTGCTCTCAAGGCCCAGCAGAAGGCTGCGGTGCAGGGAACGCTGAGTGTGGCTCAGATCCGCAAGTACCTCGGCATCGCACGGCTGCTGATTCCGGTGTTGGCTCCCATCCTCTACCGCGGTGCGACCGTCGTACGCGCGCAGCTCGACAGCCGCAAGGCGCAGCAGCTCGGTGTCGCTCCCGATCAGCTCAGCGAGTACACCGGCCACGGCGGCAAGCTCAGCGCCCGCATCGCCGGTGCCGAGAAGTCGCTCAACACCATCGGTGCGCGCCACTCCGATCCCGAGACCAAGAGCTTCGGTGCCGCGATCAGCGAGCGTCTGGACGACCTGACCACCGCTGTCCGCGCGTCCGAGCAGATGCCGCCCGCTCGCCGCAAGACCGCACACGCCGCGATCTCCGCAGAGCTCGACGGCATCGAGGCCGATCTGCTCGCCCGTCTCGGCGTGCGCTGACTCCTGAACTACCGATGACCGACAGCTCTGCCGCCCCGCTTCGCGGCGGAGCTGTCGGTATCGTCACCGCGGCGCTCGCGGTGGCCGCACACGGCATGGCCGGCGGCGATTGGCCCGACGGTTCCGCCCTGGCCCTGCTGATCGTCGTCGGTATCGGTATCGGTGCCATGACGGCCCTGCCCAGGCGTTCGACCGTTCTGCTGCTCCCGGCTCTGCTCACCGGCCAACTCGTCGCCCACATCGCGCTGAGCCTCGGTAGCGCAGCTCAGATGCACGCACACTCCCTGCTTCCCAGCACAGCCATGATCGTCTTCCACGCGGCCGCCTCGGTCGTCGCCGGATTCACGATCGCCGCGGCCGAGCGCCTCTACGGCCCGATCACCTCCATCGTCCGAGCGGTTCTCGCCCTCCTCACTCCCCTGCCCGACGGTTCCGCCGTCGGTCGCGTCTCCATGTCCGTTGCGGTTCCGTCGGTGGACGGCACTGCCCTGGACTGGGTCATCTCTCGTCGCGGGCCCCCGGTGTCGATCTACTGACCGACATCCCTTTCCGCACATCTCTGCACAGAAATGACCCAACCCATGAAGAGCTCTCTTTCCCGTGCCCTGTTCGTCTCAGGAGCCACCGTCGGCGCGTTGCTGATCGGCGCAGGCGCCGCGTCCGCGCACGTCGTCGTCTCCGCTCCCGACGCCGCACAGGGCGGCTATTCGGTGCTGACGTTCCGCGTTCCCACCGAGTCCGACACCGCCTCGACCAGCTCGGTCAAGGTGACCCTGCCCGGCCTCAATTCGGCTCGTACGCAGCCCATCCCGGGCTGGACGTCCACCGTCGAGAAGGACTCGGCCGATCTGGCGGTGTCGGTGACGTGGACGGCGAACCCCGGTTCCGAGGTCGGCCCGGGCCAGTTCCAGCAGTTCCTGCTCTCCGCGGGCCCGCTGCCCGAGCAGGAGAGCGTCTCGTTCCCGGCCACCCAGACCTACACCGACGGTGAGGTCGTGAACTGGGACGAGCCGATGACCGAGGACGGTAGCGAGCCCGAATTGCCCGCTCCCACTCTGACTCTCGCCGCGGCCGGCGGTGATGCGCACGGCAGCGCCCACACCGAGACCACCGCAACAGCGGAGGCGTCGTCGGAGGCGTCGTCCTCCGACAACACCGCCCGCTGGCTCGCCGGCGTCGGACTCGTACTGGGGGCCGTCGGTGCAGGTCTGGGCATCGGCGCGACCATCCGGGCGCGGCGCTCGTGAGATCGCTCGTCGTGTCCACGAAGGCACTGCTCGTCTCGGCCGCAGCACTGCTGGTGCTGTTGATCGCCGCACCGATCGCCTCGGCGCATTCGCAGGTCACCGGGTACAGCCCGGCCGACGGCTCCTCCCTGGACTCGTCTCCGGCGACGGCGTCGGTGTCGTTCAACGAGGTGCCGCAGTCGCAGTTCGCCACGCTCAACGTCGTCGGGCCCGACGGCAACATCTGGTCGAAGGGCGACGCACGCATCGAGGGCCAGAGCGTCGTCGTCGACGTCGGTGAACTGGGACCGATCGGCGAGTACACCCTCGCGTATCGCATCACCTCGGCCGACGGCCATCCCGTGAGCGGTACCGCGACATTCACGCTGACGCAGGAGGGTTCCGGCACTCCCGGGGCACCGGCCGACGCGTCGGGCACCTCGGAGGAGTCCGATGGCGGATTCCTCGGCGGCTACGGACACATCGTGTTGATCGTGATCGCGGTTCTGGCCTTCGCGGGCGCGTTGGGGTTCGCCCTGCGTAAGCCGAAGACCCAGAAGTAGTACCGACGTGGCTGCGGTGGGCGAGAGAAGCGTTCGGTTGGTGCTCGCCGCCGCAGCTGCGGCGTTGCTGGGGGTCGCGGCGGCGTTCGCGCTGGCGTACCCCACCTTTCCCGGTGGGTCGTCGTGGCTACGGGTGATCGCGGTGGCGTCGGGTTCGGTGGTGTTGGGGTTCGGAGTTCTCGCTGTCCTGGACGCCAATTCCGAGTCCCGACGCCCCGCGGTCGACCCGCTGGTGATGTGGCGCGCGATCGGCTATCTGGCAGGACTGTGGGCGGTGGCCGAGTTCGTTCTGCTGGCCGCCGCGGCGTCGGATTCGGCCGGGCGTACGCCACTGACGTTGTCGCCGAGCGCTTTCACCACGTTCGCCACCTCGATCTCCGTGGGCCGTCTGGGTTCGGCGACGGTGATCCTGGCGCTCGCTCTGTGCGCCATCGGGGTGGCCGGGTATCGGTCGGGGGCGAGCTGGTCTCCCACTCCGGTGATCGTGCTGGCGTCCCTTGCGCTGGTCGCTCGGCCGATAACCGGACACATGTCGCAGTTCGCGTTCGGATCCTTCGCCGTTGCGGTGCATGTGCTGTGCGCGTCGGTGTGGCTCGGTGTACTGGGTGCGATGGCGCTGAGTCTGCGGAGCAAATCGGCGTGGGCGACGGTATTGCCGGTCTATTCGCGAGTCGCGTTCTGGTGCGTCGTCGGGGTGGCCACCACCGGGGTGTTGGACGCGGTCCTGAAGCTCGACAGCCTCACGGCGGTGGTCGAGACCGGTTACGGCCGAATCGTTCTCGCCAAGGTTCTCGCCACGGTGATCCTGGTCGCGTTGGCTCACCGGATCCGTGGGACGTGGTTGCCGACCGTCGCCGCACACCGATCGACGGTGGAGCACTCGGTGGGGCGAGCGGCCGCGCACGTCTGCCTACTGGCGGTGGCATTCGGCTTGGCTGCGGCGCTGGCGACCACTGCGTGAGCCGGCAGTAGGCACAACCTTGTCGGGGCGCTGTACTAGCCTGAGTCCATGCCGAAGTTGACTGTGGTGCCGGGTGGATCCTCGGCATCTGCGCTCGGCCGGATCCACACCGTCGCGGAGTTCTTCGCCGGTATCGGCTTGGTGCGAATGGGCTTGGAGCAGGCCGGTTTCGAGGTCTCGTGGGCCAACGACATCGAGCGCGACAAGCACCACATGTATCGCCAGCACTTCGGTGACGATGCCGGCCATTTTCAACTCGGTGACGTCGCTCGCACTCGAGGAGACGATCTGCCCGAGGATTTGTCGTTGGCGTGGGCGTCGTTTCCGTGCACCGACTTGTCGTTGGCCGGCGGCCGGGCTGGTCTCGCAGGTAAGAACTCCTCGACGTTCCGGCATTTCACGCGGGTGTTGAGCGAGCTCGGTGATGCCCGACCCGAGGTGGTTGCGCTCGAGAACGTCGTCGGGCTGGCCACCAGTCACGGCGGCGACGATCTGGCCGCAGCGGTCCGGGAACTCAACGAGCTCGGCTATTCGGTGGATGTACTCACCATCGATGCTCGACGCTTCGTTCCGCAGTCACGTCCACGCCTTTTCCTGATCGGTGCGCAGAATCCCCCGGAGGATGCCCGCGATCCCAACAGTGAGCTGCGGCCGGATTGGTTGCAGGCGGTGTACGGCGATTCGACGTTGCTGACCCACCGGGCTCCGTTGCCGAGTCCGCCGATTCCGTTGACCAGTGGCCTCGGTGATGTGGTCGAGCGCATGGACTACCGCGACGAGCGGTGGTGGGACGCAGCCCGTACCGCGGCGTTCGTGCAGTCGTTGTCGCCGATTCAGCTGCAGCGCATCGAGATTCTGAAGAAGGCCCGCAAGGTCAGCTACCGCACCGCCTACCGTCGCACCCGCAACGGCGTCGCCGTCTGGGAGGCTCGGCCCGACGACATCTCCGGCTGCCTTCGTACCGCCCGCGGCGGTTCGTCGAAGCAGGCGGTGGTGAAGATGGGCAACGGCCGGTTGCAGGTGCGCTGGATGACGCCGCTCGAGTACGCACGCCTGATGGGTGCCGGCGAGTACACACTCGACGGCCTCCGAAACAACCAGGCGCTCTTCGGTTTCGGTGATGCAGTGTGCGTTCCCGTGGTCACGTGGCTCGCCGAGCACTACCTGATGCCACTGGTCAACGGGACGATGCATTCATCGACTACAGCTGCGGCGCATGTCAAGTCACGGTAAGTCCTCGCTGCGGTCGTCTGCCGTCGCGCCGCGCAAGAGCACTCTTCCCGCGGACGATGTGCAGTCCTTTCGCACGGCTCTGCGAGAAGTACTGAGCGAGAGGGACGATCAGGGCCGGGTGTGGTCGGCGGCCAAATGGGGCGTGTATGCGTTCTACGACTACGACGGTGAGCCGATCTACGTGGGGCAGACCAAGGAGAAGCTCAGCGTTCGGGTGCAGCGTCATCTGACCAACCAGCGAACCGACGCCGTCGCGATGCGGGTACTCGACGTCTTCGAGGTCGCGGAGATCGAGATCTGGCCGCTGTGGCAGTACGAGGATCTCAAGAAGTCCGACGGCGCAGAACGATTCCGCGCGGCCGAGCGCGATCTGAATGCTCACGAGTACACGGCGTACCTCGAGGCCATCGACAAGTCGCGGCACAAGGCGATCCTCAACGAGAAGATTCCGCCGGTCTCGGAGCCCATCGCACTCCCCGCGTCGCTGCGTCGGTCGCTGATCTCCGAGCAGACCCGCCGCGAGCGCGGGCACCCCGACATACGCATCGCCCGGCGCGCCGAGACAATATCGCGATTGGCTGCGGTCACTCGCGAACGCGGTGAGGTCTCCGAGGGGCTGCGACGCGTACTCGTGGTCCAGGCCGTGCGCCTGGCCTACCTGTCGGCCGAACGGCTCGCCTTCGTCGAGGGACATCCCATCCCCGATCCCGCCGCGATCGACGTCACCGCCCTGGTGGGTTCGGTGCTGCACGAGCGCAGTGAGCCTGACGATCCCGAAGACACGGAAGATGCGATCGAGTCCGCGGACATCACCGAGCCCGACGGCGAGTTGGACCTGTTCAGCGAGTACTGACTCGCCCCGCCGTAGGCTCGCCTCGTGCCACTTCCCCCTCACGTTGCCGATCTCACCAGCATCGATCTGCTGCTGTCGGTGGCCGAGCTCGGCAGCATCGGGCGAGCCGGCAGAGCCCACGGCATGTCGCAACCGGCGGCCAGTGCGCGCATCCGTGCCCTCGAACGCCGCGTCGGAGCGCCATTGCTGACACGGGGCGCCCGCGGAACGGTACTGACCGAACTCGGTGAGCTCGTCGCCAGTTGGGCTGCGCCGGTCGTTCGGTCCGCCGAGGACTTGGCGACGGCCATCGCCACGTTGCACGCCGAACGCATCGGCCATGTGCAGATCGCCGCGAGTCAGACTGTCGCAGAGTATCTTCTGCCGCGCTGGCTGGTCACGCTGCACACACTTGTCCCGCACATCGTTCCGACGCTGAGTTCTGGTAACTCGACGGTGGTTGCCGAGAAGGTTCTCGCGGGCACCGCCGACCTCGGTTTCATCGAAAGCCCCAGTGTCCCTGCAGCTCTGGACCACCGGACCGTTGCCACCGACGAACTGGTGCTGGTGGTGGCACCGGACCACTCGTGGGCCGCCACTGCGCCGTCGGCCACCGAGATCGTCGGCACTGCACTGGTGACGCGGGAGGCCGGGTCGGGGACGCGCTCGGCCTACGAAAGCGCATTGGCGGCAGCGGGTCTCGGGCAACCGGCCTCGCCGCTCCTCGAGGTCTCCTCGACGACGGCGATCAAGTCCGCGGTCGGGGCAGGAATCGGCGGAGCCGTGCTGAGCTCACTGGCCGTCGCTCCCGAGTTGACTGCCGGGACCCTGGTCCGCGTACCGATTCCAGGACTGACACTGCATCGTGAACTGCGGGCGATCTGGCCGTCCGGCCGCGCGCCGAGTGGACCGGCCGCGGAGTTGCTCACCGTGGCGGCGAAGACGCAGCCATAACTCTGGGTTATGACTGAGTGTCGAACCGCTGTCTACCGAGCGGGCACGGCACCCCGCAGGCTGAAGACATGACCATGACAGCTCCTACCCGCGTGGTGCGCCGCCAGCCCTTCGAGCACATCACCCCCAACTGGTTCGCCGCGGTGATGGGGACCGGCATCGTGGCCACCGCGGCCGCCACGTTGCCGGTGCAGTTTCCGGCTCTGCACGTGTTCGCGGTCGCCGTCTGGGTCTGCGCAACTGCGGCGCTCATCGTGATCGGTGCGGCCTTCGCGATGCACTGGATCGGGCACCGCGACCGAGCTGTCACCTATGCCCGGCACCCGGTGATGGTGCAGTTCTACGGGGCTCCGCCGATGGCACTGCTCACCGTCGGCGCGGGCGCAGGCCTCCTCGGAGCGGACCTGCTCGGATCCACCGCGGCCACCACGCTGTTCGCCGGCCTGTGGATCACCGGGACGATCGCCGGTCTGCTCACCAGCGTCGTCGTTCCGTATCGCATGATCACCGCGTCCGATCGTCGCGACGTTTCAGCCCTGCCCGCGTGGCTGATGCCGGTGGTGCCGCCGATGGTCTCGGCCTCGACCGGGGCGTTGCTGCTTCCGCACCTACCCGATGGCCAATGGCGGCTGGCGTTGCTGTGCGCCTGCTACGCGATGTTCGGGCTGTCGCTGATCGTCGGGATGATCACGCTGACTCTGATCTACGGGCGTCTGCTGCACGGCGGTCTGCCGCCCGTCGACGCGGCTCCGACCGTGTGGATCACCCTGGGACTCATCGGTCAGTCGATCACGGCGGCGAACCTGCTCGGCACCGACGCATCGATGGTGTTCACCGGTACACAATCGTCGATCGCCGTCGGACTCCACGTTTTCGGCATCGCCTACGGGTTGATCATGGGCGGATTCGGTGTGCTGATGTTCGCGCTCGCGACGGCTCTCACCGTGCACGCGGCGCGCAGGAACCTGGGGTTCTCGCTGACGTGGTGGTCGTTCGCCTTTCCCGTCGGCACGTGCGTCACCGGGGCGAGTGCCCTGGGACATGCGCTGAATTTCGGTGCGGTGCAGGTTCTGGCCGTTGCCCTGTACCTCCTACTGCTCGCCGCCTGGTTCACCGTGGCCACCCGCACTCTTCGTGGCGTCCGGCGTGGCGACTTGTTGTACCCCGCCTGATCTCACATGTGCGAGAGCACGTTCACCACGTTGCCGTCGGAGTCGCGAAAGAAGAATCGGCGTACGCCCCACTCCTCGTTGGTGATCTCGTAGACGATCTCGAGTTCGGCGTCCATCGCTGCCCGGTACGCCGCGTCCACGTCGTCCACTTCGATCGACGCCGACGGGTTGACCGGTCCGGTGGGATCGGTGGCGATCAGGCTCAGCTGCGCCGCACTGTCACCCGACGGCGCGAGCGTGGCGATCCAACCGTGATTCATCACCACCTCCATGCCGGTGACCTGGACGTACTTGTCCAGCGCCGCATCGAGATCGGTGACCGTGAGCAATGGCATCGCGCGCACAACGTCCATGCCCGGACTGTATCGCCGAAGACGTCCCCGCGGGGACGTCCTCCCCACAGCTCCGGTGGGCACAAGTCCCACTCTCTCTGCGTGTAGTCCATCGGATTGAATGAGCTTCGGCAGCACACGTCCGACTATGTCAAGCGCGCGGAGGCCGACGGCTCGATGCTGGACCCGTGGCAGCGAGGCATCGAAGAGCCGGTCGAGATCCACAGCCCCTGAAGCCATCGCGTCGTTCACCCCGGCGACACGTGCAGTTCCCGCAACACACGCCTGCGCGTCGGTTCGGGTCGGAAGCATGAGCAACTTCCGTGCTCGATGCCTCCAGGAGATGTACCAAGTGAACACTGTTCGTCGCGTTGCCACCGGTGGAATCCTCGGTCTCGCAGCCCTCACCCTTGCGTCCTGCTCCGAGCCTGCGGCTCCCGAGGCCGGTGGAAACGGCGACGGGGCCAGCGGCACCCTCACGGTGTACACCTCGGAGCCGCAAGCCAAGATCGACGCGCTCAACGCCGAGTTCACGGCGGAGAACCCCGGCATCGACGTACAGGTGTTCCGCGCCGGCACCGGCGATCTCAACGCGCGCATCGCGTCGGAGCGGCAGACCGGTTCCATCGGTGCCGACGTTCTGCTCGCTGCGGACGCCCCCACGTTCGAGAAGTACAAGGCCGACGATCTCCTTCTGCAGTACACCCCTGCCGACGTCGACGCGCTCGATCCCAACGTCGTCGATCCCGACGGTTACTACGTCGGCACCCGCATCATCCCGACGGTCATCGCGTACAACACCGGCGCCGTCTCGCAGCCCCCGACGTCGTGGAAAGAACTGGCGGATCCCCAGTACAAGGGCCGGATCACGCTGCCCAATCCCGATGTGTCCGGCGCGGCCGCGTTCAACACCGCGGTGTGGCTCGGTCAGGACGACCTCGGCCTTCCGTGGCTCACCGACCTCGTCGCCAACGAGCCCGTGGTCGCCGAGAGCAACGGCCCGGTCGCTCAGGCCGTCGCGGCCGGCACCCAGCCCGTCGGCATCGTCGTCGACTACCTGGTGCGCGAGCTGGCCGAGAAGGGCTCGCCCATCGCTGCGTCGTACCCCACCGACGGTGTCCCGTACATCTCCGAGCCCGCCGGAATCTTCAAGGACTCGGCCAACCAGGAGGCCGCCCAGAGGTACGTGGACTTCCTGGTCAGCAAGCGCGGTCAGGAGATCGCCGTCGAGCAGCAGTACCTGCCGGTCCGGTCCGATGTCGGAACTCCCGAGGGTGCGCCCGCGCTCGACGACATCGAACTGCTCAACCCGGACCTCGACACGATCACCGCCTCGCAGCCCGATGCCGTCGCCACGTTCAACGATCTTCTTGGCTGACCGCGTCACCTGGGTACGCGCCGGCCTGTGGTTGGCCGTACTGGCCCTGATCGGCGCTCCGCTGGCCGCCGTTGTCTCGATCGGACTGGGCGGCAACCACATCCAGGAGCTGCTCGACGGCGGAATCGCGTCGGCTGCGGTCAACAGCATCGTGTCGGCCGGTCTGTCCGCGGCCGCGGCGGTGGCCGTCGCGACCGTCATGGCCCTCGTTCTCGATCGCACCGATCTGCCGGGCCGGTCGGTGCTGCGCCTGATTCTGCTCAGCCCCTTGCTGATTCCGCCGTTCGTCGGCGCGATCGCCTGGACAGGCCTGCTGGGCCCGAGCGGAATGATCAACACGTTCTGGAACGAGACGTTCGGCGGCGGTCCGCTGTGGAACATCTACGGCGGCGACGGGGTGATCTTCTTGCTCACGGTCCACTCGTACCCGCTTGCGTACCTGATCATTTCGGCGGCGCTCCGACGCGTACCGGGCGATCTGGAACAGGCGGCCCGCATTGCCGGAGCATCTCCGTTCCGAGCCATGCGCGACGTGACGCTGCCGCTGCTGCGTCCGGCTCTGCTGGCGTCACTGACGTTGACGGCCGTGTCCAATCTTGCAGACTTCGGCATACCAGCTCTGGTCGGATTGCCCGAGCGCTACGTCACGCTCTCGACCATGGTGTACCGATACATTCAGTCGGGCACCGTCGATCGCCCCCTCGAGGTGGTCTCGACCATCGGCATCGGACTCCTCGCACTCGCCGTGGTCGCAGTAGCGATCGATCGCATTCTCGGCCGCCGATCGATTCAACTGGACGGCGCGGTCACTGCCCCGCAGCTACTTCCGCTGGGTCGCAGTCGAATTCCCGCAGGAATCGTTTTCTGGCTCATCGGGCTGGCTCTGACGGTGTTGCCGATCCTGGCGTTGGCCACGCAGGCGTTGCTGCCGGCTCCCGGCGTACCACTCACCTGGGCCAATCTCACGCTGCAGAGCATCGAGAGCGCGGTCACCGCACCGGGAACGCTGGTCGGCATCCAGAACTCGGTGACCCTGGCCCTCGGGGCCGCTGTGGTGTGCGGATTCCTCGGCCTGGCCATCGGCGTGCTCACCACCCGCACTCGCTCCCGCGACAACGTCGGCCTGGATCTGGCAGCGATGCTGCCGCAGGCGATTCCCGGCCTCGTCATCGCGGTCGGCTGGTTGATCATCGGCCGATACACCGGCCTGTTCGACACGAAGTGGGTCATCCTGTGCGCCTACGTGATGGCGTTTCTCGCGATCGTCGTCCAAGCAGTCCGCGCACCGTTGAGTTCCACTCCGACAGCCCTCGAAGAAGTCGCCAGATCCTCTGGCGCGTCGCATCTTCGATCACTGTGGGACGTGCCGTGGAAGATGGCGATACCGGCTGCGATCACCGGCTCGGTACTCGTCGCCCTCACTGCGGTGCGCGAGCTGACCATGTCGGTGCTCCTCGTCTCGCCCGGCACACAGACCCTCGGCGTGTCCATCTTCAACCTGCAGCAAGCAGGCGACTACAACGCCGCCTCCGCCCTGTCCCTACTCGTCGCGCTCGTGGGATTCGCAGGCCTCGGCCTCGTCGCATCCACTCGAGCCGGACGCCCGTAGCTCCGACGCCGAGAAGAAGGAATCGATGTCCGCCATCACGATCGAGCAGCTCGGCCTCCGATACCCCGACGGCACAATCGGTTTGGAGGGCATCGACCTGGAGATCGCAGACGGCGAGTTCGTTGCGCTCGTCGGACCGTCGGGCTCCGGCAAGACCACGCTACTGCGTACCGTCGCCGGCTTCCTGACGCCGACCGCCGGTTCGATTGCCATCGGCCCCGATGTGGTTGCGAACATGCAACTTTCGACGCCTCCCGAGTCGCGCAGGCTCGGCATGGTGTTTCAGCAGCACGCGCTGTGGCCGCACCGCAGCGTCGGGCGGAATGTCTCCTACCCACTCGAACTGGCCAAGGTCACCAAGACCGAACGCGAGAAGAAGGTCGCCGACGTGCTCGAACTCGTCGGGCTGCCCGGGCTCGAGAAGCGGGATCCGTCGACGTTGTCCGGTGGCCAGCGACAACGCGTCGCACTCGCTCGCGCCCTCGCCTCTTCGCCGCGAGCGCTGCTGCTCGACGAGGCACTGTCTGCGCTGGACGAGCCCCTGCGTGATCGCCTTCGTCTCGAACTGCGCGCGCTGACGCGGGCCGCGAACCTGACCGTCCTGCACGTGACCCACGACCGCACCGAGGCCCTTGCCCTCGCCGACCGGGTGGTCGTCCTCGATCAGGGTGCCGTCGCACAGATCGGTACGCCCGAGGACGTGGTGCGCGCCCCGGCATCGGCGTTCGTCGCCCGCTTCCTGTCCGACGCCACCCTCGTGGACGGCACCGTCGCGCACAGCACCTTCACCTCCGGCTCCCTCACCCTCGCGGCGGAGGGCTCCGGAACCGGGACGCTCGCAATCCTGCCGACCGACATCGAGATCGTGCCCGACGGCGGGGTCAGTGACGAAAAGATCCTGGGCACCGTGACCTCCTCGCTGTTCGGACGTGATGCCAGCGATGTTCTGGTTCGTTCCGGCGATGTGGACTTCCGATGCTCGGTGCGCGGACCGCGCCCGCAGGTGGGCGATACCGTCGCGTTGACGGTTCGGCGGTCGTTCTTCTACCCGCGCTAGCCACCCTCGGCCGTGGATCGGCTCCAACCCTGTGACCCACCAGACAGGAATAATGTTTGCTTAGCGCATGTATGTATATATATGGTTGCAGACAGCAAGTAAATGGAACTCATCGTTGGAGCACTCATGGCAGTTCAATCCACGACAGCGGAGTCGTTGGTCGAAGAGGTTTTTCTCTTCGGCCGCACGCTGAAGCGGGCCGTGACCACCGGAGTCGAGGATTCACCCCTGCCGCAGGCGCTGACCGGAGTACTGGCCATCCTGGCGACCGAGGGCGAATGCAGACAGACCGACCTGGCCAGCAGACTCTGCGTCAGCCAGTCCGCCCTCAGCCGGCAGATCGCAGACCTCGTCGACCTCGGCTACATCGATCGTCATCCGGATCCCGACGACAAACGTGCGTCTCGGGTCTGTGTGTCGGACGTCGGCCAGGTTCGACTGAAACAAATTTGGGACAGACGCGCACGTCGCCTGGCAGAGATGCTGAGCGGCTGGAGCGAGTCCGAGGCACTCGATGCACTCGACTCGATCCGCAAACTGAACGACAGCTTCACCGAAGACGCCCACGCCCAGCACCAGGACGTGGTCCGCATTGAATCGATTGCGAGATAAGACATGACAACATCTGCGGAAACTCCGCCCAATCAGGCAGTCGTCGATCCCGACGCGATGTCGCATCGCCAGATCCTCGAAGCCCTCACCGGCCTGCTGGCCGCGCTCTTCACCGCGCTGCTGAGCACCACGATCGTCTCGACGGCGCTGCCCACCATCATCGGTGATCTCAAAGGCTCGCAGACCGCGTACGCCTGGGTGATCACCACTGCCCTGCTGGCCAATGCCGCGTCCACGCCCATCTGGGGCAAGCTGGCCGACCTGTTCAACAAGAAGGTGCTGGTCCAGAGCGCGATCGTCATCTTCGTCGCGGGCTCGCTGATCGCCGGCTTCGCCCACAACGTGCCGGTCCTGCTGGCCGCACGCGTGGTGCAGGGCATCGGCATGGGTGGTCTGACGGCTCTCGTCATCGCCATCATCGGAACCATCGTCTCCCCGCGTGATCGTGGCCGCTACTCCGGTTACACCGGTGCCGTCATGGCCGTATCGATGTCCGGTGGCCCCATCCTTGGCGGCGTCATCGTCGACAGCCCCCTCGGGTGGCGCTGGTGCTTCTTCGTCTGCGTCCCGTTGGCTGTCATCGCCCTCGGCCTGCTGCAGAAGACGCTGCACATCAAGACCGTCCGCAAGGACAACGTCTCCATCGACTGGCTCGGCGCACTCCTGCTCACCGCAGGCGTTTCCGTTCTGCTGGTGTGGGTGTCGTTCGCAGGCAAGGCCGACTACTACGCCTGGATCTCCCGTGAGACTGCCTACCTGGTGGGCGGCGGAGTTCTGCTGCTGATCCTGACGATCATCGTCGAGGCACGGCACAAGTCGCCGATCATCCCGCTCAAGATCGTCACCGAGCGCACCACCGGCCTGGCCATCATCGCCTCCATTGCCGTCGGTGTCGGCCTCTTCGGAGCCACCACCTTCCTCGGCCAGTACTTCCAGACCGCTCGCGGCTACACCCCCACCGAAGCCGGATTGCTCTCCATCCCACTGGTGTTCGGCATGCTCGTCGCCTCCGTCGGTTCGGGCCAGCTCATCACCAAGTTCGGAAAGTGGAAGCCGTTCATCGTCACCGGTTCCGTCCTGCTGGTCGTCGGATTCCTGCTCCTGGGCACCATCGACCACGCCACCAGCCTGGTGACGGTCGGCATCTTCATCACCGTCGTCGGCCTCGGTACCGGCATGCTGATGCAGAATCTCGTTCTCGCAGTGCAGAACACGGTCAGTGTGCAGAACGTCGGTGCGGCATCGTCGACGGTTGCGTTCTTCCGCACCTTCGGCGGCGCGATCGGCGTGTCGGTTCTCGGTTCGCTGCTGGCAACTCGGGTGGCCGACAAGTCCGCAGCCGGCCTGGCCCAGCTCGGCGTCGACAGCTCGTCGGGCGGCGGTGGATCGCTCGATCTCACCTCACTGCCTGCTCCGGTCCTCGAAGTCGTCCGCACCGCATACGGTGACGCGACCGGTCGCATCTTCATGATCGCCGGTTTCGTCGCGATCGTCACGCTGATCGCAGTCGTCTTCATTCCGAATCGCCCACTGCGCCAGACGATCGACATCGCGTCGACCCCTGCGCAGGGACCGAAGGACGAGCCGCAGGATCAGCTCGCCGAGATTCCCTCGTTCGGTGCCACTCAGGATTACGTCTCCGCCGAGCACGACACCGATCGTCGTTTCGACAGCAACCGCGTCGAGGGCAGGCACGAGGCTCAGCCGGGGCAGCGCCCCTTCGAGGGTCTGAGCACCGACGCCCGAGATCGACTGCTCGCCCTGCTGCTGCCCGAGCCGAAGGACACGTTGGCCGCATTGGACGAGGCCGAGACCATCCGCGCCGAAGTGATCGCACTGCAGCAGGAACTCGACGCGAGGATGCTCGATTTCGATGCAGTCTGCGAGCGGCTTCGTCGCCTCGGACTCAGTGAGCAGCAGATTGCTCGGGTGTTGGGAGACAACCACATTCCCGACAGTCGCAATCACTACGCACACGCCGGACTGAACGGACACAGCGTCAACTAGGTCGAGCATCACGAAAGTTCCCCGCACCCCCACCGGGGGTGCGGGGATTTTTCGTTCTCTATGCTCGAAGAACGGACCGACCACCTTCTTTCGGTTCTGCACATGCGGGAGGATCTTTCATGACACGTCGTCTCCAGGTCTCCGCCGCCGCGGTCCTGGTAGCAGCGTTTGCCTGCGCGTCGTGCGCACCCGAGCAGCGAGCGTCGACGGCCGGCACCCCCGTCGACGGTGCAACAGGACCTGCTCCCGCTCTCGGATGGACGCTCACTCCGGCGGATGTGGGTATCGAAGGCGGTCAATTTCGCGATCCCGCCCAGGGCAGCGACACCGATTCGATGGAATCCGGTTCCATCTCCGACGGCACGACGGTCGTCACGCTCGTCGGCCGTCTGGACGGCAGAGAGTTCGTCGACGCCACCCTGGTGGGGTTGGACATCGCCGATGGTGCGGTGCGATGGCGTACCCCCGCGGACGATCTCGTGGGCTGCGGTGAGGAATTCGTCGACGGGCAGGTCGTCTGCTACCGCGGCACCACCGGCACGACATCCGAAATCTTCACTGTCGACGCCGATTCCGGGGAATCGAGCGTTCGGGACGCAGCCTTTCCGGTCACGAGTCTGACCACCGCAGACGGGCACGTCTACGCCTCCCGGGCAGTGCGCGAGGGTGCCAGGCCGACGGTGTCTCGCGGTACTGCGGACGCCCTCGACGCGGACTGGTCGGTGCAGTTCGACTCCACGTCCCCGGCCGACGCGCAGTTCGCTTCCACACTGCACACCGAGCACGGAATCGGGCTGTTCGACGACGGTCGAGGAGTGTTCGCCTTCGACCTCGACACCGGCGACAACCTGTGGTCCAGAACGGTTCCCGACTGCGCGCGGTCGGGAACCGCCTCGAAGGACGGCGCAGTGCGGGTGGTGCGGACCGACTGCTCGGATCCCAATACGATCGTGGGTTCGGAGATCGTCGACACCGACGGAACCGTGCTCGCTGCAACGGATTCCGTCACTCTGCAGCAGCCGACGTTCGACGCACCCTCCGAGGAGAGCCCGTTGCTGCTCGGGACGGGCGGCTACCGGCCGTCGAATCCCGATCCCGTGTGGTCCGACGAGAGTCTGGTCTGGGCTGTTCCGCCGGACATCACCGGCCCCGCCGCAGCATTCCTGTCCAGAACCGGGCTGGCATACGCCGTCACGGGTTCGGTCGCGCTACTGCGCAACAACGACACGGCCACCGAATCCGCACTCGACCTCGACACCGGGGACGCACTGTGGAGCCGCGAATCAGGAGCTTTCGCGGAGGTCGGCGCGCTCGACGGTGACGTCGCCACACTGTTCGGACCGGAAGTGCTGCGCGGAATCGACGTCAGGACCGGGAACGTCGTGTGGGACATCCCCACTACAGCACTCGACGACGAGGGAATCGATCTGCAGTCGTGGCCGATGTTCGATCGAGTCGGAACCGACTCGATCTACACCAGGTCACTGAGCATCTCGGCCCTACGAGCTACGTAGAACCTCCCCCGTCGTCGACGCTGCGGGGCCGGTCTACCGACCCGGAATGTACTTGAGCGCCTTGACGAAGGGCGGCATGATCTTCGCCCACAGCTTCGGCGGAAGTCCGCGCGGCCCACCGAGATTGAGCAGACGCGTCGTCGCGATGGTCTGCGATTCGGTGTACTTGAGCAGGCCCTCGGTACCGTGCCTGCGTCCGACACCGGACACACCCATGCCTCCCATCGGAGCGCCGGTGGTGCCCCACGTCGGTGCGTAGCCCTCGTCGACGTTCACGGTGCCCGAATGCAGCCGCGCCGCAATGGCTTCGCCCTGCGCCTTGGTCTTGGCCCACACACTGGCGTTGAGTCCGTACTCGGTGTCGTTGGCCTTCTCGATGGCCTCGTCGACGTCGGCGACGGGGTAGATCGACACCAGCGGCCCGAAGGTCTCCGTTGCCGCGCATTCCATGTCCTCGGTGACGTTCGTCAACAGCGTCGGCTCGTAGAACAGCGGGCCGATGTCGGGGCGCGCATTGCCGCCTGCGACGACGGTCGCGCCCTTGACCTTGGCGTCGTCGACGTGGGCCGAGACGGTCTTGATCTGGTCCTCGGAAATGAGGCTGCCCATCTCGATGCCGAATTCGTAATCGGCTCCGAGGGTCATGTTGCGTACCCGCTGACCGAACTTCTCGGTGAACTCCGCCGCGATCGACTTCTCGACGTAGATACGTTCGATGGAGATGCAGAGCTGACCGGAGTTGGAGAAGCAGGCCCGCACGGCCGCGTCGGACACTTCCCGGAGGTTGGCACCCTTGGCCACGATCATCGCGTTCTTGCCACCGAGCTCGGCCGAGAAGCCGATGAGTCGACGCCCGGCCTGCTCGGCCAGGAGCTGGCCGGTGGCGGTGGAGCCGGTGAACATGACGTACTCGGTGTTCTCGACGATGGCGGTTCCCACCACCGAACCCGGGCCGGGAACCACGGCGAACAAGTCACGGGGCAGGCCGGCCTTGTAGAGCAGTTCGACGCAGGCGAGCGCGCAGTACGGCGTCTGGCTGTCGGGCTTGAGCACGACGCCGTTGCCTGCCAGCAGCGCCGGGATGGCGTCGGACACTGCGAGGGTCATCGGGTAGTTCCACGGGGAGATGATTCCGACGACGCCCTTCGGCTGGTACCGGACCCGAGTCTTGGTCAGCACGGGCAGCATGCCGGTGACCTTCTTCGGAGCCAGCAGCTTCGCGGCGGTGCGCGCGTAGTGCCGCGCGGTCATCGAGATGTCGAGAACTTCTTCGAGGGCGGCGGCACGGGACTTGCCGGTCTCGGCCTGCGCCATGTCCATCAACTCGTCGCGGTGGGCGAGCACCAGGTCGCGGTAGCGGTGGAAGATCTCGGCGCGCTCGGACACGGGGCGCTTGGCCCAGGCCACCTGAGCTGCGCGAACGCGCGCGATGGCAGCCGTTGCATCGGCAGCGGTGCCGACCGGGATGGTCGCCAGCTCCTTGCCGGTGAACACCTCGGTGATGGTCTTCGTCGGCCGCGATTCGGCGTCGGGGATGGCGATGAGATCGGCGAGCCGGGTGAAGGTCGCAGCTGACGGTGCTGGCATGGACGGGTCCCTACTGGTGAGTAGTGTTCGGAGTAACAGACAACCTACCTGCTTGCTGGCTCAGTTCACAGACCCGAAATTGCCCCACCGTATGGCACGATGGTCCGTGGTCTACCGGACGTCGGGGCGTACGGAGCTACAGGGTGGGAAATACATGCGCAAGGCACTCGTTCTGGCCGGAGCCGCAGCATTGATGCTGTCGTTGGCGGGGCCGGCTCACGCCGATCCTCTTCAGGACTTCGTCGCTCCCCCTTCAGACCCCGCCGCGTACCTGCCCACCTCCCTGGGTGATCCGTGGTTCGATCCCCCGGCCGGGTACGAGAATCTGCAGCCGGGCACGGTGCTGAACCGTCGAGATGTCGCGGTGACGCCCGAGGCGTCGTCCGTTCAGTTGCTCTTCCGCTCGACCGACTCCAAGAACCGACCCATTGCAGCGGCGACGACCGTCCTGACACCCACCGCGCCGTGGACCGGAGCCGGGGATCGTCCCGTCGTCGCGTACAACGAGGCAACGGACTCGCTCGGTAATCAGTGCGCGCCGTCGTACACCCTGCCGCGGGGTAACAACAAGGAAATCGATCAGGTTCGGATTCTGCTCGGCCGCGGCTACACCGTGGTCGTCACCGATTATCAGGGTCCTCGGCAGGCATATTCGGCCGGTCTCGTATCCGGCCACACCGTGCTCGACGGCTTGCGCGCATCGCAGAGTGCAGGGGTGGCTGCGGACGCTCCGATCGGTATCACCGGCTACTCCGGCGGTGCCATTGCCTCGGGTTGGGCCGCGCAGTTGGCTCCGGAGTACGCGCCGGAGTTGAACATTGCCGGCGTCGCGTTCGGTGGCCCGCCGACCGACTACAAGATTCTGCAGAGCTCGCTGAACGGCCAGATCGGATCGGGTCTGTTCACTGCGGCGACGATCGGGTTGTCCAGGGAGTACCCGGAGATGCGGGAGCTCGCCAACGACAACGGAAAGCGATTGGCTTTGGCGCAGAAGGATCAGTGCGTCGATGTGTTGTCGTATTCGGGACTGTTGCTCCTGGACCAGCGCAACCTCTCCAGCGTGCCCGATGTCTTCGACCACCCGATCACCAAGGCCGTCGTCGAAGAGAACCGGATGGGCCAGACCAAGCCGGACGCACCGATCTACATCTACCAGGGCCTGCAGGACTTCCTCATTCCCAAGGAGGGTGCCGAGGCGGTGCAGGACCAGTGGTGTGCAGCCGGAGCATCGGTTCGCCTCGAAGAGATTCCCGGGGATCATTCACTGGCGCAGACCAACGGCCGTCCCGGTGCGTACGACTGGCTCGGGCAGCGGCTCGCCGGAGAATCCACCTCCGGGTGCGAGCGCGTGATTCGTTAGGAGGGGAGCCTGCGGAACGACCATGGAGGCTGGTAAGCGCTTGACCCTCACGTCACGGGAGGCGGCACAGTGTCTTTCGTGAGTGATTCTTCCGCGAACGATTCGGCAGGCATGCAGGTCGGGGCAGTCTCGAAGTTGGTGGGTGTCAGTGTCAGAACGCTGCATCACTACGACGAGATCGCGCTGGTGGTGCCGTCGGGCAGAACGCCGAAGGGCTATCGGACGTACTCGTCCGCCGATGTCGAACGGCTGCACCAGGTTCTGACCTACCGCGAACTCGGATTTCCGCTCGACGCCATCGCGGCGTTGCTCGACGACCCGTCGGTCGATGCCATGGCGCATCTACGCCGACAGCGCGACCTACTGAACGAGCGGATCGATCACTTGCACGCAATGGCTGCGGCCGTGGACAAGATGATGGAGGCGAAGAAGATGGGTATGCAACTGACCCCCGAGGAACAGCGCGAGATTTTCGGCGACAACTGGCCCGGCGAGGAGTACGCCGAGGAAGCCGAGCAACGCTGGGGCGAGACCGACGAGTGGAAGCAGTCGCAGCAGCGGACGGCGTCGTTCACCAAGGACGATTGGAAGGCCGTCAAAGAGGAGACGGATCTACTGGAAACGGATCTCGCTGCCGCGATGCAGCGGGGTGTGTCACCGGATTCCACCGAGGCCGGGGAACTGGCCGAGCGTCACCGGGCATCGATCGAGCGGTACTACGACTGCGGCTACGAGATGCAGGTGAACCTGGCGGAGATGTACATCGCCGACGAGCGGTTCGCCAAGCACTACAACGATATTGCCGACGGATTGGCGCAGTACCTTCGCGATGTCATTGTCGCGAACGCCGCTCGTCAGGGGTGACGCGAACCATCGCGGACCGCTCGCGTGCGGTCGATCCGCCCCAGACTCCGTACTTTTCGTCCGAGTCGAGTGCGTGTTGAAGGCAGCGCGCGATCACGGGGCATCGATCGCACACGAGCTTCGCCTGTCGCTCGAGGCTTCTCAACGAGTATCCCCGCAATCCCAACGGCGGGTAGAACATCGAGACCGGCATCGAGCGGCAGGCGGCATCGATCTGCCAGTCCCAGTGCTCGGAGATCGGTTGCAGTGCTTGCGCTTTCATCGGGCAGTGTCCACCTCTTTCGGATCAGCGATCGAGTAGTCGGCGGACGTTGCCGGATGTTCTCGCGCGCCAGTTCTCGAGTCCGCCGTTCGCGGCACCGGCGTCGAGTGCTCGCAGTTGCTCCTGCACCGCGGCGATCGGCGTGAAGCAGTAGTCGCTGCCGTACACCAGACGATCGGGGCCGACAGTGGACAGCAGTGCGGGCAGCTGCCGCGGGACAGGAGTTCCAGCGAGGTCGAACCACAAGCGCTGCAACACATCCGGCGTGGTCGGGGTCCCCAGACCCACCTGGGTTCGGAAGAAATCGACCCGGTCGGCCAGCAGTGGTAGAACGCCACCGCCGTGAGTGAACACCCAGCGGATGTTCGGGAATCGATCGACCACCCCCAGCAGAATCAGGTCGACGACGGTTCGTGCTGTGTCGAAGAGGAATTCGATCATCGGTGCCGGACGCCCGAGCGATACTGCGCCCGAATTCGGCGGCGACGTGGGATGCACGAACACCACCGCCGATCGCGCGTCGAGCGCGGCGAGCAGCGGTGTCAGCACGGCGTTGCCCAGGTACATCCCGCCGGCGTTCGACATCACCGTCACGCCGTCGGCCCCCAGCTGATCGAGGGCACGGATGGCCTCGACCGTCGAGTCGACGACGTTCGGGAGTGGCAGCGACGCGAAGAACCCGAGCCGGGGCTGGTTGGCGACCACTCCGGCCCCGAAATCGTTGACGCGTCGGGCGAGGTCAGCGGCCTTCCCGTCGTTCCCGAAGTGCACTCCGGGTGACGAGACGGACAGGATCGCGCTGTCGATGCCGCAGCCGTCCATCATCTGCAGGTGCTCACCGACCGACCAGGACGGCCACTTCGGCATGCCGTCGGGAAATACGATGCCCGACGCGAGGGCCTCTCGCAGGTAGAAGTCGGGAACCATGTGCGAATGGACATCGACCACTCCGGCCGCGGCGGGACTGGGGGATGCCGATGCAGTGGCGTAGGTCAATGTCGAGAGGGCAACCCCGGAGATCGTCGCGGCACTGAGGGTGCCCAGCAGGGTTCTGCGATCGATCACAGTGGAAGTCCTCTTTTCGATGCCACCGACTCAACTGACGTTATCGTCACATATGAGATAAACCGCAGTCAACGGTGAGATCTACCAACGAAACCCGGACTAGCATTGCGCGATGACCACCGAACGTACGACGCCGAGCCCGCTGCAATTTCTGGGGTATTCGTTCGGTCGCACGCTGCCCGAGTCCATGCAGGATTGGGTTCGCGAGGATCTGGTGGGCAACGGAGCGCAGGTTCGCTACATCGCTCGATTCACGGTGCCCGTCATCCCGCTGCTGTTGTTGTTCCTGCTGATCCCGGGACCGCTGTGGATGTCGCTGGCGATGATGGCCTTGCTGTTCATTCCGCTGGTCTACTTCGCGATCGCACTGATGAATGTCTATCGGCGGCATCGCTTGTTGATTCACGGCCTCGATCCGCAGTTGATCAACGCCAAGGCGCAGAGCCGCGCCGACCGCACTCGAGACGACTACGAACGCCGTCACGGCCGCGGTTGATGCTCGGGCGATAGTCTGTGCCGCATGACTTCACCTGTGGAATTCAAGGCAACAGCTGATCTGGCCGATGAGATCGGTCCCGACATCCGCAGCTGCGACACCCAGTTCATCCAGTACGGCAAGCACACCGAATTCGCGGGCCCCATCACCACCATCCGCTGCTTCCAGGACAACCTGCTGGTCAAGCAGACCCTGAGCGAACCCGGCAACGGTGGCGTTCTTGTGGTCGACGGCGATGCCAGCGTGCACACGGCGCTCGTCGGCGACATCATCGCGGGCCGGGGCGTCACCAACGGTTGGGCCGGCGTCATCGTCAACGGCGCGGTGCGCGACTCGGCAATCCTGCGCACCCTCGACATCGGCGTCAAGGCGCTGGGCACGAATCCACGCAAGAGCACGCAGACCGGATCGGGGGAGAAGAACGTTCCGGTCAGCTTCGGTGGCGTGACGTTCAACCCGGGCGAGATCGTCTACAGCGACCACGACGGCGTCGTCGCGGTCTAGCCCCAATGCGGCGGCAGGCACTCGGCC
>NZ_NOYD01000046.1:0-11537 GCF_002258315.1 Rhodococcus sp. 06-462-5 | reverse complement strand
TTCCGGTCAGCTTCGGTGGCGTGACGTTCAACCCGGGCGAGATCGTCTACAGCGACCACGACGGCGTCGTCGCGGTCTAGCCCCAATGCGGCGGCAGGCCGAGTGCCTGCCGCCGCAGTGCTCTTACTTCACGAACGCGAGCAGCGCGTCGTTCACTTCCTGGAAGTGCGTCCACAGCAGTCCGTGCGGTGCTCCGTCGACCTCGACGTACGTGGCCTCCGGGAACACCTTGTGGAACTGACGGCCGGTGGAATCGATCGGCAGGATGTTGTCGGCCGTGCCGTGCAGGATCAGCGTGGGCTTGCCCGATTCGCGCACCTTCTCCACATCGCCGCGGAAATCTTCGAGCCAAGTGGGCACGACGGCGTAGGCGGCCACGGGAGCGCTACCGGTCGCGGTGTTCCAGCTCGCACGTACCGCAGCCTCGCTGATGCGGGTCCCGAGGTTCTCGTCGAGGTTGTAGAAGTCCTTGTAGAAGTTCTCGAACCAGGCGAAACGATCCTCCCGTGCGGCACTGTCGATGCCGTCGAACACCGACTGCGGGACGCCGGTCGGGTTGTCGTCGGTCTGCAGCAGGAACGGCTCGAGCGAGGCGAGGAACGCGAACTTGGCTACGCGATCCGTGCCGTACTTCGCCGCGTACCGGGCGAGTTCACCTGTGCCCATGGAGAATCCGACCAGGACGACGTCGGTGAGATCGAGCTCGGTCAGGACCTTGTCCAGGTCCGAGGCAAAGGTGTCGTAGTCGTATCCGACGGTGGGCTTGCTGGACTGGCCGAATCCGCGGCGGTCGTAGGTGATGACGCGATATCCGGCATCCAGCAAAGCGCGCGATTGACGTTCCCAGGAGTTGCCGTCGAGTGGGTAGCCGTGGATGAGCACGACGGGCTGACCGGTTCCGTGATCCTCGTAGTAGACCTCGACGGGGGTGGAGTTCTCGGTTCCGACGTTGATGTACGCCATGATCCTGCCTTCCTGTGGTCCTGAAATCGAGCAGGAGAACGGTCGTTCTCGCCGCATGTGGACTACTGTAGAGAACGTTGGTTCTCTCGGCAAGGGGTAGACGATGACCAGTACGGAAATCGGACGGGCACAGGTAGTGAACGCCGCGGACGAATTGTTCTATGCGCGCGGGATTCAAGCCGTCGGCATGGACGAACTTCGCACAGCAGCAGGCATCTCCCTCAAGCGCATGTACTCGCTGTTTCCGTCGAAAACCGCCATCGTCGCCGAGGTGCTCCGGGGTCGCACCGGCCAGTGGAACGACGGCATACGAGCCGCCGCGGCTGCGTACGAGTCGCCCCGCGAGAAACTGTTGTCGATTTTCGACTTCCTGGATCACTGGTTCCGCGAGGACAACTTTCGCGGCTGCGCCTTCATAAACTCGTTCGGCGAACTGGGGGCCACGATGCCCGAGGTCGCCGAAGCCGCGCAGCAGCACAAGAGGAACTTCATCGACTACGTCACCGAGTTGGCAGTCGAGGCCGGATGTGAGCCGACCGTCGGCTTGCAGATCGCCCTCCTCGCCGAGGGTGCACAAACCACCGCGGCCATCACCGAATTACCCGAATCTGCCGCTGCGGCCAAAGCTGCGGTGAAAGTTCTGCTGGGGATGCCACACTCGACGTCATGAAGGCATTCGGCTCGGCAGTTCCGATTCTCCGTATCTTCGACGACGCCGAAGCGCGTGCGTTCTACGTGGACTACCTGGGATTCGCGGTCGAGTGGGAGCATCGCTTCGAGCCGGATCTGCCACTGTACGTGCGCATTTCGCGCGGACAGTGTGTCCTGGATCTTTCCCAGCACTACGGCGACGGCACACCGGGCACATCGGTGTGGATACCGATCCCGGACGTCAGATCCTTCAATGCCGAACTGCTGCAGAAGAACAACCCTCGCAGCCGACCGGGAATCGACCCCGACGCACCGGGCGGACCGACCATGACGATCACCGATCCGTTCTCCAACAACCTCCGCTTCTGCCAGGTCGATCGCTGATCAGCCCTTGCCAGCCATCGCAGGCACGTTGTAGCGTCGTCGCCATGATGCACCCGCAGCCACACACGACGACGCCGGTTTTCTTCCGGCGTCCGATGTAGGCCTGCACCGACCTAATCGACGAACCCCGGGAGTTGTTGCCCCGGGGTTCTTGCGTATCTGGGCACTTCTCTTGGTAAACAGTAGAAGTGGAGTACCCATGAATTTTGATCATCGCCAACTCGGTCGCGAGTTGGATCTGTTTGCGACCAGTCCGGCCATCGGTGCCGGGTTACCCATGTGGTTGCCCGACGGTGCAATCATTCGAGCAGAGTTGGAGAAGCTGGCCGCGCAGGAATCAGCACGATCGGGATGTCTCGGCGTCTACACCCCAGTCCTGGCCAAGCGCTCGCTGTTCGAGAGATCCGGGCACTGGGACAAGTTCTCGGCCGATATGTTTCCTCCGATGCGTATCGGGGGCGAGGAATATGTTCTACGGCCTGCCAATTGCCCGCATCACACCCAGATCTTCGCTGCACGCGGGCGCAGCTTTCGTGAGCTTCCCTTCCGAGTGTCGGAGCTGGGGTCGATGTTCCGAAGCGAACTGTCCGGTGTGCTGGGTGGATTGAGCCGCGTGCGGCAGATCTCACTCGACGACGCACACGTGTTCTGCAGCCCAAGTCAAGTCGGGACCGAAGTTCGACGCGCTATCGAATCGGTCGAGAAATGTTATGCAACATTGGGACTCGTACCCTCTTTCCGACTCTCGGTCCGTGGCGGCAACGGCCACTACTTGGGTGACGCATCGCAATGGGACGCCGCCGAGGCTCAGCTACGTAACGCACTGGGTGATCGTCGGTTCACCGTCGGCGAGGGTGATGCGGCCTTCTACGGTCCGAAAATCGATGTGCAGGTCACCGGGCATCACGACACTGTGTCGACCGTGCAGGTCGATTTCAACCAACCGGAACGGTTCGGTCTCGAGTACACCGGGTCCGACGGAGAGAAGCACCGCCCTGTGATGATCCATCGCGGCGTGCTCGGCTCCATGGAGCGACTGACTGCACTACTCATCGAACAGCACGAAGGCCGAATGCCACCGTGGCTCGCCCCTCGGCAGGTCGCCGTAGTTCCGGTGGGTGCTTCCCACTCGCAGTCAGCACTGTCGCTGGCCGGTCGACTGCTCCGTGCATCGGTCCGGGCCGAAGTACTCGAGGAAGGTTCGCTCAGCGCCCGCATTCGGAGTGCGCGAATCCATCGCGACTCGTACATCGCGGTAATCGGTGATCGAGAGCAAGACAGCAATTCGGTCGCAGTCTCGTATCCCGCGCTGAATTCCAGAGCTTTGCTCGGAGTGGACCTGTTCGTCACCTCGGTCGAACGCGACATTGCCGATCGCAGCCTATTTCCCACCGTCCCCTCATCGAAAATCACTGACATTTGACACTGAAATCCTTCGCAGGGCGGAGTTAGCGTCGAAGACATGAGCAAGCTACGAATCCTCGCCGCCCTCACAGTGTCGACGTCCCTGCTGGTCACCGGGTGCTCGACGACCGATGAACCGTCAACCGTCGAGCCGACCACCACCGCGCCCTCGAGCGGCAACATCGAGACCGACGACGTCCAGGCCGCGTTGGACGCACTGGTCGACGCCGGTTCCGTCGCCGCGGTCGCGCAGGTGCGCGACGGCGAGAATTCGTGGTCGGGAGCCGCCGGGCTCGTCGAGCGCGACGGCACCGAGGCTGCGTCGGCCGAAGACCCGGTCCGGATCGCCAGCGTCACCAAGGCGATGGTTGCTGCCGTGGTGCTGCAGCTCGTGGACGAGGGGAAGCTCGAGCTCGATCAGCAGGTCGACGAATTGCTTCCTGGTCTGCTGCCCAGGCCGGTGACCGTTCGCCAACTGCTCGATCACACCAGTGGCGTTCCGGACTACTTCACCGGATTCGACTCTGCGGAGCAGATTGCCGCCCGCGCGAACGATGCCGTCACCGACGAGGAGTTGATCTCTCAGGCGCTGGCGATGCCCTGGACGACCGAGCCGGGCCAGGAGTTCAGCTACGCGAACACCAATTACGTCCTCCTCGGACAGATCGTCACCGAGCTGGACGGCAAGTCCATCGGACAAGCGTTGCAGGACAGGATCTTCGATCCGCTCGTGATGGCCGACACGACGTACCCCACCGATTCCGCTCTGGACGAGAACGCGTTGCACGGTTATGTCCTCGAGAACGGAACGTACACCGACGTCACCGATTACGACGCCAGCATCTGGTCGTCCGGTGCCGCCGTGGTCTCGACCGTCGGCGACATGAACACCTTCTTCAGAGCACTCTTCGACGGCACGCTGATCCCGCATAACCTGATCGACGAGATGCAGGTCGTGACGCCATCGACGTACGGACTCGGTCTGCTGCTGGGCGGAGACACGTGCAACCCGGGTTCGGGTGAGCTGGTGTTCGGCAACCGCGGCAACGGCTTCGGCTACCGCACCTACGCGTTCTCGAGCCCGGACGGGCAGCGTCAGGTATCGCTGGCCTGGACCACGGCCGGTCCGAACCCTGCCGCCGATCCACTCGAACAGCCGGCCTCCGAAGCATTGATCGCCGGACTCACCTCCACCTGCCCGGCGTAGTACTCACAGCACACTCACCCAGCCGTGCACTTCGTCGCTGGTGAGCGCGGCCTGGTGACGCTTACGTAGGGTGAGTGTCACCGGGCCGGTCTCCCTCGTTCCTATTGCCCGACCGTCGATTTCGTACACCGGCGCAACTCCCGCCGAGGTGCCGCACACGAAGACCTCGTCGGCGATGTACAGCTCCGTGAGATCGACGGTGCGCTCCTGGACGGTCAGCCCTTCTTCGCGCGCCAGAGTCAACAGGGTCCGACGGTTGATGCCGTCGAGGATGTCGCTGGTGACGTCGGGGGTGATGAGCGCTCCATTGCGGACGAGGAAGATGTTCGCCGCACTGAGCTCGCAGACGTGCCCGTTGATGTCGAGAAAGATGCAGTCGTCGAAGCCACTGTCGATCGCATCCTGTTTGGCCAGAACAGAATTGACGTACGCGCCGTTCACTTTGGCGCGCGAGGGAATGGCATTGTCCGGAATGCGCCGCCAGACGCTCGTTTTCAGCCGCATTCCATTCTGCGGAACGATGGGGGTGGCGTCGTACAGGAAGATGGACACGGTGGTGTGCAGACCGCGTACCCGAGTTCCCGGGATCGACTCGTCCACGTGGACCGTGGCCCGAACGTAGACCTCGGTCGACGGGGCATTGGCGGCGACCACGTCGCGCGTCGCCTGTACGAATCGCTCGAACGTCCACTGCGAGGCAAACGTGTCGATGCCGATGATCTTGCAAGACTCGACCAGTCGCTGATAGTGATCGAGCAACCGGAACGCGGTACGCCGATCGCCGTCCACCTGCACCGGGAAGACGGTGTAGACACTGAGCCCGTACAGAACGGCCGAAGTTGCCACTCCGAGCGTCGCGTCCTGCGCGTCGATCAGACGGTCGCCGAAATACACCTTCGAGTGCGGAAGAGCCATGTGGCGATGCTAGCCCCAGGCCGAGTTCGGGCGACAACGCTTTTTCTTCTCTATCGTCGAGTGCATGAGCGCACGCACCGTACCGACCCGAACCCTGTGGAACGACGGCCCCGAGGTGGGTGCCATAGGCCTGGGCTGCATGGGAATGACCTGGGCATACAAGGCCGACGATCGGACGGAGAGCCCCGACCGAGTGATCGGGCACGCCCTCGACCTTGGCGTGAACTTCATCGACACGGCCGATGTGTACGGGCCGTTCACCAACGAGGAAGTCGTCGGCGAAGCCATCGGGAGCCGACGCGACGAGGTGATCCTCGCGACCAAGGGCGGTCTCGTCTCCCACGTCGGCGACGCCGGTGAACCCGTCATTTCGGGCCCCAACGGCAAGCCCGATCACCTTCGGCAGGCCATCGACGATTCGCTGCGCCGCTTGGGCGTCGACCATATCGATCTGTACTACCTGCACCGTCCCGATCCCGAGGTGGACGTCGAAGACAGCATCGGCGCGATGGCCGAGGCCGTGCAGGCCGGAAAGGTTCGCGCACTAGGAGTCTCGGAGTTCAGCGTCGAGCAACTGGATCGGGCCCAGCAGGTGCATCCGATCTCGGCGGTGCAGTCGGAGCTGTCGCTGTGGACGCGCGACCACCTCGCCACGTCGCTGAAATGGACGCAGAACAACGGTGCGGCATTCGTGCCGTTCTCACCATTGGGCCGCGGCTTCCTGACCGGGAACTTCCGTGGAACAGCGCCCGCCGCAGACGATTTCCGTGCTCGCCTGCCACGCTTCAGTCAGGACAACCTCGATGCGAACCTCGTGATCGTCGACGCCATCGCGGCCCTCGCGGACGAACTGGATGCGACGCCTGCGCAGGTGGCCTTGGCCTGGGTGTTGGCGCAGGGTGAGCACGTGGTGCCCATCCCCGGCACCCGACGCACCTCACGTCTGGACGAGAACGCGGGTGCAGCCTCGCTCACGTTGAGCCCGGATCACCTTGCCGCACTCGAAGCTCTGCCTGCTCCCGCCGGCGGCCGTTATTGAAATCGTACGCGTCGACCCCGTCGCAGACCGGCCCCTGGCCGAGCAGATCCTCGCGGTGCAGAAGAGTTCGTATGCAGTCGAAGCGAGACTGATCGGCGACGAGCGAATCCCGCTGCTGCACGAGTCGGTGGACGATCTGTGCGCTGCGCAGGTCCATTGGCTCGTCGCGCGGGAGGACGACGAAATCCTCGGTGCTGCAGCGTGCTCCGAGGCAGAGATCGACCGCCTGGTGGTGGCTCCACGCGCGCATCGACAAGGCATCGGTAAGGCATTGGTCGACGCGATATTGGAATCGATTGTCGCACAACGTGTACACGTTGCCACCGGCCGAGACAATCCACCGGCCCGCAGGTTGTACGAGTCCCTCGGCTTCGTGCACACCGAGGACAGTCAGGTACTGCCCGGACTGTGGCTGGCCCGCTACGAACTCGTCCGCTGATCAGGGCCAACGGCTTTCGGTCGAGCTGGCCTGTCCCCGCCCGACTCGTCGAGGATCACTCCGACGTAGCAGTGGTTTCGAATATGGGCCAGCAGATTTCGGTTGCGGTGAACGCATTCGGCTCCGAGGGCGTTCCACCGAGGTAGTGTTCGCGGATCGGTCCTCGGCCGCTGACCAATCGTTCGTTTGTATACGTCCCCAGGGCCGCGTAGCTGCGGTCGATACCCTTGTGACCACCGGAGTGCGTGAGGACCGCGAATTGGGCCTGAGGTAGGACCTGGGCCCGGATACCGTCCGGGGGATCCACCGATTGTGGAGCTGCAACGAACAGCGTTGCTTCGCCGCGTGATTCGAGGAAGAGTGCCCGGTCGTACAGGCCGCCCGGCACGACCCCCGAGTCGTCGCCTGTCGCCGCTGCGACTGCATCTCGTAGTTTCCCGACCGTCACCGCGAACCAGCTGTCGATCTCGGCGACCTCGACGGTGCTGCCGATGGACCACACGGCGAGGGCAGGCTCGAGGCGCAGTTCGATCTCGGCGGGTGCGTGCACGGGCGAGAGTAGTTCGCGCAGCGCGCCGACGGTGTCGCGAGTGTGCTGTAGCTGCATCTCCATCCGTTCGAGATGACTGGTGAGGATCTCGGTGCGGGCTGCGGCGTCTTCTGCACTCAGCAGTGACTTGATGTCCGGGATGGACATGCCGAGCGATCGGAATCGGCGGATGATGTGTGCGTGATCGACCTGGCTGGTGTCGTAGAAGCGGTACCCGGTGTGCGCATCGACGAGAGTCGGTTCGAGGATCCCGATCTCGTGGTAGTGGCGTAGCGCCTTTCTGCTGAGGCTGGTCATCACTGCGAAGTCGCCGATCGAGACCTGTGCGCCCATGGCGTCCTCCTGTACGTTGCGTCGTTTGCGTTGTCGGTTGGGGCCCATCGTGAAGTTTCCCCCTGGGGCAAGGTCAACAGGAAGGCGGGACCGAGTGTCGGGCACGGAAACCGGTGCGGAGTCGGTGTTGACATTCCCCTTGGGGGAAGTATCACGGTGGGGTCATGACAACAGAATGGGATGGACTCCCGGACAACGTGAAGAAGTTCATGACCGCACTCGACGCCCGACAAGGCGCTCGAGCGCTCACTGTGTTCACCGCAGATGCCGTGGTGACCGATGAGGGCCACGATCACTCGGGCCGTGACGAAATCGAGGCCTGGCTGACCGCCTCGGTCAGTGAGAGTGAGTACACCTACACAACAGAGTTCACCGGGGCGACGACGACCGGCACGACTGTCGACGTCGTGCAGCACCTGGAAGGCGACTTCCCCGGGGGAGTCGTCGACCTGCACTACCGATTCACGCTGGACGGCGCGCTGATCAACCGGTTGGTGATCGAGCCATGAGCAAGCGGTGGTTCATCACCGGTGGCACACCGGGCGGCTTCGGCATGGCGTACGCGGAGGTGGCGCTGGAGGCGGGAGACCGCGTGGTACTCACCGCCCGGCGTCCAGGGGAATTGGCGTCGTGGGCCGAGCAGTACGGTGACCGCGTTCTCGTCGTGCCCATGGACGTCACCGACGCGGCACAGGTACTTCGAGCGGTACGAACAGCCGAAGAGCACTTCGGCGGTATCGACGTGCTGGTCAACAATGCAGGCCGCGGCTGGTACGGATCGATCGAGGGAATGAGCGAGACCTCGATACGGGCGATGTTCGAGCTGAACTTCTTCGCCGTGCTGTCCGTGACGCGCGCAGTGCTACCAGGTATGCGCGCCCGCGGAAGCGGGTGGATCGTGAACGTGTCCTCGGTGGCCGGGCTTCTGGCAGCGGTCGGATTCGGTTACTACAGCGCGACGAAATACGCGATCGAGGCCGTCACCGATGCGCTGCGCCAGGAGGTTGCCGAGCAAGGTATCTCCGTGTTGGCAGTCGAACCAGGGGCGTTCCGCACGAACGCCTACGCCGGATTCGCCGAAGAGCCGGTCGCGGAGGCGATTTCGGAATACCACGGCATGCTCGAACAGGTGCGGGCCGCCTTCGTCGACATGAACGGAGTGCAACCGGGAGATCCGCATCGCGGTGCCGGTGCGGTGATCGCGGCGATGACCCAGGACCCGCCGCCACGCCGGCTGATCCTGGGCAACAGCGGGTACGACGCCGTCATCGACGCGTTGGAACAGACCCTGGGCGAAATCCGGTCGAACGAGACGCTCTCTCGTAGCGCGGATTTCCCCGCCTAGCGGGCCTGCCGAGGCACGTTCGATACCGCCTCATCCGGTGCATCGGCCGAGCGATCCAGCGGTGGATTCGAGAGAGGGAGCCGAGCGGACAAACCGGACGTAGCTCGCTACGATTCGCCGATGAATGTCACAGTGATTGTATTGCTCGGCATTGTGGGCGTCGTGCTGCTTGTCGCGGGCATCGTGGTGCTCGTGAAGGTATTGGTGGGTCGACTGTCTTCGTCGTCGCAGTCGGCGATCGCGCAACAGTTCGCCGATTCCAGCGTGGCCAAGTCGGATCCGATGGCGAATTTCTTCGGCCTAGGATCGAAGGGTGGCGCGCAGGTCCGTGGAAACGGCGCACTCGTACTGACCGAGAGCGAATTGTGGTTCCGTCGCATCGGCAGTTCAACGCCGCTTCGAATACCGTTGCAGGACATCGACGGTGCGGACGTGACCGGATCTCATGCCGGCAAGACGGTCGGCCGCAGCCTGCTCCGCGTCCAGTTTCGGACGGGGACAGTCACGGACTCCGCGGCATGGCTCGTCGAGAGTCCGGAGTCCTGGGTGAACGCCATCAACGGGGACAAGTTGCCGTAGCCGTTCGCACATCGAACACTGCAGCCGGCATCGCGACGAGACGGATCGAGACGGTTCGCAGCGCTGGCTGAGCTACCGTCTCGGGTATGGCTTCTGCCGGTGGTGCAGTCACCGTCCTGCTGTCCTTGATGGCACTACTGTCGATCGCCCGTGACCGCACCATGGGCTATCGGCCGAAGCTGGCGTGGGCATTCGTTGTGGTGATACTGCCGATCGTCGGGGCGATCCTGTGGTTCGCAGTCGGTAAGCGCTATCCCTACGGGCCGAGCGGCGGCAACAGATAGCCCTCGCTCGGCTAGTAGCCCAGCGCCTGTCGCAGATCGACGTTCACCAGATGGCTGACTTGATCGCGCAACCATTCGATGGTTCGCTCGCTCGGTGCCGGGGCATGAGCCAGCAGCGTCCATCGGAGACGAGTCTCAGGTCGTAGATCGAACTGCAACAGGATGTCTGGAACCGTTGGCCACGGCGAACTCCACACAACGCGGTCGAACTCGCTGCTCTCGACGACCCGTGGCAGCGTCGCGTCCTCGAACATCACCGGCCAGGCAAACCCGCGATTGCACGGATGCACGTCGGGTCGCATCAGCGCCTTCCACACGAAGCGGGCCGGCGGCGACAGTACTGCCGTCCTGCTCGCGAGAACCATCATGAACCCACCGTACGCAACTACTTTCGACGATTCCTGTCTGGAGCTGGGTCGATCTCTCGGCTGACAGCACGCCGCCTGTCCGGACGTGCGCGCACGCTCGACATGGCCGCGCGTTGCACGTGCTGCAGGCAGGGCTGTGCTCTGAGACTGGATCGGACCGTCAGGCGGGTTGTCGTGGTTCCGCGTCGCCGGGGTTGTTGTGGTTGTCGGGTGGGTAGAGGACTTCTTCTGGGTGGTGGGCGTGGTTGATGAGTCCGTGGCGTTTGGGGTCCATTCCGGTGGGTGGGTGCCAGAGGGTGCGGCCCGGGTATCTGTGTGCTGCTCCGGTTTTGGTGGTGGCCCATTTGCCGGGTCCGGTGCCGACCAGTGCGTGGTGCATGTCGCAGCCGAAGGTGAGGGAGTCGATGTCGGTGGTGCCGCCGTCGATCCAGTCGGTGACGTGGTGGGCTTGGGACCAGGTTGCGGGGCGGGTGCAGGAGGGGAAGCTGCAGCCGCGGTCTCGGGCGATGAGCACGATGCGTTGGTCTGCGGAGGCGATGCGTTTGGAGCGGCCGAGGTAGAGGGCTCTGCCGTGGTCGTCGAAGAGGGTCAGGTAGTGGTGGGCGTGGGAGGCCATGCGGATCGCGTCGCGGATCGACACGCGGGAGCCGGTGCCGGTCATGGCGTAGCCGCGGCCGGCTTCGAGGTCCTTCAGGGTCATGGTGACGATGGCGGTGACGGGTAGGCCCCGGTGTGTGCCGAGGGTGCCGGAGGCGAGGGTCTGCCGGAGCGCGAGTTTGAGGGCGTCGTGTTGGCGTTCGCGTTGGGTACGGATATCCCGCGCGGCGGCAGCGTCGCGTGCTGCAGCCTTACCCAGCGCTTCGTCGCCGTCTGTATCGGCATCGGCTGTGTCGTCGGGTTCGGCTGTGTCGTCGGGTTCGGCTGTGTCGTCGGGTTCGGCTGTGTCGTCGTGTCCTGTGCCGCAACCGCAGTCGATGCCGTCGCCGCACCGGCCGTCACCCTCGCAAGGTCCGTCGCCGTCGCATGGTCCGTCGCTCCACAGTCCCGCATCGCTCGTCGGACCGTCGTCCGGCTCC
>NZ_NOYD01000012.1 GCF_002258315.1 Rhodococcus sp. 06-462-5 | reverse complement strand
ACGTGAAGCGGTTGTACGAGAAAATGGCGGGCCGGCAACCGATCAGTCGACGCCTCAGCCCGCCATTTTCTCGTACAACCGCTTCACGTCGGCGTCGGACCAGCCCGGCGGCTCGAGGATGTCGGCCCACATGTTCACGGCGTCGGCTCCGTAGCTGTGGCCGTGTCCGTCGTCGACGTTCGTGGAGAAGACCTGATCGAAGGTCAACTGCCAGAAGGTCACGAACGGGAACCACTGCACTCCGGGGTCGACGTCGGCACCGCGGGGTTCTCGTAGCCAATCGGGCCGGTTCAGGATCAGGTCCGGTGACCACCACACGATGGGATCGGACGCGTGCTGCCAGTACACGATTCGCGGCTCTTCCCAGGGTCCGCCGATGTCGAGATCCCCGGACGAACTCGCGAAGCGAACGTGCTCGCCGCCGTCGACGACGGGCAGGATCTCGCGGGACCCGGCGTCGCGTCCACCGGTGATACGCGCCCACTGCGGCGTGAAGTTCGGGTTGCCGACCCACAGGGCACCGTCGATGCGCGCGATCATGTCCTGCGCGCCGCTGAACGCATCCTGTCCGCCGTAAGCACCCAGGCTTTCGCCGAACAGCACCAGCTTCGGTCGCGAGTCCTCGGGGAGTTTGCTCCACACCTCGTACACCGCCTCGAAGAGGGCTCGTCCGGCGTCCTGCGGACTCTGCCGGTCGACCCAGCGCTGACAACGACCTCTCGACGGTTCTCGACCTCGAACGAGAGTTGCAGACTGCCGAATGTCGACGCGATCGCAAGAGGCTGGCCCGTCTGCTCGCCGACGACTTCACCGAGGTCGGAGCCTCGGGCACGATGTGGGACAAGTCGTCGATACTCGACATGCTCGGCAGCGAAAGCCCCGTCGAGATCGAAGTGATCGAACCGATCGGACGGGTGATCGGTCCAGATTATGTGCTGCTGCAGTGGATTTCGAGAACGTCGGAGATGCGCGCACGTAGAACCTCGCTGTGGCGGCGCACGGACACCGGATGGGAACTGGTGCACCATCAAGGCACGCCGCTCGAATGACCACTCCGGCGCAAACGCGCGCGCCTTTGCTGAACGCGCGCAGTTTCGCCACCGGTTCGCTGACGATTCCGCGCGCACCTGACAAACGCGCGCGCGTTTGCGGTCAACCGAAGGCCGCAGCGGTCAACCGGGGGCGCAGCGCCAAACCCGGGACGCAGCGCCGAACCCGGGGACGCAGCGCCGAACGGGACTCAGCTCAGCGCTTCTCCAGCACAGTTCGCAGTTCCGCCCGATTCAGTTTTCCCGGACCTCGTGTCGGCAGTGAGTCGAGGAGAAACAATTCTCGTGGCGCGGCGGTGATGTCCAGCGAGGCAGTGACGTGGGAGCGCAGGTCCGCCAATGTCACCGGAGCAGAGGCGACGACTGCGACCACGATTTTCTGGCCCAGTCGCTCGTCGGGCAATCCCACGACTGCACATTCGAGTACCGCGGGATGCGTGATCAGTGCTGCTTCGACCACCTGCGGCACGACGGTCAGTCCGCCGGTCGAGATTGCTTCGTCGAGTCGTCCGGAGATGCTCAGGACCCCGTCGACGATGGTTCCGGCGTCGTCGGTGCGGAACCATCCGGGTTCGGCGAACGCCGGATGATCGGGTAGCCCGCGGTAGCCCGAGGCCAGGGTCTTTCCACCCAGCACGACCCGGCCATCGTCGATGCGTACGACGGTGCCGTGCAGTGGAACTCCGTCGTACACGCAGCCGCCGGCAGTTTCGCTCATTCCGTAGGTCCTCACCAACCGGATTCCCGCGTCGTGTGCCTTCTCTCGCAGTGGAACCGGCGTCGCGGCCCCGCCGAGCAGTACTGCGTCCAGTGAGGCGAGGGCCGCGATCGCTTCGGGGATCTCGAATGCCTTCACCAACTGCCCGGGAACCAGTGAGGTGTAGCGCATGGGTCCCGACATCGATCCCACGGCGTCGATCAGAGCGGTGGGATCGAAACCTCTCGACACGTCCATGACGATGGGCGAGGTTCCGGCGAGCACGCTGCGCAGCAGCACCTGCATTCCGGCGATGTGGTGTGCGGGCAACGCCAGTAGCCACGACCCCGGTCCGCCGAGACGTTCCTCGGTGGCCGTCGCGGAGGCCACCAGTGCTGACGCGGAGAGCATGGCTCCCTTGGGGACGCCCGTCGTCCCGGAGGTCGCGACGACCAGGGCGACGCCGTCGTCGATGGGGGTTCCCGGTGCCAGTGCGTCGTGCAGGCGCTCGGTCTCACGCGGATCGTCGGCGGGCACGGGAAGCAGGGCCGGGCCGTCGCCTGCGAGCATCCGGCTCAGCCGCGGCATGATCTCCGCCGCTGCAGGCCCCGACGGAATGGATACGCTCTCGAGCACGGACTCGAGGCTAGTCGGTCGGCTCGATCGTGGACGGGCGCACCCGCGGTTGTCACCCGACATCGAGTCGCTGTGGAACAGTGGAACATCGTGAAGGGATCGGGCATGGACGACGCGGTGTGGGCAGCTCTGTCGTACTTCGATTCCGTCGATCCCGCGCTCGCCGCCGACGCGCGCCTGGGGTGGGACGGTCTGGTCGAGGTGTCTCCGCCCGCGGGCCCGACGCAACATTCCGTGCAGACCTACCTGTGGGTGTATCTCCGCCACGCGGCCGAGGGGCCCGATCGTGCGGTCGATATCGCCCGTGCGCTCGGCGAGCTACTCGACCGGCTCGGTCGCGTCGGATACGCGGAGATCGCCCGAAGCGCCGTCACCGAGGAGCTCGTGCGAACACCCGACGACGCCGTGTGGTTGCAGCACTATCGCGCCGCCACCGAACAATCGGGCATCGCCGCCGTCGATACCGAGCTCGTCACCTGGCAGGACGCCCCGACCGGCGTCGAGCGGGCCATCGTCGAAAAGATCGGCGAGACACTGGAAGTGGCGACCATCGCCGGCGAGTTCGAGCCGTCGAAGCCCGGTGGGCGACCGCTCGGTGCCAACGCACAGGCCATGCGTCGACGCGGCGTCACCGATGCTGTGCTGACGTCCGATCGAGGCAAGGACGACTCCGAGGCCGTCCTGCTCGAACAGCTTCTCGATCACCGCATCGAGTTGTGGAGCAACTACAGCGCACCGCGGGCCGAGCTGTATCTGGGGCTGCGCGGGACGCTGCACGAGGCCGCCGAGCCGGTATACGGCTGCGTGCGCAGGCTCGAGAGTTTCATCGGATGCATCGGGGACGGCGTCGCGTTGACCGACGCCGGGTACCTGCCGGACGAGTTGGTGGCGAGCATCGCGAACACCGTGTTTCCTCCGGCCGAACGTCCCGTGCATGTCGGCCGCGAACTCGACACCGAGAAGGTACTGATTGTCCGACGCCTCCTGATGCGGGTGCGTCTGCTGCGTCGTTCCGCCGGGCGGTTGGTACCGACGGCCCGAACCCGGCAGCTCAGCTCCGACGGGCTCTGGCGGGTGCTCACCGCAGGAATCGTCGGCACCGAATATCACCCGGACACGATTGCCGCGGAGGTCGTTCTCGCGCGCATGATCGTCGGTCACGATGTCGCCGACGTGGAGGCGACGGCAGACGACCTGGCGCGTCTGCTGCGCGCCGAGGGGTGGACCCATTCCGGCGAGGAGCCCGCTGCCGAGCATGCCGAGCCGCTCGCTCGGACCCTGGTTGCCGAGCTGAGCGCCCTCGGGGCGTTCGAGTTGCCGGAACCGGCAGACGCGTCGAGGCCGCAGCCGTCGGGCGCGGTCGCGACCGAAGAAGGCAAGCGACTCGCCGCTGCGGTGCTGCGACATCGGCTGCTGCACACGCGCTATCCGTCGTTGTGACCACTCTCGGATGGGCTATCGGTCGAAACTGCAGATGTGGCACGGTTAAGCTCACTTGGATCCGGTTCCAGAACGGGCCCGGCAGTTCGTTGCGAGGTGATGCCGGTGGACGGTGAGGTCGCGGACACCGCGCGCTCCCAGTCTCGCCGGCAGAGCGATTCCGCTCGTCGATACCTCGATGTCGAGGCGACGACGCCTGCTCTGCGATCGACGGTCGAATTCGCCGCACGCAGCGTCGGATTCGCCATCGCCCAGCTCAACGTGCTCGACGAAGACACTCAGTACACGCTGGTCAACGTCGGCGGACCGCCGGTGTCGACGGTGGTACGAGCCGACACCCTCTGCGACGACGTGGTGCGCTCCGGCGAACCCGCCGTCGTGGCGCACGGACGCATCCACGCCACCACCCGGCAGCGCGCCATCCTCGACGACAACGGCATCGCGTCCTACGCGTCGGTTCCGCTGCGGGGGCGAGAGGGCCTGGTGATCGGCACACTCTGCCTGCTCGATCGCACGCCGCGCTCGCTCTCGGGTGAGCAGATGCGGGAACTCGAACAGTTCGCGTCGGTACTCGAGGAACAACTCGACCTGCATCGCCGCGTCGGATCGGGCGTCATCCGGCTCGGGAGCGACAACGACATCGCCGACTCCATCGCCGACGGCCACATCGTCCCCTGGTTCCAATCGATCGTGGATCTGCGGACAGAGGAGGTCGTCGGCTTCGAGGCGTTGGCGCGTTGGCACCACCCCACCCGAGGGATGGTGGTGCCTGCGGATTTCGTGCCGTTCGCCGAGGCCAGTGAACTGATCATCGACGTCGACCTCAGTGTGCTCGCGCAGGCCGCGGCCGAAATGAAGAAGTGGCACGTCCATCGTCCGGACCTGCGGCTGACCGTCAACATCTCCGGACGCCACCTGGCGCACCCCGACGGTGTCAGTCAGTTGCAGCGCGCCATCGCGTCCTCCGGGGTGTCGCCGTCGTCGATTTCTCTCGAGCTCACCGAGACCACTGCCGTGACGCCGGGGCCGCTGCTGCGCAGGCACATCGACGACGTGCATCGGCTGGGCTTTCGGGTGCTGCTGGACGATTTCGGTTCGGGCTGGTCCTCACTCGAACGGCTGGTGACGCTGCAGCCCGACGGCATCAAGATCGATGGGCACCTGACGCGGTTCGTCGACACCGTGGCTGGACGGGCGATGATCAAGTCGTTGGCCGGAGTGGCGAAGGACCTCGATCTGACGATGATCGTCGAAGGCATCGAGAGCCGCGAACAGGCCGACGCTGCGCTCGAGCTCGGCTGCACTCTGGCTCAGGGGTATCTGTGGTCGCGGCCGCAGTCGGCAACGGCGGTGCTGCGCGCGATCGCCGACCACGCGTCGGACGGCTAGCGGTTGTCCCGCCGCAGCGGATGATCCTGCGGGATCTGCACGAGCACGATGGGAATCGCGTCCGGATCCTCGATCCACATCTCGATCAGGCCCCACGGCTCCGTCCTGGCCTCACGCACGATTTCGATGCCGGCGGCCGTCAATTCCTTTGTAGCAGAGTCGATATCGCGTACCTGCAACCACAGCGCACCGGAGAACGACCCCGATTCGTCGCCGCGATGGTGCGCAGCGACCTCGAGCAGACCCTGACCTGCGAAGAACACCGTCCCGCCGGGGTATTCGCGACACACCGCCAACGAGAGACCGTCACGGTAGAACTCGAGAGTCCTCTCGTAGTCGACCGGTCGGAGAATTGTCCGAGAAGCGAGGATGTCCACCCCGCATGGATACCACGATCGGCGACAGTCGTTCCGCAGGCTCCACTCTCACAGTTCGGTCGTCGCGATTCGGTTACCGCCTGCGGCCTTCGCCTCGTACATCATCGAATCCGCCATCCGCGTTGCCCGCGTCACGGTGTCGATGTTCTGATTCCACACCGGTGAATCCGCGTGCAGAATCGCAGCCCCCACGCTGACCGTCACCGCGATGGGATCCTCGGGATCGCGCAGTGCTCGGCGCACCCCGTGGATAAGTGCATCGATGTGGAGTCGGGACGTCGAGACGACGGCGAGATACTCTTCTCCACCGGTGCGCGCGACCACGCCGTATTTGCCCAGGTGTGCGCGCAGACGTTCGGCGACGCGCAGGATGACCGCGTCGCCTTCCTCGTGCCCGTACAGGTCGTTCACGGATTTGAAGCGGTCGATGTCGATCATCACCGCCGCCGAGCACCGATCCTTTTCTCGGCCCAGTGGCCACACATCGTCGATGGCCGCGTCGAGACCGCGACGATTGAGCAGGCCGGTCAGCGGATCGAGCAACGAACTGCGCGCATCGTCGGTCAAGATGGTGATCAGCAGATGCGAGACGAGCGGAACGGCGGCGATCGTGAGAAGCACGACGTTCGTCCGGAAGATCAGTGACGCGATGTCCACCTCCCCGCTCGAGTACGTCACGGCCGCGGCAACGAGTGTGCATGCCACCGCGAACACCAGGTGCGCCAGCAGCCAGCGGGGGCTGAGGCAGAACGTGCAGAACGTTCCGATCACGGCGAACAGCGTGCACGTCAGAAGGGCGTCCGCGAGCGGATTGATCCACAGCGTCGACGCCGTCCCCAGATCGGCGAAGACCGCAAAGGCCACCACCCCGAGTCGGCCGGGAAACGGTCTGGTGATCCAGGCCGCGCTGACGGCCACGACCATCACGACCAGACCTGCTTTCCAGGCGACGGTGACCGGGCTGCGTGTGGTGCCCTCGGAGAACAGCGACACCACCGCCAGCACACCGAAATTGAGTGTCAGGCATGCCAACACCCACCGGATGAGTTTCCCGGCGGGCCGGGAGTTCTGGAAGTCCGCCATCCAGCGATAGTCGTAGGGCTGGGTGAACCAGGCTCGTAGAGCGCCCACAGCACTGTGGTGGTTTCGGCGGTTCGACGTCGAAATCACCAGTAGGTCAGAAGTATCGGGGGAACGGCGACCAGTCGGGCTCGCGCTTGTCGAGGAACGCGTCGCGACCCTCCACCGCCTCGTCGGTCATGTAGGCCAGGCGGGTCGCTTCACCGGCGAACAGTTGCTGGCCCACGAGGCCGTCGTCCTGCAGGTTGAAGGCGTACTTCAGCATTCGTTGTGCCTGAGGCGATTTCGCGTTGATTTTCGCAGCCCACTCGATCGCGGTGTTCTCGAGCTCGTCGTGATCGACCACCTTGTTCACTGCGCCCATGCGGTGCATCTCCTCGGCCGAGTACGTCTCGCCGAGAAAGAATATCTCGCGGGCGAACTTCTGCCCGACCATCTTCGCCAAATACGCACTGCCGTAACCACCGTCGAAGCTGCCGACGTCCGCGTCGGTCTGCTTGAACCGGGCATGTTCGCGGCTCGCGAGAGTCAGATCGCACACCACGTGCAGGCTGTGCCCGCCGCCTGCTGCCCAGCCGTTGACCAAGCAGATGACCACCTTGGGCATGAAGCGAATGAGGCGCTGCACCTCGAGGATGTGCAGGCGTCCGGCGCGGGCCTTGTCGACGGTGTCGGCCGTCTCCCCGTCTGCGTACTGATAGCCGCTGCGACCGCGAATGCGCTGATCGCCACCGGAGCAGAACGCCCAGCCGCCGTCCTTCCTGCTCGGTCCGTTTCCGGTGAGCAGCACCGTTCCCACGTCGGAGCTCACCCGTGCATGCTCCAGGGCGCGGTAGAGCTCGTCGACGGTGTGCGGCCGGAAAGCGTTGCGAATGTCGGGACGATCGAACGCAACTCGCACGGTCGCGTCGGACACGTGGCGGTGATACGTGATGTCGGTCAGGTCTTCGAAGCCGGGAACGGGACGCCACAGTGCGGGAGTGAAGGTCACGGGCGCCAGCTTAACGGTGGCCGGGGTTGACTCCATGCCGAACGGTCGGTGCAGCTAGCGTGCAGTCATGACCGACCCGATCGAGCTCGACCGCGATTACGACCACCATGGGGGCTTCCCGCGTTTCGTGCCCGCGAAGGTGGGGCCGGAGTACGGGCAGCTGCTCGAGGCGCTGCGCACGGTGCAGGATCTGGCGGTGTCCACCTCGTTGCCGGCCGACGTGACCGAGGCGGCTGCGGGCAAGGCCAGGGAACTGATCGAGCTGTTGAGCCCGCACGTGGTGGCCGAGGGCCGCCAGACGGCCGGGCGCGTTCCGCGGCTGCCCGGCCGCGGCTCGCTGCTGTTGATGCCATGGATCATCGAGAAGATCGACGCTGACGGTGTCCGTAGTCGGGGCATGTTCCGCCGCTTTCACCTCGGTGGAAACTCCGCCGCGCACGGCGGCACACTGCCACTGCTTTTCGACGACCTCTTCGGCCTGATCCAGCACGCCTACGGCAGGCCCATCAGCCGGACGGCGTATCTGCACATCAACTACCGCAAGGTGACGCCGCTGAACACCGAGCTCGTCGTCGAGGGCGCGGTGGATCGGGTCGAGGGACGCAAGACGTTCATCAACGCTCGGCTCACGGATCTGGACGGCAACCTGTTGGCCGACTGCGAGGCGTTGATGGTGCAGTTGCTCCCGGGGCAGCAGTGATCCCCCCGATCGACGACGTTCTGGACGGCGCGCATGTGCTCTCGATGCCCATGCGAACCAAGTTCCGCGGCATCACCACCCGTGAAGTGATGCTCGTTCGCGGACCGGCCGGGTGGGGTGAGTTCTCTCCGTTTCCCGAGTACGACGACGTCGAGTCCGCTCCGTGGTTGGCGTCGGCGATCGAGGCCGCGTGGGACGGACCGCCGAGCCCACTGCGCCGACGCATCCCGGTGAACGCGACCGTTCCCGCCGTGGCTGCCGCGGAGGTGGCATCCGTGCTGAGCCGGTCTCCGGGTGCCGAGACGGCCAAGGTGAAGGTGGCCGAGAAGGGGCAGACACTCGCCGACGACGTCGCCCGGGTGCGCGCGGTCCGCGAGCTGGTTCCGCGCGTTCGTGTCGACGCCAACGGCGGCTGGACTGTCGACGAGGCAATAGCGGCACTGACGGCCCTGACCGCCGACGGTCCGCTCGAGTACGCCGAGCAGCCGTGTGCCACCGTCGCCGAACTCGTCGAGCTTCGTCGAAGGGCTCCGGGAGTTCGCGTGGCAGCGGACGAGAGCATTCGCCGAGCCGAGGATCCGATGAAGGTCGTTCGAGCAGGCGGAGCCGACATCGCGGTGCTCAAGGTCGCCCCGCTCGGCGGAATGCGCGCGGTGCTCGAACTCGCAGGCGAGCTGGGGGAGTACGGCGTTCCGGTGGTGGTGTCGAGTGCACTGGATTCGGCGGTGGGAATCTCGTCGGGGCTGGCCGCTGCCGCGGCGCTGCCGCACCTCGAGTTCGCCTGCGGTCTGGGAACGGGCGCACTGTTCGTTCGAGACGTGGCACCGGCGCCGGAGGTGGTCGACGGAACGTACCCGGTCGGCAGCCTCGAACCCGACCCTCGGGCGCTGATCGAGCTCGATGCCGACGCCGATCGCACCCAGTGGTGGATCGAGCGAGTTCGGCGTTGCCACGCCCTTCTGCGGTAGTCTTGCGCCCGGTCCGCGTGGGGCCGCTGACACATCTGGGAGGAAGTTCGAAGTGGTTGCTGCACTCAAGGATTCGCTGCTCGACGAGTCGAAGGCCGACGCTCTGCGCGTCGATGTCCTGGCACTGATCGACGCCGAGGTCGCGGACAAGAAGGGCGCGAGTGGTCTCGCGGTCAAGGGGGGATACGGCGCAGTGAAGAAGGTCGGGCCGTCGTACATCGACAGCGCGGTCTCGGCTCTGTGGCCCGATTTCGTCGACAAGCTCGACCCGTTCTGGCAGTCGTACAACGCTGCCCCCCAGGGCACGTTCGGTGACTACCTCGTCGCCAACGGCGACGCCGCATCCGACGCGCTGCTCGCGGTCACCGATGCGCGCATCGAGGAGACCGACAAGTCCGTCGTCAAGAAGTTCTACGGCAGCCTGCGTGGCTCGGCGAAGAAGAACGTCACCGAGGCACTGCCTCGCGTGGGTGACCTGGTCGCCAAGCACGCGTAGTGCGCTCCGCGCAGTGGCGTGGTCGGAGCCTGCGGGTCACTCCGCAGGCTCCGCTCCCGTGCCCCCTGCGGCACTCAACCACGCCACTGCCGTAGGCACTCCCAGTCGGCTTCCGTCTGATCCGCGTACAGCTGCGCGAAGCGGCACAACGCCACCTCGAGGGCATCGGAATCGCCGGTGTACCCCGAGATCATCGACGCGCCACTGGTGCGCGCATGACCCTTGGCCAGCAGACGACCCACCACCCGTGCGTAGTCGACCAGCGCGGGTGCATCGATCGACGACAGGTCGATCGTCCCCTTCATGTTGCGGAACTGCCGCACGTAGTACTGCCGTCCGGCGATGGTCGTCCAGCCCAGTAGCGGATCGCTGACGGTCTGCAGATCCTGCTGATATTCGACGACGCGTTGCCCCTGGTGATCGTGCCAGGCCGACTCGCCGTGCACGTACGGCGCGAGCACCGAACGTCTGGCCTGCTTGAGCTGCAGGAACACGACGTCGTCCTCGCTGGTGCCCTCGAGCAGAGCCACGTACGCCCGCAGGCCGACGCTGCCGACGCCCACCACGCGGTGCGCCACGTCGATCAACGTGTATCCACCGAGCACTCGACGCCAGTGCGGGGTGAGGGTGAGCAGATACTCGTCCAGTCCGACGGCGAGAAGTTCCTCGTCCTTCGCCGAGATGCGCGTGGTGATCGGCGGCTCCTCGACGATTCTGCGCTTGCCGTCGTGCTTCTCGGTGAAACGCGGCAGAACGCGGTCACTGGTGCGTCGACGCGCCTTCTTGGTGGCGCGTTTGATCTCCTTGCGCAGCGACCCCTCGGTGGCGTCGCGCTGCAGCTTCTCGGCCGTCAGACGCTGGAACGAACGCGACATCAGCGGCTCGTCGGCAAGTCTGGCCACCTCGATTCGGTACGCGGACACACAGGCGGTGACGGCGTCTCGGCACTGATCCTCGGTACGGCCGTTCTGCCTGCCGGCCACCCAGATGCTCGCGGCGAGGCGTCGTAGATCCCACTCCCAGGCTCCCGGGTGGGCCTCGTCGAAGTCGTTGAGGTCGATGACGAGGTCTCGTTCCGGCGAGGCGTAGAAGCCGAAGTTGCCGAGGTGGGCGTCGCCGCTGATGACCGGGTTGATGCCGGTCGACGGCAGCATCGCCACGTCTCGGGCCATGACGATGGCCGTGCCACGCAGAAAGCCGTAGGGGGACTCGATCATCCGCTCGAGACGCGTCGGTATCAGCCATTCGATGCGGCCCTGGTGGGAGTATTCGATCTGCTTGACCGGGTCGGGTCGATCCAGTGGTGCCGCCCAGTCACCCAGGGAGGCGATCGGTACCTTCTCGCGCAGGCGTCGACCCAGTTCGTAGCGTTCGGCGCGGGGGAGGGGTCGGGCGCGCAGCGAGGCGAACGACGCGCCGTCCACCTCGACCGAGTCGGTGACGACCGTGTGACCTTTTCCCAAGCCGGACATGTGAGATGACACTAATCCAGTGCTATCCGGCGGCTTTACCGAACTTCCAGTATCCGGTGAAGCAGATGCTGGATTTCGGTACTGCGCGTTCGTTCACCAGGTATCTGCGCAGGCCCGTCGCCAAGCCCTGCTCGCCCGCCACGTAGACGAACGGGGTGCCGCCGGGAAGTTCGGCTTTCTGCACGGCGGCCAGTGCCGCATCACCGGGCTTGGCATGCGCATTGGGGCGCACGATCCAGTTCAGCTCGACGCCTGAGGGCACGTGGTGATGCTGGACGTCGGCCTCGGTGGGGACTTCGATGAACACCACGGCCCGCAGGTCCTCGGCCGAGGATCGCAGTATTCCGAGAATGGCCGGAGCTGCGCTCTCGTCGCCGACGAGCAACTGCCATGAGGATTCGGTGTCGGGGTTGTAGATGCGTCCCTCGTCGAGAATCGCGACGCGGTCCCCGGCAGCGGCCTGCGCAGCCCACGACGACGCCGGACCTGCTTCGCCGTGTTCACTGCCGTGTACGACGAAGTCCACGTCCATCTCCGCACCCTCGCTGACCCGGCCCTGGCCTGCGGGCCGGAAGTCGCGGACGGTGTAGTTGCGGACCACCGGCTTGGTGTCCTTGGAGAAGGTCAGATACTGGGCGTACCAGAGTTTGGAGGTCGTGCTGGGTATGCGGGGTTCACGCTGCCCCGGCTGTGGCAGGAACAGTCGAAACCACTGGTCGTAGCCCATGTAGCGGTAGTCCGAGAGCGACTCGCCTCCGAGGGTGATTCTGACGAAACCGGAACTGATCCGTTCGGATGCGAGAACGTGCAGACGGTAGAACGCCGGGTGATCGGGTTTGAGGTACTTGGCCATGCCGGTGAGATTAGTGGACCCTAACTATGAATGGGGTCGCGTCGATTCACTCGGGTCGATCCCGTCGGTAGTGCTGGACGACCTTCGCTCCCATCGGCACTGCGAACAGCATCATGAACACTCGGATGATCTGTGCGGCAACGACGAACGTCACGTTCGCTCCGGTCGATGCCGCGATGGCCAACACCGCGTACACCCCACCGGGGGTGGTGGCGAGGTAGCCCTCGTATCCGCTGGTGCCCGTCGCAGAGGCCAACCACAGGCCCAGCACCGCGCACCCGACGGTGACGGCGATGATGAGCAACAACGCGGACGGCAGCACCCGCGAGATGGACTTCAGGCTCGCGACGGTGAATCGCAGACCCGCTTGCCACCCGATCACGATGTACGCCGCCCACAGCAGCAACGTGGGAACCGATGCGTCGAAGGACACCCCGGCAACGTCGGCGCACGTCGCGGCGATCAGCGGCCCCAGCAGGGCCGGAGCGGGAAATCGAAGCGCGAGTGCGAGCAGGACTCCCACCCCGCCGCAGACCAGCACGAAGGCCAGGTCCACGTACAGCGGAGCTCCGGAATCGGCGAGCATCGTCGACTGACCGGGCTGGGCACTGAACACCAGCGTCGCCACCAGCGGCAGGGTGGTGGTGACGAGAACGACCCGCAGGTACTGCACCACCGCGACGACGCGTTCGTCGCCGCCGAGTTCCTGGGCGATGGCCACCAGGCCCGACGCGCCGCCCGCGACCAGTGCCAGCGCACCGGTCAGTGAATCGATGTCCTTGCGCAGTCCCAGCAGTGCGCCCGCGGCGATGGACAACAGAAGCGTTCCGACGCAGGCCAGCAGCACCGGCAACCAGGCGTCGCCCAGTGAACTGAGCGTGTCTCGCTGCACCAGCGTTCCGATCTCGACACCGAGCACCGCCTGAGCCACCATGCCGAGCCGTCGCGGCAGCGGAGCGCGCTCGGTGCCCGTGGTCGGTGCCCAGCCTGCGAGAGCGAAGATCACCGCCACCAGCAGCGCGACGAACAGAGCTGCCGACGGAATCCCCAGAGCGTCCGCGCCGACGGTCAGGCCGACGGTGACGAGAACCAGCAGCGACCAGCGAATCAAGAAGGCCGCTCGATCTCACGAACCTCGGGCGGCAGCCCCCACTCGGAACGGCCGAGCCGGCTCAGCGGGGCGATGGCGTCGAACTCGGGGAGGCCGTCCTCGGCCAGATATTCGGGACGCACCGACAGTGCGACGACGTTGCCCATGACGACGAAGCAGTTGCCGACCTCGACGACGCGATGCAGCGTCGCCTCGATGGCGATCGGTGCGGCCGCGACGCGCGGTGGCGTCACGACGGTGCTGGGCTCGCTCTCGATGCCGACGGCCTCGAATTCGCTGACGCCGTGATCGAAGCTCGCCGAGCTGCTGTTGACCTGATCCACCAACGGTGCAGTGGCCAGATTCACGACGAACTCGCCGGTGGCCTCGATGTTGCGCAGACTGTCCTTGCGGGTCACCGAGGTGAACTGCACGACCGGCGGCACAGTCGACGAGACCGTGAAGAAGCTGTAGGGGGCGAGGTTCGCCACACCGTCGGCCGAGACGGTGGAGACCCAGGCGATGGGCCGAGGGACCACCGAAGCGGTCAGGAGCTGGTAGAAGCGACCGGGAGCGACCTCGTCGGGCCGAAAGACTGTACGCACACCTTCATACTGTCAAAGCCCGGTTGCGGCGTCCGACCGAAGCGTCTGACACTCTGGAAACTGTGAATCCGTCCACCGCACAGGCCACCGCAGTCGTCGACGAACTGGCGCGCAGCGGGATCCGAGACGTCGTGTTGTGTCCCGGCTCGCGGAACGCCCCGTTGGCGTTCGCGTTGCAGGAGGCGGACGTCGCCGGTCGCCTGCGGTTGCACATGCGGATCGACGAGCGAACCGCAGGCTTTCTGGCCATCGGCCTGAGCCTGGGCAGCGGTCAGCCCGTCCCCGTGGTGATGACATCGGGAACCGCGGTGGCCAATCTGGGGCCTGCGGTTCTCGAAGCGAACTACGCACGCATTCCGCTGATCGTCATCAGCGCCAACCGCCCGTACGAGATGCTCGGCACCGGCGCGAACCAGACCATCGAGCAGCTCGGCCTCTTCGGATCCCAAGTTCGCGCGACGATCAGCCTCGGGCTCGCCGAGGAAGGGCCCAAGCAGAACAGTCAGTGGCGCAGTGCGGTCTCGCGGGTCATCGCCGCGGCTCGCGGCGCTCGCTCCGGCAACGCCGGGCCGGTGCACTTCGACATCCCGTTGCGTGAGCCTCTGGTACCCGCGATCGGCGACCCCGGCGCGCGTCCGGAGGGCCGGCCCGACGGAATGCCGTGGACTTCCACCACCCAGGCGACACTGGACGTTCCCGTCGAACTGGATCTGACGGTCGACACCGTGGTCGTCTCCGGTCACGGCGGTGCCGTGCGTCCCGAGCTGGCCGGGCTGCCGACCGTCGCCGAGCCGACCGCACCCCTGCACGGAATCCCGTTGCATCCCTTGGCTCTTGCGCAGCTGAAGCCGCGCCAGGCCGTGATCACCGGGCGGCCGACGCTGCATCGCCAGGTCTCGGCTCTGCTGGCCGACCCCGCAGTCGACGTCATCGCGCTCACCACCGGACCGCGCTGGCCCGACGTCTCCGGCAACGTCCTGGCGACCGGCACGCGCGCAGTGACCACCGGAGCTCCCGACCCGGCCTGGATCGCGCGTTGCGCCGCTCTGTCCGAGAAGGCCGAACTGGCTGTGCACGAACAACTTCGAGAGCATCCCAAGCCCACGGGGCTGCACGTGGCCGACGTGGTGATGTCCGCGCTGCAGCCCGGAGACCAGCTGGTGCTCGGAGCCTCCAACCCCGTGCGCGACGCGGCCCTGGTGGCGACTCCGAACTCGGACGTGAAGGTGCTCTCCAACCGAGGCGTGGCCGGTATCGACGGCACCGTCTCGACGGCCATCGGTGCCGCGATGGCCGGAAAGCGGCGCACCGTGGCACTTCTCGGTGACCTGACCTTTCTGCACGATGCGGCGGGCCTGCTCATCGGCACCGGTGAACCGCGTCCCGACGACCTGACGATCGTGGTCGCCAACGACGACGGCGGCGGCATCTTCGAGCTCCTCGAACAGGGCGACCCGCAGTACGCGGGGGTGTTCGAGAGAGTGTTCGGCACGCCCCACGGCATGGACCTCGGCGCGCTGTGCGGTGCCTACCGCGTGGAGCATCGACTGGTCGACTTGGCTGATCTGGCAACCGAACTCACCGGCCATGCCACGGGAATCAGGGTGCTGGAAGTGACCACCGAGCGATCGGGACTGCGGGACCTGCACGCGGCGATCAGGGCGCGTCTGTAGGGCGTGTGTACGTGCCCGACCGAATCTTCGCTGGGAAGGGAAGCCTGTGACGGGTGCATTCGAGGTACTGGTGGACGATGACCGTACTCAGCTCGAGGCGTTCATCGAGGACTACCGGATCGCGATCGAGGCAACCCTCGATGGTGTCACCGAGGAGCAGGCACGCCGACAATTGGTTCCCTCTGCCACAACGCTTCTCGGATTGCTGAAGCATGTGACATGGATGCAGCGAGTGTGGTTCGAGGAGTGCATCGGGGGTGGGACCAGGGTTGCGCTGGGTCTGGTTCGCAATCCCGCGGAGTCCTTCGTCGTCGTCGATGACGACACCATCGACGGTGTCATCGCGGCGCACAGACAGGCGTGCGAAACTGCTCGAGCGGTAGTAGCCGACGTGCCACTCGATGCCGTCGTGACGGGTCATCGCAGCGGGCCTCGTACGGTGCACTGGGTATATCTTCAGGTGCTCAGAGAACTGGCCCACCACTGCGGCCATGCCGACATACTTCGTGAACAGATTCTCGCGGCCTGATCACAGAACTCGGTCGACCGTACTAAGGAGCTGACGAGTGAATAGAACCCTTACGAGTTACGAATCGGCTGCTGATTTGTACGTTCAGCGAACGAGACGCGATTCGACGCGGGCGTGGCAGCCGTTCATCGATGAGTTCGTTGCACAGGTCGATGAGGGCCTGGTGCTCGAACTCGGAAGTGGACCCGGTTGGCACGCAGCCGAGCTCGAGCGCAGTGGTCTTCGGGTCGAGCGGAGCGACGGGGCGGCGGCTTTCGTCGACATGATGGAGAGGGACGGTTACTCGGCTCGCAAGCTCGACATCGTCACGGACGTTTTCGGTGGGATGTACGACGGAATCTTCGCCAACGCTGTCCTCCTGCATTTGAATTCGCTTCAGTTCGATGCCGTTATCGCCAAGGCAGCCGCGGCATTGCGTCCCGGCGGGATGCTTGCTTTCACCCTCAAAGAAGGCGACGGCGAGGAATGGAGTAACGAAAAGCTCGATCTTCCGCGCTACTTCAAGTACTGGCGGGAACCGGAGGTTCGCGCACGCCTCGATCCGACTGTGTGGGAGTCGGTATCGATTACATCCGAGATGTCCGGCAGTGGGCAGCAGTGGCTGATGGTTCTCGCTGAGCGTTGTCCTTCCTACGCCGAGTAACTGGCCGGCGTCACTCAGTACATGGCGGTCCGAATGCGCCGAGGTCCTGTCGCAGCGGATGCTCCACTCCAGAAGGCGGCCCGGGCGGTCCTCGGTTTCGGGTCCTGAAGTAGAGCGTAAATTGCAGGCCGAGGCCGCCGGAATTGCTAACCCTGTTGCGCCGCAACCCATTCGAGGGTTTCGCCGGTTTCCTGGTCGATCATGTCCTTGATCATCTTGTTGATCAGGTCCTCGATCTTGCCGCCCACGATCGGGATTTTCACGGTCGAGTCACCCTTGACGATCAGTTTCGCGCCGGTGCCGTTGGGTCGCAACGACAGGGTGCCTCTCACCTTTGCGGGCAATCCGGTGGTGCCGCCGGTCAGCGTCCCCTCGGCCCGGTCGCCCTCGAGCGGTCCCCAGTGATCGGTGCGCGAGACGATCAGCTTTCCCTTGATCACCTTCGTGACGAAGCCGGGGAGTTCGGAGGTGCCGACCTCTTCGGAGATGTCGACGGTCAGGCCGCCGTCCTCGTGCTTGGTCAGCTCGTATCCGTCCGTCTTCTTCGCTTTGGCGAAGCGTGCCTGCCACTGGTCCTCGCTGGTGAGTGCTGCATGCACGTCGGCGGGGGGATTGGACGATTCGACGGTGAACTCGAAGCTGCGCGACATGAGTGCAGACGCTACCCGAGCGGAGTCGCGTCGGCTGCGAAGTAACCTGATCGCTGTGACCGATACCGACAGAGCCAGCCGAACGCTGTACAGGACCCGGCTGGTCGTGCTCGTGGTCGCCGTTGCGATTTCGGTGCTTGCCGTGCTTCTGGTGGTCGGAGCCTGGCGCAACGACGTCACCATCGATTCCGACAAGGGCACCGCCACCGCCGAGGTGCTGTCCGCGGGCAAGTTGCGCTCGGCCGTCAGCTTCATCACCCCCGACGGCGTGACACACAACCCGGCGCTCGGCGTGCTGTATCCCACCAACCTCATCGCCGGTCAACGCATCGAGGTCGAGTACTACAAGGCCGACTCGGACGTCGAGCTGGTTCGCGTCGCGGGTCGAGACGCTACCGTCGCTATCGTTCCGGCCGGATCCGTCATCGTCGTCACCTGGTTGATCGCCGGCCCGGTGTTGTTCTGGTTACGTCGCAAGGAGACGAACAATGCGTGATGCCAAGCTGTGGGGCCTCATTTCTCTCGGCGCAGTGGCCGGGTTCGCGTTGGTGAACTTCGGCAACATCGCGTCTTCGATCGTGGTGATGGTGCTCGCCGTCGTGTTCGTTCTGGTTCTGACGACGCCGGTGCTGTATCCGAGTTCCCTGTCCGACGACGCCTCGCGCGCTCAGGCGACGCAGAGGTCGGTGCCGCTGATCTACTGGCGTCCGGGATGCATCTTCTGCTTGCGGTTGCGGGTAGCGCTGCTGCTGCGCGGAAAGAAAGCCGTGTGGGTGAATATCCGCAATGATCCGGCAGGAGTGGAGCCTGCGGAACGATCATTCAACGCTGCGGCCGCGCGGGTTCGGTCGGTCAACGACGGAAACGAGACCGTTCCGACGGTGTTCGTGGGCTCCGAACACCGCACCAACCCGAATCCGTCGTGGGTGCTCGCGCAATTCGTGTGACGTTGGCCCACACGTAACGTTGTCCATACCTGGCCGACTGCGGGGCCGCCCACACTGAGGATCGTGCGAGTAGCCATCGTTGCGGAATCGTTCTTGCCCAACATGAACGGCGTCACCCACTCGGTGATCCGTGTCCTCGAACACCTCGACAAGACGGGGCACGACGCCATCGTCATCGCCCCGGACAATCCGTCCGGCCCCAGAGCCGCGACGTGGCACGACGACGTTCCGGTGCACCGGGTGCCGTCGATCATGGTCCCCAAAGTCAGTTCGCTGCCCGTCGGCGTGCCGGGCCTCGGCATGGTCTCGGCGATGCGCGCTTTCGCCCCCGACGTCGTGCATCTGGCGTCACCGTTCCTGCTCGGAGCGGGCGGTCTCGCCGCCGCCAACCGGCTGGACGTGCCCGCGGTCGCCGTCTACCAGACCGACGTCGCAGGATTCGCCGCCAGCTACGGCCTGGGCCTCACCTCGAAAGCCGCGTGGCGCTGGACCAGGAGACTGCACCGCGGCGCGGCCCGCACCCTGGCACCGTCCACCTCGGCCGTCGACGCGTTGGAGTTGCACGGCATCCCGCGCGTGCACCGGTGGGCGCGAGGAGTCGACGCCGTCCGCTTCGCACCTTCGGCCAAGTCCGCGACGCTCAGAAGTCAGTGGGGAGCCGGCGACAAACTGATCGTCGGCTTCGTCGGCAGGCTCGCCCCGGAGAAGCACGTCGAGCGGCTCGCAGTCCTGGCCACGGACCAGTCGATCCAGCTGGTGATCGTCGGCGGCGGACCCGACACCGCGGCGTTGCAGGCCCTGATGCCCGGGGCGATCTTCACCGGACAACTCGGCGGCGTCGAACTCGCTCGGGCCTACGCCAGCTTCGACATCTTCGTCCACCCCGGCGAACACGAAACCTTCTGCCAGGCAGTACAAGAGGCCCTCGCCAGTGGCGTTCCCGTCATCGGACCCGACGCCGGCGGACCTCGCGATCTGGTTTCGCACTGCCGCAACGGCTACCTGCTGCCGGTCGACAAGTTCACCGAGCTGCTGCCCAGTGCCGTAGGAGCTCTCGCCGAACCCACCACCCGGGCACGATTCGGTGACGCAGCCCGCAAATCGGTGCTGCACCGAACCTGGCCGGCCATCTGCGACGAGCTGATCTCGCACTACTACGACGTGCAAGGCATCACAGCTCCGCGGGTGCAAAAGATTGCTTGAGTAGTCTGGACTGCGTGGCCCAGACATCACGCGCAACCCTGGCAAAAGAGCCCCACGAGGTGGCGTCGATGTTCGACGGCGTCGCCCGTCGATACGACATCACCAACACGGTTCTGTCGTTCGGGCAGGACCGCAGTTGGCGCAAGCTCACTCGACGAGCGTTGGATCTGAAACCCGGCGAGCGGGTGCTCGATCTTGCTGCGGGCACCGGTGTCTCCACCGTCGAACTCGGCCGCAGCGGAGCCTGGTGTGTGGCCACCGATTTCTCCAAGGGCATGTTGCAGGCCGGGCTGCAGCGAGGTGTGCCGATGGTCGCAGGCGACGCGATGGCACTGCCCTACGCCGACGCCAGCTTCGACGCCGCCACCATCTCTTTCGGTCTCCGTAACGTCTCCGACTTCGATGCCGGACTGCGCGAGATCGCCCGCGTCACCAAGCCCGGCGGCAGGCTCGTCGTCTCGGAATTCTCCACGCCGGTGTTCGGTCCGTTCCGCACCGTGTACATGGAGTACCTGATGAAGGCGTTGCCGAAAGTCGCTCGCGCGGTGAGTAGTAACCCCGACGCGTACGTCTATCTCGCCGAGTCCATCCGTGCCTGGCCCACGCAGGAACAGTTGGCACAGCGAATCGCCGACGCCGGCTGGACCGACGTGCAGTGGCGCAACCTCACCGGCGGAATCGTGGCGCTGCACAAGGCAACTCGACCATAGCGCTGCTGCTCGGTTACGGTTTCTCTTCGTTCGACACAACCAACTGCAACGCAGGAGGTATGGCCTTACCTGGTCCGGCGGGAGAGCCCGGGAGCACCTGAAGTTCGATCATGCGGACGTCATCGGTCCACAGTTCCGATGCGCCCTCGCGGGTGTGGCGAGCCTCATTGGACGAGGCCCAGTGCTCGACGACGGACCGGATCGAATCAGCCAGCGCGATCGCCTTCGAGTCCAGATCTGTGTTGACCATCAGGCCGACCGAGAACTCCGCGCCGGCAAGCCCCGAATACACCCGCCACATGTAGTCGGACGACGGGTACTGCCACTTGGTGTCGAGACAGCTCCCGTCACCATCTATCGGCTCCGGAATCCAGCCGAGACGTTCCAACTCGGCATTCGCCTCGTCCATTCGATCGACGAATCCGTACCGGAGAACAAGATCGACCACAGCCACTGCAGCATCGGTATTCATAGCGACATTCTTCCGGTGAACGGCGGGAGCGAGCGAGCATTCACGAAAACGGCGGCCGGGAATCGATTTTCAGCGATCCGCTTCCCGATGTTCGCCAGGTACGGGCGACGAGGTCACTGTCGGCCTCGGTGATGAGGTTGCCCATGCAGCGGACGGCAACCTTCATCAGTGCCCGTGATCGCATGCCCACAGGTCCCGCTGCGGGCAGGAATCTCGGTACGGTCAACAGTCCGGCGAGGCGTCGAGCGATGGAGAATGCCTGTCCGTAGTGCTCGCGCAGCAGGGTGGGCCACGCGTCGGTGAGGTCGGGGTGATCGAGCAGGTCGACGACCATGCGGCCGCCTTCGAGTCCGTAGTCGATGCCCTCGCCGTTGAGCGGATTCACACAAGCTGCGGCGTCACCGATGATGGCCCAGTTGGTGCCCGCGATTCCCGAGACCGCTCCGCCCATCGGCAGCAGCGCCGACGCCACCGCGCGCAGCTCCCCGCTGAGGTCCCATTCGCCGCGACGCTGGTGGGTGTAGAGGTCGAGAAGCGGGCGCAGCGCTCCGGGTGCGGGCCGCTTGGCGGTGGCCAAGGTGCCGACGCCGATGTTGATGGTCCCGTCGTTCAGCGGGAAGACCCAGCCGTAACCGGGCTGCAGAGTGCCTGCGGCATCGCGCAATTCGAGGTGTGAGCTGATCCATTCGTCGTCGCTGCGGCCCGAGTCGATGTAGGCGCGGGCCGCGACGCCGAATGCGGTGTCGCGATGCCACTGTCGCCCGAGTTGCTTGCCCAGAGTGGAACGGACACCGTCGGCGACGATCAGTGTGCGACAGGAGATCTCGTGGGCTCCGGTTGCGGTCTGGAGTGTGACAGAACGGACCGAATTGCCGTCGCGGGTGACGGCGGCAGCCTTGGCTCCCTCGGCCATGACGGCCCCGGATTCGACCGCGGCGACGCGAATCCTGTTGTCCAATTCGGTTCTGGGAACGGCACTTCCGATGGTCGGCAGCGATCTGCTCGGCCACTCGAGTTGTAGTTCCTGGCCGAATCCGCTCAGTCTCAGTCCCCGGTTGCGCGCCTTGCCGCGCACCCACTCGCCCAGACCCAACTGATCGAGCTCGGCGACGGCACGTGGCGTCAACCCGTCACCGCACGTCTTGTCGCGGGGGAAGACTGCCGCGTCGGCCAGGACGACGTCGCGGCCGGATCGCGCGGCCCATGCCGCAGCGGACGATCCTGCGGGGCCCGCGCCCACGACCAGAACGTCGGTCGCGGTGGGTGGGACGGGGTGGGGAGTGCTCACGAGTTCCAGTATCCCGATCGGAGCGACTCGGTGCCGTGAAGGGGCTCCGGTTAACGCCGTGTGAACGCTTGTTTCATAGATTCAGAATCTATGGACGGATCGTTCATGGCGGGTCTAGCGTCTCTCACGTGCACCAACCGATCCTCCTCCTCGATTTCGACGGCACCGTCTGCCTCGGTGACGACCCGGTCTGGGCCTATGCCGACGCGGTGGCCGAATCTCTCGACCGCATCTCCGCCGCAACTCTCCGTGCCGGGTTGACGGCTTTCCTGGACCGCGGAGTGGGGGAGGACCTCGACGGCTACTCCGCCGTCCAGCAGCTGTCGGTGGCAGTGGACGCTGCCGTTCTCGCCGCCGCCTACGCGCAGTCCCGCGAGCGCCTCGCCGCAGGTGAGCTCGAGGTGTGGGCACCGTCCGGGCTCGCGGATTTTCTCGATCGCGTCTGCGCCGACGTGGTCCTGGCCACCAATGCCCCGCAGCGCGGCGTGATCGAAACCCTCGACCGGCTCGGTCTGACCGCGGCTATCGATCGTGTCGTCACCGACGCAGGCAAGCCCGAGATGATGCCCGCGCTGGTGGACTCACTACTGGGCACGCGAGCACCCCATCTGTTGGCCAGTGTCGGCGACATCTGGCGCAACGACCTCGACGCACCGCATCGGCGCGGTGCCGTCACGGCTTACATCGACCGCCACGGTCACCCCCGCCCGGAGTCGACCTTCTCCGCCTCGTCGTTTCCGGCGATGTACGACGAACTTCTCGAATGGTCGACCGATCCAGCAGCATTCGCACTCACCCACGAAGGACAGTCATGAGAATCCGCACTCCCTTGCTCGCGGTGGTTGCCACCGGACTGCTCACCGCCTCGCTCGCCGGATGCGGAGCCCGCGACGAGTCCACCACCGAATCCTCGGCTGCGTCGCCCTGTACCGGGTCCAGCTCTGCTGATGCAGCCGACCCGTCGGAGCTGACGCTGGCACTCGTCCCCTCGGGCGACGCCAACAAGCTCGTCGAAACCGTCAAACCGCTGCAAGATGCGCTCACCGAGCGCCTCGGCATCCCGGTCCGCGGGGTCATCACGCAGGACTACCAGGCGGCGGTGGAGGCCATCGGTGCCAACCAAGCCCAGATCGGCATGCTGCCGCCGCTGCAGATGGTGCAGGCCTGCAACAAGTACGGGGCCGAGCCGGCTCTGCAGACCGTGCGCAAGGGCAAGACCACCTACGCCGCGCAGTTCTACACCAACAACCCCGACAAGTATTGCGACGATGCTCCCGTCACCGGAGCCAATGGCCTGCTGTACTGCAACGGAACCGAAAGCGGCACGGGCCCGGCCGGATTGGACTCGCTGAGCGAGATGAACGGTGCCAAGACCGTCATGCTGCAGTCCGCGTCCTCGGCCGGATTCGTCTTCCCCTCTGCTGCATTGAAAGAGGCCGGCATCGACTCCACCGCCGATCTGGACCTGACGCAGGTCACCTCGCACCCGGCAGCGGTGCTGTCGGTGAACAACGGCGACGACGAAGTGGGCGTGTCGTTCTGGGATGCCCGCGAGACCGTCGTCGCCGACACCCCCGATGTGGCGAAGAACCTGGTGGTGTTCGCACTGACCAACGAGATCCCCAACGACGGCGTCTCGATCAGCAGTTCGCTGAGCCCTGATCTGCAGCAGCGCATCTCGGACGCGATGGAGGATTACGCGTCCACCCCCGAGGGCGTCGAGGCCCTGACGGCGATCTACCAGATCACCGGGCTCGACAAAGCCGACCCCGCAGCGCTGCAGCAGGCGCAGACCGAGGCGGACTCCATCGGCCTGGGGAACTGATCAAATGAGCGGCGACGGCATCGCATTCGACAACGTCTCGGTCACCTACGCGGGCGGCCACACTGCGCTCGACGGAGTGACTCTGGATATTCCGGCGGGTCAGATGGTTGCCGTCGTCGGCTTGTCCGGGGCAGGAAAGTCCACGTTGATCCGCACCATCAACGGCCTCGTTCCGGTCACCTCCGGCACCGTGACCGTCGGTGATCGCGCCGTGAACAACCTGAGCAGCAAAGGGTTACGCGATCTGCGCGGAGACGTCGGAATGATCTTCCAGGGCTTCAACCTGGCCAAGCGCACCAGCGTGCTGAACAACGTGATGATGGGCCGGCTGCACAGCTCGCCGATGTGGCGAACACTGCTCGGTGCCTGGTCCGCGGAAGACACCGAACTGGGCATGCAGGCCCTCGAGCGCGTCGAGATAGTCGGCAAGGCCTACGAGAAGGCGTCGTCGCTCTCCGGCGGTCAGCAGCAACGGGTCGCCATCGCCCGGGCACTGGCACAGCAACCGCGGGTGATCCTCGCGGACGAACCGGTGGCCTCGCTCGATCCGCCGACGTCACACGTCGTCATGCGAGACCTGCAGCGCATCAACGCAGAACTCGGCATCACCGTGGTGGTCAACCTGCACTTCCTCGATCTCGCCCGCCGCTACGGCGATCGGTTGATCGGGTTGCGCGACGGCAAGGTGGTGTTCGACGGCCATGGCCGCGACGCCGACGAAGCAGTGTTCGAGAGCATCTACGGCCGCTCGCTGACCGCCGAGGACGTGCTGGAAGCAAAGGCAGAGCTGTGAGTGCGCCGCTCGCAACTCGCCCGGTCAAGCCGCGTTCGGCATGGAAAACCGTTGTGACACTTGCCGTCATCGGACTGATCACGGTGTGGGCGGGCGTCGGTGTCGGTGCCGACCTCGGTGACATCATCGACAACTGGGGCAACGCCACCGGCAAGCTGATCCAGTTGATGCAGCCGGACTACTGGTTCTTTCCCGAGACCGTCGACGCCATCCTCGAGACCCTGCAGATGGCCGTCATCGCGACCGCCATCGGTGCCGCGATCTCGTTTCCGTTGAGCTTCGCGGCGTCACGCGTGACCAACCCGAACCGGCCGCTGCTGACGGTCGTGCGCGGGATCATGAATGTCGTTCGCGCAGTGCCGGATCTGCTGTACGCGGCGGTGTTGGTCGCGGTGGTCGGCACCGGGGCGCTGTCGGGAATTCTGGCGCTGATCGTGTTCAACGTCGGCATCATCGTCAAGCTCGTCTCCGAGGCGTTGGACTCGGTCGATCGCGGACCGCAGGAAGCCGCTCTCGCGGCGGGTGGCTCCTGGATCGCAGCGGATCGCAGTGCCGTTGCGCCGCAGATCTTTCCCGCCTTCGTATCGCAGAGTCTCTACACGTTGGAATTGAACGTACGCGCGTCGGCGGTGATCGGACTCGTCGGTGCAGGCGGACTCGGCATGCTCATCGACAATGTTCGGACCTTCTACAAGTATCACCAGCTCAGCCTCATCATCCTCGAGATTCTCGTCATCGTCCTGGCATTGGAGCTGCTCTCGTCCTGGGCCCGTCGAAAGTTGGTCGGATGACCGTCATCGACCGCACCACCCGTGCCACTCCGGCCCGGCCGCGCAAACCACGCAACCCCCTGCGCACCGCCGTGTGGGTGGGCATCCTCGCCGTGTTCGCACTGTCGTTGTACGGCATCGAGATTCGCTGGGACAGGTTGCTGGACCTGCCGCAGAACCTGGTGCGCTACGCCGGCCTGATGTTCGTGCCACCGGACGTGTCCGCACTCGGCAAGGCCGTCTCGGCCACCATCGAATCGGTGCAGATGGCCTGGTTCGGAACGGTGCTCGGCATCGTCGTGTCGTTTCCGCTGAGCTTCCTCGCAGCCGCGAACATCGGGCCGCTCTGGCTGCGATGGCCGCTGCGCATCGTGTTCGCCGTCATTCGCGCAGTCCCCGAGGTCGTCATCGCCATCCTCATCCTGTCTGTCACCGGGCTGACCGCGTTCACCGGCGCACTCGCCATCGCCATCGGCTCGGTCGGCACCCTCGGCAAGTGGGGCTACGAGGCCATCGAAGGCGCGGAGAAAGGTCCGATAGAAGCGGCCCGAGCGGCAGGCGGCTCGACGGCCCAGATCGTGCGGTGGGGACTGTGGACCGACGTCGCACCCGAGGTGTTCGCCTTCTGGCTCTATCGCTTCGAGATCAACGTCCGTGCGTCGGCCATCCTCGGTCTGATCGGTGCAGGCGGCATCGGCAGCATGTTGGTGGACAACGTGCAGTACCGGCAGTGGGGCGCGGTCGGCATGCTGCTGATCGTCGTCGTGGTCATCACCGTGATCATCGACCAGGTCTCCGGTCAGGTGCGTCGACGCATCATCGACGGGAGCTGGGGATGGCAAAGAAAAGTATGAGCAAGATATGAGCATGGATCTCGCGCCCGGTGGAGTCGTGCCGCACATCCGATCGATCATTCCGTCGTTGCTGCCGGCCGAGCGGGCCGTCGCCGAGGTGTTTCTCGAACGTCCCGCCGACATCGTCGAGATGTCCTCGCAGCAGGTCGCCGACGCGGCCGGAGCGTCACGGGCGTCGGTGGTGCGTACCTGCCAGAGTCTCGGCTTCGGCGGTTATCAGCAGCTGCGGGTCTTGCTGGCGCGTGATGCGGCTCGGGCGTTGCCCGCGCAGGAGCGGTCGGCGGACGGTCCGTTCGCGATCGTGACGGAGACGTTCGCCCACGTCGGAGATTCCATCGCGGCGATGACCGCACTGTTGACCACCGAGGACGTCACTCGCGCGGTGGCTGCGCTCGCCGGTGCCGAGTCCATCGTGGTCATCGGCAACGGACTCTCAGCGGCGCTGGCTGCCGATACCGACGCCAGGATGCGCTCGCTGGGCCTGCGCTCGCACGCACCAACCGACTCGATCGCGCAGCAGGTCGCCGTCCGGCTTCTCACCGATCGCGATGTGGCCCTGATCATCAGCGGATCGGGTGCCACGAGCGCGTCGACCAAGGCCGCTCAGGCCGCACGGGAACGCGGGGCCACCGTGGTCTCGGTGACGTCCTTTGCTCGCTCGACCCTGGCGGCCGCGTCGGACATCGCACTGGTGGTGGGCATGCGCGACCTCAGCTTCCAGCGCGAACTCGCCGTGACCAGCAGAATTCCGCACGTGATCCTGCTCGAAGGTCTGATGGCCGCTCTGACCGACGCCTTGGGTGACAGAGCGTCGGCAGCGATGGCCGCGACACTGGAAGTGATCTCCGGCAACCTCGGTGAGTGAAGCGTCACCTGTGGTCGGTGACACCGTCCCTGCGGTGCGCACGCTAGGTTCACTACGGTAGAAGGCGAGCAACGGCGCTTCGCCGCTGCCGCCGGCATGTCGACGACAGGACAGGGACCAACATCGTGAGTACAGACGACGCTGCCGTAGCAACGGTCGTTGCCGGAGTCGACCTGGGTGACCCGGAGCTCGCGCGATCCGTCGCCGACGGCCTCGCACGCGTCGAAGAACTGATGATCAGCGAACTCTCCGACGGTGAGGAGTTCCTCACCGAGGCCGCGTTGCACCTGGCCAAGGCCGGCGGAAAACGATTCCGGCCCCTGTTCACCGTGCTCACCGGCCAGCTGGGACCGTCTCCGACCGATCCGGCGATCGTCACCGCGGCCACGGTCGTCGAACTGGTCCACCTGGCGACGCTCTATCACGACGACGTCATGGACGAGGCGTCGATGCGTCGAGGCGCCGAGAGTGCGAACTCACGCTGGGGTAACAGTGTGGCGATCCTCGCGGGCGACTACCTGTTCGCGCACGCGTCTCGTCTGGTGTCCACGCTCGGACCCGACGCCGTGCGCATCATCGCCGAGACTTTCGCAGAACTCGTCACCGGTCAGATGCGCGAAACCATCGGAGCCAAGAGCACCGACGATCCCGTCGCGCACTATCTGAAGGTCGTGTGGGAGAAGACCGGTTCGCTCATCGCATCGTGCGGACGCTTCGGTGGAACCTTCAGCGGCGGCGATGCCGAGCACGTGGGACGACTCGAGCGCCTCGGGGACGCCGTCGGTACCGCCTTCCAGATCTCCGACGACATCATCGACATCTCCTCGGCCACCGAGCAGTCCGGCAAGACTCCCGGCACCGACCTGCGGGAGGGCGTACACACTCTGCCGGTGCTCTTCGCGCTGCGCGAGGAAGGGGCCGACGGCGATCGACTGCGCGAGATCCTGGCCGGTCCGGTCACCGAGGACGCCCTGGTCACCGAGGCTCTGGAGCTGCTGCAGCGTTCACCCGGAATGGTCTCGGCCAAGAAGACACTCGGCGAATACGCCGCTCGGGCGCACGCAGAACTCGCACTGCTGCCGCAGGGGCCTGCCAACGATGCACTCGGCCGGTTGGTGGATTACACCGTCGAACGCGTGGGCTGACGACCGGGAACTGCCGGTCGGGGTGTTTTCGTTGAATCGGGTAGTAACACCCGGTACGAGGAGGCACCTTCAGTCATGAACGGTTACGCGAACGGCGCAAAGACATTCGGCCTGCTGGTCGGGATGTCGGCGCTCATCGTCTTCATCGGTTCGCTGTTCGGTAACGCGACCATTCTGATCGGCTCGATCGTCCTGGCGGTGGGCGTCAACGGCTACGCATACTTCAACAGCGCGAAGATGGCCCTGAAGTCGATGCACGCGGTGCCGGTCAGCGAACTCGAGCAACCGGCGATGTATCGGATCGTGCGGGAGTTGGCGACGACGGCCCATCAGCCGATGCCTGCGCTGTACGTCAGTCCCACCAACAACCCCAACGCGTTCGCCACCGGACGCAATCCGCGCAACGCTGCGGTGTGCTGCACCGAGGGCATCCTGCGCATCCTCGACGAGCGTGAACTACGAGCGGTGCTGGGCCACGAGCTCTCGCACGTCTACAACCGCGACATTCTGATCTCGTCGGTGGCCGGGGCGATGGCTGCTGTCATTTCGGGCCTGGCCAACCTGGCCTTCTTCGCCAACGTCTTCGGCGGCCGCGGCAGCGGAGGCGCGAACCCGCTCGCGTTGTTGCTGGTGTCGATGCTGGGGCCCATTGCGGCCACCCTGGTACGGCTGGCGGTCTCTCGTTCGCGGGAGTATCAGGCAGATCAGTCGGGAGCCGAGCTGACCGGAGATCCGCTGGCGCTGGCGTCGGCGCTCCGCAAGCTCGAGCGGGGAGTGCAATTGGCACCGTTGCCGCCCGAGCCGCGCTTGGCCGCCGAGTCGCATCTGATGATCGCCAATCCGTTCCGCATCGGCGACAAGGCGGGTCGACTGTTCGCCACCCACCCGCCGATGGCCGACCGCATCGAGCGACTCGAGCGGATGGCCGGCCACCGGCCGTAGTGCAGAGCAGTGGTGTGCTCGAGTGCCTCCTGGGGCACTCGAGCACACCACTGCCGAAGGCACTATCGGTAGTTGACGAACTGCAGTGCGATGCCGAAGTCCTCGTTCTTGAGCAGCTGCTGGATGGCTTGCAGGTCGTCGCGCTTCTTGCTGCTCACGCGCAGTTCGTCGCCCTGGATCTGGGCCTTGACGCCCTTGGGGCCGTCGTCGCGGATCTTCTTGGAGATCTTCTTGGCGTTCTCGGTCGTGATGCCCTGCACGAGCTTGCCGGTGACCTTGTAGACCTTGCCGGACGCGGCCGGATCGTTGGTCTCGAAGGCCTTGAGGGAGACGTCCCGTCGGATCAGCTTCTCCTTGAACACGTCGAGGGCGGCCTTGACCTTCTCCTCGGATTCGGACGTGATGACGATGGTCTCGGACTCTCCGCTGCCGGACCATTCGATGCTGGTGTCGGATCCGCGGAAGTCGAAGCGCGTCGCCAGTTCCTTCGCGGCCTGTCCGACGGCGTTGTCCACTTCCTGTCGGTCGACTTTGCTCACTACGTCGAAGGACGAATCAGCCACTTCTCACACTCTCCAGTCGAATCGAAATTTGTTTTGGCGGTGGTGTCGGTCCACATCCCGCAGGGACTTTATCGGCCCGCTACCGACCGTATCCACCCGGTTTGCGTTCCGGGGGGACGTTCGTTGTATTCTTCTCACCGCGCCGAAGAGCAGTACGGGCTTCGATCGCATCACGGCAGATTGCCCGAGCGGCCAATGGGAGCGGACTGTAAATCCGTCGGCTTATGCCTACGTAGGTTCGAATCCTACATCTGCCACACCTGGAACCCCGGCGAGGTTTTCCCTCGCTGGGGTTTCCATGTGAAGAGGGACTGGAAGGGCTCGCTGACCACGCAATTTGGTACTGGGCGCTCCGAATGTGTAACCTCTTGAAGGCTTCAGCGCACGGCTTGATGTGCTCTGATCCCGCCCCCTTAGCTCAGTCGGTAGAGCGTTTCCATGGTAAGGAAAAGGTCAACGGTTCGATTCCGTTAGGGGGCTCGCTGGATTGGATGGCTCGACGTCGCGTTCCCCACGTGGGATGGTGGACGGTGAGCACCTGAGGCGGTGTAGCTCAGTTGGTAGAGCAAACGACTCATAATCGTTGCGTCGCCGGTTCAAGTCCGGTCACCGCTACACAGTAGGCAAGCACGACCCGTAGCACTCATGAACAGTCCTGATTGACCCTGATCAGATTTACCCGAAAGTAGGCGTCCAGTGGCCTCCTCCACCGATGTGCGGCCCAAGATCACCTTGGCCTGCGAGGTTTGCAAGCACCGCAACTACATCACCAAGAAGAACCGTCGGAACGATCCCGACCGCATCGAGCTGAAGAAGTTCTGCTCCAACTGCGGCACGCATCGGGCTCACCGCGAATCTCGCTAGTCCGCTCGGCTCGCTGGTTCGCATTTCCGTTCACCAGTCGGCGCCCGGCGTTAGGACACACTTCTTCCCCTAACGGCTCTTGCGTCCAGGGTAGAAAAGGTTGTCTTTCCGTGTCACAAGCTCCGCACGACGTCCCGGCCATGGATGCATCCGCTCACGCGGCGTCCATGGTCGGTTCTCATTTTCGCGTCGACGACTTCTACGAGGTCGGCCGCGAGAAGGTTCGTGAATACGCGCGTGCCGTCCAGGATTTTCATCCCGCGCATCACGACGAGGACGCTGCGAAGGGCCTCGGTTACGACGGTCTCCTCGCGCCCTTGACCTTCGTTTCCCTGCTCGGAATCATGTCGCAGACCCGGATGTTGCAAGAAGTCATCACGGGCTACGACCCGAGTCAGATTCTGCAGACCGATCAGAGACTGGAATTTCATCGCCCGATCCAGGTGGGCGATCGAATCTTCTGCGACGTGTATCTCGAATCGTTCCGGCAGATGAGCGGCAGCGACATCATGACCACCAAGAACATCATCACCGATCAGAACGGCGATCTCGTTCAAACGACCTGGACGACCATCGTGGCGCGTACCGGCGGGGAGATCGACGAGAACATCGCCCATGCGGTGAAGGAAGTGATCAGGCATGGCGCTTCGTAACTTCGACGAGGTGTCGGTCGGCGAGGAGCTTCCCGAGCGCATCGTCGCACTCACCCGCGGCGACCTGGTGAACTACGCAGGCGTATCGGGCGATCCCAACCCGATCCACTGGAGCGACGAAGTCGTCGAGCTGGCCGGATTGGACGACGTCATCGCGCACGGAATGCTCACGATGGGTCTCGGGGCCGGTTTCGTCACCTCGTGGCTCGGCGACCCGGGTGCGGTCACCGAGTACAACGTGCGCTTCACCAGTGCAGTGTTGGTCCCGGCCGACTCCCCGGCGTCGGTGGAGTTCACCGGCAAGGTCAAGTCCGTGGACGCCGAGAAGCGGACCGCGACAGTCGCCATCGTCGCGAAGTCCGCAGGCAAGAAGATTTTCGGGCGAGCCACCGCAACGGTGCGCTTGGCCTGAGCATGGTCGATCCGGTCGAGCTCGTTCACGGCCGGGACGACGGGATTTATCTGTTCCGAAGGGCGTGCAGTACACTGAGATTTCTGGGGTAATCCGGCGCTCTGCGCTGCCCGCGTCCTCTTCCGGAGGGTGTGCGGGTGGGGTGAGAGCCCGGATGGACACCAGAGCGGCCGAGAAAGTTTCGGCCGAAGGGGCGTAGCTCAATTGGTAGAGCAACGGTCTCCAAAACCGTAGGTTGCAGGTTCAAGTCCTGTCGCCCCTGCCCAAGGTGTCAGCAACTGAGAGGAACGACGTGAGCGAGGAGCGCGGTAAGCGCGACGGTCGATCGGAGGAGTTCGAGAACTCTTCGGCTGCAGACGACGTCGCACCTGGCTCCGAGGGCCGTCCTTCCGATGCTGACACCGCTGCCGGTGAATCCGCTGCAGACGCCGTGGTCCCCACCGGTAAGCGATCGACCAGCAGGTCCCGCGGTAGCGCTGCGGGCGTGTCGATGTCCAAGGCTCCGGCCGCATCCACCGCGCCGGCGAAGGCCAAGGCCGGTAGGACTCGTCCGGGCAAGGTCAAAGCCGACAAGCGGCCGAACGTGTTTCTGCGTCTGTTGCAGTTCTTCCGTGAGGTCGTCGCCGAGCTTCGCAAGGTCATCTGGCCGAACAAGAAGCAGATGGTCACCTACACCACCGTCGTGCTCGTCTTCCTGACGTTCATGGTTGCGTACATCAGTGGCCTCGACGTGCTCTTCATCCAGGGCGTCGGCTGGCTGTTCGGCTGACCGATCGCAGCTGCGCGACCTATCGACGATCGAACCGAGCAGGAACTAGAGAAAGGGTGCTGACGTGAGCACGCCGCACAACGACGCCACCGAAGTGGCCGCATTCGACGCCGATGTCGAGGCGACCAAGCAGGGCCTCGAAGCGGAGCAGGCCGCTCAGGACCGCGAGACCGACGAAGCAATCAAGGCCGATGTTGCCGCTGCCGCCGGTGAGGACGTCCCCGCCGACGACGGCGAGACCGTCGACGCAGATGTGACGGCCGAGCCCGAGGATCCCGTTGCCGAGATGAAGGCGGCTCTGCGCCGCGCTCCCGGCGACTGGTACGTCATTCACTCGTACGCCGGATACGAGAACAAGGTCAAGGCCAACCTCGAGACCCGCGTGCAGAACCTCGACGTCGGCGACTACATCTTCCAGGTGGAAGTTCCCACCGAAGAGGTCACCGAGATCAAGAACGGCCAGCGCAAGCAGGTCAACCGCAAGGTTCTGCCCGGTTACATCCTCGTTCGCATGGAACTCAACGACGAGTCCTGGGGAGCGGTCCGCAACACCCCCGGCGTCACCGGCTTCGTCGGAGCCACCTCGCGGCCGTCACCGTTGACCATCAACGAGGTCGTCAAGTTCCTGATGCCGCAGGAAGGTGCCAAGAAGGACGCGAAGGCGACCGCTGGCGCAGCCGATCAGAGTGGCGACACCACGTCGAAGCCGACCATCGAGGTCGACTTCGAGGTCGGCGAGTCGGTCACCGTCATGGACGGCCCGTTCGCCACCCTCCCCGCCAGCATCAGCGAGGTCAACGCAGAGCAGCAGAAGCTCAAGGTGCTGGTATCGATCTTCGGCCGTGAAACACCGGTCGAGCTCGGCTTCACTCAGGTCTCCAAGATCTAGAAGCCGACCACACAGACTTGCAGTAGCAACCGCAAGAAACCCGAGCGAATACAAGGAAAAAGAAATGCCCCCGAAGAAGAAGAAGCTAGCCGGGATCATCAAGCTTCAGATCCAGGCCGGTGCCGCCAACCCGGCACCGCCCGTCGGCCCCGCACTGGGCCAGCACGGCGTCAACATCATGGAGTTCTGCAAGGCGTACAACGCCGCGACCGAGTCGCAGCGCGGCAACGTCGTGCCGGTCGAGATCTCGGTCTACGAAGACCGCACGTTCGACTTCAAGCTGAAGACTCCTCCGGCTGCCAAGCTGCTGCTCAAGGCTGCAGGCGTGGCCAAGGGCTCCGGCGAGCCGCACAAGACCAAGGTCGCCAAGGTGACCATGGATCAGGTGCGCGAGATCGCCAAGACCAAGCAGGAAGACCTCAACGCCAACGACATCGATCAGGCCGCGAAGATCATCGCCGGCACTGCTCGCTCGATGGGCATCACGGTCGAAGGCTGATTTCCAGCCTCTCCAAGCATCACACGTGGGAGAGCCGGCCAGGCTCGTCAACCACACTGAACTCGAACGAAGGACAGTAAGACATGGCAAAGCGCAGCAAGGCCTACCTCGAGCAGGCCGCAAAGATCGACCAGGACAACCTCTACTCGCCTCTCGAAGCCGCCAAGCTGGCCAAGGAGACCGCGTCGAGCAAGTTCGACCCCACCGTCGAGGTCGCAGTGCGTCTCGGCGTCGACCCTCGCAAGGCCGACCAGATGGTGCGCGGCACCGTCAACCTTCCCCACGGCACCGGCAAGACCGCTCGGGTTATTGTTTTCGCCGCTGGTGAGAAGGCTGCAGAGGCCGAGGCAGCAGGAGCCGACGTCGTCGGCGCAGAAGATCTGATCGAGCGCATCCAGGGCGGATTCCTGGACTTCGACGCCGCGATCGCCACCCCGGATCAGATGGCCAAGGTCGGCCGTATCGCCCGTGTCCTCGGACCGCGTGGCCTGATGCCGAACCCGAAGACGGGCACGGTCACCAACGATGTGACCAAGGCCGTCAACGACATCAAGGGCGGCAAGATCAACTTCCGCGTCGACAAGCAGGCCAACCTGCACTTCGTCATCGGCAAGGCCTCGTTCGACGAGACCAAGCTGGTGGAGAACTACGGCGCAGCGCTGGACGAGATCCTGCGTGCGAAGCCGTCGTCGGCCAAGGGCCGTTACGTCAAGAAGGTCACCGTCTCGACCACCACCGGACCCGGCGTCCAGGTCGATCCGAACCGCACGCGCAACCTCCTCGAGGACGACGCGAACGCGTAAATCAGCTCAGCACCACAACGAAGGCCGGCACCGATACCTCGGGTGCCGGCCTTCGTTGCGTGACGAGGCCCGTCGCGCCTAGGCGGCCCGCGCGAAATTCGCCAGGATGATCCCGGCGATGCGGTCGATCAGCGCGGCAGGCAGGTCGTGGGCCATACCGTCGATCAACGTCAGCTCGGCGTCGGGGACGGCACGGGCGATGGCCTTCCCGCCCGACGGCCGCACCAGTTTGTCGGCGGTGCCGTGGATGACCGTGGTGGGTGCGGTGATCTTCTTCGCGTAGGGCCGCAGACTGCCGGTGCCGGTGATGGCGGCCATCTGCCGGACGACACCGGACGGGTTGTAGTTCCGCTCGTACATCACCTGCGCGATCTCGAGCTGCTCCTCTAGTGGAGTGCGGTAGCCGGGGGAGCCGATCGCGGCGAGCGTCTTCGCCGAGTGCGCGATGATCTCGTCCTTGGTCGCGTCCTTCCCGACGCCACCCATGAGCGGCAGCAGCGCGCGTGGGTCGGGCGGCGGCAGGAACGGCTCGTTGGTGCTCGAGAAGAGGATCCCGACCGACTTCGTTCGGTCGGGATAGCTTCCGGCGAAGACCTGGGTGATCATCCCGCCCATGGACGCCCCGACGACGTGCACCGAGTCGATGTCGAGATGGTCGAGCACGCCGACGGCGTCGGCCGCCATGTCCGTGATGGTGTACGGCACGTCCGAGGACATCCCGAACTCGTGCCGGATCAGGCGAAGAATCTGGGAACCTCGCACCTTCTGCCCGGTCATCTTGGTGGACAACCCGATATCGCGGTTGTCGATGCGGATCACCCGGTAGCCCGCGTCGACGAGACGGGTGCAGAAGTCCATGGGCCACAACGTCAATTGCGCAGACAGACCCATGATGAGCAGCACCGCGGGATCGTCGATCGACCCCATGTCCTCGTACGCGATCTCGACGGAGTTCGTCGGCGCGACACCTTGTTCGATTCTCATGCTCTCGTTCCTACCAGCCGGGCTCACCGAGTACCGGCACCACCAGGTAACTCGGACTCTCCGGGTCGATGTCGATGTCCTGCCTGCGCAGGCGGGTACGCACCAGATCCGGCAGGATCGGGATGAACCGCGGTGTGTCGGTGGCGAATACGCTCACGCGCAGGCGGTGGCCGGATGCGATGACGGCCTCGGTGGTCAGGATGTCGATGTCGAGATCGATGGGTTCCCCCACGGGTACCGGGAGCAGCGCTGCCTCGGTGAGTGGATGGTACGGACGGGTGTAATCACCGTTCGGGGCGAACAGTGATCGCTCGTCGTCGACGGCTCGGCGTGATGCGAGCAGGGCGCCGTTGCTCAGCACGATCGATCGGCCGCTCGGGGCGACGTCGCAGATCATGATGGCCCACATCGCCTCCGGCGCATGGCAGACCACACGCAGATGCAGGTTCATGGGACCGGACAGCACGGTGTCCGACTCGGCGGGCGCGGTGGTGAAGGTGACTGCGGCACCCTCGGCGAATCGATTGTCGTAGGTGAAACCGCCGCCCAGGACTGCCGTCACGCCTGCGAGAACCTGTGTGGTGTCACGAGATACGACGGCCCGCAGTGAGGGCCGGACCGTCAGGACGTCGGACTCGGCGGCCGGATCGCCGGTGAGGCTGCCGTCGGCGACGGCATGGGGCGCGGTGCCCGACGCCGCTGCCGACAGGTAGAGCCGGCGAGGTTGCGCCCGAGGAGCCGGAAAGCGCCCGTGCGCAGTCCAATTGCCACCCTGCTGACGCAGGGTGACGGGGCCGTAGTTCTCGATTCCGTTGTCCACGTCGCGCAGCCACTTGTCGAACCAGGCCCGCTCGAGTACGTCCAGGCGAGGCGGAAATCCCGGTTCGCCGAACCCGATTCCCGGGTTGCCGTGGTACCCGTCGCCGACGAGCAGCTGCTTGTATCCGCGTTCGAGAGCGAGCCGGTTGTAGATGTCCGGTGCGGAACCGCCGAATATGTCGTGCCAGCAGCCGTACAGAAATGTCGGTGCCGCGATGTCTTCGATGACGGCATCGATGGTGTCGTAGTACTCGTTGTCGTAGATTCGCGGATCTCCGCCCGAGACAAACCCTTTGGCCAGGTCGAGCAGATTCGTGGCCGGGGATCGAGCGCGATCGCGGAGCCAGGCGAGCGTGTCGATTCCGCCGACCGCAGGCGCCCATTTGAGCCCGTTGACGGCCGCGAGCCACAGCGGAATGAACGCCGAGGTTGCGCCTCCGGTGGCGAAGATCTCCCGCACGATGTCCACCGACCCCTCGACCGCGAACACCGCGTCGAGGCCTGCAGGCTGCTTGGCTGCGGCCTGCAGGGCGTTGATGGCGGAGTACGAGATTCCGGCCATCCCGATCCTGCCGTTGCACCACTGCCTGCGTCGCGCCCACTCGATCACTTCGAGCGAGTCGAGCTGCTCTCGGGGGCCCAGCACGTCCCAGGTGCCCGAGGAGCTGCCGGTGCCGCGGACGTCGACGATCATCTGCACGTACCCGCTGCGCACGAGATGACGGTTGACCGAGAGCAGGTCGGCCGCCCCGCCCGCCACCACCCGGGTGATCTCGGTGATGCCGTCGAATCTGGTTCCGGTCAGGTCGAACGCAGAGGAGAAAGCTCGGATCGCGCGACCGAGAACCGGGGTCTCGAGGATGGTGTCGATGCCCTTGATCAGCAGCTTGTTGTAGGGCGTGAGGTTCAGGACGGTGGGAAACACGCCCTCCACCGCCCGTCCCGACGCGTCCGCGGGGCGAAAGACGTATGCGCGCAATGCCGTTCCGTCGCTCATCGGTATGCGCACGTTCGCCGTGATGGACACCCGCGGGTAGCGCGGTTGCTCGCGCACGATGGTCGCCCATGCCGCCGCTGCGTCGCCGCCGCTCGGATCGCGTGCGGGTTGCAGGAGGGGGTGTGGCTGTACTGCCGTCATGGGAAACGATTAGACCGTCGAAGGGCCTCGTTTGTCTCGACGAATGGAAATCGCTGGAGATCGCCCCTACCGGCGCAGGGCGATTTGCCTAATTCGATTGGGAACACTCTCAACGCCGGTTGAGCGGCGCTGTGGGGGTTCCCAGACTTTTGTGGTCGACCGTTTATGGGCCCGCGTCATTGCTAACGTCTGCCCGTCCGAGTGATGTGGGACACCGACCGTTGCAGGGGAGCGCGAATGCACGTAGAAGCACTGTTCGGAGACGGATCGTTGCGTCCGATCTGGCCGCACGCAGATGCACTGATCACCAGCGAATGCCCGGGGCTTCGCTTTGCCGGGAAGTACGCCGACGTCGTCGCACTGAGCAACGGTGATCCGACGGCTCTGCGTCCGTTCATCGACGAGGAGACTCGCCGCCGCTTGGCGGACATGGCAGCGCCGCGCACCGACACCGCGCTCGTGTTCGGGGCCAACGGCTTTCTCGGTGCTCACCTGATCGGCCGTCTGACTCGTGATTCCGCCGTCGAGGTCGTGTACGCGATGGTTCGTCCCACCGAGGAGGAAACGGCTTTCGAGCGTCTGCAGCGCACGTTCGATCAGTACGAGATCGCGGTGGATGCCGACAAGATCCGCATCGTCGAGGGCACTCCGACGAAGTTCCGGTTCGGTCTCGACAAGGCCGCCTACTACGACCTGGCTGCCGGAGTGGGGCAGATCTTCAACTGCGCCAGTTCGACCGATTACACCGAGAGCTACGCCGACCTGCGCGACGACTGGTTCGTCAGCGTGCTGCGCATCCTCGAATTCAGCATCACCTCCACCCGCAAGCATCTGACGTACGTGGGCAGTATCGGTGCCCACCTGTACCAGAAGCCCGAGGACTTCCGTCGTCCCGATTCCTGGTGGTACTCCGGATACGCGCAGATGAAGTGGGTCAACGCAACGCTGCTCGGATGGCTGTCGATGTCGGACACCTACTCGGTCACCCTGTGCGAGGCTCCCTACATCCTCGGCAGCACCGAACTCGGTCGCGATCCGGGGCGGGTCTACAGCTTCTGGCGCATCATCGAACTGGCGATCGCTGCCGGTGCCATCTGGGACGGCCCGGGAATGAACTACGTTCCCGTCGACGTGATGTGCGACGTCATGGCGAGCAACTCGCTGCGCAGTCATCCTCTGACGAGGCTACTGCCGAGCAATCCCACCGGTTACGGTCACGATCTCTACGCCGACCTCCTCGGACTCGATCTGGTGAGCTGGGAGGAGTTCAAGGAGCGCGTCAGCGCACGCATCTCTCCTCGATTCGCCGAGACGATGCTGGCCGACAACATCGACAAGCTCATGCGCCTGGTGCACAAGCCCGAGGCGATCCTGCCCGTCGACCACGACATCTCCTGGTGCGATCACCGCCGACTCTTCGAGCTCTACTTCGAGAAAGCACAGCTCAAGACGCTCACGCCCGCCGCCGTCAACTGACGTGACGGACGGATTCGAGCCCACCTCGGTGCGCCTGCGGGACGTACCCATCGGCCGTGAGGTGACCAACGGCGTTCTCTCGCTCGGCTTCTACGTGGTGTGCGGGCTGATCGGGGTGCTGCCCGGCTCGGTGCGGATCCGGGCGGCCGATGCCTTCGTGACCTGGTCGGAGAGCGTCGACGAACAGCGGCACAGCTGATGTCCTGGGTTCGGTGGGCAGTCGGCCTCGGCGCGGTGCCAACAGCTCTGTTCGCGTTGTTCGTGTACTGGCGGACCCGGTTCTTCTTCCGCGATCCGCACCGCGAACCACCGGCCGATCCGCGGGCGGTACTCGCCCCGGCCGACGGGTTCGTCACGTACGTCAAGCGAGTGGAGGCGGGCAGTACCGCGTTCGCCGTCAAGAAGGGGCGGACGATCGTTCTCGACGAGATCGCAGGAGTCGGCTCGACCGACAGCGGTTACCTCATCGGGATCTACATGTCCGAATACTCGGTGCACCGCAATCGAATTCCGGTGTCGGGCACCGTCGGCATGCGTCGCCACCGGTCCGCGGCACCGTTCAACAAGTCGATGGCCAGGGTCGGCGCGAATCTGTTGACCCGACGCACTCCCTACGACGAGGGCTGCGACTACCTGCTCACCAACGAGAGGCTCACCATCTCGATCGAGCACGAGTCCGGTGCCGTGGTGACGGTGACGCAGATCGCCGATCTCTGGGTCGACCGCATCGTCGCGCACGTGGCCGTCGGTGACACCGTCGAACGCGGCCAGCAGTACGGGATGATCCGCTTCGGTTCTCAGTGCGACGTGTTCGTGCCGGACGCACTCGTCGACGAAATCACCGTCCGGCCAGGCAATTACGTGTTCGCCGGGGAGACGACGGTGGCCCGTTCACCGATCCTCGTCGACGGCAGTCAACGGAGCGAAGAGGAACGATGATCACGATCGAAGAGGTCGACGGCAAAGCAGGCTGGCGCGAGTTCGAGGCCGTCTCGGACCTGGTCTACCAGGGCGATCCGTACCGTCTTCCCGACGAGTCGATGGACCTGCGTCGAGTGCTCATCGCACCGCCGTCCTCGGTCGCGGCCACCCGCATCACGAAAGCATTCCTGGCGCGCGAGAACGGAATTGCCGTCGGTCGCGTCGTGGCCATCCACGACCTGTCGTTCACCGAGTACACGGGGGAGTCGATCGGCTTCTTCGGCTTCTACGAGGCCGTCGACGATCACGACGTCGCGAAGGCGTTGCTCGACGCTGCGGCACAATGGCTTTCGGCCCGCGGGCTCGCGACCATATCGGGGCCGTTCGGGCCGTCGATGTTCTACAGCGCAGGCGTCGTCGTCGACGAGATCCCGGCACTGCCCCTGGTGGGGATGCCGCACAATCCGCTCTACTACGCGGCCCACTTCGAGAAGTGGGGTCTGATGGCGGTCAAGGACTTCTACAGCTACCTCTTCGACGATCCGTGCATCATCTACAACGACCCTAAATACGCGCGGCACATGCAGATCTTCGAGAAGATCAAGGCGCGATCCGAGGTGACGTTCCGGTCGATGAAGTACCGGACGCTGCGGCGCGACGCGCGCATCGTGCGGGACCTCTACAACAAGACGTTCGTGAACTTCTGGGGCTTTTCGCCGCTGTCCTACACGGAGCTGTTCGAGTTGCTGAAGATGATGCTTCCGGTCATCGACCGCAGGCTCACCCTGCTGGCCGAACTCGACGGCAAGCCCGTCGGCTTCCTGATGGGAATCCCGGACGTCAATCAGGCCGCCGCGAAGGCGTCGCACCTGAAGTCTCGCTGGGCGCGAGACCTGGTGACGCTGTGGCACGTCAAGCGTCCGGGTCGCACGGAGGTCATCGACGGCGTGCGGGTGGACATGCTGTTCGTCGACCCCGATTGCCCGGATCGAGCCGTGTCCTCCCTGCTGATCATGGAGATGTCGGTGCGCATGCGCGACCTCGGGTTCACCCGTGTGGAAGCGGCTCCCGTGCTCGACGACAGTCCGTGGATGAAGGGCTCGGTCCTGTCCCGGACGAAACTCGCTCCGCATCGCACGTACCGCATCTTCAGCCGGGAGTTGACGTAGATGACCGAGACGATCTCGCGAATCGACCCGCAGGTGAGCAGGGGAAACATCGGCGACCGGTGGGGTCGACTCGTCGCCCGTCGGCGCTGGGTGGTGCTGGCGATCTGGACTCTGCTGGCGGTGGGATCGGCGGTTCTGTACCCGGCGCTGCAGAATTCGCTGGTCGGAGCCAACTTCTCGGTGCCGGGCACCGAATCGAGCCGGGCCGATGATCTGATCGAGCGTCACTTCGAGTCGTTCGGCTCCGAACAACTCGTCGTCACGTTCACCTCCGAATCGGTGAACACCTCGGACCCGGCGTTCCGCGAGCGAGTGGGGGAGGTCGTCGGTCAGCTCCGGCAGTCCCCGGACGTGCTGCGGGTCGTCGACCCCTACGAGACCGCAGGCTTCGTCCCGACGATCTCCGAGGACGGCACGTCTGCGCTCGCGTTCGTCGGTATCGGCGGAGAGGCCAGCGATCGGATCGCAGTTGCCGAACGCGTGCAGGAGATGATCGGCTCGGCCTCCGGCAACGGCGTCGAGGTCGCGGTGACGGGGTATTCCCCGATGACGGTCGATCTCACCCGTGTCGAATCCGAGGACGCGGTGCGGGCGGAGAGCATCGGTCTTCCCATCGCGTTCGTGGTCCTGATTCTGGCGCTCGGGTCGGTGGTCGCAGGCATCGTGCCGTTGGTCTCCACCGGCATCGGCGTGCTGGCGGCGTTCGGGATGTTCGCGCTGTTGTCCAACGTGATGACGTTCGACGTCCTCGTCACCACCGTGGCCGCGATGTTCGGTCTGGGTCTGGGAATCGACTACGCGCTCTTCATCGTCAGTCGATTCCGGGAGGAGATAGGGCGGACACCCTCGGACGATCCGGACCGGACGGAGCGCGCCGTCGGGGCTGCCATGGGCACCGCCGGGCACACCATCGTCATTTCGGGTCTGGTCGTGTTGATCGCACTCGGTGCCCTCGCAATCGTCGACGTTCCCGCGGTACAGAGCATCTCGTTGGTCGTCGCGCTCACCATTGCCACCGTCGTCGTGGTCGCGTGGACCTTGCTGCCGGCGATTCTTGCGGTATTGGGAACGCGCATCGGGGCCTGGTCTCTGCCGCGCCGATTCCAACCTCCGTCGGTCGACGAGCACGACGCCGCCGTGCCCACGTGGTGGTCGCGGTGGGCGCAGCACGTCATCGAACGCCCGTGGCGGTACACGGCGGCGTCGGCCGCGGTCCTTGTCGTCTGCCTGATTCCCATCGGTTCCATCTCGTACGGCGTCGACCTCGGCGCCGAAGCGCTCAGCGCGGAACCGTCCGGACGGGCCAACACGGTCCTGACCGAGAAATTCGCGCCCGGCACCATCTCACCGATCACCATCGTGTTCACCGGCGAGGACGACAGTCCGTTGGGACCGCAACAGATGGCCACCGTCAACGCGTTCGCCGACTCCGTGCGCGGCGACGATCGCGTCGCCTACGCGTTGGCTCAGCCGGAGGGCGGGCGGTCGTTGCTGATCGTCGTTCCGTCGGTGCCGATCGACTCGACGGAGGCTTCCGATCTCGTCGGATCCCTGCGTGAGCAGGCGGTCGCCGCAGGTGACCGGGACGGCACGAACGTCTCCGTCGGTGGCACCACCGCATTGGTGGTCGACGCCTCCGACGAGATCTCGGGCAAGTTCGCCTGGGTCGTCGCCGCGGTGCTGGCCTTCTCGCTCTTCTACCTGGCCGTCGTCTTCCGCAGCGTGGTGATTCCGCTCAAGGCCGTGGCCATGAACCTGCTGGTCACCGGCGCGGCGTTGGGTGCGACCGTCGCCGTCTTCCAATGGGGTTGGGGTTCGAGCCTTCTCGGCTTCGAGAGCCCTGGCTACATCCAGGTGTATCTACCGGTGACGGTGTTCGCCGTGGTCTTCGGCCTGTCGATGGACTACGAGGTGTTCCTCATCGGCCGCATGCGTGAGGTGTTCGTGCGGGGAGCGAGCAACGACGTGGCCGTCGTCGACGGCATCGAGCACACCGCCAGGCCGATCACGGCCGCCGCCGCGATCATGATCGCCGTGTTCGCCAGCTTCCTCACCGCCGATGTGCTCGAGCTCAAACAGTTCGGCTTCGCTCTCGCCATTGCCGTGCTGTTCGACGCGGTGCTGGTGCGCATGATGATGGTGCCCGCGATGATGAAGCTCTTCGGTGAGCGCAACTGGTGGCCCGGCTCGAACCGCAGCCGAGCCGACTCCGGACGCTACGAGGCCGTCGGCAGCTGAGCGCGCGCCAGGACGGCGCCGCCGGATGTGCGGATCTCGATGTCGGTCACGTCCTGGCGCAGTACCGCGGCGTTCATGCGGCACTCGATGGTGATGTCGCTACCGAGGAACGTGCCGGACGGGCGTTCGACACCCGTCCGGTCGACGAGAACCACCTCGTAGGGCCCACGATCGGAGATGCCGTCCATCTCCAGGACGGTCTCGGTGCCCCAGGTGTGGGCGACCAGACCTCCTTCTATGTCGACGCTCGGCGCAGTCGTGGTGAACGCGATTTCCTCGTATGCGCCGAGGGTTCCGGGTGGACCGGTGATCGCGGTGGGTGGATTCGCGGGCTCGCGGTAGGCGTCGACCCCGAGCACGACCCCACTGCCGACCACCACCCCCACGATTGCGGCCGCAGCGGCCAGACCTGCTGACCTGCGCTGCATTCCGAATCGCTGCGATCCGGACCGCTGTCGCGGGGAGTGTCCCGTCGCGACGAGGATTCGTTCGCGCAGGTCGGGTGGCGTCGCAGGTTCGAGCCAGGGCTCGCTCGGTCCGTGGTGGCCAAGGATGTCCGTCATCGCGCGCAGTTCGGCGATTTCGGTGTCGATCGTGGGGTCCGCCGCGGCGAGCTCGCGCAGTTCGGAGGCTTCGGCGTCGTCGAGGTCGTCGCCGACGGCAGCGGCGATCAATTCGGCTCGGCGATCGGGTGATGCGCTCATGTTTCCTCCTTTCCGTCGAGGTGCTCTCGTAGTGCCCGCAGTGCGTAGAAGGTGCGGGTGCGCAGTGTTCGTACGGCAACCCCGGTCGATTCCGACAGTTCCGCGTAGGTGCTGCCGCCCAGGTGCACTGCGACCACGACCTGCCGATGCTCGGGAGAGAGCAGAGCAAGCGCGGCGATGATGCGGAGCCGCTCGTCGACGTCGGGACTGGTGTCGCGCGTGACCCCGCCCGGCCCCCGATCGACGTCTTCGATCCGGTCCGAAGCCGGCATCGGCATTCTCGTCAGCGACCGCTGAACATCGACGATCACGTTGCGTTCGATGGCGAACAGCCACGTTCGCAGCGACCCGCGCCTCGGCTCGAATCGGGATCGCGCTCGCCATGCCCGAAAGAAGGTCTCCTGAACGCAATCCTCGGCCAGAGTTCTGTCCCGCAGAGCGTTGACGGCGAACCCGAGCATGGCCGACGCGTGCTCGTCGTACGCGGCAGCGACGTCGAAGTCCAGTTCGATCACGCTCCCGATGCTCATGACAGTGGATACGTCGGTGGACCCTCGGACGTTCATGTCGAGGGCGGGAAACATTTCTTTACCGAGCTTTGAACATTCTGGCATCGGCGCTCGTACACCTTGCACGGGCTCGCCTGCCCGATACTCCCACGGAAGGCACACGAGATGACCAGACGCTCGATTCCACGCCCGGCAACGTCGATCCGATCCACCGCCACAGCACTCGTCGGTGGTACCGCGGCCCTGATGCTGTTCGCCGCTGCCCCGGCCGGTGCCGATACCCCTGTCGCCGAACCGGATTCGTTCACCAGCGCATTCACGGCCATGGCCACTCCCGACCAGGTGCTCAACGGTGAGGGCGTCGCCACTCCGGGCCAGCCAGGCGCGATGGGTACTTTCACGCTGCGCATCAACTCCGACCTCGACATCATCTGCTACGACATCGCGCTCGAAGGCGTGACCGGCGACTACATGAGCCCGGCCAAGACTGCCACGCACATTCACCAGGCGGCGGCGGGCGCAGCAGGTCCTCCGCGTCTGGCATTCCCGAACCCGACCCCCATCGGCGACGGCCCGCGTACCAGCAGCGGCTGCATGCAGGGACCGTTCACCACCGGCCTCACTCCGGCCGGTGCCACCGCCGACAGCGGTACCGGGTTCACCCTCGATCAGATCGAAGCCGATCCCGCGGCCTTCGCCGCCGACACCCACACCGTCGACTTCTCGGCGGGAGCGGTGCGCGGCCAGCTCAGCCAGATCCCGGTCGGGTCCGTTGCGACCGGTGGCGGTGGGTCGGCGCTCGCGGCGTCCGATTCGGCGTCGAGCTCGGTGCTGCCCGTCGCAGGCGCGGTGGCTCTGGGTGCGATGGTCGTCGCGGGCGTGACGTTCGCGGCTCGACGCGAGGTGCGGAGCTGAGATATTCGGTTCTGATCGCGGCGGCGGCCGCGACGGTGGTGGTGGGCTGTTCCTCCCCGCCACCACCGTCACCGGCGCCGCCGCCATCGTCACCGACGCAGGCCGCCCCCGAGTCCTCGCAGCCGTCGTCGGGCATCGCCCCGACTGCGCCCGCAGCGGACTCGGTCAGACCTGCCCCGACGCGGGTGAGCGCCGTGGACATCGGTCTTGACGAGCCGTTGATCGGCTTGGGTCTCACCGCATCGGGGGAGATGCAGGTGCCCACCGACTACGACGACGTCGGGTGGTTCACCGGAGGTGGCCGACCCGGCGCGATCGGCAGTCCGACGGTCCTGGCCGGGCACGTCGACTCGACGACCGGACCCGCGGTGTTCGATCGGCTGTCGGAACTCGGACCCGGCGATGTCGTCGCGGTCGAGGACGAGGCGGGTGGTCGAGCCGAGTACCGCATCGTCGAGGTCGGTGACTACGGCAAGGCCGAGTTCCCGACCGCGCTGGTCTTCGGGGCGGTGCCTGCCGACGAGATCCGGCTCATCACCTGTTCGGGTGACTTCGACGCAGCCGTGGGCAGCTACGAGCGCAACCTGGTTCTCTACGGGGTGCGCATCTGACTGTGCGTACACGACTGCGAACGCCGAACGTTTTGGAGTTGACGCCGAACGTGTTGTAACCTGGGCGACGGTTCGGATCACGAGTGCTCGCACTGGTGCCCAGACCGCCCAATCAAGTTCTACCCAAGACCGTTGGTCACCGCCTTCTCGAAGGATTCACTTCCGGGAGTTGCGCGGTTGAAGGTCCGAGATCGCTTCGGACGGCCCACGCAGGAGAACGAGGTAGGGAACCGGTATGCAGTCCTCGTGGCTGCCACTCGTTCACGCCCCGTGTGCTTCTTGCGCCGGGGCGTTCGTCGTTTTCCGGCCCTCTCGCGATCGACACAACTTCCCACGAGAGGAGGCGAAGTATGGCAAAGCCCGAAAAGGTCTCAGCAGTATCGGAGATCACCGAACAGTTCAAGGGTTCGACGGCTGCCGTCGTCACGGAATACCGTGGTCTTTCGGTGTCCGGTCTGACTCAGCTCCGGCGTGCGCTCGGCGAAGGTGCCACGTACTCCGTCGCCAAGAACACCCTGGTCAAGCGCGCAGCAGCCGAGGCCGGCATCACCGGTCTCGACGACTTGTTCGTCGGACCGACCGCCATTGCATTCATCAAGGGCGAGCCGGTCGACGCAGCGAAGGCCATCAAGGCATTCGCCAAGGACAACAAGGCCTTGATCGTCAAGGGCGGCTACATGGACGGCGCAACGCTGTCCGTGGACGAGATCAACAAGATCGCAGACCTCGAGTCGCGCGAAATCCTGTTGGCCAAGCTCGCCGGCGCCATGAAGGGCAACTTGTCGAAGGCTGCAGGCCTGTTCAACGCTCCCGCATCGCAGTTCGCGCGTTTGGCGTTCGCGTTGCAGGAGAAGAAGGCTGCCGGCGCACCCGCCGCAGCCGAGGCGCCTGCAGAAGCAGAAGCACCGGCGGAAGCTCCCGCCGAAAGCTGATCCGCTGGTATCGGCGAACAGCTCAGCTCCACACCATCACCGAACACCAGTCGCGGATCAGCGACCAGGTACTTACAGGAAGGACCCGCCACCATGGCGAAGCTCAGCACCGAAGAATTGCTCGACCAGTTCAAGGAGCTCACCCTCCTCGAGCTCAGCGAGTTCGTGAAGGCATTCGAGGAGACCTTCGAGGTCACCGCAGCCGCTCCCGTCGCAGTTGCCGCAGCAGGCGCAGCCGGTGCTCCGGCCGAAGCTGCCGAGGAGCAGGACGAGTTCGACGTCGTCCTCGAGTCGGCCGGCGACAAGAAGATCCAGGTCATCAAGGTCGTCCGTGAGGTCGTCTCCGGCCTCGGCCTGAAGGAAGCCAAGGACCTCGTCGAGAGCGCTCCGAAGGCAATCCTGGAGAAGGTCGCCAAGGACGCAGCCGAGGCTGCCAAGGAGAAGCTGGAAGCTGCCGGCGCAAAGATCTCCGTCAAGTAAGACCGCTTCGTTGCAGTCGTACTTCACGCTCTGAATTCGAGGGCGAGTCGAGGGGCCGTTCCCACTCCGGTGGGGACGGTCCCTTTTCTGTGTTTCCGGTGGCACCGAATGACTCGTCGTTGTGATCGGTCACGGACTCCGCCGGATCGCGTGACACTCGCTCCGCGTCGCTGTTTACTCGACCTCGCCGAAGTCCGAAGCGTTACGAAGGGTTTCGGCAGTCATTATTTGTGGTGTGTCACAGCTTCCTGGCGCAGGGACTTGTCACAGTTCTGGCGAGTCGGCGACCGTGTCGCGTGAGATGAGCCACACTGATGCAAGCTCTACAGCCTGACTCGGGGAAGTTCTTACTGGGCGGTAAGCTCCTGTGTCGGAGCGGACACGTGCATGGGTTACAGTGACGCAACCCACATCTGGGTCGATGTGTACGAATTGTGGAGGTCAGCGTGGGAGTCGAGGTTTCGGTCGAGGGATTGACCAAGTCTTTCGGGGTACAGAAGATCTGGCAGGACGTGACGTTGACCCTGCCGAAGGGTGAAGTCAGCGCTCTCCTCGGCCCCTCCGGTACCGGCAAGTCGGTCTTCCTGAAGTCGCTGATCGGTCTCCTGCGGCCCGAGCAGGGCAAGATCTTCATCGACGGAACCGACATCCTGCAGTGCTCCTCGCGAGAGCTCTACGAGATCCGCAAGCTGTTCGGGGTGCTGTTCCAGGACGGCGCACTGTTCGGCTCGATGAACCTCTACGACAACGTCGCGTTCCCGTTGCGCGAGCACACCAAGAAGTCCGAGTCCGACATCCGCAAGATCGTGATGGAGAAGCTCGAACTGACCGGTCTGCTCGGTGCCGAGGACAAGCTGCCCGGTGAGATCTCAGGCGGTATGCGCAAGCGCGCCGGACTGGCCCGCGCCCTGGTGCTCGACCCCGAGATCATCCTGGTCGACGAGCCGGACTCGGGCCTCGATCCCGTGCGTACCACCTACATTTCGCAGACCCTGATCGACATCAACGCCGAGATCGACGCCACGATCCTGATCGTCTCGCACAACATCAACCTCGCCCGCACGGTGCCCGACAACATCGGCATGCTCTTCCGTCGCCAGCTGGTCATGTTCGGACCCCGTGAAGTTCTCCTGACGAGCGACGAGCCGGTGGTCAAGCAGTTCCTCAACGGAACGATGATCGGCCCTATCGGCATGTCCGAGGAGAAGGACGAGGCGCAGATGGCGCAGGAGCAGGCCATGGTCGACGCCGGGCACCACGCCGGTGGCGTCGACGACGTCGAAGGCATCGTGCCGCAGATGAAGGCCACCCCCGGAACTCCGGTGCGCCAGGCCGTCGGACGCAGGCAGGAACGGGTGCGCCAGATCATGCACACCCTGCCGCACAACGCGCAGGTCGCGATCCAGGAGAGCCTCGACACCACCGACCCCGGTCAGCGGCAGCCCGTGTACGCGGACCAGCAGCAGGGTTACGACCAGCAGGGTTACGACCAGGGCTACGGCCAGCAGGGTTACGACCAGCAGGGCTACGGCCCGCAGGGGTACGACCAGCAGGGGTACAGCGGGCAAGGTCATGAACAGCCGGGCTACCAAGCTCCAACACAAGGTCGGGGTCAATAGCAGACATGGGGGGATCGAAGAAGTCCGCGTTCGCTCCGGCGAACGCCGCTCTGACTCAAGCCGGCAATATCGTCGAACTGTTCGTCGAGGTGGTTCGGAACACCTTCCGTAGGCCGTTCCAGTTCCGTGAATTCATCGAGCAGGCCTGGTTCATCGCCAGCGTCACGATTCTGCCGACGGCACTGGTTGCGATTCCGTTCGGCGCGGTTGTCTCGCTGCAGACCGGATCGCTGATCAAGCAGCTCGGTGCCGAGTCGTTCACCGGCGCGGCCAGCGTGCTCGCGGTCATTCAGCAGGGCAGTCCGATCGTGACCGCGCTGCTGGTGGCCGGTGCCGCCGGTTCTGCTGTCACCGCCGACCTCGGCTCCCGCACCATTCGCGAGGAGATCGACGCCATGCGGGTGCTGGGAATCGACCCCGTGCATCGCCTCGTCGTTCCGCGAGTGCTTGCGATGATCCTCGTCGCACTGTTGCTCAACGGCCTGGTCTCGGTGGTCGGCATCGCCGGCGGATACTTCTTCAACGTGATCCTCCAGGGCGGTACCCCCGGTGCCTATCTGGCATCCTTCGGGGCCCTGGCGCAGCTCCCGGATCTCTATGTCGCAGAAGCCAAAGCGGCGATCTTCGGACTCATCGCGGGCATCATCGCCTCCTACAAGGGGCTCAATCCCAATCCCGGACCCAAGGGCGTCGGCGAGGCAGTGAACCAGACGGTTGTCATCACGTTCCTGCTGCTCTTCTTCGCCAACCTGATCCTGACCCTGGTGTATCTCCAGGTCGTCCCAGCAAAGGGAGCGTAACCGCGATGACTATCGCAAGAGGTCGCGGCGACCGCACGCTGATGCGCGTCAAGCGCGTCGGCAATGCCCCATTGAACGTGCTCGACCGCGCAGGCGAACAGATGTCGTTCTACCTGCGGGCGATCGGGTGGATTCCCAAGACCGCGGTGCACTACAAGAAGGAGGTGCTCCGCCTGCTGGCAGAGGTCACCTTCGGCAGTGGTGCGCTCGCCGTCATCGGCGGAACCATCGGCGTGATCGTCATGATGTCGGGCTTCACCGGCATCGTCGTCGGCCTGCAGGGTTACGCCGCACTCGAGCAGCTCGGTAGCTCCGTGCTCACCGGCTTCCTGTCCGCGTACGTCAACACCCGCGAAATCGCGCCGATCGTTGCCGGACTCGCACTCTCGGCCACCGTCGGCTGTGGCTTCACGGCCCAGCTCGGTGCCATGCGGATCTCGGAGGAGATCGATGCCCTCGAGGTGATGGCGGTACCCAGCGTGCCGTTCCTGGTGACCACCCGCATGATCGCCGGCTTCGTGGCCGTGATCCCGCTCTACATCGTCGGACTGCTGGCGTCGTATGTCGCCTCCCGAGGGATCAGCACCATCTTCAACGGGCAGTCCACCGGGTCCTACGACCACTACTTCAACCTCTTCCTACCTCCGGAAGACGTGTTGTATTCGTTCCTGAAGGTGTTGATCTTCGCCTTCGTGCTGATCATGATCCACTGCTACTACGGCTACCACGCCTCCGGCGGACCTGCCGGTGTCGGCGTCGCAGTGGGCCGTGCCGTTCGTACCGCGATCGTCACGATCGCGGTGCTGGACTTCTTCTTGAGCCTCGCCATCTGGGGCACGACCACCACAGTGAGGGTTGCGGGATGATCGACTCGCCGTCGCGACTGAAGCGAGTACTGCTCGGTTTGGCGTTCTTCCTGGTGCTCATCCTGTTCTTGGGATGGAGCATCACGTCCTACAACAAGACGTTCAAGTCGGTGGTGAACGTCAGTCTCGAAACCGACTCCGTCGGCAACGCTCTCCCGATGAACGCCGACGTCAAGGTGCGCGGAATGATCGTCGGTGAGGTGCGCTCGGCATCCACCGTCGACGGCGTCGTCACCTCTCGGCTCGCCATCGACCCGGACAAGGCTCCACTGATTCCGTCCAACGCGACTGCGCGGCTGCTTCCCAAGACATTGTTCGGTGAGCGTTACGTCTCGCTGATCGTGCCCGAGAACGACTCTGCGTCGCCGATCACCGAGGGCACGGTCCTTCGACAGGACACCAGCGGGAACGCCATCGAGGTCGGGCAACTGCTCGACGGCTTGCTCCCACTGCTGCAGGCGATTCCGCCGCAGGATCTGGCCAACACCCTCGGATCTTTGGCACAGGGCCTCAGCGGTCGCGGCGAGCAGCTCGGACAGACCATCGACAATCTGACCAACGTCGTGTCGGGACTGAACACGGAGTTGCCGAACATCCAGCAGACGCTGGTCGGTCTCGCCGACTTCTCGCAGACCTACGCAGACGCTGCGCCCGAGTTGATCTCGGCGCTGGACAACCTGAGGACGACGGGCAACACCGTGGTCGAGAGGCAGTCCAGCCTCGAAACGCTGTACGGCTCGTTGAGCTCCGCGTCCTACACCACCGCGGACTTCCTGCAGACCAACTCCGAGAACCTGATCGGCTTGGCCGCGAACTCTCGTGAAGCGCTCGAGCTGTTGGCAGAGTTCTCCCCGACGTTCGGTTGCACGTTCACCCAGTTCGCCGAAGGTGCCAGGCGCGGCAAAGTCGTGCTCGGCGAAGGCGACGAGTACCCCGGCATCAACGTCTCCGCATCGTTCGTCAACCCGAAGGGCCGTTACTTGCCGAACCAGGACGAGCCTCGCTTGTTCGACGATCGCGGAGCCACCTGCTTCGAGCCCGCAGCACCGGGTGAGTTCTTCCCGCAGTATCCGGGAGGTTCGATCAACGACGGCTCCTACCAGGTGCCGACCCGCAACCCGGGCCCGCAGGTGATCGAAGGACAGGGACCACCGAAGTCCGCTCAGAGCTCCATCGTTCCCGCCGTCTCCGCATCTGCGCAGCCGGCGAGCTACGAGGGCTCGGACTTCGAGCGTGACACTCTCTCCGTGATCTACGGACAGGCCAATGGTGTTGCACCGGACAGTATTCCGTCGTGGGCTGCCGCTATCGGCGCACCGGCATTGAGGGGAGTGGAGGTGACCGTGCCATGAGAGGCCTTCTCGCGCCGATCATCAAGTTGATCGTGTTCGCCGTGATCACGATCCTTGCCACGGCCACCCTTGCCTTCACCATCGCCAATTCCAGCGGCGGCGGCGGAACCAAGTTCTCGGCGATTTTCACCGACGTCACCTCACTGAACGAGGGCGACGAGATTCGCATCGCGGGCGTTCGCGTCGGCCAGGTCGACTCGATCGAGATCGCCAACGAGCGCGAAGCCAAAGTGGACTTCACCCTGAGCAGTCGCGACTGGCTGCCTGCCAGCTCGACGGCGACCATCCGGTTCAGGAACCTGGTCGGTCAGCGCTACATCGCCATCGAGCAGGGCTCGGGGGACCAGGGCCGGAAGATCACCGAAGGTGCGACCATTCCGTTGGAGCGGACCAAGCCTGCGGTGAATCTGACCACGCTCTTCGACGGCTTCCGGCCGCTGTTCACCACGCTCAGCTCCGATGACGTCAACAAGCTGTCGTACCAGATCATCCAGGTGTTCCAGGGGGAGTCGGGAACCATCAACGAGTTGGTGACCAACACGGCGACCCTGACGAACACCGTCGCAGACAAGGACCAGGTGATCGGCCAGGTCATCACCAATCTCAACAACGTGCTGGCGACGGTCAACCAGAACGACGGTCAGCTCGACAGCTTGATCGTCAACACCCAGCAGCTTGTCTCGGGTCTGTCTGCCGATCGCGGCGTGGTCGGCTCCGCCGTCACCTCGCTCGCCGGTCTGACCAACGCGACCGCCGACCTGCTCGAGCCGACCAGGCCGTCGATCCAGGGATCGGTGACTGCGTTGAACACACTGTCCGAGACGATCAACCGCCGCAGCGACGACGTCGACGCTGTCCTCGGAAATCTGCCCGTCAAACTCGACAAGCTCATTCGCACGGCCCAGCAGGGATCCTGGTTCACGTTCTACCTCTGCGGCATCGACATCGTCGCCGGACCGGGTAACTCGCCGAACCTGAATCTGCCGACCGGGCTTCCGACCGTCAACCAGCCGCTGTACACGAACTCGGCAGAGCGTTGCAAAGCTGGGGGGATCAAACAATGAAATCTCGTCGTAGTCCGGCCACCATCGGTGCACTGGGAATCGCCATCATCCTGCTCGCCACGATGTCGGTCTTCTTTCTCGACCGGCTCCCGATCATCGGTGCCGGCTCGGTGTACACCGCCGAGTTCAGCGAGGCAGCAGGTCTGAAGCCTTCCAACGAAGTGCGCATCGCGGGCGTCAAGGTCGGCAAGGTGACCGACGTGCGTCTCGAAGGCGACCGGGTGCTCGTGGACTTCACGGTGCAGGACGCCTGGGTCGGCAACGAGTCACGGGCCGCCATCGCCATCAAGACCCTCCTGGGACAGAAGTACCTGGCACTCGACCCGAGCGGTCCGGAGACACTGAGCCCGAAGGATCCGATCCCGCTCGAGCGCACCACGTCCCCGTACGACGTCATCGACGCGTTCTCCGATGCAGCGTCGACCATCAACGACATCGACACCGATCAGCTCGCAACGAGTATGCGGACCCTGTCCGAGGCGTTTTCCGAAACCCCCGCGAACATCCGTGCCTCGCTCGACGGCGTCACTCGGTTGTCGCAGACCGTGGCCAGCCGCGACGAGGAGCTCAAGAAGCTGTTCGCGGCCACCGGTGAGACGTCGAAGGTGTTGGCCGACCGCAACGAGCAGTTCAACAAGCTGATCACCGATGCAGGTCCGCTTCTCGAAGAGCTCAACAACCGCCAGCAGGCGATCTCGCAGCTGCTCACCGGCACTCAGCGTGTGTCGCAGGAGCTGACCGGCCTCGTTCGCGACAACGAGGCGACGATCAACCCGATGCTGCAGCAGCTCAACGGAGTCATCGAGATCCTGCAGCGCAACAACGACAACCTCGACCGTGCGCTCAAGCTGTACGAACCGTTCATTCGGCTGTACACGAACGTGACCGGAAACGGTCGATGGCTCGATATCACTCTGGCCAACCTCACACCTCCCGGAGTTCCGTTGATACCTGGCTACCGCCAGCCCTCGCTCGACACGTTGGCGGGGAACTGATGACAGACACGCAGGCAGCACCGAGGAACAAGAACAAGCTCGCGCTGATCGCCGTCGTGGTGATCGTGGCGCTGGTGTTGGCCGTGGCCGGCTGGTGGTTGTTCACCAGGGCCGGTACGACCAAGATCACCGCGTACTTCGACAAATCGGTCGGCATCTACTCCGGCTCGGAGGTGCGGGTGCTGGGCGTCAAGGTCGGCACGGTCGACTCCGTCACGCCGCTCGGTGACGACGTCGAGGTCGTGCTTCGTGTCGACCGTGGGGTCGACATTCCGGCCGACGCCAAGGCCGTACAGGTCAGCCCGTCGCTCGTCGCCGATCGCTACGTCCAGCTCTCGCCCGTCTACACCGGCGGCGACACCATGGCCGACGGCACGACGATCGGTCGCGATCGCACCGCCACCCCCGTCGAGGTCGACGAGCTGTACAAGTCCATCAACGACCTGTCGACCGCCCTCGGTCCCGACGGTGCGAACAAGGACGGCGCACTCACCGACCTCGTCAACACCGGTGCGGCGAACCTCGACGGCAACGGTGAAGCGTTGGGCGACAGCATAACTCAGCTTTCGGCCGCAGGCCGCACGCTGAGCGATTCGCGCACCGACGTCTTCGACACGATCAAGAACCTGCAGACGTTCGTCAGTGCCCTGGCCGTCAACGATCAGCAGGTACGCAACTTCAACACCCAGTTGGCCGACCTGACCGGTTTCCTGTCGGGCCAGCGTGAGGACCTGGGGGCTGCGCTCGAGCAACTTTCGATCTCGCTCGGAGACGTCGCGACGTTCGTCGCGGACAACCGGACCGAACTGACCGATGCCGCAAACGGTCTCGTGGTTCCGACTCAGACGCTCGCCGACAATCGTGAGCAGCTGGTGCAGACGCTCACGTTGCTGCCGCTGGCCATCAGCAACCTGGTCAACGCCTACGACGCCGAGTCCGGCACGCTCGCCTCGCGCGCCAACCTCCAGAACGAGACGCAGGATCCGCTCGGCACCGTGTGCAAGCTCCTCGATCTCGGTGCGCTCGTTCCCGGCGATCCGCGCTTCGAGGCCCTCGGTGCGCAGATTCAGCCGATCATCGATCAGTGCGCCAACATCACCACGATGATTCAGGCCCCGATCACCGACCAGAACCGGATCGTGCTGCCGTTCGGTGTTCTCACCAACGACATCGAGCAGAACGTATCCGTTCCCGGCACCGTTCCGGGCGTCGTTTCGCCGAGGCTCGGAAACAGCACGATGCCCGGACTGGAGCAGTCGTACATCGGAGGTGGGGGACAGTGAGAACCTCTGTGAAACGGAATCGAGTTCGTGTGAAGCGTTCCCTGGTCGTCGGAGCGGGTGTCTGTGTGGTCGCTCTGTCGGCCGGAGCCTGCTCGTCGGCCGGCATCTACGCCATACCGCTTCCCGGCGGTGCCGATGTCGGTGACAACCCGTTCAATCTGACGGTGCAGTTCGACGACGTGCTCGACCTCGTCCCGCAGTCGACGGTCAAGGTCGACGGTGTGGCTGTCGGCCGAGTCGACTCCATCTCCGTCCCGAACGACGGGTGGACGGCCGATGTCGACGTAATCCTCAACTCCGACGTTGATCTGCCCGCCAATGCGATTGCATCGGTGCAGCAGACCAACCTGCTCGGTGAGAAGTTCGTGCAGCTCTCGGCACCTCCCGGTGACGAGGCGGCAGCGCGGTTGCAGGACGGCGACACCATTCCGCTCGATCGCACCCGTCACGCCACCGACATCGAGCAGGTACTCGGCGCGCTGTCGCTGCTGCTCAACGGAGGCGGCGTCGGGCAGCTCTCGCCGATCATCAAGGAACTGAGCACGGCCTTCGACGGTCGCGAAGGCAAGACCAAAGAGCTTCTGCAGCAGGCGAACACGCTGATCGACGGCCTCAACCAGCAGCGTGACGACATCACCCGCGCCATCGATGGTCTCGACACTCTCAGCGGCCGCGTCAACACGCAGACCGACAAGATCGACGCAGTGCTCAAGGATCTGCCGATCGCCACCGAGGTTCTCGAGCAGCAGCGTCCGCAGCTGACCGAGATGCTCGGAGCGCTCGACCGCCTCGGAGCCGTCGGCACCGACGTGATCGACCGTTCCAAGGACGATCTGATCGCGGACCTGCGGGCCCTGCGCCCGACGCTGCAGGCCCTGGCCGATTCGGCGGACGACGTGGTGACCTCGCTCGCGGTTATCCCCACGCTCCCGTTCGCGGACGGTACCGAGAAGATCATCGAGGGCAACTCCGCCAACCTGTTCCTCTCACTGGACCTGTCGATCGGAACTGCGCTGCGGAACTTCGGCGTCGGTGAAGGCGATCCGGTCTACATCCAGCCCAAGTACGGCAACACGCTGCCGGTGGTCGACCCGTCGAATCCGTACTACAACGGAAACGGACCTCGGCCGGGTTGGCCGACGATCTCACTGCTGCCGTTGCCGCCGATCATCCCGTCACCGGTTCCCGGCCCGGGTGCACCTGCAGGAGAGGCCGCAGCGCCAGCAGCCCCCGCGCCGTTCGACCCGTTGGCACCGTTGAACGATTTGCTCGAGCAGTTCGGAGTTGGACAGTGAGATCGAGACTGGTTCGCATTCAGTTGGTCCTATTCGTCGTCGTAGCGGTTCTGGGTCTGGTTTTCGTCGGTGCCAAGTACGTGCGGCTGGACAACATGCTCGGGTTCGGGCAGTACCAGGTCGATCTGAACCTGGCCGATTCCGGTGGCATCTTCTCCAACGCCGAGGTCACCTACCGAGGTGTTCCGGTGGGAACCGTCGGAGATCTGGAACTGACACAGGACGGTGTTCGAGTCGCGCTGATGCTCGACAACGGAGGGCCCGACATCCCGGCCGACACGAAGGCCGTGGTGGCCAACCGATCTGCTATCGGTGAGCAGTACGTCGACCTCCAGCCCGACACCGATCAGGGCCCGTTCCTGGTCGACGGTTCGCAGATCGCTCAGGCCGACACCACCACGCCCGTGCCGGTGGAGGACGTCCTCGCCAACACGAACACGTTGGTCCGGTCGGTACCTCTGGACACGCTGACGCGCGTCGTCAACGAGCTCGGTGTGGCGTTCGACGGCAAGGGCACAGATCTCGCGTCCCTCGTAGATTCGCTCGGGAACATCTCCGAGGCAGGCAACGAGGCGCTGCCGCAAACGCTCGCACTGGTGCGTGACGCGGTGCCGGTGCTCAACACGCAGTCCGAGCAGTCGGATCTGATTCGTGAGTTCAGCACCAGCCTGGATCAGGTGACGGCTCAGCTGAAGTCCAGCGATCCCGACATCCGCCGCCTGATCGATACCGGTACCGCGGCCGGAGATCAGCTCGGTGGTCTCATCACCGATGCGGGTCCGGCTCTGACCACCGATATCAACAACCTTGCGCTGGTTGCCGCTCAAGCCGAACCGCGATACGTCGCGCTTCGTCCGTTCCTGACGTTCCTGCCTGCTCTCGGTGCCGGTATCTCGACGATCGTCCCGAACGACGGCACGATCCATCAGGGTCTGTTGCTCGAGGTCAACAATCCGCCGCCGTGCACGGTCGGCTACGAGGGAAGCCAGGCGATCCTCGACGAGGAGAAGCGGAAGAACCCGAACTTCGATCCGACTCGGGAGAACTACCCGCTGAACCTCGACGCGAACTGCGCTACACCGCAGGGCAGCGTGACGGGTGTCCGTAGCGCGAACCGCATCGTGTTCGCCGATCCGGACGTGCCGCAGCCGTGGGATCTCAAGCCCAAGGTCGATCCGGAGAAGCTCAACCTCAACCCCATCGCCACTCAGTTGGCACCGCTGATCGGCGTCACGCCGAAGTAGTGGAATCGGTGAAACTGCTGCTCAGCACTATCGTCGGGCCGAGGGCGGTTCGGCCGGATATTACCGAGTAGTAGGGTGGAAAGTGTGAACTCGAGCACCGAAGCCCTGGAGTCCCCAGCGACTCCAGGGCGCAACAAGACCGCGAAAATTCTGTTTGCCGTCGTCACGGTGATCGCCGTGGCCGCTCTCGCAGCGGCAGTGTTCTTCGGGTACGGCTGGGGCAACGCGCTTCTGAGCCAGAAGCCCACCGCGGACACCAGGGACGCGGCGCTCACCGGAGCGCAGCAGGCGGCAGTCAACCTCAACACGGTCGACGCGGCTCAAATCGATCAGTCGTTCGACAACATGAAGTCGTCCATCACCGGCGACCTGATGCTCAACGACCTCGAGCAGACGCGCTCGGGCATCACCGATCAGGTTCGTCAGTCCGGTGCCAAGAGCGAGGCCGAGGTGTTGCACGGCACGCTGACGGAGCTGAGCACGGACGAGAACACCGCCACCGCTCTTGTGGTCATCGCGACAACGACCACCTGGCCCGATCGCGTCGAGCGAAGCAAGCTGACGATGCGCCTGGCCATGGAGGAGGTCGACGGGGTGTGGAAGACCAACAAGGTCGATCCCATCGGTTCACGGATCTCGCTCGACAACCCGAACACCAACCCTGTCGTCCCGACCGATCCGGGCGGCCCCGCCGACCCGAACGCGGCCGATCCGAGTGCGGAAGCGACGCCGGCTCCCCAGCCGGACACCGGCGGCAACTGAGATACGTGGCAGTGGTGTTGTCCGTCTGTACCGAAGTGAGTTTCGAAGGAGTTCTGTAGTGCCTCCCCAGCGTCGCAAGATCGTTCCACCCACCACCACCAGCAAGGTTCGCCGCAAGGTGGCCGGTACCGGGAAGCCCACTGCTGCCAGCTCCGACACGGGCTCGACGACCGAGGGATCCGCGGCCGACGATACGACGGCTGTCACGACTCCATCGGCGAGCACGCCGGTTCTCGACAAGCCCGCGGCAGACAAGCCGGTTCTCGACAAGCCTGCACTCGACAAGTCCGCGACCGAGGAACCTGCACTCGACGAGTCCGCAACCGACGAGCCCGCTGCCGATTCCGCGTCGACCGACTCGTCCTCCGCCTCCGCGTCGGGTATCGGCTGGAAGCACGTGATCATCGTTGCGGTCATTGCCGTCGTGCTCGGCGCGTTCGCTGCGATTGCCGCGTTCAAGCCGTTCGCGACGATCGACAATTCGGCCTGGGTGGATTCCGCGGCCACGCAGGAAGTCACCTCGGCCGCGACCGATGCGTTGCAGACTCTGTACACGTACAAGGCCGCCACGATCGATGCCGATTTCGATGCGGCCCGTGCGGTGCTCAATCAGTCGATGCTCGACGAGTTCAACTCCACCGCCGAAACCACCAAATCTGCTGTGGTGCAGACGGATACGGGAACCGAGGCGATGGTCACCGATATCGGAGTCTCGCGGCTAGAGGACGGCATGGCCGAGTTGATCGCCAACGTGAACATCAGTGCCACCCAGAACGGCGTTGCCTCGGGCAGTGCCGAGGGGCCGTTGACGGTGAACATGGAGAAGGTCGACGGCACCTGGAAGCTGTCTGCCATCGACGATCAGTAGTAGCCCGGCCGGCATTCGACAAGGCCCCGTTCGACGCAGAAGCCCTGCTCGGACGGGGCTTTTTCGTGTGCTTTTCGGCCATCTGTCACCGGCTTTCCTTCGAGTTACCATCGCGTTTGCGTCCTGGCTTGGGACGAGCCCTGGTTGTTCGGGACAACCATTCGAAGCTCGACAGCCAGGGGTGGATCCGATGAAAACGGAGCATGCTGGTCATGACTGACACAACTATCGATTATTCCGTGGTGGAATCCAGGTCCGGTCGATCGGGGTTTGCCGAGCACGTCAATCCCGAACTGTATCGGCTGTTGTCTGCGCTGAATCTGGATCGCGAGTACGTGCGCGGCGACGGGACGGTTCTCTTCGACGCCTCGGGTCGTCGCTATCTCGACTTCGCCGGGGCGTACGGTGCGCTCCCGTTCGGGCACGGTCCGACTCCGATCTGGCAGGCGGTCAACGACGTTCGTTGCAGCGGGGAGGCGATTTTCGTACAGCCTTCGGTGCTGACCGCGGCCGGTGAACTGGCAGATCGGTTGGGGCGCATCGCACCCGACGGATTGACGCGGGCGACGTTCGTCAACAGTGGTACCGAGGCGACGGAGGTGGCGCTCAAGATCGCGCGAGCGCACACCGGTCGGCTGGGTGTACTGACCACCGGGAACAGTTTTCACGGCAAGACTCTCGGTGCTCTTTCTGCGACGGGAAACATCAAGTACCAGAGCGGTTTCGGTGCACCGGTCGAGGGCTTCGATCACATCGAATTCGGAGACTCGGACGCGCTCGACACGGCCTTGGCGGCGGCACCCGGGCACTACGCGGTGTTTCTGGTGGAGCCGATTCAGGGTGAGGGCGGAGTGGTGTGTCCGCCCGACGGTTACCTGCGCCGCGTGCGCGAGATCTGTGATCGGCACGGGGTGCTGATGGCTCTCGACGAGGTGCAGACCGGGCTCGGCCGGACCGGCAGGATGTTCGCGGCGGAGCACGAGGGTGTGGTGCCGGACATTCTGACCGTCGCCAAGGCACTCGGTGGCGGCATAGTGCCGGTGGGTGCGGTGTTGTGTGCGCCGAGGCTGGTGAACGAGAGTTTCGCGCTGCGCCACACGTCGACCTTCGCGGGGAACGCGTTGGCTGCGCGGGTGGGTATCGCGGTTCTCGACGAGTTGACTCGGGACGACTGCGCGGTGGTGGAGAATGTGGCCGTTCTCGGGCGGCAGTTGAAGAACGATCTGAGCGCGTTGGCCGAGAAGTATCCGTCGGTGGTCACCGAGGTGCGCGGGCGTGGGTTGTTGCTCGGCATGGAATTCACCGCGGACGTCAACATGGTCGGGCGGCAGTCGCTGCTGGGATCGATTGCCGACCAACACAATCTGGCGGTGGTGATCTGCTCGTACCTGCTCAATGTCGAGGGGATCCGAGTGGCTCCGACTCTGTTCGGTAACAGGGTGATTCGGATCGAACCGCCGCTGACGGTGTCGGCGGTGCAGTGCTCGCGTCTGGTCGCAGCACTGGATCGTGCACTGGGTTATGCGGCGGTGGGGGACATGGACGGATTGTTCGGGCATCTGCTGGGCCGTCCGACCGTCACCACTCCGCCTGCACTCGAGGCGATGCGTCCGGGTCGGACGCCCGATATCGCTGTGCGGCCCACGGATCGACGTTTCGCGTTCATTGCACATCCCCTCGATCTCGGGTTCTTCGCGGCGTTCGATCCGGCACTCGAGGTGTTCGACCACGGCGAGCGGCAGGATCTGCTCGAGCGGTTCGCAGCGTCGACGTCCGAGCTCGAACCCGCGTCGTTCGTCATCGGCAGTGGACGGGTCGTCGGGGGAGGGGAGGCGACGGCGCACGGAGATCTGATCGGGCTGCCGTACACCTCCGCGCAGTTGCTGCATCTGCCGCCCGAGCGTGCGCTGGCGGTGGTGGGCGGGGCTGTCGAGCTGGCGATCTCGCGCGGGGCGACGGTTGTCGGGTTGGGCGGCTATTCGTCGGTGATCACCGGGAACGGGTTGGGCCTCGGCGCGACGACGCGACCGATCACCACCGGCAACACGTTCACCGCTGCGGCTAGTCTGCGAGCTGTTCGACGCGTCTGCCGCGAACGCGATATCGATGTCGCGCGGGCTCGGGTGACGATTCTCGGTGCCGCCGGGGCGATCGGGCGAACCATCGGCAAGCAGTTGGCCGGCGAGGTCGGCAGCATCGTGCTGGTCGGTAGGCAGGGGGAGAGTTCGGTCATCGCGCCCAAGCTGTGGGCGGCCGCGCAGGAGATGGTGGCCAGCGCTCGGGTGGGTGCGGGTTCGGGAGATCTGGCCGAGGCCGCGCACGCGGTCGACGGCGATCTGGACGATCTGATCAGGTCGCGTCATGTCGAGTTCTTCACCGATCCTGTTGCTGCGGTGCAGGATTCGTTGATCGTCATCGCTGCGACGTCGGCACCGCATGCACTGATCGATCCGACGGACCTGATGGAGGGTGCCATCGTCTGTGACGTGGCGCAGCCGCCGAACATCGGCCGGGACGTGCGCAGTGAGCGGCCCGACGTCACGGTGTTCGACGGCGGCATCGTGCGGGTGCCGTCGGGTTCGGATTTCGGGTTGACCTACGGGTTGGCTCCGGGGCTGACGTATGCCTGCATGGCCGAGACGATGCTGATCGCGTTGTCGGGTGAGTTCGGTCTGCGCAGCATCGGCACCACCCTCGACGGCGACAGCGTCGAACGGTTGGGTGAACTGGCAGATGTCCACGGGTTCACGCTCGCCGAGGCCACGCGGTGGCGCGAGGCCGACCGGTAGACGGCAGGGGGGCGGGGCGCGTCGGCGTCCCCGCCTCCGGCTGCGTCAATGGACCATTGCATACGTCTCGGCGGTGCAGTGGTCCATCGACGCGACCGGTTCGAGTGCGGTCTCACGGAAAACGGATCGGGCCGAACCTCTTGACGAAGGGGGCGGCACGGTTCACTCTTGTCGTCAGGAGCACCCCCAGCGGTTTCGGGCGTCCGACAGGCGACACGCTTTCGTCGAGTCAGCGCGTGAATGGACCCCGGGTGCTACTTTTGATGCCCCCGTTGCGCTGTGCGCACATTTGGGGTACCTTTGGACGTTGCGCTGGCTGCCTCCTGTCCACCTCTCGATCGCTGTTACCCGAAAGCACGTTTTCGGGCCGCTGTGATGGGGATTCGGTCTGGTTGCACCAGCCGAAATTCGCCCCACATATAGCAAACAGATACAGCGGCGGTCGCACTGCACGAGCGACCCGCGTGAGGTGCTGGAAGGACGCATCTTGGCAGTCTCTAGCCAGACCAAGGCAGTTGTCGGAACACCGGGAGCCCCGAGGAGGGTTTCGTTCGCGAACATTCGCGAGCCGTTGGAGGTACCCGGTCTCCTCGATGTACAGACGGATTCGTTCGAATGGCTGGTAGGTGCGCAGAGTTGGCGTGACCGTGCCGCCGCCCGGGGAGACAGCAGTGTCGCCGGTGGACTCGAGGACATCCTGACCGAGCTCTCTCCGATCGAGGACTTCTCGGGCTCGATGTCTCTCTCCTTCTCCGACCCACGATTCGACGAGGTCAAGGCCTCGACCGATGAGTGCAAGGACAAGGACATGACGTACGCGGCTCCGCTGTTCGTCACGGCCGAGTTCATCAACAACAACACCGGTGAGATCAAGAGCCAGACGGTCTTCATGGGTGATTTCCCGATGATGACCGACAAGGGCACCTTCATCATCAACGGCACCGAGCGTGTCGTGGTGTCGCAGCTGGTGCGTTCTCCGGGCGTCTACTTCGATCATTCGATCGACAAGACCACCGAGAAGGACCTGCACAGCGTCAAGGTGATCCCCGGTCGTGGTGCGTGGCTCGAGTTCGACGTGGACAAGCGCGACACCGTCGGTGTCCGTATCGACCGCAAGCGTCGCCAGCCCGTCACGGTGCTGCTCAAGGCTCTCGGTTGGTCCACCGAGCAGATCACGGAGCGCTTCGGCTTCTCCGAGATCCTCATGGCCACGCTGGAGAAGGACAACACCGCCGGTACCGACGAGGCTCTCCTCGACATCTACCGCAAGCTGCGTCCGGGCGAGCCGCCGACCAAGGAGTCGGCGCAGACCCTGCTGGAGAACCTGTTCTTCAAGGACAAGCGCTACGACCTCGCTCGCGTGGGTCGCTACAAGATCAACAAGAAGCTCGGCCTCAACTCGGGTCAGCCCATCGTGGCGTCGACCCTCACCGAGGAAGACATCGTCGCGACCATCGAGTACCTGGTGCGTCTGCACGCAGGTGAGACCTCGATGACCGCACCCGACGGCGTCGAGGTTCCGGTCGAGGTCGACGACATCGACCACTTCGGCAACCGTCGTCTGCGTACCGTCGGCGAGCTCATCCAGAACCAGATCCGCGTGGGCCTGTCCCGCATGGAGCGCGTCGTGCGCGAACGTATGACGACTCAGGACGTCGAGGCGATCACGCCGCAGACCCTGATCAACATCCGTCCCGTCGTCGCTGCGATCAAGGAGTTCTTCGGAACCTCCCAGCTCTCGCAGTTCATGGACCAGAACAACCCGCTGTCGGGTCTGACGCACAAGCGTCGCCTGTCGGCACTGGGACCCGGCGGTCTCTCTCGTGAGCGCGCCGGCCTCGAGGTCCGCGACGTTCACCCGTCGCACTACGGCCGCATGTGCCCCATCGAGACCCCGGAAGGCCCGAACATCGGCCTGATCGGATCGCTCTCGGTGTACGCACGCGTCAACCCGTTCGGGTTCATCGAGACCCCGTACCGCAAGGTCGTCGACGGCAAGGTCACCGACGATGTCGATTACCTGACCGCCGACGAGGAGGATCGCCACACGCTCGCGCAGGCGAACTCTCCGGTCGACGATTCGGGTCGCTTCATCGAGGACAAGATTCTCGTCCGTCGTAAGGGTGGCGAGGTCGAGTTCGTCTCGTCCGACGACATCGACTACATGGACGTCTCGCCGCGCCAGATGGTGTCCGTCGCAACCGCGATGATTCCGTTCCTCGAGCACGACGATGCAAACCGTGCCCTGATGGGCGCGAACATGCAGCGTCAGGCCGTCCCGCTGGTTCGCAGCGAGTCGCCGATCGTCGGAACCGGCATGGAGCTGCGTGCAGCTGTCGACGCCGGTGACGTCGTCATCACCGAGAAGACCGGTGTCGTCGAAGAGGTCTCCGCCGATTACGTCACGGTCATGGCCGACGACGGATCGCGCAAGACCTACCGGATGCGTAAGTTCGCGCGTTCCAACCAGGGCACGTGCGCCAACCAGCGTCCGATCGTGGACGAGGGACAGCGCGTCGAGTCCGGCCAGGTCCTCGCCGACGGCCCATGCACCGAGAACGGTGAGATGGCACTCGGCAAGAACCTGCTGCTGGCGATCATGCCGTGGGAGGGCCACAACTACGAGGACGCGATCATCCTGTCGCAGCGCCTCGTGGAAGAGGACGTTCTCACCTCGATCCACATCGAGGAGCACGAGATCGATGCTCGCGACACCAAGCTCGGTGCCGAAGAGATCACTCGCGACATTCCGAACGTCTCCGACGAGGTCCTCGCAGACCTCGACGAGCGCGGCATCATCCGTATCGGTGCCGAGGTTCGTGACGGCGACGTGCTGGTCGGAAAGGTCACGCCGAAGGGCGAGACCGAGTTGACCCCCGAAGAGCGCCTGCTGCGCGCCATCTTCGGTGAGAAGGCTCGCGAAGTTCGCGACACCTCGCTCAAGGTTCCGCACGGCGAGAACGGAAAGGTCATCGGGATCCGCGTCTTCTCGCGCGACGACGACGACGATCTGCCTCCCGGCGTCAACGAGCTGGTCCGCGTCTACGTGGCTCAGAAGCGCAAGATCCAGGACGGCGACAAGCTCGCCGGCCGTCACGGCAACAAGGGCGTCATCGGCAAGATCCTCCCGCAGGAGGACATGCCGTTCCTGCCCGACGGCACGCCGATCGACATCATCCTCAACACCCACGGTGTTCCGCGTCGTATGAACATCGGTCAGGTCCTCGAAACCCACCTGGGTTGGATCGGCAAGACCGGTTGGAACGTCCAGATCGCCGCGGACGGCACGAAGCCCGATTGGGCCGAGCGTCTGCCCGAGGAGATGTTGGCGGCTCCGGCCGACAGCAACATCGCCACCCCGGTGTTCGACGGTGCCAAGGAAAATCAGCTCGCCGGCCTGCTGGAGAGCACGATTCCCAACCGCGACGGCGAGCAGATGGTCGGATCCGACGGAAAGGCCACGTTGTTCGACGGCCGCTCCGGCGAGCCGTTCCCGTACCCGGTGTCGGTGGGCTACATGTACATCATCAAGCTGCACCACTTGGTCGACGACAAGATCCACGCTCGTTCGACCGGGCCGTACTCGATGATCACGCAGCAGCCCCTCGGTGGTAAGGCGCAGTTCGGTGGTCAGCGCTTCGGTGAGATGGAGTGCTGGGCCATGCAGGCCTACGGTGCCGCGTACACGCTGCAGGAGCTTCTCACCATCAAGTCGGACGACGTTGTCGGCCGCGTGAAGGTGTACGAGGCGATCGTCAAGGGCGAGAACATCCCGGAGCCCGGTATCCCCGAGTCCTTCAAGGTGCTCCTCAAGGAGCTCCAGTCGCTGTGCCTCAACGTGGAGGTGCTGTCCTCGGACGGCGCAGCCATCACGATGGCCGACGGTGACGACGAAGACCTCGAGCGTGCCGCAGCCAACCTGGGAATCAACCTCTCCCGCAACGAAGCTGCCACGGTCGACGACCTCGCTCAGTAGTTCTGTGATCCCCGTGCCTGCGTCACCGCAGGCACGGGGGTGATCACGCTTTTTCTGATTCGGTATCACAACACCCATAACGGGGAAAGGAAGTTACGTGCTCGACGTCAACTTCTTCGATGAACTTCGCATTGGCCTTGCCACTGCGGACGACATCCGTCAGTGGTCCTACGGCGAGGTCAAGAAGCCGGAGACCATCAACTACCGCACGCTCAAGCCCGAGAAGGACGGCCTCTTCTGCGAGAAGATCTTCGGCCCCACCCGGGACTGGGAGTGCTACTGCGGCAAGTACAAGCGCGTCCGCTTCAAGGGCATCATCTGTGAGCGTTGTGGCGTCGAGGTCACTCGCGCCAAGGTGCGTCGTGAGCGCATGGGCCACATCGAACTGGCCGCTCCCGTCACGCACATCTGGTACTTCAAGGGCGTGCCGTCGCGTCTGGGCTACCTGCTCGACCTGGCTCCGAAGGATCTCGAGAAGATCATCTACTTCGCTGCCTACGTCATCACCACGGTCGACGACGAGCTCCGTCACAACGAGCTCTCGACGCTGGAGGCCGAGATGGAGGTCGAGAAGAAGGCCGTCGCAGATCAGCGCGACGCCGATCTCGAGGCTCGTGCGCAGAAGCTCGAAGCCGACATCGCCGAGCTCGAAGCCGAGGGTGCCAAGTCCGACGTGCGCCGCAAGGTCAAGGACGGCGGCGAGCGCGAGATGCGTCAGCTCCGTGACCGTGCGCAGCGTGAGCTCGATCGTCTCGAGGAGATCTGGACCACGTTCACCAAGCTCGCTCCCAAGCAGCTCATCGTCGACGAGCTCATCTACCGCGAGCTCATCGACCGGTACGGCGAGTACTTCACCGGTGCCATGGGTGCCGAGTCGATCCAGAAGCTCATGCAGACCTTCGACATCGACGCCGAGGCGGAGTCTCTTCGCGAGACCATCCGTAGCGGCAAGGGTCAGAAGAAGCTGCGTGCGCTCAAGCGTCTGAAGGTCGTCGCTGCGTTCCAGGCCGGCCGTAACTCCCCGATGGGCATGGTCCTGGACGCTGTCCCGGTCATCCCACCGGAGCTTCGTCCGATGGTGCAGCTCGACGGTGGACGTTTCGCGACGTCCGACCTCAACGACCTGTACCGCCGCGTCATCAACCGCAACAACCGCCTCAAGCGTCTGATCGACCTCGGTGCTCCCGAGATCATCGTCAACAACGAGAAGCGGATGCTGCAGGAGTCGGTCGACGCCCTGTTCGACAACGGCCGTCGTGGACGTCCGGTCACCGGACCGGGTAACCGTCCGCTGAAGTCGCTCTCCGACTTGCTCAAGGGCAAGCAGGGTCGATTCCGTCAGAACCTTCTCGGCAAGCGCGTCGACTACTCGGGCCGTTCGGTCATCGTCGTCGGCCCGCAGCTCAAGCTGCACCAGTGTGGTCTGCCGAAGCTGATGGCCCTCGAGCTGTTCAAGCCGTTCGTGATGAAGCGTCTGGTGGATCTGAACCACGCGCAGAACATCAAGTCGGCCAAGCGCATGGTCGAGCGTCAGCGTCCGCAGGTGTGGGACGTTCTCGAAGAGGTCATCGCCGAGCACCCCGTGCTGCTGAACCGTGCACCCACCCTGCACCGGTTGGGCATCCAGGCGTTCGAGCCGCAGCTCGTCGAGGGCAAGGCAATCCAGCTGCACCCGCTCGTGTGTGAGGCGTTCAACGCCGACTTCGACGGTGACCAGATGGCTGTCCACCTCCCGCTGTCCGCCGAGGCTCAGGCCGAGGCACGCGTGCTGATGCTGTCCTCGAACAACATCCTCTCGCCGGCATCGGGCCGTCCGCTCGCCATGCCGCGTCTGGACATGGTGACGGGTCTGTACCACCTGACGCGTCTCGACGCCGGTGCTGTCGGTGAGCGTTCCGACGCCAAGACCGATCAGGCCGAGTTCGGGGCGTACTCCTCCCCGGCAGAGGCTCAGATGGCCGTCGATCGTGGATCGCTCACGGTTCAGTCGCAGATTCGGGTTCGTCTCACCACGCAGCGCCCGCCGCGTGACATCGAGAACGAGCTGTTCCCCGAGGGCTGGAACCGCGGCGACGCATGGACCGCAGAGACCACTCTGGGACGCGTTCTCTTCAACGAGCTGCTTCCGGCGGACTACCCGTTCGTCAACGAGCAGATGCCGAAGAAGCGTCAGTCGACCATCATCAACGATCTCGCCGAGCGTTACCCGATGATCGTCGTCGCACAGACCGTCGACAAGCTCAAGGACGCAGGCTTCTACTGGGCCACGCGTTCGGGTGTCACAATCTCGATCTCCGACGTCCTCGTGCCGCCGGAGAAGCCGCAGATCATGGAGACCTTCGAGGCTCAGGCCGATCAGATCGAGAAGAAGTACCAGCGTGGCGCACTCGACAAGGTCGAGCGCAACTCCGCACTGGTCAAGATCTGGCAGGACGCGACCGAGCAGGTCGGTAAGGCCATGGAGGCCCACTTCCCCGACGACAACCCGATCCCGATGATCGTGAAGTCCGGCGCAGCCGGAAACATGACTCAGGTTCGCTCGCTCGCCGGCATGAAGGGCTTGGTGACGAACCCGAAGGGTGAGTTCATCCCGCGTCCGATCAAGTCTTCCTTCAAGGAAGGCCTGACGGTCCTCGAGTACTTCATCAACACGCACGGTGCTCGTAAGGGTCTGGCCGACACGGCGCTTCGTACCGCCGACTCGGGCTACCTGACGCGTCGTCTGGTCGACGTCTCGCAGGATGTCATCGTTCGGGAAACCGACTGTGGCACCGAGCGCGGCATCGTCACGACGATCGCGGAGAAGACCGCCGACGGCAAGATGATCCGCGACGCTCACGTCGAGACCAGCACGTACGCCCGCACCTTGGCGAACGACGCTGTCGACGAGAACGGCACGGTCATCGTCGCTCGTGGACACGATCTCGGTGACCCGGCCATCGATGCGCTGCTCGCTGCGGGCATCACGTCGGTCAAGGTTCGCTCGGTGCTCACCTGCACCACGGGAACCGGCGTCTGCGCCACCTGCTACGGCCGCTCGATGGCCACCGGCAAGCTGGTCGACATCGGTGAGGCCGTCGGTATCGTTGCCGCACAGTCCATCGGTGAGCCCGGAACCCAGCTGACCATGCGTACCTTCCACCAGGGTGGTGTCGCCGGAGATGACATCACCGGTGGTCTGCCTCGCGTGCAGGAGCTGTTCGAGGCACGTGTGCCGAAGGGCAAGGCTCCGATCGCGGACGTGTCGGGACGCATCCAGCTCGAGGACGGCGATCGTTTCTACAAGATCACCATCGTCCCGGACGACGGCGGCGAAGAGGTTGTCTACGACAAGCTCTCCAAGCGTCAGCGTCTGCGCGTCTTCAAGCACGACGACGGCACCGAGCGCCTTCTGGCGGACGGTGACCACGTCGAGGTCGGCCAGCAGCTCATGGAAGGTGCTGCCGATCCGCACGAGGTCCTGCGTGTGATGGGTCCCCGTCAGGTGCAGATCCACCTCGTCAACGAGGTCCAGGAGGTGTACCGGTCGCAGGGTGTGTCGATTCACGACAAGCACATCGAGACCATCGTGCGCCAGATGCTCCGTCGCGTGACGATCATCGACAGCGGCTCCACCGAATTCCTGCCCGGTTCATTGACCGAGCGCAGCGAATTCGAGTCGAGCAACCGTCGCGTCGTCTCCGAGGGTGGCGAGCCCGCAGCCGGACGTCCGGTACTGATGGGTATCACCAAGGCGTCGCTGGCCACCGACTCGTGGCTGTCGGCAGCGTCCTTCCAGGAGACCACTCGTGTGCTCACCGATGCGGCGATCAACTGCCGTAGCGACAAGCTCATAGGTCTCAAGGAGAACGTCATCATCGGTAAGCTCATCCCGGCTGGTACCGGCATCAACCGGTACCGGAACATCACGGTGCAGCCGACCGAAGAGGCACGCGCCGCGGCATACGCGGTGCCGTCGTACGACGATCAGTACTACAGCCCGGACGGCTTCGGCCAGGGAACCGGTGCTGCAGTGCCGCTCGACGACTACGGTTTCTCCAACGAATACCGCTAGAGCGACTCCGTCGCACGTGAGCAGAACCTCGTAGTCCACTACGAATTTCCGCTCACGACGACAGAGCCCGCAGACACGAGCCCCGCATCGACTTCGGTCGATGCGGGGCTCTTGTCGTATCTGGTGGAGAGTTCGTATCGGCGTCCGCGGGGAGTTTTCCGTGCCACTCGGGTCAGTAACGGCATGACCAACCCAGAATCCAGCACCATCGTGAACATCGGCGTGGCCATGTTCACCGTCTCGGACCAGGACGCGGCTCTCGAGTTCTATTCGCGTGTACTCGGCTTCGAGCTACGCGACGATACGCGTTTCGGTCCCGAGGGCGAATATCGGTGGGTCGAGGTGGCACCGCCCGGTTCGACGGCGCGGCTCGCCCTGAATCCGCCTATGGGTGATTCGCCCGGCGGGTCCTCCATCGGTGTCGAAACTTCCGACGTCGCGGCGGAACATGCGCGACTGAGCGCGATCGGCGGTGTCGACATGGACGCGATTTCCGGGACGGAGGACGGTGCGCCGCCCATGTTCGCGCTGCGTGATCCCGACGGCAATTCGGTGTGGGTCGTGCAAGCCTGACGGGGCGACCGGCTATTTCCGGTCGATGAACGTGTACAGCTCGGCGATCGTGCCGTCCTTGATGACGGCGAAGTCCTGGCCGGTGACGACGGCTGGGGCGTCGGGTGGCGAGAGTGCCCAGGAGATGCGTGCGACGTCGCCCAGCACGGCGGGTTCGACTGTGACGGAGAAGGACAGGCCGGCGGAGTCGGTGAGGAGTGCGGTGATCGCGTCGATGACGGCGTCGCGTCCGGTCGCGGTGTTCTCGGCGTCGTAGAACACCGCGTCCGGGTGGTACAGGGCTTCGATCAGCTCGCGTCGTCGGTCGGCGTCGGTGGTGTTGAAAACCTCGACGACGTTGCGACGTACCAACTCGGCGTGCGACGTGCTGTCCATGGTTGGCCCCTAAGGTTGGTGGTCGGGGTTCGGTGCGCCACCGCCCCGGCCTTCAGCATCTCAGAAAGTGCGTGACATGTCACCTAATAGCTCCGAGGGTAGCCCGTGGTTGACGACTACTCAGGAGTCGGCCTGGCGCGCTTACATGGGGTTGTCGCTGCAGATGACGTTCGAGATGAACCGGCAGCTGACCGAGGGGCACGGTCTTTCCCTGGCCGACTACTCGGTTCTCGTTGCGCTGGCGGACAGTCCCGACGGCCGGTGCCGAGTGACCGACCTGGCGGCCGAGATCGGCTGGGAGCGCAGCCGGGCCTCTCACCACCTCGCTCGGATGTGTGCACGGGGACTCACCGATCGGGCGGTCTCGACCACCGACGGCCGCGCCACGGATGCCGTTCTGACCGAGGCGGGCCGGGCGGCTCTGGACGCGTCGGCACCGGGTCACGTCGAGCTGGTGCATCGTCTGTTCTTCGACGGATTGGCAACCGAGGAGGTCGACGCTCTCGGATCGATCCTCACTCGTCTGCGCGACCACGTGCGAACCAATGGGACGCTGCCCCGGCCGCAGTGACACCTCCATCAGGTCGCTACGGGGCGAATCACTCGTGATGGCAGACGGCCTCGAGGTCGATGCCGTTGAGGTCGCGCACGAATGATCCGTAGTACGTGGCGTGGTATTCCGGCTGCAGTCCCGGCGACCGGAGCTCGACTGCTCCTGCGGACAGTGCTGCGGCGTGGAAGGCATCGACGGTGGCTCGATCCGGGGCGCTGAAGGCGAGATGGGTGTGCGGTCCGATGGCCGATCCCGGGGCGTCGACGATCCAGAAGAAGGGCTTCAACTGCGCCCAACCGAACGCGATCATGGCGAGCTGGTTCGCCTCGGGGGTATGCGGTACTCGCATGATTTCGCTGATTCCCAGCGGTTTCAGTGCAGCACCGTAGAACTCGGCGCTGGCGGCAAGATCGGCGACGCCGATGTTGAGGTGGTCGATTTGGGAGCCCGTGCGGTCGATGTTCGTCATGCGCTCGAGTGTGGTCGGCATCGCGGACGAGTTCGGTCCTGAATCGAATGAAAACTTCGTGTTCACTTCCCCGTTCGATCGATGACGGGCACAGTTCGCCCGGGCGCGAGAACCTCGAAGGATGGTGAGACGGGGTAACGAGATACGGATCGGGCAGGACATCTCTCTGCGGGCGGGGGCCACGCGTCGACAGTTCCTGACGTGGGGTGCATTGGTGGGGGCGCTGGCGTTCACCCCCGAACTCGCGGGAACCACGGCGACGGCAGGTGCGCAGTCCGTGGTGACCCCGGACTACCCGTTCCGTCTCGGCGTGGCATCTGGCGACCCACTGCCCGATTCGGTGGTGCTCTGGACCAGACTCGCCACCGATCCCTTCGCACCACTGGGTGGAATGACTCCCGGCGTGGTGCCGGTGCGGTGGCAGATCTCGGCGGACGAGCGATTCGCGAGCGTCACCCGCGAAGGTATCGAGCTTGCCACCGAGTTCGACGGCTGGTCGATTCACGTCGACGTCCGAGGGCTCGAGCCGGCTCGCGAGTACTTCTATCGCTTCCTCGTCGGACGGCATGCCAGTCCGGTGGGCCGCACCAAAACGGCACCGGCACTGGGCCAGCCGTTGAGTAAGCTCGATTTCGCCTGGGCGTCGTGCCAGAAGTGGGAGGACGGCTTCTTCGGCGCGTACCAGGACTTGGCGGCGTCGAATCTCGATGTGGTGTTCTTCCTGGGCGACTACATCTACGAGTACGCGATCAAGGACGAAGGTGCGAGGCAGGGCGAGCCGCGCACCGAATCGGCTGCCCGAGAAACCATGGTGCTGGGCGACTATCGCGACCGCTATGCCTTGTACAAGGCGGACGAGAATCTCGCTGCGGCACATGCGTCGGCCCCGTTCGTCTCGACGTTCGACGATCACGAAGTGGACAACAACTGGGCCTCGCAGATCAGTCAGGACGACGACGATCCGCGAGAGTTCCTGTTGCGCAGAGCCGATGCGTTCAAGGCGTGGTGGGAGAACACTCCGGTTCGGGCGGATCTGAAGCCCGTCGGACCGGACATGACGGTCTACCGCCGGTTCTCGTTCGGCGATCTGGTGGACTTCTCGGTGCTGGACACGCGGCAGTACCGCAGCGATCAGGCGCACGGCGACGGCGAGCATGCGCAGGACGCCGAGACGGCCGATCCGTCGCGCACGATCACCGGTGCGGCGCAGGAGAAGTGGATACTCGACGGTTTCGCGTCACCGTCGAGGTGGAACTTCCTGGCGCACCAGACGGTCATCTCGGACCTGGCCCGTGGCCTCGGCAGCGATCGCAAGGTCGGGATGGATCCGTGGAGCGGATACGAGGCGTCTCGGCACCGAATTCTGGACGGGGCCAGGGATCGTGGCACGAAGAACGTCGCGTCGATCGTCGGAGACATTCATCGCACGATCGTCTCCGAACTACGCCGCGACTACCAGGATCAGGCGTCGCCGATCCAAGGTGTGGAGATCGCGACCACCTCGATCGCGTCGGGCAAGGACGGTGCCGATGTGGACTCCGCCGGTGCGGCTATCGCCGAAGCTTCTCCGCACGTCAAGTACGGCAATGCTCGGCGCGGCTATCTCCGTAGCACGCTGACGAACACCGAATGGCGTTCGGAGGTGAGGGTTCTCGATGCGGTGTCGACGCCCGGCAAGGCGGTGCGAACCGCTGCGACCGTCACCGTCCCCGAGGGCCGCCCCGAGATTCAGCTGGGCTGACGACGACGGTCACTGACCAATTGCGAACATCGGCATCGCCAGACCCAGCAGCATCACGGTGAACAGGAACCACGCCGCGCCCTGCCAGATCGGCCACGTGCCACCCGCGCGGTAGGACTTGTATCCCAACGTCAGAGCTCCGATACCGCCGAGGAAGCACACCGCGGGCACCGACGCGGCCAACACGGGGTTCGTGCGGTCGACGACAAGGAACACCGCGGTCAGTGCCGCAGCCGCCGCCACCACTGCCGCGCAGTATCCCGCAGCTTTGCGAAGGGCACCGGGGTCGTTCCAGCGCTTTTCGACGTCGCGGTCGGCGATGGTGCGTTCGGTCGGATCGTTGGCGGGCATACCTGTGGGCTACCCGTTCGGCGCGGGTCTACCCACTTCGGGAGGTCAGCGACCGTCGGCGATGATCTGCGCGACGTTGCGTTCGGCGAGTGCTGTGATGGTCAGCGACGGGTTCGCGGCTCCGGTGCTGCCGGGGATCAACGCACCGTCGACGACGTAGAGCCCGGGGTGGCCCTTCACCCGGCCGTAGCCGTCGGTGACGTCGCCCAGAACCGCGCCGCCGAGGGGGTGGGCGGTGAAGGTGTCGTCGACGTCGCGGGTGAACGGCTCGGCCGCGACGATGGTGCCGCCGGCCTGGGCCATCCGATTCTGTACCGCGCGCAGGGCCTCGACGGTGTCCCGGCTGCCACCCTTCGGCCAATTCAGCGTCAATCGGTCTGTGGCGGAATCGAATCCGAAGTTTCCGCGCAGTGGGTCGATGGTCATGCCCAGTGAGCCGATGAATCCGAGGTTCATGGGAACGCCTGGCACGTACCAGTTCTCGACGGTCAGTGGCAATCCGGAGTCGTCGACGATGCGTGACGCGCAGGGCGCACCCTGCGGTCCGGCGGACATCGGCCCGAGCGACCGCGTCATCGACGCGTCGCCGTTGGTGCCCCAGCCGGTGCCGACGAATTCGTTGAGGTTCGTCAGTGCTCCGGTGGTGCGAGCGCGCATCAGCAGTTCGGTGGTGCCGATGGACCCGGCTCCGAGGACGAGGGTGTCGCAGGTGAGCGTGCGGGTCTCGACGATGTTGCCGAACGGGTCGAGGCGTTCGATCTCGACGCGGTAGCGACCGCCGGATTCGGCACCGATCGCCGCGACGCGGTGGCTGTGACAGACCGTCGCGCGGCCGGTGGCCTCGGCCTGGGGGATGTAGTTCTGTGTCAGGTCGTGCTTGGCACCGTTGGAGTTGCCGAAGGTGCTGGCACCGACGGTCGCGGACGGCCTGGAGCGTCCGCCGATCTCGTCGCGCACGACGTTCCAGTTCCAGTTGCCGTCCACTGCCTGTGGGGTGAACCCTGCTCGCCGGGCGTGGTCGTCCCAGGTGCGCGAGTGTGCGAAGTTCGGGCTGTTGTAGACGTCCTCGGGCATCGGCGACGGCCGGAGCATCGAGCGGGCCTTCGGGTACCAGGTGGCGGCCATCTCGTCGTAGTTCAGTCGTCCGCCGAAGGACGCGTCGAAGAACTTCTTGTCGGGGGCGATGGTGACGCCGGTGTAGACGATCGAGCCGCCTCCGACGGCGGCACCGCGCCAGACCGAGAGGTTTTCGTAGCGGGTGGTGTCGAGTACGCCGCCGAACAGGTCGACCGGTCCGACGGGCATTCCGGTGATGTTGGTGAACGAGGTCTGTTGCCACAGTCCGCGTCCGTCTGCGGTCATGTCGGCGGTGAAGATCTCGCGCCACGGGTCACGTGGCCAGCGCAGTCCACGTTCGAGGACGGTGACCTGGGTACCGGCCTGCGCCATGCGAAGGGCGGCGGCGCTGGCACCGAATCCGGAGCCGATGACGAGGACGGGAGAGTGGTCCGGTGGGCGCGGGGGATCGGCGAACAGCTCGGGGACCAGTGATCGGATTCGTTCGGCACCGATGGGGAGCGCGCCTGCTGTGGCAGAACCCGGTGCCCCGGCGGAGCCCAGGACCGGAGCGGCAGCAGCGCCGAGCATTCCGGCAGCGGCCAAACGCAGCAGTTGCCTACGATTCACGGAAAACTTCCCCCTCGTACGTGCGGACAGCGCTCTCGATTGTGTCGTGTTTGCTGCGAGAAAGCGAACACTTCGGTCGGATATAGGGACGGCTCCCAGCTCGGCCTCAGGTTTGCCTGTCACACTCCGCTCATGGTTTCGGCATCGGTGGCTCTGTTACTGCTCTTCGCAGCAGTACTGGGCATCGCAGCGCACCTTCTCGATGCCCGGGGGCAGGCGATGCTCGTCTTCGGTGCTTTGGCACATGTCCTCATGCTTGCCGCGGTGCCGGGCACCGCGCTCGCGGCCGTGGCGTTCGGTTGGTGGGGGCTGGCGGCGGGCGCGGTTGTATCGATGGGTGCCGCCGCCACGCAGATTCCTCTGTACAGGCACCGCTCCCGGACGACGGCCCGGGCGCCGAGTCTGACGGTGCTGCACGCCAACATCTGGTTGGGTCAGGCCGATCCCGACGCGCTGGTCGCGCTGGTCGAGCAGCACCGACCCGACGTGCTCACTCTCGTCGAACTGACGCCGGAGGCCGATGCCCGACTTCGCCCGATCCTGTCCGGCTCGTTGCCGCACGCGCACGTCAGCGCTGCTCCTGGCGGCGAAGGCACCGGAATCTACAGCCGCTTCCCGCTCGTCGATCAGCAGCGCCACGACGGTTTCGTGACAGAGCTGCTCTCTGCGCGGGTGGAGATGCCGGGCCGGCCGCTGGTGTTCGCGGTCCATCCGGTGCCGCCGTGGCCGCGGGAGCCGTCCGAGTGGGTTCGTGAGCTGGGGCTGTTGCGCCAGCTGTTGGCCAAGATCCCCGTCGACGACGGTCCCGTGGTGGTCGCGGGCGACTTCAATGCCACGCAGGACCATCGTCGGTACCGAGATCTGCAGGACGGCCGGTTCGTCGATGCGGCGGTGGCTACCGGGGCGGGCATGCTCAGGACGTACCCGGCGCATACCTGGTACCCGCCGGTGATCGCCATCGACCATGTTCTGGTGGCAGACCTGGCCGTTCGCTCGGTCGAAGCCGTGACGATTCCCGGTTCCGATCACCGCGGCATCCTGGCCCGGCTGGTCCCGGGCCAGTCCTAGATCCGGCGAGTCAGGACTGCGCGGGCAACTGCTGCACCGACCACTTGTTGCCGTCGGGGTCGGCGAAGTACACGAACGTGCCCCAGCCCTCGTCCTTGGGCGGATCGATGGTCAGGCCGGCCGCCGTGAGGTGCTCGTAGGCGTCCTGGACGTTGTCGACGACCATCAGGATCCCGGCTCCCTTGCCCGGCTCGGCGTCGGTGATGCCCTCCCCGATCGCGATGGAGCACGCCGAGCCCGGGGGAGTGAGCTGGACGTACCGGATGCCGTCCCAGGGGCGGGCATCGTGGTCGGCGTTGAAACCGATCGAAACGTAGAAGTCCTTGGCGCGGTCCACGTCGGTGACGGCCAGGGTGACGAGTTCGAGCTTCATGGTGAGGTTCATGAAGCAATAGTGACGGCCATTGCGGACAACTTCGGTCCGCGTCGAACGAACAGTTCGAGAAATATGCCCGACGCCTCGTCGGTTGAATTATCTGTGCTCTTCTCACTTCTCGACAGATCCCGCACTCGATCCGGAATGGACGACGCCTCGGCGCTGCGCCATACCGTCGAACGAGCGGTACATGCCGAGAAGATCGGGCTGCACCGGTTCTGGGTGGCCGAGCATCACGGCGTTCCAGGGATCGCGTCGGGCGCGCCTGCGGTTCTCGCGGCGGCGGTGGCGTCGCGCACCTCGCGCATTCGCGTCGGATCCGGCGGGGTGATGCTGCCCAACCATCAGCCGCTGGTCGTGGCCGAGCAATTCCTGATGTTGGAGTCCCTCTTTCCCAGCCGGATCGATCTGGGTGTCGGCCGCTCCCTCGGTTTCACCGAACCGGTTCGGGCGGCATTGCGCAGTGAGCACGCCGACACGTTCGAGGCCGACATCGCCGAATTGCGTTCGTATCTGGACGGTTCCGGTCCGGTGACGGCCCGGCCGGCGGTGTCGTGTCCGCCGGTGTTCGTCCTCGCGACCGGAGCCGGTCTCGAGGTGGCCGCCCGCGCAGGTCTTCCGGTCGTTGTCGGTGGACCGGTTCTCCAACACGATGATCCATTGGCGCTGTATCGCAGGCACTTTCGACCGTCGTCGGCGAATCCTGAACCGTACGTGATCGTCTCGCTCGACGTGACGATCGCGGCTGACGCCGCCGATGCCCGCAGGCTCGCCGTCCCGGAGGCATGGGCGATGGCCAGGTCCAGGCGCGAGGGCGAGTTCCCGGCTCTCGAATCGGCGTCGGCGATCGATGAAACGCAGTGGACGCCGCAGACGCGGAACCGAATCGAGGCGTCGTTGGCGTCGAGCATCCTGGGCACGGCGGGGCAGGTCCGTCCGCGGCTCGAGGCGGTGGTCGAGCGCACCGGCGCGAACGAGATCATGGCCTCGACGTCGACGTACGATCGCGCCGAACTGTTCGACGCCGATGCCGCGTTCGCTCAGCTCGCAGGAGTGGCGGGCTGAACAGGTGCCGTGGGTTTGACAGGTGCAGTGGCCGCCAGGGCCGCCACGAGGTCGCGCTGAATGTCGGTGGCGGGCACGGTCGCGTCGACCACTGCCGATACCGGTAGCCGCAGCCTGCGGTCGGCCTCGGTGCGGAAGACCAGGCCGGTCTTGGGGGTGCTGTCGGCGGTGCTGGCGTACAGGATGGACCAGCATTGCGGGTTCTTGAGGAGTTCGGCGCTGGCGGTGTGATCGGACGCCACGGGTGGGCCGAAGCTCAGCGGCAGTCCGCTGCGCTTCATCTCGCGCTCGATCACCCGGTGCAGCAGGATCTGCTCGCTCCGCTTGGGAAGCAGCAGGGGGTAGCCGGCGAGCTGACTCAGGCTCGGGTTGTTCTCGCCCGCCAGCGGATGGCCCTCGGGGAGGACGACGACGAGGTCCTCGGTCCACAGCTCGGTCACGTGCAGACCGGAGCGTTCGACGCTGCCGCGGATCAGCGCCACCTGGCAGTCGCCGGACGTCACTGCTTCGATCTGTTCTGCGAATCGTTTCAGGACGAAGTCGATCTCGGCGTCGGGATGGCGCTCGCGGACCGCGACGATGGCGGAGATGGCGTTGGCTGCGAACGTCATGTTTCCGGTCAGACGCAGTTGGTTCCGCCTCCGGGTCGTCAGTGCCAGGGCGGACTGCTCGAGCTCCACCATGTGCCGGGCGATGGAGACCAATTGTGCTCCGACAACGGTCAATCGGACGGTCCGTGAGGTCCGCTCGAACAATGGCTCACCGATTTCTCGTTCCAGCTTGGAGATCTGCAGGCTGATCGCCGATTGCGAGACGTAGCAGCGTTCGGCAGCGCGAGAGAAGTTCAGTTCCTCCCCGACCGCGAGGAAGTACTTCAGCTGCCGCAGTTCCATGCCGCCATTCAACCATGAGCTCAGCTCATAGATGCTATTTCAACTTCCGCGTTGATAGAGCATCGCGGGCGGAGTTTCATGGAGGTAGTTCTTCGTAGAGGAAATGACTCGAGCCGAAAAGGAAAGTGCTGTGCAAACGTACGACGTCGTCATCGTGGGATCGGGATTCGGAGCATTGGCCGCCGCCAAGTCTCTGGGCAAGGCCGGTGTGACGTTCTCGCTGATCTCCAGCACCACCGAACACCTCTTTCAGCCGCTGCTCTACCAGGCCGCCACCGGAATGCTCTCGACGGGCGAGATCGCCCCGCCGATCAGGCGCATCCTCGCGCAGTACGATTCGGCCGACGTGCGTCTCGGACGTGTCGTCGACGTCGATCCCGAAGCTCACCAGGTCACCTACATCGGTGCCGGGCAGAGCCACACCATCGGCTTCGGTCGTCTCATCGTCGCCACGGGAGCCACGCAGGCGTACTTCGGCCGCGACGAGTTCAAGGACCGCACGTTCGCGCTCAAGACCGTCGACGACGCGATCGCTCTGCGTGAGCAGATTCTGAGCTGCTACGAAACCGCGCATCTGACAACCGATCCGGCTGCTCGCAAGGAATTGCTGAGCTTTGTCGTCGTCGGTGCAGGCGCGACGGGTGTCGAGCTGGCAGGCCAGATCAGGGATCTCGCGCACCGCTACTTCGCCGGCTCGTTCCCGGACATCGAACCCGACGACGTCACGGTGACCCTCGTCGACGGAGTCAAGGAAGTACTGCCCGCGTTCGGCGGCAAGCTCAGCGCGTACGCCCGCACGAAGCTCGAGAAGTCGGGCGTCGACGTCGTCACCGGGGCCATGGTCACCGATATCGCCGACGACGTCGTGACCGTGCAGGACGTGGACACCGAGACCTCACGGACCTTTGCCGCCAAGACGGTCATCTGGTCGGCGGGCGTGCAGGCCAGCGAACTGGCCGCCACGATCGCCGAGCGCACCGGTTGCGAGACCGACCGTGCCGGAAGGCTTCTCGTACACGACGACCTGACGGTCGGTTCGGCGGAGGACATCTACGCGATCGGCGACGTGACGTCGTTGAACAAGCTCCCCGGTCAGTCGCCGGTGGCGATGCAGCAGGGCAGGCACGTTGCGAAGATGATCATCGGGAAGGTCGACGCGGGAACGCCGTTCGAATACACCGACAAGGGCAGCATGTCGATCGTCGGTCGATTCAGCGCTGTGGCGCGGCTGTTCGGCAAGGTCGACATGTCGGGCCCGATCGCCTGGCTCATGTGGCTGGCCGTGCACCTGATGTACCTGGTCGGCTTCCGGAACCGCTACGTTGCGGTGGTGTCGTGGATGACCTCGTACATCGGCGACAAGCGACCGCACTTCCAGTACACCGACCACTCCGCTTCACTGGTGGAGGACACCAGCGAGACTGCTGACGAAGACGAGCGCAGAGCGGCCTAGCTGTGAAGACCTACGTCGCGATGCCGTTGCGGTAGGCCCAGATCACCACGTGCACTCGGGTGTTGACGTCGAGTTTGCGGCAGATGTTGCCGACGTGAGTTTTGACGGTGCTCTGTTCGAGTTGCAGTGAACGCGCGATCTCGTTGTTGCCCAGGCCCTGCGCCAACAGTTGCACCACTTCCATTTCACGCAGACTCAGGTCGTGTTGCGGTGCAACGGGAGTGGCTCGACTCGGACTGCCCCGGCGAGCGAACTCTGTCATCAAGCGCGGAGTCAGTTCGGGGGAGAGGACCGATCCGCCGCCGGCGACGGTGACCACCGCGTCGGCGAGTTCGTCGGGATCGGTGTCCTTGAGCAGGAAGCCGGACGCTCCACTGTCGAGAGCCGCGAACACGTACTCGTCGAGGTCGAACGTGGTGACGACGATGACGCGAACGCTGTCGAACTGCGCCAGTATCTCGCGCGTTGCGGTCAGTCCGTCGCCGTTCGGCATCCTGATGTCCATCAGTACGACGTCCGGTTGCAATGCCGACACCTGATGCACGGCATGCTTTCCCGAGCTCGCATGCCCGACGACCTCGATGTCGGGATGGCCGGCCAGGAACAGCTCGAATCCCTGCCGAACGACCGGTTGATCGTCCGCGATGAGTACGGTGATCACGCAGGCACCTCCAGTGGCCGGGAGATAGTCCCGCCGATGGGCAGTCGAGCGCGTACGGTCCACGTCGTGCGGTCGTCGGACGATCCGGCATCGAGGGTGCCGCCGAGTAATGCGGCCCGCTCACGCATTCCAGGGATGCCGAATCCCTGCCCCGAGGACTCGCGCAGCTCGGAGCTGTCCGGCATGAGCGTGTTGGTGACGGTCACTTCGATGGCCGAGGATCGATCCGATACCTCGACGCGCACAGCGCAGTTCGGCGCATGACGTCGGGCATTGGACAACGACTCCTGAACGATGCGGTAGCACGTCAGTTGCACGGCGCTGTCGGTGTCGTCGCTGTCTGCCACAATGCTCATCTCGATGCGCCCGAACGACATTCGTGACTGCTCGATCAGTTCGGGAAGGTCGGCGATCATCGGCTGAGGAGCGCTGTTGTTCATCTCGCTGGGGCGCAGGATTCCGACGATCTGGCGCATGCTGTCGAGGGTGCGTTGTCCGTGTCCGATTGCGCCGGTGAGTAGTTCGCGTGCGTGCTCGGGGTTGCTCGTGATGAGTGTCTTCGATGCCTTGGCTTGGATGAGCATGCCGGTCAGGTGGTGGGCTGCGACGTCGTGCAGTTCGCGTGCCATGGCTCTTCGTTCGTTGTCCAGGGCAGCGTTCAGCCGTTGCCGGTGTTCGAGTTCGGCTCGGCCCAGGGCGGCCTCGCTCTCGAGTTCCTGCGCGCGGTTTCGTGCGATGTACTTGCCCAGTGCGATGAGCACCGTGTAGTTGATGGCGAGGTTCGCGATCTGCTCGGCGACCACGCCGATCGTGCCACCGGGGCCGGCCGCGGCATCCGGGTAGGACAGGCGGGTGTCGACGCTGACAGCGATTTCGAGAATCAGCCCGACGGCGATGGGGGCGAACAGGCGTGGCCCGGTCACCCGAATTGCCAAGGCGGCGATGGCGAACCAGTACAGCGGGGTGAACCCGAGAGTCCGGTCCGGCAAAACCAGAATCAGTGCGACGCTGATCGCCACCACCGACAGGTATGCCGTGACGGGGAAGGATCGGCGCACGCACGTCACCGCGGTCATCGCCAGCAGGGCAACGACACTCACCGCGATCAGGGGTGGGCTGCTGACGAGTTCGTCTCCGGTGTCACCGACCATGCCCGTGGAGAGCTGGAATCCGGCGTAGACGAGCGTGGCCAGGAGCATCTCGATCGGCAATACCACGGGATTGCGCGGGCGCCAGGACGGGCGAAACGTGCGCATTGCGCGGTGAAAGCCCAGTACCCGGGAACCACCCAGCATCAGAGTCGACTCCGTTCTCCTGCCGCATCTTTCGAGCTCGAGCTCTTCGTACCCGCAGTTTTGGAACCCAGCACCCACAGCGGTCCGGTGACGAACCAGAAGAACGTGATGATGCCGAGCGGCTGGATCACGGTCTTCAGCGCTGCTGCCTGCTCCGAGTCTGCCACGGTGTGGGCCAATGCGTAGGTGATCACCAGCGCGATGGCGGCGGCGATCAGCCACTTCACGAATCCCCGGATCTCGTTGCGGTAGGCCTGCGGACCGGTCTTCGGGGGCTTGACCGGTGCGGGTCCACCGGCGAATCGGTGCGCAAAGCGCACATCGAGCCAGGCCACCGTCGAGTGCGCGAACACGACGGTCCAGCCGAGGTAGATGCCGGCGAGGCGATGCGCGAATTCGACGTCGCCGCCCCGGTGCAGATCGAGCGCCACGGCCGCGATCAGAACGATGTCGAGGACCGGGAGAAGGGCGAGCGTGATCGTGCTGGCCCGTCTCATGCGTGCCAGGTAGCGCAAGCACAGGCCACCGATCACCAGAACCCAGAAGCCGACCTCGCAGATCGCGATGGTGAGCAGAATCGGATTGTTCATGGACCAGATCTCACCGCAGCCGATGCGTGCGCGGTACCCCCGCGGAGGCGTCGTACCTGGTGGTTCGGCCGAAGGTACGACGCTGCGCTCCACCGAAAGTCGTAGTCGGGCGCGCTATTGTGGAAGTACGCAAACAGGACAAGCAGGCAACAGGAGTCCGTCATGGCAGGCAAGAAGATCGACAGAGTGCATGCACAGTCCGCGCTGGAGACGGTTCGCGAGAATCCCGGCATCGCGTTGATCGCCGCCGCGCCCGCGTTGGTGGTGCTGGCGGTGGTGTGGTGGCTGCTCGGGTTCCCCGCCGCGTTGATTCTGCTGATCGCCGCGGGCGGTGCCGGCTACCTCTACCTCAGGAACCGCTGACTACCGACCAGCACTGATCACTGCTCGGCGCGCGGGATGCAGAACTCTGTGATGGTTGCCGAGCCTGCGGCCAGCTCTGCCCAGGACGCCTCGGTGGTCAGCACTGCGATTGCCGAGGTGGGGAAGCGGTGTCGCACCTCTCGGGCCAGGTCGGTGTCGTCGTCCGCGGCCAGTTCGAGTGCGGTCCACGGGATTCCGGGCTCATGCCCGACGACCAGCAAGGTGGATACCGTGACGTCGTCGAAGTAGGTGTCGGCCAACCGAACTTCGTCGATGATCTCGTCGGCGGATCCGCCGTAGATGTCTCGCTCGAATCGAGTGGGTAAGTCGCCTAGACCGGTGGCGACCAGGGTTTCTCGAGTGCGCAGAGCCGTCGAGCACAGCACTGCGTCGACCTTGCCGACGTGCTCGGTGATCCAGGCTCCGGCCAGTGCGGCCTCGCGTCGGCCGCGGGCGGCGAGGGGCCGTTCGTGATCCGGTACTCCGTCGGGGTAGCCGGATTTGCCGTGCCGCATCAGCACAAGGGTCCTAGTGGTCGCCATGCCGTCCACCGTAAACGGTCAGGGCGGCGGGATCGGGGAGAACGTCCACCTGCTCCGGGAAGACGAACTTGCGCATCGCCCACCATCGGAATGCGGTTGCCAGCAACGTGCCGATGATGGATCCGCTGACGAAGTCGGCGATGTTCTCGGTGAGGAAGGACACGTTCGGTGACCGCAGATCCAGCATGTAACTCGACACCCACAGCGGTAGCTGGTTGATTGCCAGGCCGGTTCCTGCGACGGCGAAGAACAGCGCTGCTTCGTGGTGACGACGTCGTCCGCCACGCGCTGTGAACGACCATTCCCGGTTGAGGATGTAGGACACGATCGTCGCGATCAGCACGGCCAGAACGTTCGCTGTCACCGGCTTGTCCTGCAGGATCGTCCACTTCAGGCCGAAGAACAGTACGACGGTGACGACGAAGGTGATCGCTCCGACGATGAGGAACTTGAGGGCCTCGGCGTGCTTGACGAGGGGCTCGAGCCATCGCTGGGGAACGTGGTCGGTGAGGCGGTCGGACACATGCATCCCATCGACGTTACCTCGAGTAACGGATCAGGCCGGATTCGTCGCGGCTGCGAAGACGGCCTAGAGCCGCGTCTGCAGGTGGTCTCGCAACAACCGGCGCACCTCGTCGGCCGCGAGTTGCTCGGGATAAGTCACCGCCTGCAGGGTCAGCCCGTCGACGAAAGTATGCAGTTCGGCCGCTGCACGTTCGTCCGCCGCGCTGTCGAAGGTGAAGGCGGGGGAATTCGGTCGATCGAGATCGTGCAGGTGCGCCCACGCGAGCCGGCACAGGTACCGGCTGCCGAACCACCCGGCCGTCTTGAGCGCGGCGAGTCGCTCGTCGAATCTGGCTCGCACGATCGCTTCCAGCCACACCGACGCCTCCACGCTGCGGTCCTCGTCGAGGGGCAGCAGCTCCTCGAGGACGCGGATCGCGCGAAGGAGGCCGTCGCCGTCGGTCGGATGCGCCTCCAACCGCGCTACGACGCGTTGCGTCATGGCCTCGGCCGCGAAGAGGACGAGTTCTCCTTGGTCGGAGAAGTAATACCGCAGTGATCCGGGGGAGACGCCGGCTTCGGCGGCGACGCTGCGTACCGTCGCCCCGTTCATCCCTGCTCGTTCGATGACGCGCCACACGGCGGCGACGATCTCCGCCCGGCGTACGTCGTGGTCGACGATCTTCGGCATCGGTCTGTTCTAGCACGGGGAATTGTTTTAACACGCTTGTATCGAAATCCTGTTACGGTACAGCTGTGTTAATTCAGCTGGCCGGACTGGCGCTGGTCGACAGCATCGGCGTCGGAACTCTTGCGGTTCCGCTGTGGATGATGCTGCGGCCGTCGTTCCGGGCGCGTGTCGTTCTGCTGCATCTGGGTGTGGTGGGACTGCTCTACCTCGGGGTCGGCATCGCCGTCTGGGCGGCCATCGACGGCCTGAGTGTGGTGATTCCTGGCGACGCGTGGATTCGGTTGGCGGTGGGTGTTGTCATCCTGCTCGTGGGGGTGGTCTGCGACCGTCGGCGCCGAGTCCCCAGCAGTGCGTGGTGGACGCGGCCTCCGGGAAGTGTTCGCGGGGTTGTTCTGCTCGCGGTCGTTTTGGGCGCGATGGAGGTGGCGACGATGCTTCCCTACTTCGCAGCGATCGACGCGGTACGTGATGCCGGACTGGGGTGGGGGTTCTCGTCGCTGCTGCTCGCGGCGTACGTGCTCGTGACACTCTCACCTGCACTTGTCCTACTTGCCGCCAGAGTGCTTGTGCAGGAGCGTGTTTCGTCGATCGCACCAACTCTGCTCCGGCGCGTGGATCGCTGGAGTGGGGACGTGTCGGCGACGGCGTTGCTCGTGGTGGGCGCACTACTGGCCGCGAATGCGGCGATCGAATTGAAGCTGGTCTGAATCGATGGGAGGAAACACGATGAACGCAAGAGATACGCGCAGCATCGTCATGATTGTCGCCGGCGCTGTGCTGGCGCTGTTCTTCTGGGACCTGCAGGTGTTCTGGTTCCAGGGCGGTCCGATCGGCTGTGTTCTGGTGGTGCTCGCGATGGTGGACGTATGGGAATCGCGTCGCGGCACCCCGAAGAAGGGGCTGCTCGCGGAGCTGCGAGACGACATCGTCGGCCGTAAGGATTCGAGCGATGAATCCGAGCGTGACTCTCGGCCGTGAGTGGCATCGCCGGGACGGTACTGAATTCTCGGCTCAGGCGTGATAAACAAGCTGTTCGGCGATCTGTATCGAGCGGAATGGTGGTGACCTGTGACGACCGGTGTCGACGCGGGGCTCGCTACTGGCTCGCCTCGGCGTGCTCTGACTGCTGCCGGCACCACGGTGATGGTTCTGGGTCTGGTGGCCGGTTGGGTTGTCGTCTACTCGGTGAGCCTGATGGGCGCGCTGTGGCGCTTCCGTGAACCCGACGCGCCGGCACCGACGCTCTCGATGGGTGACCAGTGGGCCGATCTCGCGGTTGGCGCGGCGCAGGTGACGGTGGGTGCTGTGGCGATCGCCGTTGTCTGTTTCGTTCGGCGTCGGAAGCTGCCTGCGGTGTGGCCGGCCCGCAGGGGCACCGCGTTCAAGGCCGCGCTCACCTGGTGTGCCGCGATCGGTGCCGCGTCTGCTTCGCTGCTCGTGTTGTCTCGCATGGACATCGTCCGATTCAGCTTCTCGGTTCCGGCCTCGGTCGAATCCGATTGGCTCGCTGTGGTTTCCGCGCTCGCGGTGGGTCTACGCGAGGAGCCGATTCTGGTGGCGCTACCGGTGTTGCTGCTCGTGGGCCGGCTCCCGATCTGGGCGATCATGGCGTTGTCGGCCACGATGCGAGGCCTTCTCTACATGTACTTCGGTGGCGGCGGATTTCTGTGGGCACTGTGCTGGGGTGCCGCGGCAGTCTGGGTGTTCTATCGCTACCGGCGGCTGTGGGTGTTGATCGCAGTCCACGGACTGGTGATGAACATCCAGGTGTTCGATCGAGTGATTCCATCCGAGAATGCGGCGACCGTTCTGCAGTGGATCAACATTCTGATTCTGTTCACGGCGCTGCTGTGGTGGCTCACCCCGCGTGCGCTGGAGGCGTTCCTGCCGAACACTGTGGCCGTTCGGTACGGCGATACGACCGTCGAGACGACTCCGATGGTGGCCGAGGTGGTCCTGAACCCCGAGAAACTCGATCCCGACGAGTCCAGACGAGAACCGCCGGTCAAGCCCTGACCATGCGGGCTTCGAGGCACTCCCAGAGCGGGTCGAACTTCTCGGTGCCGTCCAGCTCGAATCGATGCTTGCGGTAGAACGCCACAGCACGCTCGTTTGCCGCTGCCACCCACAGGTATGCGGATACCTCCCGGTCGATGACGGTGGCCATGAGTTCAGTTGCGACTCCGGTGCCGTGGTGCTCGGGCACGACGTTCAGGGACCACAGTTCGGTCGACGCCGGCGGATTGTCGTCGCGTGGTGGACCGCCGGTGGCGAAACCGACGATGCGTGAATTATCGGTGTCGACGGCGCAGCGGGTCCGCACACCGCGGCTCGACTGCTCGTCGCGGCGGGCGATGATCTGCTCCCATCGTCCGATGCGGTCGCGAGGGCGTATCGCATCGAGCTTGGCGCTGTTCATCATTCCCGCGTACGTCGCCTTCCAGATCGCCACGTGCGCTGTGCCGAGCTGCTCTTCGTCGCCCGGACGGATGTCGCGAATCGTGTAGCCGGCCACGGTTGTAGTTGTACCGATACGGCTCGAATTGTTCGTCCGAGTTTTTTGTCAGACCCCTCTCGTACTATCGAAATCATGTTCGATGCCGGTGGGTGGGGGGTGGCGGAGACGCCACCGGTCGATGACTGCATTGCGGGGTTCCTCGACGTCATCGCGCTCAACCGTGTCACCGAGAACCTTGCTCGGGCGGCGACCGTGCTCGCGTACTGCGACGTGCTCGAGATGCGCCTCGAAGCAGCCGAAGTGGACGGCGGAGATCCGGGCGAGACCGTCCGCGGTGCTCTGTGCGATCTGGCCGTGACGATGACCGGAACGCGTCGCGATGCGTCCGTGGTGCACGAAGTCGCGGAGCGTCTGCATCGAATGCCGTTGACCGCCTTGCGTTTCGTGACCGGCAGCTTCGACTGGTCGACGGTGGTGACGATCACCTCGGTGCTGCACCGCGCCGGTGACGAGGCCATTGCAGCGATCGAGCACGAGGTCTGTGCGGCGGGTGGCCGGATGCGTCCGCAGGCGTTGCGCAACCGGATCTGGCGGCTGTGGATGAAAGCCGATCCGGTCGGTGCCGCAGCTGCCCGCGAGACCGCGAAGTCCGAGGAAGTCGGTGTGCGAATCGACCGCACCGGTCCGGGTGGGATCGCGTCGCTCATTGCGAAGATCACCGACCTCGAGGCAGCGGAAGCGGACGCACTCATCGTCGAGATGATCGGGACGGTCTGTAAGCGCGACCCACGATCGACAGGGACGCTACGGGCAGCGGGTCTGATGGCGTTGCTGCACGGCGAGCATTCACTGGCATGCCAATGCGATCGCGGCGATGACTGCCCGGTGGCCGGCGCTGCCGACGACATTCCTCCTCGGCGCGGCCATCTCCTCCAGATCGTGGTGGCGGTGGAGACGCTGCTGGGACTGTCCTCGGAGCCTGCAATCCTCGCCGACGGCACGCCCATCGACCCCGAAGTGGCGCGCATCGTCGCTACCGACGCGAAGTGGCAGGCGCTGCTGACCGAGCTGGTCGAGATGCTGAAGCCCGAACAGAGAAACACGGCCAACGACGGATCGAACGACGATGGCCGGGACAGCGGTGGCCACGATGACGGCGGTCCAGACGATGATGGCCCCGATGACGGTGGTCCGGACGATGGTGGCCCGGATGATGGCGGTCCGGACGGTGGTGGCAGCACGTGCAGCCCCGACGGTGGTGGCCCTCTCGACGGTGGTGGCAGCACTTGCGGCCCCGACGGACCGGCCCCGGAACGCCCCGATGGTGGTTCGGACTCCGGCCCCGGGCAGCCGAACGGTGTTGCCGGCTCCGGCCCTGGCCGTGCCGGCGTCCGCAGTGGCGGTGTGCCGGGTTCGGTGTCGAGTCCGTTAGGGGCGTTCTCGACGGCTCCGTCGCTTTTGCGTCGGGTCGTCGGCATGGGCCGGGTGCGTGGTGCCGCCGAGCTTCCGTCCGTGCGCCTCGTGGTTGCCCACTGCCTCCCACCTGCAGTCCCGCTACTGGGGGAGGAGTCTGTCCGCGATGGGCTCGTCGCACGGTGGCTTGCATGGATCGTCGAACAGCCCGAGCGTGCTCGCGGCATCTTTCCTGACGGTCATGGCGGCGAGTCCACTCCGTCGAAGTCGGCGGTGACGTACCGGCCAGGCGCTCGCGTCGCCGCGTTCGTTCGGGCTGCATATCGCACGTGTACGTTCCCGAACTGCGACGTGCCGTCGGCCCGGTGCCAGATCGATCATCTGGTTCCGTTCGATCACGACGATCCCGAGCGCGGCGGTTGGACGATCGTGACCAATCTTCAGCCGGTGTGCGTGTTCCATCATCAGGCCAAGACCTCGGGGGCGTGGTCTGCGGTGATGCTCGCAGGCGGCACGATTCTGTGGTCGAACTCCCTCGGTCTGCGCAGAGTCACGTTGCCCGAGTTGTGCATCGCAACTCCCCGGCCCTCCCGTCGACGGCGAAGGGCTTCGGCTCGGCCAGGGGCGAGTCCGGTCGAACCCACCCGCTGGGAGCTCGAATACAGCGGGTGTGCACCGCCGACTCTCGACGACTTCCGCTCTGCAGCAACGGATATCGACCGAAGAAAGTTGGCGGAGAAGCGGCGGGCCTACCTCGAACACTGTCGTGTCGTCCATGCGCGCGTGCGATTCGACCGCACCCGATACGACCCTCCACCCTTCTGAACAACACCGTGCCGGTGTGGCACAGGCCGCTGGCCTGCTACCTTGAACGCCGTTCAAGTCTCTGGGGCAGGTCACCGCCCCACTCCTCGAGGAGCCAACCGTGTCAGATGTCGACAGCAGTACTCGCCCGCCGAGCCGTAAGGTCAGCCGAATGAACGTCTCCGCCCGCGACATGGCGCAGATTGCGGTGTTCGCTGCACTCATCGCTGCTCTCGGCCTGCCGGGGTCGATCACGGTCGGATTCTCGGGCGTCCCCATCACCCTGCAGACCCTCGGCATCATCCTGTCCGGTGCCATCCTCGGACCCCGCAAGGGCACTGCCGCAGTCCTGGTGTTCCTGGCCCTGACGATGATCGGTCTGCCGCTGCTGGCCGGTGGACGCACCGGCCTCGCAGCCATGGCCGGGCCCACCGTCGGGTACCTCATCGGCTGGATACCGGCCGCGTTCCTGATCGGCCTGCTCACTGCGCGCATCCTGCCCAAGTACTCGATCGTGCTCGGCCTGCTGATCAATGCGGTCGGCGGAATCCTGGTCGTCTACGCATTCGGCATCATCGGACTCGTTCTACGCACCGACGTCGGAATCTTGGCCGCCGTCACGTCCAACGGACCGTTCCTGCCCGGTGACATTGCCAAGGTCGTCGTCGCCACCGTCGTCGCCAAGAGCGTCCACCGCGCGTACCCGGGCCTGATCAAGGCGTGACTCTGACGCTGGGAGGTCGAGGTCGCGACAACAGCACCGCTGTCGCCTGGGCGGGTCGCACCCTCACCTACGCCGACCTCGAAGCAGCCGTCGAGCAGTGGCCTCACCTCCCGGTGCACGGGGATCGATCACACGACGCGTCAGCATTGGATCTGCCGGACGCGTTGATCTGCGTTTTCGCGGCGGCCAGGCAGGGCAGCGCGGTGCGAGTCGAGGATCCGGCCACCAGACCGGAACGTGCCGAGGAACCGAGTCCCGACGCGTTCCTACTGGTGGCGACCTCGGGCTCCACCGGCCGCCCGAAACCGCTCGCGCGCACCGTCGCGTCGTGGGTGGACAGCTTCCCCGAGTTCACCGACATCTCCGGTATCCGACCGACCGACACCGTTCTGATCACCGGACCGCTGCACGCCACGATGCACCTGTTCGCCGCAGTGCACGCTTTGTGGCTGGGTGCCTGCGTCACCGACGATCCTGCGCAGGCCACTGCCGTTCATGCGGTGCCTGCGGTCCTCCGTGACGTCCTGCGCCAGATGCCTCGTGCGCGGGTTGCCGTCGCTGCCGGGGCCGGCCTCGACGATGCTGCTGCACAGACGATCTCGGCGCAGGAAGTCAGGCTGGTCGAGTACTACGGCTCGGCGGAGCTGTCGCTGGTGGCGGCACGAGTCGTGGGCGAGCGCACGTCACTGAGACTGCTCCGAGACGTCGAAGCACGCACCGAGGACGGGTACCTGTTCGTCCGATCGCCGTACGCTGCGCTCGGTGCGCGCGGTTGGTTCGGCGTCGGTGATCTGGCCGAACTCAACGGCTCCGAACTTCTCGTCCACGGCCGCGGGGATGCAGCGATCAACGTGGGCGGAACCACCGTGATCGCCGAGGACGTGGAGAACATCCTGACCGCACTCGACGGCGTCCGAGCTGCGGCAGCGATCGGCACACCGCACGCGGTTCTCGGCGAAACAGTCACTGCCGTAGTCGAACTCGACGGAACCCGCGACCTCGACCTCGTTCGCGCCGACGCTCGCGCAGTAATGGCCAAGGAAGCACTGCCGCGACGCTGGACGGTGGTGCAGCAGTTACCCCGCACCTCGAGCGGCAAGATCGCGCGAGGGGCATTGCAGGGAACGACCCTGCAATGACTATCCCTGCTGTGAACATCCCCGTCATCGTTGCGGCGAAACGCACGGCAATCGGTATCGCCGGGCACGGCTTCGCCGATGTCACCGCCCCCGAGTTGGCTGCTCCCGTGCTGAAAGCCGTTGCAGCAGAGATCAGCTCACTCGACATGCCGATCGACGACGTGATCCTCGGCAACTGCCTCGGTCCCGGCGGCGACGTCGCACGTGTCTCGTCACTGCTCGCGGGCCTCGGAGTCGGCGTTCCAGGAGTCACCGTCGACCGGCAGTGCGGATCCGGGCTCGACGCCGTCATGCAGGCCGCGTCGCGCATCCGCAGCGGCGACGAGACGCTGATTCTGGCCGGTGGCGTCGAATCTGCCAGCACCAGCCCGTGGCGGTTCTGGCCACCGGTCGACGGCGAAGAACCCGTCCGCTACACCCGAGCCCCGTTCGCGCCGAACGGCTTCGAGGACCCGGACATGGGTGTTGCTGCGGACGACCTCGCGCGAATCCGCGATATCGGGCGCGAACGGCAAGATGCCTACGCGGCGCGGTCGTTCGCGCGCGCGGCGGCCTGCGACTTCTCGGCCGAGATCGTCACTGTGAACGACGTCGCAACCGATGAGCGCATCCGCCCCAACATGACCGCCCAGCGGCTTGGCAGGCTGCGCCCCACCTTCACCTCCGACGGCACGGTGACCGCGGGCAATTCGTGCGGAATATCCGACGGCGCAGCAGTTCTGGCCGTCACCACGGCCGAGCGGGCAGCCGGGATGCCCGCGTTGCGCATCCTCGGCAGTGCGGTCGCAGGGTCCGACCCGGCTCTTCCCGGGCTCGGGCCGGTTCCGGCGATCGAGAAGCTACTCGCCCGCACCGGGGTGCGCCTCGCCGACATCGACACCGTCGAAATCACCGAGGCGTTCGCGTCGGTCGTGCTCGCGGTCTCGGATGATTTGGGTCTCGACGAAGGCCGCATCTGTCCGGAGGGCGGAGCCATCGCCATGGGGCACCCGTGGGGAGCATCGGGCGCAATTCTGCTGGTACGGTTAGCGTCTCGAATGCTGCAACCCGGAGGCCCGGCATTGGGCCTGGCGGCCTGCGCCATCGGCGGCGGGCAAGGAATAGCGATGCTGGTGGAGCGAGCAACATGAGCGGGTGTTTATGAGCACGATCAAGTTCGAGAACATTTCGCACTCGTTCGGGGAACGGCAGGTGCTCAGCAGCATCGACCTCGAATTCGACGAGCGCCGGATCGGCATCATCGGCTCCAACGGTTCGGGCAAGTCGACGCTCGCCCGGATGATCAACGGCCTGATCAAGCCCGATACCGGCCGCGTCACGGTCGACGGCGTCGACGCTGCGAAGAAGGGAGCGCAGGTTCGCAAGAAGGTCGGCTTCGTGTTCACCGATCCCGATTCGCAGATCGTGATGCCCACGGTCGCAGAAGATCTCGCGTTCTCGTTGCGCAGGTCCGGCCTGAGCAAGGCCGAGGTGGCCGAGCGGGTGGAAGAGATTCTCGTTCGCTTCCGTCTCGATCAGCACCGCGACCATCCGGCGCACCTGCTCTCGGGTGGACAGAAGCAACTGCTGGCGATCGGTGCCGTCCTCATCCGACGACCGGAGGTGGTCGTTGCGGACGAACCGACGACGCTGCTCGATCTGCGCAACGGACGCGTCGTAGCGCAGGCTCTCGATTCGATGAACCAACAGGTCATCGTCGTGACTCATCAACTGGCACTGCTGGACAGCTTCGAGCGCGTCATCGTCATCGACGACGGCCGTATCGCGTTCGACGGAACCCCCGCCGCCGCGGTCCCGGCTTACCGGGAGCTGATCGGATGATCGGTCTCTACCGGCCCGGCCCCTCGCTGCTGCACCGGATGAGCCCGGGATCGAAGCTGCTGGCGCTGATCTTCGCGATCCTGGCGACGGTGATCTTCGCGCGCACTCCCCTCGAAGTAGGTGTGGTGGCGCTGCTGGCCGCGGCGTTGTTCGCAGTGGCCCGCATCCCGGCGAAAGTGGCACTGGCGCAATTGCGTCCGGTGCTGTGGATGGTGCTGATCATCGGCGTCTTCCAGGTGATCATCACTACCTGGCAGCGCGCCGTGGTGGTGTGTGGCGTGCTGGTGATCTCCGTTGCCCTGGCAGCGCTCGTCACCCTCACCACCCGGGTGACCGACATGCTCGATACCGTCACCCGAGCGCTCGGGCCCGTCCGACGCTTCGGCGTCGACCCGGATCGGATCGGACTGCTTCTGGCCCTGGCCATTCGGTGCATCCCACTGCTCGCGTCCATCGTGCAGGAGGTGTCGCAGGCCCGCAAAGCACGCGGACTGCAGTGGTCGATGACGGCACTGGCAACCCCGGTCCTGGTGCGCGCCCTTCGCACCGCCGACGCGATGGGTGATGCCCTCGTGGCCCGCGGTGTGGATGACGTTGGTGTGGATGACGATGACGAGTGAGTTGCTAGCCGCCCGGGTAGCGCGGCATTCCGACCGTCCTGAGGCAGCTGTCGTCGATGCGACCGGTGACATCACCTATCGTGAATTCTGGGATCGAGTGACATGCACGGCGACCGCATTGGTCGGGACGCGTCGCATCGCGGTACTGCCGACGTCGGATATCGGGTCCTTGGTAGTTGTCGTCGCGGCGATGCGTGCCGGGGTGAGTGTCGTTCTGCTGCATCGACATCTGTTGGCTGATGAATTCGCCGATGCCATGGCGGTGGGTAAGCCCTCGGTGATTGCCGCGCACCCGCGTCAGCACGGGCGGCTGCATGGTTGGGGTGCAGGCCACGTTTCAGCCCCCGACGATCTTGCAAGCGGGCCCACCGAAACCATCCCCACACCCACACCGAATTCCGAGTTGCTCGTGGGCGTCACGTCGGGAACCACCGGACCGCCCAAGTTGTTCATGCGCAATCAGGCGTCGTGGGCGGCGACGCTGGATCGCTCCGATGCCTTGTTCGATCTCGGTCCAGGAGATCGGGTGTCCGCGCCAGGCACTCTCGATCACACGCATTTTCTCTATGGTGCGTTGCACGGGCTGACCAGGGGTGCGACGGTGGACGTACGCAAGGCGGCGGTTGCTCTCGAAGATGATCCGACACATCTGTATTCGGTCCCGACCATCGCCTGGGACATTGCTCGCTCGGGAGTGCGATCGACGAGTGTCCGTGAGGTGCTCTCCTCTGCGGCGCGATGGCCGCAGTCGGGTCGAGCGGCACTGGCGACGGCGCTACCGAACGCAACCATGACGCACTTCTACGGCGCTTCCGAGCTCAGTTTCGTCTCCTACGACCGAAGCGAAAGCAACGGCACCGAGGTCAACGGGCAGCTGTTCGACGGGGTGGAGGTCGAGATCAGGAACGAACTGCTGCACGTTCGCAGCGACATGCTGTTCGACGGCTACCTGAGCCGAGTGGGAGATCGCACGACCCTGACGAACGGGCCGGACGAAAACGGGTGGATGACCGTCGGCGATCGCGGCACAGTCGAAGACGGTCGACTGATGTTGCTCGGCCGCGGCAACGAGACGATCGTTCGAGCCGGACTCAACGTCGAGCTGGCTCCGATCGAGGCCGCCTTGCTCGCAGTTCCCGGTGTGCTCGAGGCCGGGGTGGTCGGGTTGCCCCACGACCGAACAGGTGAGGTGCCAGCGGCCGGAGTGGTTGTGGCGCAGGACGATTCGATATCCGTGGCTCGTATTCGCCGTCACCTGAGCGCCGTGCTGCCGGGTCCCAGCCTGCCGGTGGTGCTAGCCGTCGTGGACAGCCTGCCGCATACGCCGCGCGGCAAGCTCGACCGTCAGGCTCTGGCGGCAACCTTGGCGACGGTGCGCACCGTCGGCTCGCCCGATGCCCCGGTGACGACGAACCAGACGGTGAGCGACCCTCCGTCGTAGCGGTGGCGCAGAGTGACACGTTCGTTCGCCAGCACCGGGGTCAGGTATTCGATGACGGCGCGGTGCGGCGCGGCGGCCAGCTCGGGCACGTCCACCAGCAACTCCTCGATCGCATGCCAGTAGGCAGCGTTGTTGAGGTGGTTGAATGGATCGATATCGGTTGCGCGCAAGGGGAATTCGAGATCGGTCGACGATTCGGCCTGCACCGGCTCGGTCAGCCATGCCTTCCATCGCAACCGGTGCTGATCGGTGGTGCGGGCCAGCATTTCCAGTGCGCCGTCGCTGATGCGGGTCGGCATTCCGGTGTCCTTGCTGATGTTGATCCAGAAGCCCTCGGTCTCGATGCGCCCACCCTTCGGTGTCGTCAACGCAACCCGCATGTTCGACCACCGCGTCGACATCGAGGAACACCAGCGCCGCATGTGCACGCGGTCCGGGAAGTGGATCGGCTCGAAGACGTCGATGACGGTGCGTCGCACGATCCACATCGGATCGGTCTTGCCCAACGGCGTGGCGTCGAGGTTGTCGGTACCGATGTCCTGCAAGTAGCGGGCGACTCCGTCGAATCGCAGTCGGTTGTTCGGATCGATGTCGCCGGTTCGCACCGGCCAGCTGGTCTCGAAGCCCTCACCGGGCGGCGGCTCCGGTGCCAGTTCGTCGTCGAAGCCGGCCGGTTCCACGCGTGCATTGGTCACGATCGCACTGTACGCGGACAGGCCGAATGCGGGCCCGTCAGACGATGTGCCGGGCCCGCATGCCGTCGAACACCGGTGCCACACGCACCACGTCTCCGGTGGTGGGAGCGTGCACCATCTGCCCGTTGCCCATGTAGATCGCGACGTGACCCGGCCCGGCCGGTCCGAAGTTTCCGAACAGCAGGTCGCCCGGTTGCGCGAGCTCCATCGGAATCTCGGTGCCCACGTTCCACTGAGTTTCCGAGGTGCGGGGCAGTGTCACTTTTCCGCCCGAGGCCTTGTAGAGGGCGTACGACGTCAGGCCCGAGCAGTCGAATCCGCCGCCGGACGGTCCGTTGATGTTTCCGCCGCCCCACACGTACGGCAGTCCCAGGTAGTCCATCGCCAACTGCACCGATCGGCCGCCGATTCCGGTGAGGTCGAGTCCGGCGAAGGGGGTGAGGATGGCCGCGAACTGCGCTTCGGTCGCCCGGATGCGAGAGACGTACGGCTTGGTCTGCGTCTCGTAATCGAATGTGCCCGAGGGCATTCCGCCCGACCGCAGTACCGCTCCCGCGCCTGCGTTGTATCCGGCCAGGGTCAGATCCAAGGTGTCACCGGACACCTTGCCCTCCCGCTTCCACCCGTCGACCTGTCCGTAGATATCGCACAGCAGTGTGCCCGACGCCATCACCGAATCACCGATGCTGTTGACGTCGGTGACGCCGTTGCCGTCGTAGTCCTTGCCGTACGTCGCCCAGGTGCCGGGCATGAACTGCCCCGGGCCTTGCGCGCCGGTGCTCGAGACCGGAGCAGTCGGGCCGTGCCGAAAGCCGTTCTCGGCGGCATACAGTGCCGCGATCGTCGTCGCCTTGACGCCGCCGCAGATGTTGCCTGCTTTCTGCAGCCACGGCACGAAGGCGGTGATGGCTCCCACTGCACCCAGGCCGATAGCGCCCACATTGATGCCGGTGAACGTGGCGGGTTGACCGGGGAACAGCGCACGCCGAATGGCCTCGGCCGACGCCATGAATGCGGTCTGGGTGGCGATATCGGCGGCGGTGTAAGTACGGCCGGCGAATTGAACGGCACCGGCACCGAGTGCGGCTGCGGTGGTGGAGACCGCATTCGACGAGAACACGCTGAACGGCAGTGGCGCAGAGGGAGAACCGGTAGCAGCTACGGCCGCAGCTGCGGTGGGGAGGGCGGCCAAAGCATCTCCCGGCGCGGTCGGCACCGCTGCCCCGGTGGCGGCTGCCTCTGTGGCGGCTGCTTCGATGTCGACTGCTTCGATGTCCTCCACCGTGGGCAGGTCGGGGAGCATCGGTTCGGCTGCGGTGTGCAGGCCCTCGGCGGCGTCGGAGAGGGTGCGGTCGGCGATGTCGGCGGCGGGTTCGGGCAGAGTGCCCAGCAGTTCGGTCCACTGATCGCTCATCGTCGTTGCCTGATCCTCGGCGTTGGCGGCAATCTCCGCCGCCTGATCCTGCACCGCCTGATCCGGAATCGGAGCCGGGGCGTCCGTTCCGGCGACGACACCGGCCGCGGACACGATGACGGCAACGATGACTGCGAATGGATCGCCTGCCATGTATCGACTCCTGCTACTCGAACGATCTTCCCCGAGCCAGTAGCTGTGATCAGGCTCACTCGGGTGCTGCACCCATCATGCACGGTGCAGACGTTCGACTCATGAGATTCGCAAAAGGAACTGCAGGGTTGTCAGAACAAGGTTTTCAGAACAGCGATGCCCAGTAGTCCGAGAAGCGGATTCCGATGAGCGCGATGACGATTGCGTACCACACCGCGAGCAACGTCCACCGCCATTCGAGGAAGAAGCGGCCGACGGTGCCGCCGTTGTTCGGGCCGGAGGCGACCAGTCGGCTCAGAGCCAGCACGAACAACGGCATCGTCACCGCCCACACCACCATGCAGTACGGGCACAGGGCGTTGATCTCGTACAGGCTCTCGAAGATCAGCCAGTGTACGAACACTTCACCGAGCAGCAGGCCCGCGCTCATGCCGAGCCAGAACCAGTGCGGCAGTTCGACGCGGCCGAGCCACAGCACCCCGGCGACGAGCGCAACCGAGAATGCGACGATGCCGAGGATGGGGTTCGGAAAACCGAACAGCGCCGCCTGTTTCGTCACCATCACCGACCCGCACGACAGCACCGGATTCAGGCTGCACGACGGCACGTACGACGCGTCCTCGAGCAGTTTGAATCGCTCGATCGTCAGCGTCAGCGCTGCGAGCAACCCGAGAGCGCTGAACAGGGTGAAGACAGCGGCACCTGCGCGGGTTCTCATGTCGGTTGTCGGATGCTGCTCAGTTATCGGCGGCGGCGGTCAGGATGTTCTCGGGCGTCGGGTTGGCGATGTCGGTGCCGTTGACCCGCACGTTCGGCGTTCCGTTGATGCCTTCGCCGAGGACCGACTGCGTCTGGGTGGTGACCCAATCGGTGTAGCTGCCGTCGGTGATGCACGACGCGACGGCGGGGGAGTCGGCACCTGCAGCGGCGGCGATCGCGACGAGCTCGTCGTCGGTCAGTCCGGTTCCGCCCTCGGACGGCTGCTGTTCGAACATGGCGGTGTGCCAGTTCATCCAGTTGTCGCGGTCGTTCTCGGCGACGCAGACAGCAGCGCTCGCGGCGCGGGTCGAGTACATGGTCCCGTTCGAGAACCGATCGAGAATGGAGATGGGGCGGTAGTCGACGGCGACATTGCCTGCGTCGGCCAGCTGCTGCAACGTCGATCCGCTGATGGACTCGAAGTTCTTGCACGCCGGGCACTGGAAGTCCTCGACGACGCTGATGACGGTGGTGGCGTCGGGATTGCCGAAGCGGATGGCGCCGTCGTCCGTCAGCGACGTGGGGGTGAGTTGGGCCCCGGTCGACGCGCCGGAGCCGGCGGCAGATACATCCCCCGACGTCGAATCTCTGTTGACGATGAAGAGGGCAATCGCTGCCACGAGCGCGATCAGAACGACTGCTACGACGACCTGAATCAGAGTCCGACGATTCTTGTCGCCGTTCTGCATGGCCTTGATGTCTTTGGAGACGTTCTTGCTCGTGTTCACGGCGACCAGTTTAGGCAGTCGATCCTGAGCGCCGGATGAGAGCTGGCGTCAGACCAGAGACGTGTCAGACCAGAGATGTGTCAGACCAGAGAGGCGAGTCGTTGGATGGCGAATCGGTAGCCGTCGATCCCGAGTCCGGCGATGACGCCGCTGGCGATGGGGGAGACGAAGGAGTGGTGCCGGAACTCCTCGCGGGCGTGCACGTTGGAGATGTGCACCTCGATGATCGGCACCTCCGGGATCACGAGTGCGTCGCGCAGTGCCACGGACGTGTGCGTCAACCCGCCCGGATTGATGACGATGCCCGACGCCACCCCGCGGGCCGCGTGAATCCAGTCGATGAGCTGGCCCTCGTGGTTGGACTGCTCGGCCCGGACGGTGAGTCCGAGCTCGGCACCGGTCTTCTCGCACAGGGTGACGACGTCGGCGAGGGTGGCGTGGCCGTACACCTCGGGCTGCCTGGTTCCGAGCATGTTCAGATTCGGGCCGTTCAATACCAGTACCTGTTTGGCCATGACTCGACTCACTTCCCGTACTCGACGAACTACCGCGGCCGATCATTTCACAGAGCCCTTGAGAGACTGTTCCGGTGAAAGCAGTGACCGCGTGAGAACAGGGACAGCGTGAGAACAGGGACAGCGTGAGAACAGTGTGGGTGGTGTGGGGCATCGGTGTCTTCGCATACATCGTCGGCGTGCTGCATCGAACGTCCTTCGGCGTCGCGGGCCTGAGTGCGGCCGATCGGTTCTCGGTGTCGCCGTCGCTGCTGTCGTCGTTCGTGGTGCTGCAGGTGGTCGTGTACGCGGGTATGCAGATCCCGGCCGGGGTACTGCTGGATCGCATCGGTTCGCGGAAGATGATCGCTGCGGGCGCGCTGATCATGGCGACGGCTCAGATCACGCTGGCGCTCACGGAATCGCTCCCGGTTGCGGTGGCCGCGCGGGCGTTCGTCGGTGTCGGTGATGCCCTCACCTTCATTTCGGTGCTGCGGTTGGTTCCGGTGTGGTTCACGCCGCGGCGAGTACCGATCGTCTCGCAGCTGACCGGTCTGCTCGGCCAGCTCGGACAGGTGCTCTCGGCGGCCCCGTTCCTGATTCTGTTGAACGGACCCGGCTGGACGTTCGCGTTCGGCAGCGCAGCGGCACTCGGGCTCCTTGCCCTCGTACTGGTTCTCGCGCTCGTCAGGGATCGCCCCGACGACGGAGCTGCCCCCGTGTTCGAGCCGACGACGTTGCGACAGACCCTCACCTCCATCGCCGAGGTGTGGCGACGGCCCGGCACGCGGCTCGGCTTCTTCTCGCACATGGGCACCCAGTTCTCGATCACGGTCTTCGCGTTGCTGTGGGGTGTGCCGTATCTGACGTCGGCGCAGGGCCTGTCGGCGTCGACGGCCGGAGCGTTGCTGACCGTGTCGGTGGCGGCCGCGGTGGTGTCGGGCATCGTGGTCGGGCTCCTCACCGGGCGTTACCCGATGCGGCGGTCGTGGCTGGTGCTGGCGATCATGATCAGCAACGCCGCGATGTGGGCCATCGTGCTCTCGCTTCCCGGGCCTGCGCCGCTGTGGTTGCTGGTGCTGCTCGTGGTGGTGATCTCGGTGGGTGGTCCCGGTTCGGTGATCGGTTTCGACCTCGCCCGCACGTTCAATCCGAGCGCCAACCTGGGGACGGCTCAGGGGATGGTGAACATCGGCGGCTTCCTGGCGTCGCTGTTGGTGATCGCGGGAATCGGATGGATTCTCGACGCGATGGGCGGCTACACGTTCGACAGCTTCCGAGTCGCATTGCTCGTGCAGTTCCCGGTGTGGATCATCGCGATCACCGGAGTTCTGCTGACGCGCCGCAAGACTCGCAAGGTGCTCGCGGCGGAGGGAATCCACCCACACACCATGCGTGAAGTGCGCGACCGGATCCGGCGTAAATAATTCTTTGCACCGAGGGCTTTCTGCGCGCATGCTGGTGTCCCAATATCGTTGTAGGACACAAGCAAATGCTACGTAAAGGTGCGTCAAAGAGATGGTAACCGAGCCTGAAGTGACCCCCGCGTCCGGCGAGTATTCGCATCGCGAGATCATGACGATTCTGTCGGGCCTGATGATGGGCATGTTCCTCGCCGCCCTCGACCAGACCATCGTCTCGACGTCCGTCCGCACCATCGCCGACGACCTCAACGGGTTCTCGGTTCTGGCCTGGGTGACGACGGCCTACCTCATCACCTCGACGGTCTCGACCCCGTTGTACGGCAAGCTGTCCGACCTCTACGGGCGCAAGCCGTTCTTCATGACGGCCATCTCGATCTTCGTCGTCGGATCGATGTTGTGCGGCATCGCGACGTCGATGTACGAACTCGCCGCCTTCCGCGCCATCCAAGGCCTCGGTGCAGGCGGTCTGATGTCGATGGCGCTGGCGATCATCGGCGATATCGTGCCGCCGCGCGAACGTGCCAAGTACCAGGGCTACTTCCTGGCGGTGTTCGGCACGTCGAGCGTGCTCGGGCCGGTCATCGGTGGTCTGCTCGCCGGGCAGTCGTCGATTCTCGGAATCACCGGCTGGCGTTGGGTTTTCTACATCAACGTCCCGCTGGGCATCATCGCGCTCGTGGTGGTGTGGCGAGTGCTGAACCTGCCGGTGTATCGCCGTGAGGCACGCGTGGACTGGTGGGGCGCAGTGCTTCTCAGTGTCGGCCTGGTGCCGCTGCTCATCATCGCCGAGCAGGGTCGTGTGTGGGGATGGAGCTCACCGCGGGCCCTGCTGTGTTTCGGAATCGGCATCGTCGGCGTCATCGCGTTCGTGCTCGCCGAGATCAAGATGGGCGACGACGCCCTGATCCCCATGCGATTCTTCCGAAACCCGTTGTTCTCGTTGTGCATTGCCGTCAGCGTCATCGCCGGTGCGGCCATGTTCGGCGGCATCTCGCTGCTGCCGCAGTACCTGCAGGTGGTCAAGGGATCCTCGCCCACGCTGGCCGGTTACCAGACCCTGCCCCTCGTCGGTGCCCTGATGGTTGCGTCGATCGTCTCGGGTCGGATGATCTCGAAGACGGGTCGCTACAAGATCTTTCCTATCGTCGGTACCGCACTGATGGCCATTGCGATGTTCGTCTTCCACTACGTGCACGCCGATACCCCGCTGTGGCAGACGATGGTCGTCATGGGCGTGTTCGGCCTCGGGCTCGGTTCGATGATGCAGCCGCTGACCCTGGCCATCCAGAATGCGATGCCGCCCAAGGACATGGGTGTATCCACCTCTGCTGCAACGTTCTTCCGGCAGATCGGTGCGACGGTGGGTGTGGCCGTCTTCCTGTCGATGCTGTTCACCCAGCTGACCCCGAAGACGAGTGACGCGTTGGTCGCCGCGAGTTCGACGCCGGCGTTCCAGCAGGCAGTGCAGAGCGCATCAACGAGTTCCGATCCGCTCGAATCGGGTTTCGCCCGAGCCATCGCCTCGGGTGACGCCTCCGTCGCAGGCAGCGCGCTGCAGGACAGTTCGTTCATTCAGAAGCTCGAACCGGCTCTGGCCGAGCCGTTCCGTATCGGGTTCTCCGACGCCATGGATTACGTGTTCCTGGCCGTGTCGATCCTGATGGTCCTCGGATTCGTACTGGTGCTCTTCCTCGAGGAGGTTCCGCTGCGCACGATGTCGGGCCTGGCCGCTGCGCAGCAGGAGCGAGACGAAGAACGAGCGAACGAGGCAGGCACCGGACTGCTCTGATGGCGTGAAGTCCGATGCCGTGAATCCTGGGACCAGGGTACGGCTCGGTCCGGTGCGGGCCCGGGAGCGTCGATCCGCTCAGATCGGGATTGCGGTGATGCCTCGGAACAGCACGTCGAGACCCAACTCGAGTTCGCGGGCACCGTCGTACTCGGTGATCAGAGGTGGCAGCGTCGACAGCAGGGGAAATGTGTCGATGGGGAGTCGGCGCAGAGCGAGGCTGAGGCGGTCGCCGGTCTCGTCCGGGTGGTCGGTCGTTTCCTGGGTCTCGCTCAGTAGATGGCCGCGTAGGAAGGAGATCATCAGCCGATAGCTCGTCAGGGCCTCGGGCAGCGTGAATCCTGCGGTGGTCAGCAGAACCAGAATGTTCTCGAGTGAGGCCAGTGACCGGGGCGTGCCCAACCCCAGTGGGGTCGCCTGAGGGCAGGTGGTCAGCAGCACCGCCGCGTGTGGGTGTTGGAGGGCGAGCTCACGGTAGTGCCGCGCAAAAATTCTGAGCTGACGCTGCCAGTCGGGGTCTGCGCAGTCGACGCAGACGAGTGTGCCCAGTACCGCATCTGCGATGGCGTCGAGCAACGCCTGTTTGGTGGGCAGGTATCGGTAGACGGTCATCGGATCGCGATGGATCGATGCCGCGAGGCTCCGGATCGTCAGGCTGTCGAGGCCGGTTCGATCGACGATGCTGAGGGCAGCGGACACCACGTACTCGCGGTCGATCTTGATACTGGAGTGTGGGCCCGGTCGGTTCGTCGTGGACATCGGTAGGCAACCTCTCGTAAGCAGTAAACCGACCGGTAAGTAGCGGCCAAACAAACTTGTTGTTCGACAACACTTTTCGCTTGACTCATTATCCTACACATGGTGTGCTGTAGCTCTACACCGTAGAGATACGGGGAAACTCTTAGTTGCGGAGTGGGCACGAGCCTCCGCTGATCGCATAGCTTTGTCACCTTGCCGAAGACCGTCGGCCGGTGACGTCATCGAATACGGAACCGCGATACCTCCACGCACTCGGATCGGTCCGGGGCGGCCGTTGAGAGTCGCGACATTACTTGCTGCGCAATCGAACTCGTCGGGGGATCGATTGCGTGGTTCACGAAGTCCGGCAACAAGTCCGCTTCGCCCAACCAGCAGAATGGTATGCAATCCATGCCCGCTACACAGCACAACCGCACGTCGACCCCCATCAGGCGTAGGGGCAGAACCCTCGTTCCGCTTGCCGGTTCGGTCGCGTTGGCCACCAGCGCACTCATGCTGATCAACGTCCCCGCAGCCGAGGCTCAACCCACCACCGTCGAACTCGGCACCGCGGAGAGTTATGCCGTTCTGGCCGGCTCCAAGATCACGAACACCGGCCCGTCGAGGATCGGCGGCAACGTCGGAGTGAGCCCAGGCGTCGGTGTCGAACCGTTCATCACCGGATTCCCACCGGGAGAGCTCACCAGTGGAGTTATCAACGACCGCAATTCGGTTGCAGCGCAGGCGAAAGCGGATCTGAGTACCGGATACGACGACGCGGCCGGTCGACCGGGAGCAACCTCGACCGGAGTCGAACTCGGCGGACAGACATTGTTGGCCGGGTTGTACGGTTCGGGCACGTTCGGCCTGACCGGAACACTGACACTCGACGCGCAGGGTAACTCCAACGCCGTGTTCATCTTCCAGGCGGCATCGACGCTGATCACGGCATCCGACAGCAGTGTCTCGCTGATCAACGGGGCCAACCCGTGCAACGTGTTCTGGCAGGTCGGAAGCTCGGCCACACTCGGCACCGGTACCGATTTCGTGGGCACGATCATGGCACGGGCGTCGATCACGGCGACCACGAATGCCGATGTGCAGGGACGGCTACTGGCTCTGGACGGAGCTGTCACCCTCGACTCGAACACGATCACCAACCCGGGTTGCGGAACCACCGAGCCGCCCGTGACCACCACACCTCCGATAACGACGACACCCCCGGTGACCACCACGCCTCCGGTAACCACCACGCCTCCGGTAACCACCACGCCTCCGGTAACCACGACATCTCCGGTGACCACCACGCCGCCCGTGACCACGACATCTCCGGTGACCACCACACCTCCCGTCACCACGACATCTCCGGGTGATGGTGGCGGTACGCCGGGCACGCCGGGTGACGGTGGCGGTACGCCGCCGATCGTCATCGAGGTGCCCCCGATTCCGGGTGTGCCGCCGGTGATCACCATCCCGCCGATCCCGGGTGTCCCCAACGTGCCGAACCAGCCGAACGTGCCGAACGTGCCGAACCAGCCGAACCAGCCGAACGTGCCGAACCAGCCGAACGTGCCGAATCAGCCGAACGTGCCGAATCAGCCGAACGTGCCGAACGTGCCGAACGTGCCGAATCAGCCGAACGTGCCGAACACGCCTGATCAGCCCAACACGCCGAATCAGCCGATCACACCGGGTGGCCCGGATCAGCCGGGCACGTACAACCCGGGTGGTCAGATCACACAGATCCCGAACGGTGGTGTCGACACCGGTGACGGCAGTACCGTGAACCGTTCGAGTGCAACGTCGTTCGCTCCGATGTGGACATTGCTGGCCGTGCTCGCGTTCGGTGCGGTCTCTGCCCTGGCTCTGACTCGTCGTCGGAACTGATCGGTGAGACCTACCGTCGAGGTATCGGTACCTCTGATTGAATCCGCCCGCACCACGACCCGTCATCGGGTCGTGGTGCGGGCGGTGGCAGCGGCGTTCCTGCTGCTGCTGTCGCTGGTTGCCGGTTGCGCAACGCCCTCGGATGCCGGCCCCGCGCAGAACGAGTCGATGCCCTCGGCTTCTGCTCCCGCCGTCGTCACGCCGTCGGGTGAGGTCGGTGCCGAATCGTCGTCGGTGCCCGGGTCCCCGCCTGCGCGACTCGAGATCGGTGCGATCGGCGTCGACTCCGACGTGATGGGTCTGGGTCTGCGTCCGGACGGCTCGATGGAAGTACCCGCGGGCGGTTTCCCCGCCGGTTGGTACACCGGGTCGCCGGTTCCGGGGCAACTCGGACCGTCGATCGTTGCGGGACATGTGGATTGGGGCGGCAGCCCCGGTGTCTTCTACCGGCTGCGCGACCTCGAACCGGGCGACGATGTCACCGTTGTCAGCCAGGACGGCAGTACGGTCCGGTTCGTCGTCAGCGCGGTGGAGCAGTATCCGAAGGATGCGTTTCCCACCGACAAGGTCTACGGAGACATCGACCACCCAGGCTTGCGCTTGATCACCTGCGGCGGCCAATTCGACTCGGATATCTCCAGCTACGACGACAACATCGTCGTGTACGCCGATCGCGTCTGAGCGAACTCTCCCGCTCACAGCAAGTTCGCAGGCTGCTCCCAGCCCGGCCGACGGTCCGTCGCACATTCTCGTAGTCGACAACTTCGACGAACAGGATCTGCGATGACTGCCCAACTCGACCGACCGGCCGCGATGCCTCCGTCGCACGCCCGCCAGCCGTCCTGGCAGGACAGGTGGTGGTATCGCCGCCGGCACCTGCTCGGGCTGCTAATTCTGCTCGCTGCCACAGCAACGCTGTACCTGTGGAACCTGACGGCAAGTGGCTACGCGAACACCTTCTACGCCGCTGCAGTGCAGGCAGGAACCAAGGACTGGACGGCGTGGTTCTTCGGATCGCTCGATTCCGAGAACTTCATCACAGTGGACAAGCCGCCCGCCGCACTGTGGGTGATGGGACTGTCGGCTCGTGTGTTCGGGTTCTCCAGCTTCAGCCTGCTTCTTCCCCAGGCGCTGATGGGTGTTGCCTCGGTGGCGGCGGTGTATGCCGCGGTCAAGCGGGTCGCGAACCCCACGGCCGGTTTGCTCGCCGGCTTCACCCTGGCGTCGGTTCCGGCGGCGGCGTTGATGTTCAACTTCGACAACCCCGACGCGCTGCTCGTTCTCCTCATGACACTCGGCGGCTACTTCGTCGTGCGGTCTCTGCAGACTTCGGCCGGGCGTCGGGCTGCAATGTGGCTCGCATTGGCCGGTGTGGCGCTCGGGTTCGCGTTCCTCACCAAGATGTTGCAGGGATTGTTGGTGCTGCCCGCGTTCGGTCTCACGTATCTGGTTGCAGGACAAGCGCAGTTACGGGCCCGGTTGCTACACCTCGTCGGCGCGTTCGCAGCGCTGATCGTCGCCGCGGGGTGGTGGGTGTTGACGGTTCAGTTGTGGCCGGAGAGCGCCCGACCGTACATCGGCGGATCCACCGACAACACCGTGATGGATCTGGTGCTCGGGTACAACGGGCTGGGCCGAATTTTCGGTAACACCGGTGGTGGCGGGATGGAAGCTCCGGCCGGAATGAGTGCGGGGGCAGCCGGGTCCAGCTTCGGTGGCTCGACCGGTCTGGACCGACTGTTCGGCAGTGAGATGGGAATTCAGATCTCCTGGCTCATCCCGGCGGCCCTGGTGGCACTGGTCTTCGGGTTGATCGCTCGTGGCCGAGCGCCACGTACCGACCTGCTGCGAGCGTCGATGATCCTGTGGGGCGGCTGGTTCCTGGTGACAGCGCTGATCTTCAGCTACATGTCCGGCACGATCCACCCGTACTACACCGTCGCGCTAGCACCTGCACTCGCGGGCATGATCGGAACCGGCGGTTACGCACTGTGGCATCGACGCGAATCGATATGGGGCAGAGCCGGTATGGCCACCATGATGGTTGCGGCCGGTACCTGGAGCTGGGTGTTGTTGCACCGCAACGCGGACTGGCTGCCGGCACTGAAATGGATCCTGTTGGTGGGGACCATCGTCGCTGCTGTGATGATTCTGCTCGCCGGGCGGTACCGAAAGCTCACCGCCGCTGCGTTGATCCTCGGAGCCGTGGCCGGTCTCGGTGGCGGCGCGTCGTATGCCATCGCTACGACGACGAACGCGCACAGTGGGTCGGTTCCGAACGCAGGTCCGACCGGTGCTGTCGTCGACGGAGGCATGGGTGGAATGCCGGGCGGCGGAATGCCCGGCGGTGGTACGCCGAGTGGCGGTGTGCCGAGTGGCGGTATGCCGACGGGAGCGATGCCGGGTGATGCTGTGCCGAATGATGCTGTTTCGGGCGATGATGCGGGCATGCCTGCTGATGCGGCAGATCTTCCGGCAGGCTTCGCCACCGGTGACGGCGGCACAGGCGGCATGCCGAGCATGGGTGGCATGGGCGGTGAGACCGACGAGGAGTTGACTGCTCTGCTCGAGTCCACGTCCACGCGGTGGTCCGCTGCGGTGAACGGTTCCATGTCTGCAGCGGGATACGAGCTGTCGTCCGATACGGCCGTCATGGCCATCGGCGGTTGGAGCGGTGATCCTGCGCCGTCGCTCGACGAATTCATCGACTATGTCACCAACCACGAAGTGACGTACTACGTGTCCGGAGGCATGGGTGGCGGTATGGCTCGTGGGGGAATGGGCGGTGACTCGGAGAGTACGTCCTCGCAGATCCAGGAGTGGGTCGAGGCGAACTTCACGGCGACCACGGTCGGCAGCGCGACGGTGTACGACCTGAGTACCTACGCAGGCTGACACCCACGAACGACCACTCACAGTTGTTCCGCCGCAGACGTATTCGACTGCGGCGGAACGCCTGTGTGCACTCCCGGGTCCGGTCGGAAGGGCGGTGGCTCGTCCTCGGGTACAGAGGCGGGCATCGGGGTCGGTTGTGGATTCGTCGGCCTCCGGGTCGACGAATCGCGCTGAGGTGCCGACCCTCGCGGCTTCGAGTGGATCTTCGGTAGGTGGCTGAAGTCCGCGAGTTGTGTCGTGCCTGGAACGGTGACTGCGGTGGTGCCGGCATCGGAGATCCAGAACTCGACCCCATCGGCGAGCATGACAGGAGTCCACAGACCCATGGTCTTGAGGCCGTGGTGGTAGCGGCACAGGCAGTGCAGGTTGGTGTCGATGGTCCAGCCTCCCGTCGATGGGTTGCGATGGAGATACGGGACGATGTGGTCGATCTCGCATTGCTGGGCCGGGACATCGCAGCCTGGGTGTCTACAGGTGCGATCGCGGTATCGAATACGTTCTGCGAGTGCAGTAGTGGGCCGATAGGCGAGTGCTCCGGGTGGTGGCAGCGCCAGGCCACCGTGCCCGTCTGCGTGCAGCGCGAGCCCAAGGGTGGGATCTGCTGCGATGGCCGCTTCGAGTTCGGCAACGAAGGTGTAAGTGCCGCGATACGGCGTGGCGACACAGCTGCTTCGTGGTGGTTGTGCTGACTTCGGTGCCCGAGGGGGCCGAGGAACAGAACCACCGATCCGACGACGACCGCGCCCCAGCGGATGAAACACCACATGCGACCTGTTGCCCCCGGACCTGCTGTTCTTTGTCCTACGTGCCGTCGATCCTCGGGTCTTCTTCTGGCCACCTCTCGATCCGCTTGGGTTCTTCCGACTGCTGCCGCTGTCGGAACTGCTGTCGGCACCCTTGTCTTCGGTGTCGGTGTCGGTGTCGAGATCGATGAGTGATTCCAGGTCGTCGCCGTAACCGAGTTTCTCGGCGAGGTTGCGTGCCTCGGTGAGAAGAATCTGCCAGTGAGCGTTGTCGGCGAGTTCCCGGGCGTATTCGGCATCGATGGTGCCGTGCCCGGACAGGTGAGCAGGATTGGACAGCAGACCGGCGAGCGTGGCGAGGTCGACCGTGATCACCGTCAGCGGCGCACGCCGATCCGGGCGTGAGGTATCTGCCGTGCACGGATTGTCATCGTCGGGCTCGCACAAGCATGCTATCGACGACTCCTGATGCAGCAGAGCAACATACGCGGCTGCGCGCTTCTGCCCTCTGTTTCGCGGATCGCGTCGGCACACGGTAGCGGCCATCTCGTTGATGAGTTGCCAGGCCGCGGCGGCGTCGGCCGCGGTGAGGTCGGCTTTCAGCGTCGACAACACATCTTTGTCGGTGTATGTGACGTTGGTGTGCCGTTTCAAGTCCTTGCGTAGAGCGGCAGCCTGTTCAGGAGCGATGCGAAACATGATCGACCAGATTTCCGTCGCCAGAGGGCCCGGTGACAGGCGTCGGGCGGCGTACAGAACCTCGCTTTGGACGGCCGTCGCCGCGTCCTGCGTCAGGTTGTGGGTGCAGCGGTAGATCGCGCGGACGCGGGGCAGATCGAGTTCGCCGGCCTCGAACGCGGCCGCGACGGCGGGAAGTCGCAGTCGAAGGTCCATTCCGACCTCGGCGTATGTGTTCGCAACGGTCTTCGAGCAACCCAGGACGTGCGCAATTTCGGAAGCCGCATAGTTGCCCGCGTCCTGAATGACATCACCGACGAGGACGTTCTGATGAATGCACGTGTCCCAGATGGCGGCGGCCAGAGCGACCTTGCGAGCGCACGCCTGATTTTCCAGAATCGCGACATCTCGAATCTCGGCCAACGAAGCAGGCTCGATGTACGGCTTCGATTGTGGCCCGAGATAGGCCGCGAACCGACTGCGCGTCGATGTGGTCACTGCGTCATCGCCCCGCGGCAGATGGTCCAACGAAAAGTAGAACGTGCGTTCGATAGTACGCCCCTGCGAAGCGTTCGTCAACACCAATAGTGTTGCGACGAAACAGAATCGAACTGTAAGTGCCTATACACCTAGCCACTGACACGATGTATTGACCCGGACGCTGAGTCAGGGCGCGCGGTCACACGAGTGCGAACCGCTCCAGCACCACCTGGGTGTCGTCGTTCACGGTGAAGTGTGGATCGCCCAGCTCTTCGCGGACCTCCGCCGACTGCCAGAATCTTTCGTGCCCGGCCCGCCACTGTGCGACGTCGACGTATCCTTCGCCCTCGTCCAGCGCGTGTTGCAGCGAAACATCACGCAGCGCAACGATATCGACGCCTGTGGTCTCGATGACTCCCACCGGGACGCCCGCCGAATCCACCACCGCGCCGCGTTCGCCGACTCTCGGCAGCTCCTCGTCGACATACTGCGCCAACAGGCTTGCTGTACTGGTCTTCTCGCCGGAAAGAACGGCCGCGACCAGGGCATCCCGCAGGGGGCCGGGATACGCGAATTCGACAATCGGTAGGTCGGTCACGCGCCCATCATATTTCGAGGTCGGCCCACACCAGTCGGTGGTCCGAGGGATGTTCCGCCTGATTCGGCCAATACACCTGAGAATCGACAACCGTCAGATCGTCCGAGGGCAACACGTAGTCCACGCGCAGGTCGCCCGGCGTCGGGTCGGCGAAATCTGCTGTGTCCGTGCCATGTTCGGCCGAGGTGGGTGCCGGATCCTGAACCCGCGGAAGGTCGAGAACCTGCGCGATGGCACCGGCAACCGAATCACCGTCGACCGGATCGCTGTTCTGATCACCCAGCATGACGAACGACGCTCCGTCCTCGAGCCCACCGCGCACACCGTTGTCGTCGTAGAGGTAGTCCGCGCCCGAGATGTAGTCGGCACTGAGCCTGATCTCGTCGTGGTTGCGCTTGCCGTTGCGGTCCTCGGGTCCGTCGAAGGACGGGGGAGTGGGGTGCGACGCCAGCACGTGCAGCGTCTTCCCGTCCACGTCGATCGGCACGTCCCAGTGCGATTTGCTGGACAGTCGAAGCCGGTCGGACACGTCGCCGTAGTAGTCGCGCGGCAACAGCGAATCCGGCATGTCCTTCCACAAGAAATTCTGGAACGTGCGTACCGAATCGGTCGCGATCGGATATTTCGAGTACACGACCATCCCGTACTGGCCCGGGAACTGACCGAACCCCCAGGCGTCACCCGGTCCGCCGAGTTCGCCATCCCGGTCCAGGTCGAGCCCCGAATCGACGCCGGTGTTCACGGGCGCGGTGAAGGAGTGCGGGTACTGCCCGTCGAGGTAGTTGTCGTTGAACAGGGCCACTGCGTCGTCGCCCGAAAAGTCGAACTCGTTGACCAGCAACACATCCGGTGAGTTCGCGGCGATCACATCGGCTGCCGCGCGAGCCTGAGCGTTCTCGCCCTGCAGGTCGGTCATCAGCTGCCCGGCTGCGGATCGATTGAGGCTGGCGTTGAACGTCGCCACCCGGATGCTCGACGGTTCGTCGGTGGCGGTGTCCGCAGAGGAGCAACCGGCAGCCATGAAGGTCAGGGTAACGGCGACGGCCGCGAGTCTCGACATTTTCACGTTCCGCACCGTAGAGACGGCAAGCGAACGTAAGGTTACGAATTAACAAGCAAGCGTGCTTGCTTTTTTCAGGACCTCCTGTGAAGCTGGGCTCATGGCAGACCTCGACCCTCTCGTCGACGACCTACGCGCCGAGGGCAACGACCTCGATGCACTCGTGGCCGAACTGACCCCGGAGCAATGGGCGGCACCGACACCGGCCGCGGGCTGGACCGTCGCGCACCAGATCGCACATCTTTCCTGGACCGATCACGTCGCGGAGCGAACTACGTCCGCAGCGTCCGGCGATATCGAGGCCAAGGAGGAGTTCGCTCTCACTCTGAAGAAGGCATGGGAGAACCCCACCGGCTTCGTCGACGAGGCCGCCGAGGAAGAATCTCGTAACCCGAACCTCCTGAACCAATGGCGAACCCGACGCACCGCCATGACGGACGCGCTGATGCGGGTGCCGTCGGGGACCAAGATCGACTGGTTCGGACCCCCGATGAGCGCCGCGTCCATGGCCACAGCGCGTCTGATGGAGACCTGGGCACACGGCCAGGATGTCGCGGACGCACTGGGCGTCACCCGCGTCGCCACCGACAGAATCCGCGGCGTCGCGCACATCGGCGTCCGCACAAGGGATTTCGCCTACGCGGTCAACGAGCAGGCTCCGCCCACCGAACCGTTTCGCATCGAGCTCACCGCACCGTCGGGTGAGCTCTGGACGTGGGGACCCGAGGACGCTGCCCAACGCGTCAGCGGACCGGCCCTCGACTTCTGCCTCCTCGTCACCCAGCGCGCCCACCGCGACGACCTCGACATCCATGCCGACGGAACCGACGCCGCGCACTGGCTCACCATCGCCCAAGCCTTCGCAGGCCCTCCCGGGGTCGGACGGCCACAGTCAGGACGAGAGACAGCATGACCGTACGAATCGGTAATTGCTCCGGCTTCTACGGAGACCGCCTCTCCGCCATGCGTGAAATGCTCGAGGGCGGTGACCTCGACTACCTCACGGGTGACTACCTCGCCGAGCTGACGATGCTCATCCTCGGCCGCGATCGGATGAAGGACGCGACCCGTGGCTACGCCAAAACCTTTCTGCGGCAAGCAGAGGACTGTCTGGGCCTGGCGCTGGACAAGGGTGTCAAGATCGTCGCCAACGCAGGCGGACTCAACCCCAGAGGCCTGGCCGACGCATTGGAGAAGCTGGACTCCGGCGCGAAGATCGCCTACGTCGACGGCGACGACCTCCTCGGTCGAGCGGCCGAACTCGTCCTCGGCAGCCCGCTGACCGCAAATGCCTACCTCGGCGCGTGGGGCATCGTCGAATGCCTGAACTCCGGGGCGGACGTCGTCGTCACCGGGCGCGTCACCGACGCCAGCGTCATCGTCGGACCTGCAGCAGCCCACTTCGGCTGGACGCCGACCGATTACGACGCGTTGGCGGGGGCCGTGATCGCCGGACACGTCATCGAGTGCGGAACGCAGGCGACTGGCGGCAACTACTCCTTCTTCACCGAGATCGCCGACATGTCCCGTCCCGGATTCCCCATCGCCGAGATCGAGTCCGACGGTTCGTCCGTCATCACCAAGCACGAAGGCACCGGCGGTGCCGTCAACGTGGGCACCGTGACCGCTCAACTGCTGTACGAAATCACCGGCGGGCGTTACGCGAACCCCGACGTCACCGCGCGCATCGACTCGGCGGTCCTCACTCAGGAGTCCAGCGATCGGGTGACCATCACCGGCGTGACCGGCGAAGCGCCGCCGCCCACCTTGAAAGTGTCGCTCAACTCGCTCGGCGGGTTCCGCAACGAATTCACCATGGTGCTCACCGGGCTCGACATCGAAGCCAAGGCAGAACTGGCGCAACGACAATTCGAGTCCTGGCTCACGGCGCGGCCGACCGAGCTGGACTGGACCCTGGTACGCACCGACAAACCGGACGCCGAGACGGAGGAGACGGCCAGCGCGCTGCTGCGCTGCGTCGCCCGCGACAGCAACCCCGACGTCGTCGGACGTCAGTTCTCGGCGGTGGCAGTCGAACTGGCACTGGCCAGCTATCCCGGGTTCTCGGTGACCGCGCCACCCGGAAACGGTGCTCCGTACGGCGTGTTCACCGCCGGCTTCGTCGACGCAGCCGAAGTACCGCACACCGCGCACCTGGCCGACGGGACCGAGACTTCCGTAGCTCCGTCGCAGCAGACGCAGGTGCTGGAGCCCGTGGAAGAACCGGCGCTACCGGCACCGCGAGCGGACGAGGCGACCATCCGGCTCCCACTCGGCACTATCGCCGCGGCCCGAAGCGGCGACAAGGGCGGCAACGCCAACGTCGGTGTCTGGGTTCGTACCGATGACGAATTCGCCTGGCTGGTACACGCATTGACGGTCGAGACTCTCAAGCAGATGCTGCCCGAGGCCGAGCCGCTCACCGTCACCCGCCACGTTCTGCCGAATCTGCGAGCCGTGAACTTCGTCATCGAGGGCATCCTCGGCCAGGGCGTGGCTTCTCAGGCCAGATTCGATCCACAGGCCAAGGGACTGGGCGAGTGGCTGCGGTCGCGGTACATCGACATCCCCGAAACCCTGGCATTCAAAGGAGACTTCACATGAGTATCTGGACGACGCCGGAGCGTCAACAGCTTCGAAAGACCGTGCGTAGCTTCGTCGAACACGACATCGCACCGCACATGAATCAGTGGGAAGCCGACGGCGAAATTCCGCGTGATCTGCACAAGAAGGCGGCGGCTCTCGGTCTGCTCGGAGCAGGCTTTCCCGAAGAGGTCGGTGGCAGCGGCGGGGATCTGGCCGACGCGGTCGTGATCTGCGAGGAAATGCATCAGGCCGGTGCGTCGGGTGGCTTGTTCGCGTCGCTGTTCACCTGCGGAATTGCGTTGCCGCACTTGATTGCGGCCGGTGATCGGCAGCAGATCGAGAAGTGGGTCGAGCCCACGTTGGCGGGGGAGAAGATCGGCTCGCTGGCGATCACCGAGCCGGGTGGCGGTTCGGACGTCGGCCACCTCAGGACGAAGGCGGTCAAGGACGGCGATCACTACGTCGTCAACGGATCCAAGACATACATCACCTCGGGGTGCCGAGCAGATTTCGTCGTCACTGCGGTCCGTACCGGAGGCGAAGGCGCAGGAGGTGTCTCCCTGCTCGTCATCGAGAAGGGCACACCCGGGTTCGAGGTGACGAGCAAGCTCGACAAGATGGGTTGGCGCGCATCGGACACCGCAGAGCTGTCGTTCGTCGACGCCCGCGTCCCCGTCGCGAACCTCGTCGGTGCCGAGAACAGCGGCTTCGCGCAGATCGCACAGGCATTTCTCACCGAGCGCATCGCTCTCGCTGCTCAGGCCTACGCCAGCGCGCAGCGATGCCTCGATCTCACTCTGCAGTGGGTCCGCGATCGTGAAACCTTCGGAAAGCCGCTCATCGCACGGCAATCCGTACAGAACACCGTCACCGAAATGGCGCGCAAGATCGACATCGCGCGGGTCTACACGCGATCCCTCGTCGAGAGGTCCATGGCCGAGAATCACGACTTCATCGCCGAGGTCTGCTTCGCGAAGAACACCGCCGTCGAATCAGGAGAGTGGGTCGCCAATCAGGCGGTACAGCTCTTCGGCGGGCTCGGCTACATGCGCGAGAGCGAGGTCGAGCGGCAGTACCGCGACATGCGCATTCTCGGCATCGGTGGCGGCACCACCGAGATCCTCACCGGACTGGCAGCAAAACGATTGGGGTATCAGGCATGAGCGTGCTGAAGTCCACCCTCGACACCGCATCGGAGCAGTACACCGGAAGCGTCGAGGCGATGAACACCAAACTCGGCGAGATCGACGCCGAGCACTCGAAGGCACTGCTGGGCGGCGGTCAGAAGTACGTCGAGCGACACAAGAAGCGCGGCAAGCTTCTGGCGCGTGAACGCATCGAGTTGTTGATCGACGAGGACTCGGCGTTTCTCGAACTGTGCCCACTCGCGGCCTGGGGCAGCGACTTTCCCGTCGGGGCCAGCACCGTCATGGGTATCGGCGTCGTCTGCGGCGTCGAATGCCTCATCGTCGCCAACGATCCGACGGTCCGCGGCGGAGCCAGCAACCCGTGGACGCTGAAGAAGGGGTTCCGCGGCAACGACATCGCCACGCAGAACCGGCTTCCGGTGATCTCCTTGGTCGAGTCCGGTGGAGCCGATCTACCGACGCAGAAGGAGGTGTTCATCCCCGGCGGTCGCATGTTCCGTGATCTGACGCAGCTCTCGGCGGCGGGCATCCCCACGATCGCCCTGGTGTTCGGTAATTCCACTGCCGGTGGCGCGTACATCCCCGGCATGTCCGATCACGTCGTGATGGTCAAGGAACGCTCGAAGGTCTTCCTTGCCGGCCCACCGTTGGTGAAGATGGCGACCGGCGAGGACTCGGACGACGAGTCGCTCGGCGGGGCCGAGATGCACGCCCGAAAGTCCGGTCTCGCAGACTACTTCGCCGTCGACGAGCAGGATGCCATCCGCATCGGACGCAGCATAGTCTCCCGATTGAACTGGAAGAAGAAGGGCCCCGAGCCTCGGGTCGATGTCATCGAGCCGCTGGCCGACCCCGAGGACCTGCTGGGCATCGTCCCCACCGATCTGAAGATCCCGTTCGATCCGCGCGAGGTCATCGCCCGCATCGTCGACGGTTCCGACTTCGACGAGTTCAAGCCCATGTACGGCGGATCGCTCGTCACCGGATGGGCCGAGCTGCACGGCTATCCGATCGGCATCCTGGCCAACGCCCGCGGTGTGCTCTTCAGTGAAGAATCGCAGAAGGCAACACAGTTCATCCAGCTCGCCAATCGGTCGAACACCCCACTTCTGTTCCTGCACAACACGACCGGATACATGGTCGGCAAGGAGTACGAAGAAGGCGGGATGATCAAGCACGGCGCGATGATGATCAACGCCGTGTCCAACTCCACGGTGCCGCACATCTCCATTCTGCTCGGTGCGTCCTACGGAGCCGGTCACTACGGCATGTGCGGACGCGCATTCGATCCGCGATTCCTCTTCGCCTGGCCGTCCAGCAAATCCGCCGTCATGGGCGGCGCGCAACTCGCGGGTGTCATCTCCATCGTCGGACGCGCCGCCGCCGAGGCTCGCGGACAAGCCTTCGACGCCGAAGCCGATGCCGGAATGCGCGCAATGATCGAAGGCCAGATCGAGGCCGAGTCGATGCCGATGTTCCTCTCCGGACGCCTCTACGACGACGGCGTCATCGACCCCCGTGATACCCGCACGGTGGTGGGAATGTGCCTGTCGGCCATCGCCACCGCCCCGATCGAAGGCACCGCCAACTTCGGTGTCTTCCGGATGTGACGCCATGACCATAACGTCCGTTCTCGTAGCCAACCGCGGCGAAATCGCCCGACGAGTCTTCACCACCTGCCGCGCCGAGGGCATCGACACGGTCGCGGTCTTCTCCGACGCCGATGCCAATTCCCCGCACGTGCGTGAGGCCGACCAGGCAGTGCGGCTACCCGGCAACAGCTCGGCCCAGACCTACCTGCGCGGCGAGCTCGTCATCGCGGCAGCTGCGGCCGCCGGAGCCGACGCCGTGCATCCGGGATACGGATTCCTCTCCGAGAACTCCGATTTCGCGCAGCAGGTGCAGAACGCAGGCCTGACCTGGATCGGGCCGCCCGTCAAGGCCATCGAACTGATGGGCTCGAAGGTCGAGTCCAAGAAGATGATGGCCGATGCCGGAGTTCCGGTGCTGACCCAGCTCGATCCCGAGTCGGTCACCGAGAACGAACTGCCGGTGCTGATCAAGGCCTCCGCGGGCGGCGGCGGGCGCGGCATGCGCATCGTGCGTAACCTCGAGAACCTGGATTCGGAGCTCGAAGCTGCCGGCCGCGAAGCGCTTTCGGCCTTCGGCGACGGAACGGTGTTCGTCGAGCGGTACATCGAGACCGGTCGACACATCGAAGTGCAGGTCATGGCAGACCGATTCGGCACGGTGTGGACGGTGGGCGAGCGTGAGTGCTCGATCCAGCGCAGGCACCAGAAGGTCGTCGAAGAGGCACCGTCGCCGCTCGTCGAACGCATCGACGGCATGCGCGAGAAGCTGTTCCATGCAGCGACGCTGGCCACCGAGGCAATCGGATACGAGGGTGCCGGCACCGTCGAATTCCTCGCCGACGAGAAGGGCAACTTCTTCTTCCTGGAGATGAACACACGTCTGCAGGTGGAGCATCCGGTCACCGAATGCACCACGGGACTGGACCTGGTGGCCTTGCAGATCAGGGTCGCCGCGGGGGAGCGGTTGCCCGCCGAGCAACCCAAGACGCGTGGACACTCCATCGAAGTTCGCCTCTACGCGGAGGATCCGGCCCAGGACTGGCAGCCACAGAGCGGGGCCGTGCACCGATTCGAGATCCCCGGCGCGCAGTTCGAGGTGCTGGCCAAGTCCGGCATCAGGGTGGACTCCGGCGTCGAGAGCGGCAGTGTGGTGGGAACTCACTACGACCCGATGCTCGCGAAGGTCATCTCGTTCGCGCCGACGCGGGATCAGGCTGCGAACTTGCTGGCGAAAGCGTTGCAGAAGGCCACCGTTCACGGCCTGAAGACCAACCGCGATCTGCTGGTCAACATTCTCCGACATCCGGCGTTCCTGGCCGGGGACACCGACACGGCGTTCTTCGACACGCACGGGCTCGAGGTTCTGGCTCAGCCGATCGCACAGGGCCGTGCCCAGGAACTGTCGGCTCTCGCAGCTGCTGTGGCCGACGCAGCGGCCAATGTCGCGCGAGCGCGAGTGAATCGGGGACTGCCCGGTGGCTGGCGCAATCTCCGGTCCCAGCCGCAGCGCAAGACATACAACGACATCACCGTCGAATATTCGATCGGACGCAGCGGACTCACTTCCTCGGTGGGGGGCGTCGAACTCGATGGCGTCGAACTGGTCGAGCACACGCCGACCTCGGTGACGCTCGACGACAACGGAATCCGTCGCATCTTTCAGGTGAGCAGCTACGGGTCGGACGTGTTCGTCGATTCCGCACTGGGCCCGGTCAGGTTGATCAAGGCCCCGCGGTTCACCGATCCCACCGACGAGGTCGCGGCGGGTTCGCTCCTCGCGCCGATGCCGGGCAGCGTCATCAGAATCGCTGCTGCGCAGGGCGATACCGTCACCGCCGGGCAGCCGATCCTGTGGCTCGAGGCGATGAAGATGGAACACACGGTGACCGCCCCTGCCGACGGTGTCCTCACCGAACTGAACGTCACAGAAGGTCAACAGGTCGAAGTCGGCGCAGTTCTGGCCGTGGTAACCGAAGGAGCAGAACAATCATGAGTTTCATCGAGACCGAAGAGCAGAAGGGACTGCGCAACGCAGTCTCGTCACTGGGCAAGCGGTACAACTACATCGACTACGTTCTGCCCAAGGCGCGCAAGGGCGAGCCGCTGACCGAGCTGTGGAACGAGGCGGGCAAGCTCGGCTTCCTCGGCGTCAATCTGCCCGAGGAGTACGGCGGCGGTGGCGCAGGCATCTACGAGCTCGCGCTCGTGCAGGAGGAGTTGGCCGCGCACGGTGCCGGTCTCCTGCTGGTGGTCGTCAGTCCGGCCATCTGCGGCACCATCATCGGCAAGTACGGCACGCCCGATCAGAAGCAGGAGTGGCTCACCGCCCTCGCCGACGGTTCCAAGATCATGGTCTTCGGTATCACCGAGCCCGACGCCGGATCCAACTCGCACCAGATCACCACGACGGCGCGTCGCGACGGTGACGAGTGGATTCTCAAGGGCAACAAGATCTACATCTCCGGTGTCGATCAGGCCGATGCGGTCCTTATCGTCGCACGGACCGAGGACTCCAAGACCGGCAAGCTCAAGCCTGCCCTGTTCATCGTGCCCACGGACGCTCCCGGTTTGCAGAAGACGCAGATGGAGATGGACATCGTCGAGCCCGATCACCAATTCGTGCTGTTCCTCGACGACGTCCGGCTCCCCGCCGAAGCACTCGTCGGCGAGGCCGACGCCGCCCTGATGCAGCTGTTCGCGGGACTGAACCCCGAGCGCATTCTCGGTGCCGCGATGGCCATCGGAATGGGCCGGTACGCCATCGACGCAGCGGTGAAATACGCCAAGGAGCGCACCGTCTGGAAGACGCCGATCGGAGCGCATCAGGGTCTCGCGCATCCGTTGGCGCAGTGCAAGATCGAACTCGAACTCGCCAAGCTGATGATGCAGAAGGCCGCGGTGCTCTACGACTCCGGCGACGACTTCGGCGCTGCCGAGGCGGCCAACATGGCGAAATACGCTGCGGCCGAAGCCAGTATCAAGGCGCTGGATCAGGCGATCCAGACCCACGGTGGTGCCGGCCTGAGCAGTGAGTACGGCTTGGCTGCGATGCTCGGAGCTGCCCGTATCGCCCGTGTCGCGCCGGTGAGTCGGGAGATGATCCTGAACTTCGTGAGCCAGCACTCGCTCGGATTGCCGAGAAGCTACTGATGGCCGTTCTCGTCGAGTCGGGCAAGGACACAGCGTATTTGACGCTGGATTCGCCGGAAAACCGGAACGCGCTGTCCTCGGTGTTGGTCGAGGAGCTGACGGCCGGCCTCATCGCTGCGGCGCACGACGACGACGTCAGAACGATAGTGCTCGGCCACACCGGTAGCACGTTCTGTGCCGGTGCCGACCTCCGAGAAGCCGGATCATCACCGGAGCTGCGTACCCGGCAGATGCTCGACCTGATGCGGTTGATCATCGACACCCCCAAACCCGTCGTCGTGCAGATCGACGGACATGTGCGGGCAGGCGGGATGGGGCTGGTCGCGGCGTGCGATATCGCAGTTGCCGGACCCCAGAGTTCGTTCGCGCTGACGGAGGTTCGCCTCGGCCTGGCCGCATCGGTCATCTCGGTGGCCGTGCTACCGCGGCTTTCGTCCCGCGCGGCGAGTCGCTTCTTCCTCACCGGGGAGACGTTCGACGGTGCCACCGCCGAGGCGATCGGTCTGGTCACCGTGGCCGACGCCGTTCCCGCGGCAGCGGTGGCCGACTACATGATCATGTTCAGGAAGTGCTCGCCGCAGGGCTTGGCCGAGTCGAAACTCCTCACCACGGCCGCGATCCGGCGCGAGATCGACGAGCGCGGGACGGCCGTCGCCGAGCAATCGGCCAGGTTGTTTGCGTCCGATGAGGCCCGAGAGGGGATGATGTCCTTTCTGGAGAAGAGGCCACCGTCCTGGGTCGTCGAGAAATAGGGCGGCCGAGCGTCGGTAGGAAGGAGTACGGCGATGGTGATGGCGCGCGAACCCAAGCAGGACCGCAGCAGGGTGACGCGTCAGCGACTGCTCGAGGCCACGATCGATTCACTCGCGGAGCAGGGCTGGGGTGCAACGACGGTCGGCGTGGTCGCCGAACGTGCAGGCGTATCCCGCGGCGCGACCCAACATCATTTCCCGACGCGTGAGGACCTGATCACCGGAGCACTCGAGTACATGTTCGACACTCGGATGGACAGCGCTCGCCGCGAGGCACAGGAGATTGCGGCGGGCCCCGGCCGGACGAAACTGGTGGTGGAGCGGCTCGTCGAGTACTACACCGGGCCGATGTTCAAAGCGGCACTGCAGGTCTGGACAGCAGCGTCGGCCGACCCCGAGTTGCGCGATCGCATCGTCCCCCTCGAAGAACGGTTCGGCCGTCGTGCCCACCAGATGGCCGTCGAGAACCTCGGGGTCGACGACAACGATCCCGTCACGCACCGTCTCGTACAGGCGACCCTCGACCTCGCTCGCGGACTGGGTCTGGCCGATGTCCTGACCGACGACGCACGACGACGTGCCGAGGTCGTGCGCTCGTGGGCAGAGGTATTGGATGCGTCGTTGAACGCGCGGCTGTCCGCTGCTCCGGCGGGAGCGCTCTAGACCCACACGGTCTGCAGCACTGCGCAACCTGTGCTTGAGTCTGGCGGGTGACTTCCGATATCGCGCGCGTGCACCGCGGCCACATTTTTCACGTCGCAGGCTCGCCCACCGTGGTGAACGCGGCGGCCTCGTTGGTGTCGATTCCCGACGGTGCGCTCGTGGTGTCGGGTGAGGGGACGATCGAGTTCTGCGGCGAGTTCGATTCTCTCCCAGACCGATTCGTGCAGGTGCCGATTGCGGATCATCGACCGGGGTTTCTGTTGCCCGGTTTCGTCGACACCCACGTCCACTTCCCGCAGACCTACGCCGGAGATTCCTACGGCGGCGGGCAACTGCTCGAGTGGCTGAACACCTGCATCTTTCCGTCCGAGTCCCGCTTCGCCGATCCCGAGTTCGCGGCCGCAGCGGCCAGAGACTTCTGTGCCGCGCGAATCCGGGCCGGAACGACGCAGGCGATGGTGTTCGGATCGGCGTTCCCGCATGCGCAGGACTCGCTGTTCGCGGAGACGCTCGAGCACGGGCTGCGCATCGTCAGTGGACGCGGAGTCCAGACCACCGGCCCGGCGTCGGCGCAGGACTTGATCACCGGTGAGGACGAGGCGATCCGGCTGGTGTCCGAGGAGATCGAGAAATGGCACGCGGCAGATACCGGCGATGTGGACACGGCGATGCTGCACGTTGCCGTCGTACCGCGGTTCTCGCTTTCGGTGACGACGGAAACGCTGAAGAACCTCGGCGAGCTCTACGATTCCGTTCGCGCGCGAGGCGTCTACTTCCACACACACCTGAACGAGAACAACCGGCCGGGAACCGGCGAGATCGACGCCACCAAGAACGCCTACGGCGTGGATACGTACCTCGACACCTACGACGGCAAGTTCCTGCCGGGCTCGCAGGTCGGCGGCAAGAGCTTGCTGGGTCGACGCACCATCCTGGCCCACGCGGTGCACTGTCAGGACGTCGAACTCGCGCGAATGGCAGAGACCGGCACGTCCATCGCGCACTGTCCCACCTCGCAGCAGTTTCTGGGCTCGGGCACCATGCCATGGATGCGGACCGTGGCCGCGGGGGTGAACATCGCCATCGGGTCGGACTTCGGCGGCGGTGACGAGTGGCTGCTGCCGCAGGTGCTCGCCGATGCGTTCAAGGTGCACATCTCCGAGGCCGGCGACGCCGGACTGTCCCTGCATCCCGCCGAACTGCTGTTCACCGGAACACTCGCCGGGGCGCGCGCCCTGGACATGGAGAACCGGATCGGCAACTTCGACGCAGGTAAGGAAGCCGATTTCGTCGTCGTCGATCCGTCCGCGTGGCCGCAGCTCGCGGTGGCAGTCGATCACGGCGTCCGCGCCGACGATCCTGAGCTCGCCCGCGACCAGACCCTGTTTGCTCTACTGATGGCGATGCGCGAGCCGGCCATCGTCGGGGTCTACGTCCAGGGCCGGAAGCTCGCCGCTTCGCGGTAACGTATGGCGACTCGCTTCCACAGGATCAGGAGACACACAGGTATGGCTCGTCGGACTCGATTCGGTTTACTCGCAGCTGCACTCGCAGCTGTGGGCACCATGGCCCTCGCGCCGGTCGCACAGGCCCAACCGCCTGCCGATGCGCTGCCTGCACCCGCCGAGAACGCGCCTGCGGCCCCGCCCGGACCGGTTTCTGTCCCCGTTCTGCAGATCCCCAACCTCGGCGTCACCGTCGGCGGACTCGTCGTTCCGGATCAGTGGATCGGCACGATCGAGGTCGCGAGCACCGAGACGCCGGGACTGACGCACATCTGGGGCCGCGCCGCCGAGCCGCGGATCTGTACGTCGTACCAGAACTTCGCCAGCCTGCAGGTGGACTTCGTCAACATCGCCAACGGACGCACCGGGTCGGTGAACGCACCGATCTGCCAGCAGGGCAACGGCGTGTTCGTGCCCTCGGGCCCGGTCGTCGCAGACACCGGAAGCGGACCGATTCTGTTCACCGCGCATGTTCTGGCCTCAGGCATTCTGTTCGACATTCCCGGCGTCGGCGGATTCTCGGCCCCGTAGATGTGAGCCACTGGATGACGAGACGGTTCGCGTTGGTCGCGGCGGCAACAGCTGTGCTGATCGCCGGGTGCGGTGGTGCGGAGGACGACGCTGCGCAGCCGGAGGACACAGCCCCGACCACCGCGGCGTACGAGCCCGGTCCCTTCTTCGGCGAATGCGGATCGATCACCGACGCCGAGGTGCAGTCCGCGTTCGGCGCGGGCCCGTTCGCGCAGATCACCCGCAATTCCGTCGGGTGTCAGTGGGAGACGATCGGCTTCGGCGGACCCGGCGTCAGCTTTTCCTGGTACCGCGGCAGCCCTATCGGACGCGAACGCGCCGGTTCCGAGCTGATCGGCCGTCCGGCGAAGGACATCGAGATCGACGGCAACCCCGGGTTCGAGGCCGAGCAGGACACTCTGTGCGAAATAGGTGTGCAGTTCGGCGACGACTTCTTCCACTGGTCGATCACCTACTCCCTCGGACCTGCGGCGCGCCCGCCGTGCGACGTCGGAAACGAACTCGCGACGCTCACAGTGGAGCGCAAGCAATGACCAGTGGAGCGCAAGCAATGACCCGCAGACGAGTGATCGCGGCGGCGTCGACCCTGTTGCTCGTTGCCGGCTGCGCCCAGACCGTCGAGGGAACCGCGAGACCGGCGAGCTTCGCCGGATCCGATGGCCGAGAATTCACCAGATTGTTGACCGAGTGCGATGCCGTCTCCGACGACCAGATCGCCGAGACGACCGGTGCCGACGCCATCGAACGTGGCTTCTTCGGGGCCATCTGTCGGTGGGATCTCGTCGGTTCCGCGGGCACGGTGAAGGTGACGTTCAACTGGTTCGAGTCCGGCACTCTGGCGGCAGAACGAGCCGCCGACGAAAAGATGATGTACACCGTCACCGACACAACGGTGCAGGGCCGCAAGGCAATCCAGGCTCAGCGTCCCGACGATTCGGCGTCGTGTGGCGTCTCGGCCGGGGCGGATCGGGACGGCATCTTCGGGTGGTGGGTGCAGTACCAACCGGACGCCGCCCACCCCGATCCGTGCCAGGCCGCAGCGGAGCTCGCCGATCTCACGCTGAACCTCAGTCGGTGATCGCGTACCCACGCGAGGGGTGTTTTGACCCGAGGTGACGCCGCCGGGTATCGTTATGGGTCGTGTCCGGCCTGGCCGGAACGTTTGTGTGCCTATGCGAGGTACAGCCGTGCGCACGTTCGCTCGAAGAGCGCGCAACCGGCTGGACGTGTGGGGGTATGCGACACACCCGACCGCGGGGTGCAAGAGACCCGCGATAGCAGTACTGGAGCAGCAGCAGTACCGGGTGAGGAGCAGTGTTCTCTTGCTCCAACTGCTAGATCCCTGTTTATCGACACGAAGAAAGCCGGTTTATGCCAACGATCAACCAGCTGGTCCGTAAGGGACGCACCGACAAGGTCGCGAAACTGAAGACCGCTGCCCTCAAGGGCAGTCCACAGCGCCGTGGCGTGTGCACTCGCGTGTACACCACCACCCCCAAGAAGCCGAACTCCGCTCTCCGTAAGGTCGCGCGTGTTCGCCTGACCTCCTCGGTCGAGGTCACCGCATACATCCCCGGTGAGGGTCACAACCTGCAGGAGCACTCGATGGTGCTCGTTCGCGGTGGTCGTGTGAAGGACCTCCCGGGTGTGCGTTACAAGATCATCCGCGGCTCGCTCGACACCCAGGGTGTCAAGAACCGCAAGCAGGCTCGCAGCCGCTACGGAGCCAAGAAGGAGAAGAGCTGATATGCCACGCAAGGGCCCAGCACCCAAGCGGCCGCTGATCAACGACCCGGTATACGGATCGCCGTTGGTCACGCAGCTCGTCAACAAGATCCTTCTCGACGGCAAGAAGTCGACCGCAGAGCGCATCGTCTACCAGGCGCTCGAGCAGGCTCGCGAGAAGACCGGCACCGACCCCGTCGTCACGCTCAAGCGTGCACTCGACAACGTCAAGCCGGCCCTCGAGGTTCGCAGCCGTCGCGTCGGTGGCGCCACCTACCAGGTGCCCGTCGAGGTTCGTCCCGGCCGTTCCACCACGCTGGCACTGCGCTGGCTGGTCACGTTCTCGCGCGCTCGTCGTGAGAAGACCATGGTCGAGCGTCTGGCAAACGAGTTGCTCGACGCCAGCAACGGCCTCGGTGCCGCTGTGAAGCGTCGCGAGGACACTCACAAGATGGCCGAAGCCAACAAGGCGTTCGCCCACTACCGCTGGTGATCCCCTCGCTCGGGCGGCACTCGGAACTATCCGATGCCGCCGGAGCGTTGATCAGCTCAGGCAATACCTCTTCCAACACCAAGGCGGGTTAACTCGTGGCACAGGACGTGCTGACCGACCTCAACAAGGTCCGCAACATCGGCATCATGGCCCACATCGATGCCGGCAAGACCACCACTACCGAACGCATCCTCTTCTACACCGGTATCTCCTACAAGATCGGTGAAGTTCACGATGGCGCAGCCACCATGGACTGGATGGAGCAGGAGCAGGAGCGTGGCATCACGATCACCTCTGCTGCCACGACGTGCTTCTGGAACGACAACCAGATCAACATCATCGACACCCCCGGTCACGTCGACTTCACCGTCGAGGTGGAGCGTTCGCTCCGCGTCCTCGACGGCGCCGTCGCAGTGTTCGACGGCAAAGAAGGTGTCGAGCCGCAGTCCGAGCAGGTGTGGCGTCAGGCCGACAAGTACGACGTGCCGCGCATCTGCTTCGTCAACAAGATGGACAAGCTCGGCGCGGACTTCTACTACACCGTGCAGACCATCATCGATCGTCTCGGTGCCAAGCCGCTGGTCATCCAGCTGCCCATCGGTGCCGAGAACGACTTCGAGGGCGTCATCGACCTCGTGCAGATGAAGGCTCTCGTGTGGAGTGGCGAGACCAAGCTCGGCGAGAAGTACGAGATCCAGGAGATCCCGGAAAACCTCAAGGAGCGCGCGGACGAGTACCGCACCATGCTGCTCGAGACCGTGGCCGAGTCCGACGAAGCGCTTCTGGAGAAGCACTTCGGTGGCGAAGAGCTCACGATCGACGAGATCAAGGGCGCCATCCGCAAGATGACGGTCAACAGCGAGCTGTACCCGATCCTGTGTGGATCCGCGTTCAAGAACAAGGGCGTTCAGCCCATGCTCGACGCGGTCATCGACTACCTCCCGTCTCCCCTCGACGTTGCCGAGACCATCGGACACGCCGTCGGCGACGAGGAGAAGGAGATCACTCGCAAGCCGTCCGCCGACGAGCCGTTCGCAGCTCTCGCGTTCAAGATCGCGACTCACCCCTTCTTCGGCAAGCTGACCTACGTCCGGGTGTACTCGGGCAAGGTCGACTCCGGCGCTCAGGTCATCAACTCGACCAAGGGCAAGAAGGAGCGTCTGGGCAAGCTCTTCCAGATGCACTCCAACAAGGAGAACGCGATCGCGACCGCATCTGCCGGTCACATCTACGCCGTCATCGGCCTCAAGGACACCACGACGGGTGACACGCTCTGCGATCCGCAGAACCAGATCATCCTCGAGTCCATGAGCTTCCCGGACCCGGTCATCCAGGTCTCGATCGAGCCGAAGACCAAGTCCGACCAGGAGAAGCTGGGAACAGCGATCCAGAAGCTCGCCGAAGAGGATCCCACCTTCTCGGTGAAGCTGGACGAGGACACCGGCCAGACCGTCATCGGCGGCATGGGCGAGCTGCACCTCGACATCCTCGTCGACCGTATGCGTCGCGAGTTCAAGGTCGAGGCAAACGTCGGCAAGCCGCAGGTCGCGTACCGCGAGACCATCCGCAAGACGGTCGAGAAGCACGACTACACCCACAAGAAGCAGACCGGTGGCTCCGGCCAGTTCGCGAAGGTCATCATCAAGCTCGAGCCTTTCGAGGGCGAAGACGGTGCGACCTACGAGTTCGAGAACAAGGTCTCCGGTGGTCGTGTGCCCAGGGAGTACATCCCCTCGGTCGACGCAGGTGCTCAGGACGCCATGCAGTACGGTGTTCTCGCCGGATACCCCCTGGTCAACGTCAAGGTCACACTGCTCGACGGTGCGTACCACGACGTCGACTCGTCGGAAATGGCCTTCAAGGTCGCCGGCTCACAAGCGTTCAAGGAAGCCGCCCGCAAGGCCAGCCCCGTCATTCTCGAACCCGTCATGGCCGTCGAGGTCATCACGCCCGAGGATTACATGGGTGAGGTCATCGGCGACCTGAACTCCCGCCGTGGTCAGATTCAGGCCATGGAGGAACGCAGCGGTGCCCGTATCGTCAAGGCACTGGTTCCGCTGTCGGAGATGTTCGGCTACATCGGAGACCTTCGGTCGAAGACACAGGGCCGCGCAAACTACTCCATGGTCTTCGATTCGTACGCAGAAGTTCCCGCGAACGTCGCGAAGGAAATCATCGCGAAGGTGAACGGAGAGTAATTCTCTCCGCTTGCTGGACCACGCTCGACCTGTAATAAGAAACAACACATACGCGTGCATGCCCCGCAGGGGTACGCACAGATCAGTCCAGGAGGACACACAGTGGCGAAGGCGAAGTTCGATCGGACGAAGCCGCACGTCAACATCGGCACCATCGGTCACGTTGACCACGGTAAGACGACGCTGACGGCTGCAATCACCAAGGTTCTGCACGACAAGTTCCCGGACCTGAACGAGGCATCGGCTTTCGATCAGATCGACAAGGCTCCGGAGGAGAAGGCTCGTGGTATCACGATCAACATCTCCCACGTCGAGTACCAGACCGAGAAGCGCCACTACGCGCACGTCGATGCACCGGGTCACGCCGACTACATCAAGAACATGATCACCGGCGCGGCACAGATGGACGGCGCAATCCTCGTCGTTGCAGCAACCGACGGCCCGATGCCGCAGACCCGCGAGCACGTGCTGCTCGCCCGCCAGGTCGGTGTTCCGTACATCCTGGTCGCACTGAACAAGGCCGACATGGTCGACGACGACGAGATCATCGAGCTCGTCGAGATGGAGGTCCGCGAGCTCCTCGCTTCGCAGGAGTTCGACGAGGACGCACCGGTCATCAAGGTCTCCGCACTCAAGGCACTCGAGGGTGACGAGAAGTGGGGCGAGTCGGTTCTGGAGCTCATGCAGGCCGTCGACGATTCCGTCCCGGACCCGGTCCGTGAGACCGACAAGCCGTTCCTCATGCCCGTCGAGGACGTCTTCACCATCACCGGCCGTGGCACCGTGGTCACCGGACGTATCGAGCGCGGCTCGGTCAACGTCAACGAAGAGGTCGAGATCGTCGGCATCCGCCCCGGCTCGACCAAGACCACCGTCACCGGAATCGAAATGTTCCGCAAGCTGCTCGACTCGGGTCAGGCAGGCGACAACGTCGGCCTCCTCGTTCGTGGCATCAAGCGCGAAGACGTCGAGCGTGGACAGGTCATCATCAAGCCGGGCACCACGACTCCCCACACGGAGTTCGAGGGCAACGCTTACATCCTCTCGAAGGACGAGGGCGGCCGCCACACGCCGTTCTTCAACAACTACCGCCCGCAGTTCTACTTCCGTACCACGGACGTTACGGGCGTTGTGACCCTTCCCGAGGGCACCGAGATGGTCATGCCCGGTGACAACACCGAGATGTCCGTCACGCTGATCCAGCCGGTCGCCATGGATGTCGGCCTCCGTTTCGCAATCCGTGAGGGCGGTCGTACCGTCGGAGCCGGTCGCGTCACGAAGATCGTCAAGTGATCTAGTTCCACCAGCTGTACCTGAAAGCGGCACTCACCCGAAAGGGTGGGTGCCGCTTTTGCGTTCGCCCCCCGTTGGCGTCAATGGACCATTGCACCGCTCAGACGTATGCAGTGGTTCATTCACGCGGCCCGATGCGGCCACCCACGGTGGGTGAATGGACCCTTGCACCGCTCAGACGTATGCAGTGGTCCATTGACGCGGCCCGAGGTGGCACCCGGAAAATGGGACGCGTCGGACGCCCCGCTCCCGTAACGTCGCTGCGGTGCTACTGACCGTGACTGCAAATGCCACAACCGATTTCCCGGACGCCTCCGACATCGGGTATTTGTTGCACAAGCACCCCGATCGCGTGCAGACGCGAAACCTGCCGATGGGCAACACGACCGTGCTGTACCCGGAAGTCTCGGCCACGCGCACCACAGTCGCAGTTCTCGTCGATGCCGACGCAGCCTCGGGACTGGCGGTGGCACTGTCGCGACTGTTCAAGCAGACGCTCGCCGGCGTGTGCACCGGTAGACCTGAATTGGTTTCTGCTGCAATCGATCTGACGATCTCGATGCCGGCCGCGCCGTCGCGCGGCGGAAACGATCTCGCGGGTCGGCTCTTCGGTCCCCTCGGATGGATTGTGGGCGCGACGCCCATTCCGCTCGATTCGACGCAACCGCGCTGGGGCGACTCCGAATACATCGACCTCGTTCTCACCGGCACGTTCACGCTGTCGGCCGCGCTGCGGCACCTGTACGTCCTTCTTCCGGTCCTCGACGACGCCAAGCACTACTGGGTGGGCGAGGACGAGGCCGACAAACTCGTTCGCGCAGCAGGGGATTGGCTGGGAGATCACCCGGAATCAGCATTGATCGCGTCCCGCTACCTGGCGCACCGTCGCGAACTGGTGGCGTCTGCGTTGGACCGGCTCGTCCCGGATGTGCCCGACGACGTTGCAACGCCGAGAGATCCGACGTTGGCTGAGCAGCGGGTGCGTGCCGTACTGGCGGCTCTGGCAGGCGTCGGCGCGAAGTCGGTGATCGATCTCGGTTGCGGTGAGGGTCGACTGCTGCGAGAGCTGTTCTCAACCAACGATTTCGAGCGTATTGTCGGTGCCGACGTGAGTGATCGCGCACTTGCCAAGGCTCAGCGCAGGCTGCGTCTGGACGACATGTCCGATCGGCAGCGCGCTCGGATCGAGCTGCTCCAGTCCTCGGCCACGTACCGCGACGTTCGGTTGCACGGATTCGACGCAATGGTGCTCATGGAGGTCATCGAACACGTCGACCTCGACCGGCTCCCGGCGCTGGTGCGCTCGGTGTTTCTTCAGGCGCGTCCGCGAACGGTTCTCGTCACCACACCCAACTCCGAGTACAACGTGCTCTATCCCGGTCTCGAACCGGGAGCCTTCCGTCACGTCGATCACCGATTCGAGTTCACTCGCACGCAGTTCGAGCAATGGTGTTCGTCGGTGGCACGTGAACACGCCTATGCGGTGCGCGTCGAGGGAGTCGGCCCCATCGACGACATGCACGGCACCCCGACCCAGATGGCCGTATTCACCCGAGAGGAGAAGTCCCGATGAGTACCTTCGACATTCCGGATCGGTCCCTCGTCGTACTCGTGGGTATCAGCGGCTCCGGTAAGTCGTCGTTCGCCGCGCAGCACTTCGGTCCGTACGAGACGGTGTCCAGTGATGCCTGCCGAGGCATGGTGAGCAACGACCCCAATCTGCAGAGCGCAACCAAGGACGCGTTCGCGCTGCTGGAATTCCTGGTCGCAACCAGGCTTCGGGCCGGTCTGCTCACCGTCGTCGACGCGACGAACGTCCAACCGGCTGCGCGTAGAGCACTGATCGCGTTGGCTCGTGAACACGATGTACTCCCGGTGGCCGTCGTACTCGATGTGCCGGAATCTGTGTGTGCACAGCGGAATGCGGAGCGAACCGACAGAACGTTCGGCCGAGACGTGCTGCGTCGCCAGCAGTCTCAGTTGCAGCGCTCCATGCGAGGGCTGTCCAAGGAAGGTTTCCGCTCGGTCCACGTACTCGACGGTGTCGAGGCGGTAGCGTCGGCGACGTTCGTTCGCACCCCGCTGCGCAGTGATCGCCGGGAGCTCACCGGCCCCTTCGACGTGATCGGCGACATCCACGGCTGCCTCACGGAACTCGAAAGCCTGCTCGCAACAATGGGTTACGCGATCGAGCGGGACGATGACGGCCGCCCGGTCGGTGCGACGCCACCGGCCGGTCGTACCGCGGTGTTCGTCGGCGATTACGTCGATCGCGGACCGGACTCGGTGGGAGTCCTGCGGCTCGTTATGGGAATGGTCGGTTCCGGAACGGCATTGGCAGTTCCGGGTAACCACGAGAACAAGCTCGTCAAGGCACTGCGTGGGCGGAAGGTGACCACCTCGCACGGTCTGGCCGAGACCCTCGAACAGCTCGAATCGGAATCCGACGAGTTCCGCCGAGAGGTTCTCGAGTTCTGCGACGGCCTCGTCGCGCACCTCGTGCTCGACGGCGGCAAGCTCGTCGTGGCGCACGCCGGACTGATCGAGAAGTACCACAACAGGGCGTCGGGCAGGGTTCGAAGCTTTGCTCTCTACGGAGATACCACCGGCGAGACCGACGAATTCGGCCTGCCGGTGCGGTATCCGTGGGCGCAGGACTATCGGGGCTCGGCGACGGTGCTCTACGGGCACACGCCGGTGCCGGAAGTGGAGTGGGAGAACAACACTGCGTGCCTCGATACGGGATGCGTCTTCGGTGGGAAGCTCACGGCGCTGCGCTATCCGGAGCGTGAGGTGGTGTCGGTTCCGGCCGAGAAGGTCTGGTACGAGCCTGCCCGCCCGATGGGCACGTTCACGCGGGATGCAGCATCGCTCGATCTGTCCGACGTCATCGGCCCGACTGGCGTCGAGACGTCGCTGCGTGGGCGGGTATCGGTTCGGCCGGAGAACGCCGCGGGCGCACTGGAAGTGATGAGTCGGTTCGCGCTGGCTCCGCAGTGGCTGCACTATCTGCCGCCGACGATGGCTCCGAGTGCAACATCGGAGCGCGAGGGTTATCTCGAGTATCCGACAGAGGCATTCGACGCGTATCGCGCGCTCGGTGCGTCGACGGTGATCTGCGAGGAGAAGCACATGGGCTCGCGGGTGGTTGTTGTGGTGTGTCGAGATTCAGCCACCGCTCGAAAGAAGTTCGATGCGCCGGAGGGAGTGCGCGGCACCGCGTACACGCGGACGGGTCGTCCGGTGTTCGACGAGTCGCTCACCGGCGAGATGATCTCCGGGGTGTCCGACGCGATCGAGAAGGCCGGTGTGTGGGACGAATTGGCCTCGAGCTGGCTGATTCTCGATTGCGAACTGATGCCGTGGTCTGCCAAAGCGGAGGGCCTGATCAAGACCGAGTACGCCGCGGTCGCTGCGGTGTCCTGGGCGAATCTCGGGGCCGAAGCGGCGGTCCTGGCATCGGCCGGAGCGCGCGGTTTGGCTGTGCAGGAGTTGCAGGAACGCAACACCGTTCGGCAGGGCAACTTGGGCGAGTTCACCGACGCGTATCGCCGGTACATCTGGCCGACGGACGGACTCGACGGAGTTCGGATCGCGCCGTTTCAGGTGCTGGCGTCGAACGTCGAGACGTATGCGGATCGTCCGCACACGTGGCACCTCGACGTCGCCGACCGATTGGTTGCAGCAGCCCCTGAGGTGTTCGCCACCACTCGGAGAATCGAAGTCGATCTGTCGAACCCGGATTCGGTTGCGGCAGGGGAGAAGTGGTGGGAGGAGTTGACGGCGCAGGGCGGCGAGGGCATGGTCGTCAAACCGGCAGCGAACGCTCCACGCGGAAAGATGCAGCCCGGCACGAAGGTTCGCGGCCGGGAGTACCTTCGGCTGATCTACGGTGCCGACTACACCGACCCGGATCGACTGACTGCACTGCGCAACCGAAACGTGGGACACAAGCAGTCGATGGCGCTACGCGAATATGCGCTGGGAATGGAAGCACTGGGTCGGTCGGTGCGCGGTGAGCCGCTGTATCGCATCCACCAGGCCGTGTTTGCGGTCCTGGCACTGGAATCCGAGCCGGTCGACCCGCGGTTGTAGGTGCCGTGGGCAGTGGTGGGGTCGAGTGCCACCTGGGGCACTCGATCACACCACTGCCGCAGGCACTAGCCCCTCGGCGACGAGAACGGACTGATGCCTGCGCTGATCGGTGCCGCAATTGCTGCAACGACGGCTATGGACGCCCAGAACGTCGGTGAGTCCAGCATCAGACCGCCTGCGAGACCACACACTGCGACGACGACGCCGCATCCCAGCAGCAGTGCCGATCCCACAGCGGCGTGAACTCGGCCGCTTCTGTCCGGGCCGGAACGTGCTTTGAGCCAGATCATCGTGCCGGTCGTGACGAATACCAGTGGGGAGTAGAAGAAGACCGAACTGCCGCCGAGTTTCGAGGCGAAGGCGGCAACAACCAGTACCGCTCCGAATGCAATGGGCACGGCGAGGGGCATGCCGCCGGACCATCGCTGGAACCTAGTGCGCGTCGATGCAACCATGGCTTCACCGTACCGCCGGGGCTGCTACCGCCGCTTGTCGACGTGCAGTTGAATGCGGGTGGCGACGTGTGTGCCGGCGAGTGATTCGGCCACGAAGGCGGCACGTGATTCGGCCCGGGCGGTGAAGTCGACGACATCGAAATCTGCTGCAGCGTAAACAGACACAGCGACGGTGGGCATTCCTCGATCATCGATCGCCGTACCGCGGGCGCGTCGAACACCGGGGAACTCGGCCAACTCCGCGGCGACGCCCGAGGCGATGGCGCTCAGATCCACGTGCGCCGAGAAATGAGGCTCCTCGATGACGCTTGCCGTTCCGGTCGTGCGCGGAGAGAAGTTGCCGATCAGCAGAAGCAGCGCCACGACCACTGCGATGCAGGCAACCACAGCCAGCGTCGGCACCCACCAGCCCTGTTCCGGTAGTTCCGAAATCCGTGCGCGGTCGAAGCGAGACAGCGTTTCTCGCGCCCATTCGATGTCGTAGTGCCAGACAAGCGTGAATCCGCCACCGGCGATCAAGCCCACTCCGACCGCGACGGCAAGGAGTCGATCCACTGCGGCGACAAGTCGTTTCATCACGACACCCTGGCAGGAACTGCCACCGACTGCTTCACCGTCAGGCGTCGCCCGCCCGCAGCAACCGACAGTGTCGGAGCGAGCGTCTCGCGCACGTCGACGTCGACACGGTCGGCGCCGTAAGCAGCATCCCGCTCGACTCGCACCTCGATCTTCTTACGCGTGACAACGGTGTGTGCGTCCACCACTCCGCGGGTGGACTGCGCTGCAGCACTGCACAATCGGGCGATGTCCGTGGCGGTGGCCCAGACCGTCGACGCGCCCAGGCCGGAATGCGTTCTCGTTCGAGGCTTGACCCCGATGAACACCAGAAGCAGCCCGACGACGGCAGCTCCGATCGCCGCGGCGATCATCCAACTCTGCCAGTGCAATCGGGCGACCCATGAGATGGCACCGGCGATCCACGGGCTACCACCGAGGTGGCTGCGTGCGATCAGGAATTCCCTGCCTGCGACGAAGGCCACACCGATGAGTGCGAACCCGAACAGCAGTGCCAGCGGCATCGCGGCAGGCCCGGCCGTGGGTGGCCGAGGTGCAATGACTTGCGATTCTTCGGTATTCGAAGTGGACGAGAAACCGGTGTCCAACGTGGTGTCTGATACCAGGACGTTCACTCGATGCACGTGCAGCCCCGTCATCGTCGCCAACGCGGCCTCGACGGTGGCGTGCACGGACTCGGTCACCTCGGTGATCTGCGACGGCCAGGTCACCCCGATGTAGAGGTTGACGGCGATCGTGTCCTCGCCGAGGGTGACGTCGGCTCGGGGGAGTTCTCGACCGGTCAGTCGCGAGAAGCCGCCGGTGGTGCGCGTGACCCGAGGATCCTTCAGTGCCGCCGCGATGGCGGTCCGGGAAATGGCCCGATCCTTGATCTCGACGCTGCCACGCATCTCGCGGCCGTCGTCGACCTCGTCGGATCCAGCCTGCGTCATCACCGAGAATCCTTTGCGCCGGTCGCGGCTCGCTGTGGTGCGGCACGCGCTCCACAACTGTAGTGACGACCGGTGGCGGATGACGTCACGAGAGTAATTGTTCCTGGCATACTGCCACCGTGTCGGAAATTGTGCGGGTGACCGCGTCGGATATCGCCTCGGCCGAGGAGCTGCTGGAGCCGGTCATGCGCCGGACCCCGGTGGTGGCCTCGCGAATTCTGTCGGACCTCACCGGCCACGAGGTGCGCCTGAAGTGCGAGAACCTGCAGCGCACCGGATCGTTCAAGCCGCGCGGGGCGTACAACCGCATCGCCCGGCTCGACGCCGACCAGCGTGCACGCGGGGTCGTCGCGGCCAGCGCGGGCAATCACGCTCAGGGTGTCGCCTGGGCGGCGTCGCAGGTGGGGATCGACTCGACCGTGTTCATGCCGGTGGGAGTGTCGCTACCCAAGCTCGTGGCCACCAAGGCCTACGGCGCGACGGTTCATCTGGTGGGCAACACGGTGGACGAGGCGCTGACGTCGGCGAGGGAATTCGCCGAACGCACCGGTGCCACCCTCATTCACCCGTTCGACCACCTCGACATCGTCGCGGGGCAGGCGACGCTGGGAACCGAACTGCTGCAACAGATGCCGGACGTCGGCACCATCGTGATTCCCACCGGCGGCGGAGGACTGTTGGCCGGGGTCGCCGCGGCGGTCAAGTTGACCAAGCCCGATATCAGGATCGTCGGCGTGCAGGCCGAGGGCGCTGCCGCATGGCCGGCGTCGCTGAAGGCGGGGCATCCGGTCGCGTTGGCATCGATGTCGACGATGGCCGACGGTATCGCGATCGGCCTGCCCGGATCGGTGCCGTTCGATCACGTGCAGGGCTGGGTCGACGACGTGGTGACCGTCAGCGAGGATGCGCTCTCGCGTGCGTTGGTGCTGTGCATCGAGCGCGCGAAACTCATCGTCGAGCCGGCGGGGGCGGCGGCGGTGGCAGCGCTGATGACGCACTCGGCGGACGAACTCGGATTGACCGGCTCGGTGTGTGCCATTCTCTCCGGTGGGAACATCGACCCGCTGCTGCTCACCCACGTGATCACTCACGGTCTTCGAGCGGGTGGACGTTATCTCGCGGTGCGCGTGACCATTTCGGACAAGCCGGGCGGACTCACCGGTGTACTCGGGGTGGTGCGCGACGCCGGTGCCAGTGTCGTCGACGTCGTCCACTCCCGTACCGGTGGACGTCTGGGCCTCGAGGAGGTCGATGTGATGCTGACCGTCGAGACCCGCGGACCCGACCATCGAGGTTCGGTGCTCGATGCCTTGGGTGCGGCCGGCTACGCGGTGCACGTCGAAAGCTGACCTGCTGGTCGACACAACCGATTCAACGCCGCAGACTTCGACGGATCACCTGGCCGACACGAGCACCTGCACTGCGCATGTAGAACAGTGCCGGTGTCCAGTAGCTTCGTCGAATCGCTGTGTTCACAGCCTGCCTCAGTTCGGCGTGGGAAATACCCGACGCCTGCATCGCGGCGAGTGCGGTTTTCAGATAGCCGCGATCGCGGCTCCTCAGATTCATTCGACGAACAGCGCGCACATCGATGCCTCCGGGGAAAGTCGTGCACTGTGCACCTGCGACCGACAGCCCGATCTGGGTGCGAACGCACTTGGCGCACCTGCCGCAATTGAAGGCCCCGTCGGGGTTCTCCCAACAGACCCGCAAATGGTTCATCGCGGTCCGGTTCCCGCCGATACGACGAATTTTGCCCAGACGCTGCAGATCGAGCTCATGGTGCTCGAACACGACTGTGCCACTCGACCACAACGGGTCGAGGTCGGGATGAGAGCCCCACGGGGCGAGTTCCTCGCGACAGTTCGAGGAGGGAATGATGACGGTGCTCAGGTGTTGCGACAGCGCCAGACCGACGTGCGCCAACGCGGCGCCGTGAAAGTCGTATCCCCAGTCGAGGGGCAGTCGGTTGCCGAAGGCCGACCTGATCGTGGTCTTCACCTCGATCAACGGCTTGCCCAACTCCGCCGCCGACTCTCGGGCTCCGGCCAAAGCTCTGATCGCCAGGCTTTCGTCGTCGATACCGATATCGAAACCGTGGACGAAGATCAGGTGAGTGATGCGGTCCGACTGCGTGATCGCGGAGTAGAAGCTGTCGACGCCCCCGCTGAAGAAACAACCCACTCCCGTCGCGCCGGTAGCGACACGGCCGGGTTCGGCCGAGATCGATACTTCTCGAAAACGCTTGGGATACCAGTCGAGAAAGACCTTCTGAACCTCGGATGCACCCCGAAGTGCAGTCGAATCCACGGGGCCGTCGAACGTGATGTCCCAACCCTTGCGCATCCCGGCCGTCAGGAGCGGCGGAAGCCACGGGGTGTGGGAATGGTCCAGCGGATAGTTCGATTCCGTCGTCACCCGTGCCTCGGCACCGGATGGGGTCGTTATTCGCGCGGTGATGGGGCCGGCACCGGTGCCTTCGACATGCACCGACATCGGGCTGATCACCGGCCTGAGTGTGCCACAGCGAGCGTCGTCCAAGCCGGATTCGTCTCGACGGGCCGCTTCGGGACCGACTGGTACCTTGATCAGCGACTTGGACCAGGACATCGGTGGGAGATATTTGCATGGCTCGGCTTGTCGCGATCGTCTCCGCTGTCCTGGGAATTCTACTGACGATCGCGATACCGCTGCTGCCGATCGAGCAGCAGCAGTCTTCGCTGACTTGGCCGCAGTCGAACACGATCGGCAGTGTCGAAGCTCCGCTCGTCGGCTACACCCCGATCAGCGTCGACGCGACCATTCCGTGTGCGGCCGCGAATCGTGTGCCCGACGGCGGGTTGTTGTTGTCCACTTCGCCCAAGGGTTCGCCCGACGCCTATCGCTACGGTCTTGTCGCGGAAGTAACCGGCGGTGAGGCGTCACGACTGAAAGTGACGCTGCGTGATTCCGTCCTCCTCGAGAAGCCGGTCTCGGAACTCGGCCCTTCGACTGCGGGCGACTGTGCGCTGACGATCACCTCCAACGGCACGGCGACCACCGTCGGACTCACGGGCGAAGACACCGTCACTCGCGAGGGTGACGAGCGGCCTCAGCTGGTGGGCGTGTTCAGCGATCTTCAGGGCAACATTCCCGGTCTGTTGCTGCAGGCCGAGCTGGACAGTCGATTCTCGTCGACCCCGAGCGCGCTGAAGTGGTTCGCGATGATCGTCGGTGTACTCGCCACGGGCATCTCGCTGGTGGCACTGCATCGCATGGACCTGTCCGACGGCCGACGGGCCCGACGGTTCCTCCCGCGACGCTGGTGGACGTTCGGCGGTGCCGATGCGGTGGTGATCGGGACGCTGCTGGTGTGGCACATGATCGGCGCGAACACCTCCGACGACGGCTATCAGTTGGGCATGGCGCGCACGGCCGATCACGCCGGGTACATGGCCAACTATTTCCGCTATTTCGGTGTGCCCGAGACACCGTTCGGAACACCGCTCTACGACATGTTCACCCTCATGTCGCACGTCTCGACGGCCAGTGTCTGGATGCGTCTGCCGACGCTGATCTGCGCTGTCGTCGCGTGGCTCGTTCTCAGTCGCGAGGTAATTCCCCGATTCGGTGCGGCCGCTCGCGCGTCGAAGACCGCGCTGTGGACCGGTGGCCTGGTGATGCTCGCGTTCTGGCTGCCGTACAACAACGGCCTGCGCCCGGAGCCGTTCGTAGCGCTCGGAGTGTTGCTGACGTGGTGCTCGGTGGAGCGCTCGATTGCGACCCGCAGGTTGCTGCCCGCAGCCGCGGCGATTCTGATCGCCGCGCTGACGGTCACGTGCGGTCCCTCCGGATTCATCTGCTTCGCGCCGCTGATCGCCGGGGCACGACCGGTGTTGCAGATCGTCGTGGCCCGCGCGCGGCAGTTCCGCAGCCCTGTGCTGGGCGCGGTGACGCTGCTCGCCCCGCTGATCGCGTCGGGCACGGTGGTTCTTGTGTTCGCGTTCGGCAACCAAACCGTGGCCGGCATGCTCGAGATGCAGCGGGTGCACAACGCGGTCGGGCCGAGCCAGGCCTGGTTCGACGAGTACCTGCGCTACCAGTGGCTGATGAACATGGACATCGACGGATCGCTCGCGCGCCGCTTCGGAGTGTTCGTGATGATCGTCTCGCTGATCACGGTGGTCGTGGCGATGCTGCGCAAGGGCGGCAAGATTCCCGGCACCGCAACCGGTCCCGCGCGTCGGATCGTCGGCATCACCGTCGGGGCGATGGCCCTGATGATGATCACCCCCACCAAGTGGACCCACCACTTCGGTGTCTTCGCCGGACTCGCCGCGTCGGTTGCGGTACTGGCAGCCCTGGCGACCGGTGCGGCGGTACTGCGATCGCGGCGCAACCGACTCCTCTTCGCCGCATCGGTTTCGTTTCTACTGGCCGTCGCATTCACCGGAACCAACGGCTACTGGTACGTCTCCGCATGGGGAGTTCCGTTCTGGGACAAGCCGATCCTGGTAGCCGGCCTCGGCATCTCGACCATGTTCCTCGGTCTGACCCTGCTGCTGTTGCTCGCCGCCGTCTGGTTCCACCTCCGCGAGCCCTATGTGCGCACCGACAAACCGATGGCGCGATGGTGGTCGGTGCCGCCGATCGCTGTCGGGGCCGCCCTGATGGTGCTGGTGGCCGTCGCGTCGATGGCCAAGGGCGCTGTGGCGCAATGGCCGTCGTACTCGATCGCGAAATCGAACCTCTCGGCGCTGACCGGTGACACGTGCGGTCTCGCGAACGACGTGTTGCTCGAGACGAACCCCAATGCCGATGTGCTGCAACCGGTCAGCGGGGACGCGTTCGCCGCACTGGGCGCAGAGAACGACGGGTTCACCCCCGACGGTGTGGCGGGCGACCTCACCGCAGACAAGGAATCCTCGGCGTCGGGCACCTCGAACACCGTCGATACCGAGGAACAACAGCAGCCGACGTCGACCACCGGAGCCGGAACCGGTGGCAGCGCATTGCCGTTCGGCCTGGACCCGCGAGAAGTCCCGGTGCTCGGGTCGTTCGGATCCGATGCCCCGGCCACACTGACGACCGGGTGGTACGCACTGCCCGCCGATCCCGGCGACCTGATCTCCATCGCCGCTGCCGGACGCATCCGCTCGGTCGACTCCGACGGCATCGTCACCTACGGGCAGAGCCTCGAACTCGAGTACGGCGTGGACGGCCGAGCAGAGGGGCGAGTGACGCCCATCGACATCGGCCCGACGCCGTCGTGGCGCAATCTGCGCGTGCCCATGGACCAGATTCCGGCCGATGCCAACACCATTCGGCTGGTGCTCACCGACGCCGATCGCGACCCCGACCAATGGTTGGCGGTCACCCCGCCGCGAGTTCCGCGGACCCAGACGTTGAACGAGGTCGTCGGCCGTGACGCTCCGGTGCTGCTGGACTGGGAGGTCGGCTTCAACTTCCCCTGCCAGCGTCCGTTCGATCACCGCCTCGGCGTCGCCAAGGTTCCGCAGTATCGGGTGCTGCCGGACCGCAGCGGTGCCGTCATCACCAACGCGTGGCAGGACCACTACGGCGGCGGGCCACTCGGATGGATCGACATCGTTGCCTCGGCCCGCACCATTCCGTCGTATCTGGCCGGCGACTGGGACCGTGACTGGGGATCGATCGAGCAGTACACCCCGTACGACGACTCGGCGCGGGCGGCGCAGATCACAGCCGAAGAGGTCCAGCGTTCGGGTCTGTGGACGCCCGGTCCGATCAAGACCGGTTAATCTCTACGCGTTCGGAAGTCCTTTTACCGACCAGTAGAGAAACGGGGACAGGGCAATGGCGAACGCTATAGAAGTAGAGGACCTCGTACTTCGGTACGGCAAGAACGTCGCGCTCGACGGGATCGATTTCACCGTTCCCGAGGGCACGGTGCTGGGTGTGCTCGGACCCAACGGTGCCGGAAAGACCACAGCAGTCCGTATTCTCGCCACCTTGCTGCAGGCGACATCGGGCTCGGCCAGAATCTTCGGACTCGACGTCGCCAAGCAGGCGAACGAGGTGCGCAGCACGATCGGACTGACCGGCCAGTTCGCGGCCGTGGACGAGTACCTCACCGGGTACGAGAATCTCGAGATGGTCGGCCGACTGTTCGGCCTGCGCAAGGCGGAGGCCAGGAAGCGCGCCGACGAACTGCTCGTGCGCTTCGACCTGGAGTACGCACGTGACCGCACCGCCAAGCAGTACTCGGGAGGTATGCGTCGGCGACTCGACATCGCGGCCAGCCTGATCGGGCGGCCACGAGTGGTGTTCCTCGACGAACCCACCACCGGGCTCGATCCACGAAGTCGAATCACCATGTGGGAGTTCATCGCAGATCTCGTCCGCGACGGAACCACCATTCTGTTGACCACCCAGTACCTCGAAGAGGCCGATCGTCTGGCCGATTCGATCATCGTGCTGAACAAGGGCAAGATCATCGCCCGCGGCACTGCAGACGAGCTCAAGGCTCAAACGGGCGGCGAGCGAGTCGAATTCGTGCTCACCGATCGATCCCAGGCCGATCGTGCGATGCAGATCCTGGCCCCGATCGGCGTCGAGCCGCCCACCCTCGACGATCAGGTCGGCCGGATCGTGATGCCCGTCAACGGGGGATCGAAGGACCTGTCCGCCGCACTGGTCCAGCTGGAAACGAACGGAATCGAGGTGGTCGACGTCGGTCTGCGGCGGCCGAATCTCGACGATGTGTTCCTGAGTCTGACCGGTCAGACCACCGGCGAGCCCGAGACGGCGGAGGAAGAGAAATGAGCAACGTTCTCCTGGATTCGGCGATCATCACCAAGCGAAATCTGATCAAGCTCAAGCGAGTTCCCGATCTGCTGTTCTTCGCCACGCTCTCCCCGATCATGTTCGTCCTGCTGTTCGCCTACGTCTTCGGCAGCGCGATCGAGGTTCCCGGCATCGACTACAAGAGCTTCCTGATGGGCGGCATCTTCGTGCAGACGATGATCTTCGGTGCCTCCATCACCGGGTCCTCGCTGGCCGAGGATCTGCAGAAGGGCGTGATGGATCGGTTCCGGTCGTTGCCGATGGCACGGTCGGCCGTCGTCATCGGGCGCACCGCAGCCGACGTCGGAAACAACATCGTCACCATCACGATCATGTCGATCACCGGCCTGATCGTGGGTTGGCGGATCACGTCGTCGTTCTTCGACGCTCTGCTCGGGTACGTGCTGCTGCTGCTGTTCGCATACTCGATCTCGTGGGTGATGGCGCTGGTGGGCCTGATCGTGCGCTCGCCGGAGATCTTCAACAACGCGTCGTTCATCGTGATCTTTCCGCTGACGTTCATCGCCAACACCTTCGTCCCGATCGACAATTTTCCCAGCGTGCTCAAGACGATCGCGGAGTGGAATCCGATCTCGTCGGTGACGTTGGCGGTGCGAGAGCAGTTCGGCAACACCAACCCGATGGCGCCGCCGCCGGAGGTGTGGCCACTGCAGAACCCCGTGCTCTACACCCTGATCTGGGTCGTGTTGATGCTCGTGGTGTTCGTGCCGCTGTCGGTACGCAAATACCAGAAGACGATGACCGCCTGACCCTGCACACGGAAAAGCACCCCCGGTCGCTTGGCGACCGGGGGTGCTTTCGACGTCTTCTGAGAGAAGGCTTACGTGTGGTACGGCTCCGCGCTCACGAGCGTGACCTTCATGGTCTTGCCGTTGGGCAGCGTGTATTCGCGGGTGTCGCCGACCTTGGCGTCGATGAGCGACCCGCCCAGCGGTGACGCGGGGGAGTACACCTCGAGCTTGTTGTCGCGGGCACCCTCTTCACGAGTGGCGATCAGGAACGTCTCCGTGTCGGACTCGTCGCCGTCGTAGTAGACCTTGACGACGGACCCGGGCAGTGCGACACCGGACTGAGTGGGTGCCTCGCCGACCTTCGCGTTGTTGAGCAGCTCCTGCAGCTGGCGGATACGTGCTTCCTGCTGGCCCTGCTCCTCACGCGCAGCGTGGTAGCCGCCGTTCTCCTTCAGATCGCCCTCTTCGCGACGCTCGTTGATCTCGGCGGCGATGACGGGGCGATTGGAAATGAGCTGGTCGAGTTCGCTCTTGAGCCTGTCGTGTGATTCCTGGGTAAGCCAGGTCACCTGGGTCTCGGTCATCTCGATCACTCCCTCGTAGTCGGAATCTCGAGTTCGGATTCCGGTTTCTGAGCAGGTAGGGCACGCAACGAACAGGGGACTCCAATGGTTGGATCCCCTAGGTCGGCCCACATCCTGGAGCCGTCGTCGTCGTTCGCAGGTGAACCCTGCCCGCAATGCAGCAATACACGGCACCTACTGCGGTGGCCGTGTATGGGCCGAGCTTACCACGAACAGGCAGTTCGCCTATCGGGCTCGTAAATATTCGGGAACATCGAGGCTGCAGCCGTAGACGTCGCCGACGGCAGGGGCGGCCGACGTCGTCACCTCGGTGGTCATCTCCACGGTGGTCGACGCCGACTCCGGTGGGACGTACACCTCACGTCTGCCGGTCTCGGAGCCGTCCCGCGATCGGGCGCGAACGATGCACACGGCCGGTTGCTCGGGATCCTGCCGGGTGACGCTGAACCTGATCGACATCGTCGAGTCGTCGACGATGTCGAACGAGAGTTGACTCCCCTCGATGGGTTTGACCGAGAACTTGCTGTACGCGTAGTAGGCCACGCCTACTCCGACCAGCAGGACCAGGGCCACCAGTGCGATCTTCGTCGCACGTTTCGGAGCCTGCCGAATGCCGCTGGGACCGGAACCCGACGGGTATCTACCTGCGGGAAGTGCGTTGGTCATGTCAGCTCTCGGGGTCGATTCGGGGGTGCCGCTGGGGGCCTGTCGGCGTCAGGTGGAACTATAGGTCAGGCAAGAACCAGGCGAATCCGAGGTGAGGAAGAACGTGTCCGGACTGCGGCTCATGGCAGTGCATGCCCATCCCGACGACGAGTCCAGCAAAGGTGCTGCGACAACGGCTCGCTACGCGGCCGAAGGGCACGAGGTTCTGGTCGTCACGCTCACCGGCGGCGAGCGGGGCGACATCCTCAATCCGGCGATGGACATTCCGGGTGTGCACGAGCGCATCCGGGACGTTCGACGCGAGGAGATGGCCGAGGCCGCCCGCATCCTGGGCGTTCGGCAGACGTGGCTCGGCTTCGAGGACTCCGGTTTGCCCGAGGGCGATCCTCTACCGCCTCTCCCCGAGGGTTGTTTCGCGCTGGTCCCGCTGGAGGTCTCCACCGAGGCGTTGGTGAAGGTGGTTCGCGAGTTCAAGCCGCACGTCATCACCACCTACGACGAACGCGGCGGCTACCCGCACCCCGACCACATCCGATGCCACGAGGTCTCGATGGCGGCATGGGAGGCAGCGGGCGATCCGGAACGCTTCCCCGACGCAGGTGAGCCCTGGACTCCGCTCAAGCTCTACTACTCGCACGGGTTCATCCGCAAGCGCATGCAGCTGTTCCACGACTGGTTCATCGACCGCGGTGAGGAGAGCCCGTTCGTCGACTGGCTGAAGCGGTGGGACGGCCAGCGCGACGAGATCATGGGTCGCATCACCACGCAGGTCACCGTCGGCGACTGGTTCGAGCAACGCGACGACGCACTGCGCGCACACGCGACTCAGATCGATCCCAACGGGTCGTTCTTCGCCGTGCCGCTGGACGTGCAGCGCAAGCTGTGGCCCACCGAGGAGTTCGAGCTGGCCCGCACTCGGGTCACGACGTCGCTGCCCGAGACGGACCTGTTCGCCGGAATAGAAGAGACCGACAAATGATCGTTTCGATCCTCGCCCAGCAGCCCACCGGTCCCGAATTCGGCAAGTCGTCGCCGATCGGACTGGTGATTCTGGTCGCGCTGTTGGTCGGAACGGCACTGCTGATCTGGTCCATGAACAAGAAGATCAAGCGTCTGCCGGCCACGTTCGAGAAGGAGGATCCGACGCTGGATCAGGCCCTCGACGAGGGCACCGATCGCGGCGGGATCGCAGATCCGTTTCCACCGGAACCGAAGCGAACCGAACCCGCCGTCACCGACGAGCCCTGATGCTCGACGCCAATGCCCTGGGTGAGTCCACCAGCCCGTATCTGAGGCAGCACGCGGACAACCCGGTGCACTGGCAGCAATGGGGACCGCAGGCTCTGCAGTCGGCCCGCGATCGCGATGTTCCGATCCTGCTGTCGATCGGATACTCGGCGTGCCATTGGTGCCACGTCATGGCCCACGAGTCGTTCGAGGACGAGGCGACCGCGGCGCTGATGAACGAGCATTTCGTGTGCATCAAGGTCGATCGCGAGGAACGACCCGACCTCGATTCGGTGTACATGAACGCCACCGTCGCGATGACCGGCCAAGGTGGGTGGCCGATGACGTGCTTCCTGACCCCCGACACCGAACCGTTCTACTGCGGCACGTACTTCCCGCCGTCCCCGCGTCAGGGAATGCCGTCGTTCCAGCAGTTGCTCACCGCGATCGCCGACACCTGGTCGACGCGGCGACAGGAGGTGTTCGACGCCTCCGCCGACATCGTCACCGAACTGCGTAAACACAGCGCAGGCGTGCCCGCAGGCGGTCGCCCGATCGACGCCGACGCACTGGCGGCGTCGGTTTCGGCGATCTGCGCCGACGAGGACACCACCTACGGCGGCTTCGGCCGGGCACCGAAGTTTCCACCGGGCGCGCTGCTCGAAGGTCTGCTCCGGCACTACGAGCGCACCGGCGACACCGAGGTCCTCGGCGTCGTTCGCCGTACCGCGTCCGCCATGGCGCGCGGCGGCATCTACGACCAGTTGGGCGGAGGATTCGCGCGTTACTCCGTCGATGCCGAGTGGGTCGTCCCGCATTTCGAGAAGATGCTCTACGACAACGCTCTGCTGTTGCGCTTCTACGCGCACGCAGCCAGGGTCGACGACGATGCGCTCGCCCGGCGGGTGGCGTCGGACACTGCGGAGTTCATCCTCCGTGAATTACGCACGGCCAACGGTTGTTTCGCGTCGGCGCTCGATGCCGACACCGAAGGCATCGAGGGTCTGACCTACGCGTGGACCCCGGAACAACTGATCGAGACCCTCGGCTTCGAGGACGGCGTCTGGGCAGCCGGGTTGTTCGCGGTGAACTCGGCAGGCACGTTCGAGGCCGGCATGTCGGTACTGCAGCTGCCCGCCGAACCCGAGGACTACGACCGATTCGCCCGGGTGCGCGGAGCTTTGTCGGCCGCGCGCGCGACACGGCCGCAACCCGGCCGCGACGACAAGGTCGTCACCGCGTGGAACGGGTTGGCGATCACCGCACTGGTCGAGGCCGGTACCGGGCTGGGGCAGCCGCGGTGGGTCGACGCGGCAGTCGAGTGCGGCGAGCAACTGTTCGCCGGCCACGTCGAGTCGGGCCGGGTCCGCCGTGCGTCTCTCGGTGGCGCGGTCGGCGAAGCCACCGGTGTGCTCGAGGACTACGCGTGTCTCGCGGTCGCCGCCGCAGCGCTGTTCCAGGCCACCGGAGACGCAGTCTGGACCGAGCGCATGACGTCGATCATCGATGCTGCGATCGACCATTTCGCCGACCCCGACGACGTCGGCGGGTGGTTCGACACCGCCGACGATGCGGAGACTCTCGTGACCCGGCCTCGTGACCCGATCGACGGGGCCACCCCATCGGGAGCGTCCACGATGGCCGAGGCGCTGCTCACCGCAGCTGCGATGGTCGATCACAATTCCTCGGCGCGTTACGGCGAACTGGCGACTGCGTCGCTTTCGCGATCGGCGTCGATTCTCGAACGAGCGCCCAGGTCCGGTGGGCACTGGCTGGCCGTCGCGGAGGCGTCCGTTCGAGGTCCGATTCAGATCGCGGTGTCGACGGCACCGGGTGGTGACCTGCTCTCGGCCGTGCGGGCACTCGCCCCGGGAGGTTCCGTGGTGGTGGCAGGCGTGACGGATTCGTCGGTGCTGCTGACCGACCGTCCACCCGTCGACGGCCTCGAAACGGCGTACGTGTGTCGCGGCTTCGTGTGCGACCGTCCTGTGACGTCTGCCGAAGATGTGCGGTTCGCACTGCAGAGGTGACCACGCTCGTCGATGCTTCGACGGAAGAACAGTACTGTTGCCGGGAGTTTCCTCGGCCTGGGGTGGTCGAACGTCTACCAATGGATCGACGGTGTCATGAGTGAAGGTGTCATGAATGAGGGTGTGACGCGTGCGGACACCGTGCACGTGGCAGTGACAGACGAACAGCGCGCTGCCGTCGCCGAGTTCGTGGCCGCAGTGCCGATGGCAGCCATGGTGCATTCGATGCAGTACGAGGTGGTCGGTGCCAACGTCCTGTGCGAGGGCGTGCTCGGGTGCGCCGTGGACGACATGGTCGGGCGACCCGTGGCAGATTTCGTGCCGCTCGGCGATCGCGCGTCGGCGACGCGCATCGCGGTCGAGCTCGAGCACCGCTACCCGGACGCAGGCTCCACCGAACACGGTCGACCGATCGGAGCGCTGCGTCGCGTGCGGCGCGGCGACGGCGAGGTCGTCTCCTGCTGGATGCATGTCGGAATCGCGACGATCGCCGGGCGTCGGTTCATCGTCGCACTGCTGGACCTGGTCAATCCCGTCGTGGACGACACCGTTCGTTGGCGCGATCGCGCCGAGCGCGACGAGCTGACCGGATTGCTGCGACGTGGGCCCTTGCTCGCCCACGTCGACGAATGGATCGTAGAGGATCTGCCGGTCGCTCTGGCCTTCGTCGACGTCGACAGGCTGAAATCGATCAACGACTTGCACGGTCACGCTGCGGGCGACGCCATTCTGGAGGCAGCGGGACGTCGCCTGCACCAATGGTCGCCGCGCGGGAGCGTCGTCGGTCGGTACGCGGGAGACGAGTTCGTGTTCGCCGTGTCGTTCGACGGAGCGAAGGGGACCGACAGCGCCCATATCGCGGATTCGGTGCGGTCGGCGATCTGCGGCGAGCCGGTGCCGTTCGGATCGACTCTGCTCGGGGTGTCGGTCAGTGTCGGCGTTGCGGTGCGTGAGCCGGGGGAGTCGAGAGACCGACTGATTCAGCGTGCCGATGCACTGATGTATCGAGACAAGGCAGCCCGAAACACCTGAGGGCGGATCAGAACAGTACGAGCCACACGGCAACCAGGTGGCAGGTTGCCGCCAATACCGTTGCCGCGTGGAAGAACTCGTGATGGCCGAAGGTCGTCGGCCATGGATTCGGCCACTTGGTGGCGTACAGCACGGCCCCGACGCTGTAGAAGACTCCGCCCACGAGCAGCAACAGAAACGGTGCATAGCCGACGTGCTCGATCAACGCGGGCGCGACCGGGACGATCGCCCAGCCGAGCAGCAGGTACAGCGGTACCCCGACCCAACGGGGAGCGGTGGGCCACAACATCTTCAAGGCCACTCCGGCGAGAGCCCCGACCCAGACGACGATCAGCAACATGCGTCCGGTCGACGCGGGTAGACCCAGAACGGCGAACGGGGTGTAACTACCTGCGATGAACAGGAAGATCATCGAATGATCGGCTCGCTTCATCCAGATCTGCGACGCCGTGGTCTTCCAGTGCACGCGATGGTAGGTGGCACTGACCCCGAACACACCGCAGACGGTGATTGAATACACGCTCACGGCCACACCCGCACTGACCGAGACCATGCTGAACGCGAGCGTGACGAGAGTGATCGCGCACACCACCGCCACGCCGAACGCGTACAGGTGAATCCAGCCGCGCATACGTGGTTTGACGGGTATCTCGTCGAGTCCGAACATCGTCATGTCGATTGCCTCCCGTGCCGCCGCCTGAACCTACGCAACCGTAGGTTCTGACGCTACTGTACCGGCGACCGGCTCGCAGACGTCGGCGTAAGGTGATCCTTCGTGGTGATGAGAGCAGCGGTGACGGGGCAGTGGTGACGAAGCAGTGGTGATCATTCCGCAGAAGGTCCGCGGCGTTCTCTACAACGTGTACGAGCGGCGTCTGCTGAGCCAGCTCGAAGGGGTTCAACACCCTCGGCACGTGGCGGTGATGTGCGACGGCAATCGCCGCTGGGCGCGCGAGAACGGATTCACCGACGTCGCGCACGGGCACCGCATGGGAGCCCTGAAGATCGCCGAGATGCTCGGCTGGTGCGACGCGGCCGGAATCGAGATGGCCACCATCTACCTGCTCTCCACCGAGAATCTGCGCCGAGACGCGGACGAACTGGATTCACTGCTCGACATCATCACCGACGTCGTCGAGGAGATCTGCGGACCCGAGATGAACTGGGGCGTCAAACTCGTCGGCACCCTCGACCTGCTGCCCGCCTCGACTGCGCGTCGACTCAAGGAAGCGGCAGCGCTGACCGAGGGACGATCGGGAACGCACGTCAATGTCGCCGTCGGATACGGCGGGCGGCAGGAAATCGCCGACGCCGTCCAGTCCCTGGTGAGCGAGAAGATCGCCGAGGGCGTCAGCGGCGACGAGCTGGTGGCATCGATCAACGTCGACGAAATCGGCAGTCACCTCTACACCTCCGGCCAACCCGATCCGGATCTCGTCATCCGCACCTCGGGTGAACAGCGACTCTCCGGCTTCCTGCTGTGGCAGAGCGCGTACTCGGAAATCTGGTTCACCGAGGCCTACTGGCCCGAATTCCGGCGCGTCGACTTCCTGCGCGCACTACGCGACTTCGCGGCCAGACACCGCCGGTTCGGTATCTGACGTGCGAGGCAGGACTGTCCGGTCGTTCCGCGGGCTCCACTCCTGCTCGTAGCTTGCTACGAATTTCCGCTCACGACCCCGGAGCACTACGTACTTGTGGTTGTACCGCTACGTAATCTGTAGCGCGATCGTCTCGAGGCTCGGAAAATTTGCCATCGTGGACTACAACGTGCTCGGACCCATGGTGGTGCGCGACGCGACCGGCGTGAAGGCGGTCGGAGGGCTCAAACAGCGAGCCGTGCTGGCGGCGCTGCTGGTGGACGCGGGGAACGTCGTCGAGTTCGATCGGCTGATCGATCTGGTCTGGGACTGCCGTCCGCCGGCGAAGGCACTGACGTCACTGCGTGCGTACGTGGCCAATCTGCGTCGGGTACTGGGCGCGGAGGACGGCGCTCGGCTCGTCACGACGTCCTGGGGTTATCGGTTGGATCTGGGCAGCGACCGACTGGATATGCGCGAGTTCGAGATGCTGGCCACGCGCGGGCGGGAGGCACTCGGCCGGCGTCGGTTCGCCGAGGCCGACGGCCAGTTCGGTCGCGCCCTTGCGCTGTGGCGGGGCCCAGCTCTCGTAGAATTCGGTGATCTGGCTTTTGCCGTCGACGAGCGGGTCCATCTCGACGAGGTGCATGCCGTGGTGCTGGAATCGGCTTTCGAGGCCCGTCTGCAGCTCGGTCGACACGAGACGGTGATCGCCGAGATCGAGCGTGCACTACGGGCCGCCCCGTTGCGCGAACAGCTGTGGGGTCAGTTGATGATCGCCCTCGACCGGTCACACCGGACGGCCGATGCGGTGGTTGCCTTCCGTCGGGCCGAGGCGGTTCTGCGAACCGAGCTCGGAGTGGCACCGTCGCGATACCTGCGCGATATCGAGGCCTCGCTGTACACCGGCACGGTCAATCGAGCAGTGATCCTCGTAGCGATGTGAGCTCGGCGCGGGTGCTGATTCCCAACTTTCCGAAGATGCGATTGAGGTGCGTTTCGACGGTGCGGATCGACAGCACCACGGCGTCGGCGATATCGCGGTTGGAGAGGCCGGATGCGGCGAGGGACGCGATCTGCCGTTCGCGTGTCGTCAGGGCCGGGTCTCGTGTTCCGTGCATCAGCGGGGTGCTGGGATGTCCACAGCGCGCGGCCAATACGTGGCCCTGCCTTCCCGCTGTCGCCGCGGCGCGAGGGCTACTGCGCAGCAACAGGTTCTGCGCATGGAAGTACATCTCGGCCGCGTGCAGGTCCAGGCCGTGTTTCTCTGCGCTCGCGGCCACGGCCACCACTTGTTCGGTGACCGCCTCGTTCGACCCGGACGAGGCGGCGAGCACCTCGACCATACGTACCTCGGTGCGGGCGAGATCCCCTTCGATCAGGCCTGCCAGCTGGAGGACGGGACCCAGCGCCGCAGCTGCCGCGCCGCACCGAGCGGCATCGACGTAGGAGAACAGGGCAGGCAGATGGTGGTCGATGGCCGCATGGGCCTCGGCGGAGGCGATCAGCAGCTCGCAGGCCTCGCCGACGTCGCCGCGGGCTGCGGCGGCCCAGCCCAGCGCCGCCAGACGCGTGCCGCGAGCTCCGAACAATGCGGGCGACGCCGGATTGTCGAGGTCGGCCGCCTCGATGAGATCCGACGCCTCCTCCGCACGCCCGTCGAGCGCCAGGGCGCGGACCAGATCGCAGGCCACCATCGGTTCCATCGACCGCTGGCCGAGAGTCCCCGCGAGGGTGTAGGCCTCCGAGCACCACTGGATCGCTTCGGTCGCGTGGCCCCGGGAGAGCAGGAGACCGCCGCGGGCCCAGCCGAACCAGGCCTGCTGCAGGGGCGAGAACTGTTCAACCGCTTCGTCGTACCGATACCGAGCGAGAGCGGTGGCCTCCTCGAAGTTGCCGGCGCAGGCGATCGTGAAGCACCGCGTCAGGTCCAGCACCGTTGCCGCCGGGTTGTGGGGTTCGGGCTGCACCCGGGCGAGTGCGGAGAACGCGGCCGACAAACGGCCCGCGACGGTGGCCCCGGCGGCGACGGCAAAGCTGGCGGAAATCAGCGTCGCGCCGTCGAGATCGTCCATCAGAGGTTCGAGCAAGGCCAGCGAGCCTGCCGTGTCGCCGATGGCATGCATCATCAGGCCGCGCTGCGCCCGCAGCTGTGTGCGAATCCCGGGATCGACGACGGCGAGTTCGGTACTGGAGTTCAGGGCCAGTGCCCGCGTCGGATCCGCCAGCCGCAACACCATGTTGTCGGTGCACGCGCGCACGGCCGTCGCGCGGCGAATGTCGTTGTCGGCCCCACGAAGAAGCTCGTCCAACCGCAGCTGCGCCGACTCGGTCATGCCGAGCTGACTCTCCGCGGACGCCAGAATGAGCTGGGCGTCGAACCCGCCGCCTGCCGCCGCAGCGGCCGAGGCCAGCTTGCGCGTCGTCTCCGGGGGTACGAAACGCCACGACAACCGAGCCGCTTCCACTGCTGTCGGGGCATCGAGCGAGACGCCGGCATCGATACGAAGCAGTGCGGCGATGACTCGTTCGCGCGGTCCGAGCCCGTCTCTCGAGGCGTCGAGAGCGTCGGCCACCGTCCGGCTCAGTCGACGTCTGCGCAGTACTGCCATGTCGTCGGTCCGCACCTGGGCGGTGATGGGCGTCGAGAACGTCACCCTGTCGACGTTCTGTTCGGTCCGGATCGTCAGTACGCCCGCCGATTCGAGTTCCTCGATCAGCCGCGGATCCATCACTGCGGACGCGGCTCCGAACGCCAGCGAACCGGCCAGGGCGACCATGTCGAGCGCGTCGTCGATCTCGGCCGCACCGGCGTAATCGGCGAGTGCGATCACCTCGGCCAGATGATCGCGCACCACATCGGCCAGACCGGCCGACACGGGGAGGGGAGAGGCAAGGCGCCACACGTGGGACGCGACCGTCAGTGCCCCACGATCGACCGCCGTCGACACCAGATCTCGCAGCACCACGAGATTGCCCGAGGACAGCGCGGTGACCGCGAAAGCTGCTGCACTGTCGACTATTTCGCCGTTGCGGCGGAGCATCGTTTCGATCGACGACCGGCACTGCTCGGGCGTGAGAGGTTCGAGATCGATGCGGTCGATCACGCCGTCCTTCCACAGTGCGTCGAGCACCGGGGTGCGGCGTCGGCCCGCGCTGACACTCGCCAGAACGAACAGATCCCTCGAACCGATACGACGCGCGAGGAGTTCGATGGTCGAATCGGCGAGCCACTGGGCGTCGTCGATGACCACGACCGTGCGCCTGCCGCTGTGCGCGTCGGCCAGCGCGGCGGCGAGAGCTCGGTCCGATTCGACGGGAACGAACCCGCTACCGGTCGGCATCACCGTCACCACCCGGTGGGGATGCCACCCGAGACCCACCAGCGACCGCACCGCCTCGGTCAGCAAGCGGGTTCGGCCGACACCGGGCGCGGCCTTGACGGCCATCCCGCCGTACCTGCCGGCGGCATGCAGAATTCTCTGCATTTCGCCGTCTCGACCGATCAGCGGCACCTCGCCGATCGACCGCTTGTCCACCGTCATTGGTGGATTATGGTCTACAACTTACGAAGCCGCAGCCGGTTGATCGCGTGGTCGTTGTCCTTGCGTAAAACCATCGTCGCTCGCGGTCGAGTCGGCAGGATGTTCTCCACCAGATTGGGCAGATTGATCGAATGCCACAGATCCTCGGCCGCGATCTGCGCGTGGTCGTCGGACAGGCCGGCGTAGTGGTGGAAGTGCGAGGACGGATCGGTGAAGGACGTCTTGCGCAATGCGAGAAAGCGTTTGACGTACCAACTCTCGATGTCCTCGATCCGCGCGTCGACGTAGATCGAGAAGTCGAACAGATCCGAGACCATCAATCGCGGTCCGGTCTGTAATACGTTGAGCCCCTCCACGATCAGGATGTCGGGCTGCCGGACCATGTGGTACTGACCCTTGACGATGTCGTACGAGACGTGCGAATAGACCGGTGCGCCCACCTCTTCGGTCCCGGACTTGACCTCGGTGACGAATCTGAGCAGCTTGCGCCTGTCGTAACTCTCGGGAAATCCCTTGCGGTGCAGTATGCCTCGACGCATGAGCTCGGCCGTCGGATACAGGAATCCGTCGGTGGTGACCAGATCGACCCGCGGATGATGGTCCCATCGGGCCAGGAGTGCCTGCAGCACACGGGCCGTCGTCGACTTTCCGACGGCGACACTCCCCGCGACACCGATGACGAACGGGACCTGACGGTCGGGGTGCTTCTCGCCGAGGAACGTCGCGGTCGCGGCGAACAGTCGTTGCCGAGCCGCGACCTGAAGGTGGATCAGTCGTGCCAGCGGCAGATAGACCTCCGCCACCTCGTCGAGATCGATCTGTTCCCCCAGACCACGCAGACCGACGAGTTCTTCCTCGGTCAGCACCAACGGCGTGGATTGGCGCAGCGTGCGCCACTGCACACGGTCGAACTCGACGTATGGGCTGGACTCGCTCACGCACGACTCCAACAGGTCGGAGCTGCGGAGGGTTCGGCTGAGCTCCTGTCGAGCGCGAGTCGCATGGTTCCAGATTGTGCTCGGTGCCGGTCGATCGCGCACGGGCGGGGTCGTTCGCCGTACTAGGGTTCGGATATGGATGCTGCTTCCCTCGTTCGTGAATACCTGCTGCTGGGCCTGAGTTTCGACCGGCTCGAAGACGGATTCGTCGACGCGTACACCGGCGATCCCGAGTTGCGTCGTATCACCGAGAACGCCCCCGCGCCCGAGCCGCGTGAGCTGATCCGTCGAGCCCAGACACTGCGTGCCGAGCTCGGAAACGTCGATCTGACACCCGAGCGCACGACGTTCCTCGACGTCCACCTGCGCGCACTCGAATGCTCGGCGCGCAAATTCGCAGGCGAGGACATCGGCTTCGTCGACGAGGTGTACGCGTACTTCGACGTCCGAATCTCCGCGGGCGATCAGGACCAGTACCTGCAGGCACACCGCAAGATGGACGAGGTCCTCGCCGGTCCCGGGTCGCTCGGCGAACGGTTGATCGCGCATCGCCGTGCCGACGTGATTCCGGCCGACCGACTGCAGGACTGCGTCGAGGCGTTCTCGTCCGCGCTGCGCGACCGCGTCCGCGCCGAATACACGCTGCCCGACACCGAGAAGGTCACCTACGAGGTCGTCGGAGACAAGCCGTGGTCGGGATTCAACTACTACCTCGGCGACTACCGCTCGACCGTCGCGATCAATTCCGACATCGAGCAGCAGATGGCCAATCTGCCGCACCTGATCGCGCACGAGTCCTACCCGGGACACCACACCGAACACTGCCGCAAGGAGACCGGACTGGTCGGTGCAGGGCAGCTCGAGCAGACGCTGTTCCTGGTCAACACCCCACAGTGCCTGATGGCCGAGGGCCTGGCCGATCACGCGCTGGGAGCCGTCGTCGGCGAAGGGTGGGGTGCGTGGGCGCAGGAGATCTACGCCGATCTGGGACTGCGATTCGACGGCGAGAAGGCCGAGCGTCTCGCGGCCGCGTCGAGCCAGCTGTTGGGGGTGCGGCAGGACGCTGCGCTGCTACTGCACGATCAGCACAAGAGCGAGGACGACGTGGCCGCCTACCTGGAGCGATGGTCGTTGGCATCGCCGCAGCGCGCCCGGCACAGCCTGCGGTTTCTGTCCTCCCCACTGTGGCGGGCGTACATCAGTACCTACGTCGAGGGCTACAAGCTGCTCGCCGGCTGGCTGGACCGTGGTGAGACGGCGAGTGAGCGCGCGCAGTTGTTCGGCAGGCTGCTCGACGAGCCACTGACACCCGGTGCATTGCGCGTCTCGTAAACTGGCCCACGCCCCTCTTACTCGCTGTCCCTTGGAGACTCTCGTTATGACTGACGTCAACAACCTGTCGCTGGCCGAACTCGATCCCGAGGTCGCCGAGGCGATGGCCGGTGAACTGGGACGTCAGCGCGACACCCTGGAAATGATCGCCTCGGAGAACTTCGTTCCCCGTGCGGTGCTGCAGGCCCAGGGCAGCGTCCTGACCAACAAGTACGCCGAGGGCTACCCCGGCCGTCGCTACTACGGCGGCTGCGAGCACGTCGACATCGTCGAGGATCTGGCGCGTAACCGGGCCAAGGAACTCTTCGGTGCCGAGTTCGCCAACGTGCAGCCGCACGCAGGCGCACAGGCCAACGCTGCCGTACTCATGGCCTTGATCAACCCGGGCGACAAGATCATGGGCCTCGACCTGGCGCACGGCGGCCACCTCACGCACGGCATGAAGCTCAACTTCTCGGGCAAGCTCTACGAGGTCGAGTCATACGGTGTGTCCAAGGAAGACCACCGAATCGACATGGACGAGGTGCGCAAGCAGGCCATCGCCGCCAAGCCACAGGTGCTCATCGCCGGCTGGTCGGCCTACCCGCGCCACCAGGACTTCGCTGCGTTCCGCTCCATCGCCGACGAAGTGGGCGCACTGCTCTGGGTCGACATGGCGCACTTCGCCGGACTCGTCGCCGCAGGCGTGCACCCCTCACCCGTGCCGTATGCAGACGTCGTCTCCTCGACCGTGCACAAGACCCTCGGCGGACCGCGCTCCGGCATCATCCTGGCCAAGAAGGAATGGGCCAAGAAGCTCAACTCCGCAGTGTTCCCGGGCCAGCAGGGCGGGCCGCTGATGCACGCCATCGCCGCCAAGGCCGTGGCCTTCAAGATCGCTGCGACGCCCGAGTTCAAGGAACGCCAGGAACGCACCCTCCTCGGTGCATCACTGCTCGCCGAGCGACTCACCGGTGCCGACGTGGCAGACAAGGGCATCTCCGTCCTCACCGGCGGCACCGACGTGCACCTCGCACTCGTCGACCTGCGCAACTCCGAGCTCGACGGCCAGCAGGCCGAGGACCTCCTGCACGAGGTCGGCATCACCGTCAACCGCAACGCAGTGCCCTTCGACCCGCGCCCGCCGATGGTCACCTCCGGCCTGCGCATCGGCACCGGCGCACTGGCCACCCGCGGATTCGGCGAAGCCGAGTTCACCGAGGTAGCCGACATCATCGGCACCGCCCTGGCCACCGGCGAGGCCAGCGATTCCCTCAAGAACCGCGTCGTGAAGTTGGCACAGAGCAAGCCACTGTACGAGGGCCTCGAAGACTGGGGATTGCTCGGCTGATCCAGCTCTCGCGCCAACCCCGGTCCGCGTCAATGGACCATTGCACCGCTCAGACGTATGCAGTGGTCCATTCACGCAGAACCCTGGTCTGGGTCAATGGACCATTGCAGCGCTCAGACGTGTGCAATGGTCCATTGACTCGACGGGGGAGGGCACTTTCGGCACCGCTCGATTGCCGACCTGGGGCGATTCGGCCGTAACGCGTTGTTCACCGACACGCCAGACTTCCAGCGAGCCGAACCTCGATTTCGGCTGTACCGTCGGCAGTAACAGGCAGCGGGGAAGCTACCTGTGCGGGAGGTTCTGATACGTGACTGAGCTAGTGAGCGCGAGAGGGCCGGTACCCGGTCCTCGTGTCACCTGACACATCGGACCCGACCGGCCGAGCGACAGAGTTTGCGCGGTACCGCGCAGACGTAGGAGCCCCACGTGACCACTTCACGCTCCGTTTCCGCCCCTCTTCGGACATTCGTGCTCGATACCTCGGTTCTGCTCTCGGATCCGTGGGCAGTCATCCGGTTCGCCGAGCACAATGTGGTACTTCCGCTGATCGTCATCAGCGAGTTGGAGGGCAAACGCCACCATCACGAATTGGGATGGTTCGCGCGGGAATCCTTGCGCATGCTCGACGACCTGCGTGTCGAGTTCGGTCGACTCGACCAGCCGGTTCCCATCGGAACCTCCGGTGGCACACTGCAAGTCGAGCTCAATCACACCGATCCTTCGGTTCTTCCCGTCGGCTTCCGTACCGACTCCAACGATTCTCGAATCCTCGCCTGCGCGCTGAACCTGAAGGCCGAGGGCAAGGACGTCGTGCTCGTCAGCAAGGACATTCCGTTGCGCGTCAAGGCCGGTGCCGTCGGGCTTCCCGCCGACGAGTACCACGCTCACGACGTCGTGCCGTCCGGTTGGACCGGAATGACCGAACTCGAAGTGCAGTCCGACGCAGTCGACACACTGTTCAACGACGGCGTCATCGATCTCGCGGAGGCGCGAGACCTGCCGTGCCACACGGGAGTTCGACTGCTTGCCGGACGGCAGAGCGCGCTGGGGCGCGTCACGCCCGACAAGCAGATTCAACTCGTGCGCGGTGAGCGTGAGGCATTCGGCCTGCACGGCCGTTCGGCGGAACAGCGAGTGGCGCTCGATCTTCTGCTCGACGAGAGCATCGGCATCGTCTCGCTCGGTGGAAAGGCCGGCACCGGTAAGTCCGCTCTGGCGCTGACCGCCGGGCTCGAGGCTGTCCTCGAACGTCGCTCGCATCGTAAAGTCGTTGTGTTTCGGCCTCTTTACGCCGTCGGCGGCCAGGAGCTCGGCTACCTCCCCGGTAGCGAGAGCGAGAAGATGGGCCCCTGGGGTCAGGCGGTCTTCGACACCCTCGAAGGGCTCGCCAGCCCGGAGGTGATGGAGGAGGTCATCGCCCGCGGAATGCTGGAAGTGCTGCCACTGACGCACATTCGCGGTCGATCGCTGCACGACTCCTTCGTGATCGTCGACGAGGCACAGTCGCTCGAGCGCAACGTGCTGCTGACGGTTCTGTCCCGACTCGGTTCGGGCTCACGCGTCGTACTCACCCACGACGTCGCTCAGCGAGACAACCTGCGCGTCGGACGACACGACGGTGTTGCTGCAGTGATCGAAAAGCTCAAGGGGCACCCGCTTTTCGCGCACATCACCCTCACCCGCAGCGAGCGTTCACCGATCGCGGCACTGGTGACGGAAATGCTCGAAGAATTCGGGCCTTCGGGAGCCTGACCCCGATTGTGAGCGTGGAGCCTGCGGGTCGTTCCGCAGGCTCTACTCCTGCCTCGTAGCCCACTACGAAGTTCCGCTCACAAGGGTCACCGGCCAACCGCGGCCCGGAAAACCCCTCGCACAGTACCTTTCAGGAAGTCGACGCTGTCGAAGTAGTCCCGCCACACGGCTACTTTGCCGTCGCGCAGCTCGAAGGTTCCGCACACCCAGAATTCGATTCGGAGCCGCCGCCAGATCAGCACGTCGGTGCGTTCGGTGAGCACGACATCTCCGTCGGCAGCGATGTTGTGCACGATCACGTCGAAGCCGAACGCGGGCTTGGCAAGCGTTGCCATGAACTTGCCCACGTTCGAGTGGCCGCGTACCTTCGGCAATCCGACGTTGTGCCAGACGATGTCGCCGTCGAGGAGCGACATCGCGCGCTCGGTGTCTCGACTTCTCAACGCGTCGAACAGATTCACTACGGTCTGGGTTGCCTGCTGTGTCTCGGTCATTTCGTGAATCGTCCCAATCCATCGCCGTCGAAGAATTCCAGCGTCAGCGTATTCGCGTTGAACGTCGCCTGGGAAATGGATCCGTCGGGTGCATTCTCACCGCTCGGCTCGAAGGTGAACGTGTCACCGTCCCAGTGCGTCAACTCGTAGGAGGTTCCGTTCGGCCCGATGGCCAATACCAGTTTCCCGTTGACCTCCGTTATCGTCGCCGGTCCCCAATAGCTGTTCTGGTAAACCCCTGTGTACGACGTGAGTGGTTGTGGCGCAGCAGCATTCGTGGGAGGGGTCTTGCCGGCGAGCTCGCCCTCCGGTTCGCTCATGCCGGCAAACGCATTCTTGTACAGCGTTCGCCAGTCCTCCCGCACCTCGCCGAACTGGACGAGGTCCGCGAACTCGGCGGTCACCGTTTCGGCGATGCCGATGGGTGCGGCGTTGGTCAGTACGACGATGGCCACGTCGAGCGATGGAATCCAGACGAAGTTGGTGCCCGCTCCGAGCGCGAATGCTCCCGAATGGCTCACCGTCGTGCGACCGGCGGCACTGGTGGAGACGTTGAATCCGTATCCGTAGTAGCCGGCGCGTGAATCCGGTGTCGCCGACGGGCTCGAGACGATCTGCGCGCTGATCGCGGGCAGGAGGGCGTCGGGATCCACAAGCTCTCGCCCGTCGTGGCTTCCGTCGGCGATCAGCATCGTCAGCCACTTCGCGAGATCGTTCACCGAGGAACTGACGCCACCGGCAGGGGTCTGTGGATCGGGTTCCCGCTGATACTTCGCCTGGTACTCGCCGTCGACGAGTACGTGGGGTACGGCCCGATCGGCCCGCGTGATGTAGTCCGCGAACGACGAGCTGGTCGAGGTCATGCCGAGCGGGCCGTAGATCGTGTCCTGGCTGAGGGTGTCCCAGTCCTTGCCCGACGCCGCGGCGACGGCCTCGGCCGCGGCCGTGATGCCGAAGTTGGTGTAGTGGTACGTGGAGCGGAACGGGTCGAGGGGGACCTCGCGCAGGCGTTCGAGAATCTGTCTGCGGTCGTAGCCGAGGTCCTCGAGGAGATCGCCTTCGTGCTCGGGCAGCCCGCTTCGATGTGCATAGAAGTCGCCGACCGTGACGTTCTGGGTCACCCACGGGTCGTCGAGCGCGAACCACGGCAGCTGCGAGACCACCGGCGTCGACCAGTCGACCACGCCCGCTCCCACCTGGGACGCGATGACCGTCGCACCCACCGATTTGGACAGCGACGCCAACTGGAACACCGAGTCCCCGTCGACCGGGTCGTCCGTGCCCACTTCGCGAACGCCGAACCCCTTCGAGTAGACGACGTCGGATCCGTGCACGACGGCTATGGCCATACCGGGAATGTTCGACGACGCCATCAGCTCCTCGGCGATGCCGTCGAGCTTGCCGACCGCGTCGTCGACGCGGCCGTCGGGAACGTCGACTCCCGCGACCTGACCAGGGGAGAGGTCGCTGGTCGGTGCGGGCTCGGAGGTGGGTGGACTGTCTGCGGTCGGTGCGTCGTTCGAGCATCCGACCAGCACGATCATGGAGCAAGCAACAGCAAGACACAGAAAATTTCGACCCGACCGCATCACGAGGAGTCCTCACTTCGGTGACTGGATGCACCTGAGAATAGACCCGCAACGACCTGGCGTTAGGAGAATTCACAATGGTCAGGGGCGCGACGTCGGGCGCTCGGGTGTAGGCGCTACGGTTACCGCATGTCTACGAACCTGTCCGACGGTGATCTGCTGGTCCGTTTGGAGCCCGCGGTCGAAGAGAATCTACGACGCCACATCGAGGCAGCGAGCGATTGGCACCCCCATGACCTCGCGCCGTTCGACGACGGCAAGAACTTCGCTTTCCTCGGCGGCGAGGACTGGACGCCGGAGCAGTCGCACCTGAGCGATGTCGAAATCCTGTCCGCCACGGTCGGCGTTCTGGTGGCCGACAACCTGCCCGCGTACCACCGCGAACTGGCCCACGCGCTCACCGGCCTCGGAGCCTGGTGGAAGTGGACCGGCCGATGGACGTCGGAGGAGAACCGGCAGTCGATCGTGCTGCGTAACTTCCTGGTGCTCACCCGCGCAGTCGATCCGGTCGCGCTCGAGCGGGTTCGGATGGAGCACATGACACTCGGATTCGACGCCCCCAGCCAGGGTCTGCTCGACATCCTCGCGCATTTCGCCATCGAGGAAGCCGCCGCGTCACTGCGCAACCGCAACACCATCGCCCTCGGCAAGGACCCGGTGCTGGCCACGATCCTCGGCAAGATCGCCGACGACGACGCCCTGCAGTCGACGTTCTACGCCAACATGATCGACGAGGCATTCGCGGTGGTGCCCGACCAGGCCGCCCGCGCCATCGCCGACCGGATCAACGGATTCAAGATTCCCGAGGTCGATCTCCCGGACCGCGGTAGCAGCACCGCCGCCCTCGCCGAAGCCGGAATCTACGACGCCGATCAGGAACGCGACAAGGTGTTCAAGCCGCTGCTCGCGGGCTGGAAAATCTTCGATCGCACGGATCTGGGCGAGGACGGACTGAAGGCACGCGAGGAACTCGCTCACCTCGCCTGAGGTTCGGCCCCTTTCGAAAGCGTGAATGGTCCATTGCACACGTCTCGGCGGTGCAATGGACCATTCACGCGTTCAGGGGTTCGGCGGGCGAACGGGAAAGCTAGTCCTTGACCTTCGCCATGGCGAGGACGTCGAGGCGCTTGTCGAGTTCGGCTTCGCTGAGCTTGTCGCCGATCAGTCCGCGGTCGATGACCGTCTGACGGATCGTCTTCTTCTCCTTCAGTGCCTGCTTGGCGACGGCGGCAGCTTCCTCGTAGCCGATCGCGGAGTTCAGCGGCGTCACTATGGACGGCGAGGACTCGGCGAGGGTCTTGAGGTGCTCGACGTTGGCTTCGAGGCCGACGACGCACTTGTCGGCGAACAGCACCGAGACGTTGGCGAGCAGCTTGAACGACTCGAGGACGTTGCGCGCCATCATCGGGATGTACACGTTGAGCTCGAATGCGCCCGACGCGCCGCCGAATGCGACTGCGGCGTCGTTGCCGATGACCTGAGCCGCGACCTGCGTAACAGCCTCGGGCAGAACGGGATTGACCTTGCCGGGCATGATGGAACTACCGGGCTGCAGGTCGGGGAGGGCGATCTCGCCGAGTCCGGTGAGCGGTCCCGATCCCATCCAGCGAATGTCGTTGGCAATCTTGGTCAGTGAGACCGCGATGGTACGCAGTGCGCCCGATGCCTCGACGAGTCCGTCACGTGCGGCCTGCGCCTCGAACGAATCCTTGGCGGCGGTGAGTGCATCGATACCGGTCGACGCGACCAGTGCTGCAACCACTTTCGGGCCGAAGCCGTCGGGTGCATTGAGTCCGGTGCCGACGGCGGTGCCGCCGATGGGCAGTTCACCGAGCCGCGGCAGGGTGGCCTCGACGCGTTCGATGCCGGCTTCGATCTGACGGGCGTAACCGCCGAATTCCTGTCCGAGGGTGACCGGAACGGCATCCATGAGGTGGGTGCGGCCGGACTTCACGACGTGCTTCCACTCCGTTGCCTTGACGACAAGAGCCTCGTGGAGGTGACGCAGCGCGGGCACGAGCGACGTCACGGCTGCCTCGGTGGCGGCGACGTGAGTGGCCGTCGGGAACGTGTCGTTGGAGGACTGCGACATGTTCACGTGGTCGTTGGGGTGCACCTCGACGCCTGCCGCCTTGGCGATCGACGCGATGACCTCGTTGGCGTTCATGTTCGAGCTGGTGCCCGAGCCGGTCTGGAAGACGTCGATCGGGAACTGGTCGTCGTGCTTGCCGTCGGCGATCTCGGTGGCGGCGGCGATGATCGCGTCGGCCAGCGTGCCGTCGAGCAGACCGAGGTCCTTGTTGACCTGCGCGCAGGCTGCCTTGAGCAGGCCCATCGCACGAATCTGAGTGCGCTCGAGCGGACGGCCCGAGATGGGGAAGTTCTCCACGGCACGCTGCGTCTGGGCACGCCAGAGCGCATCGATGGGAACGCGAACCTCTCCCATCGTGTCGTGCTCGATCCGGAACTGCTGTTCGTTCTCTGTCATTGACCTCTTGCCTCGGTAGGGGAGCGGAAACTGCGTCGAGCGGACGGTCAGAAGGACGGGATGGCGCCGGAGGTGTCGCCGTCGAAGTCGATGGTCGAGTACTCCTTGAGCTTGTTGAGCTGGTGGTACGCGTCGATCATGCGGACGGTGCCGGACTTCGAGCGCATCACGATGGACTGCGTGTGTGCGCCGCCGCCCGAGTATCGGACGCCCTGGAGCAGGTCGCCGTCGGTGACGCCGGTTGCGGTGAAGAAGACGTTCTCGCCCGAGACCAGGTCCTCGGTGGACAGGACGCGATCGAGATCGTGTCCGGCGTCGATCGCCTTCTGGCGCTCGTCGTCGTCGGTCGGGGCCAGCATGCCCTGGTGCGCGCCACCCATGCAGCGCATGGCGGCGGCGGCGATGATGCCTTCGGGAGTTCCGCCGGTGCCCATGAGGATGTCGATGGGGGAGGTGGGGCGGGCGGCGGCGATGGCACCGGCGACGTCGCCGTCGGAGATCAGTCGAATGCGAGCGCCGGTGTCGCGCACCTGCTGGATCAGCTCGGCGTGCCGGGGTCGGTCGAGGATGCACACCGTGACGTCGGAGGTGGATCCCTTCTTGATCTTGGCAACGCGGGCGATGTTCTCCGCGACCGGTGCGGTGATGTCGATGACGTCGGCGAAGTCGGGTCCGACGGCGATCTTCTTCATGTAGAAGACGGCGGACGGATCGAACATCGCGCCGCGCTCGGCGACCGCGAGAACCGAGATGGCGTTGGGCATGCCCTTGGCCATCAGCGTGGTGCCGTCGACGGGATCGACGGCGAAGTCGACCTCGGGGCCGTTGCCGTTGCCGACCTGTTCGCCGTTGTAGAGCATCGGCGCTTCGTCCTTCTCGCCCTCGCCGATGACGACGACGCCGCGCATCGAGACCGAGCTGACCAACTGACGCATGGCGTCGACTGCTGCTCCGTCGCCACCTTCCTTGTCGCCGCGACCGACCCAGCGACCCGAGGCGAGCGCACCGGCCTCGGTGACGCGTACGAGTTCGAGTGCGAGGTTGCGATCTGGCGCCATGGCGCGAGTGGTCTCGGTGCTGGCCGTCATCGGTTTGTAGCCTCCTGGTTGGTGGGGTGTTACCCAGGCGCGATTATCTCACTTCTGTGATGCCCGCGGTGGGGTCGGGTCGTCTGTGAGGCACGCGCCGATCGAGCACTGCTGCGCAGAGGGGATACTGGTGGGGTGGCAAACAGCAAACCTCGGATTCTCAACAACAGCCGCGACATGGTGTGGTCGCTCATTCCGCTGGTCATCGCGTGTTTGTTGATTGCGGGCATCGCCAGTCAGTGCTCGCTGAGCCCCGGCGGGCCCCAGCAGGGCCCCATCCCCAACTTCGACATCGACACCGCGCTGCAGTACGACGCGTCGGAAATCGGCTTTCCGGTGCGTAATCCGGCTGTTCCCGAGGATTGGACACCCAACTCGGGTAGTCGCCCGACGATCGCAGGCGACAACGGCGGACCGGTGTCGACTGTCGGATACATCACCGGATCGGGTGCGTATCTGCAGCTGACCCAGACCAGCGCCGTCGAGGAAGTGTTGGTTCCCTTCGTCGCAGGCGACGAGACGGTGTACGCGTCGGGCGCGCAGAACGTATCGGGTCGAGATTGGGTCGTCTACGGCGAGGAGGGCTCGCGGAAGTACTGGGTCTCGGACTTCGGCGACGTGCGAATCCTGCTGGGCGGTACCGCGAACGATGGGGACTTCACCACGCTCGCCGAGTCCCTCGAAGTCACCGAACCGCTCGCGCCCTAGCTGTCCTTCTCGGTGCTCGCGAGCGCGGTCTCGATCCGCTTGCGGGCACCGGCGAGCTGCTCCTCGCATCGAGTGGCCAGCTGCTCTCCGCGCTCCCACAGGGCCAGGGAGGCGTCGAGATCGAGCCCGCCCTGTTCGAGAATCTTCACCACGCCCACCAGCTCGTCGCGGGCCTCTTCGTAGCCCAGTTCCGATACCGGCTTGTCGTTCTCGCTCATGCGTACTCCTTCTGTCATTTGACTCGCCCCATGACTGCGGCGGTGACGGCACCGTCGGCCACGCGCACTCTGATCTGTGTACCCGGTGGCGCGTCCTCGACCGAACGCAGAACCTCGGGATCCGAACCCGCGACCACCCGCTGTACGACGGCATAGCCCCGAGCAAGTGTGGCAGCAGGCCCCAGCGTCGACAGTCTGGCCCGCAGATGTTCGACGAGCGTGTCCTGGGTGGTGAGTTCGCGTTGCACGTCGCGACGGGCCGCGTCGAGCAGCCGTCGAACCTCCTCGCGACGTTGTTCGAGCGAGGCCAGTGGGTCCGCCAGTACCGGCCGGTGTCGGAGCATGTCCAGGCCGCGCGCCTCGCGCTCGACCCAATTACGCAGCGCTGCAGCACTTCTCGACTTCAGTTCCGAGACAAGGGCCTGTTCGGCGACGGCGTCGGGCACCACGAGCTTGGCGGCATCGGTAGGCGTTGCGGCGCGCAGGTCGGCCACATGATCGCTGAGCGGGCTGTCGGGCTCGTGGCCGATGGCACTGACGATGGGCGTGGTGGCGCGGGAGATCGCGCGGCACAGGGCCTCGTCGGAGAACGGCAGCAGATCCTCGACGCTACCGCCGCCGCGGGCGAGGATGATGACGTCGACGGCGGGGTCGTCGTTCAGCTCCTTCAGCGCGTCCAGAATCGCCGGCACCGATTGCGGACCCTGAACAGGTGTGTTGCGAACCTCGAATCGAACCGCGGGCCAACGCCTCTGCGCGACGGTCAGCACGTCCTTCTCGGCTGCGCTGGCGCGCGCGGTGATCAGGCCGATGGTGCCCGGCAGGAATGGAAGCGGACGTTTGAGGCGTGGGTCGAACAACCCCTCCGCGGCGAGCAGAGCCCGGAGTCGTTCGATGCGAGCCAGCAGTTCGCCGACGCCCACCGCGCGAATGTCCGTGGCGCGCAGCGAGATCGTTCCCCTTCCGGTGAAGAACGAGAGCTTGCCGTAGAGGATGACGCGGGCACCCTCGGTCAGCGGAACCGGTGAACGATCGAGCAACTGCGGCGAACACGTCACCGACAGCGACATGTCGGCCGACGGATCACGCAGCGTCAGAAAGGCCGTCCTGGTGCCGGGACGAGCGTTGATCTGGGTGAGCTGGCCCTCCACCCAGATGGAGCCGAGCTTGTCGATCCAGCCGGCAACCTTCATGGCGACGGTACGCACCGGCCACGGCTGTTCGGCGGTGCTCGCGCCTGGTTGGGTGGGACCGGACTGGGTTGGGGGAGTGCTCACTTGGCCTTGGCGGTGGTGATGCGGTTGGCGAGCATCGTCTGGAAGGGGGCGCGGGAGAGCGTGTCGTTCTCGTAGTCGAGCAGGGTTTCGAGATCCTCGATCGAGAGCGTGCGCAGGCGGGCGCGCAGCTGAGCCAGGGCGAGGGTGTCGAAGTCGATCATCTCGACGATCTCGGGCTTGTCGGCGGAGGGCGCGCGCTTGGCCGAGGTGTCCTGAACCGGCTCGTCCAGCGGAGGCGTCGAGTACAGAGCGAAGCGACCGTTCGCAGCGACCGGCTCGGCCACGGGGGCGTCCGGGACATCGACGTCGTCGGTGATGACGGGGGCGTGGAACGTGTCTTCGTCTTCGTCCTCGTCGAAGCTGGCCCAGGAGGGCTGCTCCTCGCTCGGGGTCCCGATGACCGGCAAGGTCGCGATGATCAGATCGCCCTTGATGGCCAGCGCCGTCACCTGCTGCTGGAATCGCATGCCGCGCGCCAGTGCCTCGCTGACGACCGTCATCGGCAGCATCAGGGCGGAACCGGGAAGCTTGCGAGCCTCTTCCACGACGGTCACGGCGACGCCTGCAGCCACACGCGCTGCAAAGGGGACTCGAGTCATGTGCACCAGACTGCCCGAAACGGTGAACTTTGGGTAGCCGACAGGCTGTACGACCCTTCTCGGCGGGGGCCGAGGGACATGGAAACGAGGCAGGCGAGCTCGGTGCACGTATCCTGGGAGGTATGTCTTCGGCTGTTCCACTGAATCTTGGTATTGCACAGTCCGCCGGTACGGGTAAGTCCTCGTACGCAGGGGGTAAGCGAGTGCTGCTCGCGGAGCCGCGGGGCTACTGCGCGGGTGTCGATCGTGCGGTCGAGACCGTCGAGAAAGCGCTCGAACAGCACGGTGCGCCGGTGTACGTGCGCAAGGAGATCGTGCACAACCGGCATGTGGTCGAGACGTTGTCCGATCGCGGCGCGGTATTCGTGGAGGAAACCGACGAGGTTCCCGAGGGATCGCTGCTGGTGTTCTCCGCGCACGGCGTCTCACCTGCCGTGCACACCTCTGCGGCCGAGCGAAACCTGCGCACCATCGACGCCACCTGCCCGTTGGTGACCAAGGTGCACCAGGAAGCCAAGCGCTTCGCCAGGGATGACTTCGACATCCTCCTCATCGGCCACGAGGGCCACGAGGAGGTCGAGGGCACCGCAGGCGAAGCTCCCGAACACATTCAGCTGGTCGACGGCCCCGAGTCGGTCGACAACGTCACCGTTCGAGACGAGAACAAGGTCATCTGGCTGTCCCAGACCACGCTGAGCGTCGACGAGACGATGCTGACGGTCGCCAAGCTGCGTGAGCGCTTCCCGACGCTCCAGGACCCGCCGAGCGACGACATCTGCTACGCCACGCAGAACCGTCAGGTCGCGGTGAAGGCGATGGCACCGGAATGCGATCTGGTGATCGTCGTCGGCTCCAAGAACTCCTCGAACTCGGTGCGGTTGGTCGAGGTTGCACTGGGCGCGGGTGCGCGAGCGAGCTACCTCGTCGACTACGCGAAAGAAATCGACTTGGCCTGGCTCGACGGGGTCGAGACGATCGGCATCACCTCGGGTGCATCCGTACCGGAGATTCTGGTGCAGGGCGTCATCGAACTGTTCGCCGAGCACGGCTACGCAGACGTACAGCCGGTCACCACCGCCAACGAGACTCTGGTGTTCTCCTTGCCCCGCGAGCTGCGCCCAGCTCGCTAGCTGCAACGTCCACGAAGACGTTCGCCTCGTATCGGAACCCCTGCGCAGGAGCAGGGAACCGATACGAGGCGTTTTTCGATGTTCGAGCTAGTCGCTGTGGCGGTCGCGGTAGCGAACCCGCGGCACCGGATGCGGGGGAATGTCGTCCCGGTGCGTGCTGGGCAGAGCGTGATCGCCCTGTCCGTCGCCTGCACTGGACGCGCTCGTCCGGGGAGTGACGACGGGCCTGGCTCCGGTGCTGTACGGATCGGCAACCTCGCGAGGAGCGTGGACCCGGGCCGAGCGCTCGCGACGGGGTTCGGTCGAATACCGAGGCTCTGCCGAGTAGCGCGACTCGGACGGTTGTGGCCGCTGCGCTTCACGTGATTGCGTCTCGCGTGGCTGAGTCTCACGGGACTGCGGTTCACGGGACTGGGCCTGTGGATACTGCGTTCGCGGGTATTCGGGCTTCTGGTATTCGGGCTTGTAGTTCTGCCGAGGGGAGTCGGTGGCGGCGTAGCGAGTCTGCGGTGCCGACGCAGCCGATCGTCGTGGGCTCGAACTCGAGCGAGGTTCGGTGTCGGGTCGAGGGCGAGAATCGGTGCTCCGGCGACCGACGTACGGACCGGGCACGATGTCGGTGGCCTCGGCTGCGGAGTCGGAGCTGCGATCGGCTGCGGCTGCTCGCCTGCGTGACCGTTCGGGGCGCTCTTCCTGTGCTCGGCGCTGGGCTCTGGTGGGCTTGTCGTCGCCGGGTTTCGGGCTGCGTCGAACAGTGCTCTCGGCCTTCTGGCTTCGCCGAAGGGTGGGGGCATGCGTGTTCTGCCGTTTGAGCACGATGCGCAGGACTCCGAGTCCGACGGCGACCACGGTGCCGAGCAGCATCAGCGGAAATCGGTTGACCAGCGGAATGGCAACGTTGAGGATGATGTCCTTGAGGCTGGTGCCTGCGTTGTCGGTGAAGTACTGGTACGACAGCGGCACGGCCACGAACAGGATCAGTGGTGCTTGCACCATCGCGGTGAACAGTCCGCGGAAGCGAACGAGAAGAACGCCTGCGATGCAGCCGAGGACGTACAAGAACGCGAACGCACCGGTCAGCTCGGTACCGCGAGCGGCATCGATCAGAAATCCGAGAAAAGTCAGTCCCGCGGCGATCGCGACGGCACCCCATGCGGGAACGCCGGGCAGGGTCGCGAGGATGGATCGGTGATCCAGCGGTACCCCGGAGCGGGCACGTTGGGAGGTAGACACCCCCCGAGGTTAGCCGTTGTTCAGCCGACTGCATCGCTGACATGACCGAAGTCGTGCCGGTAGCGGGACGAATCGGACAGTTTGGGCCGCTCGTCGACTCGGGCGATGTCCACCGGCTCGGCGTCGAACAGCTCGAGCTCGTGCAGCTTTCTCGCCGTCACGCTCACCCGGGTATCGACGGACCCGACGGTGGAATTGAAGGACTCGACGGCCTTGCCGAGGTGGGCACCGAGCTTGTCCAGGTGTGTCGAGACGACACCGATCCGCGTGTACAGCTCGCGCCCCAGTTGCTGGATGCGTGCCGCGTCCTCGGCCAGTGACTCCTGCTTCCACGTGTAGGCGACGGTCCGGAGCAGCGCGACCAGGGTGGTCGGGGTGGCCAGGATCACGTTCCGACCGAACGCGTACTCGAGCAGACCGGTGTCCGACGTCAGGGCCGCGTCGAGAAACGGGTCGCCGGGAACGAACAGCACGACGAATTCCGGCGTCGGCTCGAACGCCTGCCAGTACGCCTTGTCGGCCAACTGGTCGATGTGGGTCCGCAGCTGCTTTGCATGGCGTCGCAGATTCTTCTCCCGCGCATCGGGATCCTCGTCCTGGGCGGCGTCGAGATACGCCGCGAACGGCACCTTGGCGTCGACGACGATCTGTCGACCGCCCGCGAGACGGACGATCATGTCGGGTCGGATGCCGTCCTTGCTCACCTGCGTGTCGAAATCGCAGTGCTTGAGCATGCCCGCCAGCTCGACGACGCGCTCGAGTTGGATCTCGCCCCACCGGCCCCGGATCTGCGGTGCGCGCAGCGCCGTGACGAGCTGACCGGTCTGGGTCGACAGATGCATCGACGCACGATGCATACCGGTGACCTGCTCCGACAATCCCGCGTACGCCCGGATGCGATTGTGCTCGACCTGCCGGACGTGCTCGGAGAGCGCATCGACGGCATCGTGCAACGGCTCGACCAGGTGCGAGACCTGCTGGCCGATCACGGTCGAATTGCGTCGCGCCGAGTCCTCGTTGACCGCACTCAGCGACTGCCGAAGCATGCCTTCGTGCTCGCGCAGCGCGGCCAGTTGGGCTTCGGCTCGTACGGCGCGATCGCCCATCCGCGAGGCGTGCAACAGCCAGCCGACGACCGCGCCGATGCCGAGTGCGACGAGCAGTCCGAACGCGGTGAGAATGTTCATGGGGCAGATGATGCAGGACGGTACCGACAACTTCGGTTCTCGAAGGCTGTGGACCGAGCTCACGTCCGACAGGCCGAGGCACCTCGAGGAGTTTGTCGGTGGTTCCCGATAGCGTCGAACGCATGAGAATTCTGCACACCTCGGACTGGCACATCGGTCGCACCTTTCACGGTGTCGACCTGCTGGCCGATCAGGGCGCTGTGCTGAGGTCCATCGCGGAACTGGTTGCGGCACAGTCGATCGATGTGGTGGTGGTGCCGGGCGACATCTACGACCGCGCTGTTCCCAGTGCCGATGCCGTCCTGGTCTGCAACCGCGGACTGGAGGCCATTCGAGCGGCCGGTGCCGTGATCGTCGCGACGTCGGGAAACCACGATTCGCCCGCGCGACTGGGAGCGGGCGCTGCTTTCGCGTCGGCAGGGGGGCTGCATCTGATGACGCGAGTGGGCGACGTCGGCACCCCGGTCGTCATCGACGACGAACACGGCTGCGTTGCGTTCTACGGCATTCCGTATCTCGAGCCCGAAACCACTCGCGCCGAACTCGACGTTCCCACTGCGCGTACCCATGCCGACGTACTCGGTGCCGCAATGGATCGGGTGCGCGGCGATCTCGCGACGAGAAGTGAGGCAGGGCAACGCGTTCGCTCGGTCGTGCTCGCCCACGCTTTCATCGTCGGCGGTGAGGCGACCGGATCGGAGCGGTCGATCTCCTCCGGCGGTATCGAAACTGCGCCTGCGTCGGCATTCGACGGCGTCGACTACGTGGCGCTCGGACATCTGCATTCGCCCCAGACCCTCACCGACCGGGTGCGGTACTCCGGTTCGCCGCTGCCCTATTCGTTCGGCGAGCGCTCGCACCACAAGGCGGTATGGATTCTCGATCTCGACGCCAACGGTCTCGGCAGTGTCGAGCGAGTCGATCTGCCGGTGGTGCGCGGGCTCGCCCGCATCGAAGGCACGGTCGAGGAATTGACAACGGACGCAGCATATTGCGAGCTCGAGGATCACTACGTCTCAGCCGTGCTCACCGACGAGGTACGACCGGTCGACGCAATGCGCTTGCTGCAGCAGCGTTTCCCGCACGCGATCCACTTGGAATGGCGTCGTCCGGAGGGATCCGGCGAGCTTCGCTACCGCGACCGTGTGCGCGGCCGCAGCGATCTCGACATCGCCACCTCGTTCGTGACGGACATGCGCAGCGTGCCGACGGTAGCGGAGTCCGCGCTTCTGGCTCGCGCTCTGGCCTCGGTGCAACGTGAGACCGAGGCCGTCCGCGGGACGGCCACCACAGCCGACCGCGGTGCTGCATGAGGTTGCATTCACTCGAGATCACCGCTTTCGGTCCCTTCGCGGGCACGGAGACGGTGGACTTCGATGCACTGGGAGCCGACGGGCTCTTCCTGTTGCACGGTCACACCGGGGCCGGCAAGACGACGGTGCTCGACGCCGTGGCGTTCGCGCTGTACGGAACAGTGCCCGGAGCTCGTCGCGAGGGCAAGCGGCTGCTGTCCGATCACGCGGCCAAGGGTGCGGTACCGCAGGTCACGTTGGAAGCGACCCTCGGTGGGCGGCGCATCAGAATTGTGCGCAGTCCGGAGTTCCTGCGGCCCAAGCTCCGAAGCACGGGCACCACCAAGCAACACGCCAAGGCCAGTCTCACCTGGCTCGACGGCCGCGGGCAGAACCTCACCCGGCTCAATGAGATCGGTGACGCCGTCAACGCGCTGCTCGGGATGAGTGCCGACCAGTTCTTCCAGGTGGTGTTGCTGCCGCAGGGTGAGTTCGCGCGTTTCCTCCGGGCCGACAGCGACGAACGCGGGAACCTGCTCGAAAGACTCTTCGACACAGGCAGATTCGGCGACGTCGAAGAGTGGTTCGCGCAGCGCCGCCGGGAGCTCGCCGCCGAACTCGCCGACGCTCACCACGCCATCGACATCATGCTCGGCCGGGTGTCGCAGGCATCGGGAGTGCCCGAGCCCGCGGGCGAGGACGGCGAACAGCCGGACCCCCTCGAATGGGCGGCCGACGTCCTCGACGATGCCCGGCAGAATCGGACCCTCGCGCAAGGTCGGGCAGTGCTGATCGACGCGGCGGCCCGGCGTGCATCGGCAACTCTGAAGAAGGCCACCACCGTTGTCGATCTGCAGCGGCGGCGGGCTCTCGCCGAGGGGCAACTCGTGCAGTATCGGGAGGGCGAGACGGTGCGAGCAGCGCGCAGAACCGAGCTCGCCGATTCCGCGGCCGCCGGACCGATCGCGGACGCTGCCGCAGACCTCCGTCTCGCGCGGCTGACAACCGACGCCGCAACGTCCGCACTCGCGGCGGCAGAGCGTGCCCTTCCGGCTACGGCGGAGGGTCGACGCTTTCACACTGCACTGCACTGGCCACCGTCTCCGGCGGATCCGTCGGCCGAGCGCACGGTCGTTGCACAGTTCGTCCGTGACTGGACCACCGATGTAGCGCGGTTGCAGTCGCTGCTCGGTCTCGCCCGCGAAGCCGACCGACTCGACGGCACCCTCGCCGAATATCGTGCGCAGCAACGTACTACCGCGGCGGCGATCGAACGTACCGTGCACTCGCAGGCCTCGATGCCCGAGCAGATCGCAGCGGTCGAAGCACGGATGGCCCGAGCCGCCGCGGCTGCGGCAGAGTTGCCGGGTCTGGATGAGCGCTGCAGTCGGGCTCGCGCGGCAGCAGAGTCCGCACTCGAATTGGTGCGCACACGCGCGACTCTGGCCGAGGCAGAGCGAGCTCGCGACAGCGCGGGAGCCGCGCACAACACGGCCTGGGAGCATCTGCTCGATCTCCGTGAGCGACGCATCGACGGGATGGCAGCCGAGCTGGCGGCCCGTCTGGAGGCGGGGGAGCCGTGCGTCGTGTGCGGATCGGAGGTGCACCCGCATCCCGCTGCTGCGTCCACGTCGACGGTGACCAAGGCACAGGAAGACAAGGCCGCCGCCGCGCAACGCAAGGCCGCTGCTGCGCTCGATCGGGCGGTCGCAGTCGTCGCAGAAGCGCAACGCGGCGTGGACCTGCTGCACGACCGCACCGGAGGGGCCTCGGCTGCGGACCTGACCCGGATCCTCGATGCGGCTACCACCGCAGTGCAGGACGCCCGCGCGCGTGCCGCCGATGTCGAACCCGCAACCGCGGAACTGAATCGTCTGCGGAGCGAGTCGGACGCGCTGACGGTCACACTCCACGACCTCGTTGCCTCGCGTAGTGCCGTGGACGAACGGATCTCGGCCACCGAGGAATCGCTGGCGCAGATGCGTGCGTCGATCGCCGAGGCAGTGGACGAGGGCGCATCGTTGGCAGACCGAATAGCGGAGCGAGAAGCTCTGATCGACGGTGCTCGGCGAATCCAGGAGGCGCGTATCGCCTGGCTCGACGCCACTGTTCGCGCCGATGAGCTGGCAGCCGAACTGGACCGACGCGTGGAGGCGTCGAATTTCGAGTCCGTCGACGCGGCGGCCGGGGCAGTGCTGGCTGCAGACCGCGTCGAGCAGATCGAGACCGAACTGCGCACCGCCGAGGAGGCGCGAGCGCATGCCGAGCACGTGCTGCGCGAGCCCGCCATCGTGGACGTGGCCGGTCGGTTGCCGGTGGACCTGGGTCCGCTGGAGCAGGCGTGCGCCGAGCTGGACGAGAAGGTCAGGGCCGCCGCCGCGGCGGTGGCGGAATGCCGAAGGCGTGCAGACGATCTGGAGCGGCTGATCGCCGAACTGTTCACCGCCGCCCAGGCCATCGCGCCACAACGTGCCGAGTTCGACGAGCTCGCCAACCTCGCGGACGTGGTGGCGGGCCGGGGGCAGAATGCACGCAAGATGTCGTTGCGCTCGTACGTCCTCGCGTCCCGACTCGAGGACGTCGCAGAGTCCGCATCCGCACGGCTGCGGCGAATGTCCTCGGGCCGCTACGAATTCGTGCACTCCGACGAGGCAGGCGTCCGCGGCAAGCGGGGCGGTCTCGGATTGGACATCAGGGACGACTACACCGGCGTCGTGCGCTCGGCCAAGACACTGTCGGGCGGTGAGGCGTTTCTCGCATCGCTCTCGCTCGCGTTGGGCCTCGCCGATGTCGTGGCCGCCGAATCCGGCGGTGTCGTCCTCGACACGATGTTCATCGACGAAGGATTCGGCACACTCGACGCCGACACCCTCGAATCGGTGATGGCGGTCCTCGACGAACTACGTGCGGGCGGACGCGTCGTCGGCGTGGTCAGCCATGTCGACGAGATGCGTCAACGCATTCCCAGCCGCCTCTACGTCAAGCGGGAGCGCACCGGATCGACACTTCAGGTCGTCGCGTCCTGACCTGACGCAGGTTTGTCGGACTTCGACTCGTCCTCGTCGTCCAGACCGGCCTGCTCGTCGGTCAACCCCTCGGGCGGCGGGATCTCGTCCTCGAGTTCGTCCTGGTCCGGTTCGTTCGAGCGCTCGTCGATCTGCTCGGACAGGTATCTGATCAGCACGGCAGCGACCGCCGCAGCCGGGACGGCGAGGAACGCGCCGATGATGCCGAACAGTGAGCTGCCGCCGGCCACGGCCAGCAGCACGATCGCCGGATGCAGGTTCATGCTGCGGCTCTGCAGGATCGGCTGCAGCACATTGCCTTCCAACTGCTGCACCGCGACGATGATGGCGAGCACGATCAGCGCAGTGGTCAGCCCGTTCGCCACCAGGGCCACCAGTACAGCGAGAGCGCCCGCCACGAACGCACCGACGATCGGGATGAAGCCACCGATGAACGTCAGGGTCGCCAGCACCAGCGCCAGCGGAACACCGAGAATCACCAGTCCGAGGCCGATGAAGAAGGCATCGATGAAACTGACGATGGCCTGAGTTCGGATGAACCCGCCCAGCGTCGCCCACATGCGTGAGAGCACCTCGCCCAGGTGTCGTCCGGCGCGGCCACCGGAGAACCCGTGCAACCACGGCAGAAACTTCGGACCGTCCTTGACGAAGAAGAACGTCAGCACCAACACCAGCGCCAGGGTGACCAACAGTGAGCCCGCAGCGGATACACCGGTGAACACGCCGGTCGCGATGACCTCGCCGCTGTCCTGCAGCCGAGCAACGATGGCCGACACGGCCGAGTCGATCTGGTCGTCGCCGATGTTCAGCGGCGGACCCTTCAACCAGTCCTGAACCTGCGCGATACCGCCCGACGCCTGGTCGACCAACTCCGGTGCCTGCTCGGCGACCGACGGAACGATCAGCGTGATGATGCCGCCGATGACGACGAAGAACACCACGAGCGAGACCGACGCGGCCAGGGCGGGAGGGAATCCCAGACGCATCATCAGCTTCGCCGGCGGCCACAGCACCGTCGCGACGATCACGGCGAGCAGGACCGGCAGCAGAATCACCCAGAGGTGCCCGATCAGCCAGCCCAACACCCACGCCCCGGCTGCGATCGAAATGAGGATCAGCGACCACTTGGCCAGCCACATACCGCCGACCCCGATGAGGTCACCGCGATCATTGCCGGACTTCTCGGACTTCGACGTCCTACCGGGAACTGCCGATTCGGTCACTGTGGGGTCCTCACATTCGGCGGGTGGCGGTTCGTGAAGAACCATAACGTCCCGGCGTGCCGAGTCTGTATGTCACCGCCATCCGCCGACCCGTCGACGAGGTGCGATCAGGCAGCCTCGTGCGCCAGCAACCATTCCTTCACCGGCAGTCCCCAACGGAAACCGCCGAGCGCCCCGCCGATTCGAACCACCCGGTGGCACGGCACGAACAGTGCGGCAGCATTGCGAGCGCACGCCGACGCAGCACCGCGGATGGCTGCCGGTCTGCCCGACAGTTCGGCGAACTGGGAGTAGGTCACCGGCGCACCGGGTTCGACGGTGCGGAGCACTCCCCAGGCATGCATGAGAAATTCGCCGGATCGTTGCGCGACGGCAACGGAGTCGATGACGGTCAGCTCACCGCGGTGATAGTTCTCCACGGCGCGCGTCACGTCACCGAGATCGGCCACCGTGCGCACGCTGTCGGGTCGCATCGTCGGGTGGATCAGGACGCGAAGTTCTTCGACGTCGGCGGTCCACCCGGATGCGAGCACGCGTTGATCGTCGTCGACGATGGTGCTGAACGGCCCGATCGGGGTGTCCTGGGTGGCGGCGGTGGCAGTCATGGCTGTCTTCTTTCCAGTGCGGTGATCCACAGGTGCATCGAGACGTACGAACGCCACGGTGCCCAGCGGGCAGAATTGTTCAACGAGATGCCGAGTGCCTGAGCGCCTTGGCGGACGACGAGATCGGTGTCGAGCAGAACATCGGGATCGCCGAGTAGCCGCATTACGACGTACCGGGCGGTCCAGGGTCCGATTCCTTTGAGCGCGAGCAGTTCTCGTTCCAGCTCCGGCCCTTCTCGCGCGGGATGGAGCACGACGGTTCCCGACGCGATGGCGTCGGCGACGCGGATGACGGTCTGCACCCGGGCGGCGGGTCCGGTGAGTACCTCGTGGCCCCGCTCGGCAATGACGGCTGGTTCGGGAAACAGCCTGGTGACGGCGTCGTTGCCGAGGTCGAGCGGTGAACCGAGAGCATCGACGAGCCGGGCGGTGTGGGTGGCCGCAGCTTTCAGCGAGATCTGCTGTCCGATCACGGTGCGCAGCAACATCTCTGCGCCGTCGACCACTCCCAGGGCGCGGATGCCAGGGTGGGCGTCGACGCTCGGTGCCAGCTGCGGATCCGTGCGCAGGGCGTCGTCGACAGCGAGTGGGTCGGCGTCGAGATCGAGCAGGTGTCGAATCCGGGCGACGGCGGGGGCCAGGTCGCGCATGTCCTGCAATGTCACTGCGGCGCTGACGAATCCGTCCATCACCCGCAACGCCACGAGCCCGGCGGCGTGCGGCAGGCGCAGGGATCGCACGTATTCACCGTCCTCCGAGAAGGATTCGATGCCCTCGACCACGTGGCCCCGTAGGAACCACTCGATCCAGCCGCGGTCGAGCGGTGGGCGATACGGCAATCGAAGGGTGACCGTTCCACCCGCGGTCGGGACGGCGGTGCGGTGGGCTTCTCGACGCAACGTCGACGGGTCGACGGCGAAGACTTCCTTGATGGTGTCGTTGAATTGCCGAACGCTGGAGAAGCCGGCCGCGAAGGCGACGTCGGCCATCGACATGTCGGTGGTCTGAATAAGGGTGCGTGCGGTGTGGGCGCGGTGCGCGCGGGCCAATGCCAGCGGTCCTGCACCGACTTCGGCCGTCAGCACGCGCGTCAGCTGACGGGTCGAGTAACCGAGCGTGCTGGCGAGGCCGTCGACGCCACCACGTTCGACGGCTCCGTCGGAGATCAGTCGCATGGCGCGAGAACTGAGGTCCGAGTGGATGTTCCAGCGTGGGGAACCGGGGGTGGCGTCGGGCTGGCAGCGGCGGCAGGCTCGGTAGCCGGATTGTTGCGCCGCCGCTGCGGTGGCCATGAACGAGACGTTGCCGGGCTTGGGTGTGCGGGCCGGGCAGGAGGGTCGGCAGTAGATACCGGTGGTGGAGACGGCGGTGAAGAACTGGCCGTCGAACCGTGCGTCACGCGAGGAGACCGCGCGATAACACCGATCGAAGTCCAGTTCTTGCACCTGCCGTTCGCTGCTCATGCACCTACTGTGTCAGCGCGGACGCGTCGGTGCTAGCGGAAATCGGACATCACCGTGTCAGCAGCAGCGCGCCCCCGGGTTTCGGTCCGCCTCCGCGTGCCGGTCCTTCCAGTACTGCCGCACGGTCGGTGGTTCCTGGCCCGGGTGGTGGCGGGCCAGATGGGCGACGTACCGGTCGTAATCGTGGTCGCCCATCACCGAGGTGATCCACCACCACAGCCCGCGCATCTAGTGCGCCGATCCGGGGCGGCGGACGGTACCCGCCTCGATCAGCTCGTCCCACTCGGCCTGGATCTTCTTCTCGGCCGGGGTGAGGACGAAACCGGTGGGACCGAAGATCTTCGACGGCACCTCGGGCTCCTCGTTGTCGGGCAGGTTGTCTCCCCGCACTGCCTTGATGCACACCCACACTCCGGCGAACACGACCACCAGGACGAGCGCCGCGAAGATGATCGACAGCGTGCCCTGAATGAAGGTGTTGCGGATGACGGCGTCGATGGCCTCGGGTGTCTTGGCGCTGCCGAACTCGCTCAGGCCCTGCGCCTTGGCGTCGCGGAACTGCGAGTGCTGCGTCCAGTAGCCGATGGCCGGGACCGAGGAGAAGATCTTCTGGTACGACGCAGTCATCGTCACGATGAGGTCCCAGGCGAGTGGAACTCCGGGGATCCACGCCCACTTGTAGAGGCCTCGTTTGACGACGATGACGAGGACCACCGTCAGTGCGATCGCGGCCAGCAGTTGGTTGGCGATACCGAACAGCGGGAACAGGGTATTGATGCCGCCCAGTGGATCGGTGACGCCCATGAGAAGGATTGCGCCCCAGGCCGCGACGACGATCAGCGAGCAGATCCAGGCACCGGGACGCCACGACGGATCCTTGAACTTCTTGGCCGATGCGCCGGGCAGGTTGCCGATGCTGTCGGAGAGCATGAAGCGCGCGACGCGGGTGCCTGCATCGACGGTGGTGAGGATGAACAGTGCCTCGAACATGATCGCGAAGTGGTACCAGAACGACTTGAGCCCCGGCCCGCCGAACACCTGGTGCAGTACCTCGGACATGCCGAACGCGAGTGTCGGTGCGCCGCCGGTGCGCGAGATGATCGATTCCTCACCCACATCGGCTGCGGCCTGGCTCAATTCGGCCGGGGTGATGTCTCCGCCGCTCAGCGGCAATCCGTTGACGTACTCCGCCGCGGTCTCGGGAGTGCCACCGGTCAGCGTCGTCGGGGCATTGAGTGCGAAGTAGATGTGCTGATCGAGGACGCACGCCGTGATCAGAGCCATGATGGCGACGAACGATTCGGTGAGCATGCCGCCGTAGCCGATCATGCGCATCTGCTTTTCCTTCTCCAGCAACTTCGGCGTGGTGCCGGAAGAAATCAGAGCGTGGAAACCGGACAGTGCGCCGCAGGCGATGGTGATGAACAGGAACGGGAACAGCGATCCTGCGAATGCCGGGCCGTTGCCCTCGGTGGCGAAGCTCGTCATGGCGGGCATCTGGATTTCGGGGCGCGCGATGAGGATGCCGACAGCCAGCAGGGCGATGGTGCCGACCTTCATGAACGTCGACAGGTAGTCGCGTGGGGCGAGCAGCAGCCACACCGGCAGGATGCAGGCGAGCAGGCCGTAGCCGATCAGCAGCCAGGCGACGGTCACCTTGGAGAGGGTGAACCAGTCGGTGCCCCAGTCGGTTTCGGCAACCCAGCCACCGGCGACGATGGCGAGCAGCAGCAGGACGACGCCGATGAGTGAGACCTCGGTGACGTTGCCCGGTCGCAGGAAGCGCAGGTATACGCCCATGAACAGTGCGATCGGAATGGTCAGCGCAATGGAGAAGACGCCCCACGGGCTCTCGGCGAGTGCGTTGACGACGACGAGTGCGAGCACCGCGATGAGGATGATCATGATGACGAACACCGCGACCAGAGCGGCGGTGCCGCCGACGACTCCGAGTTCGTCGCGGGCCATCTGGCCGAGGCTGCGGCCGTGGCGTCGCGTCGAGATCCACAGCACGAGGAAATCCTGTACGGCACCGGCGAACACGACGCCGATGATGATCCACATGGTGCCGGGCAGGTAGCCCATCTGAGCGGCGAGGACGGGTCCGACGAGCGGGCCTGCTCCGGCGATCGCGGCGAAGTGGTGGCCGAACAGCACCCGACGGTCCGTCGGCATGTAGTCCTTGCCGTTTTCCAGAATCTCGGCTGGCGTGGCGCGGTCGTCGCGGGGGAAGACGATCTTGCGTTCGATCAGCCTGGCGTAGAAGCGAAAAGCGAAGATGTAGGTACACACCGCGGCGATGACGAACCAGACGGCGTTGGGATTTTCTCCGCGGACGATCGCGATGATCGTCCACGCAACACCGCCGAGAAGGCCGATGGCGACGAGCATGAGGCGCTTGATCGGGGTCATCGGATGTGACTCGACGACGCCGACGGGCGGCAGATCGGGATCTGTCTTCAGCAATTCGACGTGTGGTTCGTCGGCCGCTTTCAGTGACATGTGTGGGGTCTCCAGGCTCGCAGGTGTGACTGCGATCACCCTATGTCCGGCGCGGGCGCACGTCCTCGAATCGACGCATCGTCGTGCGCCCGGCGGTTGCTGGAGTGCGACGAGCGGCAACCGTGCCGACGGCGCTTGCCGATCAGCCGCCGAGGGCGTCGTCGACGGCTCTGGCGCTGAGCACCTGATCCAACACCAGCGCGGCGCTACCGATGACCCCGGAGAGATCGCCGTGGGTGGTGGCCTGGATGGTGAGGGCCTTGGTGGCCAGTGCGGTGGCGTTGCCGTAGACGGTTTCACGCAGCCCGGCGACGAAGATGTCGTAGGCGTTCGCCATGTCGCCGCCGACGATGAGTACCTCGGGGTTGAGCAGGTTCACGGCCCCGGCCAGGGTTTCGCCGATGTGGCGACCGCTGTCGCGGATGAGTCTGCGTGCCTCGGGGTCGCCGCTCACTGCGAGATCGACGACGCCGCGGACGTGGCCGACTGCGCGGCCCTGCTCGTTGAGTGCGCGCACCAGTGCCCAGCCGCCTGCGATGGCTTCGAGGCAGCCGCTGTCGCCACATCGGCAGGCGACACCTGCTGCAGCTGCGGTCTTGGTGTGACCGAATTCGCCTGCAGCCCCAAGTGATCCACGTTGCAGCGCGCCGCCTGCCACGATCCCGGCGCCGAGACCCGTCGAGGCCTTGACCAACAGGGCGTTCTGGAAGCGATCTCTGTTGTCGCGACGTTCGGAGAGGACCATCGCGTTGGCGTCGTTGTCGAGAAACACCGGAGCCGACGTCGTATCGGCGAAGAACGGGGCCAGCGGCACCCCGTCCCAGCCGTGCATGATCGGCGAGTCCAGGCTGCACCCTCGGGCGGTGTCGGCGGTGCCGGGGATGGACAGCCCGACCCCGAGGATGCGATGTCCGGTTCGGTGCGACTCGTCGAGGAGTACCTGCAGTCGCTTGGTGATCTGCGGCATCAGTTCGTCCGGGCCGACGCCGATTTCCTGGTCGACGGTGTCGCTCGCGAGCAACTCGCCGCCGAGGGTGAAGACGCCCAGTTGGGAGCGGCTGCGTCCGATCGCGGCGGCGAGCACGACACCGGCGTCGATGTCGAAGGACAGTCTCGCCGGAGGACGTCCGCCCGTCGACTGGGTGTCCTCGGTTTCGATGATCAAGCCGAGTCCGGCGAGTGCAGCGACACGGGAGGCGACGGCCGAGCGAGACAGTCCGGTGATCCGGCCCAATTCGGCGCGAGTATCTGCTTCTCCGTCGCGAACCAGAGCGAAGATCTCACCTGCGGTCGCAGGTGGAGCGCTCAGGCGCGGCATCGACATAGACGCCATTCAACCAACTGGCAACTTTGACGGCAACACCCAAAGAAATCCTACTTAGAACTTTGAAAAACATAAGTTGGGTTGCTGATCGACCTAACCGGTCTTAGGCTGAGTCGTGAGAGACCGAACATCGGAGATACTCATGGACACACTTCATCCGGTCCTGCGTCAGGTCACCGACCGCATCGCAGACCGCAGCCAGTCCGACCGCACCAAATATCTCGCTCGAATCGCTGCTGCCGGGGAGCAGGGCCCGGCCCGTGGCCGACTCGCCTGCGCCAACATCGCCCACGGGTTCGCGGCCTCCGGCAAGGCCGACAAGCAAGCGCTGCGCGGCATGGTCAAGCCCAACATCGCCATCGTCTCGGCGTACAACGACATGCTCTCGGCGCACAAGCCGTTCGAGAACTACCCCGCCGTGCTGAAGAAGTCCGTCATCGATGCCGGTGGCATCGCGCAGTTCGCCGGTGGAGTCCCCGCCATGTGCGACGGCATCACCCAGGGCCGCGACGGCATGCAGCTCTCGCTCTTCAGCCGCGACATCATCGCGATGTCGACCGCAATTGCGTTGTCCCACGACATGTTCGACGCCACCCTGATGCTCGGGGTGTGCGACAAGATTGTCCCCGGAATGCTCATCGGTGCACTGAGTTTCGGCCATCTTCCCGCGGTGTTCGTGCCCGCAGGTCCGATGACGTCAGGACTTCCCAACGGCGAGAAGGCAAAAGCGCGCCAGCTCTACGCCGAGGGCAAGGTGGGCCGCGAGGCACTGCTCGACGCCGAGGCCGCGTCGTATCACGGCAGTGGTACCTGCACCTTCTTCGGAACGGCCAATTCCAATCAGCTGCTGATGGAGGTCATGGGCCTGCATCTGCCGGGGTCGTCCTTCGTCAATCCCGGAACCGCGATGCGCGACGCATTGACCCGCGAGGCCGCGCACGTAGTGACCGGTCTGACGTCGCTCGGTGACAATTTCACGCCGGTGGGGGAGGTCGTCGACGTCAAGTCCATCGTCAACGGCTGCGTCGCATTGCTCGCCACCGGTGGTTCGACCAATCACACGATGCACCTCGTCGCCATCGCCAAGGCCGCCGGAATCACGTTGACCTGGCAGGACTTGTCCGATCTGTCGGCCGTCGTGCCGCTGATGGCGAGGATCTACCCGAACGGCAAGGCCGACGTCAATCACTTCCACGCAGCAGGCGGCCTCGGGTTCGTCATCGGGTCACTGCTCGATGCCGGACTCATGCACGAGGACGTGAAAACCGTTGCTGGGCCAGGGCTGCGACGCTACACACAGGAGCCGAAGCTCGACGGCGACGGGGTGATGTGGCAGGACGGAACTCGAATCAGCCACGACGCGAGCGTGTTACGCGGTGCAACCGAGCCGTTCAGTGCCGACGGCGGACTGAAGATGTTGACCGGGCCGATCGGCAAGTGCGTCATCAAGACCTCTGCGGTGGCACCGGAACATCGGGTGGTCAGCGGTCCGGCGCGGGTGTTCGACGACCAGGCCGACTTCCTGGCAGCATTCGACGCAGGCCTGCTCGACTGTGACTTCGTCGCGGTTTTGCGGTACCAGGGACCGCAGGCCAACGGCATGCCCGAACTGCACAAGCTCACCCCCGCGCTGGGTATCCTCCAGGACCGCGGCCGGTCCGTCGCGCTGATCACCGACGGCCGGATGTCCGGAGCCTCCGGAAAGGTGCCTGCGGCAATTCACCTCACGCCCGAGGCCGCGAGCGGTGGACCGATCTCCAAGATCCTCGACGGTGACGTGATCACCGTGGATTCTCTCGGTGGCACATTGTTGATCGACGTTCCGCTCGCCGAGTTCGACGCACGACCGGTCACCGGTCGAGTGCCCGACGCCGACGAGTGGTCGAGTACCGGTCGTGATCTGTTCTCCGGGATGCGTGCGCTCGTCGGGCCGGCCGACGAGGGCGCGATGTTCGTGATGCGTTGAGTCCCTGTAACTCCAGAAGAAGGTAAGAACGTGACTGCATCCCTGCTCGACCGCGTACCCGTCATTCCCGTCGTCGTCATCGACGATCTCGAGCACGCCGTTCCGATTGCTCGCGCCCTGGTGGCGGGCGGAGTTCCGGTTATCGAGCTGACCTTGCGTACTCCGGTGGCGCTCGACGCCATCGAGCGCATCGCCGCCGAGGTTCCCGATATCCTCGTCGGCGCCGGCACGATCATCACTCCCGGCCAGGCCAAGCAGGCCGCCGACGCGGGCGCACAGTTCCTGGTCTCGCCGGGCTGCACCCCGTCACTGACCAAGGCGATGCGAGACAGCGGGCTGCCCCACTTGCCCGGTGCCGCAACGGTGTCCGAGGTGCTCACCCTCCTCGAGGTCGGCTACACCGAGCTCAAGTTCTTCCCCGCCGAGGCGTCGGGTGGCGCGAATTTCCTCAAGTCCATCCATTCGCCGATCCCGGCCGCACGCTTCTGCCCGACGGGTGGAATCTCCACCGCAAATGCATCGACCTACCTGACGTTGCCGAACGTCGGATGCGTCGGGGGATCGTGGCTCACTCCGGCTTCGGCCGTCGCACAGGAGGATTGGGACGCCGTCACTCGGTTGGCCGAGGCGACCTCGACGCTGAAGACCGCCTCCCAGTAGCGGTCCGCGGTGCGCGTGTTCATCCGCGGGTGACCGAAATGCCGCCGTCGACGTAGAGCGTCGTGCCGTGCACCATCGCGGCGTCGTCGGAGACGAGAAACAGCACACCGTTCGCGATGTCCTGCGGCTCGAGCACTGTGCCCGCGGGAGTTCCGGCCGTCATGGCGTCCAACACCTCTCGCGCATCCTCGTTGCCCGGCGTGAGCGTCGCGCCGGGTGCGAGGGCGTTGACCCGCACACCGCGCGGACCGAACTCGGCAGCCCAACTGCGAGTGAGTTGTTCGTCGGCGGCCTTGGTTGCCGAGTACATCGCGGCGAACGGGCTCCCCAACGTGGCCATCCACGATCCGATGTTCACGATGACACCACTGCCGCGCTCGGCCATGGCCGGTGCCAGTTCACCGACGAGTACGTGCGGAGCTCTGACGTTGACGGCAAGCATGGCGTCGAGTTGCTCGTCGGCGAGATCTGCGGTTGCGGTGGCGGGATAGATGCCGGCGTTGTTGACGAGAATGTCGACGCGGCCCCCGAGAGCGTCGGTGGCGCGGGTGGCGAATTCGCGAAGCTCCTGATAGCTGCCCGAGAGATCGACGTCGACGAAGGTCGCAGTGCCGGATGCTTCTGTGATGCGGTGTGCCAGGGCCTTGCCGCGCTCGGCGTCGCGGCCGCTGACGACCACCGATGCCCCCTCGGCGGCAAGGGTGAGCGCGATGGCGGCACCGATTCCGCTGGTGGATCCGGTGATGACGGCGGTCCGTCCGATGAGTCGTTGTGCTGCTGAAGAGGTCATGACGTCATGTCTACGGGCGGTCCAGCCGGCCAACCAGGAGTCACTCTGCCTAGGTCTCGCATGACCAGGCTGGCAACCGCCGGTGTCGCTACTGTGGGATTCGTGAGCAACGACCGGTCCGCCCTCAGCGCATTTCTGCGTGATCGACGCGACCGCATCACCCCGATCGAGGCCGGGCTTCGCACGTACCCCGGTGCCCGACGAGTGCCCGGACTGCGGCGGGAAGAACTCGCCGCCATGGCCGGAGTGAGTCCCGACTACTACAGCAAACTCGAACAAGGTCGACAGGCGAACGTCTCGATCGAGGTGCTGCGCGCAATCGCCAGGGCATTGATGCTCGACGAGGTGGAGTCGGCGCACCTGTTCGATCTCGCATCCCCGTCTGCATCGACAGACAACGCTGTGCAACAACCGGACGCAGGGTTGCTCCAGGTGATGAAGGCCCTCGATCACGTTCCGGTGCTTCTGCTCGGTCGCAGCGGTGCCATCCTGGCCAGCAATGCGCTTGTTCGATCGGTGTTGAGTCTGCCGTCGTCGGCCGGAGACTCGCTCTTTCACTACCTGTTCAGCAATCCCATCGCCCGTGAGCGGATTGTCAACTGGTCGCAGTTCGCGGCAGCCTCGGTCGCCGGGTTGCGCCGCGACCTCGCTCGTCGACCGGGGGACCGCGCGCTCAACGCCTTGATCGCCGAATTGCGTTCCACAGAGCCTTCTTTCGAGCAATGGTGGAGCGACCACGAGGTTCGCGAATTCGAGCGCGCAACAAAGATCATTCAGCACCCGGCGGCCGGGACCCTCGAATTCGGTATCGAATTTCTGACCTCGCCCAGCGAGCCGGATCAGAGTCTGATCGTCTACACGGTCGAGAACGGGTCGAGCACTGCCGAAATACTGCCGATCTTGGCGAGTTGGGACTCGAATTCGGCGATCAGCACTTGACCTCGACATAACTCGAGGTTCTAGCGTCACGGACATGGACACACTCGGTCTCGGCAGACTCGGCATTTCCATCGACGTATCGCCGTCGTATCTCGACGACGCACGCACGTTGGAGTCTCTCGGCTTCACAGCTCTGTGGCCCCCGGGCGGTCAGATCGATCGACTCGGCAGGTTGGTCGATCTGGTCCGTGCCACCGAGACCGCCACCATCGTCCCCGGCATCGTGCCTGTCGATGTGTTCTCACCCGAGCAGACAGGAAAGCTGTTCGAGGAACTTGCAGAGTCGGGTCGATTCGTCCTCGGGCTGGGTGGGCCGCAAACCGCCCGTCCATTGGCGGGGCTGCACCGCTACCTCGACGAGTTGGCTGTGCCCTCGGATCGGATTCTGCTCGCGGCGCTCGGACCCAAGAAGTTGGAGATGGCTCGGGACCGCGCTGCCGGCGCGGTCGGGCTGCTCGTGACGCCCGAGTGGACGGTGCAGGCGCGGCACTCTCTGGGGACGGCCGAGCTGGTCGTCGATCAGTTCGTCGTCGTGGAGTCCGATCCGGATCGTGCCCGTACTGCCGCCCGTCAGCCGCTGACCTTTCTCGCCACGGTCCCCGGCTATCGGCAGAACTTCCTGCGGATGGGATTCGCCGAGGCCGACGTCGACCAGCTCAGCGACCGATTGGTCGACGCCCTGGTCGTGTGGGGGAGCATCGAGAAGATCGCTCCGCGCGTGTCGGAGCACCACGAGGCGGGAGCGGATCACGTCGTTCTTGCACCCCTCGGTGCTTCCAGTATCGACGCTGGCCGGGCACTGTCCGAGCTGGTGGTGTCGTCAAAGTAGACTCCATAGACCGTGAGCCTCACCCTCGGAATCGTCGGACTGCCCAACGTCGGCAAGTCCACCCTCTTCAATGCACTGACCAACAACGATGTGCTGGCCGCGAACTATCCGTTCGCCACCATCGAGCCCAACGTCGGAGTGGTCGCGCTGCCGGATCCTCGGCTCGAGAAGCTGGCCGAGGTGTTCGGTTCGGAGAAGCTCGTGCCTGCGCTGGTGTCGTTCGTCGACATCGCGGGCATCGTCAAGGGTGCGTCCGAGGGCGCAGGCCTGGGCAACAAGTTCCTCGCCAACATTCGTGAGGCCGACGCCATCTGCCAGGTCGTTCGTGTATTCGCCGACGACGACGTGGTGCACGTCGACGGTCGCGTCGACCCGACCGCCGATATCGAGGTCATCGAAACCGAACTCGCGATCGCCGATCTGCAGACCCTCGAGAAGGCCATCCCGCGCCTCGAGAAAGAGGTGCGGATCAAGAAGGATCGCAAGCCTGCTCTCGACGCTGCGCTGGCCGCGCAGGCTGTGCTGAACGACGGCAAGACGCTGTTCTCGGCCAAGGCGAAGCTGGACTTCGAGCTGCTCGGTGAATTCCAGCTGCTCACCACCAAGCCGTTCCTCTATGTCTTCAACGCCGACGAGTCGGTGCTGACCGACGACGCGAAGATCGGTGAACTCGCTCGCCTCGTCGCGCCCGCCGATGCGGTGTTCCTCGACGCGAAGATCGAGTCGGAATTGCTCGAACTCGACAAGGAGTCGGCAGCGGAACTGCTCGAGTCTGTCGGACAGACCGAGCCAGGTCTCGACGCTCTCGCGCGCGCCGGCTTCCACACTCTCGGCCTGCAGACCTACCTCACCGCAGGCCCGAAAGAGGCTCGCGCGTGGACAATTCATCGCGGTGACACCGCACCCCAGGCTGCGGGCGTCATTCACACCGACTTCGAGCGCGGGTTCATCAAGGCCGAAATCGTCTCCTACGAAGACCTCATCGCCGCGGGCTCCATGGCCTCGGCCAAGGCCGCGGGCAAGGTGCGCATCGAAGGCAAGGACTACGTCATGTCCGACGGCGATGTAGTGGAGTTCCGCTTCAACGTCTAACGGTCTTCGGCGTGTCAACGGCCTAAGGCCCAGGTGACCAGTAGCCGCCGCCTTCTGCGCCGTCGGAGACGCAGAACATGTCGAATCCTTCCGGCGACACCGCGATGCCTCTGACGATCGGATCGCATGCCGATCCTGCCTCCGCGTTGTTGTCGATTATCGGCGCGGACTGCACCCACCGCGCGCTGGTCGACCCTGCATAGGTGCACTTGAGGAACGTGCCATCGGCGGAAGTGTCGTGATTGTCGGTGCTCGGATCGCATGGACCGTTCACCTCGGGCTGCGAGACGATGGGGACCTCGGTCGAGTCGGCGGTGGTCTCAGCCGGAGGTAGCGGCGTCGTGGTGGAAGGAACAGTGAAGATCGCGGTTGCGGGTAGTGAATAAGGTGTCAACGTTTCGCTGGATGCCGAATCGCTCGGTGTGAGAGATCCGAAGCCGTAAAGAAGCGTCGCGACAACGAGCAATTCGACCACTCCGATTGCTAGGCCAGCGATGGCAATTCCTCTACCGGCAGGTCGCCAGAACGCCAGGATCCCGAACACTATCGCGACGGGGAACAGCCCCAGGAGAGCTGCCACCAGTGAGATCACGGCGTACGGGTTGACCGGTCCGGCGGTGCGGTCATCACCTTTGGTGAGATCTACGGTCATCGAATCGTTCCCCGTTCGAGGTGTGGAAGGTCTATCTGTGCGAACGGTACAGGCATCGGCTGCGGGTAGGAGTCAGCCGTTGTCAGCCCGGGGATTCGATGTTGACTACGCTTCGAATCGGACGATAGGAGAACGTGAATGGGTCTGCAGGAACTCGAAGCCTTGGTGCACCGAACGGCCACTGCTGGGGAACCTTTCGAGCGTGGAGCCGATGAGGCGGAGCAGGCATACTTGTCTTCGCTTGCGGCACGGGAGAGTACGAAGCTGATCTGTGAGGTCGGGTTCAATGCCGGCTTCTCGAGTTGGGCGTTCCTCGACGCATCGCCCGATACGACCGTCGTGTCCTTCGACCTGGCCGCCTATGCCTACAGCGACGCCGCGAAAGCCCATATCGACGAACACTTTCCGGGCCGCCACACTCTGATCCCGGGCGACTCGCACACCACCATCGCGGCCTACGCGAAGGAACATCCGGACGTACGGTTCGACGTCATCTTCATCGACGGCGACCATTCGGTGGAAGGTGCTCGCGCAGACCTCGACGACCTGCGTCCACTCGCCACCGCGGACTCGATCGTGATCATGGACGACATCACCCCGTGGCTCTGGTTCGGCGAAGGTCCCACTCAGGCGTGGCAGGAAGCCGTCGACACGGGCCGGATTCTGCATACGCAGTACTTCCGTGACGGCGAACCTGTCGATGCGGTGACACCTCCGGCTGCCCGCGCCTGGGCCGAGGGGCGCTACCCCTTCTGAATCTCAGCGCGGGGTCGAGCAGCGTTCATCACCGACAGTCGGACACGGCCTGCCGTACCAACTCGGCGGCCTCGTCGGTGGTCGACGCGAAGTGGACGTTGTCGAAGCGGTGCAGGTAGGCGTCGTAGATACCGGATACCTTCCTGTTCGCATTGTCCATCGCCACAACACGCTTGCCCATCATTGCCGCCAGTACCGCAGCATGCAGTCGATCGGTGAGGACGACGGGTGCGAGATCCAGAATGCGTTGGGCCACACGAAGGTTGAGCTTCGCCGTCTGCTCGTACGAGCGTCGAAGGGCGGGGTAGAGCAGACGATTCGTTCTGGGGAAACGTTGCGCAATCAGAGTCGGCAGCATCACCGCCGTCGAGATCGCCAGATCCGTTCCGTGCAGGCCCCAATCGTATTGGACGGACGACGCGTCGATGTTCACCGATGCATGACCGAGGCTCTCCGAGTCGGCGCGCAGTAGTTTCACGACATCCACTGCAGAGCCTTCGACGCTGCGCGCGATCTCGGCACCGAACGCCATGTCCGGACAGTATTCGACGCGATTGCTCGGGAAATGCGCGAGCGCCAGTTCGTACGAACGTTTTTCGCGGAGCATGAGGGTGAGATCCGGGTGCCGCGCGTACAGGGCTGCGGTCCTCGTAAGGGCTTCGGTGTCGGCAAAGTCGATGCTCTGGGGGAGACAAACTATCTTGTTGCGAGGAAACCGTTCAACGATTGCTTCACGAAATTTCTGGTCGATCGGCCAGCGGTCGCCGAAATTTCCCCCGCCTTGCAAGAATAGGGTCCCGTCACCGACTCGTTCCTCGAGGAGGGCATCGTTGTGGGTGAACGGATCGGACACGTAGTCGACGTGCACGTTCAACCGCTTCAGGTACTCGACCTCACCGGCGTGGATGAGGGAGTCACCGGCATTGTAGTGATTCGGAAAGTCCAGGTGCGCCACACGATCTCCCGGTTCCGCGTGAGGCCGCAGGACGCCGAGAGTCTCCTCGCGTAGCGCATCGATGGTCTCGTGTGTCATCACACGCTCGGTCTCTGTCGTCGGCCGAGCGTCGTCACTCGAATCCGCAGTGCGCCGTAGTGAATCCCGATGTAGTGAGCCCACAAACCACTCGGCATCGGTCTCAGTATCTTCGGCAGCCACGGATTACGAACTGTCGCAAGATAAAGGATCGACACTGCATGTACGGGGATCTTGACGACGGACGAGGGGTGTGGGCAGCCCGATGCGCGGTGCTTCGTCGACAGTTGGTACGACGTCCGGCCGTACGCCCGACCTTGCTCGAACGATCGACGGACCGTCGTTCTGACGCGGTAGGCAACCACTGCATCCGCGGCATGTCCGAGTGTCGATCCCGCCTGCTGAATTCTCCACGAGTAATCGACGTCCTCGGCGCCACCGATGAAGTCTTCGTCGAAGTCTCCGACCTTCTCGAATACTCTCCGCCACATGGCGAAATTGCTACCCGGTGCGTACGGCAGGTAGGCGGAGCGGAACAGGGCGCCGGGCGGCGGAACAGCTCGCCACGCCGCCACCTCCGGCGAATTGAGGGATTCGACTTCGAGTGCGCCGCCCACAGCGTCGAAGCTGTCGAGTGCGCGCACCAGTGCCGTCAGCCAATTCGTGTGAGCGACGTCGTCATGGTCGATGAAGGCGAGTACGTCACCGCGCGCAGCTTTCACTCCGACGTTTCTGGCGTACGAGACTCCACGCTTGGCGGAGGCGTCGACCATGCGGATCGTCATGGGCAGAGAGAGATTTTCGAGGTGTGCGCGCAGGCCGTCGGTCGAGCCGTTGTCGCTGACTATCAGCTCGACGTCGCCCGTGTAGTCCTGTGCGGCGACGGCCTCGAGCTGCTCATCCAGATCGGGCAACCCGTTGTACACGGGGAGGACGATGGAAACGAGACTGATCGGCACGGTCCGACCCTACCGCGAATTCGGGCACCGTTCGGTCGCGTGCCCCGCTGCCCAGGCAGATTTCGGCTACTTCTTTCCCCGCAACTTCTTCTCCAGCGGCGTCGGGAAGGACGGGACCACAGGGGTGCCGTCGAGCAGGATAGTTATTCTTTCTGCCTCGGCTGCAACGGCTTTCGACACCGGAGATCCGACGTCCTCCAGGAATTCGGTCACCACTTCTCCGGAACCGGTGACCGCCCAACCGCCGACTATGCGGCCCCCGGACCAGATGGTCGGGCCGATGTTTCCGAAGGTATCGAACAGCGGGGCCTTGTGCTCGCCCAGGTACCAGGCGCGGTGTTTCCATCCCATCGGGGTGGGATCGAGTGCAGGCAGCAACATAATGCCTGTGCGAGAGGGCTTTTCGAAGGTAGTGCCGGGCAACATGATTCCATCGCCCTCGGTCAGTTCGACCGCCACGGTGTCCAGGCCCGAGACTGCTCCCCGAGTCTGCGTCTTGTTCCAGCCCGTCCACCACTGCAGGTCGTCGAGGGTCGCAGGTCCGAACACCTCGAGCCAGCGTCGGGCAAGGTCGGCACGTGCATCTGTCTCGTCGAGATCGGGAATCCCGTCCGGCCACCAGTGATCGATCGGTGCCCACGCGTGCCGTCGAGATGTCCACGCGCCCCGCGGTTCGACGCGCACCAGCCTTCCCTCGGCGGCCATCATCACCAGTACCTCCGAGGTGACGTACCGCTTGACGTCGTACACCTTGTCGGTGGTCGGCAGCAGCGCGGTCTTGAGGCCGGGGACGGCGGCGGACAGCTCGGCTCCGGTCGCGGTCCCCATCGACCGCAACGCAGATTCGGTCTCGGCTTCGGTTGCAGCGAGCCATGATTCGACATCGGCGATTACCGGTTCGGTGGGCAACGTGGAGACTTGCTTGATCAGGCGTGCTCGCATGGTGCGCGCAACCCCGAGGCTCGCCGCAGCGTGAATCATCGGAACGTCGTCGTGTGCGACGACGAACATCGTGCGCCGCATCGCCATCAACCGCACCAGACTCCGGCGCTCGTACATCGCGTCGCGAACATCCGAGAGTCCCAGTGTTCGAGCGCGGGCCAGCACCGACAGATACACCGTCGCCGGATCGGTCGCATGCAACGCGAGGAGTGACGACACCACAGCTTCGGTGGTCGAGGCACGGGCGAAGTGCTGCGCGACGAGCCGGTGTCGGCGCTGAGCGTCGGTGATCTTCACGCGCTCAGTGTGACTGCTCTTGTGGCGCAGGGCCGACAAATCCGGTGAGAAGAGCGTTGGCGATGGCGCTCATACCGTGTGCGCGGGCATCGTTGGCAGCGCCGACGTGGTCGTACTCGACCATCTCGAACGAGACCGTCCAGCTACCTGTGCCGTGATCGTCGAGTATCGCGTAGCGCGCATGCGGCGACCCGGATTCCATGACGTGCGGGTAGGGCTGATCGTCGTCGTACGCGGGCGCGCCGACGCTTCCCGGATTGACCACGAGTGTGCCGCTGGGGAGAGTCCACTGTCGCTGCAAGTGGGTGTGCCCGCAGGCGATGACAGCCCTGTCGGTGAAACCCGCTGCCCGGTCGAGAATCTCGGCATCGGTGGCCTCGCGAGAGCCGTCGAGGTCCACCGAGTGCAGAAAATACTGCTGATCGTCGGTCGGCGTACCGTGCACTGCCAGGATTCCGGGATCCAGCTCGAGTGAGAACGGCAGCGAGCCCAGCCACTGTCGATGCTCGTCGTCGAGTCGATCATGGGCGTGCCGATCCCAACTACCCATGGCCTCGGGAGCCTGCTCGAGCAGATAGCGGTCGTGATTGCCCGCGATAGTGGGAAAACCCAGCGCCATCAGCCGGTCCGCAGTTCGACGCGGATGCAGGCCGCCGGAGAGCAGATCGCCGAGATTGACCACCGAGTCGACACCTTGCCGTTCGATGTCGTCGAGAACGGCGTCGAGCGCCGCGATGTTGCCGTGAATATCGGCAATGAGAGCTACTCGCACGTCCACAGGATCGCAGCGTGGGCATTCGACTGCAACCGCGGCCCGTGTCGAGTGCTGGCTGACCGAACCGTGGTTCGCCCCGGGCGTGGTGATGGCAGTTCTCCTGGTGGTCAGCGGCAGACTGCGAACACAACCATAGGACCGTACGAACCAAGCGCTGTCAGGGTGTGAATACCTTGCCCGGGTTGAGGATTCCGTGGGGATCGAGTGCTCTTTTGACCGCTCGGTGCATCTCGAGCACCACCGGATCCAGTTCTTGCACCAGGCCGTCCATCTTGAGCAGTCCGACTCCGTGCTCACCGGTCACGGTGCCACCGAGTTCCAATGCAGCGTCGATGATCTCGGCAAAGGCGGCCTGAGCGCGCTCGCGAGCCGGAAGATCGTCGTGCGGAGTGATGAGCAACGGGTGGAGGTTGCCGTCACCGGCATGGGCGATGTTGGCGATCGTCGTTTCGTAGCGAAGGCCGATCTGCTCGATGCGCGAAAGCATCTCGGGTACGTGCTTCTTCGGCACGCACACGTCCTCGGTCAACACCGGGCCCAGACGTTCCATCGCCGGATAAGCCAACCGTCGAGCCGCAAACAGCGCGTCGGCCTCTTCCTGATCGGTCGAGACGGCAGACCACGTGGCCCCGGCCTCGTCGAAGCACGAGAGCATCTTCTCGGCTTCCTGATCTCCGATCAGTCCCGGATCGTCGATACGTCCGAGCAGCACCACATTCGCCTCGACCGACAGGCCCATGTTCTTCCACGCGTCGACGGCGATGAGGCACTGCTTGTCGATCAGCTCCAATGCGGACGGCGTCAATCCGGCGGCGGCAACCGCGGCGACGGCACGCCCGGCGTCGACGATCGAATCGAAATAGCCGGCCACGGTGCGTTGCGGATCTTGGAGCGGACGCAGTTTGAGCGTCACCTCGGTGATGATGCCGAGCGTGCCCTCCGAACCGACCATCAAGCCCGCAAGATCGTATCCGGCAACACCTTTCGCGGTCTTGCGTCCGAGCCGGACAAGTTCTCCGGTACCGGTGACGACCTGCATACCCATGACGTAGTCGCGGGTGACGCCGTACTTCACGCAGCACAAGCCGCCGGCGTTGGTAGCGACGTTGCCGCCGATGGTCGACCACGGCGCACTGGCCGGATCCGGGGGATACCACAGACCCTGCTCGGCAACGGTTGCGCGCAGATGGTCGTTGACGACCCCCGGCTCGACGACGGCGTAGCGCTCGAGTGGGTCGATCTCCTTGATCGTGTCCATGCCGTCGAGCGGGAGCACGACGCATCCCTCGGTGGCATTCGCACCACCGGACAGGCCGGTGCCCGCTCCCCGGGTGACGACGGGTGTCCCGTCGGCCAGACAGGCGCGAACGACAGCTTGGACTTCTTCGGCGCTGCGGGGCCGCACGACGGCGACCGGCGTCGAATACGGCGCCCATTCGGCCTCGTCGTGCTGGTAGGAGGCGACGACGTCAGGGTCCACCACGATCCGATCCGCAGGCAGGACCTCGGACAATTGTTCGACGAGCGACATGTGTTCGACTTTAGCTGTGACGCGGGTCTCGGCCAATGTAGGTTTTCTCCATGTCGCTCGCGAAGTCATGGATGGAAATGCTGCTCGACGACGCGTCCGTCGACGAATTGGAAGCCCATCGACGGGATCTTCCCGGTGCCGAGGCGCATGCGGCGTTGCGTCTGCGCACTCTGCTCGATCAGCGCAAGCAGCGCAGCACCGAGCTGTCGGCGCTCAACGACATCGCGGTGCGCCTGACGACTGTGCGCGACAATCGGATTCTGCTGCAGGAAGTGGTGGACCAGGCCCGCAGGTTGCTGGGCGTGGATCTGGCCTACATGGGTTCGGTGTACGGGGACGAGTTCGTCATCGAGGTCACCAGTGGTGCCCTCACCCCGCAGTTGGTGGGCATCAGGCTCACGCTGGACGAGGGGCTCGTCGGGCTGATCGTGCGCGGTGCCTCGCCGTCGTGGACACCCGACTACCAGAGCGAACCTGCATTTCGGCACATCACGGGAGCCGACAGTGCTGCGCGGTCGGAGAACATGCGCGGTTTGCTGGGCGTACCGCTTCGGGTGGGCGACCGCGTGATCGGCGCACTGTTCGCGTGCAAGCGGCAGGAGCGGGATTTCGCAGACAGTGAGATCGCTCTGCTGTCCGCACTGGCCGCGCACGCGGCCATCGCCATCGAGAACGTGCGAGCGATCGACACGCTCGAAACTCTCAACGCCGAATTGTCGCTCCGCACCACGGAATTGGAACAGACCCTGCAATGGGACCGCACGTTGACTCAGGTCGTGCTCCAAGGGGGCGGTGTGCGGAGTCTGGTTCGGGAGGTGGCGTCGGCCACCGAACGCCCGGCGTATTTCGTGGCCGATGGCGCGTCCGTACCGGTTGTACTGGAGGACAGAGCTGTCCAGGTCGAAGCCTTGGCCGAACGCTGCAGGGCGGGCACCGACACTGCCGTCGACGATGAGATCACCGCGCGTCGCGTGGTGGCTGCCGGTCGCTTCCTGGGGGTGTTGATCTCCGTCGGACCGGACGAAGACCAGACCCGTCTACTTCTCGATCGGGCTGTGCCGGCCATCGCGCTGTCGCTGGCCGAGGAGCGCGCGGCGGCGGAATCCGCACGCCGAGCGCAGGACGCATTCCTGCTCGATCTACTCCTCCATCCGACGTCGACGCCCGAGGACGAACGCAGGCAGTTCCACCGTGCCGGCCTGACTCCCGACGTGACGTATTGTGTGGCGGTCGCGCAGGGCAACGCGTCGAGGGCCGAGTTGGAAGCCGTGGCACTACCAGCGGGATCGGTTGTAGCGGAGCAGGGTTCGAGGGTTCTGCTGGTGGTTCCGGCTCGTGAGTCCGCTGCCGTTCGTCGCATGATCGTCACCCGGGCCACCGTCGGAATCTCCGAACCCGCGCGAGGGGCCGACGCTCTCGCGACGGCGTTCCGAGAGGCGCAACAGACTGCTGACGTGCTGACGACTCTCGGCAGAGACGGAGAAGTATCCTCGGCGCGCGGCCTGGGGATCTATCGAATTCTGCTTAGTCACATGGCCCGTGAGCACTTGGACGAACTCACCGAGGACAAGCTCGGGCCGTTGCTCGCCGAGCAGGACAAGCGCGGGGTCCCGCTGATGGAGACGTTGTCGACGTATCTGGCTCACGGTCGCCACCATTCGGCCACCGCGTCGAGCTTGGGGGTGCACGTCAACACGCTCTACCAACGGCTCGAAGCCATCGACCGGCTGATCGGTACGCAGTGGCGTGACCCCGACGACGCTCTCGATCTTCAGGTACTGATGCGCCTGCGCAGATCGGCCGATCTACTCGGTCTGTGAGCCACCGGCCGCGGGTTCGGTCTCGATCCCCGTCGCCTCGACCACGCTCGCCCACAGTGCATCTCGCACGCGAGGTGAATCTCCGCGCCACGAAGGGTAATGAGTCGGACGCGGGGCTCGGTCGTGCCAGAACGTGCCGGTACTGGTCAAGGCCTGGTCGGACGCGACGAGCCAGACGATCGTGTCGGCCCCGTCGTGTGCGTTGCGCAGAATCGGCTTCATCACCGAACCGAACAGGGGCATCGATCCGGTGACGCCGGGCGTCGCTGCCCAACCGGGGTGCATGCTGTGGACGACCGGATCGTCTTCGAGCGAAAAGCGTTCGGCCAGTTGCTCTGTCACCACCACCTGCATGCGCTTGGTGCGGGCGTATGCGGTCATGCCGGAGTACTTACCGTTCTCGTACTCGAAGTCCGAGTTCTGCAGCGGAACCGCATACATGCCGCCACTCGAGACGAAGACGACCCGCGATCCGGCGTCGAACAGCTCTCGCAGTCCCACCGTCAATGCGACCGGCCCGAGTACATGGGTGGCGAAAGCGGATTCGTGACCCTGCGCCGAGAGCTGCCGCTCGTCCGGCATGACCCCGGCGCAGTGCACCAATGCGTGCACCGACGTGAGTTCGGATGCCAGCGCCGCGATCAAGGCCGCCACGGAATCGAGATCGCTGATGTCGCACTCACGGACCACGAGGGAGGCGTCGGGCACCTCGGTTCGGATGGCGGCGGCGGCGGATTCCAGCCGGTCGGCAGACCTGCCGACCAGGTGCACCCGTGCTCCCAACCTGGCCAGTTCCTTCGCGGTGGCTGCGCCCAATCCGGACGACGCGCCGGTCACCACCATGTCGATGGGGGAGGGGAACGGCGTCGGGTCCGCGGCCCAGAATCGTCGACGCACCGTGGCACCGATGCGGGAGTATCCGGGAACGACTGCTCTGTCGAGGATCGTGTCCAGCGTGCGGGTCAGGAGTGACATGCCGCCGTGATACCCCGCGGTAACCGGATGTATGCGCGTCCCCACGCCGGGGTCGATGCCAGAATGAGCCCATGGTTCACCCCGCCGTCTCCGACGTCACCCGAGAGATCCTCGCCGAGCTTCCCGCCCACCGACGTGAGACATTCGAGTTGCGTCTCGAGCAGTGGTTTCCCGATCTGCACGATGCGGTCACGGCCGTCTACCCCGATCCCGACGCCGTGGCGGCCACCCTGGTGGAGATCGCTGCGCGCGCCTACGCGGCCCGCCCCGAGGATCTGCACCGGCTCGATCAGCGTCGTTTGCTCGAACCGGATTGGTTCCAGCAGCCGGACATGTTCGGCTACGCCTGCTACGTCGATCGGTACGGACAGACGCTGCGTGGGGTCGGCGAGCGGCTCGACCACCTGACCGACCTCGGTGTCACCTACCTGCATCTGATGCCGCTGCTGCAGCCGCGGCCCGGTGACAACGACGGCGGATACGCGGTGGTGGATTACCGTGCGGTTCGCGAGGATCTCGGCACCAACGAGGACCTGCGGGCGCTCGCGGAAACGCTGCGCGGACGCGGCATCAGTCTGGTGGTCGATCTGGTGCTCAATCACGTTGCGCGCGAGCACGAATGGGCAGAGAAGGCGCGCTCGGGTGATCCGACGTATCGAGACTACTTCCTGATCTATCCCGATCGCACCACCCCGGACTCGTACGAACGCACTCTCCCCGAGGTGTTTCCCGACTTCGCGCCCGGCAGCTTCACCTTCGACGACACACTCGGCGAGTGGGTGTGGACGACGTTCAACGAATGGCAGTGGGATCTTAACTGGGCCAATCCTGCTGTGCTGCAGGAGTTCGCGAGCATCGTGCTGCACCTGGCCAATCTCGGGGTCGAAGTGCTGCGCCTCGACGCGATTGCATTTCTGTGGAAGCGGCTGGGAACGAACTGCCAGAACCAACCCGAGGTGCATGCGGTCACACAGGCCCTGCGAGCCACCGCCCGACTGGCGGCTCCGGCCACGCTGTTCAAGGCCGAGGCGATCGTCGGACCCCGCGATCTGCTGCCGTACCTGGGTCAGGGGCGGCACACCGGACGGGTCTCGGACATTGCTTACCACAACTCGCTGATGGTGCAGGTGTGGTCGATGTTGGCAACGGGCAGTACATCATTGGCGCGGCATGCCCTTGCATCGTTGCCGCCCACGCCACCCAGCGGCACCTGGGTGACCTACGTTCGCTGCCACGACGACATCGGCTGGGCCATCGACGACGGCGACGCGTCGTCCCTCGGGCTGTCGGGCGCAGGTCATCGACACTTTCTGGCCGACTGGTACTCGGGCGAATTCGACGGCTCCTGGGCCGAAGGCCTGGTGTTCCAGTACAACCCGGACACCGGCGACCGCCGGATCAGCGGCACTGCAGCCGCGCTGACCGGACTCGGCCCGTCACGGCTCGATCCCGACGGCGCGTTCGGTCGAATCTTTTTGGCACACGCCATCATTGCCGGCTGGGGCGGAATTCCGGTCGTGTGGAGCGGCGACGAGCTCGGTTCCCAGGGAGACCCGAACTGGGCCGACGAACCAGCTCATGCCGAGGACAACAGATGGGTGCATCGGCCACGCGTGACCGATGCCGACCGCGCCCGCCGATTCCAGCCGGGGAGCGACGCGCAACGAGTGTTCGACGGTATCGCTCGGATCGCGAAGGTGCGCGCCGGACTACCGATGTTGCACGCCGAGGCACCGGTGGACGTGCAGAGCGAGTCGGACGACGGTCTGCTCGTGGTGCGCAGGCGGCATCCGAGCGGCACCCTCGTCGCCCTCTACAACGTCACCGCCGAACACCGCTCGTTCCCGCACGCGCAGCTGATCGAACTCGGAATTCCGGCCCCGGTGGAGGTTCTCTCGCAGCACGATCTGCAGGTCGACGGCACCGGCTCGGTGTGGTTGCCGCCGTACGCGGCGTGGTGGATCGTCGACAACCCACTGCGCTAGAAGAGGCGCAGCCGTGACCGGGCTGTTACCCTCCCCGAGACGGTCGGCTGGATACGAACAAGGGGACAATGTCTATGCTGCATGCTCGGATACGAAGTCTGGTGCTCGCTGTGGTGGCGGTCTTGGTCGCCACGATGGCAACGGTGCTGATGGGGACCGGTGTGGCGAAGGCCGACTCCGAGCTCGTTTACGTCTACTCGCCGTCGATGGACAAGAACATTCCGATCAAGGTGCTCAAAGCCGCCGGTGGGGGACCCGCGCCGACGCTCTATCTGCTCGACGGGCTGCGCGCACCCGAGGACAACAGCGGCTGGCTCATCGAGACCGACGTCGAGAGCTTCTTCGCCGACAAGCACGTCAATGTCGTCATCCCGTTCGGCGGCGGCGGCACCTTCTACTCCGACTGGCAGCGCGACGATCCCAAGCTCGGACGCGTGAAGTGGGAAACCTTCCTCACCCAGGAGCTGCCGCCGTTCATGGCGGATCGGTTCGGCAGCGACAACGTCAACAACGCGGTGGCCGGACTGTCGATGAGCGGAACCTCGGCGCTGAACCTGGCCGCGCACCACCCCGACTTCTACAAGGCGGTCGCGTCGTTCAGCGGCTACCCGACGGCCAGCAGTCCCGGATTCGCCCAGGGCATCGCCGTCGCTGTCGGCGAGATGGGCGGCAACGCGCGCAACATGTGGGGTACCTGGCCGTCCGCGGAGTGGATCCGCAACGACCCGTCCCTCAACGTCGGTGCTCTGCGCAACACGGCAGTCTTCGTCTCGTCGGGTAGTGGTTCGCCGGCCACGGACCCGGTGTTCAACCCGGCCAGCAGCAGCTTCGACCCCGTCAGGTTCGCGCAGATGGTGCCGCTCGAGACGGCTGCAGGCATGAGCAGCCGGGCATTCGTTCCGTTGTTGCAGGCCGCAGGCGGGCGACCCAACGTCAAGATCACCGGTACCGGTGTGCACTGGTGGAACCACTGGGAGCAGCACCTGCACGAGGCATGGTTCGAGACTATTGCCCCTGCTGTCGGCGGCTGACCGCTAGTCTGACCGCCATGACCCGACCGACCATCACCGTCGACTACACCGTCCTCGACTGCCCGGACCCGGCTGCGCTCGGCCGGTTCTACAGCACCATCCTCGGATGGGAGCCGGTTCGGGACGACGGGGACTGGGTGGTGGTGCACGGTCCGGGCGAACTGCGGCTCGCCTTTCAGAAGGCACCGGACTTCACCCCCATCGACTGGCCGAGCGAGGGCATCAAGATCCACCTCGATCTGGTGGTCGACGACATGGAACAGGCCAGGGATTTCGTCGTCGACGCCGGGGCCGAACTCATCGACCACGCGCAACCCTCGTTCTGGGTGTTCCGCGATCCGGCCGGGCACATCTTCTGCCTGTGCAAGAGAGACTGATTCCACAATGGCCGGAGAAACCGCACCCGTCCTGGTCGAACGCTCGGCCGTGGTTCGGGCCGACGCCGCAACCGTGCACGCTCTGATCGACGACTTTCACCAGTGGGTGAAATGGTCGCCCTACGAGGGAGTCGACCCCGATCTGAAGCGCACCTACACCGGTCCCGACGCCGGAGTCGGTGCCTCGTACTCGTGGTCGGGCAACCGCAAGGCCGGCGCGGGAACGATGACCATCACCGAGTCGATTCCCGAAGAAAGAATCGTGCTCGACCTCGCATTCACCAAGCCGTTCAAGAATCGGAACGTCACGGCATTCCTGCTCGAGCCTGTCGCCGACGGAACCCGAGTGACCTGGCGAATGTCGGGGAAGCAGAACAAGCTGTTCGCGCTGATCGGAAAAGTGTTCTCGATGGACAAGCTCGTCGGGCCGGATTTCGAGAAGGGGCTCAGGCAGCTCGCCGCTGTGGCAGAGAAGGCCTGAGCAGTTCCTCGCGGCGATCCGCTTGCCCGCCCAACCAGCGCGCGAGAACCTGACATCCTGTCGAGTCGTCCTCGTACGGCTCGCGCGCGTACGCGATGTGTCGCCCACCGCCGGGATTGGCCCATTCGAATCGGTGCCAGCGCAACGACTGCGGTAGATAACCGGCCACCTCGACGGCCGCGGTGCGGAGGCGTCGAACATCCTTCGCCCACTGCGACGGTCGAAGACGGGTTCGGGTCGCGTTCTGAAAGCTGTTGCTGCGCAGTAGAATCCACAGCTCGCGCAGCCAAATCTTCGGGGTCCGAAAGGACATCCACCGGGTGAGGTCCGCGATGTCACGAATCAGGCTGTCGTCGCTGGCGTTGCAGATCATGTCGGATTTCAGACCGATCCACTTGACCGGAATCGACTCGGGCACAGCCGGTCCCGTACCTGCGACGCCACGTCCGGTGCATCCGTCGATGGCGCCTACCGGCTGCTGAGGATCCGATATCAGACCAGCGGCAACGATGCGGCTGCCGTCGATCGTTCCGTTGTGCACCGAACCGAGAACCTCGCGTACGACGGTCGCGCCCTGGGAGTACCCGATCAGGGCGATCGGACCACTGGTGCCCTCGATGGCGCGGCGCAGGCGTCTGACGCCGATCTCTGCGCTGTGTCGAAAGCACAGTCCGCCGAATGCGACCGGACCGTACGACGCCGGATAGCCGACCCATCGGCCGGCGAAGCGGTCGTCGAGCTCGCCGACGACGCAGGCCAGCAGGCCCGTCACCCGCGTTCGGTGGTCGGACGGATGTGATTCTCCGGTACCTCCGACGGCGAGTACGGTGACCTTCTGCTGGCTCATGACTGTCAGTCTGGTGGGAGAACCTGAGCCCGACGCCCGACAAATGCTGAGAACTGTCTGGCAGTTCGGTTCCGGTCAGGCCAGAGCTTTGCGGACGTCGTCGAGGGCGTCGCGAAGGAGTGCCTCGTAGAGATCCGGGGAGGGTACGGCCGCACTGTTGGAGGTGATGCCGACGGTGACGGTATCGCCGATGCCGTGCACTCCGTGGGTCAGGCTCATGGCGGGGGACAGGGCCGGGAAACCTGCGGTGAATCGGACGGAGCCGCCGCCGAACGTGAGGTCTGCGGCACCGCGCGAGACGCTGGAGACGACGGTGTTCCCGGTGACGGACGGAGGGACTGCGGTCGGATCGAACTGCGCGACGCCCCATTCGGCCAGAAATGCAGGCACGTGTGCTTCGACGGCGTCCTGTGACGCGCGGGCGGCCTCCGACAGCGGATGGTTCGCGCGAGTCCGACGCGCGGCCAGATCGGCCGATACGAGTCGACTGCGAGTGCGGATGTCCGGTTCGTCGGTGAACAGTCCGACACCGACGTTGCCGAAATTGTTTCGTGCGTCGGCTCGGGCGTCCCTCGCCAGCGTGACCTCGGCGGCCAGATCCGGACCGTCGCCGAGAAGCCGTTGCAGTGCAACCGATACTGCGGTCAGCACGAAGGTGGTGATGGTGGTACCGGCGGACTGCAGGTCGGATTTCGGAAGCACGATGGTCCGTACCGACGTCCGGCCGGTGGGCGGCACGTCGAGGGCGGTCCGAGCGCGCGAGTGTGCGGGCGGGGGAATCGCACCCTCGTCGGTACCTCGTCCGAGGCTCAGCGCGTCGCGTCGGGCACGGACGCCGCCGCGAACCATCCGTGCCAGTCGCAGCGGGACGGTCGCAGCGGCAACGATCGTGGATGCGTGCGCGAACAATGCGGGAGGCTCCGTCCGGACCGACGCCGGTGGAAGTGGATGCGTGCCGAACAGGTCGCGGGCTGTGCGAGCAGCAAGTGTTCCGTCGGCCGCCGCGTGCGAAAGCTGGAGCACGGCAACGACAGCCGCGCCGCCGGGAGCGTCGGTGACGTTCGGATACAGGTGCAGGTGCCACACGGACACTCGGGGATCGACCTGACGGGTGAACGATGCAGCGATCGCGTCGAGGCACTCCGGCCAGGTGCTCGTCGTCCGGTGGACGGAGATCGCGTCGGAGCGCGGGCCCGCCTCGGTCCAGAGGGGATAGTCGAGTCCGAATGCGACGTCGGTGATGCGTCCGCGTAGAACCTCGATGCGGCCGCTGCGCTCGTGGAGTCGTGCCACCTCGGAGTCGAAGCCCTCGGATCCGCTGTCGAAGCAGTACAGCAGAAACTGGTCGCTCGGAATCTTCGATGCCATCCAGTACGCGCGTGCGTCGGCGGGGTGCAGGCGCGTCGATCCGGGGCGACTGTGGTCGGCTCGGGCGCGGGGCACACGATGAGCCTATGCGTCCCAATGCGAATCGGGAGTTTACGTACTGACCGGTCCCGTTCTGTGATCTGTCACCAGGACGGGCCGAGGACTTCTTCGGTTGCCTGGAGGTCTACCGGTGCCATCGGCGCTAGCCTGGTCCAATGCATCGACCAGCACTGTGGCCGCGACGCCGTGGCACCCCATGGCGGGTGTCGTGACGCCCAGAGTTGCCTCGGGTTATCGGGCGGGACTGCGTTCCTCGACCAACGCGGCCGCATCGGCCGACTTCGTCACCGACATCTCCTACACCGAGTACGGCTCTGCGGCCTGCACCCTCGGGGTGGCGGCGGACAACACCGTCTTCGTCGCGCCCGCGTTCACCGTCGACGGTGTCGGTGTACTGCGCTCGTCCGACTTCGGAAAGTCATGGCGCGCATCGGTTCCCGAGGGGGTGCAGCAGGGTCGGAATCGACCCTATCTGTACTTCGACGACGTCGACGAGCGACTGTTTCTGCACGCCGGCCGTTTCGACGCGGTGCCGCCCCACCCGCTGCGAACGGGCTTCACCCTCGGAGTCAGTGACGACCGGGGCGAAACCTGGCGCACCCGGAAAGTGGCATCGAAAGCGAGGATGGACGCCAAAGTATTTGCCGGACCAAGCAATTCACGGTCGGGGAGAGTTACGTACCTCTCCGCGCCCACGCCGTTCGCGGTACGGGTGCGGCCACTGATCAACGTCACCCGGCAGGTCATCTGGCGGTCCTTCGACGGCGGGGTGAAGTGGGAGGTGGCCGGTGGTTTCGACATCGATTCGAAGAACATCCCCGGATTGCCGAGTCGGGAGTACGTCGCGTTCGGCAAGGGCGTCGTCGGTCCGGACGGCACGGTCTACATCGGTGGGCGTTATGGTCGACGGTTCGCTGTTGCGGTCAGTCGCGACGAAGGCCTGACGTGGGACGTTCGGATGGTCCCGGGTTCGGCGCTGGCGAAGTACCACAATGCACTGCACTTTCTGCTGCTCGGTTCGCGATACCTGCTGCCGGAGTCGATGGCCGTCGACGACGACGGAAACGTGTACGCGGTGTGGCCGGACCGCGACGGGTTGCTGCATGCCGCCTGGTCCTCGGACGGTGCGGTGAGTTGGTCGAGGCCGGTGGTTGTGTCTGCACCAGGGGTGCGCGACGCCCGCTTCGGCGCGATCACCGCCACCGGGTCCGGACGGGTGGGTATCGCCTACTACGGCCGTGAGAAGGGTCGTGCGTTCCACGGCTTCATCGCGCAGTGCCGCGACTTCCGCACCGGCGGACCGGTGTTCGTCGGCGGTAAGTACAACGAGCCGGATGCACCGCTGTTTCCGTACGGGTTCTGCGGTGTCGTACCGGGTTTCGGTTCGAGACGCTCACTCAACGAGATAGTTCGTGTGCATTTCGCCCCCAACGGTGACCTCGTGACCGGGGCTGCGATGCAGATGCGGGGGAGGAACAGGCAACGGCCGTGGGCGGCGCGCTCGGAACACACCGAGATGCAGGCCGTCCTGGGGCGGCTGGGCCGAATCGTCAGAGCGTAGCAGCCGAAAGGCCCTGCAGCAGTGCGCTGCAGGGCCTTTCGTGATCGTGGGTAACCTCTAGGCGACGTTGATCATGCCGACAGTGGGGAAGAAGAAACAGCTCTTGTCCGAACCGTCGAGGGCCTTGTGGTTCACGGTGCCGAACACCGCGGCGAGCACGGTTCCCGATCCGGTTTCGACGGGTACGGCGCGGGCACCGGCGGCAGGCAATGAGTCGATCGCTCCGATGACGAACGGCCGGACGATGTCCTTCGCGGCGTCGGGCACGCCGGAGTTGGCGAGGATCGAGTCGGCGAGAGTGGTTGCCAAGCCGCCGAAGTCGGCGAATCCGCCCTGCAGGGTGTTGACGTTGAACCAGGCGACCTGCATCCCGGTCTTGTCTGCGGAATCGTTCACGATTCCGGCCGGGACGAACGCGAACATGGTTTCGCCCTTGTCGACGGCATTGAGCTCGGGGATCTGTATGGACGGCAGGAACGGCAAGGTGGGGATGGCCGGCGCGGTCAGCCGAGGCCACGGTCCGGCCGCTCCGCCTGCGACACCCGGAACGATGCCGAGGGGCGAGCCCGCCGCAGCGGCGCAGTTGATCGCTGCCGTGGGGTAGAAGAACGGCGTGATGCCGAAGTCGGTGAGGGCCTTGTTGGCCGCGTTCAGTGCGGCGAACGGATCGACGCTCGCGTCCTCGGCGACCGGGGTACGTGAGTCGGCGATCGCGGTCGCGGCGTCGAGTGAGGCACCACCCTGTCCCTGCAGTGCGGCGATCGCCTGCGCCAGTGGATCGGCCGGTGCCGGATCCGCTGCGGCAGTGGCGGGGACAGCGAGCAATGCCGCGCAGGAGAGCGCGAGCGCGCCCGCCAAACGGCTGAGGCGACGAGACATGTGTGACTCCTGTGACTGATGTGGCTTATGTTGCGTGTGCGCTGATACCACCACACATCATCTGGGCGTCACAAGCTCAGCCGGAATCCGTTGTCCAATCGAGACGGTCCGAGCGAGTCGGTTCGCGGACAGCTCAGCCCACGTCGATGCCGAAGTCGCGCACGATTCCCTCCAGGCCCGAGGCGTAGCCCTGGCCGATGGCGCGGAACTTCCATTCGGCCCCGCGGCGGTACAGCTCGCCGAACACCATTGCGGTTTCGGTGGAGGCGTCTTCGCTGAGGTCGAAGCGGGCGAGTTCGCGACCGTCGGACTTGTCCACCACGCGGATGAAGGCGTTGACGACCTGGCCGAAGTTCTGGCCCAGGGCATCGGCGTTGTGAATGGACACCGGGAAGACGATGGAGTCGACTTCCGGGGTCAGGGCTGCCAGGTCGACATCGATGCTCTCGTCGTCGCCTTCGCCTTCGCCGGTCCGGTTGTCGCCGGTGTGCTCGATGGCACCGTCGGGGGAGCGCAGGTTGTTGTAGAAGACGAAGTAGCTGTCGCTCAGTGCCTTCTTCGTGGTGCGAAGTCCGATGGCGCTGGCGTCGAGATCGAAGTCACCGCCGGTGGTGGCGCGGACATCCCAACCGAGTCCCACGCTGACCACGGTCAGGTTCGGTGCTTCTTTGGTCAGCGAGACATTTCCACCCTTGGCGAGCGATACGCCCATGTCCATCCACTCCTCAGCGCATTCGTGCGTGCATCGTCCTCCCCACCATATTCATGTTCGTGACGTCGATGCTCGAGGTGCTCGTGTGAAGCCGGAGGGATACGTGGTGGTGTGAGCAGTGGGGCTGGCGATGCCGGTGTGATTGTGGTGGGATACGACAAACGACGGAAAATAGCAGTGGTTGTGCGATTACTCGGGTAGGCGCGCCGCAGCGATCGAACGACGATGGAGATTTCTGTGCAGGTTTCGCGACGTGAGTTGTTCAAGTACGCCGCCGCGGGGTCCGCGGCCGCCGTCGGATTGGTTGCGTTGGGAACGGCGACCGCGCACGCCGACGCCGGACTCGGCACCCTCGTCGACTACTCGGGTGGGGTGCCGTCGGCGGCGGCCATCAAGGCGGCCGGTCACCTCGGGGCCGTTCGGTACGTCTCCGATCGGCGACCGGATGCGAACTGGATGATCGGCAAGCCGATGCGCAAGTCCGAGGCCGACTCGCTGACGTCCGCAGGGCTGGAAGTGGTCTCGAACTATCAGTTCGGCAAGGGTGCCACGTCCGATTGGCGTGGCGGGTACGCGGCGGGTGTCGAGCATGCAGAGCGGGGACTCGAACTCCACCTCGCCGCCGGTGGTCCGACGGACCGCCCGATCTACGCGTCGATCGACGACAACCCCACCGCCGTGGAGTTCGCAACTCTGATCGCGCCGTACATCCTGGGCTGGCAATCGGTGATCGGAGCCGAGAACACGGGGATCTACGCCAACTCACCGACCATCGAATTGGCCTCGGTCGCCGGACTCGGCCAGTGGTATTGGCAGCACAATTGGGGAACCCCCAAGGGCTTCGTTCACCCCGACGCACACATTCATCAGATCCGAATCGACAAGGATTTCGTGGGCGGCGTCAAGGTCGACATCAACAACATTCTGAAAGCCGACTACGGGCAGTGGTCGAAATCCGAGGCGAACATTCTCTGAAATAACATCGATGTAATTCATTCCGACAATTCTCGAATTCAACGCATAGATGTTTTCGGAATTCGCCTGAATCGACAGTTTCGCCCCCGGCTTGCGAGGAAGCCGGGGGCGAAACTGTCGGTAGAGCAGATACGAGCTACGGAACGTAGACCGTGCCGATGGTGGGCAGGAAGGTGCAGCTGCGCGGAGCTGCGGCCGGATCTTCCTTCGACTGCGTGGTGATCGAACCGGAGATCACCGAAAGGACGCGTCCGGGGCCGGTGTCGGCGATCGCGGACAGCGTTGCCGGACCGTCGGTGTTGATCATGGCCGCGCCGGTCAGGTCCTGCGTTCCCGAGCGACGGTTGTCGATGTTGAGCCACGTCACCGTCAGGGGAGCTGCCTGCTGCGCAGCGACGGGCGCAGTGCCGAGGGCGGTGAAGACGAAGCCGGCCTGTCCTGCACCGGGTCCGGGAGGCGGCAGGGTGGCCGGTCCCGGTACGGCGAGGGCTGTTCCGACGGAATCGGCGGTGTCGGAAATGCAGCCCTTGCCGAGCGTCGGGTACAGGAACTGGGCGATGACGGGTCCATCGGCCGGCAGTTCGGGTCCGCCGCCGCCGGAGCCGTCCAGGAAGGTGATGACCCGTTCGAGCAGTGCCTTGACCTGGTCCGGGAGCTGCGCGGTTTCCAGCAGGGTGCGGGCCTGACCGAGCAGGTCCGCCGCCGGAGCAGCTCCCACGTCGGCAGGTCCGGCTGCGGCACCGAGAATGGCCGGTGCGAACGAGGCGAGTGCTTCGACGTCGGCCAGGTTCGGCAACGGCTCACCGGGGGCGGGGAGGAACTGAGCGATCAGAGCAGCGGGATCGGCCGGTGCTGCGGGCAGATCTGCCGGTGCCATCGGCACCAACGGCTGTGCGGATGCGCTGGTCGGCACGACTAGTGCGGCGGCTGCGGCTACGGCAAAGGCTGTAACTACGCGACGCGTTCCGCGGGTACGAAGCACGGTGATATTCCCCATTCTGATCATGACGCGGGCCCACGGCGACAGCCGGTGCTCGAGGGGTCACTCTATGTAGCGCAATCCCCGATGTACAGCTGTTGTCGGTCGAGCCCTCCCCCGTCGCATCTTTGCCAGGGCAGTCTATTGGTCACACGCTGCGAATTCTCCGCAGACGCACACGATAACCTGTTACTGAAGTTATCAGTGTGAAAGGTGATGCAAATGTTACTCCGGTGCGCAGGCGGTTGGGGCGCGTGAGCGGAGCCCTATAAGCTCGACGACCGATACACCGCATCGATACCGAACGGAACCGCACGCACAGTGAACCGACTTGTTCGGCTGGCCCCCGTTCTGCTCGCAGTCTCGGTGATCAGCCGATTCGTCTGGGCTTTCGCCACGCCCAACGGAATGAACCTCGTGGACCTACACGTCTACGTCGACGGCTCGGCGGCACTGCTCGGCGGCAATCTGTACGACTACACGTATTCGGTACAGACCCCCGACTTCCCACTCCCGTTCACGTACCCGCCGTTCGCCGCGCTCGTGTTCTTCCCGCTGCACTATCTGCCGTTCACGGTGGTCGGCGTCCTGTGGCAGGCCGCGACCATGATCGCGCTGTTCGCCGTGGTGAGGCTGGCGCTGTCGATGGTGCTCGGCGACGAGCGCGCCGCCGAGCCGCGCTGGGTACGCATCGCAATGCTGTGGACCGCGCTGGGACTGTGGTCCGAACCCGTGCGGACGACGCTGGACTACGGCCAGGTCAACGTGTTTCTGGTGCTGGTGGCAATTCTCGCGGTGCGCAGCAGCAGGTGGTGGGTGGCAGGCGGACTGGTCGGCCTCGCCGCCGGAATCAAGCTGACCCCGGCCATCACCGGTCTGTACTTCCTGGCCACCCGGCGATGGAAGGCCGCAGTGTTCTCGGCAGTGGCCTTCGCCCTCACCGTCGCGGTCAGCTACGCGGCGCTCGGACAGCAGGCGGCCACGTACTTCACCACGTTGCTCGGCGATGCCGACCGCATCGGACCCGTCGGCTCGGTCTGGAATCAGTCTCTGCGTGGTGCGCTCAGCCGGATCGCGGGGGAGGACGTCGGGCAGGGGCCGCTGTGGATCGTCGCCGCCGTCTTCGCGACAGGGCTGGCGATCGCGGCATGGCGTGCGATCGGACGCGAAGACCATCTGGGCACGCTGGTGATCGTGCAACTTCTCGGCCTGCTGATCTCACCGATCTCGTGGTCGCATCACTGGATCTGGGTCATCCCGATGGTGATCTGGCTGGTACACGGCCCGCTGCGCGACGTAGCCGGGGCGAAGATCGTCGCAGGATACTGGTTGGTGACGGTTACGGTGGGGGTGCCGTGGCTGCTCAGCTTCTTCCAGGAATCGATCTGGACCATCCCCCGTCCCGGACTCGAAGCGTGGGCCGGTGCCGTGGACGTTGTCGGAGCAGCGTTGTTCCTCGGCTGGGTGGTCTATGCCGGGCGAGTCAGGAAGGCGCGGTCAGTGCATCGATCCGACGTGCCAGATCCACATCCTTCTGTGTGAGCCCGCCGGCACTGTGCGTCGAGAGGGTGAACGTGAGCGTCCGCCATCTGATGTCGATGTCGGGGTGATGGTCCGCTTCCTCCGCGGCCTCGGCCACGCGGTTCACCGCCTCGATGGCAGCCGGAAACGACGCCAGTTCGACGGTGCGAGTCAGAGATTTCCCGACCACGGTCCATTCGGCGAGCCGGGCGTCCTCGATGTCGCGATCGGTCAGCAGTTCGGTCATAGAAAGATGGTGGCATGTCCGGTACCCCCACCGCTGTGGTTGTCGCAGCCGCGTTGACGCACGACGGCAGGCTGCTGCTGGCGCAACGAACCCGTCCACCCGAACTGGCGGGTCTCTGGGAACTGCCCGGCGGCAAGGTCGAGCCGGGGGAGTCCGAGGACGCCGCGCTGGTGCGTGAGCTGCGCGAGGAACTGGGAGTCGAGTGCTCGATCGGAGCGGCGCTCACCGGAGATGTCGACCTTGCCGGTGGCCTGGTGATGCGTGCCTACCGGGCTTCGCTCGTCTCGGGAATGCCTGCAGCGCTGGAACATTCGGCCCTGCGCTGGGTGGATGCCGAGACGCTGGTGACGATGGATCTGGTCGACGCGGATCGGCTCTGGCTGCCCGAACTGCTGGAAATCCTGCTCACTTCGCCCGAGCGGTCTTGAGGCCCTTCTTCAGGTCCTTCTTGGTTGCGCCTGCCGATTCGAGTTTCTTCATTCGCATGATTACCACGGGACATTTGATGCACCGAACCTTCTTGCGGCAGCATTTTTTCTTGGGCTTCATCCCCGAGACATCTACTGCCTTTATCTTGCCCATGAGCACCAAGACTAATGGGTGGCGCAGGTCACAGACCTGAGGGTGGCGCGGGGTACCGTCGGACTACGGGTAAACTCGATCAGTCGCGAGAACCTCGCGGTGCAGCGCGCTTCTCTAGCGACATAAGCCCGCTAGCGAACAAGAGCCCGCATTCGACTCCAGGAGAATTTTTCGCGTGAGCGCCCCAAGCAGTGCAGACAACATCGACAGCACCACCACTTTTCGCAACGTAGCCATCGTTGCACACGTCGACCATGGCAAGACCACCCTGGTCGACGCCATGCTCCGGCAGTCAGGCGCGTTCGAGGAACGTGCCGAAGCGATCGACCGCGTCATGGACTCGGGTGACCTCGAAAAAGAAAAAGGCATCACGATCCTGGCCAAGAACACGGCCGTTCACAAGCGCAATGCCGACGGCACGATCACCGTCATCAACGTGATCGACACCCCCGGCCACGCCGACTTCGGCGGCGAGGTCGAGCGCGGCCTGTCCATGGTCGACGGCGTCGTCCTTCTCGTCGACGCTTCCGAGGGCCCGCTTCCGCAGACCCGCTTCGTCCTGCGCAAGGCGCTCGCCGCCTCGCTCCCGGTGATCCTGGTCGTGAACAAGACCGACCGTCCCGACGCGCGCATCGAAGAGGTCGTCTCGGAGAGCCACGATCTGCTCCTCGACCTCGCATCCGACCTCGACGACGAAGCGTCCGAGGCAGCCGAGCTCGCACTCGATCTTCCCGTTCTCTACGCCTCCGGCCGTGAGGGCAAGGCGTCGCGGGTTCAGCCCGAGAACGGCAACGCGCCCGACGCCGAGAACCTCGACGAGCTGTTCGAGGTGCTGCTCAACTACGTCCCCGCGCCCAAGGGCAACGTCGACGCACCGCTGCAGGCCCACGTCACCAACCTCGACGCGTCGGCCTTCCTCGGCCGCCTCGCCCTGGTGCGTATCCACAACGGCCAGCTCTCCAAGGGCCAGACCGTGAGCTGGATGCGCGAGGTCGACGGCGAGCCCGTCGTCCAGAAGGCCAAGATCACCGAGCTGCTCAACACCATCGGCGTCGAGCGCGTTCCCGGCGAGCGCGGCGTCGCAGGCGACATCGTCGCCGTCGCGGGCTTCCCGGACATCATGATCGGCGACACCCTCGCCGATCTGGAGAACCCGGTCGCACTGCCCCGCATCACCGTCGACCAGCCGGCCATCTCGGTCACCATCGGCACCAACACGAGCCCGCTCGTCGGACGCGTCAGCGGCCACAAGCTCACCTCGCGCATGGTCAAGAGCCGTCTGGACCAGGAGCTCATCGGTAACGTCTCGCTCAAGGTCCTCGACATCGGTCGCCCCGATGCCTGGGAGGTCCAGGGTCGTGGCGAGCTGGCGCTGGCCATCCTCGTCGAGCAGATGCGTCGCGAAGGCTTCGAGCTCACCGTCGGCAAGCCACAGGTGGTCACCAAGCAGGTCGACGGCAAGCTGCACGAGCCCTTCGAAGAGCTCACCGTCGACACACCGGAGGAGTACCTCGGTGCGGTCACTCAGCTGCTCGCAGCGCGCAAGGGCAAGATGGTGCAGATGACGAACCACGGCGCAGGCTGGGTTCGCATGGAGTTCATCGTTCCCTCGCGTGGCCTGATCGGTTTCCGCACCGATTTCCTCACCGAAACCCGCGGCACCGGTATCGCCAACGCCGTCTTCCACGGTTACGCACCGTGGGCCGGCGAGATCCGCGCCCGCCACACCGGCTCGCTCGTCTCGGACCGTAACGGCACCGTCACTCCGTTCGCGATGATCCAGCTGGCCGACCGCGGCACGTTCTTCGTCGAGCCGGGTGCAGACACCTACGAGGGCATGGTCGTGGGCATCAACCCGCGTCAGGAAGACCTCGACATCAACGTCACCCGAGAGAAGAAGCTGACCAACATGCGTCAGTCCTCCGCAGACGTCATGGAGACCCTGGCCAAGCCCAAGAAGCTCGACCTGGAAATGGCCATGGAGTTCTGTGCAGGCGACGAGTGCGTCGAGGTGACCCCCGAGGTCGTCCGCGTCCGCAAGGTGCACCTCGATTCCAACGAGCGCGCCCGCGAGCGTTCGCGCAGCAAGACTCGCGACAAGGCTGCTCTGTAAGACTCACTTCGTGCGGCAGAAGCGACGTGTCACCCTCGTGGGGCGCGTCGCTTCTGTCGCAGAAGGTAGCCGACTACGAAGGAGATCCTCGTTGCGCAAGGTGCTGATGCCGACGGTTCTGGTTTCTGCCATCGCTCTGGTACTCACCGCGTGCACTGCGGATCCGCCGCCCCCGATCGAGAGTGTCGAGACTCCGGTCAGTACGACGATGGTGCCGGCCGAGACCGGTGATCCGGTCGTCGTCGCCATCGACGACGTCGGTATCGGCTTCAATCCACATCTTCTGGCGGATCAGTCGCCCGCGACGGCCGCGGTGAGTTCACTGGTTCTGCCCAGCCCGTTCCGCCCGGTCCGGAACCCCGATACCGGGGCGACCACGTGGGAGCCGGACCTGTCGTTGCTGCTCTCGGCCGAGGTGACGTCGCAATCGCCGTTCACCATCCGCTATCAGCTGCGCAACGAGGCCCAGTGGTCCGACAGCGCACCGATCGCCGCCGAGGATTTCCGCTACCTGTGGCAGCAGATGACCAACCAGCCCGGTGTCGTCGATCCGGCGGGGTACGCCCTGATCAGCGACGTCGCGTCCTCGGGCGGTGGCAAGACGGTCGACGTGACGCTCTCGTCGCCGTATCCGGCCTGGCAGCGACTGTTCGCCGATCTGGTGCCCTCGCACCTCCTCAAGGACTCACCCGGCGGTTTCCAGGGAGGCCTGACGGACAACGTGCCGGTCTCCGGTTCGCGGTTCAACATCAAGACCGTCGACCGGGGTCGGGACGAGATTCTGCTCGAACGCAACGACCGATTCTGGGGCGAGCCCGCATCACCGGACCAGATCCTCATCCGCCGCGGGGGAACCTCGGCGCAGCTGGCCGATTCGCTGCGGTCCAGTGACGCTCAGATCGCCCAGGTTCGCGGGGGCTCGGCTCTGCGGGCTCAGCTCTCCGCAATTCCCGGAGTGCGAACCGACACCGTCAGGCAGTCACGTGTGCTGTCGATGACGGTCAACGGTCGAGCGCCGAACATGTCCGATTCTGTTGTGCGGCAGGGGATATTCGGTCTGCTCGATCCGAACCTGCTGGCCACGGTCGGAGCGGGCGGCGGCGCGACGGATCGCCGGGCGGCAGCGCAGCTGTCCTCGCCGTCCGACCCCGGCTACTCCGCGACCGCGCCCGCCCCCATCGGCAGAACTGCAGCCCTCGATCTGCTCGAGCGGGCCGGATTCGTGCCGACACCCGACGCCGTGGTGACCTCCACACCGAACCCCAGCGCACCGACCGCCGCCGCTCCGACGACAAGTCCCGCGCCGACCACCACGGGTGCTCCGGGATCGAGTGTGACCCGTCTTGCGGACGCGACCGGCACGGCGTTGCGGTTCGTGATCGGTGCCGTCGAGAACGACGACATCGCGCTCGCGGTCGCCGGGACCGCCGCCGACGAACTCGTCGGCGCGGGCATCGATGCCACCGTCACCCCACTGCCTGCCGACGAGCTGTATTCGACGGCGTTGACCGACGGGACCGTCGATGCGGTCGTGGGATGGACCAGCGCCGGGGTCGACCCCGCCACGGTCCTCGCCTCGCGGTTCGGCTGCGTCGATGCACCGGCCGACGGCAGTGGCGACGGCGTCCAGGTGCCGCGCAACCTGTCCGGGCTGTGCGTTCCGGAACTGCAACCGACGATCGACAGGGCACTGGTGAGCGGCCTCGAGCCCGCCGTGGCCACGAACGAGGTCGAGCCCGAACTGTGGTCGCTGGCGTCGACGCTGCCGATCATGCAGGACTCGTCCGTGGTGGCCGCCGTTCCCGGCATCACCGGCGTCTCGCTGACCGGCCCGGTGGAGGTCGGGATCTTCGCCGACGCGTCGCAGTGGATGCGGACGCCCCGATGACCGACAAGTCGACGATGACGGAGCCTCTCATGACCGAGCCTTCCATGACGGAGCCGCAGCGTTTGCTCCTGGTACACGCACACCCCGACGACGAAACGATCACCACCGGCGGCACCATCGCTCACTATGTTCGAGCCGGGGCAGACGTCACGGTGCTCACCTGCTCACTCGGTGAGGAGGGGGAAGTGATCGGCGAGACGTGGGCCGATCTGGTCGTCGACCGTGCCGATCAGCTCGGTGGCTATCGAATTCTGGAATTGCATCGCGCTCTCGCGGCACTGGGGTGCAACCCGCCTCGGTTCCTCGGGGGAGCCGGTCGTTGGCGAGATTCGGGAATGGCCGGGACGTCGGCTGCCCGCAAGCCGCGCGCGTTCGTCAATGCCGATCGCGCCGAGGCCCTCGGAGCGCTCGTCGCGGTGATGCGTGAGCTCCGGCCGCAGGTGGTCGTCGGGTACGACCCCGAGGGCGGATACGGCCACCCCGATCATCAGCAGGTGCACTCGCTGGTGACCGAGGCCGTGGAGGTCTGCGGAACGGATTCGTTCCCCGGGGTCGGATCGCCCTGGGAGGTGTCGAAGTTCTACTGGACCGTCACCGGACACGATCAGTTGCAGGCGGGACTTGCGGCGATCGAGGAAATTCCCCCGCACTGGCGAATGCCGGAGGACGGCGAGCTGCCGAGCGTTCCCGAGACCACCATCACCACCAGCGTCGACATCCGCGGCGTGCTCGATGCCAAGAGGGATGCGCTCCGGGCCCACGCGACTCAGGTGACCGTCGCGCCGTCCGGCAGCGAGTACGCACTGTCCAACGACATCGCCCAGCCGATCCTGCTCGACGAGCAGTACGTGCTCGTCCGCGGTGAACTCGACCCCGATGAGACGGGTAGGGAGAACGACCTGTTCGCCGGCGTACTAGGCTGTGCTTCGAATCACTGATACCACCACAGCAGGGGCGGAACACACATGTACAACTGGGTAGTACAGGACGCCATCGTCGCGTTCGTCGATTCTCTCAAGCCGCAGTTCGGCGCGCAGGCAGATCTGTACCAGTACGTATTGGGACAGATCGCCATGGGTGCGAGCAACTTGCTGACCTCGCTGGGATACCCGCCGGTTTCCTGAGTGCCGATTCCCGGTTTTTCGAATGCGATGCACTGAAACAACCAGGGTCAAGGCAGTATTGGGCGCATGATCTCGAAGGCCGCATCCAATACTGTCGCCCTGGTGTCCTGGGCGACCGTCGCAGTACTGGTGTTCGACGGCTTCCTGTCCGGAATTCTCTCGGTCTTCTTCCTTCCGACCTACCTCGGGTCGGTGCAGTTCCCCATCAGCGCTGTGCTCGGCGGGATCGCGAACGTCGCGCTGATTCTGGCCGCACGCAAGGTCGCAGATCGGCCGATCTGGGTGGCGTCGCCCCTGATCGGCTGGTTCGCTGCAGTGGTGCTGTGCATGCTCGGCGGCCCGGGAGGCGACGTTCTCCTACTCGCCGACTGGCGCACCATGCTGCTCATCGTGGCCGGCGCAGGCCCCGCCGGAGTGCTGCTGTTCATGTTCCGGATGAAGGCGATCACAGCAAGCGTGCATGCCGACCCGCATCCCGCAGCACATCCTCGATCATCGTCGGAGTCAACAGTCCGGTGAAGGTGTTTCGCTGGCTCACGTGATAGCTGGCGAACACGGTGATCGAGCCCAGATCGAGCCGAGCCCCATGTCCGAATTTCGGTGCAGGCCTGGGTATCTCCCACCCGTTCGCGGCCAGTGTCGGCAGCAGAGACTGCCAGCCGAAGGCACCGAGGACTAGCACCGACCGCAACGTCGGACGCAGCAACCGTAATTCGTCGTCGAGCCAGGGTCTGCAGGTATCCCGCTCGGTGGGAGTCGGCTTGTTCTGCGGGGGAGCGCAGTGAACCGGAGCGGCGATGCGAACCCCGTTGAGCGTCAATCCGTCTCCGATGTGGGTGGCGGTGGGTTGGCTGGCCAGACCGACCGCATGCATCGCGCGATAGAGGACGTCCCCGCTGCGATCGCCGGTGAACATCCGCCCGGTGCGGTTCGCACCGTGCGCGGCCGGTGCCAGCCCGACGATCAGCATCGCCGCATCGGCGGGTCCGAAGCTGGGAACTGCTCTGCCCCAATATGTTTCGTCGGCAAATGCGGCCCGCTTCTCGGCAGCGACCTGCTCGCGCCACTGCACCAGGCGCGGGCAGGCGCGGCATTCGGCCACCGCGATGTCGAGTTGCTCGATGCTCTGCGGCCGCGTCATGTCAGGTCCGGTGCAGCCAGACGTCCCCGGCTCCCGGGGTGACGGCGTCGATCATCGCCCACGCGTTCTCGATGGGGATGTCGATCACCTCGTAATGTCCGACGCCTGCGGGAGTCGCAGCGACGATGGTGGCCACCCCGGCGCGACGCTGGAAGAAGGTCTGCCGCACGGTCCAACCGATGATGCCTGCGGCTTCGAGGCTGTGTCGAGTCCTGTCGAGCGAACCGTGCTGGGTGATGAGCCAACCGGGCAGCACTGCATGGCCGAGACCGCGGAAGCGATCGTGTGCGAGTCCGAAGGCGGCAACGAACAACACTCCGACCGCGATCCACGCCAGTATCGGGATCGGTGCGCCGACATACTGTGCGATGCCCAGCGCTGCACCGAGAACGGCAACGGGCAGAACAGCGCGCGTGTAGCGGCGTCGACGAGCTGCGGGTCCGTGCTGCAGCAGAGGCCGGTCCGAACTTCCGTGTAGACCGGCCTCGCCGAGCACGGTGGTCATCATCCGCAGCGCCTCGGCGCGTGGGGCCTGGGGGAGCAGCAGAGACGATTCCTTCTTCTCGGCGCTGACGCCGGTCATGATGGCGTCCAGCCTTGCTCCACCGGCCGCACGAAGCAGCAGCGGTTCGGACAGCGAGGTACCGCGCAGCCGCTTGCGATCGAGTGTCGACTGACGGGTGCGCAGCAATCCATGGCTGACGTGCATGGTGCGTCCCTGGTCCGTCACCGTCAGGTTGGCGTAGGCCAGCAGGTAGCGGACGCACGCGAAGATGCTCGATACGACGAGCAGCGCCATCAGCGCCACGACGACGAACACCGCGATTCCCAATCGCTCGGCGGAGTCGATGCTGTTGGAGACCACCGACGACTCGGCCAGTGTCTGCCCGAGTCCGTACTGGAACAGCACGCCGACGGCCGCGGCGATGGTGACGATGCCGGTGATGGAGAACGGTGCGAATCGCACCCACGAGAGCTGCCAGTGCGCAATCTCCACGTCGGGATCCGCTGCTGCGGTCGGTGTTCCGTCGGTCGCGGGGATCTGCCCCGAGACTCGCTGCAGCAGATCTCCACGAAGTGCCGGTACCAGCGAGGTGTCGAGGGCGTTGAGCTCGAAGGCCTCGCCCTTGCCTGCCTGTTGCCCGGTGCCGATGCGCAGGATGGACAGGCCGAGTACGCGGTGCAGCACGTTCGCTTCCACGTCGACCGACCGAATTCTGTTGCGCGGAATGGAGAGCACCTTCTTCTGGAGTACCCCGCTGCGCAGTTGCACGTGCACCGGACCGATCCGGTAGCTGGTGGTGAACCACCGCAGAATCGCGAACACCACGACGACAGCAAGAAGGCCGAGACTCCAGAAGTGGTTACCGCTCTGACTGCCGACGAAGAACGAGATCAGCAGCACCGGCAGGATCTTGATGCCCTCGTTCACCGGATGTACCAACAGCATTCGCTTGTGCAGGCGCAGCCACGGCTGATCCTCCTCGACGGCGAGCAGTTCCGCCTGATCGGTCATGTCGCGTCTCCGACGGTGCGGCCGGCGATGTCGGTGAGCCGAGCAACCGTCTTGTCCGCGACATCCTGATCCAGTGCCGTGATTCTGACCGCGCCCGCGGACGACGCCGTCGTGACGGTGACGGTGGCCAACCCCAACAGACGGTCGAGCGGTCCGCGCTCGGTGTCGACGGTCTGTACCCGCGAGATCGGTGCGATGCGTCGCTCCTGGCTCAACCAGCCGGTGCGGGTGTAGACCGCGGTGTCGCTGATCTCCCAACGATGCACGCGGTATCGCCACTGCGGCACGACCGCGACGTGCAGGGTCGTGAGGACGATCGAGGCGACGAGGACGGCGACATGCGGCCAGGTGGTCCAGCTCGAGTCGACGACGGCCCAGACGATCTGGGCGACGAAGATCGGCAGCCACAGCAGACCGGCACTCAGAGCCCAGAGCAGACGTGCTCGCGGAGACGGTTGCCACTGCGGATCGGCCATCGTTGTCACGGCTACAAACCTAGGGGTGTCGTTCGGTAACCACCACCCCGGAGCCTGCGGAACGACCCGGCTGGTCGGGAATGGAGCCCGCGGAGCGACCCGAATAGGGGGGAGTGGAGCCCGCGGAACGACCCGGATAGGGGAGGGGTGGGTGGCACGTGCGTACCAACAAGCGCATGATCGACTGGTGACTTCGCTGCCTGACACCGCTCCAGCCGCTTCTGCCATGCGCCGCGTTCTGCGTCGCGCCCGGGACGGAGTCTCGTTGAACGTCGACGAGGCGACTGTTCTGCTGCATGCGCGTGGGGACGATCTGGTGGATCTGATGGCGTCGGCTGCGCGGGTTCGTGATGCGGGTCTGGAGTCGGCCGGTCGGCCGAAGACGGTCTCGTATTCGCGAAAGGTGTTCGTACCCATCACGCGGTTGTGCCGCGACAAGTGCCACTACTGCACGTTCGTCACCGTCCCGGGCAAGCTCAATGCCGCCGGGCACGGGATGTTCATGGATCCCGACGAGATCATCGACGTCGCTCGCAAGGGTGCCGCGCTCGGATGCAAGGAGGCGCTGTTCACGCTCGGCGACCGACCGGAGGAGCGGTGGCCCGAGGCCAAGGCGTGGCTCGACTCCCGCGGCTACGATTCGACCTTGGATTACGTGCGCGCCATGTCGATCAGGGTGCTCGAGGAGACCGGCTTGCTCCCGCACCTGAATCCAGGAGTGATGTCGTGGCAGGAGCTGTCGCGGCTCAAGCCGGTCGCACCGTCGATGGGCATGATGCTCGAGACCACCTCGCGTCGGTTGTTCGAGGAGAAGGGGCAGGCGCATTACGGCAGCCCCGACAAGGATCCCGAGGTTCGGCTGCGGACGTTGACCGACGCGGGTCGTCTGAACATCCCGTTCACGACCGGAATTCTGGTGGGAATCGGCGAGACCCTGCGTGATCGCGCCGAGTCGATAATGGCAATTCGTAAGGTGCACAAGTCTTTCGGGCACGTTCAGGAAATCATCGTGCAGAATTTCCTGGCCAAGTCCGATACCGCGATGCGGTCCGTTCCCGACGCGGGGCTCGAAGAATTTCTGGCGACCATCGCGGTGACGCGCATGGTGGTCGGCCCGTCGATGCGGATCCAGGCTCCGCCGAATCTCGTCGAGCCGGAGGAGACGGCAGCGCTGCTCGGCGCAGGCGTCGACGATTGGGGTGGGGTCTCTCCGCTGACCCCCGATCACGTCAACCCGGAACGGCCGTGGCCGAACCTCGACACCCTTGCCGAGTTGTCCGACAAGGCGGGCTACCGCTTGGTGGAACGTGTTGCAGCGCAACCGCAGTACGTGCTCGCCGGTGCTCCGTGGATAGATCCGCGAATCTCGGCGCATGTGCGGGCGCTCGCCGATCCCGAGACCGGCATGGCGCGCGAGAACGTCAACCCGACGGGTCTGCCGTGGCAGGAACCGGACGAGGAGTGGGAGTCCTCGGGCCGCGTCGACCTGAACACCGAGATCGACACTCAGGGACGCAACACCGAGACGCGTTCGGATCTGGCGAATGCGTTCGGCGACTGGGACTCCATTCGCGAGCAGGTGCGCGATCTCGCCGGACTCGAGCGGGTGGACCGAGACTTGGTGTCCGCGTTGACGGCAGCGGAGAAGGACCCGGCCGGGCTGACCGACGAGCAGTACCTCGCGCTCGCGACGGCCGAGGGCGCGGGCATGGACGCCGTCGCGGCTCTCGCGGACGACCTGCGCAAGCAGGTCAACGGAGACACCGTCACCTACGTGGTGAACCGGAACATCAACTTCACCAACATCTGCTACACCGGGTGCCGCTTCTGTGCGTTCGCGCAGCGCAAGGGCGACGCCGATGCGTTCACCCTGTCCACCACCGAGGTCGCCGATCGCGCGTGGGAAGCACACGTCGTCGGTGCCACCGAGGTCTGCATGCAGGGTGGAATCGACCCCGAACTGCCGGTGACGGGCTACGCGGACCTGGTGCGTGCGGTGAAGGCCAAGGTGCCGTCGATGCACGTGCACGCCTTCTCGCCGATGGAGATCGTCAACGGGGCCTCCCGCGGCGGTCAGTCGATTCGCGAGTGGCTCACCGAACTCCGGGCCGCCGGGCTGGACTCGATCCCCGGCACCGCCGCCGAGATTCTCGACGACGAGGTCCGCTGGGTGCTCACCAAGGGCAAGCTGCCCGCCGCCGAGTGGATCGAAGTGATCACCACCGCGCACGAGGTGGGCCTGCGGTCGAGCTCGACGATGATGTACGGGCACGTCGACAATCCGTCGCACTGGGTCGGTCACCTGAACGTGCTCAAGAAGATCCAGGACAAGACCGGAGGTTTCACCGAGTTCGTGCCGCTGCCGTTCGTGCATCAGTCCTCGCCGTTGTATCTGGCCGGCGCATCGCGACCCGGGCCGACCAACCGCGACAACCGCGCGGTGCACGCCCTGGCTCGCATCATGCTGCACGGCCGAATCGACAACATTCAGACATCGTGGGTGAAATTGGGAATCACGGGTACACAGGCGATGCTGAACGGAGGCGCGAACGATCTGGGAGGGACCCTGATGGAGGAGACGATCTCGCGTATGGCGGGTTCGCAGAACGGTTCGGAGAAGACCGTCGCGGAACTGCACGAGATCGCCGACGGCATCGGACGCCCGGTTCGTCAGCGCACCACCACATACGACCCGGCTCCGGCCGTATCGGTTGCCGGCCTGATCTGACCCTCGGGTCCCACTTTCGAAATGGAGCTTGTCTGACATGGACGACCGTCGAGTCGCCGCGGTTCTGAGCAGTGCCGTCGCCATCATTCATCCCGTGCTCGACATCCTTGCGACACGGGACCCGATCGGCCTCAAGGGACGGACGTTCCGTGAGTCCTCTGCGGATGATTCGAAGCTCGACAACGTCATCGATTTCCTTGCGAAAGCCTTCGACACCACCGACTTCCCGGGTACCGCAGGCTGGGAGGAGCTCGACAGCGACGCTCGCTCGCAGTGGTGGGTCAATCGCATCGGCGCGCTCAACACCGTGGCCGTGGCGTTTCCCGGGGTGTTCGGCATCCTGGTCAACCGGCTGCCGATCCAGGATCTGCTCGGGTTCGCCAACCAGGCGATGGTGCTCGTCGCCGTGGCGCGCGAATCGGGTGTGACCGACCGCGAGACGCACGTGGCGTTGCTCGGGTCGGTGCTGTGCAAGCGTGATCTGACGGCGCTCGCCGACAGTGCTCCCGCGAAGAAGGAAGAGTCACCCAAGTCGGGTCCGTTCGCACTGCTGCGCGGAATGTGGCAGATCGCGAACGTGCTGCGCGACGTCGCCGGTGAATTGGAGAAGCGTCCGCACCCCCGCGGCTTCTACCGTGTACTCGGTGCCATCCCACTCGTCGGCGGTGTCGCCGGCTATCTCGGTGAGCGCGGCGCTCTCTCGCGTGCCGCGAAACAGGGGCGTCAGTGGCTCGCGGCCCACAAGAAGGCATCGGCCCTCGGTGCCGACTCGCCCGCGAAGCAGCTGCGTCGATAGCCGAGCGGGGCAGGTGAGGCGACCCTGAGTCGGTCGGCCTCGAGTTCGGACGGCGATACTAGGATGCTCAGGGCGCGTGAGCGCCCACGATCGATACAGGAGGGGAGAGCAGCAGTGACCTACTCGATTGCAGAACCGTGCGTAGATGTACTGGACAAAGCGTGCATCGAAGAGTGCCCGGTGGATTGCATCTACGAGGGTAACCGAATGCTGTACATCCACCCCGACGAATGCGTCGACTGCGGAGCCTGCGAGCCCGTCTGCCCCGTCGAGGCAATTTTCTACGAGGACGACGTGCCCGAGCAGTGGAGCGCTTACGTCGGTGCCAACGTCGACTTCTTCGACGACCTGGGATCTCCCGGTGGCGCGGCGAAGCTCGGCAAGACCGATTACGACCCACCGTTCATCAAGGCACTGCCTCCCATGGGCGAGAACTGACGACCTTGGTGCGCACAGCGGTGGCAGCGGGGCTGCCCGACTTTCCGTGGGACTCGCTGACCGCCGCCAAGGAGAAGGCCTCGGCTCATCCGGACGGCATCGTCAATCTGTCGGTCGGAACACCGGTGGATCCGGTCGCGGAGGTGATCCGCGCGGCGCTGAATTCTGTTGCGGACGAGCCCGGATACCCGACCACCGTCGGCACTCTCGCGCTGCGGGAGGCCGCGGTCGCCGCTCTCGAGCGTCGGTACTCGATCACCGGAATCTCGACCGACGCCGTTCTGCCTGCCATCGGCACCAAGGAAATGATCGCGTGGCTGCCGACGCTGCTGGGCCTGGGAGCAGACGATCTGGTCGTCATCCCCGAATTGGCATATCCCACATACGAAGTGGGCGCGCTGCTCGCACGGTCTCGGACGATCCGGGCCGACGGCCTGAATCGGCTCGGGCCCGAGCGGGCATCGCTGATCTTCGTCAACTCACCGTCCAACCCGACGGGCAAGGTGCTCGGCGTCGAGCACCTGCGCAAAGTCGTCGAGTGGGCCCGTGAACGTGACGCGATCGTCGTCTCCGACGAGTGCTATCTCGGTCTGACCTGGGACGCCGAGGCCGTGTCGGTTCTCGATTCTCGCGTGTGCGACGGAGATCACACCAATCTTCTTGCCGTGCACTCACTCTCGAAGACCTCGAACTTGGCCAGCTACCGCGCCGGCTTCGTCACCGGTGACGCCTCCCTCGTCGCCGAGTTGCTCGAGGTGCGCAAGCACGCAGGCATGATGGTGCCGTTGCCGATCCAGGCCGCCATGACCGCCGCACTGGCCGACGACGAGCACGAGAACATCCAACGCGAGCGATACCGCGCCCGTCGAACGATTCTCAAATCCGCCGTCGAGGCAGCGGGATTCACCGTCGACCACTCCGAGGCCGGGCTCTACCTCTGGGCCACGCGGGGTGAGCCGTGCCGCGACACCGTCGACTGGCTCGCCGAACGCGGCATCCTCGCCGCACCGGGAGAGTTCTACGGTCCCGACGGTGCACACCACGTGCGGATCGCACTGACGGCCACGGACGAACGCATCGAGGCTGCGGCCGCTCGCCTGCGCGGGTAGAGCGTGGTGCGCTGAGCGTCCACTATTTCCCACGGCTGACGGGATCCCTCCTGCCGACGTGAATTGTGGACAGAGAAGTCAGTTGGCTTCGGCCCCGCTGACGCCGCTGGAGGGTGTGAGCTCGAGAGGGTGTGCGCTCGAGAGGGTGTGAGCTCGAGGTGCGCTGAGTGTCCACTATTTCCCACGGCGAACGGGATCCCGCCTGCCGACGTGAATTGTGGACACTCACGTCAGTTGGCTCGGGCTTGCATGTCGACCATCATTCCGCTTTCCTAACAAGTCGTGGGATGTCCACCGTGATCGGGCCGACCACGTCCGCGTTGGCGGGGTCGGTGAATACATCCGGTGTCGTCGGTCGAACCACGCCGATGGCGGTCGCGTCCGACAGGTCGACAGTTGTCGTGGAGCCGTCGACGTCGATGCGCCGCAGGGTGTTCGTTCCGTCGACCCACCACTGCGTGCCGTCGGCTCCGGTTGCTCGATCGGCGCGACTGGCTTGTACGTCCGCGGGGCCATCTATCGGCTCGATGCGCCGTTCCGTCTCGTTCAATACCCGCAGTCGGGGCGTATCGGGATGGGTGCGGATGGTCCTGTGTCGACGGTCGTCCCGCAAGAAAGACCGACTCGAACCCACGAGGTACAGCCGCCCATCGTGGACTGTGCTGATTCCGCCGCCCTCGGTGGACAACCGGTCGATACTCAGAACGCCGTTCGGGTCCAGGATGCACCGGTGGATGTCGTGCTCGGAGGTGATCCAGCAGCCGCCATCGATTGCGTGGATGCGTCGCGTCCATCGGTCGGTCGGGGGCTCGATCGTCAGTGGCAGCACGTATTTGGTGATGGTTGGTGATCCGGCGGTATCGACGCGCAGTAGGACCGGGTCCGACGAGTGCATCACCCAGACGGTGTCGCCGTCGGTCGCCACGGCTCCGGCGACGAACCGCGTCGGCAGGATCAGTGCGTCGTCGAGATCGAGCTCGACCAAAATGCCCGATGCCAGGTGATCACCTGTTTTCGTGGCCTGGGTCGGCCACCAATCGATCGAGATCGGCACTCTGTCCAGCTCGGTGAGACGATCGGTGCCGTCGACACCGGTCCAGCCGTTTTCGGTTGGTCGGACTTGCTTGTGTACCAGATGCATTCGGGTAATACGTCCGCGGACATGAGGCGGATCGTCGATGCCCCTGTCGTCGAGGCAGGCGCTGAACACTCCGGTCAGTGTGACCGGACCGTTGGTGGATTCGTCCGCCGACCATCGGCTACTCCAGCCGTCGCCGTAGACGAGATGAAGCCACCGCAACCGACCGTCGCGATACTCGACGGGGGCCCTCCCGAATGCGGGTCTTGCGATGGCCGTGAGGCTGTCGTCGCAGACCGAGGGCGCGTCCGATGTGTGGTGTTCGACGACGACGTCTGCGACGTCGCCGACTGATGCGCGGGGAAACGATCCGTCTTGGATCACCCAAGCGGCAACGAAAACACGAATGGTGCGGGGGTTCGACACTGTCATGAAATTCCCGACGCAATAGGGGATTCCGCACGACGAGGCGTTGCGGGCGTCGGGTCACCGTGCTGTGGACACTACCTGCCGTGACGAGGTATCGGAAGCATCCGTCCCAGGGGACGAACCAACCGCCGCGCCAAATCTCGGCTGGGCGCAGACCACCTGTTCGCCCGCGATCCGGTCCGTAGTTGATCGACAATTTTCGATGATGAATTCAGCCGGTCGCACTCGAAGACGATTTCTGTCTCGGAGGCGACACTGCGCCGCGAAAGACGGTCCGTTGTTCGCAGTCTCACCGCACGGAGGCGAGCGTCGCTAGAGTTCGGGTATGGCTCTCGATCCCCCTCACGGACAGTCCATTCTGGTCCGCACAGACTTCAGTGATGATGATGCCTGGCACGCGCTCGTGCGCGACGCGCAAGCCATCCATCGTCACCCCGGCGGGTACGATATGCAGGCGGTACTCACTCCAGTCGACGACCGCCGATTCGAAAATCGGACCATAGAGGAACTGCTCGTCTTAGACGTCGACAGTCACTACTTGTTCGTTGCGGACTCGATGACCATCCAGAATCCGCAACATCCAATCCTCGTGTTGGACATGGTCGACGACGAAGAATCCGACGACGAGGACGATGAAGACGTCGACGATGAGGATATGGCCGAAAGGGTGCGAAGTTTCCGCGTGACTCCGGAAAGCTTGCCTTCCGTGGAGAACAATCTGTCCATCGCCAACTTGGACTTTGCCGATTTCGCGGACCACCTCGACTCCGATGGGGTCTACCGCGGATAAGGTTCCCAGTCGATCGAGCCCTGCAATACTGACTTGAACGGCTCGCATCGTGGGTGTTCTCATGTACCCATGACTCTCAGCCTGCTGCTCAGCTTCGCCGGTGTGTGTTTTCTGCTGGCGATTCTGCCCGGGCCCGATTCGTTTCTGGTGCTCCGCTACAGCATCGGCGGCCTCAAGCCAGGCATCGCCGCGGCGATGGGCGTCGCGATCGGCGGACTGTTCTGGGCCGTGCTGGTAGCCGTCGGGCTGGCGGCGATCGTCGAGCAGTCCGCGACGGCGTATCGCGTCGTCAAGATCCTCGGCGGGCTGTACCTGTTGTATCTGGGAGTGAAGGCCTTCCGGGCGAGACACAAGAACAAGGTGGCAGGCGAACCGCTCGTGCCCGTCGCCGCGTCCGCGTGGTCGGCGTTCGGTGCCGGAGTTCTCTCCTGCGCGCTCAATCCCAAGGTCGGATTGTTCTACCTCGCTGTGGTGCCGCAGTTCCTCACCGTTGTCACGTTCGCCGGGGCCATGACGCTCGGTCTGGTCGAAGTCGTCGTTGCCGCACTGGTGATGGGAGTGTTCTCGGTCGTCGCCTCCCGCGCGGTCGCGCTATTGCGCAGGCCCGCGGTGACCGACTGGATCGACCGCATCAGCGCTGGAATCCTGGTTGCCCTCGGTATCGGAACGGTCGCGTCCTCGGCCTAGTCGATAACAGCAAGTAGGGGAAGTGGCAGCATCACGTTTCACGACTGACGGGTACTGGGGCGCGGCCTAGATCTCGCAAACGCGCGCGCACTTGCCATTCGCGCGCAGAATCGTGACTCGAAACCGCTCGCGTTCAGCAAACGCGCGCGCGTTCGCGAGGACCAGAGGTGCGCGGCGGGGCAACGAAGAGGGACGTCGGTGCGCGGGACCGCCCGAGAGCAGACGGGTCAGGATCCGGCAAACGCGCGCGCACTTGCCATACGCGCGCAGAATCGTGACGCGAAACCGCTCGCGTTCAGCAAACGCGCGCGCGTTCGCGAGGACTGAGGGGCCGCGTGGATCACGGCTCGAGATCCGGCTCGCCCACGTCCCAGCCGCCGCGTCGGATGCGCAGGATGTAGACCAGTTCGTTGCTGCCAAACGCTTCGACGGTGGTGAACCGCTTCGGCTCGGTGTTGACCTCGGGATTGCGTGCGTGCGCTTCCTCGTAAAGCTGAGTGGCTCGAAGATCGGCCAATTCCACTCGGGTCCAGAAGTCGTCGGACTGCACCGAGTAGACCAGCCTCGGCGCGCCGTCGGTGACGTGTGCGACGTCGATGTCGTCATCGTCGGAATCGTCGTCCTCGAGGTCCAGGTCGAGGTCGTCGTCGGAATCGGTGTCCTGCTCGGCGTCGGTTCCGATCAGATAGACGCCCGCCTGCAGGTCACCGGCGGCGACCGTCATGTACTCGGCGTAGTCGCCGGTGTCGATTCCGTCCACGTCCATGTATGTACGGTAGCCATGTGCTGCTTCGTTCACTGAACCCACTCGCCGTTGCGCGAGGAGACGACATTCCCGACGCCATCACGATCGACGGAGTCTCGCTTTCCCGTGCCAATATCCTGGGCGCGGCGACGTCCGTGGCCGAGCGCATCTCGCGAGCCGACCGCCTCGCGATCTACGCGACGCCGTCGGTGAAGACGGTGCTCGCTGTCGTGGGCGCACTCATCGCCGGCGTCACCGTGGTGCCCGTTCCGCCCGACGCCGGGGTGGCCGAACGTGAGCACATCCTACGCGACTCGGGCGCGCAGGCGTGGCTCGGTGAAGCGCCGCCGGATACCTCCGGGCTCGAGGTCCTGCCGGTGCGTCAACATGCACGGTCGTGGCACAGCTACCCGGAACCACAGCCGTCCTCGGTCGCGTTCGTGCTCTACACCTCCGGTACCACCGGCCCGCCGAAAGGCGTCCTGATCTCACGCAGTGCCATCGCGGCCGGGCTCGACGCGTTGGCGCAGGCCTGGGCGTGGACGTCGAAAGATACTGTGGTGCAGGGGCTTCCGTTGTTCCACGTGCACGGACTCATCCTCGGTGTCCTGGGCCCGCTGCGAGTGGGCAGCCCGCTGATCCACACCGGTAAGCCGACGCCGGAGCTCTACGCAGCCGCGCGCGGATCCCTGTATTTCGGGGTGCCGACCGTATGGTCGCGCATCGCCGCGGACGAGGCCTCGGCCCGCGCCCTGTCCGGTGCCCGACTGCTGGTTTCCGGCAGTGCCCCACTCCCGGTCCCGGTGTTCGAGAAGCTCCGTGAACTCACCGGCCAGGCCCCGATCGAGCGATACGGCATGAGTGAAACCCTCATCACCATCAGCACCCGCGCCGACGGTGAGCGTCGAGCAGGCTCGGTGGGACTGCCGGTCGCGGGCGTCGAGACGCGGCTGCGAGGTGAGAAGGGCGAAATCCTGCCGCACGACGGCGAATCCATCGGAGCGTTGCAGATCCGCTGCCCCATGCTGTTCGACGGCTACCTGAACAACCCCGAGGCGACAGCGAAAACCTTCACCGAGGACGGGTGGTTCGACACCGGAGACGTCGCTCTCATCGAGCCGGACGGCTTCCATCGAATCGTGGGACGAGCCTCGACCGATCTGATCAAGTCCGGCGGGTATCGCGTCGGCGCAGGTGAGATCGAGACGGTGTTGCTGGGGCATCCGAGCGTCGACGAGGTGGCCGTCGTCGGTGTGCCCGACGACGATTTGGGCCAGCGCATCGTGGCGTTCGTCGTCGGTACCGATGTGCAGGATCGGGTGCTCATCGATCTGGTGGCCACCGAGCTGTCGATTCACAAGCGGCCCCGCGAGATTCGAGTTGTCGACTCCCTCCCTCGCAACGCGATGGGGAAGGTTCAGAAGAAGTTGCTCGGCTGACTCTCTCTTGACGCCATAGGTTAGGCATGCCTACTGTTCTGGGTCATGACCGCACCTGCGCACGCATTCGTTATCGGGGCAACCCAGTTCGAGACAAGCACGATCGAGGCGGCGACGCGTCGTGAGTTCCTCATCGGCGGCGTCGCCCTCGCGGCCTTGCTGGCCGGATGCGGTACCGGTGAGGACCAGGCCTCGGGCGACGAGACGGCAGGGGACGGTTATCCACGCACGATCGTCGACGATGCCGGTGAGTCCGTCGTGATCGATCGTCGGCCCCAGCGGGTGGCGTGTGTGGCCAACCTGTGGGATCTGGACACGGTGCTCGCGCTCGGTGTCGTCCCGGTGCAGTTCGGGGTGCGTGAGGGTTTCGCCGAGATGATCGGCTCGCCGGACAGGTCGTGGGAGTGGCACGAGAACGCCCTCACCGAACTCGGCGGGTCGAGTGAGCGGATCTCCCTCGGCGAGTCGATCGACACCGAGCGCATCGCTGCTGCCGAACCGGATCTCATCATCGGAGACGACGGGGTGGCCGACTCTCGTTCCCAGCTCGAATCGCTTGCCCCGGTGGTCCAGATCGCGTATTTCGATTGGCGACGCAACCTGCAGATGATCGGCGACGCACTCGATCGGCGAGATCGCGCCGACGAACTCATCGTGGAGACCGAGGCGAGGATGTCTGCCGCGCTCGAAGGCCTCGACGTTGCCGGTGCGACGGTCGGTCTGATCGCCGCGTACGACACGTCGACGTTCTACGGACTCGGACACGAGTCGATCCCCGCCGTGGATCTGTTCCGGCGAGCCGGATTCACGACGGTTGCCGCTCTGTCCGACGGCGCGACCGCCGCCGCCCCCCGCCCCGAGTTCTCCGCTGAGAACGCCGACGTTCTCGCCGATGCCGACGTGCTCGTCGTCTTCGACTTCGGCTCGGCCGGGATCGTCGATACCGGACTGTTCACCTCGTTGCCGAGCGTCGCAGCCGGCCGGGTGGTGGTGCTCGAGCAAGGTGAAGTGGCTCAGGGCTTCTCGACGTTGAGCCCGCTCAATCTCGACATCTGCATCGATGTGGTCCGCCGCGCAGCCGAACTGCTCTGATGAACGCCGTCGTCAGCGAGAGTGCGAGGCGGCGGTTAAATTCGAGAGATGACCACTCTCGATGGTGCGCGCATTCTCGTATTCGGTGCCAGTGGCGGTCTCGGCGGTCCGATCGTCGAGCAGCTCGCGAAGGCCGGTGCTCGGCTGACCGTGAGCGGCCGGAACATCGAGTCGGACCATCACACGGTGAATGCCGATCTGACGCTCCCTGATTCGGCTCGCTCGGTGGTCGCGGAGGCCGTGGAACATCACGGCGGACTGGACGGGATCGTCATCGCCGCAGGTGTCGTGGCGTTCGGACCGGTCACCGACGTGGACGACGACACCGTCGACGAACTACTGCTGCTCAACTATCTCGCACCGCTGCGGGTACTTCGAGAAGCGCTGACCACCCTGGACCAGGGCGGGTTCGTGCTCAACATCAGCGCCGTCGTGGCCGACAAGCCCATGCCGAACATGGGTGCCTACTCGGCGAGCAAGGCCGCGGTGACTGCACTGCTGAAAAGCGTTCGTACAGAGGCGCGTAAGTCGAAGATCAGAATCGTGGACGTGCGTCCGCCGCACACCGAGACGGGTCTTGCGACGCGGCCGATCGCCGGGCAGGCACCGAAACTACCGCAGGGTCTGACGCCGGACGCGGTGGCGGCACGGATCGTCGCGGCGATCACCGACGACGAGACCGATGTCGGCGCGGATCAGTTCTCGTAAGCTATTGTCGGCATCGTGACCGAGACACACGTGACCGACGCAGCCAGAAGGCTCGTACGTCGTCGCACCATCGACTTCGGTCTCGTCTGCACTTCTTCCTGTTCGTAACTGTCGATCGAACCCATCCCCGACGAGCATTTCGCGCCCCTCGGGTAGTTCCGGCAACCCTCGAAACGAACAGGATCCCTCATGACCACATCTGTGTCCCACCTCGGCGGCGTCATCGCTGCCACCGACGATGCCGTGCAGGCCGACGCGAAGAACGCTCAGGCCGTCTTCCGGGCCTCGGTCACCGCGCACGATGCCGTCGCCAGCACCGTCACCCTGGGCAAGTACACCGTCGAGGTCGACGAACCGCCTGCCCTCGGCGGTGAGAACAAGGCCGCCAACCCGGTCGAGTACTACCTGGCGTCGCTGCTGTCCTGCCAGGTGGTCACGTACCGCGTCTGGGCGGAGAAACTCGGCATCGTCGTCGACGACATCAAGGCCAAGGCCGAAGGTGACCTCGACGTTCGCGGATTCTTCGGCTTCGACGACGACGTTCGTCCCGGGTTCGGCGAGGTGCGCGTCGTCGTGACCGTCACCGGTCCCGAGTCGCGGGAGCGGTACGAGGAGCTGCAGCAGGCCGTCGACGATCACTGCCCCGTGCTGGATCTGACGCGCAATCCCACCCCGATCCACACCGTTCTCGAAACGGCCTGACGTCATGAGCGAACGGACATTCGGCCTGCGTACCAGAGCAATTCACGCCGGAGCGCGACCTGATCCATCCACCGGTTCGCGTGCGGTGCCGATCTATCAGACGGCGAGCTACGTGTTCGAGAATTCTGCGGACGCAGGCGATCTGTTCGCTCTGCAGAAATACGGCAACGTCTACAGCCGCATCGGAAACCCCACCGTCGCCGCCTTCGAGGAGCGCATCGCGAGCCTCGAAGGCGGCATCGGGGCGGTTGCGTTCGCCAGTGGGTTGGCGGCCGAGTTCGCAGTGTTCGCTGCGCTTGCCGGTAGCGGCGATCACATCGTTGCCGCGGCCGGGCTCTACGGCGGCACGGTGACCCAGCTCGATGTGACGCTGCGCCGCTTCGGCGTCGAGACCACGTTCGTTCCCGGCACCGATCCGGCGGATTACTCAGCAGCGGTGACGGATTCGACCAAGCTGATCTACGCCGAGATCATCGGCAATCCGTCGGGTGAGATCGCCGACCTCGAGGGTCTCGCCGCCGTCGCGCACGAACACGGAATTCCGTTGGTGATCGACGCGACGATGGCGACGCCCTGGCTGAGTCGGCCCATCGAATTCGGTGCCGACATCGTGATCCACTCGGCCACCAAGTTCCTTGGCGGTCACGGATCGACGCTCGGGGGAGTGGTGGTCGAATCCGGGCGATTCGATTGGGGCTCGGGCAAATTCCCGCAGATGACGGAACCGGTGGCCTCGTACGGCGGGCTGTCGTGGTGGGGGAATTTCGGCGAGTACGGCTTTCTGACGAAGCTGCGCAGCGAACAGTTGCGCGACATCGGCGGCGCGTTGGCTCCGCAATCGGCATTCACGTTGATCCAGGGGGTCGAGACGCTGCCGCAACGCATGGACGCGCACGTCGCCAATGCGCGAGTCATGGCGGAATGGCTCGAACGCGATTCACGTGTCGACTACGTGAGATGGGCAGGCCTGGAGGGTCATCCGCATCACGACCGGTCTCGGAAGTATCTGCCTGCCGGCCCGGGGGCAGTATTCGCCTTCGGAATCGACGGTGGCCGCGAGGCCGGGCAGACGTTCGTCGAGAGCGTTCAGGTCGCCAGCCACGTCGCCAATATCGGTGACGTGCGGACGCTGGTGATCCACCCGGGCAGCACCACCCACCGACAACTGAGCGACGAGCAACTCCGCGGCGCAGGTGTCGGTCCCGAGCTGATTCGCATCAGCGTCGGACTCGAAGACGTCGAGGACATTCTGTGGGACCTCGATCAGGCCCTGACACTGGCAACAGGAAAGGCGCGGTCATGAGCGAACGCACCTGGCAGGGCCCGTCCGCCCAAGCGCGTCAGCGCATTCTGCGGGAGACCAAGACGGTCGCGATCGTCGGAGCGTCGAAGAATCCCTCGCGGGCAAGCTACTTCGTCAACCGGTACCTGTCGTCGACGAGCAACTACGAGATATTCCTCGTCAATCCGACGGTTTCCGACATCGAGGGCACACCCGTGTACCCGACGCTCGCCGATCTACCGAAGCCGCCGGACCTGGTGGACGTGTTCCGCAAGTACGACGACTTGCCCGAGGTCCTGTCCGAAACGATTGCAGTACAGGCGAAGACGATCTGGCTGCAGCTCGGGCTGTGGCACGAGCAAGTGGCTCGCGACGGGGAGGCCGCGGGATTGAACGTCGTCATGGATCGGTGCCTCAAGATCGAGCACGCCCGATTCCATGGAGGACTGCATCTGGCCGGATTCGATACGGGAGTGATCGATTCGCGTCGTACCCGCGGTTGACCGGTCTCAGGCTTTCAGCAGGCGACCGCTGATCTTCGCGGCCAACGATCGTGGGGCCAAACGCACACCGTCCGCGCTGATCTTGTTGGACAGGCCCGAGACGACGCTCGCGGGGGTACGGCGAGAATCCAACGCGCGCATGGCCGTCGAGACCACTTGCTCGGAGGTCTGGAAGTTGCCCACCGCGGCGTCTTTCGACCCCACGACGTCGAAGAACTCGGTACGGGTGGGGCCGGGGGAGAGCGCGAGAATCTTCAGCGACGAGGTGCGGTGCTCGAAGGCCAAGGCTTCGGTGAAGTTGAGGACGAAGGCCTTCGTGGCACCGTAGACGGCCATGTTGGGGGTGGGTTGGTACGCAGCGGTACTCGCGATGTTGATCAGCGCGCCGGTGAGGTTCGGCAGAAACGCATGCGTCAGGTCAACCAGCGCGCTCACGTTCAGCGCAATCTCGGCGGCGATGCGCTCGGGATCTTCGTCGGCGAACTTCCCGTGAGTTCCGAAACCTGCGTTGTTGACGAGCGTGGTGGGGATGATTCCCTTGTCCGCCAATGTGGTTCGAAGTGTCTCGCCGACGCCGGGAACCCCCAGATCCATCGCGACAACGGTTGCGGTGACGCCGTGGTCGGCTTCGATACGTCGTGCCAGGGTGTCCAGTCGATCGGCACGCCGAGCCACCAGGACGACGTTCTCGCCGCGTGCGGCGAAGCGGGTGGCGAATTCCTCGCCGAGGCCCGAGCTTGCTCCGGTGATCAGTGCTGTGGAAGTCATGTCGGCCAATGTAGGCAGTGTCAGCATTGTTGTCAACGACAACATCGCCTAGGGTGAACCCATGGCAACGCAGCGATACCACCACGGTGACCTGCGCGCGGTACTGCTCGACGAGGCCGAACGAAGCATCGCGCACGGCGGAGTCGACGCGTTGTCACTTCGACAGCTGGCCAGAGATGTCGGTGTCAGTCACGGTGCCCCCGCGCGCCACTTCCGCGACAAGCAGGCGCTGTTGGATGCGCTGGCGCTGCACGGTTTCGAGGAACTGAACCGCCGGATGGTCGCAGCGGCAACGGGACCCGGTGAGCTGATGGCTCGGTTTCGCGCCGTCGCCCGCGCCTACCTCGGATTCGCCGTCGAACACCCGGAATTGCTGGACGTCATGTACAGCACGAAGCATCATCCCGACGCCAGCGAGAAGCTGAAAAGCGTTGCGCACGAAAGTATGACCGCCACCGAGGCATTGCTCAGCGAAGCCATCGCGGCCGGTGTGATCACCGAGGCTCCACCCGAGATCCTCGCGCGCGTTGCCTTCGCGAGCGTCCATGGACTCGCGATGCTGGCCACCGGCGACCTGCTCGACGGCGTCTCGACCGAGGGTCTGCTCGACGCGACCGTCGACACGCTGCTGCGTGGGTTCACCTGATGGGGTCGTTCCGCAGGCTCCACTGATGATCGGGTCGTTCCGCAGGCTCCACTCCTGTGGCTAAATTGAACGGCATGACCGAATACGACCTGCAACGCTTCGTCGACGCCCAGGACCCCGTCTGGACTGCGGTGACGAACGAACTGAAGGCGGGACGAAAGCAGACACACTGGATGTGGTTCGTGTTCCCGCAATTGGCGGGGCTGGGGCGTAGTGCGACCGCTCAGCACTTCGGCATCGCCGATCTGATGGAGGCCGAGCTGTACCTGTCGCACGAAGTGCTGGGCCCTCGCCTGAAGAAGGCGGCAAGGCTGGTGGTTGCTGTCGAGGGGCGGACGGTCGACGAGATCTTCGGTTATCCCGACAACCTGAAGTTGCATTCGTCCATGACGCTTTTCGCCGAAGCTACCGAGGGTCCGTCCGTATTCGGCGAAGTGTTGCAGAAGTATTTCACCGGTGAATTCGATGGCCCGACACTCGACTTGCTCGACGAGCGATACCGCTAGCATCGCACCCATGACCACTCCACTCGCCGGATCCATTGCCTTCGTCCACGCCAGCTGGCACCTGGACATCGTCGATCGCGCGCGAGTGGGATTCGCCGCCGAACTGAAGAAGCTCGGGCAAGCCGAGACGCCCATCGACGTGTTCGAGGTACCCGGGGCCTTCGAGATCCCACTGCACGCACAGCGGCTCGCCAAGACGGGTAAGTACGCCGCGATCGTCGCCGCTGCACTGGTGGTGGACGGCGGAATCTACCGACACGATTTCGTCGAAACGGCTGTCATCGACGGCCTGATGCGAGTGCAGCTGGACACCGACGTGCCGGTGTTCTCCGTGGTGCTGACGCCACACCACTTCCATGAACACGCCGACCACAACGCCTTCTTCACCGCTCACCTCGAAACCAAAGGCGCAGAAGCCGCGCGGGCTGTGGTGAAAACCCTGGCGTCATTGGGGACCATCGGCTGACGGCGGGGGTGCGGGTGGGGAAGGTCCTCCACCGCCAGGGCATGCCCGTATCCGAGTTCGTCTCCGATACCACACCCCACCGACAGGTTTGGAAGAGCGAATAGTCAAGCAGGACAATAGTTTTCGATTGAACTATGGTTGCCAGTCGAACGCGCGTTCGATACACTTGCTCCCATGACCACGGAGATCTGGCAACTGAGCGAGAGTGAACTCCTCGCCGACGCCGCCGCGGTCTCCCACCAGATCCAGCTCCTCGAAGCCCGGCGGATCGCTCTCGTCGCAGAGATCGACACCCGCGTCTCACGCGAGAAGCTCGGCTTCCCCGGACCCGCCGGCTGGCTGACCTCCACCACCCTGCTGTCCCCCAGCAAAGCCACCAAGATCGTCGCCCTCGCACGCGGGTTGAAGAACTTCCCCGACATCGCCGACGCCGTCAACACCGGCGTGATGACCGTCGACCATGCAGCCCTGATCCTCACCTTCGCCGAAACACCCCCGAAGAACCTCCCGCAAGCTGGGCAGGACATCGCCCGTAAAGCCATGATCAAGGCTGCGACCGGACCCCAAGCGCGTACCGGCCGCATCCGCGAAGCGATCACCAAGCTCAACGACAGATTCGGCGGCAACAAACCACCTCCAGAGGACACCGACCGCAACGAACTCTTCGCCTCCAAGACGTTGAACGGGCGGTTGGTGCTGAAAGGAGACTTCGATGCGATCACCGGAGAAAAGCTCCTCACCGCACTCTCGCCGCTGACCGAACCCCGCCCCGCCGCCGACGGCACCCAAGACGATCGCAGCCCCGCCAAGCGCAGAGCCGACGCCTTCGGACACATCCTCGACCAATACCTTGCCTCGAGTGATCGACCCATCGAAGGCGGTGAACGCCCGCACCTGAACCTGCACATCAGCCTGCGCGATCTCACCGACCTCCGCGACAGTGCCGACGCAGACGACATCACCGACGACATCGCCGACGACGAGAACACCCGCGCTGCAGACGAATCCGATGACGACGGCCACCCTGCCACGGATCGCGGCGCATACAGGGACCTATTCGGCGACGGCACCACCGTCGGCTGGCTGCCCTGGATGGGACCACTCTCCCGCAACACTTCCCGGCAACTCGCCTGCGACTGTGTCCTCACTGCCATCGTGATGGACGAGAACGGCAACCCGATCAACCTCGCCCGCACCGCACGCACCGTCACCGCCAAACAACGCAAAGCTCTCATCGCCCGCGATCACGGTTGTGCGTTCCCTGGCTGCGGAAAACCTGCCGCCTGGACCGAAGGACATCACATCTGGCACTGGGGAGACGGCGGCCCCACCGACATGAACAACCTCGTCCTACTCTGCGGATTCCACCACCGACTCCTCCACCACTCCGACTGGGAAGTCTTCATCGGCGTCGACAACCACCCGTGGTTCGTGCCACCGGCAACCGTCGACCCCTACCGACAACCCAGACCATCCCACGCCCGAGCAGGCCCCCACATCGCCTGAGGCAATAACCACACCAGCCCCGCACCGAGAACACGGTGCGGGGCTGGAAGAGATTGTTCGACAGGCTGATTCGAGTGAAGTGGACTCTCAGTCGTTGGCGTGCAGTGCCGCGTTCAGTTCGACGCCGGTGCCCTTCCACGGCACCACCTCGACAGCACCCGACAGTGAGTTGCGACGGAACAGCAGGTTGGACTTGCCGGACAGTGTTGCCGCCTTCACCACGGTTCCATCCGGGCCACTGACCTTCGTGCCTGCGGTGATGTAGAGCCCGGCCTCGACGACGCAGTCGTCACCGAGTGAAATACCGAGCCCGGAGTTCGCGCCCAGCAGGCAGCTCTTTCCGACGGAGATGACGTTCTTGCCGCCGCCGGAGAGCGTGCCCATGATCGACGCGCCGCCGCCAACGTCGGAACCGTCACCGACGACGACGCCCGCGGAGATGCGACCTTCGACCATCGAGTTGCCGAGCGTGCCGGCGTTGAAGTTGACGAAGCCCTCGTGCATGACCGTCGTTCCGCTGGCCAGGTGCGCGCCGAGACGGACGCGGTCGGCGTCGGCGATACGAACACCGGTGGGAATGATGTAGTCGACCAGGCGCGGGAACTTGTCGACTCCGTACACGGTCACCGGACCGCGGGCACGCAGCTTCGCGCGCACCGTCTCGAAACCGTCCACCGCTGCGGGCCCGAAGTTGGTCCACACCACATTGGAGAGCAGACCGAACACTCCGTCGAGGTTCTGCCCGTGCGGCTGAACCAACCGGTGCGAGAGCAGATGCAGTCGCAGGTACGCGTCGTGGGCGTCGATCGGGGCGTCGTCGAGCGAGGCGATGCTGGTGCGCACTGCGACTACCTCGACGCCGCGCGCCTCGTCCGGTCCGACGAGTGCGGCCAGCTCTTCGGGGACGTCCGAACCCTCGAGCCGGACGGTGCCGGTCTCGAAGCCCGACCCGAGCTCCGGGCTCGGAAACCAGGTGTCGAGAACAACGCCCGACGTCGTGATGTTGGCAATACCTACTGCTGATGCTCCCTGTGCGCTCACGGCTCGAAGAATACGCGGTGGACTCGGCGGGCGGGTTGGCCCGTCATCGCGGGAACGTCGACTGTTCCCGGGCTCCGTTCCCGACGCGGCGTCGGTTCGTTATCGGTTCGTCTGCCGACCGTGATCGCATCGGGATGCCGGCGGACGCATCGGCGGCGGGGGAGCTGACAGAGTTTCCCGGTGACCACACGTACCGTCTCCCGCAGCCGTGGAGTGACCTCGGTGATGGCGGACGGCGTGTCCTTCACCGGGTTGGTGACAACCCTGGCGACGACGATCGTGCTCGGAGTCGCGCTGGGTTTGGTTGTCACAGGCGCGTGGTAGACATCGTCGTCGGCTGACAGGGGGTCGCCGAGGCTGGGGGAGTGTCATGGGTTCGAGCAAGTCTGCGCGTGTGCGTTCGGTCGTCACAGCGATTGCTGCCGCGCTGGTGGTGGCCGGCGGCGTCGTCGTCGGGTCCGGCACCGCAGTCGCAGATCCCTACTGCGCCGGAGCAGGCGGTCCGTCGGCAGAGGTCGCACGGATCCCGGGTGCGGCTCTGGAAGGCCTGGCCGTCGACGCGTCGGGTCGGGCCTACGTCACCGACATCGTCTCCGGCCGCGTGTATCGCATCGACGCGCCGGGGCAGGCCGCGTACCCCATCGCGACGGTCCCCAGCGGCGGCGGTGGAGCCCTGGCCTGGATGCCCGACGGCACCCTGCTGGTCGGCTACGGAGCCGACCCTCGCGTCTTCGTCGGAGACATCGTCAAGGCCGCCGGGATCGTTCGGCTCGACGTCGACACTCTCACCGTCACCCCGTTCGCGACCGGTCTGAGCGCAGCCAACGGACTTGCCGTCGCTTCCGACGGAACGGTGTACGCCACCAACGACTTCGGCTCGCTCATCGGCCGAATCGGCCCCGACGGTTCGGTCGATCCGGCATGGGCGAGCTTCCCCAGTGCCAACGGCGCAGTTCTCGACGCCGCTGATCGGTACCTGTACGTCTCGCGCACCTTCGTGAACCCGGGTGTCAGCCGGATCCCGATCGCCGACCCCTCGGCACCGGAAAGCGTGCTCGACCTGACGGGACTCGATTCGTTCGCAGCCCCGGACGGACTGACCCTCGACGATGCCGGGCGTCCGGTGGTGCCGCTCAACGCAGGCGGCTCCGTCGTCCGCATCGATGCGCCGGGGGCGACGTGTGTCATCGGCACCGGAACTCGGCTGACCAGCGTCGTCGCCTACGGTCGCTCCGACCAGGGCTTCTCCCGCGGAAAATTGTTCGGGGCAGGCTTCGACGGCGTGGTCCGCGAGATTCCGGGATCCACGGCCTAGAGTTTTCTCCCGTGACGCTCGAACTGCATGCCGACCCGATAGACCTCACCGCGGCCCTGGTGGACATCCCCAGTGTCAGCGAGGACGAATCGCGCATCGCAGACGAGGTGGAGCAGGCGCTCCGCGAGCAGACCACGGGCTTCGAGATCATCCGCAGCGGCAACGCCGTGCTCGCCCGAACCAACCGCGGGCTCGCGTCGAGGGTCATGCTCGCCGGGCATCTCGACACGGTTCCCATCGCAGACAACGTGCCGTCGAGGCGCGAGCACGACAGCGCCGAGGGCGACATTCTGCACGGGTGCGGAACAGTCGACATGAAGTCGGGTGACGCAGTGTTCCTGCATCTCGCCGCGACGATCGACAATCCTGCGCACGATCTGACTCTGGTGTTCTACGACTGCGAGGAGATCGCGGCCGCCCGCAACGGACTGGGCCGCATAGAACGAGAACTTCCCGAATGGCTCGCCGCCGACGTCGCGATCCTCGGTGAACCGTCCGGCGGGTTCATCGAGGCCGGTTGCCAAGGGACACTGCGGGTTCGGCTGACGGCGTCGGGAACACGGGCTCACAGTGCCCGGTCCTGGTTGGGCGACAATGCAATTCACAAATTCGGGGCGGTTCTGAACCGGCTCGCGGCGTATCGGGCACGCACCGTCGACATCGACGGCTGCGTGTATCGGGAAGGGCTGCAAGCTGTCCGGATCTCCGGTGGGGTCGCAGGCAACGTCGTTCCCGACGCGGCCGAACTCGACGTCAACTTCCGCTTCGCGCCCGATCGCAACGTCGACGACGCCGTCGAACACGTTCGTGAGGTGGTCGAGGGACTGGATCTCGGCTTCGAGGTCACCGACTCGTCGCCCGGAGCGCTTCCCGGGTTGAACCGACCGGCGGCGGCCGCGCTCATCGAGGCCGCGGGTGGACAGTTCCGGGCCAAGTACGGCTGGACGGACGTCTCCCGGTTCTCGGCGCTCGGGATCCCGGCGGTCAACTACGGACCCGGCGACCCCAATCTCGCCCACAAGCGCGACGAACGCGTCCCCGTCGAGCAGATCACCCACGTCACACAGGTTCTCCGGAGCTACCTCACTGCCGGATAGCCTGAACGCCATGAACAGCGACCAGGGCCCAGGTAGTTCCGAGGAACGCGGCAGTTTCGAGGAACACAGCAGTTCCGAAGAACACAGCAGCGAGAAGCCGGCCAAGCACAAGGGATCCGTCGTACTTCGGCGTGGCCGGAACACCGAGACCTCCACCTCGGATCAGCGCCTGCTCGACGAGCGAGGACCGGGGAACTGGATTCACTCCGATACTTGGCGAGTACTGCGTATCCAGAGCGAATTCGTCGAGGGATTCGGCGCACTCGCCGAGGTCCCCAAGGCCGTGACGGTGTTCGGTTCGGCGCGCACCCCCGTCGACCATCCCGAGTACGCCCGAGCCCGGCAGCTCGGAGCCGCTCTCGCGCAGGAGGGCTTCGCCGTCATCACCGGTGGCGGGCCGGGCGCGATGGAAGGGGCCAACCGAGGTGCGAGCGAGGCCGACGGGTACTCGATCGGGCTCGGGATCGAGCTGCCGTTCGAGCAGGGCCTCAACGAATGGGTCGATCTGGGCGTCAACTTCCGCTACTTCTTCGTGCGCAAGACCATGTTCGTGAAGTACTCCCAGGCGTTCGTGTGCCTTCCCGGCGGCTTCGGTACTCTCGACGAACTCTTCGAGGCGCTGACCTTGGTGCAGACGGCCAAGGTCACCAGGTTCCCGATCGTGTTGCTGGGCAAGGACTTCTGGTCGGGACTGCTCGATTGGATCAAGACGACTCTCGTGAAAGAAGGCAAGGTGTCCGAGAAGGACCTCGAACTGATCCACTGCACCGACAGCGTCGACGAGGCTGTCCGGATCGTCCGCGAGGCCCAGCAGTGAGCGATCGCGGCACGACCGAACGCGCGATCAGTGTCTGCGTCTACTGCGCGTCGGGTCCCGTCGACGCCTCCTTCATCGACCTGGCCGCCGAGGTCGGTACGGAGATCGGCCGACGAGGCTGGCAGCTCGTCTCGGGCGGCGGCAACGTGTCGATGATGGGTGCCGTTGCCGCGGCAACGCGAGCTGCGGGCGGCAACACGGTCGGCGTGATTCCGAAAGCGCTCGTGCACCGCGAGGTCGCCGATGTCGACGCCGACGAGCTGATCGTCACCGACACCATGCGTGAGCGGAAGAAGATCATGGAGGACCGCGCCGACGCTTTCATCACCTTGCCGGGTGGGATCGGGACGTTGGAGGAGCTGTTCGAGACCTGGACCGCGGGCTACCTGGGTATGCACAGCAAGCCGATGGTGATGCTCGACCCATTCGGACATTTCGACGGCATGATGCAGTGGATAGACGGTTTGCGAGAGACCGGATTCGTGCAACAACGCGCCCTGGATGCCCTGGTCAGAACGACGACCGTCGATGATGCTCTGAATGCCTGCGCAACGTTGTGACAGGTCACCAAGCGTGGCCACGAAGCGAGATGCTCAAAGTTGTTACTCTCAAGTAGGGTAAGAAATCTCACATCGTCTTCAAAGGGGAGTACATGGCTGTCGATGCCCGTCAGAAAATTGGAGTGACCGACCTCGCGGTCGCGTTGCCGAAAATGGTGACGGAGGTGCCCAGTCTCCTCAAGGGCCTGGCGGGATTCACCCGCAAACCCGACCACAAGGCGTCGATCGGTCAGGTCTTCCAGGATGCCGCCGCGAAGAACAGCGACCGTCCGTTCGTGCGGTTCGAGGGTGAGTCGATCACCTACCGGGACGCGAACGAGCTCGTCAACCAGTACGCCGTGGTGTTCGCAGACCACGGAGTGAAGCGCGGCGACGTCGTCGGCATCCTCAGCAAGAACCGGCCGGAGGCGCTGTTCGCCGCGCTCGCTGCCGTCAAGCTCGGTGCCACCGCGGGAATGCTGAACTACAACCAGCGCGGTGACGTGCTCGAACACAGCCTCGGCATTCTCGAGGCAAGGGTCCTCGTGCTGGACGAGAACGCGCAGGAAGCCCTGGATTCGCTCGACGGAGAACCCAAGGTCGGAGTAGTACTGCCGCTGAAGAAGTTGGCCGAGCTCGCGGCGACGGCGTCGACGGCCAACCCGAAGGTCACCGCTGAGATCCAGGCCAAGGAGAAGGCGTTCTACATCTTCACCTCGGGCACCACCGGTATGCCGAAGGCCAGCCTGATGAGCCACTTCCGTTGGCTCAAGTCGATGTCCGGTCTGGGCAACATGGGTGTGCGGCTTCGCAGTAACGACGTCATCTACTGCTGCCTGCCGCTCTACCACAACAACGCGCTGACGGTGACTCTGTCCTCGGTGCTCGCAGGCGGCGCGACCATGGCCATCGGCAAGCAGTTCTCGGTGAGCAATTTCTGGGACGACATTCGCGTCAACAAGGCCACCGCGTTCACCTACATCGGCGAGCTGTGCCGCTACCTGCTGACCCAGCCGGAGAAGCCCTCCGACCGCGACAACTCGGTCAAGCTGATCGTCGGCAACGGACTGCGCCCGGAGATCTGGGAAGAGTTCACCCAGCGATTCGGCATCTCCCGCGTCGCCGAGTTCTACGGCGCCAGCGAATGCAACATCGCGTTCATCAACGCCCTGAACATGAAGAAGACCGCCGGTATCTGCCCGCTCCCGTACGCCGTCGTCCAGTACGACGAGGAATCCGGCAAGGCCAAGCGCGGTCAGGACGGCAAGCTCCGCAAGGTCGGAAACGGCGAGGTCGGACTGCTGCTGTCCAAGGTGACCGACCGGGCACCGTTCGACGGCTACTCCGACGACAAGGCCACCGAGAAGAAGTTGGTGCGCGACGGTTTCAAGGACGGCGACTCGTGGTTCGACACCGGCGATCTGGTTCGTAAGCAGGGCTTCATGCACGTCGCGTTCGTCGACCGCCTCGGTGACACCTTCCGTTGGAAGGGCGAGAACGTGGCCACCACCCAGGTCGAGGGTGCGCTCGGTGGGCATCCCTCGATCGACGGTGCCGTCGTGTACGGCGTCGACATCGAGGGAACCGACGGCAAGGCAGGCATGGCTGCGGTGACGCTGCGCGAGGGCGAGACGTTCGACGGCAAGTCCACGGCCGAGCACCTGTACGACAAGCTCCCGACGTACGCGGTGCCGCTCTTCGTCCGAGTCGTCGACAGCCTCGAGCAGACGTCGACGTTCAAGAGCCAGAAGGTGGCCCTGCGCAAGCTCGGCTACGAGGAAGACGGCAACAGCGACCTGTACGTGCTGCGCGGCAAGTCCGGTGGCTACGAGAAGGCGTACGACGGCTACGTCGCCGAGGTCGCCGCAGGCAAGGCTCCCAAGGGCTGAGCACCCGAAAGATGCGCTCGTGCCACTATTGATTTCATGAGCACCCTCTGCGGCAAACCGGTCGCCGACGATCGCGCATTGGTCATGGCCATCGTCAATCGCACCCCCGATTCGTTCTACGACGGGGGTGCGAATTTCAGCGACGACGCCGCGATGGCGTCGGTGCACCGGGCTGTCGCAGAGGGTGCCGACATGATCGACATCGGTGGTGTGAAGGCCGGCCCCGGCGACATCGTCGATGCCGAGGAGGAGATCCGCCGGGTGGTCCCGTTCGTCGAGGCCATCCGGGACGCGTATCCGGAGCTGCTGATCAGTGTCGACACCTGGCGCAGCGAGGTCGCCCGACTGGCCTGTGGCGTCGGAGCGGATCTGATCAACGACACGTGGGCCGGTGCCGACCCCGAGCTGGTGCGCGTTGCTGCCGCCGAAGGAGTCGGTATCGTCTGCTCGCACACCGGCGGTGCGGTGCCCCGTACTCGCCCGCATCGGGTTCGGTACGCCGATGTGGTGGCCGACGTGATCACCGAAGTCACCGCCGCCGCGGAGAACGCCGTCGCGGAGGGGGTGAAAAAAGATTCGATTCTCATCGATCCGACGCATGATTTCGGGAAAAACACCTATCACGGGCTCGAGTTGTTGCGTCGCGTGGACGATCTTGTAAACACCGGGTGGCCTGTGCTCATGGCGCTGAGCAACAAGGACTTCGTAGGCGAGACTCTAGGGGTAGAGCTCGCCGACCGGTTGGAGGGAACATTGGCAGCGACAGCATTGGCCGCAGCAGGCGGAGCCCGAATGTTCCGGGTGCACGAAGTTGCGTCGACCAGAAGAGTCGTCGACATGGTGGCAGCGATCCAGGGACTGAGAACCCCGGCGCGGACGGTCAGGGGTCTGGCATGACACTCGCAGATCGAACGGACGTCACCAGGGCGTGGTCCGAGACCAACAGCTGGGACGCCCCGGAGTGGACCATCGCCGAACTCGAGGCCGCCAAAGCGGGCCGAACGGTGTCGGTGGTACTCCCCGCACTCAACGAGGAACAGACGGTCGCCGCTGTCATCGACACGATCCATCCGTTGCTCGGTGGCCTCGTGGACGAGCTGATCGTGCTGGACTCCGGTTCGACCGACGAGACGGCCGTCCGCGCGACAGCGGCCGGTGCACGTGTCATCAGCCGAGAAGAAGCGGTCCCCGGGGTGGACCCGGTCCCGGGTAAGGGTGAGGTGCTGTGGCGATCGGTCGCCGCGTCGACCGGCGATCTCATCGCGTTCGTCGACTCCGACCTGATCAACCCCGATCCGGCGTTCGTGCCCAAGTTGCTCGGCCCACTGCTGATGGGCGACGGCATCCACCTCGTCAAGGGCTACTACCGCCGTCCGTTGCGGACCAGTGGAACCGAGGACGCCAACGGTGGTGGACGCGTCACCGAGCTGGTGGCAAGGCCGCTGCTCGCTGCCCTGCGGCCGGAGCTGACCGGGGTCATTCAGCCCCTCGGCGGCGAGTACGCCGGTACGCGTGAGCTGCTGTCCGCGGTGCCGTTCGCACCCGGCTACGGAGTGGAGATCGGGCTGCTGCTCGATACCTACGACAGGCTCGGGCTGCGGGCGATCGGCCAGGTCAATCTGGGTGTGCGCAAGCACCGCAACCGCCCGCTGGTCGAACTCGGGGCCATGAGCAGACAGATCGTCGGGACGATGCTCAATCGGTGCGGGATGGTCGATTCCGGTGCAGGTCTGATGCAGTTCCGGGTCGACGGTGACTCGTTCGAGCCGTTCTCGACCGAGGTGTCGTTGCTGGACCGACCGGCGATGAACTCGCTGAAATAGCGTGTCGGGCGGTCGTGACAAGATCGTGGCATGTTGACGCTGCTGATCTACGTCGTCGTGATTGCTGTCGTCGGCGCTGCATTGTTCTTCGTGGCGTCAGCGGTGTTCGGTCGCGGTGAGGAACTGGGCCCGCTGCCCGAGGGAACCACCGCGACCGTGCTGCCGGCGGAGGGCGTCACCGGTGCCGACGTGCACGCGCTGAAATTTCAGCAGAGCCTGCGCGGCTACAAGCCCAGCGAGGTCGACTGGGCGTTGGAGCGACTCGGCGGCGAGATCGACATGCTCCGTTCTCGGCTGTCCGCAGCGCAGCAGGCACAGGAGACAGTTGCTCCGGGCCCGGCCGACCCGGACGAGCGATGAGCGCTGTCGCCGGACCGGACGGCCGACTGCGCTGCCCCTGGGGTGCCACCGACGACGACCTGTACCGGGACTATCACGACACCGAGTGGGGGCAGCCGCTCCACGGCCGCCACGAGCTGTACGAGCGTTTGTGTCTCGAAGCGTTCCAGTCTGGGCTGTCATGGATCACGATCCTGCGCAAACGCGACAGCTTCCGCAGGGCATTCGCCGGATTCGATCCGGAGCTGGTGGCCCGGTTCGGCGACGCCGATGTCGAACGGTTGATGAACGACGCGTCCATCGTGCGCAATCGGCTCAAGATCGACGCTGCGGTGAGCAACGCGCGTGCCATCGTCGATTTCGACGACACCGACCTCGACACCCTGCTCTGGTCGTTCGCTCCGAAACCCAGGCCGGCGCGCCTGACCGAGTTCTCCGCAGTGCCTGCCTCGACTCCGGAGTCCACCGCTCTGGCCAAGGAGCTCAAGCGGCGGGGCCTGCGGTTCGTCGGTCCGACAACTGCCTACGCCTTGATGCAGGCCACCGGAATGGTCGACGATCACCTGTCGGGGTGCTGGGTGCAGGTCGTCAATACCGACTCCGGTTCCCGGTATCGACGGCGATAGGGAAGAATAGGGGACAACACCCGTCGCCCCGCGACGAAATTGTCTTTTTGGCCTAGGCGCCGAGCTGGTGGGCGCAGATCTGGAGGGAGCAGAGGATGGCGGCGATGAAGCCCCGGACCGGGGACGGTCCCCTCGAAGCAACCAAAGAGGGACGAGGAATCGTCATGCGCGTCCCGCTCGAGGGGGGCGGCCGATTGGTCGTCGAATTGACCCCCGACGAGGCCGCGGCACTCGGTGACGAATTGAAGGGTGTCACCGGCTGACCGTTCTGTCGATCGATCATCGCTCAGCCCCGCTCGCCGTGACGGCAAGCGGGGCTTTGTGTTGTGTTCACGACTGTGCCGTCCGGCAGAGTCGTGACGGAGGAGGTATCCGATGCTGACCGACGTCGTGGACGTGCTGCTGTGTCCGCAATGCCGAGTACGCCAGGTCGACTCGGGGCTCGGTGTCGGCGACACGGATCGGGCGCTGTGGTGCGATCGAGGGCACTCGTTCGATGTCGCTCGGCAGGGCTACGTCAGTCTGCTGACCGGTGACGGCGGCAAGTTCACCGGCGACTCGGCCGAGATGATCGCCGCGCGCGACGCGTTCCTGGGGGAGGGGCACTTCGCCCCGATCGCCGCAGCGGTGTCGGCGGGGGTCCCGGTGGACAGCGAGGTGGTGCTCGACGTCGGGGTCGGAACCGGTCACTACCTCGCGGCTGTTCTCGACGACCACCCCGAGGCCCGGGGGATAGGCGTCGACGTGTCGAAGTTCGCGGCCAGGCGCGCTGCCCGGTCCCATCCGCGGCTGGGGTCGGTGGTCGCGGACATCTGGAGCGGACTTCCGGTGCGGTCGGGTGCCCTGTCCGCAGTGACGTGCGTGTTCGCTCCGCGCAACGCCGGTGAACTGAATCGGGTTCTCGTCGACGACGGCGTGTTGGTGGTCGTCACGCCCACGACGCGGCATCAGCGTGAGCTGCGGGGGCCGCTGGGACTCATCGGCGTCGACGAGGACAAGCCCCGCCGCCTGAGCGAGTCATTGTCCGGTCTGTTCGAACCGGTGACGGAATCTGCGCTGGAATACTCGATGATGCTCTCGCACAACGACATCGAGGCTCTGATCGGCATGGGGCCGTCGGCACGTCACGGTGACCCCGGGGCGAGGTCCGAGGCGCTGACGCAGCTACCGGACACCACCGAGGTCACCGCGTCGGTGACGGTGTCGACCTACCGCAAGACGAATCGCTGAGTCGTCCCGATCAGCGGCGGCGGGCCAGAGCGTCGTTGTAGACGGCGAGGGTCTGCTTCGCGATCGACGCCCAGGAGAACTCGGCGACGGCCCGCTCGCGGCCCGCCTTGCCCATCGCTGCCGCGAGCGCGGGATCGAGGGCGACCTCGTTGACGGTCTCGGCCAGGTTCCGCTCGAAGGCATCGGGTTCGTACGAGTTGTAGTGCACCAGGCGTCCGGTGCGGCCCTCGTCGACGACCTCGGGAATGCCGCCGACATCCGATGCCACCACGGCGGTTTCGCAGGCCATCGCCTCGAGGTTGACGATGCCGAGTGGCTCGTACACCGAGGGGCAGACGAAGACGGCTGCTGCGGTGAGTATCTCGCGAATCTTGTCGGTGGGCAGCATGTCCTTGACCCAGAACACGCCGCTGCGCTGCTCGGCGAGCTGGGCCACGGCCCGCTCGGTTTCCGCAGCGATCTCCGGAGTATCGGGTGCGCCTGCACACAGGACGAGCTGAATCGACGGATCGAAGTGGTGGGCCGCAGCGATCAGGTGGCCCACACCCTTCTGCCGGGTGATGCGGCCGACGAACGCGACGATCGGCTTGTTTCGATCGACGCCGATCTCGTCCAGAGTTGCGGTGCCGTGGTCGGCGAACCACCGCTGCGTGTCGATTCCGTTGCGCACCACATGAACCCGGCTCGGATCGAGCCGCGGATAGGCGTCGAGCACGTCTTTGGCCATGCCCTCGCTGACGGCGATGACCGCGTCGGCGTATTCCACGGCATTGCGCTCCGACCACGACGAGATGCGGTAGCCGCCGCCGAGTTGCTCGGCCTTCCACGGCCGACGCGGTTCGAGCGAGTGTGCGGTGAGGATGTGCGGAACGTCGTACAACTCGGCCGCGAGATGACCCGCGAGGCCGGTGTACCAGGTGTGCGAATGCACCACGTCCGCGTCGGCGGCGGCGTTGGCCATCCGCAGCTCCGCCGACAGCGTCGTCAACGCGGCGTTCGCTCCGGCGAGTGCGGGATCGGGGTCGTGTACCTGCGCGGTGTCGCGCGGCGCGCCCATGCAGTGGATGTCCACGTCGCACAGCGATTTCAGCTGCGCCGTCAACTCCGTGACATGAACACCTGCGCCACCGTAGATCTCCGGGGGATATTCCTTGGTCATCATTGCTACGCGCACGTGAACGAACCTACATTCCCCAGCAGTTGTGCGTGTACTGCTAGCAAGGTTCTCTCGGTGCGGATAGGTTGAGTGGGTGAGGACACAACCGCACGTACTAGGGATTGTGCTTGCCGGCGGTGAGGGTAAGCGCCTTTACCCGATGACCGCGGACCGAGCCAAGCCAGCCGTGCCCTTCGGGGGCGCCTACCGACTCATCGACTTCGTACTGAGCAATCTCGTCAACGCCGGTTACCTCCGGCTCTGCGTGCTCACCCAGTACAAGTCCCATTCACTGGACCGCCACATCTCGCAGACGTGGCGACTGTCCGGGTTCGCCGGGGAGTACATCACTCCGGTTCCCGCGCAGCAGCGTCTCGGGCCCCGGTGGTACACCGGCAGTGCCGACGCCATCTTCCAGTCGCTGAACCTGGTGTACGACGAGGACCCCGAGTACATCGTGGTCTTCGGAGCCGACCACGTGTACCGCATGGATCCGGAGCAGATGGTGCAGCAGCACATCGACTCCGGTGCAGGCGTCACCGTCGCCGGAATCCGGGTTCCACGCAGCGAGGCATTCGCGTTCGGCTGCATCGACTCCGACGAGAGCGGCAAGATCACCCAGTTTCTCGAGAAGCCGGCTCAACCGCCCGGCACCCCCGACGACCCCGACGTCACCTACGCCTCCATGGGCAACTACGTCTTCACCACCAAGGTGCTCGTCGACGCCATCAAGGCCGACTCCGAGAACGTCGACTCCGACCACGACATGGGCGGCGACATCATTCCGGCACTCGTCGAAGCGGGCGTCGCCTCGGTGTACGACTTCAACGACAACGTCGTTCCCGGTGCCACCGAACGCGACCGCGGTTACTGGCGAGACGTGGGCACCATCGACGCGTTCTACGACGCCCACATGGACCTCGTGTCGGTGCACCCCATCTTCAACCTCTACAACCGTCGCTGGCCCATCCGTGGATCGGCCGAGAACCTGCCGCCCGCCAAGTTCGTCCAGGGCGGTCTGGCTCAGGAGTCGGTCGTCGGTGCCGGCTGCATCCTGTCCGCGGCGACCGTCCGCAACTCGGTGCTCAGTTCCAACGTCATGATCGACAGTGGCGCGACCGTCGAGGGCAGCGTCCTGATGCCCGGCGTCCGGATCGGCAAGGGTGCCGTCGTGCGGCACGCGATCCTGGACAAGAACGTCGTCGTCGGTGACGGCGAGATCATCGGTGTCGATCACGAACGCGATCGCGAACGCTTCAACGTCAGCGCCGGGGGAGTCGTCTCCGTCGGCAAGGGCGTCTGGATCTAGTGCGCTGCGCGCAGTGGTGCGGTTAGGTGCCCTCTGTGGCTCCTGACCGCACCACTGCCGTAGGCACCTACGCCCTCGACGCGCAGATCAACCCGTCGCCCAGAGGTAGCAGCACCGTCGTCAGACGCTCGTCCTCGGCGATGGCCCGGGCGGCGGATCGAACGGCCACTGCGGTCGCGTCACGCTGAGTCGGGTCGGCCACTCGTCCACCCAGTAATGCGTTGTGCAGCACCAGAACTCCGCCGGGTCGCAGGAGTCGAACACTCTCGGCGACGAAGTGCGGGTGGTCGGCCGGACTGGCATCGATGAACACCAAGTCGTAGGTGTCGTCGGCCAATCGGGGCAGCACGTCGAGCGCCCACCCGTTGATCAGCCGGGTACGCGAGGGTGCAATTCCCCCCGCGCGGAAGGCTTCTCGTGCCGCACGCTGGTGCTCCGGCTCGGTGTCGATGGTGGTCAGAACACCGTCCGCGCGCATCCCGTCGAGCAGCCACAGACCGCTGATCCCTGCGCCGGTACCGATTTCGACGACCGTCTTCGCGCCGAGCATCTGGGTGAAGATGGACAGAATCGCTCCGACCGACGGCGGTACCGGGGCGGCACCCAGATCGACGGCTCGCTCTCTGGCTGCGATCAGAACCTCGTCCTCCTGAGCGGAGTCTTCGGCGTAGGCGAGCATCTTCTCGGCGTTGGTCGGCACGCCCCGAGGCTATCGTGCCCAGGGCACATTCTCACGCACACATTCTCAGGTGCGCCTCAGCTGTTTCATACCGGACCCACACGCGGGTCCGTCAGGCTGTGAAGGAATCGAAGGTCCATCTCGATTGCGAAGTGTGAGCTGGAACATCCGAGGGTAGTCGTCGGTTGAAACAGAAGGACGTACGCAGTCCTGAGCAGGAGGATCCAACTATTTACAAGATCAACGGCGATCGCGACATCGCGCGTCTACCCGAGTCCGTACCCGCACCCGACGATCTCAGCGGCACCGCAGTGTTCGATGCGACCGGCGAGGACTCCACCATGCCGTCGTGGGACGAACTGGTTCGCGAACACGGCGACCGCGTCTACCGACTGGCCTACCGGCTGTCCGGCAACGCCCAGGACGCCGAGGACCTGACGCAGGACACCTTCATTCGCGTGTTCCGCTCCCTGTCGAACTACCAGCCGGGCACCTTCGAGGGGTGGCTGCACCGCATCACCACCAACCTGTTCCTGGACATGGTTCGTCGACGCAGCCGCATCCGTATGGAAGCGCTCCCCGAGGACTACGACCGCGTCCCCTCCGACCGACCCAACCCGGAGCAGATCTACCACGACGCGCGTCTGGACCCCGATCTGCAGTCCGCACTCGACTCGCTGGCACCGGAGTTCCGTGCCGCAATCGTGCTGTGCGACATCGAAGGACTCTCGTACGAAGAGATCGGTGCGACACTGGGCGTAAAGCTCGGAACTGTTCGCAGTCGCATTCACCGTGGACGCCAGGCGCTACGCGAGTACCTTCGAGTGCACGGGAAGGTCGACTCCGGTCACGCAAGTGTCCACTAGCTACGAGGAGGGTTGGATGACGCAGGCGCGCAAGCCGAAGCAATTCAGCTCCACCGAACATCTGGCCAGTGAGGCCATCGCGGCGTACGTCGATGGCGAATTGCGAATGCCCGCTTACCTTCGTGCAGCCGACCATCTGTCCGAATGTCCCGAGTGCGCCGCCGAGGTCGAGGCCCAGCAGCAGGCACGCAAGGCACTGCGGGGAGCAGGGGAGATGTCGATGCCGCATTCCCTGCTCGGCCTGCTCAGCCAGATACCGTCCTGCGCGGGCGAGGATCGGCCGTCCCACACCAAGCGAACCTTCATGTCCGCCGTCGCCGACGTCCGTCGTCGCCGACGCTGATCGCATCGACATCTGCCTCACGACTTCTCACCTGCATCGAGCCGCGCCGACCGCTCGAGTGATACTGAACTCTCACACCGACGTATGCGAGGGGTAACCGGACGCGTGACATCGAATTCGACCAGCACCGAGACTGCAGGCACCGACCCGTCGGAGATCGAGCCCGACGGCACCGGCCAGGCGGGACCGGAGGGTCCACGGTTGCCACCGCGTCCGGTGTATCGACCTTCCGTCGATCCGGTGTCGGCTTCGGTGTTCGGACGTCCCGACGACGTGGACGGTTCGTTCTCTCCTCGTAGGCCCGGTGAGGAACTTCCCTCGCGCGTATCGGTGCGGCCACCCGATCCCATCCTCGCCGAGGCGTTCGGACGCCCGGACGATTCCCCGGAATCGCTGCAGCGCGACCCGAATGCCCAGGGCGAAAGCGATGCGGCCCCGTCGGCTCCGGCCGATCCGTGGCGCGATCCCACCGCTCGGGTGTCCCTCGGCAGCGCGGCGCTCGACACACCGCCCCCTCCTGTGTTGCCTCCGGGAACCAAACTCGGTGTGCGCGATGTGCTGTTCGGGCGGTCGGTGTCCGTCCGAGCGCTCGTCGTACTCGGTGTCCTCGCACTCGTCATCGGATTGGTCGGCGGGTTGTTCGGTCGCCTCACCGCCGAGGTGACCGGTGCGTTGACCAGCCAGAAAGTAACCCTGACCCAGTCCAGCGGCGACGACATCCCGCGCGGACAGATCAGCAAGGTCGCCGACGCCGTCCTGCCGTCCGTCGTCTCGATCCAGGTGACGCTCGGCGAAACCGGCGGCACCGGCTCGGGCGTCGTCATCGCAGGTGAGGGCTACATCGTGACGAACAATCACGTGATCTCACTGGCCGCATCCGACCCGGAGAACTCGACACTCGAAGTGACGTTCTCCGACGGCACCAAGGTGCCCGCTGACATCGTCGGCCGCGACACCAAGACCGACCTCGCCGTCCTCAAGACCGACGTCGGCAACCTCACCGTCGCCGAACTCGGTCGTTCCGCCGACGTTCGCGTCGGGCAGGACGTGATCGCCGTCGGATCACCGCTCGGGTTGAACAAGACCGTCACCTCCGGCATCGTCAGCGCGCTCGATCGGCCCGTCGCCCTGTCGGGTGAAGGCACCGACACCAACGCCGTCATCGATGCCGTGCAGACCGACGCCGCCATCAACCCCGGCAACTCCGGCGGCCCGCTCATCGACTTCGAGGGCCGCGTGATCGGCATCAACTCCGCCATCCGAAGCGAGAGCGGCGGATCGGTCGGCCTCGGCTTCGCCATCCCGGTCGACGAAGTGTTCGAGGTGACACAGTCACTGATCCGGGACGGCGTGATGCGGCACCCCGACATCGGAATCAATGCCCGCTCGGTCATCAACGACACCTCGGCAGGCGCGGAAGTGGCGAACGTCCGCTCGGGCGGTCCTGCCCAACAGGCCGGAATCGTCGAAGGAGATGTCATCACCAAGGTCGGCGACCGAGCAGTGGGCGACGCCGACGAACTGGTCGTCGCCGTGCAGGCCACGACCATCGGGGAGTCGGTCCCGGTGCAACTCGTTCGGTCGGGACGGCTGGTGGACCTCTCCGTCACGCCGGTTTCGGACTGACGACGTAGGCTGGCAGGCGTGTTCGGCAACATCGGTTGGGGAGAGCTCGTCATTCTCCTCGTAGCAGCTCTCGTCATCCTCGGCCCCGATCGCCTCCCCGGCGCGATCAGCTGGGTGTCCAAGTCGATCCGCCAGGTCAAGGACTACGCCAACGGCGCGAGTCAGCAGCTCAAGGACGAACTCGGTACCGACTTCGAGGACCTCCGCAAGCCGCTCGCGGATCTCAACCAACTTCGCGGCATGACCCCTCGGGCAGTGATCACCAAACACCTGCTCGACGGAGACGATTCGGTCTTCAAGAACCCACTCGAAGACACGTTCAAGGGCAAGCCCTTCGACGCCAAGCCGAAGAGCTCGGGCGGCCCGACGCCTCAGATCAGCACTCCACAGGGTGGGGTGTCGATGAGCAAGAACGAGCCGAAGCTGTCCGCAGGCGACACCCCGCCCATCGACGCGGACGCCACGTAACCAGATTCCGTCCCGCGGCACTCCACCGCTTGTTCTCGTCAATGGACCACTGCATACGTCTGAGCGGTGCAATGGTTCATTGACGCAGACCAGGGCTTTGCGTCAATGAACCATTACATGCGTCTCGGCGGTGCAATGGTCCATTGACGCGGCGGGGAAGCGGGTGGACGCAGCCTGTCTAGAGTTTGCGGGCCGAGTCGATGCCGAGTGACATTCCCACCAGACCGCGCTCGCGCACGGCGAGTTTCGCAGCCACGGCCTCGAGTGCCTGGGCCGCAGGCGATTCCGGGTTACTCAGCACGATCGGCGTGCCTGCGTCACCGCCCTCTCGGACGGCGGTGTCGAGGGGAATCTGACCCAGCAGAGGAACGCTGGCACCCACGGCCTTGGTCAGCCGGTCCGATACGTCCTGTCCACCACCGGATCCGAAGATGTCCATCCGAGTGCCGTCGGGCAGCTCGAGCCACGACATGTTCTCCACGACGCCTGCGACGCGCTGCCGAGTCTGCAGCGCGATCGCGCCCGCACGTTCGGCCACCTCGGCCGCGGCCTGCTGAGGGGTGGTGACCACGAGGATTTCCGCGCTCGGGATGAGCTGAGCGACGGAGATCGCCACGTCACCGGTGCCGGGCGGAAGGTCGAGCAGCAGCACGTCCAGGTCGCCCCAGAAGACGTCGGCGAGGAACTGCTGCAACGCACGGTGCAGCATCGGCCCGCGCCACACGACGGGGGTGTTTCCCTGCGTGAACTGGGCGATCGAGATGAACTTCACCCCGTGTGCCTGCGGCGGCATGATCATCTTCTCGACCTGCGTGGGCCGGGCGTCGTTACCGAGCATCCGCGGCACGGAGTGACCGTAGATGTCGGCGTCGAGCACACCGACCGACAACCCGCGAGCGGTGAGCGACGCGGCAAGATTGACCGTCACGCTGGACTTACCGACGCCGCCCTTGCCCGACGCCACCGCGTACACGCGCGTCAGGGATCCGGGTTGCGCGAAGGGAATGATCGGCTCTGCGGAATCGCCGCGCAGTGATTTGCGGAGTTCGGTGCGCTGCTCGTCGTTCATCACGTCGAGTTCGACCGAGACGGTGCCGACGCCTGCGACGTCGGCGACTGCGTTCTTGACGCGGTCGCTGATCTCGGTCTTCATCGGGCAACCGGAGGTGGTGAGGTAGATGCCGACGCCGACGGCTCCGTCGGCGGAGATGTCGATGCTCTTGACCATCCCCAGATCGGTGATGGGTTTGCGGATCTCGGGGTCGATCACCTTCGCGAGCGCGGTCCGAACGTCGGATTCGGTCAGTACAGCCATTGCCTCATGCTAGGCGGTGGGCCAACTCTCGATGGACAGCGGGCAGCACGATCTAGTGAATGCGCGGCAACTGGTCCGAGCTCGGGACGATGCCGGTGGCGTATCCGGCCGACCACGCAAGCACGTTCGCCACGTAGGCCATCGAGTTGTTGTAGCGCAGGATCGCTTTGGTGGTCGAACCCAGGTCGCGCATGTTGGTGCCGTCGTCGCAGAGGTACATGCCTGTGGCCAGGGCTGCGTCGAACAGGTTCTGTGGGTCGGAGACTCCGTCGCCGTTGCCGTCGGCGTGATAGAGGTTCCACGTCGAGGGCAGGAATTGCATGGGTCCGACTGCGCGGTCGTATTCGGTGTCGCCGTCGAGCGCGCCGCCGTCGGTGTCGCGAATCACCTGGTTGCCGGCGAGGGTGCCGTTCAGTCGCGGCCCGAGGATGGGCTCGTGCAGCTCGCCCGAGTCGTCGACCTTGCCGTTGTTGGCGTGGGTGGATTCGACACGGCCGATGCCGGCGATGACGGTCCAGCTGATGCCGCAGCCGGGTTGCTGCTGGGCGAGGATGCGCTCGGCGTTCTTGTAGGCCGAGACGTTGACGACCGGAATCGCGATGGGACTGACCGCGAGGTTGGTGGGCAGCTCCGGTGTGGGCGGGATCTCGGGAACCGGCGCAGGTGCGGGGACCGCAGCGGGCACGGGAAGCTCGGCCTGGGCGACCGGCTGCGCCTGTTGATCCTGGGCGATCGGCTGCGGAGTTTCGACGACGGAGTTCGATTCCTGCGCAGCAGGGGACGTCTTCGCGCTGACGAACGGGATGTATTCCGTGGCTCCGGCGCTGGTGGCGGCGGTGACGAGTCCTGCGGGGACGAGACCTGCCAGAGCAATCACCGAATTCCGTCTGACCTTGGAATTCGATGCTTTTCTGTGACGACCCACGCGTGCTGTACCTCCTGATTTCCCCGAATGACAACCGGGGCCCGACCTGATGACCGGGATCGAGGGTACCTGATTCGAGACTGTTCCGTTATCGGGCCGTTACAGAGCGGACCTAGTGCGTATCGGGGTCCGACGCGTCCGGCATGCCCATGTCGTCGTGCACCCGCGCGGCCGCCTTCTTTCGTGCCTTCTTGGGAGAGACCGTAGGTTGACCCGTCGCCTGCTCGAGGAGTGCCTTGATCTCGTCCAGTTCGCGGCGCAGGTAGTCGCGGGTGGCGACCTCGCCGACGGCGATGCGCAGCGCAGCGAGTTCACGAGCGAGGAACTCGGTGTCGGCCTTGGTCTGTTGGGCGCGAGAACGGTCCTCTTCGAGGGAGACGCGGTCGCGGTCGTCCTGCCGATTCTGGGCGAGCAGAATCAACGGCGCGGCGTACGCGGCCTGGGTCGAGAACGCGAGATTGAGCAGGATGAAGGGATACGGGTCCCACTGGAGGTTGACCGCCACGACGTTGAGGAAGATCCAGACGATCACGATTCCGGTCTGGATGGCCAGGTAGCGGCCGGTGCCGAGGAATCGTGCGGCTTTCTCTCCCGACTTGCCGAGGTCGAAGTCGAGGTTGACGTTGAACATCCGCGACCCGCGCGGCGTGTCCATTCTCTGGCGTGCTGTTTCTTTCACTGTCCCGCCACTTCCTGATCTCGCCAGTCCTCGGGCAGCAGATGATCGAGGACGTCGTCCACGGTCACGGCCCCGACCAGGTGGTCCTCGTCGTCGACCACCGGGCCACAGACGAGGTTGTACGTCGCGAAGTATCTCGTCACGGCGGTGAGGCTGTCCTCGGGGGACAACCGCGGCAGAGCGCTGTCCACCACACCGCCGACCAGGCTCGCCGGGGGTTCTCGAAGCAATTGCTGCAGATGCACGCAGCCGAGATACGGGCCGGTCGGTGTCGCGGTCGGGGGCCGCACCACGAAAACCAGGGAGGCCAGCGCAGGCGTCAGGTCGGGATTACGTACCCGGGCGAGCGCCTCGGCCACCGTCGTCGACGCGGTGAGAACCACCGGCTCGGGGGTCATCAGACCACCGGCGGTATCGGGGGAGTGTTCGAGCAGACGACGGACAGGTGCCGAGTCCTCCGGATCCATCAGGCGCAGAAGCGATTCCGCCTCGGTCTCGGGCAGCTCGCCCAGCAGGTCGGCGGCGTCGTCCGGGTCCATGGCCTCGAGCACGTCGGCACCACGGTCGACACCGAGGTAGTGCATCAACTCCACCTGATCGTCGTCGGGCAGTTCCTGTACGACGTCCGCGAGCCGCTCGTCGTCGAGAGCCCGCGCCACCTCCATTCGGCGCTTGACGGGCAGCTCGCGCATCGCGTTCGCCACGTCGGCCGCGCGCAGATCCTCGAACTGCATCAGCAGCTGCGCTACACCCTGATCGGGCATGGACAGCTCGTTCTGTGTCAGCCCCTGCACGTGCTGCCAATCGACGACGTGGATGGCACCACGCCGCGCGAGCCGTTGCCGTTGCTTACGGACCGCCACCCGCGCGACCACCCAGTCGCGAGTTCGGGTGAGTTCGATGCCGAGGTCGACGACGATGGAATCGGCGTCGTGCAGCTCGTCGAGCTCGGGGTCGTCGACGCGCACCTTGGAGTCGAGAATCTGCGCGAACACCAGGATCTCGTTGGCGCGTTGGGTGAATCGACGCAGACTGACGTTTCCGGTCGTGAGCTGAACGGAGTTGGGCTCGATGCTGGTCACTCGCAGCATCGGCACGAAAATTCTTCGGCGAGTTGCCAATTCGACCACGAGGCCGAGGACTCTCGGCTGCGCTCTGCCGACACGCATCGAGATGACGACGTCGCGAACGCGGCCGATCGATTCGCCGTCGGGGCCCAGGACACCCAGGCCGGCGAGCCTGGCCGCGAATACCTTGCTCAGTGCTGCCATGATGGCAAGGTTAGAGGCTCGGCAGTACAGAGGGTGAATTAGACAGGGGTTGTGCTTTCGTGAGAGCTTCGGGCATGCGGCGGTCGGTGCTGGCCGTTCCGGGCAGTTCGGACAAGATGATCGACAAGGCGAAGGGACTGCCCGCCGACGCGGTCTTTCTCGATCTCGAGGACGCTGTCGCGCCGCTGGCGAAAGTGGCGGCCCGAGCGCGCATCGTCGACGCACTCAACTCCGACGGTTGGGGCGATCAGATCAAGGTCGTGCGCGTCAACGACTGGACGACACAATGGACGTACGGCGACGTCATCGACGTCGTCTCGGGTGCCGGACGCAATCTCGACGCCATCCTGCTGCCGAAGGTCGAGTGCGCCGCGCACGTGCAGGCTTTGGATCTGCTGCTCACCCAGGTCGAGAAAGAGCACGGACTCGACGTCGGTGCCATCGGAATCGAACCGCAGATCGAGAGCGCCCGCAGTCTGCGCAACATCGACGAGATCGCGACCGCGAGCCCACGGGTGCAGACCCTGGTGTTCGGTCCTGCGGATCTGATGGCCAGTGTCAACATGCGCACTCTGGTCGTCGGCGAGCAACCGGTCGGATACGACACCGGCGACGCCTATCACCACATTCTGATGACCATCCTGCTCGCTGCCCGGACCCACGGTCTGCAGGCGATCGACGGTCCCTACCTGCAGATACGCGATCTCGACGCCTTTCGTCGGGCGGCCGGCCGCACGGCAGGCCTCGGTTTCGACGGCAAGTGGGTGCTGCATCCGACGCAGATCGAGGCCGCCAACGAGATCTTCGCACCGCGTCAGGCCGACTACGACAAGGCCGAGATGATTCTCGACGCGTACGAGTTCCACACGTCCGCGGCGGGCGGCGGCCGCGGCGCGGTGATGTTGGGCGACGAGATGATCGACGAGGCGAGCCGCAAGATGGCGCTCGTCGTCTCGGCGAAGGGGCGAGCGGCAGGAATGACGCGCACGACCGCTTTCGAGCCGCCCACCTCCTGATCCGTCGTCTCGTTCGCGGGAGGAACAATGGGTGTGACGGTGTCCGTTTCGGGGCACAATGGAGTCATGACTAATCCCCTCTCACAGTCGGGCCGCCCAGGGCAGGGACTGCCGACGCCGCCTTCCGGTTGGCCGATCGGTTCCTACCCCACCTACGCCGAGGCGCAGCGCGCCGTCGACTACCTGTCCGACGAGGAGTTCTCGGTACAGGACGTGACGATCGTCGGCGTCGACCTGATGCAGGTCGAGCGCGTCCTCGGTCGCCTCACGTGGCCCAAAGTGATTGGTGGAGGCATCGTTTCGGGTGCATGGCTGGGTGTTTTCCTCGGCCTGGTCCTCGGCATCTTCAGCGAGAACATCTTCGGAGCACTGCTCATCGGCGTCGGTGGCGGCATCATCTTCGGCCTGATCTCTGCGTCCATTCCGTACGCGGCCACCAAGGGGCAGCGAGATTTCGCGTCGAGCATGCAGTTGGTCGCCGGTCGATACGACGTCCTCTGCGAGCCCCGTACCGCGGAGAAAGCACGCGACCTGCTCGCGAAACTGTCGATCTGATCACACCTGGTGGACGACCAGGCAACCGACAGGTAACGGAATAGCCCCAATCTCCCCTCAATGCCAGTGAGTTCGGTTACGTTTCTTTCGTGCACGGCAGTCCCACACAGTGTGCTGCGCGAGTAACTGAACGTACGGAGGCGGAAAGTGCCGAGACATCGTGGTCGTAGGCGTGGAAAAGCAACGAGGATAGGGGTGTTGGCGGCAGCGGCTCTGGTGACGAGTCCGTCGCTCGCAGCGTGTGGTTCGTCCGACAGTTCGGTTCCGGTTCTGAGTTTCTACACTGCCGCAGACGGCGCAGAGCAGTACGCCGCTGCGGCACAGGTGTGTTCGGACGCCTCGAACGGTCGCTACCGCGTGGAGCAGCGAACGCTGCCCAAGAGCGCAAATGATCAGCGTCTCCAGCTCGCGCGGCGCCTCGCAGGCAACGACCGGACGCTCGATCTGATGACACTCGACGTGGTGTGGACGGCCGAATTCGCCGAAGCCGGATGGGCATTGCCCGTGCCCGACGACCTGTCCGAAAAGCTGCGCGACGGCTCCACCCTCGAAGGTCCGCTCGCCACGGCCGAATGGCAGGACCAGCTCTACGCGGTTCCGCTCAACTCCAACACCCAGTTGCTCTGGTACCGGCCCGACGAGGTGCCGGACGGGGTGCCGCCGCAGACGTGGGATCAGCTGATCGACGTGGCCGAGGCCAATGCGGCCGCCGGTAGGCCCTCGGAGATCGGCGTTCAGGCCAAGCAGTACGAGGGCTTCATGGTCTGGTTCAACTCGCTGCTCGAGAGCGCTGGTGGATCGGTCGTCGGCGAAGACGGAACGACGGTGACACTCAACGACACTCCCGAGCACCGCGCCGCCACCGAGAAGGCCCTCGAGATCATCAAGCGGGTCGCCACCGCCGATGGCCGCGACCCGTCGGTCTCGCAGAGCGACGAGGGAACCTCCCGGCTCGGGATGGAAGCGGGACGGATGGCCTTCCAGGTCAACTACCCGTTCGTGCTGCCCGGTCTGAAGGAGAACGCCGTCGCCGGTGCCGTCTCGTTCCTCGACCTGTCGAACGTCCCTGCCGACCAGCAGGACGCGCGGATCGCCGAGGTCTTCCGCAGCGCCCCGTATCCGGAGGTCGATGCGGGCGAGCCCGCCAAGGTCACCATCGGTGGGTTCAACATCGGCGTCGCCAAGACCACCCAGCACGAGGACCTCGCGTGGGAGGCCGTCGAGTGCCTCACCAACGAGGAGAACCAGCGCAACAACGCCGTCAACGGTGGTGTGCCGCCGGTGCTTGCACGCCTGTACGACGATCCGGAGTTCCAGGCCGTCTATCCCGCATGGGAAGGGGTGCTCGGTTCCATCGAGTCGGCGGCCGTGCGGCCCGTTTCGCCTGCGTACCAGAGCATCTCGATTCTGTTGACCGATGCGCTCAACCCGCCGCAGAACATCGATCCGGTGGCCGACGTGGACAAGCTCGCTGATCTGGTCACCAAGGCCGTCAATTCCGAAGGGTTGATTCCATGAGCGCCACCACCGAGTCACAGCCCGCATCGCAGCCTGTCGACAAGCAGGCGGCTCTGAAGAACGTCTCCGACGGCAAGAAGGCCGAACGACGGTTGGGTCTGCTGCTCATCGCACCCGCAGCCCTGCTGATGATCGCGGTCACCGGGTACCCGATCATCTACGCGTTCTGGCTCAGCCTGCAGAAGTACAACCTCGCATTTCCCGAGGATCGTGAATTCGTCGGCATCTCCAACTACGTGACCGTGCTTTCCGACGGCTACTGGTGGACGGCGTTCGGCGTGACGGCGGGTATCACGATCATCTCGGTGATCATCGAGTTCATCCTCGGCCTGGCGGTGGCTCTGGTCATGCACCGCACCATCTTCGGCCGTGGACTGGTGCGCACCGTGGTGCTCATTCCGTACGGCATCGTGACCGTCGCCGCCGCGTACAGCTGGTACTACGCGTGGACTCCCGGCACGGGCTACCTCGCCAATCTGCTGCCCGACGGTAGTGCTCCGCTCACCGAGCAGTTCCCGTCACTGGCGATCGTCGTGTTGGCCGAGGTGTGGAAGACGACGCCGTTCATGGCGCTGCTGCTGCTCGCAGGCCTGGCGCTGGTACCCGACGATCTGCTCAAGGCCGCCGAGGTGGACGGAGCGGGTGGTTGGACCAGGCTGATGCGGATCACCATCCCGTTGATGAAGCCGGCGATCCTCGTCGCGGTGCTCTTCCGCACCCTCGACGCGTTCCGCATCTTCGACAACATCTACGTCCTGACCCGAGGCAGCAACGAAACCGGATCGGTCTCGATTCTGGGTTACAACAACCTGTTCGGTGCGTTCAACCTCGGACTCGGGTCGGCGATCAGCATCCTGATCTTCTTCTGCGTCGCGATCATCGCGTTCGTGTTCATCAAGTTGTTCGGTGCATCGGCACCGGGATCCGACGACGGAGGCCGCAAGTAATGACCACTGTTACGCCTCGCAAGAAGGTCGGTTGGACGGTCGTCAACGTCCTCGTCCTGCTCTACGCACTCGTTCCGCTGCTGTGGATCATCAGCCTGTCGTTCAAGTCGACGGCGACCATCGCGGACGGCAGGTTCATTCCGCAGTCGTTCACCCTCGAGAACTACAAGGGCATCTTCCAGACGAACCAGTTCACCTCGGCACTGGTGAACTCGATCGGCATCGGACTGATCACCACGGTGATCGCCGTGGTGATCGGCACGATGGCCGCGTATGCCGTTGCTCGCCTGGACTTTCCGGGCAAGAAGGCGCTCGTGGGTGCGGCACTGCTCATCGCGATGTTCCCCCAGATCTCGCTGGTGACACCGCTGTTCGACATCTCCCGCTCGCTGGGGCTGTTCGACACCTGGCCGGGACTGATCATTCCGTACATCACCTTCGCGTTGCCGTTGGCGATCTACACCCTGTCGGCGTTCTTCCGCGAGATTCCGTGGGAGCTCGAAAAGGCAGCGAAGATGGACGGCGCGACGCCCGCACAGGCGTTCCGCAAGGTCATCGCTCCGCTGGCCGCCCCCGGCATCGTCACCGCCGCCATTCTGGTGTTCATCTTCGCCTGGAACGACCTTCTGCTCGCCATCTCGTTGACGGCGACGGAACGTTCGGTCACCGTCCCGGCGGCCATCTCGCAGTTCACCGGTAGCTCTCAGTTCGAGGAGCCCACGGGTTCGATCGCGGCGGCAGCAGTCGTCATCACGATCCCGATCATCATTTTCGTGCTCTTCTTCCAACGACGTATCGTGGCGGGCTTGACGTCCGGCGCAGTGAAGGGATAACCGTCATGGCCGAAATCGTTCTCGACAAAGTCACCAAGCTCTACCCCGACGGCGCCGCCGCGGTCAGCGACGTCGACATCACCATCGCCGACGGCGAATTCATCATTCTCGTCGGGCCGTCCGGTTGCGGAAAGTCCACGACGCTCAACATGATCGCCGGTCTGGAGGACATCTCGTCCGGCGAACTGCGCATCGCGGGGGAGCGCGTCAACGAGAAGGCACCGAAGGATCGCGACATCGCGATGGTGTTCCAGTCCTACGCGCTGTACCCGCACATGACGGTGCGTCAGAACATCGCCTTCCCGCTGACGCTCGCGAAGCTCTCGAAGTCGGAGATCAACACCAAGGTCGAGGAGGCAGCCAAGATCCTCGACCTCAGTCAGCATCTCGACCGCAAGCCGGCGAACCTCTCCGGTGGTCAGCGTCAGCGAGTTGCCATGGGCCGCGCCATCGTTCGTACCCCCAAGGCGTTCCTGATGGACGAGCCGCTGTCCAACCTCGACGCGAAGCTGCGCGTGCAGACTCGCGCCGAGATCTCGCGCCTGCAGAAGCGCCTGGGCACCACCACGGTGTACGTCACGCACGACCAGACCGAGGCCATGACCCTCGGCGATCGCGTCGTGGTGCTGCGCGGCGGTTTGGTACAGCAGATCGGTTCTCCGCAGGAGCTCTACGACAAGCCGCGAAACCTGTTCGTGGGCGGCTTCATCGGATCGCCCTCGATGAACTTCGTTCCCGGACAGCTCACCTCGAACGGAGTGTCCACCGCGCTCGGTGAGATCGACATCCCACTCGAGCGGATGGATGCGATCAAGGCCAAGAACCCGGGCCGCGAGGTGGTCGTCGGCATCCGTCCCGAGCACTTCGAGGACGCGGCTCTGATCGACGGCTACCAGAAGATGAGCGGCGCGACCTTCACCGCCACCGTCGACGTGCTCGAGTCGATGGGTAGTGACAAGTACGTCTACTTCACGCTCGAGGGTGCCAAGGTCGAGTCCAGCGAACTTCAGGAGCTCGCAGCCGATGCGGGCATCGCCGATCTCGGTGGCGCACAGGTGGTTGCGCGTCTGGCCGCCGAATCCAAGGCCGCCGAGGGTGGTCAGGTGGAACTGTGGTTCGACCCGGGCAAGATCTCGGTGTTCGACCAGGCCTCGGGTGCCAACCTGACGCTGTAGTGCCTACGGCAGTGGTGTGGTCGAGTGCCCTCGAGGGCACTCGACCGCACCACTGCGCAGCGCTCAGAAGGCAGAGCCCGTGCTCGGCAGCTGGTAGCCCTGAAAGAAGTCGAACGGCACCACGTTCGGTGCCGGATTCTGCAGCTGCGGTGCCGGTGCCTGTGGGAACAGTTCGGGCAGGCGGAACTGATCGGGCTGCTGGTTCTGCTGATACTGTGGCGCGCTGTGGTCGCGATCGTCGCGGTCGGACCACAGCGGATCGGCCGACGCGGTGCCGGTGACCGCCACCAGAGGGATGGCCACCAATGCTCCGGTGACTGCTGCGCGGGTGAGGATCTTTCGGGTGTTCATGTGTTCCCTTTCGTCGTGGTTCGTACCTCCACGACAGTAGGTATGCGTGAGGTCGACCGAAAGGCAGATTCGTTGACTCCCAGTAGATTTGGAGTTTCCTGCCAGGGTCCTGGACCAGCGAATGTATGGTCCGTGTCCTGGTCGGACGAGGGTGTCACCTGTCAGGCTGCTGTGAGGCGGTCGTCAGGGCGTCACACCTGCATGTTCGACGTGGTGGTCGGTTCGGACTCGGCCACTCGCACCGATTCCCGAGCGGCGGGGGTGCTCCTGATGACCAGGGCCGCGAGTACGACGACGAGGCAGGCCACCGCGCCTGCGACGAAGGCTGCGGTGTACACGCTCTCGCGGGCGACGGCTGTCCCGTCGATGGTGAACATGGCGAGGACAGTGGACAGTGTGGCACTGGCAATCGAGGTGCCGACTGTCCGGACGATCGAATTGACGCTGTTCGCCACCCCGGTGTCCGCTGCGCTGACCTCGGCCATGAGCAGGTTCGGCAGGGCAGCGAACGCAAGACTGACGAACATGTTGATGACGATGCCTGCGGTGATCAGCTGCCAGGTGTGATCGTGGGCGAGTGCGACGAAGACGAATCCGACCAACCCGATCACGGCTCCTGCGATCAGTACTCGGCGCGGACCGAACGACCGGATGAGGCGACCACTGACGACGGCCGCGACCACTCCGACCGCTGCGCCGGGCAGCAGATAGACGACGCTCGCCTCGAGAACATTCGCGGTGAAGCCGTAGCCGGCCACAGCTCGTGGTGTCTGCACGAAGTACGAGCAGGCGAGGAAGTTGACGAACATCCCGATACCGACGAAGAGGGTGGCGACGTTGGTGGCGAGCAACGGTCCGTGGGTGAGCATCCGGGGTGCGACCAGTGGCTCGTCGGCGCGTTTCTCGAAGTTCCACCAGATGGCCCCCGCGACCACACCTCCAACCGCGCAGCCGATGGTGGCAACCGAACCCCACCCCCAGGTGCGGCCCTGGGTCAGGGCGAGGAACAGCAGCAGCAGAGTCACCGCGAGCAGTGCAGCTCCCCACCAGTCGACGGTGCCGCCGCTGGTCCTCGGGCGCGCCGGTACGCCGAACCAGGCGATCGCGAGGGCGAGCACCACGAACGCAACAGTGAGCCAGAACACGCGGTGGTAGTCGGCACCGTTCGCCGTCAGCAGCCCGGTCAACACCAGTCCGAATCCGCCGCCGACGCCCAGTGTGCCGGACAGGACGGCCATCGAGCCGACGAGCTTACGAGGAGGCATCTCGTCACGGAGGACGGCAAGGGCGATGGGGAACAGAGCGTAGGACACGCCCTGCAGGACCCGGCCGACGATCAGCCACAGCAACGAGTGGGTCAGAGCTGCGAGCAGAGATCCGGCGAGGACGACGGTGAGCACACCGATCAGCACCGGACGCTTACCGTGCAGGTCGGCGAGCCTACCGATGACCGGGGTGGCGATCACCGCAGCGAGGAGATTGGCCGTCAGTACCCATCCGGCGGCGGTGGTGCTGACCCCGAGTTGGGTGCCGATGGTCAAAACGATGGGGACCACCATCGTTTGCAGAACGGCGAGAGTCATGACGATGAAACAGAGTCCGGGCAGCAGGATGCGGCGGGAGGACATGAAAGAACTACCTCGTTACGTATCGACCAAGCGATGGAACCGAAAAAATTAGAATGATGAACGCATCTAAGTAACTATCAGAGATCGGTGCACCAGGGAAGTGAGCCGGGGCTGTTACCACGGCCGAGCATCGACGCAGGCCTACTGATGCTTTCCCAGAGCTTTCTGACGCAGTTCGCTGACGATCTCGTCGTTCCAGACGTGTTCGCGCACCAGGCGGTAGCGCTCCCGGCTCATCCAGAGGTACGCCTCGGCGTCGGTGCGGTCCTCGAGGATCTCCGCTGCGCGCACCATGCGAACCACCGGTAGGTACTCCTCACCGAACCAACGCCGCGCGACGGTACCGCGGTCGACGAATTCCCCGACCTCCTGCATCAACCGGAATCCCCACGCTTCCACCGATTCGCTCAGCTGCGCGTAGTCGAAGGGATCGGTGACCTGGACGGCCTCGCGGGCCCGGCCCACCAACGGAACTCGACTGAGGAAGATGCGTCGGTGATCCTTGATCAGCAGGTCGCCGCGTCGGGTGATGCCCTCGGGGGAGATGCGCGTGATGATCTCGGTGACCACGGCGTCGATCGTCGTTCGGTGCATGGCGAAGGCGATCGACACTCGATGATGGCCGTCGACGACGAAGTGCATGCCACCGATGCGGTACACCTGGATCGGGGGCATCGCCTCGCCGCGGCGTTGGGCGGCTGCAAGTCGCTGCCAGCGTTCGCGAATGCGCGCCGACGTCGGGCGGAAGAAGCGGTCGAAATCGCGAGTGCGGTCGACGCTTCCGACGATGGTGTCGACGCGAATGACCTGCAGGCCGAGGTGCCGCTCGCCCACCTTGCCGAGCGCGGCGACCACCTCGTCGAACGGCAGGATGGTGTTGACGTCGTCGGGTTGACGACGCAGCCACCCGACCAGGCGTGCGACGTCGGCGCGACGGCGTTGGCGGGTGAAGTCGTTCTCCGCGTCGGCGGCCGGGAATCCGGTGTCACGTGCCATGTCTGCGCCTCACGATCTTCGGTGTCTCGAAATCCGTTCTCTCGCTGCCCGGTTCGATCTCGAGAAGGGTGTATCCGACGGTGTTGATCACCGTCGCGCCGTGCAGGGTCAGATCGTCCGGGGTGTGACCGTGCGGGTGAATGTGGCCGTGCAACAACAACTGTGGGGACAGTCGACGCGTCACCTCGTCCAGGCAGTCGAAGCCGATGTGCGCGGGGTCGGTGTCGTCGCCGACGCCGAGCGGGGGACTGTGGGTGAGCAGAATGTCGACGGGCCGAAGATCCTTGCGCACGTTGCGATGCCACGCGAACGTCCGGGTCAGGGTGCGTGATCGCCGTCGCTGCTGCCGTTGGGTCCACTGATTGGGCCCACCGTTGTAGCGGATGGACCCGCCGAGACCGGCGATCCGCAGGCCTGCCGCGGACACGATGCGGCGATCGACGTTGACGGCACCGACCGGTCCGGGCCAGGTTGCGGGCAGCCCGGCGCGCATCCAGCCTGCGCGCCCGGCCGAGTATCCGGTGAGGTCAGCGTCGTGATTGCCCGGCACGAAGACACACGGTGCGTTCAACGCGTCGGTGAGGTACTCGAGGTAGTCGAACGGGAGGTCGCCCGCGCCGAGAATCAGGTCGACTCCGAGCGACTTCACCTGCGGACTCCACAGGGATTCGATCGTTTCGTCGGCAACTGCGAGAACGGAGACCACGGGTACGACGGTACTCACCTCCGGTGCGGTGGTACCTCCGAACGGACTTCTCGGGCATCGGTGGTGTTGGATGGGTCAGGTGAGCGACAGTGTCATTGCAGCGGTACGCGCACATCTGGTGACCGAGATCGGCGACGAGAATCCGTCGTCGGCGTCGGTGACGTTCCTCGGCCTCGAGTCGCTGGACGTGCTGAGATTCGGCGCGGATTCCGACGTGGTCCGATACGTCAGTCTCGGCTGTTCTCGTCACCCCATGGCCGATCCCAACGAACTCGTCGCCGATCCCTCGCGCGGCCCCCGAGCAGAACTGGTGCTGACTCTTCGCGGTGGGGCAGGCGTGGCGTCGGGCGTGCACAAGTCCTTGGCCGTGCTCGCTGCCTCTCCCGCGGTGGAGGGCGTCGTGCTGGTCGAGGACGCGCTGCTCGATCTGGGCGAGCCGCTGTGGACCAACGCGCCGTTCACCGCGGTGCTGCTCGGCGACAGCGATATCGCCGATCTGACGCTGCCCGAGCCTTACGATCCGGTTCGCTTTCTCGCTGCTGTGCCGTTGACCGGTACCGAGGCCGCGTGGGTGCGTCTGCGCGGTGCCGCCGCCCTGCGTGAGGCCTGGGCCGAGGCCGGGATCGACGTGCGCGATCCGAATCGGTCCGCGGCCAGTCTCTGACGGCCACTCACCGGGCGTAGGACGCCAATTCCGGTTCGGCGGTGACGGAATCGAAGATCAGGTGCCCAGGTACCTGGGCCAGATATTTCAGTCCGGTGATCGCGGCACGCGCGTCGTAGCGCAGGTTCGGCATGGCGGTGGTGAAACACAGATCGTCCGAGATCCGCTCGCGCACAGCAGGTCCGTCGTGTTCGAGCGCATCGAGGACGATATGAAAGGCGACGTTGTCGCCGATGATGTTGAAGTGTTCGACGGGCCGCAGCGGACAGACGTCCTGAACGGCGATGTTCGCGGCTCCGGCGAGAGTGCTGGCGTGCGGTTGCGGATAGATCAGCTCGTCGAATTTCGTGTAGATCGAGGTGTAACCGGGACCCTCCGGCAACGGACGTGCCGCCAGCGCGGTGAGGAACTTCGATCCGGTGGCGATCTGCCAGTTCGCAGGCGGGCACTCCTGCGAGTCGTCGCATCCCGAACGCGCCGAGTCGGTGCCGTTGTACGGGGTGGCGAGCGAGATGAGATCCGACACCAGAGCAGGCAGATCCGGCCAGAACGTCAACGCCCACAGCTCGTCGAGCGGGCCGTGCTGGTGTCCCATCATGACGACCTGGCGACCGCTGTCGGCGGCCATCGTCCGAACCGCGTGCACCACGTACTGGGCGGCGATCTGCAGGTCGCCGTAGCCCTCGTCCGGCAGGGAGAGGCTGCACACCGGAATCCCCGCGGCGGGCAGTGACTGCAGATAGTTCCAGCCGAACGATTGCTGATCGGTGGCGAAAGCCGGGGTGAGCAGGACCGGGTCGCGGGTGGCGTCGTGCAGATCGGTGGTGCACGTGAGGGCATGGTCGAGGGCGGCCGGAGCGACGGTCAGCGCGGGACCCGGATCGAGGTTCGACCCAGCCGATGCGGTTCCCGGTACCAACGTGGACAGCAGGGCGACGGTCGACGCCAGTACCAGTGAGCGGATTCTCATCGATCCCTTCCGGACGACAATGCAGGGCTTCTGCAGTCTCATCCGGCACGAACCGGTGGGCTCGTCACCTGTCGGCAGTCGGGGCAATCACCGACGACCGCCCGATTCGGTTGGACATCGTCCAATCGAGTGGTCGGCTCCTAGAGCCAGTCGTTCTTGTGGAACGTCCGCCACAGTCCGATGCATACGCACAACACCACAGCGACCATCAGGTGGTAGCCGTACGTCCAGTGCAACTCGGGCATGTTGTCGAAGTTCATTCCGTAGATGCCCGCGACCATCGTCGGCACAGCGGCGATCGCCACCCACGACGAGATCTTGCGCATGTCCAGGTTCTGCTGCATCGTCACTCGCGCCAGCGCGGCGTCGACCAGTGAGCTGAGTACCTCGTCGTACTCGGAGATGCGTTCGGCGACGGTTGTGTGATGGTCCTGCACGTCGCGCAGGTAGCGTCGCACCGCTTTGGGAACGCTGGGTTCCTGCACCAGACGCGCCAGCGGGGTCGACAGTGGCGTCACCGATCGACGCAGCTCGACGACCTCGCGTTTGAGCAGGTAGATGTTCTCGATGGGGACGTGGTGGTGCGGGGAGAACACCTCCTCCTCCATGCCGTCGACGTCCCGCTCGATCGAGTCGGTCACCGCGAGGTACTCGTCGACGACGTGGTCGGCCACTGCGTGCAGCACCGCCGACGGGCCGAGCGCGAGCTGTTCGGGGTTCGCTTCGAGGCGTTGACGCACGCCGGCCAGCCCCGAATGCTCCCCGTGCCGGACGGTGATGACGAAGTCGCGGCCGACCATCACCATGATCTCGCCGCTCTCGACGATCTCGTTGGCGGTCGTCACCGACTCGTGCTCGACGTACTTCACCGTGCGCAGTACCAGGAACGCGACGTCGTCGTAGCGCTCGAGCTTGGGTCTCTGATGCGCGTGCACGGTGTCCTCGACCATCAGCTCGTGCAGGCCGTAACACTGGGCGATCGAGCTCATCTGTTGGTCGTCGGGTGCGTGCAGACCCACCCACACGAATCCTTCGCCGCGGGCACGTACCTCGGCGATGGCCGAGGTGTGGGTGAATCTGCCGGGCAGTCGAGCGCCGTCGACGTAGACCGCGCAGTCGACGATCGCGCGGGCCGTGGGCACCGGAATTCGCGGTGTGTGCTCGGGACCGGCCTTGGCGGATCGTCGATGCAGGGACGGCAGCGACGGGCGTGGTGGAAGGGACGGCATGGCGGGCAATCGTACGCCAGCAAAACGACGAGAGAGTGGGCCTGGAACACTGTGCAGGTGCTCATCGACCTCCACACCCACTCGACGGCGTCCGACGGCACCGACAGCCCGGCCGAGCTGGTCCGGGCCGCAGCCGAGGCGGGACTGTCGGTGGTGGCTCTGACCGACCACGACACCACCTCGGGATGGGACGAGGCGGCCTCCGCACTGCCGTCCGGTCTCACGCTCGTGCGCGGCATGGAACTCTCCTGCACCGGGCGAGGCGAGGACGGCCGGCCGGTTCCCGTGCACCTACTGGCGTATCTGTTCGACCCCGCGAACGAGGCGTTCGCGGGCGAGCGCGCGCGGTTGCGCAGCGAGCGGGTCACGAGATTGCGTGCCATCGCCGAGAAGATGGCGGCGGACGGTCTGCCCATCGACCCCGACGCGGTGCTGGCCTCGGCCGGAGCGGCGGCCGGGCGACCCCATCTGGGTCGTGCACTGATCGACGCCGGGTACGTCGCGGACATGAACGCCGCGTTCGCCGGTCCGTTGGCGACCAGCGGTAAGTACTACGTCGAGAAGGTCGACACCCCCCTCGAAGTCGCGGTGGACATGATCGCTGCGGCAGGCGGTGTCAGCGTGCTCGCGCACGCCAGAGCTCGTACCCGCGGTCGCATCCTCGACCTCGATCACATTCGCGAACTCGCAGCGCGCGGTCTCGGCGGAGTGGAGGTTCATCACATGGATCATTCGCCGGAGGACACCGCGGTGATGGCCGACCTCGCCGCGGAACTGGACCTGATCGTCACGGGATCCTCGGATTACCACGGCACCAACAAGACGGTGAAGTTGGGCGAATACTCCACTGCCCCAGAGCAGTACGACCGTCTGGTTGCGGCGGCGCGGCCATGACATTCGACGTGACGCTCTACTTGACGGTGTTGATCACCCTGTTCGTCATCATGGATCCGCCTGGCGCGATCCCGGTGTTCCTGTCGCTTGTGGGCCGCAAGAGCAAAGAAGCACGCAACAAGGCCGCATGGCAGGCCCCCGCGGTCTCGCTGACCGTCATCTCGGTGTTCGCGATCGGTGGCCAGGCGATCCTGAGCTACCTGCACATCGGCATTCCGGCGCTGCAGGGTGCAGGCGGGTTGCTGTTGCTGCTCATCGCGTTGTCGCTGCTCACCGGAAAGGGCGCGGGCGGCGACACCGCCGCGGAGGACGTCAACGTGGCACTCGTGCCGCTCGGTACGCCGCTCATGGCCGGCCCCGGTGCCATCGCCGCGGTGATCGTCTACGTCAGTCAGGCCGACGGTGACGCCGGTTCGTTTCTGGCAATTGCGTTGGGCATCATCACCATTCACCTTCTGTTCTTTCTGGTGCTCCGATTCTCGACGGCGCTGATCCGGCTGCTCGGCGAGGGCGGTATCTCGCTGTTGGCACGCATCGCCGGTCTGTTGCTCGCCGCCATCGCAGTGCAGTTGATCGCGGACTCGGTTCGCGGATTCGTGGCCGGCGGATGACCGGGGTCGGGGCCGGGCTCCGCTTCCTACGCGGGCTCAGCGGAATCGTCACCGCGGGACTGGTGGTGCTCGCCATCGGCGTCGCCGTCACGCAGTATCTGGGCCACTCCCGCGGCTTTCCCGGTCCTGGCGGTCTCTCGGTCGCCGCGCATATCGTCGCCGCCGTCGTTGCCGTGATCGCTCAGCGCGTCACCGATCACCGTCGCGGATTCTCGGCTGTTCTCGGGGCGATCGTGGTCTTCGTCGCCACCGGTCTCGTCCTGTGGACGCAATGGTGGCAGTGAGAACCTGTGCCTGTGGTTCCTGACGCTGTGGTCAGGTGGGGCGGCGATATGGCACACTGGGGCCCCGACAGGGCTACAGCCCATCGCTGATCGTGCAGGCGTACCCGCCTCACATGCGAGACACGCTCTCGGCAGTTTGCAGCCAGCACTGGCGCACTCCGACGGGCCCTCATTTCCCACATCACTCACTTCGTTGACATGCGTCGCCTTGCTGGTCGAGGTCGACAGTGCGAGGAGCTTTCACCGTGACGGCAGTCGAAGACACCGCAGCTACACACACCGCAGCAACACACACAGCACCGGCAGGGCCGGCGGCGATCACCGACGAGGAGATCTTCGCCGGGCACCTCGGCGGCAAGCTGTCGGTCGAGTTGGCCGCGCCGCTGGACACGCAGCGCGATCTCTCGATCGCCTACACCCCCGGAGTGGCGCAGGTCAGCCGCGCCATCGCCGCCGATGCCTCGCTGGCCAAGCGGTACACCTGGACCGATCGCCTCGTCGCCGTCATCTCCGACGGCTCCGCAGTGCTCGGCCTGGGCGACATCGGTCCGCGGGCGTCGTTGCCGGTGATGGAGGGCAAGGCCGCATTGTTCAAGAAGTTCGCGGGCCTCGACTCCATTCCGATCGTGCTCGACACCAACGACGTCGACGAGATCGTCGAGACCATCGTGCGCCTGCGGCACAGCTTCGGTGCCGTCAACCTCGAAGACATCTCGGCACCGCGCTGTTTCGAGATCGAGAAGCGCGTCATCGAGGCACTCGACTGCCCCGTCATGCACGACGACCAACACGGCACCGCGATCGTCGTCCTCGCAGCGCTCAACGGGGCCGCGAAGGTTCAGGGCCGCAGTACGTCCGAACTGAAGGTCGTCATCTCCGGAGCCGGGGCAGCGGGCGTCGCGTGCGCGAACATGCTCCTCCTGGCCGGCATCCGGGACGTGGTGGTGCTGGACTCGAAGGGGATCGTCTCCTCCGACCGCCACGACCTCACCGGCGTCAAGACCGATCTCGCAGCAAGAACCAACCCCCGTGCACTGTCCGGCGGAGCGGCCGATGCCCTGGCCGGAGCCGATGTGTTCCTCGGTCTGTCCGCGGGCAAGGTCGACGAGAGCTACATCGCATCGATGGCCCCGGACTCCATCGTGTTCGCGCTGTCCAACCCGGATCCCGAGATCCATCCGGAGGTGGCGAGGAAGTACGCCGCCATCGTCGCGACCGGACGCAGCGACTTCCCGAACCAGATCAACAACGTTCTCGCCTTCCCCGGTGTGTTCAAGGGCGCGCTCGACGCCGGTGCCCGCCGTATCACCGAAGGCATGAAGCTCGCCGCTGCCGAGGCAATCCTCTCGGTTCTCGGCGACGAGTTGGCTGCGGACAAAATCGTGCCCAGCCCACTCGATCCTCGTGTCGCCCCGGCCGTTGCGGACGCAGTTGCGGCAGCAGCGCGAGCCGAGGGCGTCGCGTAGGAAAACGGAAAGAAAACACCGGCGAACCCGGCCCCACCCGGGCCTGCGGTTCGCCGGTGTCTTTCGTCGGTGTCTTTCGTGGTGGGACGAGTCAGACTTTCGCGAGTCCGGTCGGCATCCGCCGCAGGCGACCGGTTCCCGGAACGGACGTCCACACCGCGAGGGCGAGAAGACCGTCGACGATCAGGGTCAGCAGAGCCACCAGGATCGCGCCGACGAGAACGCGGCCGTAGTCGTAGAGCGCGAGCCCGTCGAAGATGTAGCGGCCGAGCCCGCCGAGGTTGACGTAGGCGGCAATGGTCGCGGTGGCGATGATCTGCAGTGTGGTGTTGCGCAACCCACCGAGGATCAGAGGCAGCGCGTTGGGGATCTCGACCCGAAACAGCACTTGCGCTTCGGTCATCCCCATTGCGCGGGCGGCGTCGACGACGTTGGCGTCCACGTTGGCGATGCCGGAGTACGTGCCTGCCAACAGCGGAGGAATGCCGAGCAGCACCAGCGCGATGATCGGCGGAACCAGTCCGAGTCCGATCACCAGAACCAGAAACACGAGAATGCCGAGGGTCGGCAGCGACCGCAGTGCGTTGACGAGTCCGACGACGACGGCCTCACCGCGGCGCAGGTGACCGATGAGCAGACCGACGGGAACCGCGACGGCAGCCGAGAGCAACACTGCCAGCAGGCTGTACCACATGTGCTCGATCAGTCGTGCGCCGATTCCCGTCGGTCCGGCCCAGTTTCCGCCGTCGAGAATGTACGAGAACGCCTCGGAGAAGAGATTCATGCGCGTGCCTTCTTCTTCGACGAGCCCGTGCTCAGCCGCGTCCACGGAGTGAGTCGACGGCCCAGCAGAAACAGAGCCGCGTCGAAGATCAACGCCAGGAACACGATCGAGATGATGCCCGCGAAGATCTGGTCTGGATAGTCGCGCTGGTAGCCCTGGGTGAAGAGCTGGCCGAGACCGCCGATGCCGATCACCGAGCCCACCGAGACGAGCGAGATGTTGGTGACCGCCACGACTCTGATGTTCGCGATCAGCACCGGAAGCGCCAGGGGCAGTTCGACGGTCACCGCTCGCCGCAGCGACGAGTAGCCCATCGCCTCGGCAGAATCGACCACGGCGAACGGCACCGAGTCGAGGGCCTCGGGCACCGCGCGCACCAGCAGTGCGGTCGAGTACACCGACAGGGCGATCACCACGTTCAGCGGATCGAGTACCGGTAGACCGACCACCGCGGGGATGGTGACGAACAGGGCGAGCGAGGGCAGGGTGAACGCGATGCTGGCCACCGTCAACGTGATTCGACGAACCCAGCGAGTGTTGCGAATGACGGTGCCCAGCGGGATGGCGATGAGCAACCCGACGAACAGCGGGACGAGCGAGAGATACAGGTGCGTCTTCGTGTAGCCGAGAACCACATCGAAGTTGTCCAGCAGCCAGGTCACTGTTCGGTGTCCCCGCTGGAGAGGAAGTGGTGCCGGTTGCGCTCGGAGTCCTCCGACTTACGTTGCGCAGCAAGGTGTTCCAGAATCTCCGCACCGTCGACGCTACCCACGGCCGCGCCGGACCCATCGACCGCGACACCGATTCCCGACGGCGAGGAGATCGCCGCGTCGAGTGCCTGGCGTAGATCACCGCCTTCGAGAAACAGCGAGCCGCCCGCCGCCGTGCTCTCGTCGATGCTGCGGCCGCCCCGCACCTTCTCCACTCCGGTCGCGTCGATCCACCCGAGTGGACGGCGCTGCTCGTCGACGACCAGAACCCATTGCCCCTGGTCCAGTCGGAGGCCGTGGATCTCGTCCTGCGTCGCCGTGTGGATCGGGTGCATGGTCACCGCCTGCGCCGACCTGAACGACAGCCCGCGGTAGCCGCGATCGCGGCCGACGAACGACGCCACGAAAGACGTTGCCGGTGCGGCCAGTACGGTCTCCGGCTTGTCGTACTGCTGCAGTCGGCCCTGTGGTCCGAAGACCGCGATGCGATCGCCGAGCCGGACGGCTTCGTCGATGTCGTGGGTGACGAAGACGATCGTCTTCTTCAGATCGGCCTGCAGTCGCAGCATCTCGATCTGCAGTTCTTCACGAACCACCGGGTCCACCGCGCTGAAGGGCTCGTCCATCAGCAGGATCGGCGGGTCGGCGGCCAGCGCCCGGGCCACACCCACCCGCTGTTGCTGCCCGCCGGACAGCTGCGCCGGATAGCGCGAGGCGAAGGCCGGGTCAAGGCCGACGCGCTCGAGGACGTCGAGTGCAGCCTTGCGTGCAGAGCGACGCGATTCGCCGTTGAGTACCGGCACCGTGGCGACGTTGTCGACGACGGTGCGGTGCGGCAACAACCCGGCACTCTGGATGACGTAGCCGATACCGCGGCGCAGCTTCACCGCGTCGATGTCTGCGATGTTGCGACCGTCGACCGTGATCACGCCCGAGGTGGGAGTGATCATGCGATTGATCATTCGCATCGACGTGGTCTTGCCGCAGCCGGACGGCCCCACGAACACGGTGAACGAGTGTGGCTCGATCACCAGGTCCAGCGAGTCGACGGCCGTGGTGCCGTCCGGATACGTCTTGTTGACGCTTTCGAAGGTGATCATCAGCTGACCGGCTGATCCAGACCCTTGTCCGCTACCCAATCCGCTGCTGCTGCCGCGGGTTCGACCTTCTCGTCACCGGAGACTCGCGTGTTCAGCGCGATCAGCTCTTCGGTGGTGATCTGTGCCGAGACGGCGTCGAGCACCTGAGTGAGCTTGTCGGACTGCTTGGCCGTACGCAGCACCGGAATGATGTTCTGGGCCGCGAAATTGTTCTCCGGGTCCTCGAGGACCACGAGATCGTTCTGTGCGATCGAGGGCGCGGTGGTGAAGATGTCCGCCGCGACGACCTGCCCGGAGACGAGTGCCTCGACCGTGGCCGGGCCGCCGCCGTCGGAGATGGGGATGTAGTTGCCGGGCGAGATGTCCAGGCCGTACTTGTCTCGCAGACCGGGCAGACCGCCGACGCGCTCCTGGAACTCCGGCGTACCGGCGAAGGTCACCTCGGAGGAGAACGGAGCGAGATCGCCGATGGTGGTGAGGTTGCGCTCGGTGGCGGTCTGGCGAGTGACGACGACGGCGTCCTTGTCCTCGCCCGGTGCCTGCGCCGTCACGGTGAGGTCGTCGCCCAGAGCGGCTGGCAGTGCGGCCAGGACATCCTCGGAGGACGTGGCGGTCGCGGATTCGTCCAAGTACTGCAGCAGGTTTCCGGTGTAGTCGGGGATCAGGTCGATCGATCCGTCTCGTACTGCAGGAATGTAGGCCTCACGGCTGCCGATGTTGAGCTTGGTGCTCACCTCGAAGCCGTTGGCGCGCAAGGCCTCGGCGTAGATGTTCGCCACGGTCTCGGACTCGGGGAAGTTGGCCGAGCCGATGATGATCGAGTTGGTGTCGCTGTTGCTCTCGCCGCCACCGCTGGACAGTGGATCCGAATTTCCGCCGCAGGCGGTCAGAGCGGTGACCGAGAGAGCGAGTGCGGCAACGGCTGCCACTGCCCTCGGAGCGGAGAACGCGCGCGTGATTCGGGAGGTGGTCATGGTGTCCTTCCATCGGTTCGGGCACAGTCCTACCCATCTCCTCTCGACCCCACCCGGGCTGCGGGGGCATCGAAGGAACCAGGACTCGGGCTGCTCGGGATGGTAGTCGAATTCCGCGTGCCCATAAGGTTGGTTCGACTACCGTCTCGTTCGCACTAGTGCCCCGCGGCCGAGATCGGTAAACCACCCGCGCAGTGAACAGGAGAAAATGACAGTGCGATCGTCGGTTCTGGCAGCGGCCCTGGTGATGTCGATCGCCGGACTGGTCGGCGGTTGCAGTGCGGGCACGTCGACCGACTCCGCCGCCGTGCCCGTCGTCGTCGGAGCAGGCAGCTCGGACCTGTCGCGTCTGCTCGCGCAGATCTACGCCGGGGGACTGCGGTCGACGGGAGCGGACGTCGAGGTGAAGGAAGACCTGGGCGATCGGGCCGACTACCTCGCGGCGCTGGACCGCGGTGAGGTGACGATGGTTCCCGACCTCACCGGAGAGCTGCTGCGCACCTTCGACACACTGTCCGGGGCAACCGAGGCCGAGGACGTCTACACCGAACTGAACCGATCACTGCCGGCCGGGTTGTCGGTGGGGGATTACGCGACGGCCGAGGATCGACTCGCCATCGCGGTGGCGTCGGGCAGTGAATCGGGCGACGAGACGGTGACGGATTTCCTGGGTCGTGAGGAAAGATCGGTGGGAATCGTCGACGGCCAGGTCGATCCGATGGACGTCCTTGCGCAGGGTACGAGGAGTCCCACGTTCACGGGGGCGTCGTTCACCGATGTCACCCCGTATGCCGATGCGCAGTCCGCCGTCGACGGCTTGAGCGCCGGAGAGGTCGATGTCCTGGTGATTCGCACCGCGTCGTTCGGCCCGCTGGCGAAAGACCTGACCACGCTGCCCGACGACGACCACGTGTATCCGGCGCAGAACGTCGTGCCGCTCTATGCCGATGGAGTGCTCAGCGAGAGTGCGCTCAGGTCGTTCTCGGTGGTGGCGGGGGAGCTGACGACAGCGGACCTCGCCGAGATGATCGGCGAGGTCCGCAGTGGTGTTCCGTCAGGCGAGGTCGCCGGCCGCTGGCTCGGTGAGCGAAACCTCTGACGTGCTGATGGGCTGCGCGGCCCGGAGCTTACGGCCGAGGTAGGAGCCCATGTGATGAACGGCCTGGGCTGCCTCCCGCAGGATCGACGCCTGCAGATGGGCCACGTGCCAGAGCTTCTTGTACTCCACGTGTTCGAGCTCGACACCCGACAGGCGCAGCTTGTCCGCGAACGCAGTGATCTGCGCGTACAAGACCTCGTCGGTACCGACGTGCATGACGATCGGCGGCAAACCGTCCAGGTTGCCCAGCAGTGGCGCGAAACCCTGGTCCAGGGGATCGCCCGCACCCAGATACGCATCGGCCGAGCTGTAGGACCAGCCGGTGTTGACCACCAGATCGCGGTCCTTGGCGGCATCGCGCGCTCCGGGATCGACCCAGGGCGAGATCAGGCCGAGGGCGGCCGGGCTGGTGCCGTCGTCCACCAGACGCCGGGCAGCGGCGACCGAGAGACCGCCACCGGCCGAATCGCCGGCAATGGCGATGCGGTCCGCGGTGAATCCGTGGACACGAACCAGCTCGCGGAACGCTGCCACGGCGTCGTCCAGACCTGCCGGGTACGGATTCTCCGGTGCCAACCGATAGTCGAGCACGTAGACAGCACTGGCCGATTCCCGGGCCAGATGCGCGGCCAGTGACCGATGCGTGTTGATCGAACCGATCGTGTACGCGCCGCCGTGCAGGTACAGAATCGCGGTGTCGCGTTCGGTCGCCCCGACGGTGATGCGCTCTGCTCGCCGCCCGGCGAGCGTCAACTTCTGCGCGACGGTTCCGTGCGGGAGCGTTTGCACCGGAGCCGCGGCTTCGAGGATCAACCGCTGCGTGCGAAACGAGAACCGCGCATTGAGCGCGACGCGATAGAACGGCTTCAGCGCAGCCGCGACGATCGGCAGGGGAACGTAGAAGGACTTCACGACGCGACCCGCCTACTTCTTCGTGCGCGGCAGCGCGCGTTTGGACACTGCGGCGATCAGGCCTTGGTACCGCGAGCCGGTGATGCGCTGGAGCAGGTCGAGGGCAATGGCGTCGGACCCGATGAGAACGCGGCCCTTGCCCTTCTCGACGCCCTTGAGGATGGTCTTGGCTGCGTCGATCGGGGTCGTCTTGGCGAGCTTGCTGTCGAAGAACTTGGCCACGTCGGCCTGGTCGAAGTTCTCGGCGACGGTGGCGTTGCGGGCGATGGCGGTCTTGATGCCGCCGGGGTGAACCACGGTCACCTTCACCGGTGCCTTGGAGATCAGCATTTCCATCCTCAGCGATTCACTGAACCCGCGGACGGCGAACTTCGCCGCGTTGTACGCGGACTGCGACGGCATGGCCAGCAGACCGAAGAGGCTGGAGATGTTGATGATGTGGCCGTCGCCGGAGGCCTGGATGTGCGGCAGAAATGCCTTCGTGCCGTTGACGACTCCCCAGAAATCGACGTCGACGATGCGCTCGATGTCCTTGAACGAGGACTTGTCGACGTCACCGTGGTACGCGATGCCTGCGTTGTTGTAGATCTGGTTGACCTTGCCGAAATGTGCGACGACGGCCTCGGCGTAATCCAGCACGGTCTCGCGCTGGGAGACGTCGAGGAAATCCGATTTGACCTCGGCACCCAGGGCCTCGACCCGTCGAACGGTCTCGTCGAGTCCGGCGGTGTCGACGTCGGACAGAGCCAACTTCGCTCCACGCCCGGCCAACTCGAGGGCCAGCGCGCGGCCGATTCCCGAACCCGCGCCGGTGACGACGGCCACCTTGCCTGTGAATGTGCTCATCGTGCGGACACCTTGTCTGTGTTGTTGCCGGCGGAGTTGTTCGCCGACGATCCGGAGGGCAGATCTGCGGTAGCGACGCTACGGTACGCATCGAGATCGAAGTTCCTGGTGATCCTGCGGAACTCGAACGTGAAGCCCGGCCACAGCGTCGTGTTGTTGCCGTGCTTGTCGAGGTACCAACTGGCGCATCCGCCGTTCATCCACACGCTCTTGGCGAGCTGATCCTGCAGCGTCACGTTGTACTCGTCCTGCACGTCCTTGCGCACCTCGATGGTGCCGATGTCGTGCTTGTCGATGGTGTTCAACGCGTCGACCAAGTAGTTGATCTGCGACTCGATCATGAACACCATCGAGGTGTGGCCGAGCCCGGTGTTGGGTCCCACCAGAAAGAACATGTTGGGGAAGTTCGCGACCGCCGCGCCCTTGTAACCCTGCTGACCGCCGTCCTCGAAGGTTTCGGCCAACGTGCGACCGTCCTTGCCGGTGATGCCCTGGTAAGCGGGGGAGTCGGTGACGTGGAAGCCGGTGGCGACGACGAGCGCGTCGATCGGGCGCTCGGTGCCGTCCTTGGTGACGATCGAGCCCTCGCGGATCTCGGCTATGCCGTCGGTGACGAGGTCGACGTGGCTCTTGGCCAATGCCGGGTAGTACGCGTTCGAGATCAACATCCGCTTGCAGCCGATGCGGAAGTTCGGGGTGACCTTGGCGCGCAGGGCCTTGTCCTTGATCTGGGTGCGCAGGTGGTTCTCCGACGCCCACTGCAGCGGCTTCATGAATGCCGGAGCCTTGGCCAGACCGACGACCTGGGTCTCGCGCATCGCATAGATGCCGCTACGTGAGAGGCGCTGGAATCCGGGAACGTGCTTGAAGGCGAAGCGCTCGAGCTTGGTGTACGGACGATCGGCGCGGGGAAGGATCCACGGCGCGGTGCGCTGGTACACGTCGAGGTGCTGCACCTGATCTGCGATGGCGGGCACGATCTGGATCGCCGACGCGCCGGTACCGATGACGGCGACGCGCTTGCCTGCGAGCGAGACGTCGTGGTTCCACTGAGCCGAGTGGAAGACGTCGCCCTTGAAGTCGTGGATTCCCTTGATGTCGGGCAGGTTCGGCTCGCACAGTGCGCCGACGGCCGAGACGACGATCTTGGCGGTGTAGTTGCCGGTGGTGGTCTCGACGTCCCAGCGACTCGTCTCGGCGTTCCAGCGAGCCGAGGTCACATCCGTACCGAACACGTGCTTGTCCATGACGCCGTACTTGCGCGCCACCCCGGCGATGTACTTCTGGATCTCGGGCTGCGTGGAGAACGAGCGCGTCCAGTCCGGGTTCAGCGCGAACGAGTAGGAGTACAGGTGCGACGGCACGTCGCAGGCGGCACCGGGGTAGGTGTTGTCGCGCCAGGTGCCGCCGACGTCGTGGCCACGTTCGAGAACGACGAAGTCCTTCTTGCCTGCCTTCGTCAGCTTGATCGCGGCACCGAGGCCGGCGAATCCGCTGCCGATGATCAGCGTATCGACGTGACGCGGCGTCGTTGCACGGTCCGAAGTATCTGTTACGGGAAGACTCATGTAAGGGAGCGTAGAAGCTTATTGAGTGTGAGTCAATAGTTATTGACTAACATTCAGTAGGGTGGTTGCATGGCGTTCGTGAACAGCCCCGGCACATCGACCACGAAGAGGACCAGGCTCAGTCCGCAGCAACGACGAGCCCAACTGATCGAGCTCGGTACCGAAATGCTCGCCGACCGCCCCCTCGAACAGATCTCGGTCGAGGACATCGCAGACCAAGCAGGCGTCTCCCGAGGCCTTCTGTTCCACTACTTCGCCTCCAAGCAGGACTTCCACCTCGAAATCGTGCGTGAGTCCTCGCGCGTCATGCTCGAGCGCACCGCACCCGATCCTTCGCTGCCACCGTACGAGATTCTGCGCGACTCCATCGCGAACTACGTCGATTACGTCACCGACAAGCGGCAGATGTACGTCTCCCTCCTGCGCGGCACCCCCAGCGGCGACCCGCAGATGCGCGCGGTGTTCGAGGACACCCGCTCCGCCATGGCCGAACGAACGGTCGCGCAACTCGGCGGACTCGACATCGAGGTAACCCCCACCATCGTGTTGGCCGTCCGTGGCTGGATCGCATTCGTCGAGGAAACGACCATCAACTGGCTCACCGCTCCGGAGCTGAGCCGCGACGAACTCATCGACCTCAACGTCAACGCCCTGCCCGCCGTCGCCCTGGCGCCGGGCATGATCTCCGCACTCCTGGGAACGAACCCCGTCGCCGACGCCTGATCCCGCCCCGGCTCCTCCCCTGCCGCGTCAATGGACCATTGCACTCCTCAGACGTATGCAGGGGTCCATTCACTCGTGTCCGGGGTTCGCGTGAATGGACCGTCGTACTGCGCAGACGTATGTAGTGGTCCATTGACGCGGACCGGGGGAGCCCAGAAACGACGACAGCGGCCCACTTCCGAAGAAGTGGGCCGCTGTCGTTGTCGGAAATCTAGTCTTCGCCGACTGCCTTGAAGGCCTCGTCGATGATTTCGAGTTGCTCGACCGCGTGTACCTTGCTCGAGCCCGACGACGGTGCGGACATTGCGCGACGCGAGATGCGCTTGATGCCGACCAGCTTCTCGGGCATGAGCTCGGGCAGCGCGAGACCGAAGAACGGCCAGGCACCCTGGTTCGCAGGCTCTTCCTGAACCCAACGGAATTCCGTTGCGTTCGGGTAGCTTTCGAGAGCTTCCCGGATCCGACGGACCGGCACGGGGTAGAGCTGCTCGACGCGAACGATCGCGACGTCGTCGCGGTTGTCCTTCTGCTTGCGAGCGAGCAGTTCGTAGTAGAGCTTGCCGCTGACCATCAGCACACGCTTGACCGCGCTGCGGTCACCGGTGCCGGTGTCGTAGGTGGGCTCGTCGAACACCGAGTGGAACTTGCCGTCGGTGAAGTCCTCGATGTTGCTCACCGCTGCCTTGTTGCGAAGCATCGACTTCGGGGTGAAGACGATCAGCGGGCGACGGATGCCGTCACGCGCGTGCCTGCGCAGCAGGTGGAAGTAGTTCGCGGGGGTCGAGGGGAGTGCGACGGTCATCGAGCCTTCGGCGCACAGCGTCAGGAAGCGTTCGATGCGTCCGGACGTGTGGTCGGGACCCTGGCCTTCGTGGCCGTGCGGCAGCAGCAGCACGACGTCGGAGAGCTGGCCCCACTTGGCTTCACCGGACGAGATGAACTCGTCGATGATGGACTGTGCGCCGTTGACGAAGTCGCCGAACTGCGCTTCCCACATCACCAGTGCGTCCGGGTTGCCCACGGAGTAGCCGTACTCGAAGCCTACGGCTGCGAACTCGCTCAAAGCGGAGTCGTAGACCATGAACTTGCCGGGGTTGTCGCTGCCGATGTTCTGCAGCGGCGTGTACTCGGCACCGGTCTTACGGTCGATGATCACCGAGTGACGCTGAGTGAACGTGCCGCGGCGGGTGTCCTGGCCGGAGAAGCGGATGTTGCGACCCTCGTCGACCAAGGATCCGAGCGCCAACAGCTCGCCGAAGGCCCAGTCGACCTTGCCCTCGTGCGCCATCTCGCGACGCTTCTCGAGCACCGGTTTGACGCGCGGGTGCACGTTGAAGCCGTCGGGAACGTCGAGGTGCGCATCGCCGATACGGTGCAGCACGGCCTTGTCGACTGCCGTGGTGAGCTTGGCAGGCAACTGCTGGTCGAGTTCGACCGATTCGCTGGGCTCCGGGGTGTACTTCTCGAGCTCGCGTACCTCGTTGAAGACACGTTCGAGCTGGCCCTGGTAGTCGCGGAGTGCGTCCTCGGCTTCCTTGAGCGAGATGTCTCCACGACCGATGAGCGATTCGGTGTAGCTCTTACGGACGCTGCGCTTGGTGTCGATCACGTCGTACATCGCCGGCTGCGTCATCGAGGGGTCGTCGCCCTCGTTGTGGCCGCGACGGCGGTAGCAGATCATGTCGATGACGACGTCCTTGTGGAACTTCTGACGGAAGTCCACCGCCAGCTGAGCCACCCAGGCGCATGCCTCGGGGTCGTCGCCGTTGACGTGGAAGATCGGCGCGGCGATCATCTTCGCCACATCGGTGCAGTACTCGGACGAACGCGAGAACTCCGGTGAGGTGGTGAAGCCGACCTGGTTGTTGACGACGATGTGCACGGTGCCGCCGGTGCGGTAGCCCCGCAGATCGGACAGGTTCAGCGTCTCGGCGACGACGCCCTGGCCTGCGAATGCCGCGTCTCCGTGCAGCATCAGCGGCAGAACGGAGTAACCGCCCTGGCCGGTGCCCTTGTCCAGCAGGTCCTGCTTGGCGCGGACGAGGCCTTCGAGAACTGGGTCGACGGCTTCGAGGTGCGACGGGTTCGCGGTGAGCGAGACCTTGATGTCGTTGTCACCGAACATCTGGATGTACGTGCCCTCGGCACCGAGGTGGTACTTCACATCGCCGGAGCCGTGTGCGGCGGCCGGGTTCATGTTGCCCTCGAACTCGGTGAAGATCTTCGAGTAGGGCTTGCCGACGATGTTGGCGAGCACGTTCAGTCGGCCGCGGTGCGGCATACCGATGACGACCTCGTCGAGGGCGTACTCGGCGCTCTGGTCGATGACGGAGTCCATCATCGGGATGACCGACTCGGCACCTTCGAGCGAGAAGCGCTTCTGCCCGACGTACTTGGTCTGCAGGAACGTCTCGAACGCCTCGGCTGCGTTGAGCTTGCTCAGAATGTACTTCTGTTGCGCCACAGTCGGTTTGACGTGCTTGGCCTCGACGCGTTCCTGCAGCCAGGAGACCTGCTCGGTCTCGAGGATGTGGGTGTACTCGACGCCCACGTGGCGGCAGTACGAGTCGCGCAGCACGCTGAGCACGTCCCGCAGCTTCATCTTGTCCTTGCCGTGGAATCCGCCGACCTTGAACTCGCGGTCGAGGTCCCACAGCGTGAGGTCGTGGCTGATCACGTCGAGGTCCGGGTGCATCCGGAACTTGTCCTTGGTGAACTGCAACGGATCGGTGTCGGCCATCAGGTGACCGCGGTTGCGGTACGCCGCGATGAGCTCGAGCACGCGGGTGTTCTTGTCGACCGTGCCCTCGGGCAGATCCTTGCGCCAGCGAATGGGCTCGTAGGGGATCTTCAGCGAGTGGAACAGCTCGTCGTAGAACTCGTCGCTGATCAGCAGGTTGTGGATCGTCTTGAGGAAGTCGCCCGACTCCGCACCCTGAATGATGCGGTGGTCGTACGTCGAGGTCAGAGTCATGAGCTTGCCGACGCCGAACTCGGCGAGACGCTCGTCGCTGGCTCCCTGGAACTCCGCCGGGTACTCCATCGCACCTGCGCCGATGATGGCTCCCTGGCCGTTCATCAGACGCGGCACCGAATGCACGGTTCCGATTCCGCCGGGGTTGGTCAGCGAGATGGTGACGCCCTGGAAGTCCTCACCGGTGAGCTTGCCGTCGCGAGCGCGACGCACGATGTCCTCGTACGCGTTGTAGAACTGCGTGAACGTGAAGTCCTGCGTGTTCTTGATGGCGGCGACGACGAGGGAACGGTTGCCGTCCTTGCCGGGCAGGTCGATCGCGAGACCGAGGTTGATCGCTGCCGGTGTGACGGCGTTCGGCTTGCCGTCGACCTCGGCGAAGTGGCGGTTCATGTTCGGGAACGCCTTGACGGCCTGCACGATGGCGTAGCCGAGCAGGTGCGTGAACGAGATCTTGCCGCCGCGGGTGCGCGCGAGATGGTTGTTGATCACGAGACGGTTGTCGACCATGAGCTTGGCCGGGATCGCACGCACGCTGGTCGCGGTCGGAATCTGCAACGAGGCCGACATGTTCTTCGCCACCGCGGCAGCAGCGCCGCGCAGAATCTTGCTGGACTCTTCGCCGAACTCGGCTGCGGCGGGCTTTGCGGGAGCGGACTTGGCCGGTGCTGCCTTCTTCTCGGCAGGCTTGGCGGCGGCAGGCTTCGAGGCCTCGGCCTTGGGAGCGGCGGCTTTCGGAGCGGCCTTGGGTGCTGCGGCCTTCGGCGCGTCGGTCTTGTCGGGAGCAGAAGCGGCCGGCTTGGCTGGTGGCGCGGGTGCTGCGGGAGGCGCGGACTTGGTCGAGCTACCGTTCGAGGCTGCGCCGTTACCGGCCGACCCGTTGGATCCGGTGGTCTCGTCGGTCGCTGCATCGGGGTCGTAACCGGTCAGAAACTCGTGCCAGCTCGCGTCGACGGATGAAGGGTCCTGCTTGAATCGCTGGTACATCTCGTCGACCAGCCATTGGTTTTGTCCGAATTGGGTAGTAGAGCTGCTGCTCACGGCAGTAGTTCGCCTCGTTTCTGTCTTCGTTCCCGTTCAGCGCGCGTACGTGTCCAGGCTAGACCTTTGGTCCAGCTCACGTGCGTCCGGGACGTAGCTGTGATATGTACTCACCGGTAACCATCGGCCTCGTTGTCGATGACACCTTGGACTATCGAATTATTCCCTCGGTTCGTTTCGGCTGCAGACCACAGTTGCGCATAGAACCCGCCCCGCGTGCGCAGCTCCGAATGTCGACCTACTTCCACGATACGGCCGCCGTCGACCACCACGATCAGGTCCGCTCGTGCGGCGGTCGCCAAGCGGTGCGCGACGACCACTGCGGTGCGGGTGCGTGCGACGGCACTGCTGGCTGCGAGCACGGTTCGTTCGGTCGCTGGATCGAGCGTGGCGGTGGCCTCGTCGAGCAGCAGAAGATCGGGGTCGACCAGCTCGGCCCTGGCCAGTGCGATCAGCTGTCGTTGACCCGCGGACAGCCCTTGCCCGCGCTCGCCGACGGGTTGGTGCATGCCGCCGCGAAGTGCAGCGATGGTGCTCAGAGCCCCCACGGAGCGGGCTGCGTTCTCGATGTCGGCACGGGTGGCGTCGGGCCTGCCGTAGGCGATGTTCGACGCGACGGTCCCGGTGAACAGGTGCGCTTCCTGCGGTACGACGCCGAGTCGGTGCCGGTAGTCCGAGAGGCGATAGTCGCGTAGATCGTGGCCGCCCACGCGCACCGATCCGGAGGTCGGATCGTAGAAGCGGGCCAGCAGTTTCACGACCGTGGATTTGCCCGCGCCGGTGCGGCCGACCAACGCGACGGTGGTGCCGGCAGGGATGGTGAGATTTACCTCACTCAGGGCGTCGGACTGTGCCCCGGCATACCGAAAACCGACGTCGACGAGTTCGATGTCGGCGCGCAGGCGTCCGCCGGGAAGTGCGGTGGTGTTCGCGTTGGTGGAGGTTTCTATCGAGCTGGTGGTGCGCAGCAGATCCCCGATGCGGCCGACGCCGACCCGTGCTTGCTGGTAACCGTCGAACACCTGCGAGAGCTGCTGGATCGGTCCGAAGAGCAGCCCGAGGTAGAGCACGAACGCCACGAGGGTGCCCGCGGTGGTGGTGCCGGTGGCGATCTGATGTGCGCCGACGAACACGACGACGGCGAGCGCGATGTCGGAGAGCAGTGTGATGAGAGGAAAGAACACCGAGATCGCGGTCTGCGATCGCATTCGGCTCACCCGGTAGCGGTCGGAGCGTTCGGCGAACCTCGATGCGGCGTACTCCTCGCGCCGGTACGCCTGTGCGGCGCGCAGTCCCGTGACGTTCTCCTGGAAGTCGGCGTTGACGATCGAGATGCGCTCGCGGGAGGTGGAGTACGCGGCCGAGGAGATGCGCCGGAAGATGACGGTGGCCACGGCGAGTGGCGGCACCACCGCCAGCGCGACCAGTCCGAGTGCCGGGTCGGTGACGAGCAGTGCGGCGGCGATGCCGACGATGGTCAGCACGCTCACCACCGCGGTCGAGGCTCCGGTCTGAATGAACGAGGACAGCGCATCGACGTCGGTGGTCATTCGGGTCATGATGCGGCCCGACAGCTCGCGTTCGTAGTAGTCGAGGCCGAGCCGCTGAATGTGTGCGTAGCTGCGCACCCGGAGTCCGAAGAGCACCCGCTCGCCTGCCCGCGCGGTGATGACCGTCGTCCAGCAGACGACGAACCAACTCGCCGCTGCCAACACTACGCCGATCGAGGTGGCGATCCACAGGGTGTTCGAGTCTCCACTGGCCACTCCGCTGTCCACGGCGTAGCGAACGAGGGAGGGAAAGGCGATCGAGGCCAGTGAGTCCAGCGCGAGGAGCACCACCACCGCTGCCAGCAACAATCGCACCGGGCTCAGCAGTCTCGACAGCCGGAACTCGGGGTCGGGTCGACGCAGTTCGGATCCCGATGTGCCCGGGTCCTCGGTCGCAGGCGGCAGGGCCGCGACTGCCCGGGAGATGGCCGGTGTGGGTGCGAGTGAGCCGAATGCTCCGGCCATCGCAGTTCCGTGACCACCTCCGCCTCCGGGTGCGGGTGTCGCGGCCGCGCCGGGTGCGACCGTCGACTCGGGAGACGTGTCGGGCCAGAGCGTGTCGGCGGACGGGGCCGCGGGCAGCTCCGTGCCGGGATCGTCGTTCGGCTCGCCGTCTCCGCCGGCCAGGAGGGCCCGGAACAACGGACAGCGCTGATCCAGTTCGTCGACCGTTCCGGTGTCGATGATCCGGCCGTTGTCGAGGACGGCGACGCGGTCGGCCAGGGTCAGAGTCGAGCGGCGATGAGCGAGAACGAGAGTCGCGCGTGTGCGGACGCCGCGCAACGCGTCGAAGATGGCGGCCTCGGTCTCGGCGTCCACGGCGGAGGTGGCGTCGTCGAGGATCAGAATGCGCGGCTCGACGAGAAGAGCGCGGGCCAGCGCAATACGTTGGCGCTGGCCCCCGGACAGGGTGAGTCCGCGCTCACCGACGAGGCTGTCGTATCCCTCGGGCAGCGCGTCGATGAAGTTCGAGGCCTGCGCCAGCCGCGCCGCATGCTCGATCTCCTCCGCGGTGGCGTCGGGCCTGCCGAGAGCGATGTTGGCGGCGATGGTGTCCGAGAAGAGGAACGGCTCGTCGAACACCAGCGAGACGGCCTCGCGCAGGGATGTCGAGTCGAGGTCGTCGATATCGATGGACGTTCCGTCGGACGTCAGGGCGATCTGTCCCCGAGTCGGGCGGTAGAAGCGAGGGAGCAGGAGTGCGAGTGCGGTCTTTCCCGAACCCGCGTGGCCGACGACGGCCACCGTCTCACCGGGCGAGATGGTCAGGTTCAGGCCGGTGAGCACCTCGCGTTCGGGCTCGAACCCGAACGTCACCTCGGAGATGCGGACTCCGAGCGGGCCGTCCGGCAACGAGACGGGTTCGGTCGGTTCCGGGTCGGACGGCTCGGTATCGACCACCTCGTAGACGCGCTCGACGGCCGCGCGGGAGAGCTGAGCCATGATCACCACCGACGAGACGGTGCGGGTCACGGCGGACAGAGTCGCGACATAGGTGGCGAAGGCCAGAAACGTGCCGATCGTGATGTGGCCCTCGAGGGCCAGATAGCCGCCGAGGGCGATGACTCCGACGAGTCCGAGCTGAGGAATGGTGGCCATCGACGGTGCGAACCGCGAGTTGATCTTCGCCGATCTCATGCGCTCGGCGAACAGCGTGCGACCCAGCGTCTCGATGCGATCCACCGCGCGGGCTTCCTGTCCGAAGCCCTTGACGACTCGGACGCCGGTGACCGTTTCCTCGACATGTTGTGCCAGATCGGCGGCGCGTTGCTGCGCCGACCAGGTGGCCGCGAAGAGAATGGGCCGAATTCGATAGACCACGATGCCGACCGCAGGAACGATGAGTACCGCGACCACGGTGAGCAGCGGCGACAGATACGCCATCACCGCCAGCGCCAGCACGAACTGCAGGACGGCTCCTGCCGACAGCGGCACCATGGCCAGCAGTCCCTGTACGAGTTGGAGGTCGGTGATCGATCGCGAGACCACCTGCCCGGTTCGGATTTCGTCCTGCTTGCGCCCGTCGAGCCGCTGCAGTGACGCGAGCAGGTCGAGGCGTAGATCGTGCTGGACGTCGATCGAGAGCCGGCCGGCGAGCATGCGTCGACCGAATTGGCACGCGAACCGCACGAGACCCAGCAGTGCGATGGCTCCGGCGACGGCGGCGATCTTCTCGCCTCTGCCTGCGGTCGCATCATCGATGGCGACTCTGGTGAGCAGCGGGAACGAAATGTCGATGACCGCGGCGATCATCGTCACGCCAAGGGCTCCGAGTGCGGTACGTCGATGCAGCATGCACTGCGCGATCAGACGTCTGATCCACCCACGCCGGGGACTCGACGCGGGTTCTGTGCTGTCGAGTGTCGACGAGCTGTGCCCGGGTGCCGCTGCACGGTCTTTCACCGCATTACTGTGTGCCATCGATTCACCACGGTAGACCCGAGTACCGACACCTTCGGCCCGCGAAAGTAGGGACCGCCTATCTAGGTCGTTCCGCAGGCTCCACTCCCGCCGCGACGTCAGTCGATGTCGCGCGTGCGGGCCAGGAACCAGCCGACGCCGGTGAGAATCGCGGCCCACAGCGCGAGTCCGAGCGGTGCCCACGGCCACGACGCCAGGTCGCCTGCGTCGTCGAGTTGAGTCGCCGCCATGGTCGGCAGAGTCAGGTTCGACGGCAACGCCACGGCGACCGATCCGAGCCCGAGTCCGAACAGGATCAGCGAGATCAGACCCTCGCCGAACGGTAGCCAGGCGACGAGCACGATCGCGGCCCACGTCGGAGATTTGAGCAGCAGACCCAGGCCGGCACCGATCATCGACCACAGCACCACTGCGAGGAGGCACGACGCCACCACGCCGATGAACGCGCCGTCCAGCAGCACCGTCCGCTCGTTGAAGATCAGCAGGCAGATCAAGCTGGCCAGCAGCACCACCAGGCCGTATCCGAGGCCGAACAGCGCAGTGACGATCAGTTTGGCGGCGATCACCCCGTCGCGGCCGCGAGCCGTCAGGAAGCTGGTGGTGATGGTCTTGTGGCGGAATTCGGTTCCGGCGTTGACGGCACCGAAGATGCCGGCGAACAGAATCGCGGCACCGGCGGCGACGTACAGGCCGATCGAGGCGACCCCGCCGGAAATGTCGAGGTCCTCCTCGAATTCACCCAGCTGATTCGCGATCACAGACGTGATGACGGACGCGAACACTCCGACGACGATCGGGGCGATCGCCAGCGCCCACCAGAACTTCAGTGTGGTGACCTTACGGATCTCCGACGTCAGCAACGCGTTCATCGCGGGCCCCCGTTCCAGTTCTGTGGTGGACCGTAGTTCTGCGGCGCAGGGCTGTACCCCTGCGGTGGGCCGTAACCCTGCTGAGGTCCCGGCGGGCCGTAACCGTAGGGATTCTGCTGAACGGGTGCGGCGTTGTACTGACCTGTGGTCATCGACAGGAACACCTGCTCGAGGTCGACGTGTTCGCTTGTGGTCCCGAAGATCGTCACCTGGACGTCGGCCGCGATGCGGGCGATCGTGGCCGCGTCGGTACCGGCGACGCCGATGCGTCCGTCGGGCAGCAGTTGACTGTCGTTGAACCCGTTCGATGCCAACGCCAATGCCAAGGCTGCGGGGTCCGATGCGGCCACGAGTACCCGGCTCGGACGCGTCGATCTCAGTTGCGCGATGGAACCCTGGTAGACGAGTGCGCCGGCGCTGACGATCACCAGATTGTCGACGGTCTGCTCGATCTCGCGCAGGATGTGACTCGACACCAGCACGGTGCGTCCGGACGCGGCGAATGCCTTCAGGAAGTCGCGGAGCCAGGCGATTCCCTCGGGGTCGAGTCCGTTGGCGGGTTCGTCGAGCACGAGGATTTCGGGATCACCCAGCAGAGCTGTCGCCAGTGTCAGACGTTGACGCATGCCCAGGGAGAAGCCGCCCGCGGCGCGGTCGGCGGCGTCGCCGAGGCCGACCAGGTGCAGCACGTCGAGGGCGCGGCTGTCGGGTACGCCGATCGCGGCGGTGTAGATCTTCAGATGATGCGCTGCAGAGCGCTTGGGGTGCAGGCTCAGCGAGTCGAGGACGGCTCCCACGGTGCGGGCCGGGTGGGTCGCCGCGCGAAACGGAACGCCGTTGACGAGGCCGACACCCGAGGTGGGGGCGACGAGTCCGAGGAGCATGCGCAGCGTCGTCGTCTTGCCCGAGCCGTTGGGGCCGAGGAATCCGGTGACCGTTCCGCGCGGAACGACGAAACTCAGGTCCGAGACCGCGCGAACCGTGCCGAATTGCTTGGTCAGTGCCTGCGCTTCGAGCGCCGCTCCCGGATAGCTGGTCATCTGTGCGCAATCCCCCTGGCCGTTGGACACCTCGAGTACCGGCTGCACGCGGCAACCGGTACTCGAGGCTACGGGGTGCGACCGACATCCGGTGCGGCCACTCGCGCGCGAGCCCTCCCGCGTCAGCGATGCAGCGCGGCGGCGATCTCTCGGTAGGTCTCGAGCGGATCGGCCATGTCGGGCAGCGAGTGCAGTGTCACGTGCGATGCGCCGGCGTCGACGTGCTCGTTCAACCGTGCTGCGATCGCGTCGGCCGTACCGTGCGCCACCAACGCGTCGATCAGCCGGTCGCTGCCGCCGTCGCCGATCTCCTCGTCGGAGTAGCCGAGTCGGTTCAGATTGTTGGTGTAGTTGCGCAGGTGCAGGTACGGGTTGTTGACCGGTGGCCGCCCGATCGAGCGCGCCTTGTCCGGATCCGATTCGAGGACCACCTTGTGTTCGGGTGCCAGAATCTTGTTCGGTCCCAGGGCTTCTCGTGCTTCACGAGTGTGCTCGGGGGTGGTCAGGTACGGATGCGCACCTGCGGTGCGGTCGGCCGCCAGCGCGAGCACCTTCGGGCCGAGAGCAGCGAGGACGCGCCGCTCCACCGGGACTCCGGCCTCGTCGAGAGCGTCGAGGTAGGACACCAGAGCGTCGTACGGCTTGGTGTATTCCTGCGTTGCCTCCGGGTGGCCCGCGCCGATTCCGAGGACGAAACGGCCCGGGTGCTTGCTCTCCAACCGGTGATACGACGCGGCGACGTCGGCCGCTGCGTCCGACCAGATGTTGACGATGCCGGTCGCGACCACGACCGTTTCGGTGGCGTCGAGAATCTCCTCGGAGGTGGTCAGGTCCGCGGGCGGCGAGCCGCCGAGCCAGATCGTTCCGTAGCCGAAGGATTCGATCGCCCGGGACAGTTCGGGGGTGAATGCCGAATGAAGTCGCCAGACGCCGTACGTGCCGAGTTCAGGTGTGGAAGTCATGTTCGGAGTCAACGCGTTCCACTCGCGAAGATTCCGGGGGCTCTCATTCGTCCGGCTCGATGATGCGGTTCTCCGGGAAACGGGCAGGCGGCGGGCCGAATGCGTCGCGGGCGTTCTTGATGACACCCTTGCCGACCGCGCGGTTGCCCGCGCCGCCGATCGCTGCGCCGATTCCGGCGGGGAGCATCTTGCCGACCAACAGCGCGCTGCGCTTGGCGAGGTACTTGGTGATGAACTTCTTCACCAGCGACTTGTTCATGGTCGCCATCGAGCCGCCCGGGATGCGCGAGGTGATCAGCGGTCCCCAGTTCTTGGCAGTCTTGCCGACCGTTCGTTGCACGATCTGCATGCCCGATTCGCCCAGGGCGACCGACAGCACCAGCGCGCGTCGGTGCTGGTGGTTCTCGACGGGGATGCCGTGCACGGACGCGACCGACAGGGTCAGTAGTGCCGAGGACTCGATGAAGAACGCGGTTTCGGCACCCACCGCGGCGAGCGAGGCGACGGTTCCGACGCCCGGGATCGCCGCGGCACCGCCCACCGCCGAGCCGCTGCCGGTGACGGCCAGCAGGAACCGCTTCTCCAGGCGTTCGATGATCTGCGCCGGGGTGTCGTACGGGTGTGCTCGACGCACGTGCGCGACGTATTTGTCGACGGCGGGTCCCTGGAGGCGGCTGGCGTTGTCGAGAATGTTGACCAGCGCGCGTTCGAGCTTGCCTCCGCCCCCGACCTCGACCTGTGCGTCGTCCTTCTTGCCGGCCATGGGTCCTCTTTCTTCTGGAGAGTTGTGAATCAGTGCACCCAGTGGTCGGCTGGAACGAGCTCGTCGGGCTTCGGCGGCGGGGGAGCGGTGCCGTCGCCGAAGGGTGATCCTCCCAGGGATTCGCGGCCGTGTGGTTCGAGCCATCCGGTCAGGTCCGGGCCCTTGGGGACGATGCCCGACGGATTGATGTCGGTGTGCACCTCGTAGTAGTGCCGCTTGATGTGATCGAAGTCGACGGTGTCGCCGAATCCGGGGGTCTGGAACAGATCGCGCGCGTAGTTCCACAGCACCGGCATCTCGCTTAGCTTGCTGCGGTTGCACTTGAAGTGGCCGTGGTAGACGGGATCGAACCGCACGAGCGTGGTGAACAGGCGCACGTCGGCCTCGGTGATGTGGTCTCCGACGAGGTAGCGCTGGGTGGACAGGCGCTCGACGAGCCAGTCGAGACGGGCGAACAAGCGGTCGTAGGCCTTGTCGTACGCCTCCTGCGATCCGGCGAATCCGCAGCGATAGACGCCGTTGTTGACGTCTCGGAACACGAGATCGGCCACCTCGTCGATCTCGCCGCGCAGCGCCTCGGGGTACAGATCTGGGGCACCGTCGCGGTGATACTGCGTCCACTCGGTCGACAGATCCAGCGTGATCTGCGGGTAGTCGTTGGTGACGACCTCGCCGGTGGGCACGTCGACGATGGCGGGGACGGTGATGCCGCGCTCGTATTCCGTGAAGCGGGCGAAGTACGCATCCTGCAACCTCGGAATCTGCAGAACAGAATCGACGCCGCCCGGCTCCTCCTGGAAGTTCCAGCTGCGCGGGTCGTGAGTCGGTCCCGGAATGCCAAGCGACAGAACGTCTTCCAGCCCGAGCAGTCGGCGAACGATGATGGATCGATGCGCCCACGGGCAGGCACGCGCTGCAATCAATCGATAACGCCCCGGCTCCACCGGATAGCCGTCGCGGCCGTCGGCGGTGATTCGCGTCGGAATGTAGTTGGTGTCGCGCGTGAATTCCTTGCCCGGCTTCACATAGGCGGCATCGTCGGCCATGTTGTTCACTCCTCGCATCGATCGGTTCTCTCGACGCTACCCAGTTCGGAGCCGACTCAACCTCGATCGGCGCGCGGCACGGCGGTGTGACACGCTCCGATCTCCACATAACCCAGCCGCGCGGCGAGGCGTCGAGCACTGGCGTTCTCGGGTCGCGATCGCCACTGCGGAATCAGGCCGTCGTCGATGGCGTCGTTGGTTGCCAGCCGCCCGACCACCTGGGCGTGACCCCGTCGGCGATGGTTCGGGTCTGTCAGGACCCGCATGTCGGCCAGGATCAGCTGCTCTTCCGAGTAGCCGGCGGAGGAGAGCGAGTGCGCCGAGTCCGCAGGCCTGTCGTCGCCGAGCAGTGTGAACCAGTTGCGCGACACCGGCTCGCCGAATGCCTCGGCAACGTCGGCGTCACTGCAGTTCGCCGCAAGATTGCGGGCGTGCACCGCATCGTGGGAGATCAGCGGGTCGTGTACGTCGATGGTGTGGCCGATGTCCGAGCCGTAGGCCAGCGTATGAGTGCCGATCTCGTAGCGCTCCGAGCGGTCACCCAGCAGCGACGAAATCCAGGTTCGGTCGGTACCGGCGTGGCCGGAGATCGCGCGTGAGGCTTCGACGGCCCAGGACGGACCGACGATCACGGTGGTCTCGGCCAGTCGCAGCACGGTGATGTCCTCGGTGGCACCGACATGTTCGACGCGGTCGGCGTCGGTGTCGAGGCCGCGGTCGTCCAGTTGCAACCGGCGACACCAGGCCAGGCGGACGATGTCGAGTCGGTGAGAATCGAACGGGCCGGCATCGAGAAGGGGGAAATCCACGCCTGAACCCTAGCCACAGCGGCGCTGGGCGACGTTTCGGTTTCACCGTCCAGAAGCAATCTTTCGGACTTTTTCGCCCCCGGTGTTTCGCTCAGCGCCGATAGATGGCAGACTCACTTTTGAGATTAGAGCTTCGACGTGAAGATCTAGCTCGCTTACAGAAGGTTTACAGAATGACGCAGGGCAGTGTGAAGTGGTTCAACGGCGAAAAGGGCTTCGGCTTCATCGAGCAGGATGGTGGCGGACCGGACGTTTTCGTTCATTACTCGGAGATTCAGGGTAGCGGCTTCAAGTCGCTCGACGAGGGCCAGCGCGTGGAGTTCGAGGTGGGCCAGGGTCAGAAGGGCCCCCAGGCTACCGGCGTCCGCGCCATCTGATTCAAGCTTCGTAACCCGACTTCTCCTGGTGGAGTGAACTTCTCGAAGTAAGTTCCACCAGAAATTCGGTGACAAGGCCGGATACACGGAAGAAATTCCGAGTATCCGGCCTTCGTCTGTTTCGCAGGGCATCGACCTCGGTCGGTGCCCTGTGTGCGTTGTATGTCCGATAAATCCGCAGGTCGGAGGAATGTCCGGGTTGCTTTGCACCCCCGGAGGCCCATATATTCCAGTCGGAATAATTCGACCGGAATATCGACCTGGGGGGTGTACACCGATGCGGGATGGAGCGATCAATCCCCTGGGCGTATCGGTGCTCGCGTTGCTGTCGGAAGGTCCGATGCATCCCTACGAGATGTATCAACTTCTGTTGTCGCGCAAAGAGGATCGCATCGTCAAGATCCGCCCGGGATCGCTGTATCACGCGGTGACCAGACTGCACGAGCGTGAGTTGGTCGAAGAAGTGGGTACGGACCGCGGTGGCAACCGTCCGGAACGCACGACCTACGAGATCACGCCCGCTGGACGTCGAGTGCTGACCGATCGACTTGCGGAAATTCTCCGATATCCAGTGCGCGAGTATCCGCAGTTCGTTCTCGGTCTGTCCGAGATGCACAACCTGTCGGCATCCGAGGCCGTCGCCCATCTGCGCGGCCGCATCGAGGACCTGGCCGAGGAGATCGCGGAGCTGGCCGGCTATCAGCAGCTTGCCGCAGACCGGAAGGTCTCCGAAATCTATTGGGCGGGAATCGATTACCTCCACCACATGCAGTCCGCGGAGGTGAGCTGGTTGACCAGGTACCTCGATCGCATCGACAGCGGCGAGCTTCCGTGGCCGCACGACATTTCCGTTCTTCACACGACGCTGACGGATCGACACCAGGAGAGCACATGAACGTCCTCGAGACCGCTCCGCCGCAACGAGAGATCAAGCCCTGGCCCGCCCTGTGGGCTCTGTGCCTCGGCTTCTTCATGATTCTGGTGGACACCACCATCGTGGCTGTCGCTCAGCCGGCCATCCTCGCGGGCCTGAACACCGACATCAACAACGTCATCTGGGTGACCAGTGCGTATCTTCTGGCCTACGCGGTGCCGCTGCTCGTCACCGGGCGTCTCGGTGACAAGTTCGGTCCCCGGAATCTCTACATCGCGGGCCTCGTCCTGTTCACGCTCGCATCTGCATGGTGTGGCCTCTCCGGGTCCATCGAGATGCTCATCGCTGCGCGCGCCGTGCAGGGCATCGGTGCTGCGATGATCACCCCGCAGACGATGGCCGTGATCACCCGAGTCTTCCCCGCCGAGAAGCGCGGAACGGCCATGGGGGCGTGGGGAGCCGTCGCCGGTGTGGCGACACTCGTCGGCCCGATCCTCGGCGGAGTCCTGGTCGACTCCCTCGGCTGGGAGTGGATCTTCTTCATCAATCTGCCGGTCGGTGTTGTCGCAATTGCGTTGGCACTGAAGTTCGTTCCGGTGTTGCCCACGAACGACCACAAGTTCGATCTGCTCGGTGTCGCACTGAGCGCCGTCGGACTGTTCTGCATCGTGTTCGGCATCCAGGAGGGCCAGAAGTACGACTGGGGGACGGGTATCTGGATCCTCATCGGTGTCGGACTGCTCGTCTTCGCCGGGTTCGTCTACTGGCAGGCGGTGAACAAGAGCGAACCGCTGGTCCCGTTGGCGCTCTTCCGTGATCGCAACTTCTCGCTCTCCAACATCGGTATCGCCGCAATGGGTTTCGCGATGTCCGGCATGATGCTGCCGATCATGTTCTACGCGCAGAGCGTCACCGGGCTCACCCCGACCCGTTCGGCTCTGCTGTTCGTGCCGATGGCCCTGCTGACCGGCATTCTTGCACCCAATGTCGGCAAGCTCGTCGACAAGACCCATCCCCGCTACATCGCCGGTTCGGGACTGTTCATTCTGGCCGCGTCGCTGCTGTGGTTCGCCTACGAGATGACACCCACCACCGCGATCTGGAAGCTCTTGCTCCCGGTCGCAGCGATGGGCGTGGCGAACGCGTTGATCTGGTCTCCGTTGGCGGCCACGGCGACGCGCAACCTGCCGATGAGTCAGGCCGGCGCAGGTTCCGGTATCTACAACACCACCCGGATGATCGGTTCCGTGCTCGGTAGTGCGGGTATCGGCGCGCTCATCCAATCGCGCCTGGCCGCCGAACTACCCACCGGTGGATCGGCCTCGGGGGCAAACGAATTCGCCGGCCGAGTGCCCGAGATGCTGCGTGACGGTTTCACCACCGCCATGGCGCAGTCACTGATCCTGCCAGCCGCGGTGTTGATCGTCGGCATGATCGCGGTCTGCTTCTACGCTCGGCCGGCGTTCAAGTAGTGCCTGCGGCAGTGGTGCGGTTAGGTGCCCCCTGCGGCACACAACCACACCACTGCGCGAAGCGCACTACAGGCCCAGATCGCGGCCGATCAGTTCCTTCATGATTTCGTTCGATCCGGCCCAGATCTTGGTCACGCGAGCGTCTTTCCATGCCCGAGCGGCGCGGTATTCGTTCATGAATCCGTAGCCGCCGTGCAGCTGGACGCAGTGGTCGAGGATTTCGTTCTGCACCTGCGAGCTCCACCATTTGGCCTTGGCGGCGTCGATGGCCGTCAGTTCACCGATCCCGTGCGCGGCGATGCAGTTGTCGATGTACGCCTGTGCCACATCGAGTTTGGTGACGAGCTCGGCGAGCAGGAACTTGTTCCACTGCAGTGAGCCGATCTGCTGACCGAATGCCTTGCGGTCCTTGGCGTATTGCAGTGTCTCCTCGAGGATCGGGCGGACGTGTCCGAGGTTGGCCACCGAGCAGCTGATGCGTTCCTGCGGGAGCAGCTGCATCATGTGGATAAAGCCGCCGTCGAATTCGCCGATCATGTTCGAGCTCGGGACGCGCACGTTCTCGAAGAACAGCTCGGCCGTGTCGGATTCGGGCTGGCCGACCTTGTCCAGCTTGCGGCCGCGGGAGAATCCTTCGGTGCCGTTCTCGACGGCGAAGAGCGTGATGCCCTTGGCCTTCTTCTCCGGCGTCGTGCGGGTGGCGACGATGACGAGGTCGGCGGAGTTGCCGTTGGTGATGAACGTCTTCGAGCCGTTGATGATGAAGTCGTCGCCGTCCTTGACGGCGGTGGTCTTCAGCGCGGCGAGGTCGGAGCCGCCGGACGGCTCGGTCATTGCGATGGCGGTGAGGATCTCGCCGCTGCAGAAGCCGGGCAGCCAGCGCTTCTTCTGCTCCTCGGTGGTGAGCTTGACCAGGTAGGGCGCGACGATGTCGACGTGAATACCGAAGCACGACGCCACCGCGGCGCTCGAGCGGGCGAGTTCCTCGGCGAGGACGGCGTTGAATCGGTAGTCCTCGGCTCCGCTGCCGCCGTATTCCTCGGGCACTTCGAGTCCCAGGAAGCCGTTGCGACCTGCTTCGAGCCAGATCTCGCGGTCGATGTACCGCTGTTCGACGAGCTTCTCCTCGACCGGGGTGATGGTACGGGTGACGAACTCGCGTACCGACGCACGGAAGTCCTCGTGATCGGCCTCGAACAGGCTGCGCTTCATCTATCTGTTCCTCTCGGTAACGGTGAGTTACCTGCGCACAATACTCGTTGGTAACAACCGCCCGAGACGGGTGTGGCACTATGCGAACCATGGCTGACGCACCCACTTCGCTCGTTCGATCCACCACCGCGGCAGGCGCCGAGGTCGCCGTCCTCACCTTCGATCACGGCCCGCTCAACCTGTTCGATCAGGCCATGTTCGACGCGGTGGCCGCCGATGTCGCCGATCTCGTCGCGCGACCTCCGCGGGCGGTGTTGCTGCGCGCCGAGGGCAAGGTGAACTCCGCCGGCGTCGACGTGCATGTCTTCGAGGGCCTGTCCGCCGCGCAGGGGGCGGATCTGTGGCGTGGTCTGTTCGCGCAGATCGCTCATCCGCTCGAGGCGCTGCCCTGCCCGGTGATCTATGCCGCGCACGGCTTGACGCTCACGGCGGCGTTCGAGATCTCGCTGGCGTGCGACATCATTCTCGCCGGTCCCAAGGCCAAGTTCGGTCTGGTCGAGACGGTCGTCGGGTTGACTCCGTCGATGGGTGGCCCGCAGCGCCTCGCCGAGCGGGCCGGTTCGGGTCGGGCTCGCGAGCTCGTCATGACCGGTGACCTGTACGACGCGCAGACGCTGAAGGAGTGGGGCGTGGTCAATCAGATTCATGACGACGTCGACGCCGCGGCGCTCGCACTGACGCACCGACTGGCCGACGGCCCCACCGTCGCGCATGCGGCAACGAAACAGATTGTGGCAGCGTGGCGTTCGGGCGGTGTGGCCCATGCGGACGAGATCACCTCGGAGGTCTCCGGCGCACTGTTCGAAACAGAGGATCTGCGGGGTGCGGTGAAGAGCTTCCTCGAGGTCGGCCCGGGGAAGGCGACGTACACGGGCAAGTAGCATCAGGTGAGTGAGTACTGATCAGCTGGCCGAACTGCACCTGCACATCGAGGGGTCACTCGAACCTCCGCTGATATTCGAGCTCGCCGAGCGCAACGGATTGTCGTTGCCGTACAACGACATCGACGAATTGCGGGCGAAGTACGAGTTCACCGACCTGCAGTCGTTCCTGGATCTGTACTACGCCAACATGGCCGTGCTGCGCACTGCCGAGGATTTCGCGGATCTCGCCCGGGCCTACTTCCGCCGCACGGCGCAGGCCGGGGTGACGCACGCGGAGATCTTCTTCGATCCGCAGGCGCACACCGAGCGCGGTGTGCCCCTCGCGGCCGTCGTCGACGGATTGGCCGACGCGTGCGCTACCAGCGAGCGCGAGTTCGGCGTCACGAGTGGGCTGATCGCGTCGATCCTGCGGGACAAGCCGGTGCTGCACGCCAATCAACTGCTCGACGATCTGTTGGCCATGCAGGCCCCGATCATCGGTCTCGGTCTCGATTCCGCCGAGGTTGGCTATCCGCCGTCGCTGTTCGTGGACGTGTTCGCCAAGGCGCGCGCCGAGGGTTTGCATGTCGTCGCCCATGCCGGTGAGGAGGGCCCGCCCGACTACATCTGGCAGGCACTGGATCTGCTGAAGGTCGAGCGCATCGACCACGGTGTGCGATGCCTCGAAGACGAGGCACTGGTGAATCGACTTGTCGAGGAACAGATTCCGCTCACCGTCTGCCCGCTGTCCAACGTTCGGCTCAAGGTGATCGACACCGTCGAGCAGCTACCGCTGCGGCAGATGCTCGAGCGGGGCCTGTCGGTGTCGATCAATTCCGACGATCCCGCCTACTTCGGCGGCTACGTCGACGACAACTTCTCTGCCCTCGAAGCGGGAATGGGCCTCACCGCGGCCGAGCGAAAGCAGTTGGCCGAGAACTCGATTCGCGCGAGCTTCGTGACTGTCTAGATCAGTTCGCCGTCACCGAGATCCGCGGGTAGCCGGTGGCACCATCGGGAACGGTGTCGGCGGTCTGGTTGGTCTGCAGCTCACCGGCCGAGTTGGTGGCGCGGGCTCGGATCGCGTGTTGGCCCGAGGGTAGGTCCAGTTCGACGGTCCATTGCCGCCAGGTGTCCTTGGAGTACTCCTCGGACAGTGTGGCCGGCACCCAGTTGCCCTCGTCCACTTGCACTTCCACGGCGTCGATGCCGGTGTGCTGGTCCCAGGCGACGCCGGCGATCACGGTCCGGCCGGCGGGCACGGAACTGCCCGATCGTGGAGTGTCGATTCGCGAGGCCGTCTTGATCGGTCCGAGTGCGCCCCAGCCGCGGTCGGTCCAGTATGCCGTCGCGCGGTCGAATCGGGTGATCTCGATGTCGGTGACCCACTTGGTCGCCGAGACGTATCCGTACAGGCCCGGAACGACGAGCCGCGCCGGGTAGCCGTGTTCGACGGGCAGCGGTGCGCCGTTCATTCCGACGGCCAGCAAGGCATCGCGGCCGTCGAGCAGAACCCCGAGGGGAGTGCCCGCGGTGAAGGCATCGCTGCTCGACGACAGCGCCATGTCGGCGTCGGGGGAGATGCCTGCTTCTTCGAGAATGTCCTTGAGCGGGTAGCCGATCCACGTCGCGTTGCCGACGAGGTCGCCGCCGATGATATTGGACACGCAGGTCAGGGTGACCGTTTTCTCCACTGCCTGGCGTCCGGCGAGGTCGGCGAACGTCAGCTCGATCTCGCGGTCCACCATGCCGTGGATCCGCAACGACCATGTATCCGACGCCACCCGGGGCACGACCAGTGCGGTGTCGATGCGGTAGAAGTCGTCGTTCGGGGTGATGTACGACGCGAGGCCGTCGATCTTCAGGTCCGCTCCGGCCGGTATCGGGGGTTGCGGGGTCGGTGTGGGCAGCATGAAGCCGAGTCGATCCGCGGTGACTGCTCGGGCCGAGGTGAGCATTCGGCCGGCTGTTCCGGCAACGACGCCGAGTACCGCGGCACCGGCGGCGAGGGCGAGGAAGCTGCGTCGGTTCATGCCCTCGGTCGCAGGCGCGGCGGCACCGATGAGGGCGTGCAGCACGACGATGCCCACGGCAACGCCGCCGATGGTCGGTACCGCGTAGAAGGCCGTCGCGTCGGGTCGAGTCACTGCCGCGAGTACGCCCACTACGCCCAGTGCGGCGAACACGACCGCACCGATCGGCTTGCGGGCGATTCCTGCCGCCGCGGCGATCGCGCCGATGACCACCGCCATACCGACGAACAGGGCGAGCTTGTCGGAGGTGCCGAACGTGTCGATGGCCCATTCGCGGATCGGGGCAGGACTGTGGTCGACGGCCGAGGACCCGACGGCGGTCAGTGGTGACGAGTTGGGTCCGATGGGCACGGCGATCAATTCACCGACACCGAGGACGACTCCGGCGGCGATGATGCCGGACAGCGCGCGTTTTCCTGTACTCACTCGCTCCAATGTAAGCGAATCGGTGGTGAGCGGTAGTTCGTAGCCTGCTACGAGTTACCGCTCACGACAGCAGACGCTCGAGGTACTCGCTGCCGAACAACTTCTTCGGGTCCATCGAATCCCGAACACGCAGGAAATCGTCGAAGTGTTCGTAGCAATCGCGCAGCTCCTCGCTACCGAGGGAGTGCAGTTTGCCCCAGTGCGGCCTGCCACCGACGCTGCGGCAGATGGCTTCGACGGCGTCGAAGTACTCGCGGTGATCGCGGCGGTGGTACTGGTGCACAGCGATGTAGGCCGTCGGGCGTCCGTACGCGGTGGAGAGCCAGATGTCGTCGGCCGCGGCGAAACGCACTTCGACGGGGAATGCGATGGACATCGACGACCGCTCGAGCCAGCGATCCACCTCGCGCAGCACCCAGCCGATCTGGGCGACCGGCACCGCGTATTCCATCTCGACGAATCGGACGGTGCGGGAGGATGCGAACACCCGGTACGAGCGATCGGTGTATTCGCGAGCCGACAACGCTCGGGCCGAGACCGCGTTGACCCGGGGAATCAGCGCCGGCATTCTCGTCACCACACGGTTGAGGCCCTCGAAGACCGTGTTGGACAGCAGCTCGTCGTCGATGTACGAGCGCACCTTTCCCAGCGGCTTCGAGACCGCGTCGCCGGGTAGCCGAGTGTTGCGTTTGGTCAGCACCCGGTCTGTGTGCGGAAACCAGTAGAACTCGAAGTGGTCGACGCCTGCGACGGTCTCATCGAGTTCGTCGAGCGTTGCCCGCAGCGTCGACGGCTCCTCGACGGCGCGCAGGGCGAACCTGGGTACGCACTCGAGCGTGACTCGGGTGATGACGCCGAGTGCACCGAGCCCGACGCGGGCCGCGTCGAACAGTTCCGTGTTCTCCTCGCGAGAGCTCTGCACGAGTTGGCCGTCCGCGGTCATCAGTTCCACTGCGCACACCTGGGTGGCGATGCCGCCGAAGCGTCCCCCCGTTCCGTGGGTACCCGTGGAGATGGCTCCGGCGACGGACTGTTCGTCGATGTCGCCGAGGTTGGTCATGGCCAGGCCGAGGTCCCACAACCGCGAAGTCAGCTCGCGCAGCCGGGTGCCTGCGAGCACTGTCACTCGGGCGGATCCGTCGTCGTCGCGGACAACCGCTTCGATGCCACGCAGCGAATCCAGGCCGATCTGGACGCCGTCGGTCACCGCGATCGGGGTGAACGAGTGTCCGGCCCCGACGCACCGCACCGACCGAGAGAGGTCGACGGCACCGGCCAGCACGACGCGCAACTCCTCCACCGACGTGGGCTCGGCGCGACGCGCCGGAAATGCATGTTGATTGCCTGCCCAGTTCCGCCACGACCGCTCGACCATCGAATCACTATCGCACTCCTGCAACCCAGGGGCGTTCCCCGTGGGGCAATCCGAGGCACAGAACTCGGCTGCGCCCTAGGATCGGGTCATGCAATCGAGGCTGCCCGCTGATGTGCGACGCGCACAACTGGTGCAGTCGGCGATCGATGTCGCCGAGCGGGTGGGCATCGAGTCCCTGACCGTGCGTGCGCTCTCGGACCATGCGGACGTCACCAAGGGCATCGTGCAGTACCACTTCGAAACCAAGCAGGATCTGGTGATCGCGATGGGCGAGCACCTCATCGTCGACGTCACCGAGATTCTGCACGCCGCGCTGGACAGTGCCGTGGGCACGCGCGAACTTCCGGGCGTCCGTGGTCTGCGGGAGCTGGTGCACGGCGGTCTGAGCGCGGTGTGGTTGCTGATCGAGAAGTCGCCGGATCGGCAGTTGCTCGCCTACGAGATCAAGACCTATCTGCTGCGTCATCGCGCGCTCGGGTCCGCGTCGGCCGCCGAGATCGCCAGTGGGCAGTATCGAATCCGCGACTCCGAGGCCCGGTTGTTCTTCGAGAAGTGTTCCGCTCACACCGGGACGCGATGGCTCGAGCCGGTGGCGTCGATCGCGCGTTTCGGAATGGCCACCCTCGACGGGCTGGTGCTGCGGTGGTTGGTCGACGGCGACGATCTCGAGGTGTTGGCGCAGATCGACGACCTGTCGGGGTTGATCGCGGGCAAGGCCATGGACTGCTGAGAACGGCGTGGCCGATGCTCGCTGGGACTTCTGGGCTACGGAGTGTTTGACTGTGTAGGCCTGGCAACGACGACGAAGGAATACGCCGCATGAGTTCGATCGCCGGTGTCGCAACCACCGACACGACACCACTGTCCCGTATCGCCGCTGCTACCGAGGGGCTCGAATCACCTTTGGCCGCAGTCGATTCCGCTGCCCTCGATGCCAATGCTGCGGCGCTGCGAGCACGGGCGGATTCGGTGCCGATCAGGATCGCGAGCAAGTCGGTTCGGTGCCGGGCCGTACTGGAGCGGGTGCTCGCTGCCGACGGCGTGAGCGGGGTCATGGCCTACTCGCTGCGTGAGGCGATCTGGTTGGCACGCCACGGGGTGGAGGACATCCTGATGGGGTACCCGTCGGTCGATCGCACCGCCCTCGCCGAGGTCGTCAACGATCGTGTTCTGTCCGGACGAATCACGTTGATGGTCGACGACGTCGCACAGCTCGACATCGTGCGCGACGCCACCGACAGCGATCTTCTCAAGCCACGTATCTGTATCGACGTCGATGCCTCGCTGCGAATCGGGCCGCTGCACATCGGTGTCCGACGTTCGCCGCTGCGCGAACCCGAGCAGGTCGCCGCCTTCGCTCGGGCGGCGCAGGCGCGTGGGTTCCGGGTGGTCGGTCTGATGTTCTACGAGGCGCAGATCGCCGGTGTGCCCGATTCCAATCGGGCGGTGGAATGGATGAAGTCGCTCTCGTCCCGTGAGATCTCCACGCGCAGAACGGCGGTCGTCGAGGCCGTGACCGCGGCAGTCGGTCGGATCGAGATCGTCAACAGTGGCGGTACCGGGTCGATCGACTTCTCGGCGGCCGATCCGGTCGTCACCGAGGTGACCGCGGGATCGGGCTTGTTCGCGCCGACGCTCTTCGATCGGTATCGCGCATTCTCGGCCGAGCCTTCGCTGTTCTTCGCGCTACCCACGGTGCGCAAGCCGACGCCTCGGATCGCGACGCTGTTCGGTGGTGGTTACATCGCGTCGGGTCCGGCGTCGGCGTCGAGGTCCCCGCGGCCGGTGGCGTGGTCGAGGAAGGCCAGGGGAGTCGTCACGTCCGGGTTGAAGTTGCTGCGCAACGAGGGTGCCGGCGAGGTGCAGACTCCGGTGAGCGGAGCAGAGGAGATCCGGATCGGTGATCGCGTCTGGTTCCGGCATGCGAAGGCGGGCGAGTTGTGCGAGCGATTCGACACCCTGCATCTCGTGCACGCCGACGGGTCCGTCCAGGCGGTCCCCACTTACCGTGGTGAGGGTATGGCGTTCGGCTGAATCCCGTTCTCGCACAGGCTCATGAACGTTCCGAGGGTGAGCAGTCCGACGGGGGTCGACGGCAGGTACCGGGTCAGTGCCCGCGATCGGACCAGTATCGCGGCCCATTGGCCACGCGAGACGGCGACGTTGAGTCTGTTGCGGGACAACAGGAATCCCATGCCTCGCGGAACGTCCTCGATCGCCGACGCGGCCATCGAGATCAGTACCACCGGTGCCTGGCGTCCCTGGAACTTGTCCACGGTGCCCACCGCGACCTCGTCGAGTCCGGCGGCCGCGAGTCGTTCGACGATGACGGCTACCTGCGCGTTGTAGGCCGCGACCACCAGGAAGTCGCTCTGGTGCATGGGCCGCGTGCCCTCGAAGGACTGCGGGTCGCGCCACTGGAGGCCGAGCAGATTCTGCACGCGGGTGACGATCTCGTCGGCTTCCTCCACCGAGTCGGTGGAATTGCCGTGGTGGTCGAGGTACACGGTGTGCAGTCCCGGTGCGAGCGACTCCAGCGAACGCGCTTGCGTCACAGTGCTGTTGGACTCGAGTTTACCCTCGTAGGACAGCGTCGAGACGGGCGCACACAGATCGGGATGCATCCGCCACGTCGTGGCCAGAAAGTATCCACGGTCGGCGGGCAGCGTCGGGTGACCGCTGGTGATCCAGCCCAGAGCCGACTCGTCGACGGGTTCGGGGTGGGTGCCCTGGCTGACCTGCGGCAGCTGCGCCGGGTCGCCGAGCAGCAGCAGGTTACGTGCGGAGACCGAGACGGCGATGGTGTTGGCCAGCGAGAACTGCCCGGCCTCATCGATGACCAGGAGATCGAGCGATTCGGGCGGGATGCGGCCGGGGTTGGAGAAGTCCCAGGCGGTACCGCCGATGACGCAGCCGTCCTCGGCCTCGCCGACGAAGCGGGAGTACTCCGCCGGGTCCACGACTGTGTGGGCTGTCGGTGCCTTCTTGCCCACCCGGCCCGGGTCGACGCCGGCCGCCACGATGGTGTCCAGCAGATTGTTCACCACGTGATGCGACTGGCCCACCACGCCGACCTTCCAGTGATGAACGCCGACCAATTCGGCGATCACCCGGGCAGCGGTGTACGTCTTCCCGGTCCCGGGCGGCCCCTGTACGGCAACGTAGGAGTGATCGAGATCGAGCAGCGCCGCCGTGACGGCCGTCGCCGATCTGCTGACGCTCTCGCCACCCCGAACCCGTTCCGGCACCGGCCTTCCCGAGGTGCACGCCGGTGACTACGCGACGGCCGTCACG
>NZ_NOYD01000019.1 GCF_002258315.1 Rhodococcus sp. 06-462-5 | reverse complement strand
CCGCAAACCGGAATCCAACACAAACAACGCATCACCCGGCACCGGCGTACCGATAGGAGCTCCATGACCAGGCTTCATGGGCGCACTCATAGAGGCGTAGAACGTCTCTGTCTCCCCGTAGCCATTGATCATTTCTCGGCCTGAAGCCCACCGATCGACAAGTTCGGGCGAGCATGCCTCACCCCCCACAAAAATGGTCCTTACTTGATCTATTCCCTCGGGCGAGAGCATCTCGAGTGCGGACGGGGTCTGGTTGACGGTGGTGACCTGCTCGTCTACCAGGATTCGGTGAAAGTCCGTTGCGGAGCGGGCGGCATGCTCAGGGATGATCACCAAGCGGCCGCCGTGCAGCAGAGCGCCCCACATCTCCCACACCGACACATCGAACGAGTACGAATGGAACATCGACCACACCTGATCTGGGGAATGTTTGAAAGCATGTTCCGAAGCTGCGTAGGTCTGGGTGACGTTCGTTTGTGTGATGCCGACGCCTTTGGGTGTGCCTGTCGTTCCTGAGGTGTAGATGATGTACGCGAGGAGGTCAGCATTCGGCACCGGCAACGTCGTCGTCGGCTGTTCAGCGACCTTGGGATCCTCGACATCTATCAGTGGGACCCCGGACTTACTGACGCGACCAGCGAGGCTCACCGTGGTCAAAATCGCGGCCGGCGCAGCGTCTTGTAGAACGAATGCCAGGCGCTCGTCAGGGGTGTTGATGTCGATCGGCAAGTAAGCAGAACCCAGCTTCAGCACCGAAAGTATGGCTATCACAGTGTGTTCCGAACGTGGCAGCAACAGTGCAACAACGTCCTCTACTCCCACCCCACGCCCAGCCAACAAATGAGCCAACTGCGTCGATGTGTCGGTGTGGGAGATGTGGGGCGCTCTGCTGCACGGCGGCCGCTTGGTGATCATCCCTGAGCATGCCGCCCGCTCCGCAACGGACTTTCACC
>NZ_NOYD01000014.1 GCF_002258315.1 Rhodococcus sp. 06-462-5 | reverse complement strand
GACCAGAATAGGGGCCGAGACGGGGTGCCCCGCAAACCCGCGCGCGGTTCGCCCATTGCCGGTACCGCCGCCCCCGGTCGAACCCGCAAACGCGCGCGCATTCGCTGAACGCGCGCAAAGTAGCGACCGAATCACAGGCGAGAATGCGCGCACCTGACAAACGCGCGCGCGTTTGCGGGGATGTGCACGGCAGAGAACCGCGCTCACCATCCCCGGACCGACCCGACCTCAGAGGCCCAGCCGGCACCAGGTTCGCCACCGCCGCCCCCTGTCGAACCCGCAAACGCGCGCGCATTCGCTGAACGCGCGCAAAGTAGCGACCGAATCACAGGCGAGAATGCGCGCACCTGACAAATGCGCGCGCGTTTGCGGACAGTCGGGGCCGAATCGGCCCGCACCTGACAAATGCGCGCGCGTTTGCGGACAGTCGAGGGCGAACCCTCGAACTCAGCGCTGGTGGCGCGGCTTCCAGACCACGAGTGCGTTGCGTTGGATCGGCACCAGGTCGCGGCGATAACTGGCGTGCACGTTGGCCAAATCCTGGGCCAGCTCGGAGACCCGCGCCTGCAGGGCCTCGACTTGATTGGTGAGCTCGATGATGCGCTTGATGCCGGCGAGGTTGACGCCTTCGTCCTGCGAGAGTCGCTGCACTTCACGGAGCAGTGCGACGTCGCGCGGGGAGTAGCGTCGCCCACCGCCGGTGGTGCGATGCGGAGTGACCAAACCGAGCCGGTCGTAGGTGCGCAGTGTCTGCGCGTGCATGCCGGCCAGCTGTGCCGCCACCGAGATCACGAAGACCTGGGCGTCGGGATCAGCTTGTCCGCCACCGGCTTTCGCAGATCCGCCCTCGGGAGGGATCGACATCACACACCTGCCCACCCGGCCCGCGGGTCGAATCCGCTGGCCTTCTCGGCTTCCAGATAAGTTTTCAGAGCGTCGGTAGCAGCATCGTCGAGTTTCTGCGGCACGGCAACCTTGACGGTCACCATCAGATCGCCGGTGCCGGATTTCTTCGGGACGCCGCGACCGCGCACGCGCAGCACTCGGCCGTCGACGGTTCCCGGTGGAACCTTCACGCCGACGCGACCCTCGAGGGTGGGCACCGACAGCGTGGTACCGAGCACCAGTTCGCCGTAGCTCACCGGAACGGTCACCGTCAGGTCGTCGCCGCTGCGGCCGAATACCTTGTCGGGCTTGACCCGAACCGTCACGAACAGGTCGCCCGACGGTGCACCGCGCAGTCCCGCTTCGCCCTGACCGGCGAGTCGCACCTTCTGGCCGTCGCTGATACCGGCCGGGACTCGCACGGTGATGGTGCGGGTGCGGTTCTGCACTCCGGTGCCGCGGCAGTCGGCGCAGGGGTCGTCGATGATGGATCCGCTTCCGCGGCAGTCGTCGCACGGCTCACTGAAGCCGAACGCGCCTTGGTTTCTGTTGACGACGCCTTGGCCGTTGCATCTGGGGCACACCCGCGGGCTGGTTCCGGGCTTCGCACCGCTGCCGTGGCAGGTGGTGCACGAGGACGGGCTGGTCAGTTTCAAGGGGACCGTAACGCCCTGTGCCGCTTCACGGAACTGCAGCGAGGTCTCGGTTTCGACGTCACTGCCGCGTCGGGGGCGATTGTTCTGGGGGCGCTGTTGGGCACCACCGCGATTGAACAGGCCACCGAACAGGTCGCCGATTCCGCCGTCGCCGCCGCCCTGACCGAAGATGTCGCCGACGTCGAAGGTTTGGCCACCGCCGCCGAATCCGCCTGCGCCGGGCGAGAATCCACCGCCGCCGCGACTACCGAAACCGCCCGAGGCGAACAGCCGTCGTGCTTCGTCGTATTCCTTGCGCTTGGCCGGGTCGGCGAGGACGGCATGCGCCTCGCTGACCGCCTTGAACTTGTTCTCGGCCGAGGCGTTACCGGGGTTGGCGTCGGGATGGTTGTCCCTGGCCAACTTTCGGTACGCCTTCTTGATCTCTTCTGCAGTCGCGCTGGAGGAAACGCCCAGCTCCTTGTAGAAGTCCTTCTCGATCCACTCCCGCTGGCTCACCGGGCGTTTCCTCCTCTCGCGCTATTTCTGTCTACTGCTCGTCGGACGCAGGTGCATCCGATTCTTGTGCTGCGCTGTCCACCACGCCGACCATCGCGGTCCGCAGAACGCGCTCGCCGAGCTTGTAGCCCGGACGCATCAGCGTCCCGACGACGGGACTGCTGCCGTCGCCCTCGTGGGAGACGGCCTCGTGAATGGCCGGGTCGAAGGCGTCGCCCTCGGCTCCGAAAGTGGTCAGGCCGATGTTCGAGAACACCCCTGCCAGCTTGTCTGCCACTGCCTTGAGCGGTCCGGTCTCGAGATCGCCGTGCTGGCGAGCTCGCTCGAGATCGTCGAGAACCGGAAGCAGCTGCGAGACGACGGACGCCTTCGCGTTCTCCGCTCCGGTCTGCTTCTCTCGGTCGGTGCGACGCCGGTAGTTGGCGTACTCCGCCGAGACGCGCTGCAGATCTGCGGTGAGTTCGGCGACCTGCGTGTCACGCGGGTCCTCCACTACGTCACCGTCGACGGTCCCTTCGTCCACCGAGTCGGGCTGGGGCGCAGCCCCGGTGCCCACGAGGGGCTCCGGAACCGCGTCACCTTCCCGTACTTCACCGGTCTCGGGATCGATCTTTCGCTTGTCCACGAAAGTGACCGGTTCTTGCTCGGTGTTCTCCGACGTCACTTCTTGTCCGTGTCGTCGGCAGGCTCGTCGACAACCTCTGCGTCGACGACACCGTCGTCAGCGGCCTGAGCGCCACCCTCTGCGCCGCCCTGCTCCTTGGCCTGAGCCTCGTATATGGCGGTGCCGAGAGCCTGCGACTCGGTCGAGAGCTTCTCCACGGCGGTCTTGACTGCCGAGATGTCGCTGCCTGCGAGAGCCGTCTTGGCGTCGGCGATGGCGGTTTCGACGCGTCCCTTGAGCTCGGCGTCGACCTTGTCCTCGTTGTCCTTGACGAACTTCTCCGTCTGGTGGACGAGGGACTCGGCCTGGTTGCGAACCTCGGCCTCTTCGCGACGAGCCTTGTCCTCGTCTGCGTGAGCTTCCGCGTCGGCGACCATCCGGTCGATCTCTTCCTTGGACAGGCCGGAGCCGTCCTGGATCTTGATCGTGTTCTCCTTGCCGGTGCCCTTGTCCTTGGCCGTGACGTGCACGATGCCGTTGGCGTCGATGTCGAAGGTGACCTCGATCTGCGGGACGCCGCGAGGAGCCGGGGGCAGCTCGGTCAGCTCGAAGGAGCCGAGGAGCTTGTTGTGCGAGGCGATCTCGCGCTCACCCTGGAAGACCTGGATCTGCACCGAGGGCTGATTGTCGTCAGCGGTGGTGAAGGTCTCGGAACGCTTCGTCGGGATGGTGGTGTTGCGCTCGATGAGCTTGGTCATCACGCCACCCTTGGTTTCGATACCGAGGGACAGCGGCGTGACGTCGAGGAGCAGAACGTCCTTGACCTCACCCTTGAGCACACCGGCCTGCAGTGCAGCACCGACGGCCACGACCTCGTCCGGGTTGACGCCCTTGTTGGGCTCGCGTCCACCGGAGAGTTCCTTGACCAGCTCGGACACGGCGGGCATACGCGTCGAACCACCGACGAGCACGACGTGGTCGATGTCCTTGACGGCGATGCCGGAGTCCTTGACCACTGCCTGGAACGGCGCACGGGTGCGGTCGAGCAGGTCGGAGGTGATCTTCTGGAACTCCGAGCGGCTGAGCTGCTCGTCGAGGAACAGCGGGTTCTTGTCGCCGTCGACCGTGATGTACGGGAGGTTGATCGAGGTGCTCTGGCCGGAGGACAGTTCGATCTTCGCCTTCTCGGCGGCCTCACGCAGACGCTGCAGCGCCATCTTGTCCTTGGTCAGATCGATGCCGTTCTGAGCCTTGAACTTGTCGACGAGCCAGGTCACGATGCGCTCGTCCCAGTCGTCGCCACCGAGGTGGTTGTCGCCGGACGTCGCACGGACCTCGACGACGCCGTCGCCGATTTCGAGCAGCGAGACGTCGAACGTGCCGCCACCGAGGTCGAACACGAGAATGGTCTGCTCGCTGTCGCCCTTGTCCAGGCCGTATGCGAGGGCTGCCGCGGTGGGCTCGTTGACGATGCGCAGGACGTTGAGGCCGGCGATCTGGCCGGCTTCCTTCGTGGCCTGACGCTGTGCGTCCTCGAAGTAGGCGGGAACGGTGATGACCGCGTCGGTGATTTCCTCACCCAGGTAGGCCTCGGCGTCGCGCTTGAGCTTCTGCAGCGTGCGCGCGGAGATCTCCTGTGGGGTGTACTTCTTGCCGTCGATCTCCACGGTCCAGTCCGTGCCGACGTGGCGCTTCACGGAACGAATCGTGCGATCGACGTTGGTGACCGCCTGGTTCTTCGCGGGCTGGCCGACCAGCACTTCACCGTTCTTGGCGAAAGCGACGATCGACGGGGTGGTGCGTGATCCCTCGGAGTTGGCGACGACAACCGGTTCGCCGCCCTCGAGGACGGACACGACCGAGTTGGTGGTCCCGAGGTCGATACCGACCGCACGAGCCATAATGTTTCCTCCTGTTGTTGCGTGGATTCAGTCCCTGGGTGAGCGAACTCCGCTCAAGTTTGCACAACGCGTTCTGTCGCGTCAACTTCCAACTTGAGCCTCATCCACTCAAGGCTGCTGACCTGCACAACGGAGGGTGTGGCGAATTTGTTCCCGAGTGCGCCTCCGGCGCAGTGGTGCGGTTGAGTGCCGCCGGGGGCACATCAGGAGTGGAGCCTGCGGAACGACCCATATGCCGAGCCGCACCACTGCGCAGCAGTACGCCGCGACGATCAGCGAGGATCGTCGCGGCGCAGCGGGGAGAAAGTTGTTACGGAAGGAACTACTCGGCAGGCTCCTCGACCGGGGCGGGGATGCAGCTGTGGGTCAGCAGTCCGCCGGTGATGTTGTCGAGGAAGTTCGCGTCGAGTGCACTGGCGAATGCCGCGGCACCAGCAGGCCGTGCCATCCATTCGCGATCGACCGAAGGCACGGTGTACGTCGCTGCTTCGCCTGCCTTGATGGTCGTCTCGGTGTTCTGACCCTGCACGCCCGGCAGTGCGCCGTAGTTGACGTTGACGTTCGACGCGTCGTCCGCGCCGACGTTGTCGACCTTGACCTGCAGTGCGACGACGCCACCCTCGGGTGCGTCCTCGACCGTGGTGTCGCAGACGGCGGCCATGGTCACCACCAGGTCGGGGCTTTCGAGAACCACCGAGCCGAGCGGGCCGACGGCTTCGGGCGCAGGCTCGGCCGATGCGGCCGGTGCGAGGGCGACCGCACCGATGGCGGCGGCCAGAGCGGCCGTCGAGGCCAGGATCGATGTGCGGGCAAGACGTCGCATGGACAACTCCTGTAGCTGAGGGGGATGTGACTCATGAGTCTGATGTGACAGATGGGTCAGTTGGTACCTGATTCACTATGACCTATCCGAATCAGACATTCCACACCAGGCGGTCTCGATTCGATGACGTTCGCATATCGAAGGAAAAGGCCCCTGACGAATCACACCGGTGTAGTTCGGCGTAGGTTTCACCGGGCGGCGAGCCAGGTTTCACCGCTCGCCGATCAGGGGAACCACAACCCTGCGGATCGGCCGCGCCCTACGTAGGGTTGAGGAAAAGCGAGGCTACGGAGGCACATGGATCCCGAAGTGCAGCACGAACCGAGCGAGATCACCTACGACGAGAAGTTCTATCCGGCTCGGCCGAAACCACTTCGACCTTCAGTGCGTCGCGCCAATCGGAGCAGCAGTCCCACCCCCGACAGCGAGCCGGTGGCGTCGAACCCCGAGTACGTGGACTGGCTCACCGAACAGTCGATGCTGCGCGATGCAAAGTTGATCGCCGAGCAACTCTCGGGCAAGGGCAGCATGTGGCAGAACCCGTATGCCGACCCGGATCCTCGCGCCGCCGTCGAACGCGCACCGGTGTGGTTCACCGCGTACCCCATCTCGGTGATCAACGCCCCGCAGACGAGCTTTCTGAGCACTCTCGGCGACGAGAAGCTGTGGCAGGCCTTCTCCGAAATCGGCGTCACCGCAGTACATACCGGCCCGGTGAAGGTGGCCGGCGGCATCCACGGTTGGCGGCCGACTCCCTCGGTCGACGGACACTTCGACCGGATCGGCATGCAGATCGACCCCGCGTTCGGATCGGAAGAAGAGTTCCGACGGCTGTGCGTTGTGGCCTCGGCATACGACGGCATCGTGATCGACGACATCGTTCCCGGCCACACCGGCAAGGGCGCAGACTTCCGACTCGCCGAGATGGCCGTGGCCGACTACCCCGGCATCTACCACATGGTCGAGATCGAACCGCAGGACTGGCATCTGCTGCCGCGAGTGCGGGCCGGGGCCGATTCTCAGAACATCGACGCCGAGGCCGAGGCCAATCTCGCCCGCGCCGGATACATCATCGGTCAGCTGCAGCGCGTCATCTTCTACGAGCTCGGCGTGAAGGAAACCAACTGGAGCGCAACACCTCCCGTCATCGGTATCGACGGCGTCGAGCGTCGCTGGGTGTACCTGCACTACTTCAAGGCCGGTCAGCCGTCGATCAACTGGCTCGATCCCTCCTTCGCCGGAATGCGACTGGTGATCGGCGACGCATGCCATTCCATCGCAGATCTGGGTGCAGGCGCATTGCGGTTGGACGCCAACGGTTTTCTCGGCGTGGAGCGTCGCGCCGAGGGACCGGGCTGGTCCGAGGGCCACCCTCTGTCCGAGGCGGCGAACCACCTGATCGCCAGCGTGGTGCGCAAGATGGGCGGGTTCACCTTCCAGGAACTGAACCTGACGATCGACGACATCAAGGCCATGGGTGCCAACGGTGCCGATCTGTCGTACGACTTCATCAATCGCCCCGCGTATCAGCACGCGCTCGTCATGGGGAACACCGAATTCCTCAGGCTCACCATGACTCTGGCCCGCGATCATGGCGTCGATACGGCGTCGCTCGTACACGCGTTGCAGAACCACGACGAGATGACGTTCGAGCTCATCCACTTCGCCACCCTGCACGCCGAGGACGAGTTCACCTACGGCGGCGAGGCGGTCAAGGGCAGCGATCTGGGCGATCGCATCCGCGGGGAACTGACCGATCGACTCACCGGACGTTGGGCACCGTACAACCGGACGTTCACCACCAACGGAATCGCCTGCACCACAGCAAGTGTGATCACCGCATCGCTCGGCATCCGCGATCTGGACCGCATGGACGAACGAGACATCGAAACGGTCAAGCGGGCCCACCTGCTGCTCGCGATGTACAACGCGTTGCAACCGGGCGTGTTCGCACTGTCCGGTTGGGATCTGCTCGGCATCCTGCCGATCGCGGCCGATGAGGTCGACGACCTCATCCGCGAGGGCGACACCCGCTGGATCAACCGCGGCGCACACGATCTGATGGGGTACTTCCCCGAGGCCGTGCGCTCGGAATCGGGCATCCCGCGCGGGCGCAGCCTGTACGGCTCGCTCCCCGAGCAGCTGGCGGATCCGCAGTCCTTCGCCCGCCAGTTGGCGCGAATCATCGAGCTGCGCAAGAAGTTCGGCATCGCCACCGCCCAGCAGATCGACATTCCGACGGTCTCGCACAAGGGTCTGCTGGTGATGGTGCACGAGCTCGGGCAGGGAACCATCCAGGCCACCGTGCTCAACTTCTCGTCCGAGGAGATCAGTGCGACCATCCAGTCGAAGCATCTGGTGCCGGGCACCACTGCCGTCGACGTCTCCGACGACAACGAGATCGCGACCGTCGACGAGCTGAACAGCTTCCCGATGACCCTGCGTCCGTACGAGGGCGTGCCGGTGGTGCTGCGCTGAGACAGCGGCCCGTCACCGCCGACGGATAGACTCCTGCGCGTGGCCGATGAGCAGAACGACCCGACATCGCGGAAGCCCAGGCCTCCCCGTCCGCAACCACCGCGGCCGGATGTCGCCGTCGAACCGCTGCGGCCACGGCAGGAGCCGACTTCCTCGGTCCTGCCGAAGGTCGCGCGCGCTCTGTGGGCACTGACAGCGGCGCTGACCCTGGCGTTGGCCGCCGTCGTCGCCCTGAACTGGGAGTCGGTGCTCTCCGGCGTCGAAACTGCAGTGTCACAGCAGGATTCGACAGCCAGTACGGCCGACGTCCGCAACACAGCCTCGGCCACGCTGCTGTCCAGCGGGGCCGCAGTGGCGGTGCTCGTGCTGCTTGGATTCGTCGCGCTGAATCTACTGCGCAACGCGGCGATGTCGTCCAAGGTCCTGATGGGAGCGGTCGGACTCCTGACCATCGGAGCGGCAGTCACGTTCTCGACCTTCGTGTCCGACGCCTCCGCCCTGCTCGGCGGCGTCCTGCAGTGGGGGCCGTTCGTCGTGGCGGGCACTGCTGCGGCTACCACCCTCGTCGCGCTCGCACCCCGGCGCTGACGAGGCACGTCCGAAGAGCGCACGATGCCGGTCATCGTGTGGTTGAGTGAGTGCCGACGTCCAGGGAGGGGTCTGCCGATGGTTGACGAGATCGAGGGCCATCCCAGATTGCGGGTGGTCGGAGTCGGCAGTTCGGCCGGTGGACTGGACGCGGTCGCCAGGTTCCTCTCCGGAGCTCCGACCGCCGCTCCCTGGTGTTTCGTCGTGGCTCAGCACCGCGCTCCGAATCAGGACAGTGCGCTGGTGGAACTTCTCTCGCACCACACGTCGATGCCAGTGGTGGCCGCTGAGGAGGGAGCGAAGCTCGAACCAGGGGTCGTCTACGTGGGACCTCCCGGCTCGGACATCGTGGTCGCGGAGGAGTCGATACGACTTCCGCAAGCCAGTCCAACCAAGCGACCGTGGCCGAACATCGATCGATTGCTGGAGTTGTTGGCCGCGGAATTCGGCCCCGACGCCGTTGGGGTGATCCTGTCCGGCAGCGGCAGTGACGGTGCTGCCGGGGCGACCGCGATCCGCGATGGCGGCGGGGTCATTGCAGTCCAGGACCCGACAACCGCAGCATTCGAGCAGATGCCCACCTCCACCCTCGATACCGGGTCGGTGAATCTGACCGCTCCTGCCGAGTCCATCGGCACCGAACTGCACGACCTGTTGTTCGGCCGTTCGGCGCGCCCTGCGGACGAGCAGACCGGGTTCACAACGGACGAGACAGTGGCCGACCGACCGCGGTCGGAGGTCTCGACCGACACCCCGGATCTGGACGCGGCAGATCTGGCGACGATCATCGAGTGCCTGCGACTGACCACCGGCATCGACTATTCGGGCTACAAGCGTTCGACGTTGAGTCGGCAGATCGAGCGTCGTCGACACGGTAAAGGGATCTCGGTGGCCGAGTATGCCGCCTCGTTGCCGGACGACACCGCCGAAGCCGGTGCCCTGGCACGAGCGATTCTCGTCAGCGTCACGTCGTTCTTTCGCGACGGCGCAGTGTGGGAGAGCGTCGGAATGCGGTTGAAGACCGTGGTCCGCTCGCTTGCGGCTCACGAACCCCTCCGCCTGTGGATACCCGGATGTGCAACGGGAGAAGAGGCCTACACGATTGCGATGTTGGCCGCCGATGCTCTCGATGGAGCCGAGCACAGGAGCGGGCTGAGCAGCCGATTGAAGGTGTTCGCCACCGACCTCGACGACGCTGCGCTGACCGTGGCTCGGCGGGGCCAGTACCGCGCCGCCGAGATCGACGCCGTGCCACAGCGACTCCGTGACCGATGGATGTATCAGTCCACCGCCGGATGGGCAGTCGTCCCGGAACTGCGCGAGTGCATGGTCATCGCTCACCACAATGTGGCCTACGACCCGCCGTTTCCTCGTGTGCACCTGATCTCGCTCCGCAACACACTCATCTACTTCGAGTCGCGCCTCCAGGCACGAGTGATGGATCTGTGTCACTACGCTCTGGTGCCGGACGGGCTCGTCGTCCTCGGCCTGTCGGAGCGAATCTCCAATGTCGATGCAGTGTTCACCGCGGTCGACTACACACATCGAATCTACCGGCGAGGCGATTCGAGCCGACTGCCGTCCATCGCCGTGACTCGGCGCCTTCAAGCTCCACCGGCCAACGGCGGCAATTTCCCGAGCGGCACAGGCCCGACCCGCGCCGACGCCGAACTCCCGTACCGCCGCATACTCCAGATCACCTCGGCTCCGATGCTGATCGTCGACGACCGCGATGTACTGATCGAGGTGATCGGCGACGTCTCACGCTGGTGCACGGTCGGCGAGGGCAGACAGACCGGGGCGGTGACCGAGATCCTCCGGGAACCCTATCGCCTCACGGTGCGGACGCTACTGAGTCAACTGCGTCAAACCAATTCCACGACAGTGGAATTGGTGACCGGTGAGGGCAATCGTGTGCGAATCACGGGCGCTCAGGTATCGACGGAGTTCACCACCCGGACGGTCGTGTCGTTCCGCGCCGAGGAGGCTCTGCCCACGCACGGCACGGTGGATTCGTCCGCTACGGCGTCCACACCCGTCCTCGACATGAATGCGCAACTCGACTCCACGCAGCGCGCGCTGGAGGCCATCGTCGCCGACCTCGGATCCTCGAACGAGGAACTGCAAGCGATGAACGAAGAGCTGCAAGCATCCTCGGAGGAATTACAGGCCACCACCGAAGAAGCACAGGCCGCCAACGAGGAACTCGAAGCGACCAACGAAGAGCTGACGACCCTCAACCAGGAACTGCAAGCGCGCACCAACGAGGCGCAGCAGGCCAACACCGATCTCACCAACATCCAGTCGTCGCTCACCAGCGGACTGATCATCATCGACCGCGAACTGCGCGTCACCCGCTTCACTCCCCTGGCCGTCCGCTTGTTCTCGCTGATCGACGCGGACCGCGGCCGACCGCTCACAGCCATTCCCACCACTGTCGAGATCTCCGGCCTCGAGGACGACCTTCACGCGACCCTCGAACATCGCCAGTCGCGCATACGCGAAATCAGCAGCGCCACTGCCGACTACCTGTTGCAGACCCAACCTTATGTCGGTGCCGACGGCGACGTGCGGGGTGTCATCGTGGTGGTGACCGATGTCGGCGAGATCAGCGCCACGAGGCGGGCTCGTGATGCCGCACTGACCAACTTCCACCTCGTCGCGGACTCCATCCGCGAGATAGTCTGGCAGCGCGACGCCACCGGCACGCTGACCTTCATCAACTCACGCGTCGAGGAGATCTACGGTCTCGACCGCGACAGGGTCATGGCGGAGCCGCGGCTACTTCTGTCGACCGTGCACCCGGAAGACCGAGACCGAGTCGCCACTGTTTCTGCTGCCGCCGAACAGGATTGGAGATGCGAGTATCGCATCGTCCGTCCGGACGGATCGATTCGCTGGATCGAAGAAGTTACCCACACCATCCGTACGAGCGACCCCGCCGACCGACTGGTCATCGGTAGCGCCGTCGATGTCACCGACCGCCGCGTCTTCGAGGACCAGGCAGCGGAGCGCAGCGCCGTACTCGACGCACTCTTCGGTACGGTCACTGCCGGAATCGTCGTGCTCGATCGCGAGAACCGGATACTGTCCGTCAGCACCGGTTTCACGGCCATCACCCGATTCGAGCCTCACGAATTGATAGGAACGAGTCTGTCGATGCTCATCGATCGAAGGGCCGGCGGCATGCCCCCGTCACCCGAGATCGAACCGGGACTGCCGGACAACGGTGCGTTCGACAGCTGGACGGTCGTCGACGCACATGGGTCCTCGCATCCGATCAGCATCGAATTCCATGCTGTACCGGTGAAATCCGACTCGCCCGCCGGACCACATTCGGTTGCAGTCGTTCACGACACCTCACGGATACGCGAGATCAGCGCCGACCTGGCCGCTCGGGAACAGTTCGACCGACACACCGGGCTGCTCACCAGGCAGTTCTTTCGATCACGCCTCGCCGAGCTTCTGAATTCCGGGACCACGAGAGTCGCGGCACTGTGGATCGACCTGGACGGCTTCAAGGAGATCAACGATCGCTTCGGGCATCGTGCAGGCGATCTCGTACTGAGCACGGTTGCGGCACGACTGCAGCAGGCGGCACGCCGACACGACATCGTCGGTCGTCTCGGCGGTGACGAGTTCGCCGTTCTCGTCACCCGAAGCGAGGACACGGACAGCCTCGAGATGCTGGCGCACAGAATCCTTCAGGACTTACGGAACCCGATCTCACTCGTCGACACGACGGTGTACGTCTCGGCATCGATCGGCATCGCACTGAGTCCAGGCGACGGCACGACTGCGGACGAACTGCTGCACAACGCCGACACGGCCATGTACGAGGCGAAGAAGTCCGGCCGTGACCGACATACGTACTTCGCTGCAAGTATGAACGCGATCGCGGACGAGCGGGCATCGATCCGGCACGAGCTGGGAGAAGCGTTCCGCAACAAGGATTTCGAGTTGCACTATCAGCCGATCGTCGATGTGAGCACCGGACGAGTGACGATGCTGGAGGCACTGGTCCGATGGCGGAGGAACGGGGTCGTCGTTTCCGCTCAGGAGTTCATCGACCACGCCACCCAGACGGGCCATCTCCGGGCCTTGGGAAAGATCGTTCTCACGTTGCTCGATGCGGATCTGACTACACTCGAGAGCAAGCTCGGTCAGACCCGCCCGCGGGTGGCGGCGAACTTCTCCGGAATCGAACTCGACGAACGCGACGTCATCGACCGTCTCATCACCTGGGCACCACCGGGAGGGTTCGACAAGCTCGTCATCGAAGTCACCGAATCCGCATTGCTCGACGAGCACGGTCGTGCCCGAGACACCCTGGGCATCCTGAAGCGTTTCGGCGCGAAGATCAGCATCGACGACTTCGGCACCGGATACTCGAACCTCGAGCTGCTCGACAGACTCGAACCGGACGTCATCAAGATCGACCGATCTCTGCTGCAGCGAGCATCGAGTCACCCGCGCGGCCGAGCCATCCTCGATGCCGCTGTGCGACTGGCGAAAGCGCTCGACGCAGAGACCGTCGTCGAAGGCGTGGAAAGCCAACAGATGTGGGACTACGTGTGCACACTCGGTGTGGACATGGCGCAGGGGTACCACATTGCCCGACCGATGCCGCTGCGCCAGGCGATCGACTGGATCGCCGCGGCCGATTCGGCCCGTTAGATCAGGACAGAGACGCGAGTATCCCTTCGGCGCTGCGGGCGGCCAGGGCGCACGAATTGGACGTGAAGCGATCCAGCAGTGGATGCTCGGACAGCGCTCGCCACTTGTGCACGGCCGCCAGCGCGGTGTCGCGCTGCTCGGCGCGTCCGGCATCGGGAGGCAGATCGAGGCGCTCGGTGGCGGCGATGCCGAAGCCGCCGATGATGCGCTGCAGCTCGAGCAGTCCGCCGTCGGGCAATTTGGGTGTGGTGGAGCGCAAACGGCCGAGCAGACGCAATTCGGCGAAGCCGTGCACGTCGGCGAGCATTCGGCCGGCTTCGGTGCGAAGCGCGTGAGATTCCGGCCTGAACTCCAGGATCCGTTGCAGGGCAACCAGAGCCGAATGCAACTTGAGCTGATCGGCGCGCTGACCGAATTGCACGTCGATCACCGAACGAAGTTCGGTGAGCCCGCTGCGCTCGACCAGATCGGCAGCCAGCGTGGGCGAATCGCGCACCCCGAGCCTGATCAACGTCACAGCCATCCGAATACCGAACAGCCCGAACCGATCGACGATGCTGGCCCGCAGCGATGCATCGACCGGAAGCGTGCTCTCCGCACGTACGAACCGATCGGCCGAGAGCATCGCCAACTGCAGATCCTCGGTGGGCACCGTGGCCAGCATCTCGAACGCCGCGAACTCGTTCTGCCGCAACGTTTCCGCTCCGAGCGCAAGCAGACCTGCAACCGGAACCACGGCCTGGCACAGGCCGGTGGCCTCGAGTTCGGACGCGAAGCGCGCGGCGACCTCCTTGGCCGACATCATCGCGTCCATCCGCCCCGAACCCACCTCGTCGGCCCGCGAGACGACGCCGATCACACCGAGCGGTCCCGAATCGCCGCCCACGTGCGCACCGATCTGCCCGAGAAACGACACGTCGGTCGCATTGAGGGTGCGCAGCAGATACACGACGGCGTCTGCACCCGAGGACGAGTTCTCGGGCGTGAGCATCGCCAACGTACGCGCCGACACGTCTCGCGAGAGGGACGAGGTACCGGGGGTGTCGATGATCGTCGTCTGCGCCAAAGCGCTTGCGGGCCATTCGACGTCGAGTCGATCGACCTGCGCGGCCGTCAACGACCCGAGGTCGAAGGTCAATCGCCCGTCGCGCCGTTGCACCGGCACGTTCGCGGCCCGGTCGCCGTCGTACCAGGCCGTGACGGCGGGTGTGACGCCGTTGCGGTACCACGTGACGACCTTCGTGCACTCGGTTGCGTCGGTCGGGGCAATGTCCTGTCCGACAAGAGAATTGAGCAGGGTGGATTTACCTGCCTTGAGTGATCCCGCGAGAGCCACTCGCAGCGGCTCGTCCAAGCGGTACAGGCATTCGTCGAGCATCCAGGACGCTTCGGCATCACCGGAGTACGTCGATCGTGCCGCCGAGATGAGATCGCGGGCCCGGGCGAGAGCCGCCACGCTCATACGGCGGCGTCCTCGACCAAAGACACTGCCCGAGAATTCAGTTCGGCTACCACCCGCATGTCCTTCTCCAGCGCGGCGATGCGAGCGGCACGGTCGGTGTTGTCGGCAGCGGCGGCCTCCTGCGCCGAGCGCAACGACTCGTTGAGCGAGCGCAGCGTCTGCTCGGCGATCGAGGTGAAGTGATCACGCAGGACTCGCTGAATCTGCCGCAGCCGGTCCTTGGACTCCTTGCCCACCTGGAAGCTGACGTCGTCGGTGAATCGCCTGATCGCGATCTTGGCCTCGGAACGCCGCGCTTTGACGCGGTTCTCCTTGTCCTCCTTGTACGCCTTGGTGCCGAGCAGTACGCCCGCACCGATCGAGATCGGGTTGAGCAGACTCAATCCGACGAACGTGGTGATCAGGCCGAACATCAGCACACCGCCGTAGGATCCGCGCATTCCCACCAGGACCTTCTGGGTGATTCCGATACGACCGGATTCCAGATCGGCCAGGGACGAGACGGGATCGAGGACGTTGTCGAGATCACCGAGATCCAGATCGGGTAGCGCCGCCGCTCCGGACGAGGCGAAGTGTTCGGCAACCAACTCCGAAAGCCACAGTGCCCGTTCGTGAGCCCACACGAAGTTGTCGCCCACCGACGCGGCGATCTGCTCCTCGAGCCACTCGCCGAGCTGCGGCCAGTCCTTGCCCGGATCCCCCTCGTCGACGGTCTCTTCCGCTTCCCGGGTCACTCGCCGCAACCGGTCGCGCAGATCGTGATCGATGTCGGAGGCGAGATCGGCGATTCCGTCACCGAGCGTCTGCTGCCATTGCGACGACCGCTTGTGCAGCTCCTCGGCAGCGGACTTGGCGCGCTGCAGACCGGCGACGGCCGCGGCTGCCCGCTCCGGATCCTTCAGTGCCGCAAGCTCACTGCCGAACGAGAGTGTCAGATGTTCGGTGACGGATCGGACGTCGAGCGAGACCGAGGAGCGGGCCAGCACATCCGCCCGGGCCACCACGTCGTCCCGCAGAAACGCGTAGAGCTGTTGGAAACCGGATTCGGCGTTGAGTTCCTCGTCGTTCAAACGCAGTGCGTGCGAACGCAACAGAGACGAGACCGGCAACATCTGGACGTCGATGCCTGCGCGGTCCAGGTGTCCACGATTGGCCTCGACGATCTGCCGCCAGTGCGGATACAGATCGATCTTGGTGATCAGCACCGCCACGGCCGGGCACAGTCCCTGCACCTGTCGGAGAAAGCACAGTTCCGGCTCGGTGAATTCGCGCGAGGCGTCGGACACGACGAGCACCGCGTCGGCCGACGGAATGAGACCCAATGTGCCTGCAGCGTGCGGATTCGTGTGCCCGCCGACTCCTGGAGTGTCGACCAACACCAGGCCGTCGGCGAGCAACGGACTCGCCACCCCGATGTCCAGGCGCAACACTTCACGGCCCTGGGCCAGCGGACTGGCCGGGGTGACCGTCGTGATCTGTTCGGGCGGAACGTCGACTCGGATGGGCTCGTTGCCCGGATCGGCGAGTACGAGCTGCGCGGACAGGCTCTCGGCGTTGGACACCACGGTCGGGATGGCGGTGGTCTCGTCGTCGCCGACCGAGCACACCGTCAGATTGAGCAGCGAATTCACGAACTGACTCTTGCCCTGCTTGAGCGGTCCGACCACGATGATGCGTCGACGTGGATCCAGCACTCGCGAGCGCGCCGCCTCGACTCGATCCACCAGGTCGGATCTTCCCGCCGATGTCGCCACCGCCGCGGTTCGGCTCAGCAGCTCGGCCAGCTCCGTAGATTGCCCGTCCATACGCTCGTGCTCACAACCGTTCTCGTCGACTTCCGCGGTACCCGGGCTTCAACCGACGCCCAGGAACGAACTCTAGCTACGACTCGGCCCCGAGTGCCGGTGAACACTCGGGGCCGAGTCATGTCATCGCCTACCCGCAGGCGAGAGGATCAGGGCTGCGTCGGGTCGAAGTCGTGATCGACGGTCACATGTCCCAGCGAGTCGGCTGCCGAATCCACCGAACCGTGCAGGCTCGAGTCGCTGAACAGGCTCGAATCGGTCTCGCCCTGACCGAAGACGTCCGAGTCGACGCTCGACCAGCCGGTGCCGGTCGCGGTAGCCGTGGAATCGAAAGAGCTGGAGTGATCGAACGATCCCGACGCCGCGGAGGAAAGGCTGCCGCCTGCGTCTGCCAGTCCCTCGGCACCCGACTGCAGGCCACCGGTGAGGCTGCCTGCGGCCTGGCCACCGATGTCGGCAGCGGAATCAAACCCGCCGCCCGCGGAAGCCGCAGCGTCCGCACCAGCATCCAAACCCGCACCCACAGTGGACGCGAAGTCGCCTCCGATCGAGGCACCGGTATCCAGTCCTGCACCGACGTTGGAGGCGATCTCGCCGCCCACCGAGGTTCCGGCGTCGACGACTCCGCCCGCGGCACCTTCGAGGCCACCGGCAACCGAGCCTGCAGCTCCCGCGGCACCTTCGAGGCCCGCACCTGCGGACGCTGCGGCATCGATTCCGCCGCTCACCGCACCCGAGACGGCTCCTTCGAGTCCGGCTCCGGCCGAGGCCGCGGCATCCACGCCGCCTGCGACTCCGCCTGCCACTCCGCCCGCGATACCGCCGCCGAGGCTGCCGAGTCCGGCCAGACCGCCGGTCAGGCCCGCACCTGCATCACCCACACCGGCGAGCCCGCCGGCCACACCTGCACCGACATCTCCGACGGCCGCCAGGCCACCGGTCACATCCGCGCCCACGTTTCCGACGGCCGCCAGGCCACCGGTGAGGTCTGCGCCCGCGTTTCCGACGGCCGCCAGGCCACCTGTCACATCTGCACCGACGTTTCCGAAGGCCGCCAGGCCACCGGTCAGATCGGCACCGACATTCCCGACGCCGGCGAGGCCACCGGTCAGATCAGCACCGACATTTCCGAGGCCTGCGAGTCCTCCGGTGAGGCCCGCGCCCAGTCCGCCGAGTCCGGCCAGGCCGCCCGACAGGTCTGCGCCGAGTCCGCCGACTCCGGCGAGTGCTCCTTCGACGGTTCCCGAGAGGTCTGCTCCGGCGGCAACCGCGGTGTCGATCGCTCCGACGAGTCCTGCGCTGACGTCGGCTCCGGCTCCGAGTGCGGCTCCGAGGTCGAGTGCTGCGCTGGTGTCGAGTACCGATTCGAGGGCGGTACCGAGCTGGGCTCCGGCTGCTCCGCCGACGCCGAATGCCGTTCCGAGAATGCCTTCGAGGCCGCCGGCAACTCCGCCCGCAAGTCCGCCTTCGAGTCCGCCGACAAGTCCGCCGCCGATGCCTGCGCCTGCTCCGATCGTGCCGTCGAGTGCAGCGTCGAGAGCGGCGGTGAGACTGCCGACTGCGCTGGTGTCGAGATCGAGTGCGGTTCCCAGTGCGCCACCGACCACTGCGCCGAGGTTGCCGCCCGCGGCCAGCAAGGCGTCCACGTCGAGGTCAGCGAGCGCACCTGCGTCGAGGACGGCTCCGAGTGCGGATCCGATGGATCCTGCGATGGCACCGTCTGCGGCGAAGAGACCGCCCAGGCTCGCGCCGACTCCGCCGGCGAGGTCGCCGACCAGTGCGCCACCTGCACCGAGCGCTCCATCGAGTGCGGCGCCGATGTCGGTGGTCAGGTCTGCTCCGATGGTTCCGAGTCCGCCGAGCGCGCCGCCGATTCCGGCGGTCAGAGCGGTGCCGAGGTCACCCGCGATGTCCAGTCCGGCTCCGGCACCGAGTGCGGCGTCGAACACTCCTCCGAGGGCAGCGCCGAGCTCTGCACCGATGGTTCCGCCGACTCCGAAGACCGCACCGAGAGCGCCGGCCAGGCCGCCCTGGATGTCGGCCAGTGCGCCGAGATCGATGGCACCGGTCGCGCCGATGGCGGCGTCGAGTGCGGCCTGCAGCTGTGCGGCGATGTCTCCGCTGATCTCGCCGCCGATGCCTGCGCCTGCTCCGATCAGGCCGGTCAGTGCAGCGCCGAGTCCGACGGTTCCGCCGAGCAGACCGTCGAGGTCCAGATCCACGCCGCCGCCGAGCCCGCCGCCGATACCTGCGCCTGCACCGATCAGAGCGTCGAGTGCGCCGCCGAAGGCAGTGCCGAGCTCGAGACCGATCTGGCCTCCGACGGCCAACGCTGCAGCGAGTGCTGCCTGCAGGGAAGCAGCGATCTCACCGGTGACGTCGATTCCGCCGGTCAGGCTGCCGCCCGCTGCGAGTCCGCCGCCTGCGACTGCGCCTGCTGCCAATCCGAGTCCGGCGGACAGTCCGCCACCGAGGCTCGCGCCTCCGGCGAGTGCGCCGTCGAGTCCCGCCGACCCGCCTGCACCCAGGATGGCCGAGAGCTGGCTGCCCGCACCGGCGAACAGTCCCGACTCCGCGACCAGAGGTGCGACCGCGACGATGTCGGCGTGAGTGACGTCGCCGAGTCCCGCGGCGGCCAGCGTCGTCTCGGGATTGGCGCAGTAGGCGGCTGCGGCCTGGTCGTCGCGCAGCAGGCTGAGGATGAAATCGAGTACGGCGTTGGTAGCCATCGTGGGTCTCCTTGACGAGGGGTGCTTCGTGGTTGATCACAAAGCTATGCACCGCAGAGCCCCCGCCCAACGGGGCCGATCCCCCTACTCCCCCGGGGGTTGCCAGGGGACTTCGATTAGGGGATCTCGGCGCTTTAGGGGATTTCACTCGTTTCACGCTCTAACCTGCTGTGAGACGTAACGAATAGGTAGCTTCTGCCGACAGTGCGAGTAACGGCAGTAGTACCGACGGCAGGGCGAGACGAAGGCGGCGACACGAACATGAACGGCAGGAGTGGAGCCCGCGGAATGACAGAGACAGGGCTCGGCATACGTATCGGTTCGGTGACGGCGGCGGCCGCACTGGACACCGATCCCGTCACCTCGGTGGTCAAGCGTTCGGCACTCGACCTCCGCCCGGGCGAAGCCCCGCGTCTGGCAGAGCTGTGGGACCGGTCCACTCGGAATCTGATCAGCGGCTTCGCCGACCGGGTCGGCGATCCGGTGGAACTGATCGACGACGACGGCCGCAGCCATCACGCCGAGGACCTGTACGCCACCGCTGCTCGCGCGCTCGTCGCCGAGGCCTCCGCCGGAACCGAGTCCGCTCCTACCGTCGTCGTCACTCACCCCACTCGCTGGACCGCGTACACCGCGGAGGTTCTCGGTGACGCGCTGGACCGCGCGGGGCTCACCGACGTCACGCTGGTCCCGGAGTCCGTCGCAACGATGCGCTGGCTCGAAGTCACCCGAGGAACGCAGTCCGATGGCCTGGCCGTGGTCTACGACCTCGGTGCGACCGCACTCGACGTCACTCTGATGCGCACCGGCTCCGAGGCAGGCACCGTCGGCACCGGGGTTCACTCGCAGGAGTACGGCGGAGCGCAGTTCGATCACGCGATCATGCAGTACGTGCTCGACACCGTCTCGGGCAGCCAGTCCTTCGAATTCGATCCCTTCGATCCCGATACCGTCGGCGCGCTGGTGGAACTGCGGGCACGCTGCGGTGAAGCGAAGGAACAACTCTCCTACGACACCTCGACGTCCCTGACGGTCGACCTGCCGGGCCTGCACACCGAGGTTCGCCTGGTGCGCTCCGAGCTCGAAGAACTGGTGCGCGCATCGCTGCTCGGGTCGATCGGGGTGGTACGCGACGCCGTCACGGCCGCCGGCCTCGACGTCACCGACATCGACCAGGTGGTCCTCGTCGGTGGCAGCTCGGCCATACCACTGGTCGCCGAGCTGATGTCGTCCGAACTGCGTGCACCCGTGGTCGCCGGACCGCGTCCCGAACTGACCGTCGCAATCGGTGCCGCGATTCTCGGCAGCGACATCGCCGACGCCTCCGCCGCCGACAACGCCGCAGCCCTGGCCGCGGTGCCCACCACGGCCGTGGCGTCCGCTGCGGCAGCCGCGCCGATGCCTCGCCCCACTCCCCGGCCTGCACCGACGCCGACCGCCGTCGAATCCGACGCAGGGATGTCCGGTCGCAAGAAGGCCGGCGTCGTCGCCGGATCCGTTCTCGTCCTCGCCCTTCTCGCCGGCGGAGGCCTGTCGGTGGGAACGGCGTTGACCTCCGACAACACCACTCCGGCCGAATCGAACGCGGAGACCTCGATCTCGAGCACCGAGACACCGGGAACCACCGCGGCAGTGGCGGATGCCGCCACGACAACAGCGGCCACCGGCGAGAACGGTGCCGCCGCAACCGGATCCGAGAGCGCACCGACCACGGTGGTCAACGCCGACGGCTCGGTGACGCAGATCGACCCCGTCACCGGCGCTCCGGTCGCGGGCTCCCCGGCCCCGGCCCCCGCCGACAACGGCGCGGCCACGGTGCCGACCATCCCGTCCGTCGCTGCACCGACCGTTCCCAACTACCAACCGCCTGCCGTGCAGGTTCCCCAGGCACCGAGCGTGCAGGTTCCCAGCTACCAGGGGCCCACTCTCGGCGATGTCGGACAGGGCGTCGGTAACGGGCTCGGCGGAGTGGTCGGCGGCGTCGGTGACGGACTCGGCGGTGTCGTCGGCGGCGTCGGTGACGGACTCGGCGGAGCCCTCGGCGGCCTGACCGGCCGATAGGTCGACCGTGACCAGCACCCGTTCCGGACTCGTCGGCGTCGAGCGTGCCGATCGTTTCGTCCGTGATGCTCTCGTCGCCAACGGATTTCATGTCGTCGTCGGAGTGAACGGCTCCGGCCGATCCGCGGTTCTCGAGTCCGTTGCGGCGGCGACGGACGTGTACGCGGGCACCATCGCCGACGCACCGTCCGGCTCCACGGTTCTCGTCGATGATGCGCACTTGCTTTCGGAGCAGCGGCTCGACGAGATCGCTGCGGCTGCAACACGATCGGACATCACTCTGATCGTCGCCACCGCGCCGCGCAGCTTCGATTCACGAATCGAGAAGTTGATCGCCTCCGCCGGTTCCAACCGTTTGACACTGGTTCCGCTGGACAAGGTGGCCATCGCGGCCAGGGCAGCAGCAACCGTCCGGCCGATCTCGGCCTCGCTCGCCGCTACCGTCGCCAAGGCGACCGGCGGAGTTCTCGCCGCTGTCGACGCGGCCCTGGGTGCGCTCGGCGGCGACCGTTCCGATCCGGCTCCGCTCCGCGTGGTCGCCGAATCGATTGCCGAACAGCACCGTCGGATGTTGATCGAGACCACCGACGACACGCGGGCACTGCTGCTCGCAGCTCGATTCGGCGTCACACCCGACCCTGCAGCGGCCGCGCAGATCGTTCCACGCGCCACCGATGTCGAGTCGATCGTCGACCTGGCCTGCAGCTCCGGCATGCTCGACACCACGGGCACGTTGATTCCGTCCGCCGAGGCCCCGCTGATCGAGATGATCGGAGACGGGCGCTGCCGCGTCCTGCTCTCGTCGATCACCGAGGTCGCCACCCGATCCCGCCTGCTCGACGCCACCGCGGCACGTGCGTTGGCCGAGCGCGGCGTCGTTCATGCCGGGCTCGCGGATTTCCTTGTTCAGCAGGCAGATTCGGCTCCCGCAGATGCCGCCGGTGCCCTGTACAGCGCGGCCGTCGATGCAGGGTTCGATTCGGTGGTGCTGGCTGCGAGACGGTCCGAGGTCGCGGCGGCAACCGGGGATCTGGACGAGGCGGCGAGATTCGCCGATGTGGTGCTCGACGGAGCTGCCGGGTGCGATGCGGCGGATCTGCGGACTGCGGTGCGAGTGTCGGCGTCGATTGCCGCGCAACGCGGAATGGCCTCGCGCAGTGCGCAATTGTTCACGTGGCTCGGCGAGGACCGACTCGGACCCGACGCCGTGTGGGCCGCCCTGTCCGCTGCGGCGGCCGGTGATCGCGCCGCCGCCGATCGTTCGATGGCTGCCGTGTCCGCACTCGCGCCGACGTCGAGTATCGCGTCGGGCAGTCTGCTCGTCACCGGAGTGCTCGAGTCGATCGAATCGCGGAGCGCAGCGGCCTCCAGTGCTGCCGCGAATGCACTGATGCGGGCAATGACGTTGACGGGCAATGCTTCCGATCGCTCGTGCACCCCGGATACCGCCGCCGCCGTCGCGGCCTTGCACGCGGTGCACTGCGGGGACCTGCCCCGCGTCGATTCCATCGTGGCGCGGGCACTCGGCGAACACCGTCCGGGTTCCGAGGCACACACCAGACTGAGCCTCGTCGGGGCCTGGGCGTCGATGCTGCGGGGAGATACCGCCGATGCAGGTGCCGCGATCGAGGCACTGCGGATTCCGGCGTCGCACGTGCGCAATCAATTGTTCCTGCATGCGATTCGGGTGGGCCTGGCTCGCAGGTCCGGTGACGCAGGGTCACTGATCACCGCGTGGACCCAGGCGCAGAACGTGATCGCCGAGTACTCCGCCGACCTGTTCGCGCTGCTGCCCCTGGGCGAATTACTCTTGGCCGCAACTCGACTCGGCCAGGTGGACCGCGTCGAGCATCTGGTGTCGCAGGCCACCGATCTGCTCGCAGCGCTCGGTGATCCACCCGTATGGGCATCGGCGCTGCACTGGTACCAGGTCCAGGCGGCCATCGTGGCCCAGACTCCCGACGCGTTGGTGCCGCACGCCAAGGCCCTGGCCGCAGCCGCTCCGACCCACCCGTACAGCGCCGCACTCGCCGCGGCCGGTCGCGCATGGCTCGGGGTGTTGCAGGGCAGACCCGACGCGACCGAGGTGGAGAATTCCGCACGCACACTGACTGCCTTCGGGCTGCCCTGGGATGGAGCCCGACTGGCGAGCGAGGCCGCACTGACCGTCACCGATACCGCGACGGCGACCTCGCTGCTGCACATCGCCAGGTCGTTGCGCCAACCCAGCTCGACCGGGCGAGACAGCCCCAGATCGACGCCGCAGCCGACGGGCTCGCTGAGCGAACGCGAGGCCGAGGTCGCCGAACTGCTCGTCCTCGGCGTCACCTATCGCGAGGTCGGCAGCCGGCTCTACATCTCCCCGAAGACCGTCGAGCATCACGTGGCCCGCATCAGGCGCAGGCTCGGGGCCCAGTCGCGGTCGGAGCTGATCTCGATGCTGCGCGCCATGGGGTACGGGGCCTCGACCAGCGCGGGCGTCGACCCTGTAACTGTGCGAGGACCGGGAGCGACATAACGACCGAGCAAACCTCCCCGAGTCCAGAACAGGTAGCAGCCCCATGACCGAGCAGCCCGGCAGTGCGAGTGTCGGCGCACCGGATGTCGGCCTCTACCTCGACGACGAACGCGCCGTCGCCGCCGTGTCCCATCCGATTGCGCCCGGACCGTCGTTGCATCTGGCGTCACTGCACTCGACCGTGCTCAACACTCATCCCGACGGCACCGTCTCACTCGGAGATGCGACCGACGACGATTCCGAGGCCTACACACACTTTCTCGACTCCCTCGCCGACGGCGTGGGTGTCACCGGCAGCAAGGGCACCGTCTTCCCTGCCGAGCAACTGACGTCGATGGCCCTGTTGTGCCTGCTCACCGAGGTGGCGTCGTCGATCGATCTGCAGCCGCGCGATCTGGCGGCGGCCGCGACCTACCCTGCCCGCTGGACGGCCGAGCAGGTGTTCGCGCTGCGTTCGGCGATGAACGCGCACGGCCTTGCCCACGTTTCACTGGTGGCCGAAGCGGACGCGCTCGCCGCGTGGAACGCATCGGTCCTGCAGACCCTGCAGAAGAAGGACACCGCCGTCGCCGCCGCACGCGGCGCTGCGATTCTGGCTGCGCGGTTCCCGGTCGACGCCGTCACCGAGCGGTTCGCGGTGGTCGGCCCGACGAGATCCGACCGTCGCCCACTCTTCGCTGCGGCAGCGTTCGCCGCCGCGTTGACCGTCGGTGCCGCGCTCGTCGCGCTGCAACTCGGCACGTCCACCGACACCGCGGTCCCCACCATCGACAACGCCCAGGTGGTGCCGCCCACGTCGTCGATCCGCTCCGGTTCGGGTGGCCCGATCGACTTCCCCACCGTCGTCGTCGAGCCGGCCGCCGAGATCGCTCCCGTCGTTCCGCTGCCTGCGACCACGACGGAAGAGACGACCCCGCCCGAAACCTCCGACCGCCCGCGGAGCGAGCCGACCGAGACCGACATCGAGACGCGCCCAGCGATCGAGGCACCCGAGGACACCGACCCCGAGGAGCCTCCGATTTTCGTCGAACCGGACGAGCCGGAACTGCCGGTCGAGGAGAACACCGACGAGCCCGCCGAGACTCCCGAATCCGACCAGGACGACGAGCAGACCGCTTCCGAGCAGAGTCCGGCGGCCCGCGGCGGCACACCCTCCGACCGAGCGCAGAACGACCGATCGACAGGGGCAACTCCATGACCGGTGCCGGGCATCTCGGAATCACCGTGGGCAACACCAGGTCCGTCGCTGCCTACCGCGCATCGGTGGAGGACGAACCGACGATCGTCGTCCTGCCGACGACCCTGCGATTCGACGAGGACGGCCGAGCCCACCTCGGTGAACCCGCCGACACTGCCCCGTTCACCCGGTTCGTCGATCTCGTCGGTCAGCAGGAAGATCTCGAGCCCGACGCCGACGCGTACCGCGCCGAGGACTTGATGGCCAACGCCGCCAACTGCCTCGTCACGATGGTGTCCGCGAAGGCCGGCGTGGCAGGCGAGATGCCCGTCACGACCATGACGTACCCGACGCGGTGGACCCGGGCTGCCGTCGCCCTGCTGCGTGACGCCCTCGATCACACGGGCCTCACCGACGTTGCCCTGGTGCCGGACGCCAAAGCCGCCAGCGCGTTCGCGCAGCCGAGTCCGGGAGCTGCGGTCACGGTGGTCGACATCGGTGCCACCGGCACCGACGTCTCCACCTTTCCCGGAGGTGGGACGGTGCGTAGCACCGCCGTCGGCGGAGACGCCTTCACCGACGCGCTCTTCGATCACGTGGTGACCGATCGCGAGCACATCGACCTGTCCGACGCGGCAGTCCTGGCGGCCCTTGCAGGTGTGGTCGCCTCGTGCGAGGCGGCCAAGCAGACCCTGAGCACGGCCGAAACCGCCACGATCTCGGTCGAACTTCCCGGTGTCTCGCAATCCACGACGGTGACACGAGCCGAGTTCGCGGAACTCGTCGCGCCGTTGCTCCACCGGCTCGACGTGCCGGGGACCGGCACCGTGATACTCACCGGCGCCAGCGCTGCACTCCCGTCGGTGGCGACTGACATCGGTGAACGCTCGTCGGGCCCAGTACTCGTCGAGCCGCTCGCCGCGACCCGCGGCGCACTGGTGCTCGCCGAGGTCGAAGACGTCGACGGCAACTCCCTGGTGACCGGGGCAGCGCCGATCGTCACCCGCAACGACGGCACGGAGTCCCTCGACACCGACGCCATCCCGGTCGTCGCGCCGGAGCCGTCGCTCGCCTTCTCCGAGGCAATTCCAGCCGTCGCTCCGGTGTTCGACCATTCCGAATTTCGATCCGAGCCGATCGTTCCGGTCGACGAGAACGCGTCGAACACCGGTTCTGCACCCGTCGTTCCTGCCGTTGCCGCTGGATCGGTGGGGGTGAAGAAGGAACGCAGCGAGCGCTCCCGGACGATCGCCACCATCGTTGCCGGTGCCGCGGCAGGCGTGGTCATCGTGCTCGCGATCGCGGCAGTGAGCGGAGTGTTCGGCACCGCCCCCGCCGCGACACCTCCGACGGTCACCGATGCCGGCTCGCCGATCGTCACCTCGACTCGCGCGCCGTCGACCACCACCTCGAGCCCGGTCGAGCCCGTCGTGGTTCCGGAGGTGATCGACGAGCCGACGTACGAGCCGTACGTCCCGCCCGCGCCTGCTCCCCAGCCTGCCCCTCCGCCCGCACCGGTGCCGACGACGGTGGTGCCAACCACGCCGCCCGTGGTCACCACGACTCCGGTGACGACCACCCCCGTCGCAACCACGACCACGGCGACGACCACCACGACCTCGGCTTCGGTGACAACCACGACCGAACCGGTCGCCAACCGCTGAGCTGCACGAACACTGATTCTGCGCCCGATGCCCTAGGGTGGGTCGCTGATGCCAAGCACCCGATGAAGGGATTTCATGCGTAACACCGGGGCGCTGCGTGCCGCAGTGCTGTGTTCGACGGCTTTTGTTCTTCTTGCTTCGTTCTCCGGGACAGCAGCAGCGGACCCCGTCGTCCAGTCACCCGCCGATCAGCTTCCCCGCGAGCTCGTCGAGGCCGTGCAGCGAGATCTGAAGATCTCCCCGCAGGAGTACCTCGATCGTGCTGCCCGCGCACAGGAACTGTCTGCTTACGCGTCGGACTTCCGGGCCAGCCGTCCCGCAGATTTCGCCGGTGCCTGGATCGGACCCGACGGCAATGCCGTCGTCGCCGTCACCTCGCCTGCTGCGGCACAGGCCGTCGCCAAGGACGGATACGCCACCGCGCAGTCGCCCGTGTCGGCAGACGGACTCGAGAAGTCGCTGGCAGACCTCAACAGTTGGATCGCAGGCCTTCCCCGCGAGATCTCCGAGCAGATCAACGGTACGGCCATCGACTTCATCGACAATCAGATCGTCATCGATCTGGTGAACAGTCCGATCGGTAGCGCACTGAATCTGCCGACGCTGCTGGCGAACATCAAGGTCATCCTGTCCCCCGGCGGAAACAAGCCGGTCGACCCGACTCCGATGGGCGGCGACACCTACGTCACCACCTCGGGACCCATCGCCGACGCTCCGGCCACCGACATCAGCATCTGCTCGTTCGGCTTCAACGCCGTCGACCCCTCCGGTGCCGCCGTCAATCTCACCGCAGGCCACTGCAACCCCGACAAGGCCACCGGATCCGGCGGCGCACCGGTCTACCTTCCCGATCCGGCCGACATCTCGCGCAGCACGCAGATCGGGTCCTTCGACCGGTCCAGCCTGGGCGCGGCAGACGGCCTCGACTGGTCGGTCATCGCACTGAACGACACCGGGATCGCATCCGGACTCGACCGCCCCACCGTCCGTGGAGCGAACGGCAGCACCGTCACCGTCACCGGAACCGCGGCTCCTGTGATCGGAGCGCCGGTCTGCAAGTCCGGGCAGTCGTCGTCGTTCACCTGTGGAGTGGTTGCGGCCGATCGCGTCGAGACCCAGCTCTACATGGAGGACGGAACGTCCCGCACCGTGCGCGGATTCGCCAGCACCGCATGCACTCTCGCAGGCGACAGCGGTGGAGCCATCGTGACCGGGACACTCGCCCTCGGAATCACCAGCGGATCCAACAGCGGCGGCGCACCCGACTGCAACGAGGCGAACCTCGCTCTGGCGCAGTACGGCGGCACCGCCAGCCTGGGCATTCCCATCGATCAGGTCACGCGCGCAACCGGAGCCACGCTGCGAACCGACTGAGTCGGGTACTTCGGGAGCCGTTCACCGCCTATAGTCGTACGTCAGGGTGAACGGCATCACATTTTCTGATGCCCGGGGGAGAGGTTTCTATGCGTCGCCGTGCTTTCCGGCTGTCGATCGTCGCAGTTCCGCTTCTGGCGACGATGGCGGTGTTCGCACCGACCGCGAGCGCAGAACCAGGATTGCCACCCGCGCTCGCCGACGCCGTGGCCCGTGACCTCGGGTTGACTCCGCAGCAGTTCCTCGACCGGGCGGACGCGGCACGCCGACTGGCCGACTTCACCGACGCTGTCGGCTCCGACGGGGTCACGAACGCGTGGCTCGATGGCGACGGACGCCCCGTCGTCGCGGTGGCGGACGGACCGACCCGCGCCGACGTGGCCGATGCCGCATCGGCCAGCGGTTTCGAGGTCGATGCCGCGCCTATCGTGATCCCGCCGGCAGTGTTCGATGCCGTCCAGCCGCTGTTGGACCTGCTCCCGTTCGATCCGTCACCGACGGCAGGCCCGATCCGTGCGAGTTCGTATCTCGGCGGCGACAGCTTTCTCGCAGGTACACCGGCCGGCCTCGGTCAGCGTTGCTCCCTCGGGTTCAATGCCGTCGACCCGACGTACGGATCGGTGAACATCACTGCAGGACACTGCAATCCGAGTACCACCGATACCGGTTCCGCAGCACTGACGGGCGCGTACCCGATGTGCGGCAGCCTCGTGGGCTCGAAATTCGGAACGTTCTACCGAACCAGCCAGTCGCGCAACGATTACGCCTTGATCGACATCGACGATGCCAACGTGGCCGAATTCGAGAGCAACGCAGTGCGAGTCCCCGGAGCGGGCCCGCTACACGTCACCGGCACTGTCGACCCGATCGTGGGCGCTCCGGTCTGCAAATCTGGATCCAGAACCGGATTCAGTTGCGGCACCATTCTTTCCACGGGCCAGCAGGTAGCACTGGGCAACAATGTCCTGGACCGTGGTTTCTCCACCTCCATCTGCGCGCTGCGCGGCGACAGTGGCGGCCCCGTCGTCAGCGGCACCCTCGCCGTCGGCATCGCAAGTGCATCGAACGTGGGAGATCAACCATCCTGCGAGATCGCGACCGTCGTCAGCATGCTGCAGGGTCAGCGACCCGAACTGTTCGCCACCCCCATCAACGACGTACTCGCCGAGAACCCCGGTCTGACCATCCGTACGTCCTAGTCGTTCGACGGGCGCAGACGTGACAGCACCGCGTAGCCGACCCTCCGCGCGTACGCGACCCGCGGGGAGAGCTCCCATCGAAGCAGCAAACTCACCAGGATCGGCGAGCCGACCGTGCGGCTGGGTACGCCCACCACAGCCAACACGTCGTAGCCGGACGTGGACCACGCCTTCTTGTTGTCGTTGACACCTACACCCTGATCCAACACGGTCACGTCGAGTTCGTCGTGCGTCTGGATCAGCCATTCCACCATCTGATGACCGGGTTGATACTTCGCAACTGCGGGATCGTGGTGCGTCAGCCACGACTCGAGTCGCGATCCTGTGCGGATGCAGATCTCGTGCGCGCACCATCGCCCGTCGACGCTCACTCCTACAAGAGCCAATCTGCCGGCCGCTGCTTCACCGAGCAGAAAGGCCTTGGCCGACGCCGAGGGATCGGCAGGCGAGCTCTCCGTGAGGTAATTCGTGCGATCGGTGTGACGCGTCGACGCCGCGGCCAACCTGGAAATGTCCGCCCAACGCAGCTCGAGGTGCTCGGCATCGCGGATGGTTTCCACCACCAGGGGACTCCCGGACCGCTCGGCCTGACGTCTGTACTTCTCGAGCCGCTTCAGCGACTTGTGCCCACGCACATTGCGTGCGGTACTGCCCGGCGGTACGTCGATGACCGGAACTCGCTCCCGCACGAGCGAATCCGAACGCCACCGCGGGTGCGCAGCGAGCGCCTCGATGGCAGTTCGGTTGTCGATCATCGAGTCCGCGTAGTAGATCAGCCCGTGATCGTCGATCGAATCCCAGAGAGCGCGAGACGCCGCGTCGTCCTCACTGAGCAATTCGGTCGGGACGCCCTGCCCGTTCCCGAGAATCCTCGCCACCTTCACCGGACCCATTCGCGTGACGAACATCGGGGCTAATGCCACCAGACGCCCACCTCGACGTACATGCACGAAGGCGAGCTCACTTCCCGCCGGCCGTGGGGCATTCAGTGCGTAACCGGGGCGGGAGGAGAAGACCGTGCCGACCCGTTCCGCCAACGCATCCCACTCATCGCGTAGCTCGTCGGTGAGCCTTGTGTCCATGCCCCCACAAAAGGGTTCACAGTCGGTTTTCATAGGCTGTACTTTACGGTCGGTTTACTCAGTACGCACAACCCCTCATTCGACTTGTTTTCGTCGATTTACTCGGCTCATGGCATTCGACTGTCGACGCCGCCTCGGCCTACACGAAGCCCTGCTGCACCAGACAATTCCTGTGCGATCACATCGATGACACGCGGAACCGGCGCATCGAACGGAGCAGGGCCCGCACTCTCGTCGAGAGTGCGGGCCCTGCTCGGTGTAGAAGCTGAAAGCTACTTGGCCCAGACCGTGGTGCCCGGTGCCGCGTTCAGCGTGTTGATCAAGTCGATGCCGGCAACGACCAGGGTCGGGCCACCGGCGATGATCGTGCCCGCGATGCCGCCGACCGTTGCACCGAGCGGTACCGATGCCAAGCCAACGGGTCCGCCCAGGAAGCCGAGTCCACCGACCACAGCACCGATAGCGGTACCGGTGAAGCCACCGATCGCGGTCGCGATGCCGAGCTGCGACGAGAAGTTCTGCTGTGCCCTGAGGTTCTCCTCGGGCGAGGCGACGGTCGTTGCGCCGATGCTGCGCGAGTTGGCCGAGGCCTTCGTGAAGTCGAGGTTCGGAACCAGACGCAGGGTCTTGCCGTTGTCATCGACGTTCTGCTCGTACGGGAAGTTGAGTCCGCCGAGGTTGAACGACAACGGGAGCGTCACGAGGGTGTTGTCGGCGGCGTCGAGGACGTCGACCGTCTTGCCGTCGTCGGCGACCTTGAAAACGCCTGCATCGATGGTGGTGACGATCGTGCGATCTTCGAGATCGACGGTGTAGTTGGTGTCACCGGGGGCTGCCTCATCGGCGGGCTGGGCGTACGCGGTTCCGCTGGCCAGGCCCATCGCGACTGCGACGAGGGCCGATGTGACGACCAGTTTGCTGAGTTTCATGTGGAGTTGAGTTCCGTTTCTGTGCATTGGGTGTTTGGCAGTACCGCTAGGCAACCGTCAAACGCAAAGTCACCCCGATGACGCGTCTGAGACTTGTGGTGCGCTTCGGAATTGTAGCGTACAAATCGGACCGGTCGTTGTCCTTTTGAAACCGCCCCGACCTCCACCACTTATCCACTGTCACAGTCGGATTCGCCGCCATCGCAGTATCGGCATACGCCGACTCCATCGAAGTCGCTGCAATCTGTCACAGCCCCCGACAATGGAGCGCAACCAGTACTCGACGTCGGTTTCCGTCGGACATCGATGCGACGACACCCCGCCGAGTAAGGGCCAAGTAAGGACTGCCTTCTAGACAGCACCTCGACGGCCTACGCATACGGTGATCTGTGAGACAACCTACTGACGAGTTCAGCCCACCCGTCGGACGGCCTCATTTCAGCACCCACCAGCACCGCTTCACCCGGCGATGCTAAGTTACCCGTCAGTACAGCAGAATTACTACTGACGAGTAACATAGACCGGAATCCAGCTCGACGGGCTGAACCCGCGGTAGCCCTCCAGCTGCCACCTTTAGCGAAAGGCCGCGACATGAACGCCCTGACGATCACGTTGGGCACAGTCGGTGCTCTGCTCAGCCTCGTGTGTTGGTACGTCTTCATTCGCGGGGGTCTGCGGATGTTCAACATCGTGCGACTCGGCCAGCCGGCACCCGACCGCTGGCGACCGATAGTCCCTCGCTTCAAGCAGATGGTCGTCGAGTTCCTCGCTCACACCAAGATGGTCAAGTTCCGCACCGTCGGCTGGGCGCACTGGCTGGTCATGATCGGTTTCATGCTCGGTGCCATCGTCTGGTTCGAGGCCTACGGCCAGACGTTCAACCCCGAGTTCCACTGGCCCATCGTCGGTGACACCGCGGCCTACCACCTCATCGACGAGCTGCTCGGGCTGGGCACCGTCATCGGTATCACCACGCTGATCATCATTCGCCAGCTCAACCACCCGCGTAAGCCCGAGCGCCAGTCGCGCTTCGCCGGCTCCGGGTTCAAGGCCGCCTACTTCGTCGAGGCCGTCGTGCTCATCGAGGGTCTGGGCATGGTGTTCGTCAAGGCGGGCAAGATCGCCACCTACGGACACGCGAACCCGTACACCGACTTCTTCACGATGCGCCTGGCCGAACTGCTGCCGGCCAACTCGAACATGGTCTCGGTGTTCGCGTTCATCAAGCTGATGTCCGGCATGATCTGGCTCTACATCGTCGGCTCGCGCATCAACTGGGGCATCGCGTGGCACCGCTTCACCGCGTTCCCCAACATCTACTTCAAGCGCATGGACGACGGCACCGTCGCACTCGGACCGGCCAAGCCGATGATGTCCGGCGGCAAGGTCCTCGAGATGGAAGAGGCCGACCCCGACGTCGACGCGTTCGGCGCAGGCAAGATCGAGGACTTCAGCTGGAAGGGCTGGCTCGACTTCACCACGTGCACCGAGTGCGGCCGCTGCCAGTCGCAGTGCCCCGCCTGGAACACCGGCAAGCCCCTCTCCCCCAAGCTGCTGATCATGTCGCTGCGCGACCACAGCCACGCCAAGGCCCCGTACCTGCTGGCCGGCGGCAAGAAGGACATGGCGGGCGACGAGGTCGGACTCGTCGACGCCGAGGGCAACGTCGACCAGAAGGCGCTCGACGCCATCCCGCAGAACGCCCGTGACGAAGCCGATCGCAAGCTCGTCGCCGACGCCATCGAGGGCGGCATCATCGATCCCGAGGTGCTGTGGAGCTGCACCACCTGCGGTGCGTGCGTCGAGCAGTGCCCGGTGGACATCGAGCACGTCGACCACATCATCGACATGCGCCGCTACCAGGTGCTCATCGAATCGGAGTTCCCGTCCGAGCTCGCAGGTCTGTTCAAGAACCTCGAGAACAAGGGCAACCCGTGGGGCCAGAACTCCAAGGACCGTCTCAACTGGATCAACGAGATGGACTTCGACATCCCGGTCTTCGGCCAGGACGCCGATTCGTTCCAGGACTACGAGTACCTCTTCTGGGTCGGCTGCGCCGGTGCCTACGAGGACCGCGCGAAGAAGACCACCAAGGCCGTCGCCGAGCTGCTCGCCACTGCAGGTGTGAAGTTCCTGGTGCTCGGTGCCGACGAGACCTGCACCGGTGACTCCGCTCGCCGCGCGGGCAACGAATTCCTGTTCCAGCAGCTCGCCATGCAGAACATCGAAACGCTGAACAACGTCTTCGAGGGTGTCGAGCAGAACAAGCGCAAGATCGTCGTCACCTGCGCCCACTGCTTCAACGCACTGGGCAACGAGTACCCGCAGGTCGGCGGCGACTACGAGGTGGTCCACCACACGCAGCTGCTCAACCGACTGGTACGGCAGAAGAAGCTGATCCCGGTGGCCTCGGTCAGCCAGGACATCACCTACCACGACCCGTGCTACCTCGGCCGTCACAACAAGGTGTACGACGCCCCGCGTGAGCTCATGGCCGCGTCGGGCTCCAACCTCAAGGAGATGCCGCGTCACGGTGAGCGGTCCATGTGCTGTGGTGCCGGTGGCGCACGCATGTGGATGGAAGAGAATATCGGCAAGCGCATCAACATCGACCGGGTCGACGAGGCACTGGCGACCAACCCCAAGAAGATCGCCACGGGCTGCCCGTTCTGCCGCGTCATGCTCACCGACGGTGTCACCGCGCGTCAGGAAGGTGGCGCACACGAGGGCGTCGAGGTCGTCGATGTCGCGCAGCTGATGCTCGAGTCGATCACCCGCGTCGAGTCCTCGGTGCTCGCCGAGAACATCAAGGTCATCCCCCGCGAGCGCACTCCTCAGGAGGAGCTGGCAACGGAGAATGCCGCCGAGGTCGAAGAGGCCGAGCGCATCGCACCCGTCGAGGAACCGGCCGAGGCGAAGTCTGCTCCGGCAGCTCCGGCTCCGAAGGCCGGCGGCGGACTGAAGATGAAGGGTCTGGCCAAGGCTCCGGGAGCCAAGGCACCCGGTTCTGCCACCAAGGCCGAGGAATCCACGGAGGATGCCGCACCCGCGGCCAAGCCCAAGGGTCTCGGCATGGCCGGCGGCAAGGCACCCGGCGGCAAGGGCCTGCAGATGAAGGGCAAGGCACCCGGCGCGAAGGCGGCTGCACCTGCACCTGCACCTGCACCTGCCGAGACTCCCGCGGCGGCCGAAGCACCTGCTACCGCAGAGACCTCGGAGTCGACTCCGTCCGTCAAGCCCAAGGGTCTGGCTGTGAAGTCCGGATTCAAGAAGCCGGGTGCCAAGGCACCGGGTAAGCCCGCCGAAGCCACTACGGCGTCGGCCCCTGTCCCGGAAACACCTGAAGCACCTGCGGAATCAGCTTCTGCTGCAACCGAATCCAAGCCGACCGTCCAGCCCAAGGGCCTGGCCGTGAAGTCCGGATTCAAGAAGCCAGGCGCCAAGGCACCGGGTAAGCCTGCCGCCGAAGCGCCTGCCGCCGAGGCTCCCGAGGCTCCCGCTGCTGAGGCACCAGCGTCGGAGGCGCCCGCCACCGAGGCTGCGGCCGAATCCAAGCCGACCGTCCAGCCCAAGGGCCTGGCCGTGAAGTCCGGATTCAAGAAGCCGGGCGCACGCACGCCCGGTGCGGCCGCCGCGGCACCTGAGCCGAAGACTGCAGAGCCCGAGAAGGCCGAGCCGACTCAGGAAACCGAGGCCCCGAAGTCCGAGGCACCAGCAGCCGAGGCACCAGCGGCCGCGGCACCGGCTACCGAGGCACCGAAGGCGGAGGCGTCGGACGCTGCGGGTGAAGCCGACGATCGGACTCCCCCCAAGCCGAAGGCCGGTGGACTCGGATTCGCTCCGGGGGCAAAGGTTCCGGGTCGCCGGAAGTAACCTCACACCCTTTTCACCGACTGCGCGCCCTTGCTCACCTCAGAGCAGGGGCGCGCAGTCGTCAGTAGGGGTGTGAGGTTCCCCGGCCCACGGTTGTCCACAGGCGCACCGGTTATCCACAATCGGCCAGAGGGGGTTGTCGAAAGCGATTGCGGCCGAGAGCATTCCTTCATGACCCGCATCGTCTCGCGATCCGACGCACTCTCCCGCGGAAATTCCGACGCAGAATTGCAGCGCTACTGCCGAACGCGAGCGTGGCGTCGACTCCGTCCCGGACGGTTCGTCAGCAGAGACGAATTCGATGCACTGCCAAGGAAAGACAAGCATCGGGTCATCGCCGAGGCGGTGTTCGACGCGACCATCGCCCCCGATGCCGTGGTCAGCCATGTGAGCGCAGCAATATTCCACGGTCTCGACGTGTGGAATGCCGACCTGAGCCGAGTGCACACCCGCAATCGTGCCCGTGGCGGCGGTCGTAGCAGTGCCGTTCGAGCAGTGCACACTTCTCCGTACACCGACGAGTAAGTCGCGACCGTCGACGGCGTACGGGTCACAGGTCTGGCGCGCACCGTTGCCGATTGCGCTCGTTCACTTCCGTTCGAGACGGCCGTCTGTATCGCGGACTTCGCGGCGAGAAGCCGCGGACTCACCGCCGAAGATGTTCTCGCCGCACTGGATTCATGTCCGAACCATCCCGGCAATCGGATGGCGCGTCGGGTCGCGGAATTCATGGACGGTAGATCCGAGAGCATCGGGGAATCACGCGCCCGGGTGTTGCTGCATCAGCTGGGCTACAGCCCGCAACTACAGGTGCAGATAGTCGACGATCGCGGCTTCGTCGGGCGCGTGGATTTCGATCTGCCCGACCTCGAGACCGTTGTCGAATTCGACGGCAAAGTGAAGTACGGGCGCTATGTGCCCGAGGGCAAGTCTGCGGCCGACGTGATGTGGGAAGAGAAGCGTCGCGAGGATCGCATTCGCGCAACCGGCCGCCAAGTGGTGCGCATCGCCTGGTCGGATCTCGATCACCCCGAGCTCGTCGATCGGATGCTCCGCGTCGCTGCCGACAGAGCGCGACGGCGCAACCGAGCGACCTTTCTGCCGAGCGCGCACCCCTCGTCGCGCCGGTATACGGGCGCGCACCCGGCACAAGCGGTGTGAGGTTGCCGAGGACCCCCTCGGAAGTGGCCGAATCGGACATCGTGAGTATGGTCGGACTCGAAGGCGTACCGACAAGTAGGGAGCAGGCATGACCGACGACGCGGACAAGCTCTTTCGCCGCTACGACGAGTGGTGGACGGCCCTGTCGCCGGACGATCGAGCGCACGTCGAGCAGTGTTGCGAATCCGGCCGCACCGACGAGCGCCTCTGTGCACTCATCCTCGAGAACGACGGCCCGTCGAAGGCAGCGTTCGAGGTGGGCAGCAGGTTGTCCGAGGGCAACAGCAAGTATTGCGCCATTCCCAGCGCGCTCCTCGAGTTTCTGGAAGCGAAGCGCGCGCACCCACCACTCAGCTAGCGGGACGCCACAACTTCAGCTCGGGAATTCCGGGCGGCGTGAAGCCCATGACCTGGCCGTAGAAGGACAGTTCGGATTCTCGCGCGTTCACCTGAGTTTCCAGTTTGCGGAATCCGTGCGACTCCCCTGCATAGGCCAGGTAGGCGTGCGGAATTCCCTTCTTCACCATGGCATCTCGGAACCGCTCGGCCTGTGACGGCGGCACGATCGGATCGTCGAGCCCCTGCAACAACAGCACCGGGCACGACAGTCCGTCGACGTTGTTGACCGGCGCACGGGTGCGGTACAGGTCGATGGCCTCGGGCAACGGTCCGATGAGTCCGTCGATGTAGCGCGACTCGAAGTCGTGGGTCTCGGCAACGAACAGCTCCAGCTCGGCGACACCGAAGTACGATGCGCCGCAAGCGAACACGTCGGAGGACGTCAGCGCGGCCAATACCGTCCACCCACCTGCGGAGCCGCCCTCGATGGCCAACCGGCGCGGGTCGGCGAGTCCGCTGTCGGCCAGACCCTGCACCGCGGCGATGGTGTCCTCGACGTCGACCACTCCCCACTGCCCGCGCAGCCGGTTGCGGTATTCGCGGCCGTATCCACTCGACCCGCCGTAGTTCACATCGACGACGCCGATACCGCGGCTGGTGAAGTAGGCGTACAACGGGTTCAGAGCGGGGGCAACGTGCGCGGTCGGGCCGCCGTGCACGAACGCGACGTACGGCGGGAGTTCGCCGTCCAACCCCTCGTACGACGGGTTGCGCGGCGCGTAGGCAATGGCGTGCACCTCACGGTTCGGCCCCTGGAACGTCACCTGACGTCCCTCGGGTAGGTATGCGCTGTCGGGTACCGACTCGAACCCCGAACGTACCGAGGTCAATTCGCCGGATTCCAGGTCCAGGGCGAACAACCCGGCTGCCACCCGAGCTCCGCCGCACTTGAGGAGCACCGTCGACCCGGAGCGCCCACCGAGCCCCACCGAGGTCACACCGTCGAGCGCAATGTCCTCCAGCGCCCCGGACGCCGGATCGAGCACCGCAAGCGTGTCGGTGCCGACGGTGCGCACGGTGAGCAGCTTCCCGTCGCCCAAAATCGAGTACCAGCCCGAGCCCAGCCGCCACAGCGGAGCCCCGAAGTCGGCGTCGAGCGTCAGCAGCGGAGTGACCGACCCGTCGAGCGTGACCGAATACAGGTTCCACCAACCACTTCGGTCACCGATCGCGTACAGCGATTCGTTGTCGATCCATTCCGGCTGCATCACCGATTCCTCGGTCGAGCCGAGCAGCACCGTCCATGCGCCGGGATCCGAGAGGGACGCGACACGTAATTCGGTTCCGTCCCAGGGCATCTGCGGGTGGTTCCAGGCGATCCAGGCGATGCGGGTGCCGTCGGGTGAGAGTCTCGGGAACGCAAGGAAGTCCGAGCCCGCCACCAGCGAACGCACCCCGCCGCCGCCGAGATCGATGGCCACGATGTCTCGTGACACCGCACCCGCGTCGTGCATCTCGCGAACTGCGATCACGTCGGTGCCGACCACCGAGAGATCGCCGTACCGGATTGCCGACGCCACAGCCGGTTTCGGAGTCAGTGGTACGGGTGCCCCGCCGGGGGTGAGTCGGTAGACGCGTTGATCGGAGAACTCGGCGAACACCAGGTCGCCGTCTGCCGTCGCGGTCCAGGCTCCCCCGCCGTATTCGTGGACGCGGGATCGGGCGTTGAACGGTGCGGGCAGAACGGGCTGCACTTCTCCGTCGACATAGCGGCAGATGGCCGTCCGGCCCTGTTCGGCGGGCCGCAGTTCCGACCACCAGATCTCGCTGCCGACGAAGCACCCGCCCTCGACGGGGTGGCCCGCCGACGACAGATCTGCCGCGGAGATGGGCGAGGGCCAGGATCCGAACGCGAGGGCAGTCACGCCGTCCACCCTAGTGAACTGACGTGCACGTAACGCGTTGTTCACCGGCCCTTCAACCGTGACCCGGACAATAGGAGTCAAGTAGCACTAGGGGGAACACCATGCGCCGGACCACTACCCATTCGGTGGACCACGAGATTCTGACATTCGGCCGAACCTGGCGTGGGTACGGCGGTGGCAGCGACGAGGACATCTACGTGGCATTCGGCGTCGACGCGCGTACCTACTTCCAACGATTGCGTCGAATCCTCGATTCGCCCGTCGCCGAGGAGCTGACGCCGGACGAGCGAGCCGCGATTGCCGACATCTGCCGGTTGCGACTCGCCTGAACCACCGCTACACCGGCGTCAACAGCTCCGGGCTGTTGTTCTTCACACTGTTCACCGCGGTGCTCACCTCGTAGGGCTCGAGCCGTGGCTCGGGAATCGCGGCCAACAGGTCTCGAACTTCACCGAGGTCCGTCACCGCAGGGTCGAGCCAACTCGCCCGCAGATCCGGCGGCAGCACGACGGGCGAGCGATCGTGAATGTGTCCGAGCGCATCGGCGGCAGGCGAGGTCAGCACGGTGACCGACCAGACCCAGCGCGACTCGTCGTCCTCGGCCTTGGTGGGGTCTCGCCACAACTCGTACAGCCCGGCCATCGCGAGCACGCCGTCCTGGTGCAAGAAGTACGGCACCTTCGCTCCGTCGCGCTTCTCCCACTCGTAGTAGCCGTCGGCAGGGACGATGCATCGCCGACGGCTTGCCGCCTTCTTGAACGACGGCTTCTCGGTGATGGTCTCGGACCTGGCGTTGATCAGCCGGGAACCGATTTTCGCGTCCTTTGCCCACGACGGGATCAGGCCCCAGCGCACCGACCGCAGTTGCCGCACGGCGTCGGCCTCGGGTTCGTCCTTCGGCGGCCGTTCGAGCACCGTCCGCACCGTCTGTGTGGGGGCCACGTTGTAGGACGGCGGCACCTCCGCACCGACGGTCTCGGCGATGTCGAACACCGCCTGCAGGTCGCTGTCACTCCGGGTACTGGCATACCGTCCGCACATGGAACGAGATTGTTCCACCCGGCACCGACAACCCGCGCAAAACAACCCCGCCCGAAACAACCTTGTGGAAACCGATACTGCCCACCTGGCACGATGTGACGGGTGACCACTCCGCAGATCCACTCCCAGCCGCGTTACCGCACGTTGCAGCAGTCGACCAAGCTGCAGAACGTGCTGTACGAGATCCGCGGACCGGTACACGCCCACGCCGCCCGCCTCGAGGCCGAGGGGCACCGCATTCTCAAACTCAACATCGGCAATCCGGCACCGTTCGGCTTCGAAGCTCCCGACGTGATCGTGCGGGACATGATCGCGGCGCTGCCGGTGGCCCAGGGGTACTCGGAGTCCAAGGGCATCCTGTCGGCCCGCCGGGCCATCGTGACGCGCTACGAACTCGAACCGGGCTTCCCCGAGCTCGACGTCGACGACATCTACCTCGGCAACGGGGTGTCCGAGCTCATCACGATGACGATGCAGGCGTTGCTCGACGACGGTGACGAAGTGCTGATCCCGGCACCGGACTACCCGCTGTGGACGGCGATGACGACGCTGTCCGGCGGCAAGGCCGTGCACTACATGTGCGACGAGGAGAACGGGTGGAATCCCGACCTGGCCGACATCGAGTCCAAGATCACCCCGAAGACCGTCGCACTGCTGGTGATCAATCCCAACAACCCGACGGGCGCGGTGTACTCGAAGGAGGTGCTGCAGGGCATCGTCGACCTGGCGCGCAAGCATCAGCTGCTGTTGCTCGCCGACGAGATCTACGACCGGATCCTCTACGACGACGCAGAGCACACCTCGCTGGCGAGCCTGGCCCCCGACTTGCTGTGCCTGACGTACAACGGACTGTCCAAGGCCTACCGGGTGGCCGGTTACCGCGCCGGATGGCTCGCGATCACCGGACCGAAGGCGCACGCCGCAGGTTTCATCGAGGGCATCGACCTTCTCGCGTCGACGCGACTGTGCCCCAATGTGCCTGCGCAACATGCCATTCAGGTCGCACTGGGCGGATATCAGAGTATCGAGGATCTGATCCTGCCGGGCGGCCGTCTGCTCGAGCAGCGCGACGTCGCGTGGGAGAAGCTCAACGCGATTCACGGCGTCTCGTGCGTCAAGCCGCGGGGTGCGCTGTACGCGTTCCCGCGACTCGATCCCGAAGTGCACGAGATCTACGACGACGAGAAGCTCGTCCAGGATCTGCTGCTGCAGGAGAAGATCCTGGTGGTTCAGGGCACCGGATTCAACTGGCCCGGCCACGATCACGTGCGCATCGTGACGTTGCCGTGGGCACGAGATCTGGCCGTGGCGATCGAGAGGTTCGGCAACTTCCTCGCGTCGTACAAGCAGTGAGACGCGAAGTTACCGAAAAGTAGTTGAAAGTGATGCACAAAACATCGGGGCGATCACGCCTGAACGACGAATGATCTGTACATTGGCGGACGGCACTTCGGTGCCCGCGAGCCCTGGTCGTACCCCTCCCCCCCGGGTCGGTCAGGTGGTGGCGGGGGACGCCCCCCCTGCTCCCCGCCACCGAGCTCCTCGCATCGGCCACTAGCCTGGCATCGTGGAATCACACGGCAATCCTTCCGAAGGCAGTAAGCCGAGCCTCGGATCTCATGTGGGTCACGGTCACGGGCACGGCCACAGTGACGCACCGGTGCCGTTGGGACCGGTGGCGGCCAAGGTCGTCGTCGGACTGCTGGTCGCCATAGCCATCGCCGTGATCGGCGGCGCCATCGCTCTGTGGCCGAGCCAGCAGAGCATCGATATCCCGCTGCCGTTCCAGACCTCCGGCGGAGGTGCGGTGTCCACCGAGGCCGGCACCATCACCTCGCAGAGCATCGGACCCTGCGGAAGTCCCGACGCAGGCCGAGCGTTCACCGGCGACCCCACGCCTGCGGTCAACGACTCGTACGAATGTCAGCGCAGCATCGTCGACATCACCACCGGTGAGGACGCAGGCAAGCGAACGGTACTCGAGATCGCGCCGGGGCCCGGCCAACCGACTCTGAGCGCCGGTGAGGACATCCGGCTGGTCGTGCAGACCGACCCCGCCGGTGGAGTCCGCTACTCCTTCAACGACTACTCCCGCGGGCTGCCGCTGGCGCTGATCGTCGGTGTGTTCGCCGTGGTCATCTGCGTCGTCGCCCGCTGGCGGGGATTCCGCGCACTGGTGGGCCTGCTCATCGCGTTCGCCGTGCTGGTGGTGTTCATGCTGCCCGCTCTGCTCGACGGTGCACCCGCCATTCCGGTCGCCCTCGTCGCCGGAGCGATCATCCTCTACGCCGTGCTGTATCTGGCGCACGGGGTGAATCTGCGCACCAGCTCGGCGCTGCTGGGCACTCTCACCTCGATGGCGGTGGCGGCGGTGCTGTCCTACGTCGCCATTCGCATGACCCACCTGACCGGGTTGTCCGAGGAACAGAACACCGCCGTGCAGACGTATATCGGCAACGTCAGCGTCACCGGCCTGCTGTTGGCCGGCTTCATCATCGGCTCGCTCGGAGTACTCAACGACGTGACGATCACGCAGGCGTCGGCCGCCTTCGAGCTCGCCTCGGTGGACGAGACGGCATCGCGCCGCGAGATCTTCACCGCCACGATGCGGGTGGGGCGTGACCACATCGCCAGCACGGTCTACACGCTCGTGCTCGCCTACGCCGGTGGCGCGCTGCCGCTGCTGCTGCTCTTCAGCGTCGCCGACCGGTCCATCCAGGACGTGCTCACCGGCGATTCGGTGGCCATCGAGATCGTCCGCTCGGCGGTGGGCGGTGTGGCGTTGGCGTTGTCGGTTCCACTGACCACGGCGATCGCCGTGCTGCTGGCGCGGCCGATCACCGTCGCAGGAACCTCGAACCGAGCAGAGCGCCGGGCCGCGGTACCTACCCGCAAGACCCGGCGCTCCGGCCGCCACAGTGCGTAGAGCGGCTTCGCCGCATGTGAGCAGGAGTGGAGCCTGCGGAACGACCCATGTGAGCAGGAGTGGAGCCTGCGGAACGACCCATGTGAGCAGAAATTCGTAGTGGGCTACGAGTTTCTGTGCACGTGCGGCGCAGCCGCTCCTCAGGCGAATGCAGCCGCGACGGTCTCCGAGAGCAGGGCACCGTTGTGCGTGCTCAGGCCTGCTTTGAGACCCGAGTCCGCCTCGCATGCAGCTTCCCAACCCTTGTCGGCGAGGGCCACGACGTACGGCAGGGTCGCGTTGGTGAGCGCGTAGGTGGAGGTGCGCGGCACAGCGCCGGGCATGTTGGCGACGCAGTAGAACACCGACTCGTGCACCTTGTATGTGGGATCGGCGTGGGTGGTGGCGTGCGAATCCTCGAAGCAGCCGCCCTGATCGATGGCGATGTCGACCAGAACCGAACCCGGCTTCATGCGCTGAACCAGGCTGTTGGACACGAGCTTCGGTGCCTTCGCGCCGGGCACCAGGACAGCGCCGATGACGAGATCCGCTGCGAGAACGGCTTGTTCGAGCTCGTACGCGTTCGACACCAGCGTCTTGACGGCACCGCGGTACTGATCGTCGATGGCGCGTAGCGCCTTCACATCGAGATCGAGCACGGTGACGTCGGCGTGCATGCCGAAAGCGATTGCGGTGGCATTCTTTCCGGAAACACCGGCACCGATGACGACGACATTGGCGGGGCGCACTCCGGGAACTCCGCCCATGAGAACTCCACGTCCACCTTCGCTCGACATCAGGTGGTAGGCACCGGCCTGTGGGGCGAGGCGTCCGGCAACTTCACTCATCGGTGCGAGCAGCGGGAGCGAACCGTCTGCCGCAGTGACGGTTTCGTAGGCGATGGCCGTGGTACCCGACTCCAGGAGCGCATCGGTGCATTCCTTGGATGCGGCCAGGTGCAGGTAGGTGAACAGCACCTGCCCCTTGCGCAGACGCGAATACTCCTCGGCGATAGGCTCTTTGACCTTGAGCAGCAGATCGGCCGTCTCCCACACCTCGGCGACATCGGTGAGGATCTGTGCGCCGGCGGCCTTGTAGTCGGTGTCGGTGAACGACGATCCGGCCCCTGCCTCGGTCTCGATGATCACTTCGTGTCCTCGCGAGACCAGTTCGTGCACGCCTGCCGGGGTGATGGCCACCCGGTATTCGTGGTTCTTGATCTCGCGTGGAATTCCGATCTTCATGGCGGCCTCCTCGGTGGTGGGTGACGTGGAGCCGAGGCCCCATCCGTGTAGGCCAACTATGAATTATCTACGGAATCGACGCAACGGATGTGAATATAATTCTGTACAGTCGAGAAATGGCAAGCAATAGTTCATTCGAGGGGGCCGGAGAGGGTGCGCAGCCGAACGATGTTCGGCCGGTCCCCCTGGACCGAATCGACCACATCCTGCTCGACGAGCTCCGCCGCGACGCCCGCACGCCCAACAACGCACTCGCTGCCGCGGCCGGTGTCGCCCCGTCCACCGCACTGGCCCGTGTTCGTGCCCTCGTCGAACGCGGCGTCATCCGTGGCTTCCACGCCGACATCGACCCCGAGGCTCTCGGCCAGGGCATCCAGGCCATGATCTCGGTTCGGCTGCAAGCAGATGCTCGACGGCGCATCAGCGAATTCGGATCGAAGATCGCCTCGCGGAAGGAGACGCTGAACATCTACTTCATTGCCGGTGCGGACGACTTCCTGGTGCATGTGGCAACCGTCGACACCGCCACTCTTCGTGACTTCGTCGTCGAGAATCTCAGTGCCGACCCCGCTGTGGCCGCCACCGAGACCATCCTGATCTTCGAGCACATCCGACCGCGAAACACACACGCGGACAAGTGAGTTCGATCAGGGAGCGGGAGGCGCGATCGGCGGGAACCCGGGCAACGTGAAGTCCGGGAATCCCGGGATAAGTGGCGGCGGCTGCTGCGTTGTCGGAGGAACGGACTCGACGGGCGGCGGAGGTGCGGGCTCGGCCGTGGTCGTCGTCGGCTCCGGAGTCCACGGCTCCTGGTAGACCTCGGTCTCCGGCGGCACCGTGGTCGGTTCGACCGTGGTCTCCGGTGCCGGTGCGGGCGGCGGCAACACCGGAGCAGGCACCACGGAGGTGGGCACCGTCGTGGTGACCGCAGGAACATCCGCCTGAGTGCGACTGACCGAGGTGTCGACCACCTGCGGTGTGTTCTGCTGGGTGAGCATGAACCCGGATACGGCTACCACCACGGCAAGACCGAGCGCAAGCACGCCGCCGGTGCGGAGCCTACGACGAGCTCGGGTGCGATCGTCCTCGCCGTCGTCGTCGTCGTAATCGGCGTCGAGCCAGTAGACGTTCTTCAGCTGGAACGGAACCGGCTTGCCGTCGTCGACTGCCTCGGACCGGTCAGCAGTGCCCTCGGCAGACGAATCCCCCGTGTTCGTGCTCAACGCAACGACCTCCCCGTCGACCCGCACCCCCTGCACGTGGTCGTCGAGAACATCTTCCACTACCGGTGACGTGTCCGAAACCGAATCGGCTGCAACGGACTCGGAGGAGTCGGTGAACCTGGAGGACGCGAAACCTTCCGCCGTCCCGGTGGGCTCGGCCTGCACCTCGGAGACCGGCACCTCGGACACCGTTGCCTCGGACATCGTGTCCTGAGACTTCGAACCCTCGCTGATCGGTGCCGCCGCGATCCAGGGACGGGCGGGGACAGGACGCGCCGCTGTGGGCGCGGACGCAGGTACGGGCGGCGCGGCGTGCTGAGAATCGGCGCGAGCCGGAACCGGTCGGACCGGAGCGGTCAGAGGAGGCGGCACCGGAGCCGGTTCCGAGCGCACCTGCGACACCGCGGCGGACTCCACCGGCCGACGAGCATCCGGCGACCGTTGCGTTCCGGTTCGCGTGCGCGAATGCGGCCGTGCAGTCAGTGCAGCTCCACGTGCCGCGACGGTCTCGGGCTCGGTCGGCACGATCGACGGCAGTTCGAGCAGCGGTCCGACGCGCTTCTGCACGATCGGCATGCGCGCGCCGCCGCCGATCAACACGACGGCGTCGATGGGAACGTTGGCCCCGATCATCACCTCGCGCGCGAACTCGATGGCCTCGTCGAGCAAGTCGGTGATGAGCAGCTCGAAGTTCTCACGGGAGAGCAGGATCATCCCGCTCGCATCCGGCAGACACACCGCATCCTGAGTGGACAGACGTTCCTTGGCGATTCGGCAGCGCTTCTCGAACAGCGCCATGTCGGGGTCGGTCGACTGCTTGCCGAGGCGTTGGAGCTGATTGTTGCGGACGTAGGCGTCGATCAGATCTCCGCTGTACTCACCGGATCGCTGCGAGGCGATGACGGTGCGCTGAACCAGGTCCACGACGCTGACGGTCAGTCCGGAGCTTCCGAGGTCGAACAGGGCGACGGAACTGCAGTTGCGGGCTTCACCCGTCGCTGCCAGGTACTCGACGACAGCTTCCACCTCGTGGACCAGGTGATAGTTGTGCAGGTGTGCACCGGTGAGGGCAGCGTGCAGGGCGTCGACCTGGCGAGGGTCGCGGTAGGCGACGCCGGTGGCGAGTTCGGGCTCGGTTTCGGCTGCGGCACCGATCGATTCGGCGGCCAGATGCGGAAGGTCTCCACCGACGCTGTCGATGAGTTCGTTGCGGAAGAACAGAGGCCGGTCGATATCGCTGACCAGGCCGGAAGGGTCGGCAACGGGTGCCCCGAACTGCTCGGCTCTAGGCTGCGCCGTGCGCACGGCTCGGGTCCCCATGGACACCCCAAGCAGCACAGTCACGGTGTTCGGCCTCACTTCGGTCGGCAATGTTTCTCGGACGCGGTACAGCTCGTCCAGAGCGCCAGGCTACCGCTTCGGCCGAACAGGCGGGGCGCGCGCCCCGGAGCTGGGCGCACCCGGGCACGACGGAACCGGGCGTGCTCCCCGCCCTGCCCGCACGAACCGGATCGCCGGTCTATTCCGGCAGCTCCGGATCGACGACCGGTTGGTACATTTCGCCGTCGTAGCTGAACGCACGCTCGTACAGGTCCGCGTCGGTCAGTCGAGCGGGCCCGAGGACGGGCAGCTCGACGGGATCAGGAGCGGCCTCGTCGGCGGGACCCGCGGCAGCAGAAAGCGCCGCGGCGAAGGTGGAATCGACTGGAACCTGCTGGTCGATCAGCGGTGTGGGCGGCGGCGTGTCTCCCCGGGTGAACACCAGTCCCACCACCGCGACGATCAGCAGGCTCACTGCGACGAGCACGGACGCATCACGAATCGACCAGGTGCGTCGGCCGCGACGAACCGGCTCGGCAACGACGCCTGGCTCGGGTACAGCGGGCTCGAGCACCGAGGGCTCGAGGGCCTCGGGTTCGAGCACCTCGGGCTGCAGGAGTGCGGGTTCGGCGAGGTCGGTCTCGAAGGTGGTCGACGGGATCGTCAGATCCTCGGTCGCGAGTTGGTCGACGGTCAGGCCCTCGACCATCCACCCGTCGACGGTATCCAGGCCGGTTGTCTCCGGTGCATCGAGTGTGTCGGGAGCTGCGAGCACCTCGGGCGCATCGAGCAGTTCCGACGCATCGTCCGGGACGGTGATGATCCCCACATCGGCGTCGAGCGAGGCTCGGGCGGGTCTTTCGTCGAGTGCCGCGCCTTTGGCGATGGCCATCGCAGGCGCGTCGGGCACGTGGACGGGAACGTTCCACTTGTCCTCGATGATGGTGCGCACCGCAGGAATGCCCGCACCGCCGCCGATCAGCAGTACCGCGTCGGGTGCCTGCTTGGAGGCCCAGTCCAGAGCGTCGGAGACCAGCGGAGTGATCTCTCGCTCGAACTCCTTTCGGCTGAGCAACATCGGGCCGCGGTTGGGTGCCCTGACTCCGACCGACGAGCTCACCAGCTCCTTGAGTTCGCGGAAGAAGGCCTGGTACTCCTGATCACCCTCGGGTCCGACCGGAGCAGGCAGAATCCCCTTCGCCATCACGATGCTCCGGACCACTTCGTCGAAGCGATCGCCGCTGATGTCGACGGTGCGTGCGGTCCACTCGACGTACTCGCCTGCGACGTCGAGTGCGGTGGCCGAGAGTCCCTTCTTGCCCAGGTCGACGACCAGGACGTAGTCCTGATCGGCCAGTTCCGGAACGGTGCGGGCGTAGGCGAGCAGGGCGCGGGACTCCTCGACCATGCGGGCTTTCGGCACGGTGCCGTCGCCGAGGGTCTCCAGCAGCGCCGTCACGGCTGCGGTGTCCCATCCGGCGAGCACGATGTCCTCGAACGGCCCGAGGTCGACGAGCTTGCCCGGCAGCAGGTCGTGTGCGCCCTCTGCGTCGATGGAGTCCTCGACGCGGCGGCCGTCGGCGGTGTACGCGATGCGCACGGCACCGGTACCCACTGACACCCCGCAGACTCCACCCATCGATCAGACAGTCCTTCGCAGATTGTGTTTCGACGCCGGATCCGGCACCCGTACGAGCCCCCGCTCCACTCGAAGTGTACGGCGGCCTTCGAGCCCGATGCGGGCATCCCGGTAACGCTACTAAACAATCTACGATATTGTTTGGAGGGGTCTGGGGAGACTTTGGGTCGAAAAGGCGCACAGCCAGCCGACCCTGAGTCGACGACGAGGCCGTCCGGTCTCGTGGTTAACGCGATCGGTGGAGGTTTCGATGCAGACGCTCAATGCTCACGACGTGGTTCGCGTGCGAACCGTTCTGGAGAAATTCGGAAAGCTGCCGGTCCCCGTGGAGGGCATCGACGAAGCCGCCGACCTGTACGACAGCGGCCTCACCTCGCACGCCAGCGTCAACGTGATGATCGCGCTCGAGGACGAGTTCGACGTCGAATTCCCCGACACCATGCTGCAGAAGTCGACGTTCGGCAGTATCAACGCGATCGCCGCGGCCATCGCCCAGCTGACGGACTGAGCCCATGACCACCGTCTACGAGAGCTCGATCGACCAGTCGATCACCGACGTGCTGGCCGTACTGCGGACCCATGCCGACGAGGTCGACCGCGATGCCCGTTTTCCCACCGAATCGGTGGATGCACTGCGCGACGCCGGCCTGCTCGGGGTCGGAATTCCGCGGGAGTTCGGCGGAGGCGGGGCAACACTGACCGACATAGCGCGGATCTCGCGTGCCCTCGGTGCCGAGTGCGCATCGACGGCGATGATCTTCGTGATGCACCAGTCGCAGGTGCTCAGCATCGTCCGCCACGGCAAGTCCGACGCCATGGCAGACCTGCAACGTCGCATTGTGACCGATCGCATACTGGTGGCGTCGGCCACTACCGAGATCAACATCGGCGGCGACGTCCGCTCGAGCAGCTGTGCGGTGGAGTACGACGGCGAGCAGATCACGCTCAGCAAGAACGCACCGGTCATCTCCTACGGCGAGTACGCACAGATCGTGCTCGCGACGGCGCGGCGCAGCGTCGACAGCCCGCCGAGCGATCAGGTGCTCGTGGTGTGCGAGAAGCCCGACGTGACGCTGGTCAAGACCGGCACCTGGGACACCCTCGGCTTCCGTGGCACCTGCAGTCCGGGCTTCATGCTGGATGCGCGCACGACGACGTCGAACATCCTGGGCGACAACTACGGCGACATCTCCGCTCAGACCATGCTTCCGGTGGCGCACGTGCTGTGGGGATCTGCGTGGCTCGGCATCGCCGACGCTGCGGTCACCAAGGCCCGCAAGTCGGTACAGAAGGCCGCACGCAAGACTCCGGGAACGCCGCCGCCGAGCGCGCTGCGTCTCGCGGAGTTGATGGTGGTGCACGAGCAGTTGGTGGACACGGTGTTCGGTGCCGCGGCCAAGTTCGAGGCGGTCGCCGACAGCCCCGCCGAGCTCGGAGCCATCGGATTCGCGCTCAAGATCAACAACGTGAAGGTCACCGCGTCGACGCTCGTCATCGACATCGTCGGCAAGGCTCTGCAGATCTGCGGGATCTCCGGCTACCGACAGGGCGGCGAGATGAGCATCGGCCGTCATCTTCGTGATGCACACGGGTCCGCGATCATGGTCAGCAACGAACGCATTCTGGGGCACAACGCCCAGCTCTCCCTCGTCTACAAGGGCAAGTGATGACTACCACGCACTCCGCACCGGAAACAGCGATCAGCGAACTCGACTCCGCCCGAGCAGCTTTCCGCGCCGAGCTCATCGACGCCGGCTTGCTGGTTCCCAGCTCGATTCCCGGATTGTACGGGCGCAGTGGCGAATTCGAGGACATCATCGAGTTCGTCGACGCCCGAGTCACCGAGGCCGGGGTGGCCGAACACGGCCGTCAGGCCACCAGGTTCCGATTCGCTCCGGTCTTCCCGCGGGAAGCGTTCGAGCGCACCGACTACATCGCGTCGTTCCCCAACCTCACCGGTGCCATCAACACGTTCGAGGGCGACAACAAGGCGCACGCGGAACTGTTGGCCGAGCGCTCCGACGGCAAGGACTGGGATCATTTCCTCCAGTCCGCGGGCACCATGCTGGTCTCGGCTGCGTGCCATCCGTCGTACTCGATGCTCACCGGCACGCTGCCCGACGAGGGCACGCTGATGGACATCTACGGCTACTGCTTCCGGCACGAGCCCGCAGTGGATCCGGCTCGGATGCAGGCATTTCGGATGCACGAGTTCGTTCGAGTCGGCACCCCCGACGACGCGATCGCACACCGCGAACGCTGGGTACCGCGTGGCCTCGAAGTGCTGGCAGATCTGGGGCTGGAGGCCGAGGCGGTCATCGCCAACGATCCCTTCTTCGGTCGCGCCGGACGCATGCTCGCGGCGAACCAGCGCAACGAGAACCTCAAGACCGAGCTGGTCGTCAAGCTCTACGGAGATCTCGACGAGGGCACCGCGGTCGTCTCGTGCAACTGCCACCGTGATCACTTCGGGCACACCTTCGGCATCGAGACCGTCGACGGCGAACCCGCCCACAGCGCGTGCGTCGGTTTCGGCATGGAACGCATCGCACTGGCGATGCTCCGCACCCACGGACTCGATCGATCGGGCTGGCCTGCCGCACTGCGCAACTGATCGATACCGCTTCACCCGTGTACGTACACGAAGGACCAAATCTGTGAACAGTTCCCGCACCGCTCCCCGGCGCATCGGCTCAGTTCCCGCCGAGTCCTCTTCGCGTACGGCGGGCGGCAAGTATCCGACGTGGTTCGGCCCGTCCGCCTCGCCGCTGTTCGGCACCGTCCACGTGCCGTCCGGCGGTACGGCGCGCGGCGGTGTCGTCCTGTGCCCGCCGCTCGGCAAGGAGCAGGTCGATTCGTATCGCGGTATGACCCTGCTCGCCCAGAAGCTCTGCGCGCAGGGACTTCTGGTGCTGCGGTTCGACTACCGCGGTACCGGCGATTCGTGGGGTGACCAGGATCAGCCAGGCGCAGTCGAGCACTGGCGGCAGAGCATCGTCGAGGCCGTCGAGTACGTTCGCGGCTGCGGGGTGCGCGAGGTCGGCCTCGTCGGTCTGCGCGTCGGTGCCTTGTTGGCGTGTTCGGTCGCCGCCGAGTGCGGACCACTCGCCGCGTTGACGCTGTGGGATCCGGTCGTCAAGGGACGGTCGTATCTGCACGAGCAGCGCGCGCTGTACTCGGTGAGCGTCACCACCGACTCCGACACCGATCCCAGGGTGTCGATCATCGGCGCTGTGCTGCATTCCGATTCGGCCGCGGACTTCTCCGCACTCGACGCCGCGAAGGCGAAAACCGATGCGCCGGTGCTTGTCGCCACACGCGCCGAGCGAGGCGATACGAAGCCGGTGCGCAAGCTCGTCGAGACTCTCTCGGCTCAGGAACATACATTGACCGCTCACGACGATTTTCTCGAGCCGAGCGATTTCGAGGTCATCATCCCGACGTCCGACATCGCCTACCTCGCGACGTGGACGGCGTCGAAGTTCCCCGTCGAGCCCACGAGCGACATCGAGTTGCAGCGCCGCTCGGCGTTCGTGGTCGACGGAATCCACGAGAGCATCGAATACCTGGGCGCACAGCAGCTTTTCGCGATTCGGTCCACCTCGGATCGATGCCGGGCAGGCGGACCGACCGTGGTGCTGTACCCCACCGCCAACGAGCACCGCGTCGGCCCGGTCCGCATGTGGGTGGAGCTGGCCCGGCTCCTGCCTCGATTCGGAGTCGCCACGGTGCGTTTCGATCGACGCGGCACCGGCGAGAGCGGCATCGTGTCCGATGGGGAGTTGACCCGGCTCTACAGCGACGAGGGCAACGAGGACGCACTCACCGCTGTCCGGCAGTCCGGCACCACCCCGGACAACGTCCTGGTGGCCGGAATGTGCTCGGGCTCATGGTATTCCAGCTTCGCCGCCCGGGAACTGGGGGTTCGTGCTGCCGTACTGCTCAACACCCTGGACTGGACCACTCGCCGTCTCGAATTCGTCAAGCGTTCCTCGATGCACATCGAGGAGACGGGACTGAAGGCCCGCACACTCGACCGTCTGCACAACTGGGGTGTGCGGACCAAGAATGCGCTGCAGCCGCGAATTCCGTATGCGCTGTGGATCTGGCTCGGGCGGCGCGGCTTGATCCAGGTCCCCGAGATCTCGCTGCGCATTCTCAGCGACCGTCAGGTGCAGACGCGAGTTCTGCTCTCCCCCAGCGATACCGTCTGGTTCGAGACCAATCGGGGCCCGGAGGGAATGCGCCGGCTCCGACGCCGATCGTCCGTGCCAACCGTCACCTCCTTCGACTCCGGTGATCATTCGCTCTACGGTCGCGATCTGCGAGAGACCGTGCGAGCCGAACTGGTGACGGCCGCCTCCGCTGCCTTCGACATCGAGATCGCCGCACCGTCGCCTCCCGCACCGGTGGGGAAGGTTCGATTGTGAAGCACCGCGCTCCCAGGATCCTGCCGCCCAAGCACGAACAGCTCGATCAACTGCGGTGGTATCCGGTAGAACCGGCTCGGTTCGACCTGGGTCTGATGAACAGCCCGACGATGCCGGTGCCGACCGTGCCCCGGCACGATGCCGTGCACTCGGTCGACGTGTCTCCGATCGCCGCCGTCGCCGAACGACCGGAACCCGAGAGCGGACCGGGCTCGAAGGCCTCCGATCGCAACCTCGCGCTCAATTCGATGGCCCTGATGCTCTCGACGGCCATCACCGGAGCACTCGGCTTGCTCTTCTGGGCTGCGGCCGGTCGTCTCTATCCCGTGGCCGAGGTGGGCAGCGCGTCGGCGGTCATCACCTCGGCGGTGATGCTCTCGACGCTGTCCAATCTGAGCCTCGGTTCGATGTACGAGCGTTTCCTCCCGATCTCGGGCCGGCTGGCCAAGTCGTTCATCGTGCGCGGCTACCTCACCGTCACTGCATTCGCGTTCGTGCTCGGCGGCGGCTTCCTGCTCGTTGCGCCGGTGGACGAGATGTTCACCAACACCGCCGAAATCGTGTCGTTCCCGTTCTTCGTCGCCGTGCTTGCGGTGTTCGCGCTGCAGGATCAAACCTCGTCCGGCCTCGGCGTCGCACGCTGGGCGGCCGCCAAGAACGTCTTTCACGCCATCCTCAAGTTCGTGTTGCTGTTGGCGCTCTTCTCCACCGAGCGCAGTACCTCGATCATCTCGGCCTGGGCAGTCCCCGCGATCGTGGCGTCGGTATTCGTCCTGCGCGCGATCATGAAGAACGTCCGAACCGAACAGCGGTACGCAGGCAAGCCGGACCTGCCGCCCAGGCGCGAGATGTGGGCCTACTTCGGCTCGGCGTACGGCATCACCGCGCTCGGCTCCCTCGCTCCGCTGCTCGTGCCCATGATCGTCGTCGCCACCCTCGGTGCCGAGGAGAACGCCTACTTCTCTCTCACGTGGTCGATCGTCAGCGCGCTGTACATCCTGATCAGTGTGTTGATCGGACCGTACGTGGCCGAGGTCGCCGCCCACCCCGCACAGTTCCATCGCCTGACGAAGCGGTTCATGACCCTCGTGTGCATCGTCGCGTTGGGTGGGTCGATCTTCCTGGCATTCATTGCGCCGTTCGGTCTGGGACTCATCGGCCAGGGCTACCGCGATCAGGGCACCATTATCGTGCAGTTGGCCGCGCTGACCATCCCGCTCTCCGTCGTCGGTTCCCTGTACGACGGTTTGGCTCGGGTCCGTCGACGCATGCGACTGGCCGTGATCGTGCAGGTGGTGGCCACCTCGATCATCATCGGCGGCTCGGTGGCTCTGTCGTCGTCGATGGGCATCGCGGCCGTCGGCTGGGCGTACCTCGCAGCCGAGGCGTTCGGTGCCGTCGTGCTGATCGTGCCGCTCGTGCGGTGGATTCGTGAGCTGTCCGCAGGCAGCAACGGCGAGTCCGGTGACGACCAGGACCCGTCGGGCTCCCCCGGACCCCGCGGGCCGATCGACGACAGCGACGCCCGTCCTCCGCGATCGCGTCATCGAGAGCCCCGCCACGCCGAGCCCCGCCACCGTGAACCGCCTCGCCGCGACCCACAGGACGGTCCGCCGCCGCTCGACGAACCGTCACCGCGCCGTATTCCGGTCCATGCTCAACACAGGACGGCACCATGACTCAGACCTATCGCGCCAGTTCGTTGGACATGCTGCGGTCCGATTCGCGCATCGTGACCGTGCTCGGACCCGCGGACTTCGGCGATCTCGCCCGAGTGCAGAGTCGCGTACTCGCACTCGCCTCGATCGGTCCGGCGACGCGGCTCGGCCTGCGCGCCGACCAGTCTTCGACGGGCTGGGTGTACGAGCCGGACCGGGTGCTCGAGCACATCACCGAGGGACCGGCCGTAGGTCACGAGCAGTTGGCCAAGGAACTCACCGAGTTCTCGCACGCCTCCGCGCCTGGAATTCCTCTTCGGATGCGTCTGGCCGGTCGCTACCTGTTCCTCGATCTCAATCACGGTCTCGGCGACGCTCTGTTGCCGGTCGACCTGTTCGCGTACCTGGCCGACGCACGTCCCGACGCACCGCTTCCGGCGTGGGCAGCCAGTGCCGTCGACGGTCACCCTCTTCGAAAAGCCCTGCTGCGCTGGGTCGTTCGCAATCCCAGGAAAGTCGTCGACACGATCTACGACCGCGTACGCCCCGGCTCGAACCCCGAGTCCACCACCTCGGCCGCCGCACCCGACACCCCATCGCCGACGGCATTTCGGCCGTGGGCACCCTCGGCCGCGGTGGCCACCGCGGTGACCCGGCTCGGTACCACCGACGCGATCCGGCGGTGGCGGGAATCCCATCTGCCCGGCGCAAGCGTCAGCGCGGTGATGTGCGCTGCGGTGGCCTCGGCGTTCGCCCGCACGTCGTTCCCCCTCGATCGTTCTGCCGCCTTCCTGTTCGACTGCAGGCGATACCTTCCGCCGTCGTCCGTGGTGCTCGGCAACTTCGCGGCCGGGATCGGCTTCACCGACCTCGATCCCACCTCGGCCGGGAACGTGCACGACGCACTGGCCGGTGCCATCGCCAAGGGCCGTCCCATCGCGTCGGCGACGATCAGCACCATCAAGTACAAGCGAGAGCACCGGGCCGTGTCCGGTGTGTTCGACGACCGCGTACCGGTCCGACCCAAGGTCAAGCTCATGTACTCCGATGTCGGTAGAGTCAGGCAGCTGGAGCCGGTCTCCTGGTTGGCCGAGCCCGCCGACCGCGCCTTCTTCGTGATCGCCGATCCTGGTCGACCGGAGTCGGTGATGATCACGATGGAGACCATCGGTTCGGTCGTCTTCGTCTCTGCGTCGTTCCACGACAATGTTTTCGACAGCCACACCGTGCAGGCCGCACTCGATCTCGTAGCGGCAGACCCCCTCGCATTGCTCGCCCCTCAGGAGAAGACTGCATGACCACCGAAGCGAAACGCCCCACGAAACCCGAAGCGAACCGGCCGGCGTCGAGCACCGGCGCGCCTGCACCGGTGCGATCGGGCTTCGTCGCCCATGTCGCTCGTTGGGCCGGGTTGTCGGTGGTGCAGTTCGTCCTCGTCGAGTACATCGTCTCGGCCACGTGGCGGGGGCTTTACAGCTACCGGAACAACTACATCAGCGAGCTCGGCATCCCGTTCTGCGGGCCCACCGGCAACTGGCCGTGCAGCCAGCTCTACGTTCTGCTCAACGCGTCGATGGTGTTGTTCGGTGTGGCGATCGCCGCCGTGGGCGGATCCTGGTACATCGTCCGCAGAATCGACGGCAGAGCTGCCTCGTTCTTCGTCGTCGCCGGTGCCGGTGCCATCACCGCGGGCGTGGTCAACCAGGGCGTGAACTACCCGATCCACTCGTTCGGCGCCACCGCGTTCTTCGTCTTCGGAAACTTCGGCCTCGTCATCGCGGGCGGGCACCGAAGCCTGCGACGCCCCATCCGCATCGTGGTCACCGCGCTCGGTGCCGTCGGCCTGGCCGGTTACTTCGCCTACATGAGCGGTCACGAATTCGGACTCGGTATCGGCTCCATGGAACGCATCGCCACCTATGCGCTCCTCGTGGGCATAGTCGTACTGTCGGTGTCGCAGTTCAAGGCGACGCGGGTACCGAAGACCAGCGACGAGACGGCGTGAGTCGTCACGCCGCATCGAGCCGAGAGTCCGGAGCTGGGACCGTCGAGGTTTCGCGGCTTCCCGGAACCGGACTCATCGTCGAGCCGCCTCGACGGCGATGGCCGTCCGTACTGGCGTTCCTGATCGTGCTCGGTCTGGTCATCACCGGCACCGTGTACGGGCTGTCTCAACGCTCGGACGGAGGCGACATCGATCCCGATTCCACCGCTCAGGGCACCGTCGACGCGAGGTCGACGACGTCGGCGTCCAACACTGCAGCCGCCAAGCCCGGATTCACCGTCTACGACGACTTCTCGGGGACGGCGGGCGACGCGATGGCGAACGACCGGTGGAGTCACGATGTCGGTCGGACCGGATGGGGAAACGACGAGAAGCAGGACTACACCGACTCGACCGAGAACTCGTCCCTCGACGGTGACGGCAACATGGTCATCAAGGCCATGCGCAACGGTGACGGCTACACCTCGGCCCGAGTCACCACCAAGGACAAGTTCGAGTTCACCTACGGCCGCATCGAAGCTCGGATCAAGATGCCCGCAGGAGCCGGACTGCATCCGGCGTTCTGGATGCTCGGTACCGACCTGGACTCCGTCGGCTGGCCGCTGTCCGGCGAGATCGACATCATGGAGACGCTGAACCAGGCCGACCAGTACCACACCGGAATCCATGCCCCGCAGCCCGATTCGTTGACGAGCCAGAAGGTGGACGCAGGCGGCATTCCGCCGGAGCCGCTGTCCGAGAACTTCCACACCTACTGGGTCGAGCGTTCGCCGGGTCGCGTGACCACCGGCATCGACGACACCACCTTGGCCACCGTCACGCCGGACGACCTGATCGGCGGCGACGACTACTGGGTCTTCGACAAGCCGTTCTTCCTGCTGTTCAACGTCGCAGTTGCCGGCGACTGGCCCGGCCCCACCGACAACTCCACGCCGTTCCCGGCAACCATGACGGTCGACTGGGTGCGGTATCGCGCCGACTGAGACTCCGCTGTATCTGCCCGTACGTGTCACCCCGAAAGGACCCTCCCCGTGTTACCTCCCGCGCTCCCCAGACTCCAGTCTCCCGAATGGGACGGTGCCGTGTGGATCGGTGACATCGACCTGGAGCAGGATTTTCCGGAGTTTCTCACCCTCGACGATTCCGACGGTTACCGTCGTGCCCGGCTGTTGATCCGCCGCGGACTGGACCCGCTCGGTTTCGTCGAACTCGATGTCGTCGACGGCGCGGTCGCGGCCGAAGACGCGCGACGGGCGGCGATGTCGCTCGCGCAGGTTCCGATGCCCGACGCTCTGCCCGACGCCGAACGCGCGTTGCCGCCGATCACCGTGGTGATCTGCACCCGCGACCGAGTGGACCATCTGAAGGGCGCGCTCGCCTCGGTGTTCGCTCTGGACTACCCCGACTTCGAGGTGGTCGTCGTCGACAACGCGTCCCCGACCGATGCCACGCAGCAGTACGTTCGCGGGCTGGGCGACCCCCGCGTCCGCGTCGTGTCCGAGCCGACGGCTGGACTGTCGAGGGCCAGGAACACGGGGTTGCGGGCGGCGCGACACGACATCGTCGCCTTCACCGACGACGACGTCGCCGTGGACGCAAGGTGGTTGCGGAGCATCGCGCGCGGCTTCGGGCGGGCCGATCGGGTGACGTGTGTGTCCGGCATCGTGCCGAGTGGGGAGATCAGAACTCAGGCGCAGGCGTACTTCGATCGCCGTGTCGGGTGGGCGAGTTCGGTGACGCCTCGGGTGTACGACCTGAAGAATCCACCGGCCGACGTGCCACTGTTTCCGTTCCAGGTCGGGATGTACGGAACCGGAGCCAATTTCGCGGTCGACCGCGGGCGGATGTTCGATCTGGGAGGCTTCGACGAGGCACTGGGAGTGGGATCTCCGACCAACGGCGGTGAGGACCTCGACATGTTCTTCCGGGTCTTGATGGCCGGCGACAAGCTGGTGTACGAGCCTGCGGCCATCGTGTGGCACCGTCACCGCGCCGATTCCGAGGCGTTGGCGGTGCAGGCGCGCGGGTACGGGCTCGGGCTCGGCGCGTGGCTGTACACGGTCGCGACCGACCGCAGATCGGCGACGCTGGCCGCCACGGTGGCCGTCCGCCGACTCGGCAGTGCGATTCGGTTGTCCGCCAAGATGAGCAAGGTGGCCTCCCCTCCCGACGATCTCGCTGCCGACCTGCCGGACGGCATCGGCCGGATGGAACTGCTGTCCATCGCCAAAGGTCCGGCGGCCATCCGGCGCAGCAGGCGCGAAGGTCGCGAGCGCACTCCTCTGGCGGGGGTGAGCCGTGAGCCAGTCCTCGACTGATTCCGGATACCGGTCCATCGCGGATCTGCGGCACAAGCTGTTCGTTCCGTCCGATTGGACCGTCGACTGGCCCGTCGGCACCTCCGACTCCGCTGCAGGCACGCGGCGGCGCGCGGGTAGCCGATTGCGCTACTCCGACATCAGCGTTCTCGCCGCACTGTCCGGTCTGGCCTCGATGATCGCGCTGCCGACGCTGGTTCGCGTCGCGCTTCTGACGGTTCTGCTGTTCTTCGGACCGGGTGCCGCGATTCTGTCGTGGGTGCGTATCCCGCGCACCGCGGTTCCTGCTGCCCTGCCGATTCTGAGCATCTCGGTGGTGACACTGATGGTGTCGGCGGCGATGTGGGGATACCGCTGGTCGCCCCGGATGTGGACGTTGTGGCTGTGTCTGGCCCTGATCGGGTCCTCGGTGCTCTGGTACCGCAAGCACGGCCGTCCCGACCTGCCGGTGTGGATCTCGCGGGCACGCGAGGTCGTCGCTCCGTCGTCGCGAACGTCGGCCCTCGCCTCCGTGCGATTCGTCCTGACCGACCGTGAGACGTTGCGACGCAACGTCGCCGCCCTGATTCTGGCGTTGGCGTTCTTTCTGTGGCTGCCGCTGTTGCCGGGTCTCGAGCGCGCGACGTACTCGCAGTTCGGACTGTTGACCGCCGGAACCGGCCCGGGACTGGTGCTGTGCATGGTTCTGATCATGGCGGGGTTCCTGATCGCGCTGCGGCGTCATCAGCTGCGCACCATGCTGGTCGCCATCGGCCTGGCCATCGTGGTGCAGCGATTCACCGTCACCCTCGTCACCTCCGCCCCGATCTACGACTGGACGTACAAGCACGTCGCCGTCACCGAGTTCGTGCTCGATCTCAACCGGCTGGCTCCGAGCGGCGTCGACATCTACAGCGAGTGGCCCAGCTTCTTCCTCGTCTCGGCCTGGTTCCAGCACGTCACCGGATACGACACGCTGGCTCTGGCGCACGTGTTCGCGCCGATGATCCACGTGGTGCTCGCAGCGGCCGTCTACGGACTCGCGCGGGTCATGAAGTTCGACAAACGCGCAGCGATCACGGCGGCGATGCTCGCCGAGGTCATCAACTGGGTGGGCCAGGACTACTACTCACCGCAGGCGTGGGCCGTACTGCTCGCCGTGGGCTTCCTGGCGCTGTTGATGTCCTCGACACTCACCAGGGCCGCGGCGTACGTGTCGATCATTCCGTTCGCGGCACTGGTCCCTACCCACCAGCTGACGCCGTACTGGCTGATGGCCGTCACCGGCGTACTGCTGGTGACGCGACGAGCCAAGCCGTGGTGGTTGATGATTCCGCTCGGCATCATCCTGCTGGGATACCTGTATCCGCGACTGCCGATCGTGGCACCGTACGGACTCTTCCAGGGGTTCGACCCCGTGCAGAACGCCGCCAGCAACGTCGAGGCGGAGGGCGTGCTCGGCAAACAGATCACGTCCCTGGTGTGCCGTGCACTGTCCGGTGGGGTGTTCGTGCTGGCATTCGTCTCGGCGATCTACGCCTGGCGTACCAAGAAGACGTTCTGGGCTCCGATGGTGATGGCATTCGGATCGATCATGCTGCTCGCCGGCCAGAGCTACGGCGGTGAGGCGATCTTCCGGGTGTACCTGTACGCGATACCCGGCTGCGTGCTGTTGATCACGCCACTGTTCCTGGCGCTGTTCGATCGCAAGCCTTCCCAGGATCGCCCGTCCCGGGCCCGCAGGCTCACCGCCCGGACCTCGGTTGCGGTCGCCACGGCAGGTGCCATCAGCTGTGCCGTGCTGGGCTTGCAGAGCTACTTCGGCCTGTGGCCGATCGTGCTCGAACATCGCGCACAGATCGACGACGCCCGAGCGGTGGCCGCGCAGTCGCCGTCCGGCACCTCGGTCACGATGCTGTACTCCTCGGGCTACCCGGCCCGGTCGACGTCGGACTACGGACGACTGACCGAGGCCAACGAATACTGGGACGTCCCGCTCTACGCGCTGGGCCCCGAGTACATGGAAGGCTTCCCCACGCCCGAGAAGCTCGGCCAGATCGACTACAACGCGTCGATCAGCGACACACCCACCTACATGGTTCTCACCCGTCAGTCGCTCGAGGCGATGCAGTACTACGGGTTCGTCGCCGACGATGCGGTCGCCCGTTTCCGGCAGTGGCTCGCCACCAATTCGGCGTGGTCGGTGCGGTACCAGGACGCCGACACGATCGTCTACCAGTACCGATCTCGTTGATTCGGTTCACAAACTATGACGTGAATCTCCAAACAATCTCCCAGTTGGTTTGTTTGTAGCTTGACAAACCCGCAGCTTCTTTTAAGCTTGCTTTCAGTCAAAGGAAACAGGTTCTTACGCTTCAGAACGAACGTCGGGACACTGTCTGTGGATGCGGCGGGGGTCGATTCACGGAGCTCGGAGACATCTGCCCATCGCACTCGACCCATGTGGAATGGATATGTTGAATCGTCAGAATCCCCGCGTCAGTGTCGTCATCCCGACGCTCAACGAGGCCGCGAACCTTCGTCACGTCCTCCCCCTGCTCTCTCACGACTACGAGCTCGTGCTGGTCGACGGTGGATCCGTCGACGGCACCATCGACGCGGCACGCGAGATTCGCGGTGACATTCGCATCATCAAGCAGACCCGCAAGGGCAAGGGCAATGCGCTCGCCTGCGGCTTCGAGGCCGCTACCGGCGACATCATCGTCATGTTCGACGCCGACGGTTCAGCCGACGCTGCCGAGATCCCGCGCTTCGTCGACGCCTTGATCGCCGGTGCCGACTTCGCCAAGGGCAGCCGGTTCTGCGAGGGTGGCGGCAGCCACGACATCACGCCGCTGCGTCGCGCCGGCAACGGTGGCCTGCATCTCGTGGCCAACACGCTCTTCGGAACTCGCTTCTCCGATCTCTGCTACGGCTACAACGCCTTCTGGCGCGATCTGGTGCCGGTCCTCGACCTGCCCGTCGTCGATCAGCCGGGTGCCGAGGGCATGATGCTCTGGGGCGACGGTTTCGAGATCGAGACCATCATCAACTGCCGCTTCGCCGAGGCGTCCGTGCGCATCGAGGAAGTGCCGAGCGTCGAGCTGGCCCGCATCTACGGCCAGAGCAATCTGCGCACGTTCTCGGACGGTTTCCGGGTGCTGCGCACCCTGATGACCGAGCGCATGCGTGCCCGCAGGATCAAGCGCAAGTCCATCGTTCGCCCGCTGCGAGAGTCGATCGACGCCCGTACCGACATGGACCTCGAGTTCGAGGCACTGGAGTCGTACAACGAGGTTCTCGAACTCCGCGAGAAGACGGCGTGAGTCTGCCGACTTCCTCGGTAGTCATCTGCGCATACACGTTGGCTCGATGGTCCGAACTCCGGGCCGCCGTGACGGCCGTCCTCGATCAGGACGTGCCTGCCGACGAACTGATCATCGTCATCGATCACAATGCGCAACTGGCCGAACGCGCACGCGACGAGTTCTCGCCGCTGCACCGGACCGTGAACGTGGTGGAGAACAACCACCCTCGCGGCCTGTCCGGAGCGCGAAACACCTCGCTCGATATTGCGACCGGTGAGATCGTCGTCTTCCTGGACGACGACGCTTCACCGCGCACCACGGAATGGCTCGGAGCCATTCTGTCCCATTACTCGGACGATGCCGTGTACGCCGTTGGGGGCTCTGCATACCCGGTATGGCCGGACAAACGTCCGGCCTTCTTACCGGCCGAGGTAGTGGGTGAACCCGGCGAACTCGATTGGGTCGTCGGGTGCACCTACCGCGGGCAGCCAACGGAAACCGCTCAGGTCCGCAATCTCATGGGCGCGAACATGTCGTTCCGCCGTGAGACCGTCGTCGCACTCGGCGGATTCGTCTCCGGCATCGGCCGGATCGGACGTGTCCCCCTCGGCTGCGAGGAGACGGAATTGTGCATCCGTCTACGCCAGACGTATCCGGACGCGCAGATCGTGTTCGATCCTTCGATCGTCGTCGATCACACGGTCAGTGCCGACCGCACTCGTCCGCGCTACCTGATCACGCGCAGCTACGCCGAGGGCGTGTCCAAGGCCGCCATCGCCCGGTTGATCGGGGCCGAGGACGCATTGTCCTCCGAGCGGGCCTACACCGCCAAGATCCTGCCTCGTGCGGTCGGCCGAGAGACCAGCGCCGCTGCGCGCGGCAACCCGGCACGCGCGTGGGGTGCGATGGCCGTGGTGGCAAGTGTCGGTGCAGCCGGAATCGGCTATGCCCGAGGTAAACTCAGCACGAGCCGCTAGCGGCACGTGCACGGCTTGGGCCATGGACTGAATTCGTAGTCCACTACGAATTTCTGCTCACGACCCAGGCTGCTCACGACCTCGGTGCCACCGAGGCCCGCTCCACCGAGTTCAGTGCTCGAACGTGGCCGCGCGGCGCGGCTGGCCCTCGGCTCACGAGAGTCAGCGTACGAGGTTCGTTCGGTGCCAGGTGGAACCACGAGTCCGACACCTCGAATCCGTCGATGTCGACGCAGACGTACTGTGCCGGCCAGTCGGACCGGACTGTCAGTTCCCAGTTCCCCGAAATCGTTTCGACGACACCGGCGACCAATCCCACCGTGTTCTGACGGCTCTGCGCGCCGACGAGTGCGGTGGTTCGTGTCACCTCCACGCCGTCGTCGTCCAGGAACAGGACTGTGACGGCGGAGTAGGTTCGACTGCCGAAGCGGTAGGCATGGTTCACGTCGGTGAAGGTGCCGACGATGGAATCCACCGTCAGTGCAATGGATCCGTTCGCCGGGGCGTTCACCGTGCGTTCGAACTCGTGACTGCCGCGAGCGGCGTGCAACACCACCCGGATACTGCCCGAGCGCGCCGGTCCGTCGTTGACCAGTTCCACCCAATAGCCGTCGAGTCCGTTGTCGGACAACAGCAGTGCCACCGGGGCGCTTGCCCGCGCCAACGCGTAGAAGGGCGCCTTGGGTACACCGGCGGTATCGACGATGCCCCAGCCTGCGCCGGGTACGGTGTCTCGTAGCGTCAACACGAGGGCTCCGCCGCACCCCGAGGATGCGCGACGCCAGTGGCCGAACGCTTCGGTGAACGCTTCGACGATCGCGGCCCGACCGTAATCGAGGTACAGCTCTGCGTCGTCCCGGCGGATCAGGTGTGGGTCGACGCCGAAGATCGCGCGTACGTAGTGATCTCGCACGTCCTCGAAATCCCAGGACGAGCCACGGTCACGTGGGACGGCGGCCTTCCAGTCCGGGTGATGCCCGGCGACGGCGGCGGCCCCGAAGAATTTCTCCACCTGCGCCTGTTCCGGGGGGACAGCGAAGGCCAGGCACTCTGCCGCGAAACGCACTCCGGCAGTACGGATGTCGGACAGTGGCCGGAGGTATCCACCCACCCCGAAGTAGTGCGCGATGCCGTCGCCCACATGCGTGTGCAACTCGCCCCGAGCACTGGACGGGCTCGATGTCACATAAGTCACCGCGGGCAGTCGATCTGCCAGAAATTCGGGAATCATGCTGTCCAGCATCACCATTCGCTGATCGTCGGCTGCGAGACCCAACATCGTGGGTTGCTGCTGAGTCTCGCTTCCGCCGCTGACGACCACCAGGGCAGGGTTGGCCGAGACGGTCTCGGCGAACGCGTCGAGCTCGCGGGTGACCGCCGCGGTGTAGGTGTCGTCGGTGGGCGGGTCGATGGTGCCGAACATGACGTCCTGCCACACCATGATGCCCAGTTCTGCACACAGAGACCAGAATTCGGGCTGCTCGTACACCAGGGTGCCGACGACGCGCACCATGTTCAGGCCCGCCGATCGGAGCCCCTCGAGTGCCTCCCGTAGATCGGGCTCCGGCGACCACAACCGCACCGGGTCCAGCGGGGTCCACGTTCCTCCGCGGCAGAAGACGGTCTGGCCGTTGACCACGAGTTGCGCGCCGCCCGCCGCGCGATCCAGTTCCACCGTTCGGAAGCCGACGACGCCCATGGGATGCACGATGCCGTCGATCTCGAGCGCGACGCGATACGTTCGCGGTCGGCCGTGTGTGTGGGGCCACCAGAGTTCGACGTCGGGTAGCGTCACCGACCGTTCGATGCGCTCGACGGTTCCGAGCTCGAAGACGTTGTCGTCGATGATGATTCGAGCCACCCGTGGAGCATCCAGGTCGGCGCGCAGTGTGACGATGCCGTCCGTACCCGATACCGCAGTCGACAGGTCGACGCGACGTACGTCGGGGATCACCGTCATCGACACCGGGCGCCATAGTCCGACGGGTACCGGAAGGGGCCCGTACACGGGTGCTCGTCCGAGCATCGTCGTCCGCTCGTGCCTGAGCCCCTGTGCGGCGATCAGCGACGATCGCCACCGACCTCGTGGGCGTCGAGTCTTCAGATGTGCCGTCAGCGATTCGACGTGGACGGCGATGGTGACGGCGTCACCGCAGTCCGTCAGTTCGAGAGTCTCGGGAACGAACATCGACGTCACGGTTCTGCGATGGACGCCATCGATCCAGATCTGGGCACGGGTGGCGATGCCGCCGAATCCAACTCGCACCCGGCGATGGTCACCGGTGGACACATCGGCGACGAACCACCAGTCGTGATCGTCCGGATTCACCGCGAGCGAGTCTCCGAGCGCGGTGGCGACCGTGCCCGGCACCACCGCGTCGATCCAGTCGAGATCGCCGCGGAGGTCGCCGGGGTCGAGTACGGAACCGGCGTCGGTGCGGGCCAACCGCCACCGAGCGCCGTCGAGCAGATCGATCACGTGCTCAATGCACCTGCAACGATGTCCATGGCCGCCGTCCAGTTCTTGCTCATCTCGATCAGCGGCTCGTCGAGCACCACATCCCGGCCACGTGCGGCGCGCGCCATCCGGAACTGGACGGCCTTGGCACCGGAGGCGGCGTCGAGGAAATGCGGAGCGGCCGCGGCGGCACCCGTCACGCCTCTGCCCTCGAGGTACTGCACGTAGTTGGCAGCGAGTTCTGCGGTGGCGCCGAATTGCCGGAGCAGGCCGAACGACCACAGATGGAAGGCGTCGGGTCCCGCGGTCTGCACGAGCGGGATGTCGGCGACGATGCGGCGGGCCAGCGCATCTACCGGGTTGCCCGGAGCACGGCGGGCCAGGTGTGCGCGAGCGACATCGAGGTCACGGCCGTCGAAACCGGCGTCGAGAACCGTGGAGTCCACTCTGATCTGCTCGACGTACGGCAGCAGCACTTCGGCGTGCGGTTCCGGTGCGAGATTGAAGATCCCGTCGAAATCGGCCCCGGTGAGCTCGAAGTAGCCGCGATTGTGGAAGTACCCCATTACCTTTCCGTCGCGATCGACGAGGTTGGGCACGATGGTGGTCTTGGTGTGCTGATTGCGGTAGCTGGTCCCCGCGGTGTCGGGCAGCCAGAAGCCGTCGACCTCCACGGTGACGTGGATGCCGTCTTCCAGGCCTTCGACGACGTGCTCGAGCACAGGACGCCACACGTTCATCTCGGCGACGCCGATGCCGTACAGGGTGCGCAGGTCCTCGGGCGCGATCTTCACGAAGTCCCACTGTCGCCCGTCGCAGCCGGCGCTCAGCACGAAGGCGAGAGCAGGAGTGGGATCTGCACCGAACGAGTGCAGAACTTCGATCCACAGGTCGACGTAGCAGTTGGTTTCGGTCCAGATGCGGTCGTGGTTGTGTATCGGGTGCGGTCGGTAACTGATGGGGTCGAGTTCGAGGACTCGTAGGCTGGTCCCGAGCCTGTCCAGCACTGCATCGTTCGACATGAAGCCTCTCCTACCGGATCGAATGTCGGACGGTCCCCGAGCCGCATTTGTCCGTATTGCCTGTATCCAGGCCCCTAATCCTAACGAATCGGTTTGTTCTTCGCATTCGATCGGACGGTAGGATTGTTTTTGCCCGGACGAACTACTTGCGGGACCACCACCTCGACAGCAGCGATACCTGCCCCCGATAACGGGGGCAATCGCAGAGCGAGCAGTCGGTTCCGCGCCGGTAATGCTGGTGCGCAGCTTGTTCGTGATGGCACTTGCACAATGGCTCTGAGCTGGGCACATGCCGAGTGTAGACAACACCTGACACATCCATGCCCAACTGGGGCACGCAATAGGAGGCACAAGCGCGATGCGCCGTTTCGCATCCAGCGCAGCGCTGGTCATCGGCTGGGCTCTGCTCGCAGCCGCATTCGGAATGTTCCTCGTTCGCCAGGTAGGTGTGACGGAGATCACGTTTGTAGCTTTAGTCGTCGGGGCTCCGTACCTCGGCATCGTCTCGATCGTCGCCGTGCTGCTGTTCGCCGCAGCGCACTCGCGCATCGGATCGGCCGTCGCAGTTCTGGTCACCATCGCGGTGGTCGGGGTTCAGGTGCCGATGTTCCTCGCCGACGGCCCGGACAACACCGGCCCGGAACTGTCGGTCCTGACGATCAACGTTGCGCACGGCGACGCCGACGCCGCGTCCATCGTCGACGCGGTGCGCAGCAACGACGTCGACATTCTCGCGGTCCAGGAACTGACCCCGGAGGAAGTGACCGATCTACAGGACGCGGGCATCGACGACCTACTGCCCTTCTCCTTCACCGCTGCGCTCCCGGTGGCCGATGGCACCGGGCTGTGGAGCCGCACCCCGCTGACCGACGGCACACGCCTCGACAACTTCGGATTCGTACCGGTCCAGGCGAAAACCACCGTCGACGGGCAGGATCTGACCGTCGTCTCGTTCCACGCGATGTCTCCGGCCACACCGCGCCACACCACCGAATGGGCAGCCGACCTGGCCAGGATGCGGTCGATCATGGAGACCTACCAGGGCACTGTGCTGGTAGCGGGCGATTTCAACGCCACCAACGACCACCGGCAGTTCCGCACGTTGGCATCGTCCCCGTTCTCCGACGCGGCCGACGGGGCAGGCGCGGGCCTGTTCCGCACGTTCCCGTCGGAGCGTCCGCTCGCGCGTCTGGACCATGTGGTGACGAGTGAGAACGTTCGTGCTCGGTCGGTCGAGCCCTTGGCGATCCCGGAGAGCGATCACCTGGCGGTTCTCGCGGAGTTGCAGCTGCCCTGAACCGGGCGTCCGTCGACGCCTGCTAGAAGCGTGGCAACTCGATCACCGGTGCGGGCGGAAGCTGGATCTGCGGCAACTGGATCTGCGGCAGGCCGGGAATCAGTGGCGCTGGGGCCGGCGCAGGAGCAGGCGCGGCGGGCGGGACGTATTCCGGCTCGGAATACGTTCGGGCCGGGGCCTGAGCTGCCTCGGTGGTCGGCGGCACAGTGGTAGTGGGTGCTGCGGTGGTGGTGGGCGGCGCGCTCGTCCTCGGCGTCGTGGGCTCTGCAGTGACAGGTGCGCTCGTCTCGGCCGGTGCACTCGTCGGTTCCGTGGAACTACCGCCGTACCCGAGGGACAACCCGAGGGCAGCGATCGCAACGAGGCCACCTCCGACGAGCACGGCGCCGCGCACCTTGCGCTTGGAGTCGGCGGGCTTGTCGGCAGCGGGCTCGGGGCTCAACCAGTCCGGAGCCCCGGTCAACGATGCGGGATCGGACGGAGACTGCCGAACGCCCGGCTGCGGGCTCGGTTGACGAGGTGCATCGGCCACCGGAGTCGCCAGCAGCGCGGCGCCGCGTGCGGCCACCGATTCCGGGTTCGCCGGGGTCACGACGGGCAGGCCGATCCACGCGCTGAGAATCGATTCCACCAGCGGAATACGTGCTCCACCGCCGATGAGGAAGAGAGCGTCGACGTGCTTGGGTGAACGACCGATCACGTCACGCACCAACCGCGCCGAGTACTCGATGGGGACGGTCACCAGAGACTCGAACGCCTCGCGCGAGATCAGGATCACGCCGCCGTCACCGGGAAGACATACCGCGCCGCTGGTCGACAGCTGTTCCTTGGCCACGCGGCACCGCGCGGTGAACTCGCTCAGTTCCTGGTTGTCGGCAATGTCGACGCCCTGTTTGGCGAGCTGATTGTCGGAAATGAGCCGATCGAAATCGTCACCGCTGATGTCGATGGTGCGCTCGGCGAGCAGCACCTGCCCGGTACCGCGGTCGATCACACTGATCGTCAATCCTGAGCTGCCGAGATCGTAGAGAGCGATGGTGCCGAAGTGTCCCAGCTCGCCCGACGCCTCGAGGTACTGCAACGCTGCTCGCGCCTCGGGAACCAGTCGGTAGTTGTAGAGCCGCTGACTCGCCATCGCCTGCTGGATCTCGCCGAACTGCTGCTGGTCTCGATACGCAACGCCTGTCGCTTGCACCGGTCCACCGTCGCCCGGCTGCGAAAGCACGACGCCGATCGATTCGGCGGCCAGTTCCTCCGCGCGGTCCCAGTAGGCGTCGACGGTGTCGTGGTGGAAGTCGAGGCGACCCGAATCCTGAGGGCGTGCGTCGGGACGAGCCATGCGCACGGCACTGGCCCCCACCGACACACCGAGAACTTCGGTCATTACCTGCCTTCGGTCGACTTCCCCGTGAACACACGCCGAGACTGGATGTCACGAACGAGTCTCGATCCCCCTGCCAATGGCTCACTGTAGCGCGTCCCGCGGTGCACAGTGCAGGAGCCGACCACAGCACTACAGTTGCGGGCATGCGCGTTCTGTTCGTCTGCACCGGGAACATCTGCCGATCGCCCACAGCCGAGCGACTCGCGGCCGCATTCGCGCTCGAGGGCGGGTTCGAGCTGACCGCGAGCAGCGCCGGAACGCAGGGCTTGACCGGACACGCCATGGACCCGACGGCTGCGACGGTGCTGACGCAGCTCGGCGGCGACCCGGACGGTTTCGTTGCCCGACGCCTCACGCCCGCGATCGCTGCCGACGCCGACCTCGTTCTGACGATGACGGCGGCGCATCGCGACGCCGTCCTGGCACTTGCACCGCGGCAGATGCGTCGCACCTTCACGCTGCTCGAGGCGGCCGGTCTCGCCGCCGCGTCGGGCGCGCACTCCGTTGCGACCCTGGCCGACGCACGGGCGGTGCACCGTGTCGACACCCTCGACATCGGCGATCCGTATCGGCGCGAGCACTCGGTCTACGAGCAGGCCGGGGAGTTGATCGCGGAGACTCTCCCCCATGTTCTGCGGTTGTCGACGCAGTGACCGTCCACCTCTCACCGCGCCGCTCGCTGAGGTAACGTTCTCGCATCATTGCCGACCATCCGGGTCCGGCCACGGCGTTAGGGTCTGTGCATGCGCGACAAGGTCATCGCGTCGGCAGCAGTGGCGAGCGCCGGACTGGCAGTCGCAGTGGGCTTGACCATCGGCGCTCTCGGTGGCGCGTTCGACGACTCGAGCCAGACCGTTCGTCCGCCCGCTCTGAAGTCGGACAGCCTGAGTTCGGTCGAGTCGACGCCGACCTCGACGATCGTCATCGTCCCGCCGTCGCCCACGTGGCAGGTCGCGGTACCCACTACTGCTCGCCCCACGACGACGACTCCGGATCGGCCCGAGTCCACGACGCGAAGCCCTCGCCGAACCCCGTCCTCGGACCGCACGACCACCACCACCTCGGAGGACGAGTCGGACGAGGAAAGCAGCACAACGGAAACCGAATCCGACGCCGGTCCCTAGGCCCCGGCCGGGTGTCGTCAGGCGGGCTTCGTCAGCGCCGTGTTGTCACCGATTCGCAACGCGGCCACAAGTTCTCGGTAGAGCGAGTCGGTGTTCATGAGCTCGGAGTGCGTGCCCCTGGCGCGAACCACTCCGTCCTCCATCACGAGGATCGTGTCGGCGTCGAGCACGGTGGACAACCTGTGCGCGATGGTCACCACAGCCGAGTCGGCCGCGATCGATCGGATCACCTCGTGGATTGCCGCCTCGGTGCGGCCGTCGACCTGAGCGGTTGCCTCGTCGAGCAGGAGAATTTCCGGACGACGAACGATGGCCCTGGCCAACGCAATTCGTTGACGCTGCCCACCGGAGACGGTCGATCCGATCAGGTCGGTGTCCAGCCCTTCGTCGAGCGCGCGGATCGCCGAGTCCAGATGCACCGACTCGAGCGCCGCCCAGATGTCGGCCTCGCTGGCCTCGGGATGGCTGAACAGTAGGTTCTCGCGGATCGAGCCGGGAAGCACCGGTGTCTCCTGCTCCACGTAGGACAGCCGGGCTCGTACTTCGTCGATGGTCAGCTCGTCGTACGGGGTTCCGCCGAGCCTGATCTCGCCGGCCTCGGGCGTCAGGAAGCGCAGGATCAACGAGAAGACGCTGGTCTTGCCCGCGCCCGACGGGCCGACGATCGCGGTGTGTCCGCGCGCGGGCACCGCGAGGTCCATTCCGCGTACGGCCGGCTCCCTACCTGGCGCGTATCGTGCTGTGACGCTCCGGAATTCGAGAGCCGGAGCGGGCGCTCGAGTCTTCTCCGACCGCACGGAGCCTGTCTCACCCGTTTCGGTGACCAGGTCGTCGATCTGGCGAATGCGGGCAGCCGCGGCCATTCCGGCCTGCAGTGCGGTGATGTTCGTGGCCAGTGTGGACACCGGGCCCATCACCTGGAATGCGTACAGCAGAAACGCGATCAGGCTGGACACGGCCAATGCCCCGGTACTGACGCGATAGCCGCCGAGACCGAGGATTCCGATGATCGCCAACTGCACTCCGCCTCCGGCGAACGTCCACGCCAATGCGGAGATCTTGACCGCTCTGACACTGTGCTGGGCGGAGATTCGCGCCTCGGAGATGACTCGCTCCGATTCGCGGGCCTCGGCCCTGCTGGACTTGACGGTACGGATGGCCCGCAGCGTGCCGTCGAGAATTCCGCCGAGGCGGCCCACCGCTTCCTGGGATTGCCGCTGCGCGACGGCGATCGGAGGCATCAGGCGTGCGAACAGAACTGCGATCGCAATGATGGCCGCGGCGATCGCGCCGAGCAGTACCAGATCCAGCACGGCCATGAGTATCAGTGCGCCGACGAGGCCGACCACACTGTTGACGATGGCCACCAACGCATTCGACGTGGCCTCGCGCAGCAGAACGGTGTCGGAGGTGACCCGGGTGACGAGTTCTCCGGTGGGCCTAGTGCCCAGACTTCCCACGGTGGCACCGAAGTACTTGCGCACGATGGATTTACGGGCGTCGAGGACCACGCGTTCGGCCAGGACCCCCAGCACGATCCATTGCAGATACAGAACAAGCGAGCCCACCACGAGCAGACCGACCAGAATCAGCACCGGCTGGATCAGGGATGCGTCGGTGCCGAGGCCGTCGAGCACTCCTTTGGCGACCATCGGTGTCGCCAGAGCGGCTCCGGTGCCGATGAGACCGAGGGTCAGGCCCAGCGACAGGGTCCGACGGTGCGGCCGGACGAACTGCCAGAGCACGCGCAGGTTCGGAACCGTTATCTTCTTCTTCTCGGCTGTAGCGATCTGCACGTCGACCATGGCACCAGTGTGCCGGATAGGACGGTCGGTCTAGCTCGCGTCCCAGATCATGTGCACGGTCGTACCGTTCTGGTCCGAGGTGACGGCTGCACTGTCGGCCAGCGCTCGCATCAGCGGCACACCGCGCCCGCGGTTGGGATCGGAGTTGTGCGATGCCCAGTCCCCGCGATCGGTCACCTTCACTTCTATCCGCCCCTCCGCCGCGCGCGAGACCCGAATGTCGAGTGTCCCGCGATCGGTGTGGTCTCGATACGCGTGCTCGACGCTGTTCGCTATCGCCTCGTACGTGGCCAACACCACGTCGTACGCACGATCGGGGTCGACGCCCACCTTGCCCAACCAGTCACCGAGCTCACGACGAAGCTCCGACGCTCGATCCGCATCAGCAGGTTCGCCGGTGAACAGCAGTTCTTCCATTCGCGCACCTGCCGTCGAGATCGAACTGTCGGTACGTGAGTCGTCACCTCCGAAGAGAGTCGCCATCATGAATCCCGTCTACCCAAAAGTTCAGGATCTACCCGCATGAATTGCAACGAATGCTTCGTCGACCGTTGCATAGATTCCGAACACCTCGTCCAAACCGACGAGAGTGAGGGGACGACCGGTGGCCGGACCATCCGCGACCACCGCAAACCCGGCCTCGCCGCCGAGTTGCTGATGCGTCGACGCCAACAGAGACATGCCCGCGGAGGCGAGAAATCCCACATCACTGAGGTCGATCACCACCGCCGTCGGCGATTTCTCCAGCACGAGAGCAACCGACTCGGACAGATCAGGAGCAGTCACCAGATCCAGTTCGCCGGATACAGCCAGAACGACGTCCTGATCACGCCATTCCACAATCACGTCGAAGTGTTGGGGCCCGAGGCCCGCGTCTTCCGCAGTCACACGCCGACTTTACCCCGGCTCACCCCGGCCGACTTTCTTCCACTCAGCCGAGTGGCCCGACTCCCGTTAGGCTCGCTTCGGTGATCGAGGGACAGCATTGACGTGAACCGTTGCGGATCTCGCCGTCGTTCGGTCGGCGAATATGTTGCCGTCACGGTCGGCGGCGCAGTCGGTGCGGCGTTGCGGTACGAGGTCTGGACGTGGCGAGCATCGCCGAGGTGGCTGCTGGTGAGCACGTTCGGAGTCAACGTGTTCGGATGTCTCGTCGTGGGTGCCGCGTTGGGGTATCTGTGGGGTCGGCAGGCTCCGGTTGCCCGGGCAGGAGTGTTCGGACTGGCGTGCGGCTTCACCACCTTCGGCCTGTACGCATTCCACGCCGTGACGCATCGCGGTGCCTGGAATTCGGTTGTCTATCTGCTGGCCACACCGGTGGTGGCGCTCGTCGCGATGGCTGTCGGTGCGGCGATCACCAAACCGGGAAGCACTCGATGACGACAATGCTTCTGGTGGCCGCCGGAGGCGGGCTCGCTGCGCTCGGGCAGTTCGTGTTCGCGCACGCGATCAGGTCTCGGCGACGGTTGTCCGCGCTCAATCTGGTGGCGTGCGCGGCGTTGGGATTGGTGTTCGCGCTCGATCCACCGGACCGGTTTCGTTCGCTCGTGGGTATCGGATTTCTGGCCTCGGTGGCTCCGATGGCCACGGTGGCGCTGGCCACGCTTCGGCTCACTCGGAACCAGCAGTATCGCAGCGCTGCAACGTTCTTCGCTGCGAATGTGGTGGGCGGTATCGCCGCGGTGATGTTCGGCTTCCTGGCGTGGAAGTCCGGCATCACGCTCTATCACAAGATTTTCTGACTCGGATCCGTCAGTCGCTCGTCGAGTCCTCGCACGGCCCCTGCACTCCGGCCTTGACGAATCCGGCGATCTGATAGAGGTAGGTGAATTCCCATTCGACGAGGGAGAAGTCGTAGGAGCGTGGCGTCGGACGCATGGTGACCGTGCCGTCGAAGCACTGATCGAAGATGTAGCGGGCGCGCGGTAGGTGGTAGCGCCAGGTGACGACGATGACGTGGTTCCAGCCGCGTTCGCGGGCCAGTTCCTGGGTGAAGATGGCCTCTCCGCGTGTGGTGGAGGGCACCGGCGGAATACACAGCACCTCGAACTTCTGTGAGGATGTCGCGCACGCCTTCTTCATGGTCGAGTCGCTGGATCCGTAGGGATCGGAGAGCACCACCGTCTTCGCCAGACCCTGCTCGGCGAGCGAGATTCCGTAGGCCTCGCGGCCGTCGTGTTCACCGCCCAGCACCACGATGGCGTCGGCCGTGGTCAGCGGATCGACGCGAGCCTTGGTGAACGCGACGTAACCGCCGATACCGATCGCGGTCACCAGGACAACAGGGATCGCGAAGGCGAGAAACAGCAACAAGCGTCCGCGGAACACCTCACCAGGTTAGGGAAGGTGTACCGCGGGCGCGCGGTCAGAGACTCGGATCACTCACTCGGCTGCGGCACGGTGACGTTGCAGTCGGTGACCTCGGGGTTGATGCCGAAGTAGTTGAGCGGTCCAGCAACGACAGTGAGGGCGATGGTGCCCGCTCCGCCGCAGTTCTCGGGTGCGCTCTCGAAATATCCGCGCTGGTACGACGCGAATGCGCCGACTATCAGCCAGACCAGAACGATCAGTGTCACGAATCTCATGGTGCCCCCTTAGGCGGTCAGCCGCCGTTCGGCTGTCGGGAGCCAGGTATGTCCGATTGTCGCAGTCTTCAAACCGCTACTGGTCGTTCTGCCTGGACAGGGTCTGCGAGAGATAATCGCTCAGTGCCTGTTCCTGGACGCGGTCGAGGGCGCGGGCCAGCTCTGCTTGTGCCGATTTCATCGCCAGGGCGCGCATCTTCTCGAACATCTCGGTCGTCTCGGCCACCTCCCCCGACTTGGGGAGCCAGCCGGGACCGTGTTGGCTGATCAGGTGGTCGGTCACGCTGCCCACCATCGACTCGGCGATGGCGTTCATCTTCGAGGCGGTTCGCTCGTGTTGGTCGAGCAGTTGTTCCAGGGTGAAGCCGTACTGGCTCAGATCGACGAACACCTCGAGGAGGGTGGGGTCGAGAATCTCGCATTGGTCACCGTCGATTCTGATCAGCTTCGCTTCGATCAGTCGCGTGACGATGACGTCGTTGTCCTCGCCCAGGAATTGGGCGATCAGGTCGACGGGAATGACCGTGGTCTCGGCGGACGACCACTTGCGCGTCACGATTTCCTGCAGGCCCAGGATTTCTTCGAGGTCCTTGCCCTGCTCCCAGCCCGAGAGGAAATCCGCGATGTGCGCCGAGGTGAAACCCCGCTGGAGCAGCGAGTCGATCACCTTCAACCGAGTCAGATGGTCATCGCCGTAGATGCCGACGCGGCCGCGGAGAGTGGGTGGCGGGAGCAGCCCGCGTTCCTGGTACGCCCGCACATTGCGGGTGGTCGTCTTGGCCTCTCGGGCCAAGTCGTCGATTCGATACTCCACCGAGCTCCCTACCTCCGCCGCGCGTCGACCCACAGGATATACACCGATCACGCGACGAAAGAGGGAGCCGGGTCGCACATGCCGCCACACGGGATGCGCGCTCTCGTTGTTCAGGAGTGCGCGACGGCCGGGGCGGGCGCGAGGTCGACACCTCGCGGGATGGTGGTGTAGTCGCCCTGCTCGACGCGTCGGAGTTGGTTGACGTACTGCGTGGCGAACCCGGGGAACATGGTGGCGTTGAAGCCGTCTTCGGTGAGATACCAACTGCTGCAACCGGAATTCCATGTGGTCTTGCCGAGCTTGCGCTGCAGTTCCGCGTTGTAGGCGTCCTGCACGTCCTGCCGAACGTCGCAGCTGTGCAGATCGCCGTCGAGCACCAGGGAGATCGCCTCGACTATGTAGTCGATCTGAGCCTCCATGTAGACCAGTGCAGAGCTGTGGCCGGGACCGGAGTTCGGGCCGAAGGTGAAGTACATGTTCGGGTAGCCGGACACGGCAATGCTCTTGTACGCCTTGGCCCCTGCGCTCCACTCGTCGGCCAGCACTCGCCCCTCACGGCCGGTGATCGGAATGGGGGTACCGGTGTTGGAGACGTCGAATCCGGTGGCGAACACGATGGCGTCGAACTGATGCTCGATGCCTTCGACGGTGCGAATTCCCTTGGGTGAGAGCGTCGCGATCGGCCAGGTCACCAGCGTGCAGTTCGGCTTCTGCAGCGCTGGGTAGTAGTCGCTCGTCATCAGCAGCCTCTTGCACCCGGCCCGGAACCGAGGTGTCAGTTGCCGCCTCAGCCAGGGATCGCGAACCTGAGAACGCAGATGTGCGCGACCGACGAGTTCGACGATGCGAGTCAGTGGGGTTTTCCAGACGACACCGAGTGCGACGGACTCGTGTCCCCAGAACCACAGCGAACGTGCCAACGTCTGAGCCTGGGGGTATCGCGCGTACCGACGCTTGGTGCCGCCTCGCGTCTTTCGGTTCACTCTCGGCAGCGTCCAGCCCGGCGTGCGCTGGAAGACCTTGACCGTATCGGCTGTTTTCACCAGTTCGGGCACGATTTGCACCGCACTCGCTCCGGTGCCGACCACGGCGACCTTCTTGCCGGCGAAGTCGTAGTCGTGATCCCACCGAGCACTGTGGATCTTGCGCCCCTCGTAGGTGTCGATTCCCCGAATGTTCGGCAGGCTCGCGTTGGCGAGTGGCCCCGACGCCATCACCACTGCGCGCGCCCGCACATCGGCGTGCCCGTCGACACTCACGTGCCAATGCCCGGCTGCCTCGTTCCAGATGATGTCGACGACGTTGTGCCCGAATCGAATACGCGACTCGATATCGAACTCGTCCACCATCGTGTGAATGTAGTCGAGGATCTCGCCGCTACCGGAGTAGGTGTGCGACCAGTTCGGATTGGGCGCGAAGCTGTACGAGTACAACCGGGACGGGATGTCGCAGGCTGCACCCGGATAGGTGTTGTCGCGCCAGGTTCCACCGACCGCGCTGCCGCGTTCGAGGATGACGAAATCCTCGACTCCACTGTTGCGCAGTCGGATCGCAGTGCCGATTCCGGCGAATCCTGCACCGACGATCACCGCATCGAGTACGCCGTCACGCACATCGAATTCGTTCATGCGACGGGCTCGTACGTCAGTTCCTTGGCCCAGGTCGGCTCGGAATTGAGTGTCTTGCTCGGGTAGCGGCGAGTGAGCTTCACCAGTCCGTCCGCCAGGACGTGATAGGGGTGCTTGCGGTTGATGACGATGCTGCCGTGCCACTGCACGATTCGGTACATCGGCACGCGCAGCGCCTCTGGGCTGCGCTCGCCGACACTCTTGAACCGCTTCATCGCGGTGTACAGCCGCTCTTCGTCGACGCCCATCTCGACGATGTTGTCGCGCATCTTGTTCAGCAGCGGAATGTAGCGAAGGGTCCCGACGATGAGGGCCGGGTTCATCCACGCACCGACGGTGTCGACCAGAATCTTGCGCATCCGCGAATGTCCGAGCAGTTCGATCACGGCGAAATCGACTGCCAGGTGCCGTGACTCGTCGGAGTTGATCTTCTTGAACACTGCCTGACACACCGGATCGTCGATCTCGTCCATGATGAACTTCACGAGTGCGCCGTCCAGCGCCACCTCGAGCATCGGTATGACGGTTCCCAGCACGGCCAGCGACAGCCCGTCGGAATGCTTGTCGAGCCAGTCGATCACGAGCTTGACGTTGATGTTGGGCTCGGGCATCTCGTCACCGTCGAGCATGCCCCAGCGACGCATGAGAGCGAGCTCGGCGTTGGCGTGCTTCTGCTCTTCCGCGTGGAAGTAACGGTAGATCTCGGCCAGCGTCTCGGTCGGGGCCTTGAGGGCCATCGCCGCGAAGCCCCGAGCTCCCACGTTCTCGATCCACATCAGATCGGACATGAAGGGCTTGAGCTTGGCGTGCAGTTCGGGGCTGATCGTCTCGGCACCCGGTCCGTCCCAGTCGATATCGGCCAGAGCCCATTGACGGTCCTTGATCTTGGTCAGCATGTCGTCGAAATCCATTGCCATGTCAGGCTCCTGAGTTTGTGGAAGTGAGGGATTCGGTCTTCGCCGGCTCCTGCTCGGCGGGCATCACACGATTGAGCAACCCGAGAAAACGCACGTACACCGCGGGCAGCAGTCTCTTGAATCGCCAGACGGCTTTGGCGTCGAACTGGGGCACCACGTAGAGCCGACCTCGGTCGAATGCGTCGAGGGTTCGGATCGCGATCTTGTCGGGCGAACGTCCGGTCCAGCGCATCGCGAACTCGGCCAGCCGCGACGAACTCGACGTGATTCGGCCGTCGAGCGCCACGTTGGTCTTGACGAACGTCGGGCACAGGACCGACACGTGCACGCCGGTACCCGACAGCTCCGCAGCCATCGTTTCCGACAGCGACATCACCGCGGCCTTACCCACGTTGTAGGGCCCCATCAGCGGTGCGGCGGCGAAGCCTGCGGCCGAGGCTACGTTGATGATCCCGCCCTCGCCTGCGGCACGCAGTCCGGGGGTGAACACCTCGCAGCCGTGGATCACGCCCCACAGGTTGATCCCCAGGGCCCAGTTCCAGTCCTCGAAACCGATGTCTCCGACCGGCTTTCCGCCGATCCCGACTCCGGCGTTGTTGATCACCACAGTCGTCGGTCCGTCGAATTCGACGGCGGCCCGAAGCGCGAGCTCCTCGACGTTCTCCCGAATCGACACATCGCACTCGACGGCGTATCCCTCGGCACCGAGTGCGTCGATCATGGCGACCGTCTCCTGCGCTCTGGGCAGGGAGATGTCGGCGCACATCACGACGCCTCCGCGGCGGGCCAGTTCGAGTGCGAAGGCGCGGCCGATGCCGCTACCTGCGCCCGTCACCACTGCCCTCGATCCGTACGACGGTCTATCGGTCTTCGATCTCATCGGGTCACCTGTTCCTTCGAGTCATGGTGCGTGTCAGCGGTATCGAGCGTCTGCGCGATGAATGCCGATGCGTGCGCGAGGGCACGGTCGGCCTCGGGCACCAGCCGGGGCAGGGCCTGGAACACGTGCATCTGATCGGGCCAGATTTCGAGTTCGCTGCTGCCGCCGGCCTTGTCGATCATCGAGTGCAGGTGCCGTGCATCGGCGCGCAGCATCTCGGCTCCACCCACCTGGATCAACGTGGGTGGCAGGTCACGCACGTGGGCGAGGTCGAGCCGCAGCCGCGGAAGGTCGGACGCGTTGCCGTCGGTGTAGAGCTTTACGAGTGCTCGCGCCGATGCCGCAGAGATCATCGGGTCCTTGCGGATTCGCTCGGTCTGCGCCGAGAGCTCGAAGTCGAGGTCGATCAACGGCGAGAACAGCACCACTGCACCCGGCTGCGGCGTGCCGGTTCGGTCGTTCTCGATGATCAGGTCGGCGGCGAGGTGGCCACCCGCCGAGTCGCCCGCGATGACGATGTTCCGTGCGCAGTACCCCTGCTCGAGGAGCAGGCGGTAGGCCGATTCGATGTCGTCGGCCGCTGCAGGGAACGGGTGTTCCGGTGCCAGTCGATAGTCGACCGTGAACACCGGCAGCCCGGTGCACCTGGACAACCTCGCGGTCAGCCCACGATGCGTGCGGGCCGAGCAGATGACGTACGCGCTTCCGTGAACGTAGAGAATCACGCGCTCTCCCGGTGTCACACCGGCTGCGCGGACCCATTCGCCGCGGACACAGCCGTCTGCAACGAGGTCCACGGACGTTCCCCTCGGAACGGGACCGAAAAGGTTCATCGACGTGGCGACGATGCGTCGGGAGAACCGAATACCGCGCCGGTCGGTCGGCAGGACACTGGTCAGCGGTCGCAGGGACCACCGAGTGACGAAGGCAGCCGCGCGCGCTCGCGGTGACCCCACGGCTGAAACGCCGGTGGGTAGGAAGGTGCGATCCGTGGTTGAACTCACGACGTCACCTTCACTCTCTATTCGCCATTTGTCAATGGCCTATTAAATAGTGGCGAAGTGTGCAACAGTGACGGCAGACCCATTTCGAGCCCTGAGGAGCAGCTGGTGACGACGTTCGGAAGCCGACCACCGGCAGACCTCGCAGCGCGCGAAGACGACACCGCGACCAGGATCGTCGCACTCGAGATCGACCGGGTCGTGCACGAAACCGAGGACGCGATCTCGCTGACGTTCACCGTTCCCGAACATCTGGCCACGCAGTTCTCCTACGAAGCAGGGCAGTTCCTCACCCTCGAGATCCCCTGTTCGGACGAGGGGTCCGTGGCGCGCTGCTACTCGTTCTCGAGCTCCCCGGTCCGCCACGACCAGCCGACCGTGACCGTCAAACGGATCCCGAACGGTCTCGCGTCGCAGTGGCTGCACGAGAACGCGATTCGAGGGATGCGTCTGAATGCGCTGGCACCGTCCGGTATGTTCGGCCCCCAGAGTTGGGACTGCGACTTCGTGCTGATGGCCGCGGGCAGCGGCATCACCCCCATTCTGTCGATCATCGAGACCGCCCTCCTCCGCCACGGCAACCGGATGACCCTCGTCTACGCGAACCAGGACCGCGAGTCGGTGATCTTCGCGGAACAGTTGGCGCAGTTGCAGTCTCGGTTCCCCGATCGACTCGAGGTGCACCACTGGTACACCTCGGATTCGGGACTCCCCACCGCTGCCGGTCTGGCAGCGACAGGAGTCGTCGTCGCCGACGACTGCGAGGTCTTTCTCTGCGGTCCGCCGCCGTTCATGAACGTCGCGGAAGAATGGCTCGAAGGCGCCGGTGTGACTGTTCGTCGTACCCACCGCGAAGTGTTCGCGTCTTTCGAGTCGAATCCGTTTCGACACGTCGAATCGCCGGTCACGTCCGGATCGGAGGCGGACTCCGTCACCGCCGAGGTCGAGATCGACGGAGTGGCAACCGAATTCGAGTGGAATGCCGACACCAAGCTACTCGACCGCCTGCTCGAGCTCGGCCTCGACCCGCCGTACGTCTGCCGTGAAGGGACCTGCGGCGGCTGCGCGTACACCCTCACCGAGGGCACCGTGACCATGCTCGCCAACGAGACTCTCGACGACTACGAACTCGGGCACGGGGTCCGCTTGGCGTGCCAGTCGGTGTCCGCTGCCGAGCCGATTCGTGCGGTGTTCGACCGCTGATGCCAGCGGAGGGCGCTCAGCCCTCGAGGGTCAACGGGTGAGGTTCCGACGCGAATCGTGCAGCGGAGCCTCCCGAGCGCGCTATGCCCGCGATACCGCCCCACACCATCATGGTCAGGTAGTCGACGAGTTCTTCGACCGACATCGTCCGGTCGTACATCCACCAGTGTGACGCCAGTCGAACCGCACCGATCATCGCGAAGGCCATGGGCATCGAGCCGACCGTGGAGAACTCTCGCTCGGCAAATGTGTCGTCGATGACGCCGGCCAGCAACTCTGCGATCAGTCCCTCCGCGGCGGTGATGACGTCGTGATCGCCCGAGACGGCGTTGTTGTTGTGAACGTAGATGTAAATATCGGGATCGGTGGCGACAGTCGTGACGTAGGCGGAAATCACTGCGCGGGTGAGGTGGTACTCGTCGAGGTAGTCGGACATCGCGTCCCGCATCCGAGGCACCAGCGCCGTCTCGACGTATCGAGCCATCGCGGCGTCCGCCAGGCCCTTCTTGTCGGCGAAGTGCTTGTAGAGGACGGTTTTCGAGACACCGTTCGCCGAGGCGATCTCGTCCATGCCGATGTCGTGGCCGTGCCGACGAATCGCGGCCAGAGTGCAGTCGAGCAGTTCCTGACGCCGGGCGATCCGGTGATCGTGCCACCGGTGGCTTCGCCCGTCGACCTTCTCCGGAGCGCTCACGCCGACTGCGAGACCGTTCGTGATCCCCGCAGCAGAATGGACGCCACCCGCTCCGGATCGTCCGTCATCGGCACGTGCCCGAGCCCCGGATATGTCGTCACCTCTGCCTGCGGAAAGGTCCGACGCACCAGCGGTGCCTGATACACCGGCAGCACCCAGTCGCGACGACCCCATGCGACGGTGACCGGGACGGACTCGTCGACCGGAGTGCTGAAGCGCGGCACAGCGTTTCCGGCCGCGTCGATTGCTCGATTGGTGGTGATGCTCAGCGCGTCGATCGTGGCGGTTGCCGCGGGAACTCGCCACGGCTTGGCGTAGAACACGCCGTTTGCCACAGTACGTCCGACGACCGAACGCATGACCGTGGGCGCGATCGGACCGATGACTCGCGACGCGGCCCGCAGCAACCGAAAGACGAGCAGCGCCCGCGTCTGATCCCAGTGTCCGCGAAAGAAACCGGCCGGCGACAGGGCGGTCGCGGACGCCACCGACCCGCGGGCGGCGAGTTCGAGCGCGAAGTAGCCGCCCAGAGAGTTGCCTGCCACGTGCGGCTTCTCGCCGTCCACCGAGATCTGCTCGAGGAATCGTTCGAGTTCGACGACGATCCATGGACCGAGATCGAATTCCTCGGTGGGCAGCTCGGGCGAATCACCGTGTCCGGGCAGGTCCACGGTCACCACTCGCCGATGGCGCGCCAGTGCGTCGACGACGCTGTCCCACGCGTGCTGCCGGTGCACGATGCCGTGGATGAGCACCAACGTCGGCCCCTCTCCGCGGATCGTGTGCGCGAGAGCCCGGCCATCGATATCGAAAGTCACTGCAGTTCCACTCTCTGTCGTCTACGCGGTGACCGCGTCTGTTGCCTCGCGTTCCGCCGCCCGGGTAGGCACGGTTCGACCGAACCTCATCGATTCCGTCAGGTCGTCGAATCGTGCGTCGATTCTGTCCAGAATGTAGTTCTGGCGCACCGACCACGGGCGCTCGGTCCCCGATTTGGGTAGTTCGTTCAGGGACCGCGTGACGTAACCGGAGGCGAGATCGACCACCGGGCGAGATCCCACGGACTTGCCCTGCCGGTCCGGGACGGCATGCGTATAGCCGTGAGACCGCATGTACACCAACAATTTCGCCACTGCCTGGGCTGTCATGTCGGCTTTGAGCGTCCACGATGCATTGGTGTACCCGATGCACCAGGCGACGTTGGGCACGTCTTCGAGCATGTGGCCCTTGTAGACGAACTTGTCGCTCGCCTGGAACGGCTTTCCGTCCAACGACAGTTCGATTCCGCCGAAGGCCTGGAGCTGCAACCCCGTTGCGGTGACGATGATGTCGGCGGGGATCGTCTCGCCCGATTCCACTCGAATACCGTCGGTGGTAACCTCGGCGACCCGGTCGGTCACCACGGTTGCGCGACCGGAGCGAATGGCCTTGAAGAGATCGCCGTCCGGCACGACGCACAGGCGCTGGTCCCATGGGGCGTAGGTGGGATCGAAGTGCTTGTCGACGTCGTATCCTCGCGGCAGTTGGGCTTTCGTCATCGCGCGAAAGACCTTGCGGGCCGCGTTCGGTGCGCGGCGGCAGAGCTGGTAGGAACCGACCATCAACAGGGCGTTGCGCCAACGCAATGCGCTGTGGGCGAGAGTGTCCGGAAGTAGGCGCTTGGTGATCGTGGTGAACGGATCGGTCATCGGCAGCGAAGCTATGTAGGTCGGTGAACGCTGGAGCATCGTCACCGACTCGGCGTCGACCGCAAGCGAGGGCACCAATGTGATTGCGGTTGCTCCACTTCCGATCACGACGACCTTCTTGCCGGAGTGATCGAGGTCCGCCGGCCACTGCTGCGGATGCACGACCCGTCCGGCGAAGTCCTTGAGCCCGGGGAGGTCGGGGGTGTATCCACCGGAATAGTCGAAGTAGCCGGTGCACAGAAACACGAATCGACTGCGGTACGTCGTGGGAACACCGTTCGTCAGGGCGTCGACCGTCCACAGGTCCGTCGACGAGTCCCAGTTCGCTGCCGTGACCATGGTCGAGAAGCGCGTGCGCTCGTCGATGCCGTTGGCGTAGGCGGTATCGACGATGTAATTGCGGATGTCCTCGCCGTGAGCGAGAAGGGTGTCGCCCTGCCACGGCGTGTGCGGGAACGCGAACGTGAAGATGTCACTGTCGGAGCGAATACCGGGGTACCGGAACAGATCCCAGGTACCGCCTGCTCGCTCGCGCCCTTCGAGGATTGTGTAGCTCAGTTCCGGTGCCATCTGCTGCAGGCGATATGCCGCTCCGATGCCCGATATACCGGCGCCGATGATGAGAACGTCCTGGAAGTTGTCGGCAGAACCGTCGATCTCGGGCCACTGGGCCTGACTTTTCTTCACGTCGCACCTCTGCTGTGTTGCCGAACTCCATCGGGGTTCGCGCCTTCAGCAGCGACACCGCGACCTACATCACACAATGTGCCATTGACGAATGGTGATGTCAATGCCAGTCTTCTTGTACATCGAAGACAGGAACTCTCATGAACCGCTCACGTCGCAGTGGAAGCAACGCCCGATGACTCCCGTGGTGGTCGGGGCCGCAGGAATCATCGCCCTCGTTCTGTTCACCTCGCGCGGAGCAGGCATGGACTTCGACCGACGCGCCTTGGCCGGGGCGTACAAGCCGGTGCGCTCGACGTGGCCGAAGCGACTTCGGACGCGTCGACGCCCGTGATGAGCTCGGGAGCGGTCATGTCCGTTTTGTGACATCACCCGACGAGGCGGGCTCGATCAGTACGCTCGGACCCATGCCCGACCGGAAGTACGCAGGCAGATCCCCACAGGAGCGGTCCTCCGAACGGCTCACCCGCCTGATGGACACCGGGATCGGTCTGTTCGGCACGCACGGATACGCCGCGACGACGATCGGCATGTTGTGCTCGGAGTCCAATGTGTCGACCCGTCACTTCTATCGCGAGATCGGAAGCCGGTCGGAGCTGCTCAAGAAGATCGTCACCACCATGAATCAGGACGGCGAGCGCGCTGCGCGTGACGCACTGTCCGACGACGGTCGGCACTCGGCGGTGGAGTCGATCGACGCCGCGATCCGGGCGTACCTCGGCGTCACGTGCAGAACCCGGATGGCGGCTCGGGTCTGTTACGTCGAGGTGGTCGGGGTCAGTACCGACATCGAGTTGTGGCGCATGAACCAGCGAGACGTCGTCGTCGAGATGTTCGACTCCCTGGCAACTGCCGCCGCAGCACGAGGAGAACTGCCCGACAGAAACTATCGTCTGGTCATTCTCGCGATCATCGGTGCCGCCAACATCTTCGCCCAGGAGTGGGCGCTGAGCTGCAGCTCCGGAGGCGAACCGACCGACGACACCTTCACCCCGTACATCGACACGCTCGTCGAGTTGGTCACCGCCGCACTTCGGACGCCCCGACCCGTGTAGCCCGACCGTCGATAGTGACCCATCACACTCCCGCTCGACGTATGTTTCGGAGCAGCCGGTTCGACTCATACTTATCGGCGTCGTCCGCGACGCCCCCAGCTCCGGATGTCCGGAGACGACCTACACGAAAGAGGTACGCACCGATGGCCGACTTCATCGACAAGGCTCAGCACAAGGCAGAGGAACTGGCCGGGACTGCGAAGGAGAAGGCAGGCGAGGCAACCGGTGACGACAGCCTGCGCGCCGAAGGTGCCAAGGATCAGACGAAGGCCAACACTCATCAGGCCGCCGACAAGGTCTCCGATGCCGCCGAAAGTGTTGCCGACTCCGCAGCCGGTGCAGCCAAGGAGGCCAAGCATGCCGCTTCCGACGTCGCCGACAAGGCGGCCGATGTTGCCGAGGACGTCAAGGACACCGTCAAGGACAAGGTCGGCAACATCGATGCCGACGACGTGAAGGAGAAGGCGTCCCAGGTCGCCGACAAGGCAGCCGACAAGGCCTCCGCCGTCGCCGACGACGTGAAGACCAAGGTTCGCAACATCGACAGCGAGGATGTGGCCGAGGCCGCGAAGGTCGGCACTCCCGTCATCGCCGCCATCGCAGCCGTTGCCGGTGCTGTCGCGTTCGTGCTCATCCGTCGACGCAACCGTCGCAACAGCGCTGCGCACCTGTTCGTGCCGTCGAAGCGCACCACCCGCAAGCTCGCCAAGAAGGCTCGCAAGCACAGCTTCTGAAAGTAATTACACGACAAAAGCCCCGCCTCCTTCGAGGCGGGGCTTTTCTCGTCCTGTGCAGCGGGTCTCGTCCCTACAGCGGCTTGAGTGCCCGGCTGGGCACCCAGTGCGTGACGGTTTCGCTTCGGTCTCGCGACATCAACTCGTACGTGACGCGACCGAGCCAATCCCCGTCCACGGTGATCGACCATTCGACCAGGTCTCCCGGCACCACGCGTCGAACATCGAATCCCTCGGGGTTGAACTTCGACGCGTGGTGTGGCGGCAGTGGGTAGAGGATGTTCAGGTCGATCCACACCTTCAGCGGCGGGCGGAGCAACTTGAAGGGGCGCACGGCAGACGCCGGTCGAGGTTGCGCGCGCCGTGCCATCGTTCGATCATACGTTCGATTTCTACGCCGATCCACCGCCCCGGAGAACGAAGAACGGCCACCCGCACACGAGGTGCAGGTGGCCGTTGTTCGGTGTTCCGAGGATCAGATGCCGAGCGATCCCGCCAGGAAAGGCCAGGACTTGTGCAGGTCGTCCTGCCAGTAGCCCCACGAGTGGTTTCCGACCGGGCGGAAGTCGACCGTGGCCGGGATTCCGAGCTGGTCGAGGCGCTTGGCCAGGTTCGAGGTGCAGAAGTTGGTGGCAACTTCGATGCCGCCGCCGACGATGACCTGGTTGGCGAGCGTCGCCGGGTCGTTCTTCAGACGCGGGTTGGCGAAGGTGTCGTTCGGTGCACCCGGTAGGCCGCTGCCGGTGCTCATGTAGATCTGCGTTCCGCGAAGCTTCTCGGCGTTGAGCAGCGGATCGTTCTCGCGCCACACGGGGCCGTCGAGCGGTCCCCACATGTTCTCGACGTTGCCGCCGCCGTAGGTCTCGACGACGAGCTTGACGAACTGCTGACCGATGGGGTCGGAGGTCTGAGCGCAGCCGCTGTACGCAGCGACACCGGCGAACTTGCCCGGGTACTTGATCGCGATGTTGAGAACCGAGGTGCCCGTCATGGACAGTGCTGCGAGCGACTGGCGACCGTTGGTGTCGAACTGGGCGTCGATCAGCGGGGGCAGTTCTTCACCGAGGAAGGTGCTCCACTTGTTGCTGCCGAGCTTCGGATCGTCCTGCAGCCAGTCGGTGTAGTACGACCACTTGCCCTTCTGCGGGGTCACGATGTAGGCGTTCTTGTCCGAGAAGAAGGCCTCGGCGTCGGTCTGCGACTGCCACGATGCGGCATCCTCGCCGCCGCCTGCGCCGTTGAGCAGGTACAGCACCGGGCGGGACACGCTGTCGTCGGCCGGCTTCTGCACCGTCACGGGGATGGTGCGGTTCATCGACGCCGAGAACACCTGGAGCTGAACCTGGCGGTTGTCGAGGGTGTTCACCGACTCGATTCGCGAGCCGTTGCTCGACTGCGTCGTGGCCGCAGGCAGTTCGTCTGCGGACGCGACGGGCGTCATCAGCGCGGTCGGAAGAATCGCCACTGCGAGGGCGACGGCCGTAGCCGAACCGATTCGCCGGAAGCCGTGTCGTCGAGATCGTGGCACGCTGTTTCACCTTTTCGTCGAGTTACACCGGTCGAGTCTCTACATCGGCCGAAGATGAGGTGACGTTACCTCGAGCAACCGTCCGAAGCGTCACGGACCGGACGATTCCGAGACTCGATCGTGATGGTCCTGGCGCTTGCCGCGGGTGGCGAAAACACAGGCTGCGACGACGATCACCGCGGTCACCACACCCACGGGCAGCAGCGAATACAGCGAGACGATGGGCCGCTCGTAGTCGTCGGAATCAGCAGCGCAGACGTAGAGGTGTTCCCACGAGACGAGTGTCTGTGGTCTATTGGGTGCCCGCCCCGCGAAGGAGTCGATCGAGATGTTTCGTCGCACCGCCGTCATTGCTTGCGTCATTGCAGGTGCCGCCGCCCTGGGCATGGGAACGGCCGCCGCCGACGAGTGGCCTACTCCGCCGCCGTATCCGAGTCCGTCTGCTCCACAGGACGTCACCGGCTTCCTCACTCCTCAGGACCCGGACTACTGGAACCCCTTCGTCAGCGAGAACCGATTGACGTCCCCCTACGGCAACAGCACCCGCATCGTGTGCACCGGATTTCACGGCGTGCTCGGCTCCTGCTGGCAGGCCGATTCGAATGGCAACCCGCACAAGCTGATTCTGCTGAACATGAACTACCCGGGCTCGACGGGTCAGCTGTTGCCCGGCGGCGGTCCCGGGCACTTCGTCTACCCCGGTTTCATCCCCGGCATCGGCTGACCCCGTCGACACCGGCAGCAACTGATCTGAGCGTCCACTATTCGCCCCCGAAAGCGGGATTCCGTGTGAGGACCGAAATAGTGGACAGGGAGATCAGTTGTACGGCTTACGCGCCGTTTCGGGGCCGCCGTAGGTGATGGCTCGTTCGCGTCGGGTGCCGGTGGCCAGGGTTGCGGCCCAGTTGATCAGAGTCCCGACGCGATTGCGGTTGCCGGCCAGGAACGCGATGTGGATGACGCCCCACGAGACCCAGCCGAGGAATCCGGACATCTTCAGCGGCCCGGCCTGAACCAGGGCGTGACCGCGGGCGATGTAGGCCGCGGTGCCGAGGTCTCGGTACTCGAAATCCTTTCGCGCAGAACCGGACAGGTCTGCTGCGATCGCCGCGCCCGCCGCTCGGCCGCCCTGCATCGCCACCTCGGCGACGCCCGCAAGCTGGTTCAGCGACATGATGTCTCCGACGACGAACACCCTGCGATGTCCGGGGATCGAGAGGTCGGGTTGCACCGCGATGCGTCCGGAGCGATCCTGTTCGACGCCCATCGCGTCGGCGAGTTGCTTCACGAACGGAACGGCTTCGACGCCTGCGGTCCACAGCACGGTGTGGGTGTCGTAGCGAGTGACGGTCTTGGGTTCTGCCTTGGCCGTCACCTCGACGTCGGTGGCCGTGACGTCGGTGACGTGAACTCCGAGATGGGTTTCCACGCCTACCTCGTCGAGGGTGCGCTGCGCCTTCTTGGTCAAGGAGTCGGGGAACGATTCGAGTACGCGGTCGCCGCCGTGGAACAGCAGCACTCGCGCCTCCGACGGATGGATCGCGTCGAACTCTTTCGCCAACGCCCTGGTGGCGAGTTCTCTTATCTGTCCGGCCAATTCGACTCCGGTCGGGCCTCCCCCTGCCACGGCGAACGTGAGCCAGGGTCGGCGTTCGTCGGCGGTGGGCAGGGATTCGGCCATCTCGAAGGCTGAGATCAGCTTTCGCCTGATCGCGAGGGCATCGTCGAGGGTCTTCATCCCCGGTGCCCACTGCACGTATTCGTCGTGGCCGTGATAGGCCTGCTGCATACCGACGGCGACGACGAGGTAGTCGTAGGGCAGCTCGAACGTCGAGCCGTCGAACCGACTCGCCGTCACCACTCCGCCGTCACCCGCCGAGCCGTCGACATGGGGGGTCACCGAGGTCGCTTCGCCCAGTGCCACGTGCACGTTCTTCTGCTTGCGCAGCAGGTGTCGCAGTGGACTGGCGATCGAACCCTCGGACACCAGACCGGTGGCGCACTGGTAGAGCAGTGGCTGAAAGACGTGGGAGGTACCGCGTTCGAGCACGGTGACGTCGACGTCCTCACCGCGTAGGCGTCGGGCCGCGTGCAGCCCACCGAATCCTCCGCCGATGACCAATACCCGTGGACGTGCCATGTGAACGTTCTCCCTCGGACCGACCCGTGGAGAAGGACTCTCCGATTTTGCAGCCTACTCGAGTGCCGCACCCCCGGTCAGGAGGTGCGGCACTCGATTTGGAAGCGGATCAGCCGAGCAACGTCCGCATGGTGTCGATTTCCTGCTGCTGCGAGGCCACGATCGCGCGAGCCATCTCCTGCGCATCGGGGTTCGAGCCGTCGGCGATCTCGATGTTCGCCATCTCGATTGCGCCCTCGTGGTGCTCGATCATCATCGTCAACCATTGGCGGTCGAACTCGGCACCGGTGGCCGCACTCAACGCGTCCATGTCCTGTTGGGTCATCATGCCCATGCCCGAGCTGTGGTCCATACCGCCCATGTCCATGTTCATGTCGGGCATGGGCTGGCCCCACTCGGTGAGCCAGGCGGTCATCCGGTCCATCTCGGGTTGCTGAGCGGCCTCGATCGCCGACGCCAAGGCCACGACGTCCGAATTCTCGGTGCTGCCCTCGACCATTGCCGCCATCTCGACCGCCTGCGCATGATGCGGGTACATCATCTGGGCGAACATCACGTCGGCATCGTTGAACTCAGCCGACGACGAGTCCGACGCAGACGAGGACGACGCAGACGAGGTTCCCTCCGACGACGAATCCGACGAGGTGTCGCTGCTGCAGCCGGCGAGAAGGAATGCGCTCACGGTGGCGGCAGCCAGCGAAGCGACGAGTGTTTTACGCATGTGAATCTCCTTGAACAAGTGCGAAATACAGGGATCTGGGTATGCCGATCCGCCGGTGGCGTGCGTCCACCGGGCTGCCTGTCACACTCGCAAGGTCACCGATCTGTCCAGCTCCCAGAGGGTCCACGGCGGCGCACGCTCCGAGATGGAGTCGGTGCGCCCACCGATACCGTCCTCCGACATCGGCGTGTGGACGACATCGACGCTCGCCGCCGGGACCGACAGCCCACCCCACGCCACCGTGGTTCCCGCGCACGGATGCATCATCTGATGTGCCGACGGGCAGTCGTGTTCACCGGCCGCCACCTGTACCGGATCCTGATGGTGGGTCGTCGACGCCATGGCGGCGTGTTCGCTGCTCACCGACAAGGTCGGTGTCACCGAGTGCATCAGCAGCACCCCGAAGATCGTCAGCGCGATCAGCAATCCGGTCGCCGAGGCGAAGCCCGGGCGTCTGCGTCGGATCACTGATTGCATGTCATCGACGATAGCAAGTCATACCCCCTAGGGGTAACTGGCAGGGACTTCCGCCCCGCACCGAAGGACTTCCGCCTCTGTCTGCGACGGTCCGATTCGGGCCATGCTCAGGGTGTATCTGCACACGTAAGTCAAGGGACGGGAATTCGTCATGAATGCATCGAGCCGGTTAGTCGTCGGAGTCGACGGATCCGCCACATCGCTCGACGCGGTCCGCTGGGCAGCACGCGAGGCTGTTCGACGCCACGCTCCGCTCGAGTTGGTCACGTCGTCTCTGTTCGCGCCGGGAACCTACGGCGATGCCATCAGTCTTCGGATCGGTTCGTTCTCGGACCCCGATGTCGAGGCCAAGCGTGTACTGACCGCCGCGGTCGATGTTGCGCACAAGGCCGCAGCGGGCAACTCGCTGATTCTCGACACTCGTCTCGAACACGGCTCGGCCGCACGGAACCTGACGCATTTCGACGTCGCGCCCGCGATGATCGTCGTCGGGTCGAGAGGTCTCGGCGAGTTCACCGGTGGATTGATCGGGTCGGTCAGCACCGCAGTGGTCTCGCATGCGAAATGCCCCGTGGCAGTGATCAAGTCGAACATCATCAGTGACGGGCCGGTCGTCGTCGGCGTGGATTGCACCTCCAACAGCCAACCGGCCATCGGCTTCGCTCTGAAGGAAGCATCACTGCGAGGCGTCGACCTCGTTGCAGTACACGCCTGGAGCGACCTCGAGCTGGGCAGCGTGTTGACGCGCGACGACGAGGGTCCGTGGGTCGATTCCGAGCTAGCCGAGAAGACGTCGTTGGCGGAGAGCCTGGCCGGATGGTCGGAGGACTACCCGGACGTCACCATCCATCGGGTGGTGGTTCAGGACAGGCCGGTTCGTGAACTGGTCCGCGCGTCCGAAACCGCGCAGTTGATCGTCGTGGGAAGCCGCGGTCGGGGCGGATTCGCGTCGATGCTTCTCGGCTCCACCTCGCGTGCGGTGCTGCATTCGGTGGATGTCCCCGTCGTCGTGGTACCCACCGATCGATGAGCGCGACGGCGGTCGAATCTTTCTACGGCTCCAATGAATTGGACGCAGACCTACGCTATTGGGCTGCGGCGAACTATCTGACGGTGGCGCAGATCTATCTGCAGGACAACGTATTGCTGCGTCGGCCTCTGACCGCCGAACACCTCAAGCCGAGGCTGCTCGGGCACTGGGGCACGAGCCCCGGACTGTCGATGATCTACACCCTCCTCAATCGCGTGATTCGTCGAACCCATTCGGACTGGCTGTACGTCACCGGTCCGGGTCACGGCGGTCCGGCGTTGGTGGCGAACACCTACCTCGAAGGCACGTACAGCGAGATCTACCCGGACATCTCGCTCGACAACGCCGGCGTTCAACGTCTGTGCCGCCAATTCTCCACGCCTGGCGGCATTCCGAGTCATGTCAGCGTGCAGACACCCGGCAGCATTCACGAGGGTGGAGAACTGGGCTACGCCCTCGTCCACGCCGCCGGCGCAGCGTTCGACAATCCCGATCTGATCGTCGCCTGCGTCGTCGGTGACGGTGAGGCCGAAACCGGTCCCCTGTCCGGTTCGTGGAAGATTCCGGCTTTCCTCAATCCGATCCGCGACGGGGCCGTGTTGCCCATCCTGCATCTCAACGACGGAAAGATCTCCGGACCGACGGTTCTCGGACGCAGCACCGATCGATCGATCGCGGACTACCTGAGCGGGCAGGGGTGGGCACCGATCTTCGTCGAAGGCGAGGACCCGCGAAAAGTGTTCCCGGCGCTCGAATCTACCCTCACTCGCGCCCACGACACGATCGAGAGAATCCAGCACGCCGCCCGCAACGGCGAACCACAGCACGACGTCCAGTGGCCGGCCATCGTTCTCCGCACTCCCAAGGGCTGGACCGGACCGCACGAGGTGGACGGCAAGCTCATCGAGGGCACCCACTGGGCGCACCAGGTGCCGCTCTCCGGTGTTCGGGAGAAACCGGAACACTTGGCTCAGCTCGAGACGTGGCTGCTCTCCTACGATCCCCGATCACTGTTCGACGACGCCGGCGCCCCGGTGGCCTCCATTCGCGCGCTCGCTCCGTCGGGCACCGAACGCCTCGGTGCCACTCCATACGCGAACGGCGGTGTGCTGTTGCGGCCCTTGGTCATTCGAGACCTCGAGAACTACGCGCTCACCGTCGAGTCCCCGGGGCGCACGTCGCACGAGACGACCACCGTACTCGGGGAGATGATGCGCGACATCTATCTCGACAACGCACAGACCGACGGCGGCGGCAACTTTCGGCTGTTCTGCCCCGACGAGACCGCGAGCAACCGCCTGCAGGCCGTGTTCGAGGCCACCGACAGATGCTGGCAGCTGCTGACCAACGAGTTCGACGACAATCTGGGTCCCGACGGCCGCGTGATGGAGGTGCTCAGCGAGCATCTGTGCGAGGGCTGGCTCGAGGCGTACCTACTGTCGGGGCGACACGGTCTGTTCGCGAGCTACGAGGCCTTCGCCATGGTGAGCGTGTCGATGCTGATCCAGCACACCAAGTGGCTCCAGCATGCGGCCACACTCGCGTGGCGGGCTCCCGTCGCATCGCTCAACGTTCTGCTCACCAGCACGTGTTGGCGCAACGACCACAACGGATTCAGCCATCAGGGGCCCGGACTGATCGACGCGGTGATTCCGCTGGCACCGGATGTGGTGCGCGTGTGGCTACCACCGGACTCCAACACTCTGCTCGCCGTGGCCGATCATTGCTTCCGCAGTCGAGGCCACGTCAACGTTCTGGTGGTGGACAAGCAGAGTCACCCGCAGTATCTGACGCTTCCCGAGGCGCGGGCGCATGCCGCGGCGGGTGCGTCCCGCTGGGACTGGGCCGGCACCGAAGTGGCCGATACCGACGAGGACCCCGAGATAGTTCTGGCGTGTGCCGGCGACGTGCCGACCGAGGAAACCCTCGCTGCCGCAGAATTGTTGCGTACGTGGACTCCCGAGCTCAGGGTTCGCGTGATCAACGTGATCGATCTGATGGCGCTGCTCCCCGTCGTCGATCATCCGCACGGATTCTCCGACGAGCAGTTCGTGGATCTGTTCACCGCCTCGGTCGATGTGGTCTTCGCGTTCCACGGCTACCCCCGTGCGGTGCATCAACTGGTGCACGGCCGACCCGACGCCCAACGGTTCCACGTTCGCGGATTCATCGAACAGGGCACCACGACAACACCGTTCGACATGGTGGTGCTCAACAAGATCAGTCGCTATCACCTGACGCTCGCAGCACTGGACCGAGCGCGCACTGCGCCGGCCGGTGCCGAGCAACTGCGGCAGCACTGCCAAGACCAACTCGCACGCCACGACGCCTACATCCGAGAGCATTTCGAGGATCTCCCGGAGATTCGGCAGTGGCGATGGTCGTGACTGCCGAACCTCTGGAGAGCTACCCGCGGGCGATGATCAACGGACAGTCGACCCGGTGGGCCAGCGAACGGACGGTGGATCCGAGAAGTCGGTCGCTGAAACCGTTGCGGCCGGTCGAACCGACGACGACGGCCTGCGCACGGGGTGATACCTCGAGGATCTTCTCGACCACGTTGCCGCGCAACACTTTTTGCTGAACCACTACGTCCGGGTACTGTTCGCTCCAACCGGACAGGCTCTCGGCCAACACGGTTCGACCGTTCGACACGATCGCGTCGGATCTGTCGGACTCGGACGCGTCGGGCGACGAGATCGGTTCGTCCGTCGACACGTGGACTGCAACCAATTCTGTTCCTCGGAGCGAGGCTTCGTCGAATGCCAACCGAACAGCCTTCTGGTTGTGCGGCGACCCGTCGACTCCGAGGACAACAGGGCCTCGTGACGAATCCACCTCGACGCTTCCCGGCACGATGACCACTGGGCAGTGCGCTCGAACCGCCACCGCGGTGCTCACCGAGCCGAGCAGTTCGGCGAAATATTCGCCGTTGCCGCGCGAGCCGACCACCATCATCGACGCACTCGAGCTCTGATCGAGCATGGCCTGAATCGTCGGTCCCACAATCGATTCGCTCATGATGGTGAGCGCGTCCGGGTTCCTCACCGAACGTCGAGCAACCAGCGACGCCCAGGCCAGGGTCGACTCTGCGGCTGTGTGCTCCTCGGAGCCGATGTGAGACGGCAGCGCGACGAAACTCGTGTACAGGGCCTTGACTTGGTAAGCGGACACCAGCTTCACCGGTAGTCCACGCAACTCGGCCGCACGCGCGGCCCAACCGACTGCGTCGAGCGAGGATCCGGAGCCGTCGACACCGACGACGATCGGAGACTGCCTCGAGGTACTCATGCGTGCGGGACGACGAGGACGGGGCAATGGGCATGCCGCAGTACGGCGGTCAGCGTTCGTCCCGGCACTCGGTCTCGTTCGTGACCGACCACCATCAGCTGGGCTGTCTCGGAGATGGCGACCAACTCCGATCCCGAGTCGGCCTCGGCGTATACCGATGCCACCCGAATGTCCGGGTAGTCCGCGCCGAAGGGTTCGAGTCGAACATCCATTGCCGATTCGGGATGGAGCCCGTCGGCTGGACCGCTGAGGGCGGACGTGAGAACGGAGGAGACAGCCTGGGTATGCACGGCCAGAACGCTGGCCGCCCTGATCGACGCCTCGTGAAATGCCTGAGCCACAACTGAATCGGCTCGCGAAACGTCGGCGTCACCCAGGGCCGCGACGACCGGGCCGCCGCGTTCGGCATCGAAGTGCCGGACGATGGCCACGGGATTGGGCGATGCTTCGACCACGGCACCGACCATCGATCCGAGTACCCAGGCGGCCACCGCACTGCCGGTGGTGGTCCCCAGTATCAACAGAGACGCAGATCCGGCTTCGGTCGACATCACCGATTCGGGCCGACCGTGCAGAACGACCGACTCCACAGCAACCGACGGATCGATCGCTGCGGCCACGTCCGCTGCGCGGCTCAATGCCGTGCGGGCGTAGTCGCCGTCGACATCCGGAGCGCCGTATACGGTTTCGGCCATTGCGTGTCTGTCGATGACGTGGATCAACCGAAGCGACGCGCCCCGTCCGCGTGCCTCCTGCACGGCGAACCGGACCGCATCGAGTGCGGTCTCCGATCCGTCGATACCGACCGTGACAGGTCCGGTGGAATGTGAACTGTTCATCAGATACCTCTCGATGGTGCGCGTCTACAACGAGAACGGTACGAGCGCAAGCACACCGGTCACAGCAGTCCGAGGTCATCGGAACAGGTGACCAAGGTCGTCCGTCGTCAGGGCAGCGGTACGGACCAGATCAACTCGGTGCCCCCTGCGTCGGCTGCGGACGGCCCGAGGATCAGCGTGCCGCCGCAATCGACAGCACGCGCTTCGAGGTTCGCCAGTCCACTACGAGTGATGTTCTCGTCCAACCCTGTTCCGTCGTCGGAAACCTCGATGCGGAGATCGTCCCCGACAGCCAGCGTCACATTGACGGTCTCGGCGCGGGCGTGATGGACAACGTTGCTCACCGCTTCACGAATGACGGCGACGGCGTGGTCGGCGAGGTAACTGTCGATGACCGACAGGGGCCCGAACATGCGAACCACGGCGCGAATGGGAACGCTCTCGGTGAGTTCGAGGACGGCTCCGTTGACGCGCTGCCGAAGGCGAGTGGTCGAGTGCGTCGCGCTCTGCAGGTCGAAGATCGTCGTGCGGATGTCCTGGACGGTGTCCTGCAGGTCGTCGATGGTGCGAGCCAGACGCTGACGAATATCGTCGAGCTCGGTCTTCTGCAACGTACTCTGCAGCGACAATCCGGCTGCGAAGATCCGCTGGATCACGTGATCGTGTAGGTCCCGAGCGATCCGATCGCGGTCCGCGAGGACGTCCAGCTCGTGCATTCGTCGGGTGGTGTCGGCCATCTGCATGACGAGCGCGGCCTGGTCGGCGAAGCTGGAAATGAGATCGAGTTGAGTGTCGTTGAAGACCGGCCCGCCCTTTCGGCGCAGCGTCACCAGGACTCCTCGCACGCCGTCCGCTACCCGTAGCGGCGAGATCAGCGCCGGGCCGAACGTATTCGCCACGTGCTCGTTGGGCCGGTAGTCCAAGCTTTCCTTGCGGGTGGACGTCCGAAGACGATATGCCGCACCGGAACTCGATCCCTCGATCGGGATGAGCGAACCCACCAGGGCATCTGCGTCGTGCCCTTCGGCGACCGAGATGACCAACCGGGAGACCGCGTCCGAGTTCGGACCCACCTCCTCGGGAACAGCGATGAACGCACTGTCGGCCGCGGTCAGATGCAAGGCTCGTCTCGATACCATGTGCAGGACTTCGTCGATGTCGCTCCCGGCCAACAGTTCGGTACCGATGTCCCGCATCGCTTCCATCCACGATTGACGGATCCGCGATTCCTCGTACAGGTGTGCGTTCTCGATCGCGATTCCAGCCGCCGACGCGAGAGCCCGCGTCACCACCTCGTCGTCCTCGGTGAACTGGGCTCCGTCCTTCTTCTCGGTGAGGTACAGGTTTCCGAACACCTCGTCACGCACCCGAATGGGCACGCCGAGAAAGGATTTCATCGGCGGATGGTTGGGTGGGAAACCCACTGCCTCAGGATGTGCCGACAGGTCGTCGAGTCTCAGCGCATGGGGCTGGTCGATCAGCAGACCCAACACACCTCGTCCGGTGGGAAGTGGGCCGATTGCCTCGCGCACCTGCTCGTCCATGCCGTGATGGATGAACGCCTTCAGCTCGTGACCGTCGCCTCGGACGCCGAGTGCACCGTACCGGGCACCGACGAGGTTTACTGCCGACTCCACGATCGACCGCAACGTCACCTCCAGGTCGAGGCCGGAGGTGATGACGAACATTGCGTCGAGCAGACCGTCCGCCTGCACGCGCGCATCCGCGATGCGCCCGATTCGGTCCTGTACCTCGGCCAGCAGTTCGCCGAGTCGGAGCTGCGGGAGACCCGATCCGCGGTGATCATCCATCCGACGGCCCGGATTGCGTTCGCGGATGCGTTTCGGCCAGCCTCGACGCATACACCGCTGCCTGGGTGCGGCGCTCCATCCCGAGCTTGGCGAGCAGCCGGGACACGTAGTTCTTCACTGTCTTCTCCGCCAGGAACATTCGAGCGGCGATCTGTCGATTCGTCAGCCCCTCCCCCAGGAGGTCGAGCAGTGTCCGTTCCTGCCCGGTGAGGTGATCGATCGGTCCGGGAGCGGCCGTGCCCGCCCGCAGCTTGTCCATCAACGCTGCCGCAGCGCGATTGTCCAGCAGTGACCGGCCCGAGCCGACATCCTTGATCGCGCGGGTCAGCTCCATTCCGGTGATGTCCTTGACGACGTATCCGCTCGCGCCGGCGAGGATCGCGTCGAGCATGGCTTGATCCTCGGTGAACGAGGTCAGCATCATGCATTTGAGATCGGGGAGTCGGTCGAGCAATTCGCGACAGAGTTCGATGCCGTTGCCGTCGGGCAGTCGAACATCGAGAACGGCGACATCCGGCCGCAACGCGGGAATTCGAGCGAGTGCCTGTGCGCAACTTCCGGCCTCACCGATCACGGAAAGATCGGGATCGGAGTCGATGAGATCGATCAGACCTCGACGCACGATCTCGTGATCGTCGACCAGAAACACTGTGACCACGTCCAACCCCTCACCCGCGTCCTCGGTGGGCGCATCTCCCTCAACACTACGGACCCGCAGGCGAGGCAGCTTCACCTTTTGTCATCGAAAGTGGAGTCGAAAGTCCCTGCCGTCGGTGTAGTTGTCCTGGTGCGCGAATGCCGAGCCGAAGCGTCTGATGGAGCTCTGACACCGCCATGAAGGGACACATCCGATGGGCATTTCCCACACCGTCGTCGGAGTCGACGGTTCCGCTGCGTCTCTGGACGCTGTCCGGTGGGCCGTGCTCGATGCCGAACTGCACGGCTCCGACCTGACGATCGTCTCGGCCGTCCCGACGGTTCTCACGGGTCTCGATGCCCTACCCGAACGGACATCCGCGCATTTGAGGTTCGAGACGAATCGCATTCTGGACGAGGCGATGTCGATAGCCCAGCCGAGGGGTTCGGCCGTGTCCACCATCGCCGTCGACGTAGTTCTGTCGGACCGCCCCGCCGCTGCCACCTTGCTCGAGATGTCGGAGACGTCTCGGATGATCGTGATAGGGACGCGCGGACTCGGTGCAGCACAACGTATGTCGTTGGGTTCGGTCAGCGTTGCCCTGAGCACGCATTCGCACTGCCCGGTCACGGTCGTACATGCGTGGCCGACGGGTGGCTACACACAGTCCGAAGCGGTCGTGGTCGGCGTCGATGGAACCTCGGCCGCCATGGCCGCAGTGGAGTGGGCGTTCGAGGAGGCCGAAGTGCGCAGCGCTCCGGTCACCGCAGTGCACGCATGGGCCGATTCCGATCTGTCGATAGGGATGTCGGTTCCCGGCCTCGAATGGGCGGTCCATCGACCCGAGGCCGACGACGTATTGGCAAGGGCCGTCGACGATTGCGTCCGTCGACATCCGACGGTGGCGCTGCGCCATGTGGCGGTCAGAGACCGTCCGGTCCACGCACTGCTGGACCACGCGCAGAATGCCCAACTACTGGTGCTGGGCAGTCACGGTCGCGGTGGATTCGCCGGGATGATGCTGGGCTCGACCAGCCGCTCGGTGATGGCACGCGCATCGTGCCCGGTCACCGTCGTGCCCAGTGCTGCCCGCAACAGAACGACCCCTACGAAGAAACATCCGTGACGACGATCCCGGTGAGAGCCACCGGCGGGCGATTCGACGCAGCCGACCCGTATCGGATCGGTGAATGGCACTCCGCCTGGCGCACAACGAGCAAGTCCATCACCTTCGGCCGTGCCTGTGGGTCGTAAGTCCCTACTCGGCGACGGTCCCGCAGCGCAGAGTGATCATCGAGCAGTCTCCCTCCACGACAAGGACCACCCGGCATGATTCTCGTTCCTTCACTCGACAGTGCCGGACCCAACACGTTGGAAGAACTGTTCGCGGCGCGATATGCGCGCGGTGACGTGGATCGAGAGCAGTACCTGACACAGATGGATGGCCTTGCACTGCGATTCAACCGAACCCGAACCAACATTGACAGGACGTCCACATGCGAATCCTGATCGCAACAGCAAGCCGCCACGGTGCCACCCGAGAAATCGGACAGTGGCTGGGCGCATCCATTCTGCGGGAAATGTCGAACGTCGACAGCACGACGACAGTCGACGTTCGTGACACCGTCGATGTCGACAGCATTGCCGAGTACGACGCCGCGATCATCGGCAGCGGCGTCTACATGGGCCGATGGCTCCGAGACGCACGTTCGCTGATCGCCAGGGAGCAGGCCGAACTGGAAGCAATTCCTGTGTGGCTCTTCTCGAGTGGCCCGGTGGACGGCAGTACACCTACGAAGACTCAGCCGAAAGAGTCGAAGGCCGACTGGGCGATCGAGCATCGTGTGTTCGGTGGCAAGTTGATCAATTCGCGGTTGTCACTTTTCGAACGTGCGATCGTTCGGCTGATCAAGGCTGCGGACGGCGACAGCAGATCACCCGCAGATATTGCCCGATGGGCCGACAACATCAGCGGCATCCTCACCGAACGACTGGTGTCCTCACCCGAGAAAGGCCGATCTTCATGAGCGCTACCTGACCGACCGGCCGCCCCATCGTGGTGGGGGTCGATGGATCGTCCTCGTCGATCATTGCCCTGCAACGCGCGCTCGCCGAGGCCACAGCTGCGGCATTCGGCACCGATCTCCCCGCAGGTCTGAAACAGGTTGCGAGGCAGGGTTCTGCGGCGAAGGCTCTACTCGAAGCCAGTCATGACGCCGAGATTCTCGTTGTCGGAAGCCGCGGTCACGGCGGGTTCGTCGGACTGCTCCTGGGTTCTGTCAGCTCGCAATGTGCCGAACATGCCCACTGCCCGGTGCTCGTGGTTCATTCGAGGGATCATCTCCAGCCCGGGCACCACCGGGGCGATCCCGTCGCACATCGCCACGGTGGCAGTCGCATCCGCCTCGATACGGGTACGAGAACTGTCGCGATCGATCGACTTCTACCGTTCGGTGTTCGAGTTCACCGTCTCGTATCCCAGCCCGTTGCAGTTGCCGCGCAGCGTCATTGCCCATCGCTTTCGCTGAGCGTTCGGCAGACGCAGGCCCTACGGTCGAACGGGCGGAAACCAGCCACGGGCGTCGCGCAGGGTGCGGCCGGCCTCTTCGACTGTCGATCGGTTCCAGCGCTCGGCGAGTCTGCGCAATTCTGCACGTGCTTCGGCAACCGTGCGGCCACTTGCAACGAGAACACCGATCGCTTGGTTCACCTCGCTCACGTCGGCGAGCGAACGCGGGTCGGCGGGACCGAAATCGGTTCCGCCGCTACGGACCAAATGTCGGTCCAGCACAGCCGAACCTTGCGAGAGCCCGAGTGCGAAGCCCACATCCGCTGCGAAGTCGACGAGTGCTCCGGCTGTACCGGAGAGGATCAGCAGTTGCCTGGCCGAGGGGGAATCAGGAAGACCGGCGAGGGTGAATTCGAGCGACGACGCAACGACTCCCTGATGCGGGCGGCTGGTCGCTATCGAGACCTCGAACCGTTCTCCGGCGACTGTCACCGTCAGGGTGATCGAGACCACGGCCGAGACGGCCGCATCGATGTCGGTTGCCAACTGCCTGGCCAAGTGCGCGAGATCGACGGTCGAGTTGTCCAGTGATTCGGTCAGTGTCGCAAGATCGTCCAGCAATCGAGGCCGAAGTTTCATCGAGAATCCAGGTGCGGCCCGATCGCCTATTCGATTCTTCCGATACACACCCGCAGCGTCGTGCCCGGGCGGATAAGCCAGCGCGAGGGAAAGTCGGACTCGATACCTCGAAATGCGCGTGCGACTCGAACGGTACGCCCTTATCTGCGCGAACGGGAGCGGGCCGTCTTCATCGCCTCGCCCACCATGGCCTCTGCGATCACTGCGACCTTTTTGTGTTCGCTCTGGCTCAGTGATCGGAGCTTGTCGTATCCTTCGGCTCCGGTGCATCCGCTTCGGCTGATCAGCACTCCGATCGCCTGGTCTATCACCGCCCGGCTGTTCAGCGCCCTCTCCAGCTGCTCGGTGAGCCGGGCAGCACTGGCCAGTGCGCGCGCGTTCTGTACCGAGATCGCAGCCGGCACCGCGAACAGTTCGCCCAACTCGGCAGCGCGAGCATCGAACGCGTCGGGTCGGTGCGCGTAGACATTCATCGCGCCGAGCACACCGCCCGCGGTGATCAGCGGCAGAGACAACACGCTGTGCACTCCCAACCGACCGACTTTCGGACCGAATTCCGGCCACTGCGAATCAGTTCCGAGTGAACCCGATCGAACGGTGATGCCCTCTGCGGCCGCCGTGATGCAGGGGCCTTGTCCGAGACCGTACTGAATGTCGTCGACTACGCGAACGAAATCTGCACTGGCAACGATCGTGTCGGGGCGGTCAGGATGTAAGAGCGTCAATCCGGCACCGTCGGCACCGGGAATGGCCCGTACAGCGAATTCCGCCACGTGAGAGAGGGTGTCGGACAGAGACAGATTCGTCATCGACAATCTGCTCAAGTCGGCCAGGCTCGACCTGAGATCGTCTTCGTGTTCCTCTGCGTTCATCACTGCTCACTCCGTTGTGGGCACACATACCTTTCGGGTACGCGCCTGCCCACCCCGACCTTACGGCCTCCCCCAACGGCCGGACGTTCGGCCGAAGGAGCATCGCGATCAGCCGACAGTGATCGACGATGTCGACATCAGAACTCGAAGACCTGGCGAGCGGTGACGCGACCACCCATGAGGTCGTCGAAGCACTCGTTCACTTCGTCCAACTTTCGCGAGACGGCAGAAACCGTGGTCCGCCCGGCCTCGTGCAGTGCGAACACTTCACGGAGGTCCTTTCGGGTGCCGACGATCGAACCGAGGACGGAGATTCCGCCGACGACCGTCTCGAAGATCGGGACCGGGAACACACCGTGAGCGGGCATCGAGACGCACACCAGTCGGCCGCCGCGGCGAAGCGAACGGAAGGCCTGATCGAACACGCTCGGGATGACGGCCAACACGATGGCCACATCGGCCCCACCGAGTGCCTTGATCTCCTCGACGGGATCGACCTTCGACGAGTTGACGGTGTGATCGGCACCGAGTTCACGAGCGAGTTCGAGCTTGTCGTCCTCGATGTCCACTGCAGTGACGAATCCGCCGGCGATCTTGGCGTACTGCACGGCCATGTGCCCCAGTCCACCGACACCGAATATCGCAACGCGTTGAGCCGGTGCCACCCCGCCGACCTTCACGGCCTTGTAGGTGGTGACGCCGGCACACGTCAACGGAGCTGCGTCGAACGAGGAGATGCTGTCGGGAACGCGGACGACGTATCGCGCATGTGCCACAGCGTATTCCGCGTATGCGCCATCGATGGAGTAGCCGCTGTTCTGCTGCTTCTCGCACAGCGTCTCCCATCCGGAGACGCAGTGATCGCATTCCCCGCACGCAGACCCGAGCCACGCGATCGCAACGCGTTCGCCGATTCGACTCTCGTCGACCTGCGATCCCACTGCCTCGATCACGCCGATGCCCTCGTGTCCCGGAACGAACGGCAGCGTCGGCTTTGCAGGCCAATCACCCTGCGCTGCATGGATATCCGTGTGGCAGACGCCGCACGTCTCCATCTTCACGAGCACCTGCTCGGGTGCGGGTGTCGGGATCGGGATGTCCTTGACGACCAGAGGCCCGCCGAACTCGGTGACGACTGCAGCTTTCATGGTGAGTTCCTCCAACTGTGCAAACCGTGCCGTTCTCGACGCTCGAGCGATGCACTGATATCGATCATGACGACTGCTGCCTACCCGGATGTAGGGCCGGAAGTCACCGACGAGCGAGGACAGATCCCGGTTTGTCCGTTGGCGGGCGAAGCGCCTTGGTGTGCAGCACCGTTCACGCTGAACACCGCTGAACGAGCTGCGGACTATCTCGGAAACGGAATGGAGGCGAGGCGTGCCAGTATGTCTCGTGCCCAGTTGCATACTCGGATCCAGTCGCGGAAGTCTCCTTCGGCGGCACCGGACGAGGCGAACACCAGTCGCTCACCGTGCGACAGCTCTGCCACATCGAGCTTGCCGGGAAATGTGCAGTGTGACTGCGCATTCAACACTGCAACTGCCCGCGCCGCATCGGCCGTGTCGTTGACGGGCCTGTCCGCTGAATGCAGGGGCCCGCACGAGAACAGCCATACGGGCGGATGCGGCTTGTCCGCCAACCGTGCGACCAGGTCGTTGACCATCGGAATCCACCGGTTCGAATAGACAGCGCTCCCGATCACCAGAGCGTCGTAGCCGTCGACGCAGTCGACGGATTCCGGTGCACGTACGTCGACATCGACGCCGCCGTGCTCGAAGACACGTGCCAATTCCCGCCCCAGCGTGTCCGTCGCTCCGTGGCGACCGGAGGTGGAGACGAGTATTCTCATTGCTCCTCCGACACGAGATACGCGGACTTGCCCGCAGCCACCGTCATCCGCCATCCGCGGACCGCAATGACGAATCCCAGTACCCCGAACGATCCCTGCAGCCAACTCGTCTCACCGGTCACCGCCGGTTGCACGATGATCCAGGCAACCAACAGCACACCGGCGATGTGAGCCATCGGCCCCGATCTTCCGCCGCCCGCGAACGCGGACACCGCAGCAAGTCCCATCGGGATACCGACCACCAGCACAAGCGAGAGAGCTGTGAGTGTCACAGACCAATTCGCCTGCACATTCGGATCCGGATCGATTGCACCCGAGAACAATCCGATCGCTCCGCCGAAGGCGTTGATCGAAACACCTCCGCAGACTGCGCCGAGCCACGGCCATCGTCGGTTGTGGTCGGTGGCCATCGGCGTTGTCGATATCATCGATCCAGTGTGCGTGGTACGAGGTCGATCACACCAGAGCACAAAGTACTTGCTGCTCCACTACCTGAAATCGGTTCTCAGCGAACGAAAAACGACCGCATGCTTCGACGCTCCTTCACGGGCGGCGTCGAATCCTCACTGCAGGTGCAGCGATCCGATGCCGCAACCGTCCGCATGACGGAGTCGACATGTTTGCCGCAGCCGCCCCAGCCGGTTTTGTGGCATTTCTTGCAGGTGACGGGGTAACACATGAGAATCCTCCTGGTACGAGTCGGTCGAAAATCAGGCCGGGACGTGAGCGTCGGCCCAGGCGTCGTAGCCGCCCAGCAGGTCCGAGACGTCGTCGAATCCCTCAGCACGCAGCAGCGATGCAGCCACGCTCGAGCGCCATCCTCCGGCGCAGTGCATCACGATCGGTTTGCCGGTCGGAACCTGATCGAGGCGAGTTCGCAACTGCGCCAGCGGGATCGGGATCGCTCCCGGTATCGTACCGAAGTCGCGCTCGCCCGGATTGCGAATGTCGACGAGTGTCACCTCGTCCGCGGCGAGCATCACGTCGAGCTGCTCGACCGTGGTGCGCGGTGCCGTCTCGACCAATGTCTCCAGCTCGGCTGGAAACACACCGTCACTGCCGATTCCGAGGTATCCGGTCACGTTGTCGGATCCGATTCGGGCCAACCGCAGTGCTGCCTCCTGCTCTTCGCCCGGATAAGCGATGAGCACGATGCGACCGCCGACCTCCGCGACCATGCCGCCGGTCTCGGCGAAGCGACCGTCGAACCCCACGTTGACCGATCCGCGCAGATGGCCGGCCGCGAAATCGTCCACGCTTCGCGCGTCGAGCACCCTCGTACCGGCGGCGAGTTCGGCCTTCACCGCTTCGGGTGTCAGCTCAGGAACGATCCGACCCTGCGGAAGGAGTGGGTGGATCCGCTTGTTCATGGCGGCATCGGCGGAGAAGTACGACGGCGCTGCCGGCTGACCGTCGGTGACGAGAGCCACGAAGGCGTCCTCACTCATCGGCTGCACCGACGGGTTGCTCGCGCGCTGCTCACCGATGGTGGAGGTGAGCTCGGAGGACAGGTTCTTTCCACAGGACGAGCCAGCGCCGTGAGCGGGCATGACGGTGACCTCGTCGGGCAGCGTCAACAGCTTCCCGTGGATCGTCGAATACATTGCACGGGCGAGGTCGGCGGTGGACCCGTCCCCGAGATTGACCAGGTCAGGACGTCCGACATCCCCGATGAAGAGAGAATCACCGGTCAGGACCGCAGTGGGTGTGGCACCGGGGCGCTCCCGAACCAGCACCGAGATCGACTCCCAGGTGTGACCTGGCGTCGAGAGGATTTCGAGTTCGACGTCGCCGAGGGACAACCGCTCCCCGTCGTGCAGTCGCCGGATCGGATAGTCGGTCTCGGCGGCCTCGCCGAAGCCGATCCAGGCATCGGTCGCGTCGACCAGTTCGAGGTGGCCCGAGACGAAATCGGCATGGAAGTGCGTGTTGACGACCCCTTCGATGGTGAGTCCGTACTTCGCGGCGTCGTCGAGATACTCGGCGATGTCGCGACGCGGATCGACGACGATCGCGCGCCCCGTGCTCTGATCTCCGATCAGATACGAACCGTGGGAAAGACATTCGAGGTAGTACTGCTCGAGGATCATGGGTTTCTCCGTCTGAGAAGTCTCCGGGCGACATTCGCGGGGTGATAGACACACTGTGCAATACCCCCTAGGGTATGTCAAGTACCCTAGGGGGTATCCAAAGAGGAACTGCCGATCGGGATGGACCCACGATGACGTTGACACTGGCACTGGCACTGGGATTCGGCGTGGTGATCGGCATCCTGCTCGGCCTTCTCGGTGGCGGCGGCTCGATCCTGGCCGTTCCGGTGTTGGTGTTCGCGCTGGGAATGCCGCCCACCGAGGCGGTCGCGGTCTCGCTGATCGTCGTCGGCGCTGCCTCGGCCGTCGGGGTGCTACCGAAGCTGCGGGCACGGAAAGTCGAATGGCGTCTGGCCGCCGTGTTCGCGGCGACCGGGATTCCCGCCACCTTCGCCGGGAGCGCCGTGGGTCGCCTGCTTCCGGACACAGCGCTGCTGCTCGGATTCGCAGCGGTGATGGTGGCCGCCGGTGCACGTATGCTCGCCGAACGGAGTGACACCGGAACAGCCTGTAAGACATCGGGATCGGGGATCAACTGGAGACGATGCGCCCCGCGATCGATCCCGGCAGGGCTGGCCGTCGGCTTCGTGACCGGACTGTTCGGCGTGGGAGGAGGCTTCCTCATCATTCCGGTTCTGGTGCTGATGCTGGGTATCGAGATGTCGGTCGCGGTCGGCACCTCGTTGGTCATCATCGTCGCCAATTCCGCTGCAGGCCTCTTCTCGCACCTGAGCGGAACGAGCATCGACTGGGCCGTCACCGCCGCATTCGCGGGCACGGCGATCGCCGGATCGCTACTGGCCGGACACTTCGGCACTCGCGTCGATACCGCCCGCCTCCAGCGACTCTTCGCTTACCTGGTGTTCGTGGTCGCCGGCTACGTCGTCATCGACGTGCTGGTCCTTCGCTGATTGCGCTCTGGTCGCGCCCGAATCGTGCCTCGTACTCGCGGCGCTTTTCCTCGGTGCCTTCGCGTTTCCGTTCGGCGGGGTCGTCCGCCATGCCGTGTTGCCGTAGGCGAAATCCTCGGTACACATTCATCAGACCCAGTGCGAAGTAGAGCACCGGAAGCAGAATCAGCGACATCATCAGCAGCGGCAACCACACCGGTCCGGGAAAGAGAAGGAACATCAGAAGAAGGGGAACGAGCGGGATCGTGAATCGCAGGACGTGCCGAACAGCAGATCCCCGCCCCAAGAGATCTTGGTGCACCCACGGATTCAAGTCCGCGGGCAGCGTTCCACCCAGGTTGTAGGAGATCCATTGTCGTGCAGTCGGCTCGAGCATGAGAACGACGCTATGGCGTGACGGTCGTCGCCCGCAGGTGCCATCGGTAGCCTGCATGCCGCCGAAGGTCCCTACTTGTCCGAGCCGAAGTTCCGCTCACCGCAACCGCCGCACGCCCATCATCGCTCTGTCGGGTGAATTTTTCACTCGGACTTGTGTTTCGAGTACCCCGTGACGGGGAACAGAGGTCGTGGAACGATCGGCACGACGCGAAACGGATCACGACGATGACGGATGACCAGGTCTGGCGCCTCAAGGGTGCGTGCATCGACGATATGGATGCCTACGACTCGCAGCAACTTCCCCGCCACGGACGCAAGCGAGCAGAGCGGGCGTGGCGCTTGTGCGCCGACTGCCCGGTGCTGCGGGACTGCGCCGAGCAGACGGCTCGCGATATCGAGTCGGGTCGCATTCCGGTGGGAGTGGTGGTCGCCGGTGCTGCGTATCACGACAACGCGAGCAACGGCCGTCGCACGGACGCGTACCGCACACTCGAGTTTCTCATCGGGCGTCCGTTGGCCAACCCGGCCGCCTGATCACGGAACAGTAACGGAACGCTACGAATCAGGTCACGCCAACAGCTCTGTTCGACGCGTTTTCGGCGCGTCTGTGAGTGTCTGACCTGCGGCGTTCCACCTCGGGTGACAATAGTGCGCATGGATGCAGGTCAGGCTCTTCGCATTAGTGAGCCGAACGATGTGCAGAAGGCTCTCGACAACCGGGCACCCATCGAACAGGCCAAAGGGATCTTGATGGCCGTGCATCGCATCGGGCCGCAGGCGGCCTTCGACATGCTCGCCGAGCAGTCGCAACGCACCAACCGCAAGCTTCGCGAGATAGCACTCGACCACGTTCGTTGGGCATCGGCCGGGTAGCCGAACGAAGTTTGGCCCCACACGCTGTTTTTTCAACGTGCGGGGCCTAGGCGATGGAGCAGTCCGGACTACACGATCGCTTGAGTGCCGTATGCCCTGACGCGGCCACCCGAAACATCACCTTCCTTCGCCCTCCGCGAAGGTCTCAGAAGCGCGCCAGAATTGCTCGGGCACAACGAACTACGGTCGCGCGATCGTAGGACATCACGTAATCGAACTCGCGGTCGGCGTCGACTTCGCCGCGGTGCAGATCGATCGCTGCGAGCACTCCACAGAAATGCGGTCCGAGCACCACCACGTTCCACTCCTCCACGAGCGGATCCGTCGGATCGAGGGGCGCGTGCATCACGCCGCCCTCCTGCACGTATCCCATGCCCACGCCGTAGACGCCTGCGTACGAGATTTGCTCGGCCATCGAGACCCACCGCCCGCGGGTGGTCTCGGTGAAGTGCTCCGCCCGCTGAAAAGTGCCAAGCACCAACGTTTCCGGTCCCGCTGCCGCGGCCTGCATCTCGAGCGACGTACTCATCGCCACCAGCAGACGCTTGGTGCTGCGAGTGGCCGTCTTGCCCTCGGACGCGATGGCGTACGGCGACTCGGCGGCGACAGCAGGTGTGCTCCAGGTCGGGAACGGGGGCATCACCTCGGCAGCGTCGGCAGGAAGCTCCTCGGTCGTTTCCGCCGCCGGATACAGTTCGCCCACTCCGTAGGTCGCTCCGAGTCCGAGTGCGCGGGTGCGATGCAGCACGGTGTCGACTCCGCTGGCCACCACCACCGCTCCGGTTCGTTCCACCTGAGCCGAAACGGCATGGGCGGTACGCGCAGTGGCCAGATCGGGTCGGCGGGAAACCATCGATCCGGCGAGGATGATCACGTCGGGTTCGATGAGTGGCAGCAGAGTCATCGACTGCGGCCGACGACCCACATCGTCGACGGCCACCACTTTGCCGTCGCGCCTGGCCTTGTCGATCGCTGCGAGGGTGCGGGCCGGACTGTCGACGAGTGCCGCTTCGGTGACGACCACGATGTCGCGGCGCAGTTGTTCTTCGGTGGCCGAGTCGAGTGCGGCGAGGGAGTCGACGTCCATGGACACGAGCATCGGCAACCGCACCGACTCGTTGATTCGGGCCACTCCCCACGCGAGAGCGTCGAGTTCACGCTTGGCGTCCATTGCTCTGGCTGCGCGCTTGAGCGCGTCGGCCGAGGCGAGCGGACCGTTCTCGGGGCCCCGCAGTTGCACTTCGATCGCTGCGAGCGCGCCGTTGTCCAGTCGACAGACCGGGGCGAAATACGGATGCACCGTCAGCTCTCCCGTGTCCGTGTCGACTGCAGATCCTGCTTCGGCCAGCGCGAACGTCACACCACAGTTTGACACGAAAAAACGACCCCCGTCACGCGGGGGCACATCGATTTTCAAACCTGTCAGGCGTGCTTTGGTTTCGCGTGCTCCATGGTGAGCGTCGGAGGTGTCATCGACGCAGTCGCAACTATCTCGTTTCGGTAACTTTATATAACGTAATGGTAACGACGCACCCGCGTACACAGCCTCCGGACCGAAGGTCCACCGCGTTCGCGAAAGCGGTCCGAAAGCTCGTGGTGCGCTGCACATTCCGGAACACTTCCGATCTCCGTTACCACTGCATACAACAAACATACCGACCGGATTGTGACTTCTCACAGACTTGCTGAAAAGCAATTTCTGCAGAAGTTTCGCCGACCTAACGTCCCTCCCGGTTGCCGGAACGCCGGCACCGTCGGACCCTCGCGGGGGTCCGGAGCCGTTCTGGACTTGGAGGATCGATCGATGACGCTCAACCCGCCGACCCGCTCTCGCACACTCTCCGCCGCAATAGCCGCTCTTGCCATCACCGGAGCGACACTCGGTGCCGCCAGCGCCGGTGCCGCCACAATCTCCCCCGCCGGCACCGCTTTCACGGCACCCGGCACGATCGTCGTGAGCACACCCGCTTCGTTCGGAGTGCCCGTGAGTTGTTCCATCTCACTGTCCGGCACCACCAGTGCCGACGGCTCCTCGGCAACGATCACCGACGCCCAGATCAGCGGTTCCAACCGTCTGTGCGGTCTGCCCCAGCTGAAGAACCTGCCCTGGACTCTCACCCCCACCAGCGCCACCACCGGGGAGGTGTCCAACGTGGGCTTCTCGTTGGTCGGCTACAACTGCGGGCCCGCCACGCTGGCCGGATCCTTCGACAACATGACCAACACACTTACCGCGACGAACCAGCCGATGTCCGGCAACTGCACCGTCAACAGCCTGTCGGTCCAGCCCAACCCGGCCTTCACCCTGTCCTGACTCCTCCCCGTCCCACCTCGTTCCGTAGCAACCATTCCGAGAAGGAGAACACGTGAAGATCCGCAACAAGACTGTCGTCACGATGACGGCATTGGCGTCGAGCATCGCCCTGGGCACGCTCGTCGCCGCCCCGGCCAACGCTGCCGACACGCTTCCCATCACGTTTCAGGCCGACACCACGACGATCATCGCCAAGACCGGTCAGCCGGTGGTGTTTCCCACCACCGATCTCGCCACGGACGTCGATCTGGTCGGTGGCACGGTGACCGGAACACTCGCGCTCCCGCAGGCATCGGCCGACCTGAAACTCGGACCCGCGACGCTGGCGAACTTCACGATCTCGATCGTCGACGCGACGCCGGTGTCCGGCACCATCGTCCGCGGCGGACCGGACGAGGCACCGACGTTGGATCTCGACGTCGCGCAGAGCTTCAAGATTCGCATCGATTCGGTCAAGCCGTTGGGCATCGACACCGGTTCGGCCGGATCGGCCGCAGTCGACCTGATCCCGGCGGGTAGCAATTGCGTCACCGCCGAAACCACCGCCAACCTGTCCGGTTCGCTCGATGCGATCGACCTGATTCAGAACAACCAGGCCGATGCCCACGTGAAGGGGACGTACACGATTCCGCAGTTCCAGAACTGTGGCGCGTTCACCTCGGTGCTGAACGCGATCATCGCCGGTCCGGGGAACACTCTCGACGTGCACCTGACCGATCCGGTCTTCGACGTCGGCACCCGGTCCGCGATCGCGGCAGAGGTGGCCTAGCCTTTTCGCACCTCGATCGGCGGCGTCGACCGGTTCCATCGCGGAACTCGGTCGACGCCGTCGTTCACTGCCGTTCGTCGACCGGATGGAACGACGGCTCCCCGTCTTCGTACACCGTGACGCGGTTGCCGCCGATCCGCTTGGCCCGGTACATGGCTCGATCGGCTCGGCCGAGCAGCACATCGACACCCTCTACGACGCCCCGCGGGTCGACAACCGCATGGGCGACGCCTATCGACGCTGTCAGCGGGGACCGGTCGGTCGCGTCGCTCAGGCGGCTTCGCAATTCCTCTGATCTGTCGATCACCGAGTGGACTCCGGCAAGGCACACGATCGCGAATTCTTCGCCGCCGAGTCGCACGGTCACTGCCGGTGTCGGGAAGACATCGAGAATTCGGCTCGCGGTCAGGCGAATGACGGTATCTCCGTGCTCGTGACCGAATCGATCGTTCACGGCCTTGAAGTTGTCGATGTCGATGACCACGGCGGCCAGTTCCGCATCCGCAACGGCACGAAGGTCGAGGTTGCCGATCGCCGCGTCGAAGCCCCGTCGGTTCTGCATTCCGGTGAGCGGGTCGTAGAACGCGCCGGTGGCGTCGCGGCGCAGCAGCATCAGGAAGGAATGGCAGATCAGCGGTGCCGAGAACATCACCAGGATCAGCATCACGAGATAGAGATTGGTCTGCAGGCGCCGTTCGGGGTCGTTCACCATGGCCGAGGTGTAGAGCGCGGCGACGGTGACGAACGCGAAGAGGTGGTGGGCAGTGAACAGCTTGGGGCCGTGGAAACCCACGACGTAGCTGCCCATCACGGTGAACAGTGCCGCCATCGGCAACATCTCGGACGGCCCGTCGACGGTCAGGAGAACTGCGGCGAGCACGATGTCGGCGTACAGCACGAAGGCGACGGACATCGGCCAGGACGGCCAGCCGCCGATCAGCCAGGCCAACCCCAGTGGCAGCGTCGTCACGATGGTGAACCACAGCGCCAATCGCCCTGGGCCGCTGTCTCCGAGAGCCGGGATGGTCAGGGCGATCGCCGCGGCGGCCGCGTAGAACCAGCAGTAGATCCCGATGAGAATCCTGGTGACGTGCAGCGCTTGTTGGGACCGTGCGTACGCAACGTTCCACCCGTAGTCGACTGGAAGCGACCACCATTGGCGAAGACTGTTCACAGATCGAGCAGCTTTCCTAGTGTCCCGACTCGGATGGACAAGTCAACCACAGACGAAACCGCCTGGTCCGAGAAGTCGAGAACTTGCTCACCCCACCTCAGCCGCGCATACCGTCGGCCAACTCGAAGACTCGGCCCGCGTAGCTCACCACGAATGCATCGAGGGCCTGTTGCGACAGTTCGGGGCATCCGGCTCTGCGGAAGAAGTGCTCCAGATCCACCAGTCGATCCCCCATACCGACGCGTTGTCGATCCAGGGCCTCGAGCTCGACGACCAATGCCTTCAGTTCCTCGACCTTGCGCAGCACGTCGTCCATCGGATCACCGTCCACTTCACTGGGCCTTCCAAATGTGGGCGGCGGAGCCGGGCTTCCCTCCCAACTCCGCCGAGCCCGACTCTACTCTTAATCGAACACATGTGCGAACTATTGCGGATGGGCCCGTGGTTTGTACCACTCATCCTGTGCACAATCCAAGAATGTGACCTACAGTCTGTGACATGCTCCAGAAAAGGGGTTCGAACGGGGTTCGACCGCCGGGTTCGACCGATCCAATTCAGTTGGCGCTCTTAGCAATCCTCACGATTGCCGTGATCGCTCTCGCCGTTGTCGCGATCCAACAGGGCCGCCTCTGATCACGCGCCTCAGCGCTCAGCATCGACTCCACGAAACGGCATTCCGCGTTGGGCGCACGCTTTGCGAACGCTCAGGTCCGCACTTCGGGCACCATCGTCACGTGCGCACCCGGATCCGCAGCGAGTACCGCGGCCCGAATCGCGCGCAGATACGCGACATAGGTCGGGTGCCCCCGCAGTTGTCGCGGGCCGATGGGCACGAACGTACCCGATGCCGGGTTGCGAACGAACTGCTCGATCTGCGACCGCGCTTGTGCGCCATCGAAATCGGCGTCGACGGTGACGATGAACCGCATCACCGTGTCGCGTTTTCTCCCCAATCCGAGACGGTGCACTCCGAACCAGAGGCGGGTGCCGTCCGGTCCCAGATACTCGATGCCCCATCGACCGAAACTACGTTCGGCGGTGTCGACGACCGTTCGGGCGAGATGCTGAACGGCCATCGTCGACGAGATTTCGATGCACGCGTCTTGACGACGTGTGGTCATCCCCTGCCAGCTTTCTACAGTTCCACCGAATACCTCCCCGACATTCGGTGCATATCGGGCGAATCTAGCAGCTCATCCCACATCCGGCACGACGACTGTCACGTCTTCCGAACTCCAACCGCTGCGGCAACCTCGGCTGCCATCTCGGCAGCCGTTCTCGCGGTGGGGTGCACGCCGTCGAAGGTGGCTCCGGGTCGATCGAGCAGTGGCGCGAATTCTGCGACGGGTATGCCGCGCTCGGCGGCCAGTGCTCGAATTTCGTCGTTGAGGTCGTCGGCGCTGACCTTCCGCGACGACGGAACCGTGGCGATCACCACCGTGTCGACGTCGCGTGCCCGGTCCAGGATCGTGCGTAGGTTCTCGATGATCCGGGGCAGCGGTACCGATCGGGCGAGGTCGTTGGTGCCGCCGTTGACGACGAGGATGTCGGGGTTCGCTGCCAGTGCTTCGTCGGTTCGGGCGAGGATCTGCGTCGTCGTTGCGCCGTTGATTCCCAAGTTGGCACCGTCGGCCGCAGAAGCATCGTCTCCGCACACGAGGTACGAGTACCACGACGTGTTGCCGTGAATTCCCCAGTCGACGCGTGAATTGCCTTGCGCCATCGAGTCTCCCAGCGTCACCAACCGGGGACCGGTGTCGTTGACGCTCCACCCGAAGCAGTGCGCGTTATGGATCGTCAGCGCCGGCTTCTTCAGTGGTCCTGCCACCAGTGCGGCGGCGAGCGCCAACCCGAGTGCCCCGGCGATCCACAGTCGAGTTCTTCGCACGCCGGGGATTCTGCCCTACGGGTGACACGGGGAATCAGTTGCAGTCGGGGAAGTCCACTTCGGTCGGTGCCGGGGCCGATTGCGGCTGAACCGGTGCTTGCGCCTCTCCGGCGACGGTCGGTTCGACGAGGTTGTACTCGATGGTCGTGGTCTGTCCCGGCTCGATGACGACGGGCACGTAGAACACCGGATGGCCCCGCTCGGCAGCAGTCAGCAGAAACAGGGGAGTTCCGTCGATGGTGGCGTTCGTCAAGGTCGCGCCCTGAGTTGCGTACAGCGCCACCACCGATCGGTTGGTTCCCGGGGGTCCGTCGTATCGGGTGGAGTCGTTCTGCCTGCCGGCGATGTAGGTGGTGTAGTCCTGCAGCGGAGCATTGTTGGTGATCTCGGCGACGACGCGGGTGGTTCGCGTCGGGCCGTCGCAGGACTGTGCGGAGTAGGTGACCTTGCGCTGCAGGTAGTAGTCGAGCTTGCCTCCTGCACCGTTGTTCACCACCACCGCGGCGTACGGTTCTGGGCTGTCGGGCACTTCGTGGCCGATCTTGGTCGGACCCAGGATCGCTTGCAGCGCCGGGTCCGCACTCCATACGGAGATGTGGCCTTCACTGGCGGCCTTGCCGAGTGCTTCGAGCAGCGCACTGGGAGATCCGATGTTGCCCTGCATCTTCGCGACCACCCGGGCGGCGATGTCCTGGAGGTAGGCCTTGCGCGCGGTGTTGTCGTCCTCGAAACGGAAGTACGCGTCGGACTGGGTGATCCGGACGACGTTCGATCCGTCGATCACCTCACCGTCAGCCATCGTGATGGGGCCGACGACATCGAGGATGTAGCCGAGGGCAACGGGATCGGTGGCCAGAGCGCCGTCGACACGTTCACCGGTTTCCTGCTCCCACATCGACTGCCAGATCCGTCCGGCGTACGGGAAGTGCGGGCTGACGTTGCTGTTCTGCCAATTCCGAGTGGGCTGGAAACGACCCTCGTAGGTGTCGAAGAAGTCCGGACCGAGATCGATGGGGTCGTACGGAATTCGGAGCTCGGCGTTGCTGGCCAGCGAGTCGACCGCTACCTTGCCGTCGACGGCACGCACGATGCCGAATCCGCCTGTCAATCCACCTGTTCCGCGAGATTCCGAGAGAGTCTGGAAGGCCATGAAGTAATTGCGTGGGCCGTCGGCACCGAGCATCGCGGGGAGCACCTCGGCGGCGATGTCGGTGTTGGTCAACAGGGTCGTGAGCTCGTGCGTCTGATCCTGCAGCTGAGTTCGAGCGTCGCCGACCCGAGCGAGGAAGGTCGGTTCTTCGATCGCCTGGGATTGTGCGTCGAGTACGTTCGCTGCGGCGGCGGCCTGTGACAGCGCGGGCGAGGCGGTGCGCAGGGCGACGATGTCGATGGCACCGTCGGGCCCGCGCAGCCGACTCGGATCGAGTGTGGCCCCCACCTCGACCGACGGCGTCAGCACGTCCGCGCTCAGTCCGTTGACGACATCGGCAATCTGCGAGACGACGTCCAGCGGTTGGCCCACGTACGGAATCGCCGCGGCAGCCTTCCAGATCAGCGAATCGGTAGCGTCCTTTGCCTGGGTCGACGTACGCACCGCGTCGTCCACAGAAGTCTCGGCCTGCTGCGCATCCCCCTCCAGCAGTGCAGTTTTCGCTGCCTGGGCGTGGTCGCGAGCCTGACCGAGGTAGGTGTACGCGGCATCGGCGGTGTACGCGAGCCACGCGCCGAGGCCCAGTGCAACGCCAACCAGCAGACCGAAGCCCAGCAGTATGCGTCCACCGTTCTTCTTCTCGGCTCGTCGATGCCTGGTCGAACGGCGAGAGCTGCGGCGTTCACCGTGTGAGTAGTCGTTGTCGTAGCTCATGGCTGAGTGCGCGCCCCTTTCGCTTCCGGCTGAGACTACAAACGACGTCCCCTCACCGCGACACGACTTTCGGGCGGGCTGCGCCGGTCTCGTACCGGCGCAGCCGTCGAACTCAGGACCCGAGGATTGCGCTCACCGCGGTGGCGCCGCTCTCGGCGCTTCCGCTGCTGACCAGCTGAATGATGACCTCGGCGATGATCTTGGCGATGAATACGTCCATAGCTACTCCTGTTGTGAAGTACCCCCGACGGGATACAGACGGACCTACGTGCGCTGCAGCCGTTTGTGACCGGCCACAGCGAGTCGGAAGGTAGCAGCTGGATCTGTCCAAACGGTGGCGCTGTGGGCGCAGCCACATTCCCGTGCTCGTTTGTACAAATTTGCAAATTTGTCCACCGAGGTGACAAATCCGGTGTATTGTCCAATCCATAGTGATCGGCCTTACACAAGGAGTGACGATGACCGCATCGAATGTCGACAACCATGCGCAGGCACCGGTTGCCGAATGGCACGACCGAAAGCGCTACCTCTGGCTGATGGGGTTGATTCCGCCCACGGCGGTGTTCCTGGCCACCGGCCTGGTCTGGGCTTTCAATCAGCTCGGCTGGAACGCAGTGGCTCCGGTCTGGTGGTGGATCGGCGCGCTGCTCGTCTACGGACTGCTCCCGATCCTGGACCGGTTCTTCGGCCCGGACGGCGACAACCCACCCGACGAGGTGATGAAGGCGCTCGAGGAAGACAAGTACTACCGCTACTGCACGTACGCGTACATTCCGTTCCAGCTCGCGAGCTTGGTGTTCGCCTGCTACCTCTGGTCGGCCGACAACCTGTCGTGGCTCGGGATCGACGGAGGGCTGGGGCTGATCTCGAAGATCGGTCTGGCCATCAGCATCGGCGTGATGGGCGGCGTCGGCATCAACACCGCGCACGAGCTCGGTCACAAGAAGGACAGCCTCGAGCGCTGGCTGTCGAAAATCACACTGGCACAGACGTTCTACGGCCACTTCTACATCGAGCACAATCGCGGCCACCATGTTCGCGTCGCCACACCCGAGGATCCGGCGAGCTCGAAGTTCGGCGAGAGCTTCTGGGCCTTTCTCCCTCGCAGTGTCTGGGGCAGCCTGAAGTCGTCGTGGGAGCTCGAGAAGACTCGCATGGAGCGATTGGGCAAGAGCACGTGGAGCATTCAGAACGACGTACTCAACGCGTGGCTGATGTCCGTCGTTCTCTACGCGGTGCTCGTCGCGGTGTTCGGTCCGATCGTGCTGCCGTTCCTGGTGATTCAGGCCATCTACGGCTTCTCGCTGCTCGAGACGGTCAACTACCTCGAGCATTACGGCCTGCAGCGTCAGAAGAAGGAGAACGGCCGCTACGAGCGGTGCACCCCCGAGCACAGCTGGAACTCCGATCACATCGTGACCAACATCTTCCTGTATCACCTTCAGCGACACAGTGATCACCATGCCAACCCCACTCGCCGCTACCAGACTCTGCGCAGCATGGACGGGGCACCGAACCTGCCGAGCGGATACGCGAGCATGATCTCGCTGGCGTACTTCCCGCCCGTGTGGCGCAAGGTGATGGACCACCGCGTTCTCGACCACTACGACGGCGACATCACGAAGGTCAACATTCAGCCGTCCAAGCGGGAGAAGATCCTCACCCAGCACGGAGCCAAGTGATGGCCGCCTTCGAGTGCCCGGTGTGCGAGTTCGTCTACGACGAGACCAACGGCGCTCCGCGCGAGGGCTTTCCGGCCGGCACAGCGTGGTCCGAGGTACCCGACGACTGGCCGTGCCCCGATTGCGGTGTCCGCGAAAAAATCGACTTCAGGAGTAAGGCATGAAGCTCTACCGCTGCGTTCAGTGTGGATTCGAATACGACGAGGAACTGGGCTGGCCCGAAGACGGGATCGAGCCCGGCACGCGCTGGGACGACATCCCCGACGACTGGTCGTGCCCCGATTGTGGCGCTGCCAAGGCGGATTTCGAGATGGTCGAGGTCGAGCGCGGGTGAGTACGTCCGCTCCGCACGCGATCGCGATCATCGGTTCGGGTGCAACCGGGTACACCGCGGCCAAAGTTCTACGCGCCGAGGGTTTCACCGGGTCCATCACGATGATCGGCAGTGAACACGCTGCGCCGTACCGCCGCCCGACGGTGTCCAAGGAGTTGCTGACCGGAACCAAGTCGATCGAGCAAGTGCAGCTCGGCTCGGCCATCGACGGCGTCGACGTACGCTCGGGTGTCACGGCTGTCGACGTCGCCGATTCGACTGTGCTGCTCGACGACGGCGACCCGGTTCCGTACGACGCGCTGCTTTTGGCAACCGGCTCTCGGGCACGGCAACTCGATCTCCCGGGCCACGTGTTCACCCTCCGCGGTGCCGCCGATGTCGAGCCGTTGCACGCCGACATTATGCGAACCCGATCACTCCTGGTGATCGGCGGCGGCCTGATCGGATGCGAGGCCGCCGCGGCTGCGCGGTCCCTCGGAGCCGAGGTCACCGTCCTCGAGGCAGCAGCGGCACCTCTCAACCGGATCGCTCCGGCCGCGGTCTCGCAGATGTACGTCGACCTGCACGCAGACAACGGGATCGCGTTCCACACCGACGTCGCCATCACCGACCTCACCGAGCAAGGCGACGGAACATCTCTCGTGACCGCCGCGGACGGTCGTTCGTGGTCCGCCGGCACGGTGCTGGTCTCCGTCGGCTCGGTGCCCAACGTCGAACTCGGCGCAGGCATGGGCCTCGAGATCGGATCTGGGATTCTGGTCGACGCGGGGATGCGTACCTCGACACCGAACGTCTACGCGGCGGGCGACGTGGCAGAGGTACCCAATCGACTCCTCGGCGGCACGTATCGCAGCGAACACTGGAACGGCGCACTGGATCAGGCCGCCCGGGCTGCCCGCTCGATGATGGGTGTGGAACCCGGCGATCTCGATGTCCCGTGGGGCTGGTCCACCCAACACGGCGTCAACCTTCAGTTCACGGGTTGGACCGACGCACAGGACGAGTACGTCGTTGCCCGTGGCAGCATCGCCGACCGCCACTTCACCGCATGTGCGCTGCGTGACGGCCGCCTCGTCGGGGCCATCGGCGTCGGGTTCCCGAAGGACATCAGGCAGATCAGATCCTTCATCGCCAGCGGAGATCCCATCGATCGGGATCTCCTCGGAGAAGATTGGCTGGACGAGCCCCATGCGGTCGTTCGATAGAGTCGTGTTCATGCCCGCAGCCGAACAGACGTCGACCCCCGGTCGATACCGTGAAGCCGCGTCCACCCTTGCCCGCGATACCGCACTCGATGCGCTGCGCGAGTTGTTGAACGAGCGCAACTGGCGCAACGTCACGATGAGCCACATCGCCAAGGCAGCAGGGCTGAGCAGACAGAGCCTGTACAACGAGTTCGGTTCACGACGCGGCGTCGCGCAGGGTTACGCCATCAGATTGACGGACCTCTTCGTCGCGATGTGTGAAACGGCGCTGTATCAACACGAGAACGACGCATCGGCCGCACTGCGGCAGGGCTTCTCGTCGTTCTTCCAGCTGAGCGCGCTCGATCCCCTCGTGCGATCACTGCACGGGGGCGACGCACCCGAGGACCTGCTCCGGCTGATCACCACCGACAGCGCCGTACTCATCGAGCGCGCGGGAGACCGTCTGGCCGAGACGTTCCAACGCGGCTGGGTGGGCGCGAGCCCGCGTCAGGCAGACGTCATCAGCAGGGCAATCGTGCGCCTGGCATTGAGCTACATCCCCGAGCCGCCACCCGATATCGCCTCCGCAGCAGATGATTTCGCACTACTGCTGACTCCGTACGTCGATTCCATCACCGCCGACCGCTGACCCTAGGGTTCTCCTCTGCCCCACGTCCCACCGCCCCCCTGATCCCGCGCGCGCCCCCCGGATTTCGCAAACGCGCGCGCGTTTGCCAGGTGCGCGCGAAACAGGCCCGGATCGGTGGCAAGACCGCACGCGTCTGACGAATGCGCACGCGTTTGTCGAGGCGCAGCCGACTCAGTCGACGTCGATTCGACTACGCGGCGGCCCGGCGGGCGCGCTTCTTCCACCCTCGCGCAGTGCCACCACAGTCCACCCTGCGCCTACGACGGACAGTGCCAATACAGCTCCAATTGCGATCATGGACCCACAATGGACTGCTTTCGGCAGAAATTGTGCAGTCCAGTGTGCAAGAGTGGCATGCATGGACTCGTACGACGCCACCGCGATCTCGGCCTCGGACCTGGCAGCGCGCATCGACCCATCGACGTTGCGCAACCGATCCGGTGGTCCGCTCTACCTCGAGATCGCCGACGAGTTGCGTCGGCTCATCGAGAACGGTGAGGTGTCGGCCCAGACGCGTCTGCCTGCGGAGCGGGCGCTGTCGATCAGTTTGGACGTCAGTCGGGTGACGGTTGCGTCGGCGTACCGGCATCTGCGCGAGGGTGGGTGGATCAGCGCCCAACGAGGCTCGGGTACCTACGTTTCCCCGACGGGTTCGCTGCCTTCCTGGGGTTCGCTGGCCGGCGATCGGGAGACTGCGAACCTGGAATTCGTCAATGCGTCCCCCTCGGCCTCGCCCCTGTTGTCCGACGCGTACGGCGTTGCGGCAGAGAAGATTCGAGACCGCTTCTCCTTGGGCGGCTATGCTCCGTCCGGTCTGTTCGAGCTCCGCGAAGCCATTGCCGCCTACTACCGAGGGCGCGGAGTACCGACCACTGCCGACAACATTCTCGTCACCTCCGGTGCCACCGACGCCATCCACGCGGTGTTGGCGACGTTCACCGAGCCCGGGGCGCGCGTGTTGGTGGAGCACCCTACGTATCCGGGTGTCGTCGAACTCGTTCATTCACTGGGTGGCCGGTGCATCCCGGTACCGATCGACCCGGACGACACCGACGAATTCGTGACATCGGCGGATCGCGCCGCTCGACAGAGCGCTCCCACGCTGGCCTACTTCATGCCTGACTTCTCCAATCCGTCGGGTGCGCGACTCCCCCTCCGCACTCGCCGCCAGCTTTCCGCCACCATGCACCGCCACGCCGTACTGACCATCGTCGACGAAGTAGCGGCGGATCTGTCTCTCGACGGCTCACCGGATATCGAACCGTTCGGAGCCGCAACTCCGGATATCGCGACGGTGACGATCGGATCGACGAGCAAGACGGTGTGGGGAGGTCTGCGAGTCGGCTGGGTTCGAGCCGAAGCAGGTCTGTTGGCGAGAATCGCCGCAACCTATGCGCGACGCCAACTTTCGGTGTCCGTCATCGATCAGCTCGCTGCTACGGAGTTGCTGGGCCGGTACGACGAGGTGCGTCGGGTGCGCGCGGAGGCGTCGAGGGTTGCTCGTGACCACATCGTCGCGTCGATGCGTGATCATCTGCCGGACTGGCATTTTCGGGTACCGGACGGAGGCCTGGCATTGTGGTGTTCCCTACCCGACGGCATCAGATCCAGTGCCCTCGTCGCCGAAGCTCACTCTCACGGCTTGTTGCTGGCACCGGGACTGCGATTCGGAACGGGATACGCCTTCGACGATCATCAGCGCCTACCGTTCACGCGGTCAATTCCCGACATCACCTCGGCTGTAGAGATCCTTGGTCGCCTGAGTTCGGCGGGTACGCCGACACCGACGATCGCGTCGACCAGACCCGCAGCGGTGGTGTGAGCCCCGACGGCTATCGCAAACGCGCGCGCGTTTGCCAGACGCTCGCGAATCGGTCACCTGCTCGCTAGCTGAAACGCGCGCACCTGACGAATGCGCGCGCGTTTGTGACGCCGACACCAACCTCCGATGTCCGACGATCTCAGCGAACCGACTTCTTCTCGTAGATCGCCATCGACCAGACGTACCCCGCCAGAGTGATCACTGCGCACCAGGCAAGTGCCAGTGGCAGATTCGTACCCAGCGGCTCCCCCGCCAACAGTCCGCGCAGGGTTTCGACGAACGGAGTGAAGGGTTGATACTCGCCGAACCATCGCAGTCCCGACGGCATCGTGTCGGTCGGAACGAACCCACTGCCCAAAAAAGGTAACAGCAGCAACAGCATCGGCAGATTGCTCGCGGTTTCCACCGACTTCGACGCCATTCCCATCGCCACCGCGAGCCAACTGATTGAGAACGCGATGAGCACCACGATTGCCATCGCCGAGATCCATTGCAGTAAGCTCGCATTCGGTCGGAAGCCCACAGCGAGTCCCACTGCCAGTACAACCACCACTCCGAGAATGGCCTGCACCGTGTTGCCGAGAACGTGGCCTGCGAGAACCGCTGCCCGCGAGATCGCCATTGTTCGGAACCGAGCAGTGATGCCTTCGGTCATGTCCATCGCGACAGTGGTCGCCGTCCCACCCGCCGTACCGGCGATGGTCATGACGAGGATGCCCGGCATCACGTACGGCAGATACGCAGAACGTCCGGCATCGGGGTCCACGCCGGGCAGCCCTGCGCCGAGGGTTCCTCCGAACACGAAGACGAACAACATCAGGAACACCACCGGTGCGCCGATGACGAACATCGTCAGGCCCGGATATCGGCGGATGTGCAGAAGATTGCGGCGCAGCATGGTGATCGAGTCGCCTACCGTGTACGTCGTCGTTGTGGTCACGATGCCTCCTTGCTGTCGGTCCGCCCGGTCAGTGCCATGAACACGTCGTCGAGGTCGGGGGTATGGATACTCAGGTCGTCGGCCTCGACGCCTGCCGAACCCAGTCGATCCAGCACAGCCTGCAGAGTTCGGACGCTCCCATCGGTGGGTACCGACACCGCCAGACCGTCGGCATCGACGACCGCGCCGCCGAAGGCTCTGGTTGCGTCTTCGAGCGATGCGACATCGGCGAATCGAAGGCGGATGTGACCGCCGGGCATGCGACGTTTCAGCTCGTCCGGGGTGCCGTCGGCGACGATCCGGCCGTCGTTCAGCACGGCTATTCTGTCGGCGAGTTCGTCTGCCTCGTCGAGGTATTGGGTCGTGAGCAGCACCGTGGTGCCGTCGGCCACGAGGGATCGAACGATGTCCCACATGGTGCGTCGGCTCCGTGGGTCGAGACCGGTGGTCGGCTCGTCGAGGAAGATGACGCGTGGCGGTGCAACGAGAGTCATCGCAAGATCGAGCCGGCGCCGCATACCACCCGAGTACGTGGACAACGGCTTTCGCCCGGCCTCGACGAGATCGAACTGCTCGAGCAACTCCGCCACCCGCGGCTTGGATCGCGAGCCGAGATGACGCAGCCTGGCCATCAACATCAGGTTCTCCTCGCCGGTCAGGAGGTTGTCCACCGCCGAGAACTGACCGGTGAGACCGATTGCTGCCCGAACTCCGTCGGGATCGCCGACGACGTCGCAGCCTGCGACTGTCGCCGAACCACTCTCCGGCCGAACGAGAGTGGACAGAATATGGACCGTCGTGGTCTTGCCTGCCCCGTTGGATCCGAGCAGGGCGGTGACGGTGCCGGTGTCGACGGTGAGGTCGACACCGTCGAGTACACGCTTGTCACCATAGGACTTTCGCAGACCACGGGCGTGAATTGCGGGTGTTTGCATGTCCGGACCTTCGCTTTCAGCTGTGCTGCGTATGTCGGATGGCGATGTCTCCGTACCGCGTTCGAGCGCGAATCGTCACGCTCTCTTCTGTCTCATCGGGCGCGCCTTCGGGAGTGAGTTCGTTGCGAACGTGTCCGTCCTTCGACGACAGATCGAGCCACGCGGGCACGCCGCGCCGCACACCGACGGTGACCTGGCCGTATCCGCTTTCCACTTCGATTGCACCACTGGTCACTTCGTGAAGAGTGATGCTGCCGTACGCAGTTTTCGCGCTTACTCCGCCGAGTGACTTCTCGACATCGAGATCGCCGTAGGAGAGCTTGGCGTCGAGATCGCTGCCCGACTCCCGCACCATGATCGAGCCGTGCGACGCCTTGACCGCCGCATCACCGACGACGGTGCCGAGTCGAATTTGGCCGTGGTCGGCAGTGATGTCGATACTGCCCAGCGCGGTCCCGACGGTCGCGTTACCGTGCCCGGCCCGAACCCACAAGTCCTCTGCTGTTTCCACTTCCACCGGTCCCATCGAACTCTTGATCCGCACGGCGCCGAGATCGCCCACGGTGCGCAGGCTGCCGGCCGCAACTTCTGCAGTGAGGCGAGATCCCTGCGGCAGTTCGACTTTCACCTCGACGGACTCGGTCGGTCCGAAGAAGCTGATGCGCGCCTTGGGGCCGATGACGGTGAGGCGTTCGCCGTCGAAGTCGACCTTGGTATTCTCGGCCCCCTTACGATCGACGGCTTTGGACGGGTTGGTGGGTGTGACGGTCACGACGGTGTCGGCGCGTTCTGACGCAACGACGTCGATGCTGCCGACCTGCAGATCGATGGCCAGGTCGATCGGAGTCGGTGTAGCGAATTCGGGCATGGCGATGCCTCCTGTGGGCATGGTTGTGACACTCTGCTGGGCGCAGAGCTACTGAAAAGCTTTGATAGACCGGACGATCAGCGCGCCCAGCTGGCGAAGTTGTCGCCGGTACGAACCGTTCGTTGCGCAGCACGACGCTGCTTGGGTTGAAGTGCAGCGGCGACGGCTCGCACCAACCAGGTGTTCACCGACATACCGTCCGCCGCCGCGGCCTCGTCCACACGTGATTTGAGCGCGTCCGGCAGCCGAAGAGTGGTGCGAGATGTGCTCGTGTCGTCGAGTTCGATGCTGGGAGGGGTTTGTTCGTCATCTTCCGGTTCCGAGACAGGTGCCGCCACGACGAATTCGATCTCACGTCCGCGGAGCCTGATGTCCACGGAACCAGGGGCAAGGTCGCGGTTGATGTCTCCTACCGCGGCCGACAGCACGTCGAGCATCACCAGACGCGTCGCCGCATCCATCCCGTCGACGAGTCGTTCAGCGGCGGCACGAGTGTTCTCGTCTCCGGTTGCTGCCGCCTCGACCAACCGACGTTGGAGGTCGTTGACGTACTGCCCAAGTTCCATGGTTCAACAATGACACCACAGTGGTGTCACGTCAAGGCCCAGTGGTGTCACGATGGTCGACGACGTGCGTCATCGCCCGTCGATGGTGCGCTCAATGTCCACTATTTGCGTCGAGAGCCCGATTTTCCGTCGTCGTCGTCGAATAGTGGACAGTCAGCGCACCTGGCAGACAGTAATCAGGCCTCGGCTTCCACGATTCGCTTGATTGCCGCCAGGGTCTGCGGGATGCCGTCGAGCGCTGCCTGGCTACGTGTGTCGATTTCCTTCTGCGCGTCGTCGCCGAATTTGCGGTGGAAGTGGGCGATGCCACCGGGCAGGAAGTTCCAGTTCTCGGTCAGGCGTGTCCCACCGTCCACCTGCTCGAGGGTGTAGCCCCAGCGGACGAAGTTGTCGCCCACCACCCACGCGAATTCACGGCCGGGTTCTGCTGCGGCCACTGTCGACACGGTCTCCCACGTGCGGCCCGGCACCACGTTGCGTCCTGTGAAGGTCGATCCGACGCCACCGCCGTCGGCCTCGTTCCACCAGCACTCCTGGCAGATCGGGCTCCACTCGCCCGTTCGGGTGATGTCGGAGACGACGGCGTACACGTCGTCGACCGACGCAGCGACGACAATTGATTCGGAGAACTCGAGTGCAGTCATTTCACCATTGTCCCTCCACGTACAACGAAGCTGTGGGCAGAGTCGCTGCCTACAGCAGAAGTACTGGTGCGCAAACGAATTCGGACGCAGACTCGACTCATGAGCGAATCGCCTCGAATGTTCCCGCCCGAACTCCGCAACCAACTTCTCCGCCATCGGGTTCTCGTGCTCGACGGTGCCCTCGACGACGACAACGGCACCGTCCTCACCACTCATCTGCTGACGTTGGCGGCCGAGAATCCCTCCGCCGACATCGCTCTGTGGATTCACTCACCGGGAGGGTCGGTTCCTGCGATGCTGGCCATCCGGGACGTGATGCACCTCGTACCCTGCGATGTCTCGACGCTCGCGCTCGGATTGGCCTGCAGCGCTGGTCAATTCCTCTTGTCCTCGGGTACGCGCGGCAAGCGGTACGCCCTGCCGCACTCACGGATTCTGATGCATCAGGGCTCCGCCGGCATCGGAGGGTCGGCCGTCGAAGTGGAGGTACAGGCCAACGATCTGCGGCATACCCGAGATACGGTGCTCGGCCTCATCGCCGACGACACGGGGCAGACGCGCGAGCAAATCTTCGACGACTCTCTGCACGATCGCTGGTTCACCGCGGAGGCTGCCCGTGAGTACGGGTTCGTCGACGCAATCGTCGACTCGTTCGATCAGGTCATGCCTGCGCGACGGGTGTCCTTCGGAATGGAGATGGCCCGATGAGCACGTACACGATTCCCAATGTGATCACGCGAGATTCCCGCGGCGAACGCGTCGTCGACGTCTATTCGCACCTGCTCAGTGAGCGCATTGTTTATCTCGGCACCGGCATAGACGCCGGTGTGGCGAATGCAATGATCGCGCAGTTGCTGCACTTGGAGGCCGACTCGCCAGACCAGGAGATTTCGATGTACATCAACTGCGAGGGCGGTGACACTGCTGCCATGCTCGCCGTCTACGACACGATGCAGTTCATCGGATCACCCGTTGCCACAACCTGTGTGGGGCAGGCCGTTGCAGCAGGTGCGGTGCTGCTCGCAGCGGGAGCACCGGGCCGACGCTCGGCGCTGACCCACAGCAGGGTGGTGTTGCATCAGCCTGCGGCGCAGGGACGCGGCACCATCCCCGATCTGATTCTGGCTGCCGACGAGGTCGTGCGCGTCCGGGCCGAGATGGAAGCAATTCTCGCGAAGCACACGGGACGCGACGTCGAGAAACTCCGCCACGACACCGACCGCGATCTGGTGTTGACGGCACCGGCTGCCCGTGAGTACGGCGTCGTCGACCAGGTGCTAGAGGGCCGTCAGGCAGCCATCAACGTCGCGTCGCCGCGAGACAGGTCGTGATGCGCCAGGCCTGAAATCTCCGCCATGGATGTGCCGAGCGCACCAACGACGGCCGCAAGAATTTCGCTCGACGGGTCCTTGCGGCCACGTTCGACCTCCGACAAGTACTGGGGCGCAATGCCTGCGCGTGGAGCGGTGTCGGCCAGGGTGTCGCCGCGGGCGTGTCTGCGCTCGCGCAACCGTCTGCCGACCACCTCACGCCACAGCGGTTCCACTGCGCGCGCTGCTCGACGTTCATCAATCTGTATGACCTCGCCCATGACCGGAGCCTAGGCCTCGATTCCACGACGGGTCGGCAATTCTGCTCAGAGCAGAGAGTCTGGTTTCGCGAATGTCTTCGCAAAGCGCTTCTGCCAGGGCGTCTCCAAGGCTCGATGCGAGTACTGTCGCCGGACGTAGTCGATGGCCGCGTCGCCGAGCACACCGTCGAGCGCGACGAGACATGCCAGTGCCGTGCCAGTGCGTCCGACACCACCGGTACACGCAATCTCCACTCTCTCGGTTACTGAGCGGCGCAATGCTTCTCGCAGTACGACCTCGAGTTCTGTCGAGCTGGGCGGAAGCCAGAAATCAGGCCAACGAACCCATCGACTGTCCCAGTCGAACCCGCCGGGATCCCTACCCTGCAGGTAGACCCCGAAATCTGGTGAAGGTCCGTCAGGCATCGGATCACGCAAGGCGCGTCCACGAACTACGCTGCCCGACGGCAACTGCAGCACGCCCGGGCTTTGTGCGTCCCACATGTACTCGTCCTTCCCCGGGACCGACTCCCCACGCTGTACCCGCTCGTCTTCTGGAAGTACCGATACTGCGGTATCGTTCGCTTCAGCAAACCGAAGCACTCACCGGCCCGCCTCCGTTATGGCGCACATGATGACAATTTCGCACGAGAGGGCAAAGCCCCCGTTGGTCCGGTGAACCCCCACAGGCCCCGCAAGGCGCGGTCCGATGGTTGGGCACTCCAATATTTGGCGCAGTGGCGTCGACGAGTCGAATATCTGGAACATCGCGTCAATCGAAAGCCCAGAGCGTTGTCCGACAACCGGGTGCCGATCTTGGCCGGATTCACGGGTTGTCCCGCTTGCGACGGCCACTTCTTCGGCGACGGGCCTCGCGATCGATTGGAGCGACTCATGCGACGTGATGGGCGTCGTGCCCACCGATTGCGCGTCGCAGTAGCTCGATTGGATCAGCGGTACCGCGACGTGACCGTGGAGATCGATCAGTCCAGAACGATGCCGTGGTGGGAACGCCGAGCACCGTGGGTGTGATTACCGCGGTGGCTTCGTCCACTCGATCGTGTGTCGAAACCCTATGCGATGTCGCATCATCGCACCCGGTAGCCACTTGTCGACCATGTTTTCGATCTCGTCGAAGCTCAGCACGGGGTCCTTCACCGGGAACGGAGGCGGCGGTGCTGTCACCGGACTCGGCCATGGGTGGTGCAGAAATCCGATGAGGGGATTGGTCACGATCGAGACCGAATCCCACAGCAGATCTCGTACGCTTCGCGGTGGTGCAAGCCCGACGATGAGCGCGCGCCCGCCCGGCGCAAGAATTCGTTCAACATGGCGCAACGCGTCGTCCATGTCGAGGCGGTGCAGGACGGCGACCATTGTCACGAGATCGATCGAATCGTCTGCCCAGGAGTCGAGTTGGCGATCCGTGATCGACACGTTGTCCGCAGCGGCAGAAGTTGCCTCTGCGATTCGGCGCATCTCCCCATCGGCGTCGGCCCCGACGACGTACTCGAAATGCGGAGCCAGCGCACGAACCAGACCGCCTCGACCACAACCCATGTCGACTGCAGTGCCGCGCCCCTCCGGCAGATTCGCCAGAATCCAGCTGTGAAAGTAGTCGTTGTGGCTCCAGGGGTGTCGCTCGTTCAGCTCTCGCACCCACTTGGCCCCTCTGCCTCCGATAAGGGACGTTCCCATTCGTCTCAGCACCACGGGGCCCAGTATCCACCAGGCCCGCCCGCAACGGCTTAATGAACCACGTCAACTGGCCAGCTTCACGATCAGGTTTCCACGATGGTCACCTGCCAGGAGTTCGTCCAACGCAGTCATGGTTCGACTCAGGGGACCTTCCAGCACAGTGTGTGGAAAAGTGATCGTGCCCTGCGAGAACGAGGGGATGTAGTGGCCGATCCAAGCCTGGATCTGTTCGGGGTTATGCATGGTCGTGAACGGCCGGATCTGAACTTCCTTGACGATCGCGGTCATGATGTCCAAACGCGGATGTCCGCCGTCACCGCCGCCGATCTGTCCGGCGAGCGCCCCGCACAGCGCGAATCGCGCGCCGAAGGCTGCGTGTCGGACGGCAGTCTCGAACTGCGTGCCGCCGATGGTGTCGAAGAAGACGGTGATGCCCTTCGGTGCGAGTTCACCGAGACGAGCGTCGAGATCCTCGTTCTTGTAGTCGATCGCCGCATCGAAGCCGAGCTGCTCGGTGAGGTAAGCGCATTTGTCCGGACCACCCGCGATACCGATCACCAACGCGGCACCCTGCGCCTTGGCGATCTGCCCTGCGATCGACCCCACTCCACCTGCCGCCCCGCTGACCAGAACCACGTCGCCCGCACCCACTCCTGCGATGTCGACCATGCCATGGAAGGACGTCACTCCCTGATTGAGCATGTACTCAGGGCCTGGGAACACTCCGTCTGGAACGGGAAATACCGCGTTCGACGCTATCGCGGTCAGGTCCCTCCACCCCTGGTTGTGCTGCACGACGGTTCCGAGCGCAATCTCCGATCGAGATTCCACTACCCGCCCGACCGCCGGCCCGTACAGAGGCGCACCGACCTCGAAGGCCGACAGCGGGAGACCCGGGTTCTCGAACATCAGGTCGGCATGCACAGCAACGATCTGTAGAAAAATGTTCTCTACGAGCACTTCTCCATCCCCGATAGGTCGCTGATCCACGACTCGAACCTCCAGCAGCTCGGACGGCTGCTGACCGACATCCGTGCGGTGCGAGCGCAGAACCACCGCTGTGGTTTCGGTCGAATTCATCTCTGTTCCTCTCGACGGCGTGCGAGACCCGGTCTTCCAGGTGCGATGCCGACGGTAGGAACAGATGCGGACAGCTTCGGTCCTCTTGACCGATGGCCCGAATCACGTTGACGCCAACCACGCGTCCAAGGCCTGTTGGACGAGGGATGGGGCCTCGAGCGGACTCAGGTGCCCCACACCCGGAAGAAAGATCACTTGCGATCGCCCCGGCAACAACTGCCGCTGTCGATATGCCTGTTCGACGGGAATCGAGGGGTCCTGCTGGCCCCATCCGATGGAGGTGTCGCAGCGGACTCGGGGAAGTGCGTCGACGATCGGTCGCGTGTCCTCGGGCCGCAGTTCGGCGATCTGTCGGTAGAAGGCAGGCTGACCGTCGTCGGACATCCAGGGTTCGGCCAACATCGCCACGATGTCTCGGTCCGGCCGCTGATGTGACGCTCCTGCAATGTATTCGGACACCAGTGCTGCGTGCAGGGAAGCCGGCAATGCGGCGAAAACGTCGCTGTGGTCCGCAACGAGCCGGAAGAATGGAGATCCCCACGGGTCCAGGGTCACCACGTCCCACAAGAACAAACTGCCGTAGTCGCATCCCTGTATCAGGTGGGCTCCCAGGGCGACTGCGCCGCCGATATCGTGCGCGACGACGAAGGGCCGCTCCAACTTCCAGTGGTCGAGCAACATCGCGAGCCGTGACATCTGTGTGGCCAGGTCGGTCCGCACCTGAGGTCCCTGCGCGGAGCGGCCGTATCCGGGCATGTCCCACAGGTAGACCCGATGCCCAACGCCGAGGTGGCGAGCGGCCTGCGCCCACACCTGCGCCGACCAGGGAGTTCCATGGCAGAACACGACGTCAGCGGATGGTGCGTCAACCTCGGGGGTCAGCTCGTAGGTCGCTACTCGATCGCCGCCCACGGACACGAAGACGGGCTCCGGTAGATGGAATCTGTCGGTCGTCATGGCGAGGACCTTAGAACTTCAGGTCGACCTGAAGTCAACGTGAGAGCATCGGCGGGTGAAGATCGGAGAGGTTGCGCAGGAGCTCGGGGTTCCGACCCATGTGTTGAGACATTGGGACGACGCCGGTGTTGTTGTGCCCGAACGCCTACCGTCGGGCCACCGCGATTACAGCGAGGAGCATGTACGACGACTGCGGGTGCTGCGAGCCTGTCAAGGAGTCGGAATCAGCTTGGCCGATATTCGCCTGATACTTCATCGAGACGAGCCCGAACGGACGTCGGTGATCGAAGAACATCTGGCTCGAATACGACGGCAACAAGCCGAACTCGACCATGCCGAGCGCTTTCTCGCGCACGTCGTCTCGTGCACGCATGGTCTGCTCACCCGATGCGCGCAGTGCAGCGAGTACTCCACTACGCAGCTTCGGTCACCACTGGACGCCGGCGCGCCGATCGATTCCGAGTAATCGGTACACGACACGGTGACGGAGGCCGAGGTATCCACGCGCAGAGGACCTTCGGTAGAACCTCTCTCAGGCGCGGACGAGTGCAGCGAGTTCACGAAGATACGCGCCCGGCGTAATTCCTGCGACGCCTCGGAAGTCGTTGATCAGATGGGCTTGATCGACATATCCGAGATCCGCGGCAATGTGGGCAGCGTCGGCATCGGGAAGCGAGAGTTGCTGCAACACTTCCTGTAGTCGAACCCGCCGGGCGACTGCTTTGGGGCCCATCCCGAGTGTCGATCGCAGTGCCCTCTGCACGGCACGTTCACTGACCCCGAGCCTTCCTGCCACGGATTGCCCGGATTCCCTGCCGGCCCCCTGCACCAATGCGTCGACCGCGGCGTTCGCGAGTCGGTGTTCGGGAGTGGGTGGTCGATTCGCCACCATCTCGGTGATCACCGAATCTGCCCGTCGAGCATGGTCGGCAGCCGAATCCTGCGCGGATACGGCGCCGAGCATGCCGAAGAGGACGTCATCGAGTTCTCTGGTGATCGGTTGCGCTGCGGGAAGTCTCGTGGGATCGAGGTTGGACACCACAGCCAGGCCGGCTGGACGCAGTCTGACGCCGAACACGAAGCCTCGACCTTCGATCGTCCGGGACCACGCCCTGCGCTGAACATTTGTGAGCATGAACGGCGCAGGCACTGCACCGGTCTCCACACTGACCGTGACTGCCGGAAACTCGAGGACTCGCTGCTCGATGGTTTCGTCCGCGGACAATTCCCATCGCACACTCCAGTACGCGTCGACTACATCTCGAACCTCTGCAGCCGGTTCGTGCCAGGTGGCGTCGAAGCGACGAAGAAGCGAGGGAGCCATGACGCCGGATCGTTCGAGAACGTCGATGGGCTTCGACACGCCCGTCTTTCTTCCATGTCGCAATTCTGCAATACAACCGACCTTCAGTCTCGAGACGATCACGTCATGACCACCAGATCTTGGACCGTCGTCGACCGGGCGACTCAACCGGGCCGAAGGACAGTGTCGTGAACTGGCTGTATGTAGCCGTGGCGGCGGTTGTGTACTACGCCCTCGGCGCGCTCTGGTTCGGTCCCCTGTTCGGGCGTGCGTGGGATCGTTCGATCGGGCATGATCGGGCGCAGACGGGCGGCCGATTCCCGTTGTCCTACTACGTAGTTCCGCTCTGCTGCTCGGTGGCGACGACCATCGTGATCTCTCTCGTTCTCGACGCTATCGACGCGGACGCCGTGACATCGGGCGTACTCGTCGGCCTCGGAGTCGGATTGGCCTCCGCTGCAGCATCATTGACCAACGCGCTGACGCCCCACACTCCGCAACCATTCGTCTTCGGAGCTGTCACCGCAAGCTATCACCTCACGGGAGCAACAGTAGCGGGCGCGATCCTCGGAGTCGTTCCGTGACGTTCGGTCAGTGCAGTACCGAATCGTCGCTGTTCCGTCAGTCAAACAACCTTGCACATGCTCGATTCGTCTGGTGTAGTGACGTCGTGACCGAACCCGGACCGCCCTCGACAGTGCGTCCGTCCACTCGTGCATGGGTGACTCGACACCTGAACTCCGATGAACGCGTCACCGAATCCGAAACGCTAGCCGGCGGTATCACCGCAGAGATGCGGAAGCTGACCATCTGGACCACCGCTGGATTCAGCCGGAACCTTGTGTTGCGCACCTATACAGAACCAGCCAGTGTGCAGCACGCACAGGACTCGTTGGAGCGGGAAAGCGCCGCTTTGACAACGCTTTCGGGGTCAGCCGTACCGGTCCCCGAACTGTTGGCATTCGATTCCACAGCCACTCATTGCGAGTATCCCTCGCTACTGATGACTCATCTGCCGGGTTCGACGGTTCTCTCCGACGCGGGCGTGGACGATCGAGTCCCCCTCCTCGCTCGGCAACTCGTCGAGATTCATGCAGTGGATTCCAGTACTCGGCCCCGTGAGTATCAGGCGATGACGACTCCCGATACCGTCGTGGTCCCTGCACGGGCCGACGCGACTGTGTGGGCCGCCGCGATCGACGTACTTCGCAGGCCTGTACCCACATACGGCGGGCGAGTTCTGCATCGAGACTTCCAACCCGGGAACGTTCTGTTCGACGTGTCGCAGAACGCCACGCCTCGGATCACCGGAGTTGTCGACTGGGCGGGGGCATCATGGGGGCCGACGGATCTCGACGTGGCACATTGTTCGACCAACCTGGCTCTGCTGCACGGGCCGCAGTGGGGACCACGGTTCGCCCTCGCCTACGAAGAAGCCGGCGGCGTACTCTCCGAAAGCACTCTGACGCGGCAGTATTGGCGCGTACGCGACGCACTGGCCTGCTCAGAGGAGGTGCAGTCGTGGGCATCCCCGTGGCGCGATGCGGGCCGAATCGACTTGACGCCGCGACTTGTGGAGGATCGACTGAACGCGTACGTCTCGATGTTGATGGAGTGTGGTCACTGAGTTTCCAGTACTTCCTTCAGTCTCTTCAGGTCTTCGGCCACCATCCCGAGATCGCGCTCGAATTCTTCGTCGCTGAGTTCGATTTGACGCACCGTGAACAAGATTTCCGCGCCGTTCGGGTGGCTCAGCACCCGTACGGGATTGTTCACAACCGTCCCTGACGGCAGCGTCACGTCGTGATCGAGGACGCCGAGATCGTTGCGTGGCACGAAACGTACTGCCACCTGTCCCATCGGCGATTCAGCGAGAAGTCTGTCGCCCTCGATGGTCACGGGACTGTTCGCCAGTCCTGCTGCCCATCTCGGTAGGTTCGCAGGGTTCGCCGCGAACTCGTACACCTGATCCGGTGTACACCCGATGACTTGACTGACATGCCGACTTACCACGACGGATTCTCGATTCATACCAGCGACCCTACGTATGACGGTCCGCGGCGTTCTTCCAGAAATCGGACGGGTGTCAGTGTGGTGAGTGCACGCACCTCGTCACACATGTGCGCCTGACTCGCAAATCCCGCGGCATACGAGAGTGACGCCAGAGCGGGAACGGTGGCGGCGACGTCGACGAGCCGACCGACTCGCAGCACTCGGGCGAGCATCTTCGGTCCGTAGCCGACCTCGTCGACGAACTTCCGATGCAACTGCCGGACAGCGATTCCCAAGCCGTCGGCGAGATCGACGACTTTGATACCCGGCCGCGCCTCGAGTACCCGCACAGCGGCCAGGACCAGCCCGTCCTCGGCAGGCCTCATGGCCCGAACAGTCAGGTCGGCGAGGAGCTTTCGCCGCGCAGGCATCGCAGCGTTCGCATCGTGATCAGCGAGGGAACGGGCAACCTCCATCAACGACGCTCCCAAATCTGCGACATACGGTTGCTGATCGCACAGTTCGCCGATCGGAATCGCACTGACCCGTCGAGCTACGGCAGGAGCGAGACGCACGCCGACCATCTCTACCGGAGCAATCGTGACGGCTCGTCGAGCTGCGGTATCCGGGCCCGCCACCTCCAGTCGTCCGTCGGAGAACCAGATCAGATCCACACATCCGTCGGGAACGATCAACGGCCGGTCCCCCGCGTGCGATCGACGCTGCCAGGTGCACCGAATTCCCTCGACGGGCGCGGGAAACTCGGTGTACGTCCTCTCCTGCGACAGCATGAAGACATTCTCCTCGGTCGGGCCCATCGGAACCAGATCTTTCCGTCGAACCGGAATCTTGAACATGTTCAAACAATGGTCTACGGTCAATTTTGAACACGTTCAGAATTGAGGTGAATCGATGGCTCGCACGTCCGAGACTCGCGACAAGGTGGTCGAGGTTGCACTACGTCTCTTTCGCGACGAAGGGTTTCAAGCGACCACGATGCGTCGCATCGCCGACGAAGCGGGTGTCTCTCTCGGGAATGCGTACTACTACTTCGCCGGCAAGGACGAGTTGGTCAACGAGTTGTACATGGTGATTCAGCGAGACCATCGCGAGCGCGCCCTCGACGTTCTCGTCGACGGCGGTTCGCTGTCCGAAAACTTTGCTGCCGTTCTGCATTCCGGTTTGGACGTCATGGAGCCGTATCACGCCTTCGGTGGATCCTTCCTGCAGTTGGCGCTGCCCACGAGATCCAGTTCCAGCCCGTTCTCGGAGGAATCGTCCGACGCCAGGTCCATGGCCATCGACCTCATGCGAACCACCTTGGAAACGTCGAAGCAGAAGGTTCCGGCGTCTCTGAAAGACGCTCTTCCACAGCTGCTCTGGATGATCTACATGGGTGTCACCCTCCACTGGGTCACCGACTCTTCGGACAACCAGGCGCGCACCCGCACGTTGGTCGACGGGCTCGTGCCGTTGGTGGCCAAAGCCGTCCGCCTCGCTCGCCTCCCGGTGGCGCGGGGGTTGGTCACCGACGTGGCCGGCCTGTTGAAACGAATGACCTCCCCAGAAGGGCTCGAACAATGAGTGATTCACCATCGACCGTCGTCCTGTGCGGTGCCTCCGGCTACATCGGACGGTATCTACGTCGGTCCTACGAAGATCGCGGCATTCGCGTCAGGACCATCGGCCGCGGAACATCCAGCGATGCAACGTGGTCCGATCATCGCAGCCTCGTCGATGTGCTCGACGGTTCCGATCTGGTCGTCAATCTCGCAGGCCGCTCGGTGAGCTGTCGCTACAACAAGACGAACGCGGACGAGATCATGTCCTCGCGCATCCAGACGACGGCCCAGCTCGGCCGCGCTCTGGCGGACGTATGCAACGCACCAGATTTATGGGTCAACGCCAGCACCGGCACCATCTATCGCGATTCGCGTGACAGGCCGATGGACGAACGGTCCGGCGACATCGGGTCGGGCTTTTCCGTCGAGGTCGCACGCGCCTGGGAGCGTGAGCTGTTCGACGCCGAAGTGACCATTCGCAGAGTGGCGCTTCGTATGTCGATCGTGCTGGGCGCAGGCGGCGGGGCCATCAACCCCATCATCGACCTGGCGAGAGTGGGGCTCGGCGGAAAGATGGGCGACGGCGGCCAGAAGTTCAGTTGGGTGCATGTCGCCGATGTCGCTCGTGCCCTCGATCATCTCTACGACCAACCGGACATCTCCGGGCCAGTCAACGTTGCTACTCCGTACCCGGTGACCAACGAGGACATGATGCAGCAGGTCAGGAATGTTCTCGGCCGCAGTCACGGGCTACCGGCACCGGCTTGGCTGCTTCAGTTCGGTGCACGGCTGATTCGCACCGAGGCCGAGTTGGTCTTGAAGAGTCGCTGGGTGGATCCACAAGTGTTGACGGGCAGTGGTTTCGAGTTCCGGTACCCGAAGCTGGACAGTGCACTGGCAAACATTGCGTCCGAGACGCCGCGAGGGTTGCTCCCCGTCGCCCTGGGATGACGACGGGGAACCCTCGAACCTAGACGAGCGACGCCGACAAGCCTCCGTCCAGGATGTAATGGCTTCCGGTGATCCACGACGCTCGGTCGGAGGCGAGGAACAGCGTCACTTCCGCGATGTCCTCGGGAGTGCCCAACCGTCCCTGCTTGGCTTTGACGAGGTCACCGAACGGGATCTGGGTCGCAGCCTCGAAGTCCGGGACCAATCGATCGACCATTGCGGTATCGGCGAATCCGGGGCACACGGCATTCACCCGCACTCCCGATGCGCGCATCTCGATGGCCGCGACGCGTGTGAGCTGGATGACCGCAGCCTTTGTGGCACAGTAGGACCCGAGCAACGCTGTTCCGCCCACGCCGGCGAGCGAAGCGATGTTGACGATGTTTCCCTTCGACTCGACCAGTGCACCGATCGCGGCCTTCATCACCAAGAATGTGCCCTTGACGTTGACGGAGTAGATCTTGTCGAAGCTCTCCGTCGACTGCTGGAGCAGCGGCGACGACACTTCGATTCCCGCGTTGTTGACGACGATGTCGAGTCCACCGAGAATCTCCACGGCCTGTGCCACCGCACTCTGCACCTGGCTTTCGTCGGACACGTCGCAGTTCGCGATGCCGGCGGCACCGATCTCCTCGGCCGTCTTCGCTGCTGCGCCTTCGTCGATGTCGCTGACGACGACACGAGCGCCTCGCTCGATGAACATCTTGGAGATGGCTTTTCCGATGCCGGCTCCGGATCCGGTCACGAATACTCGCTTGCCCTCGAACTCGGTCATGGTGTGCTTCCCTTCGATGATGAGTGAGACATGGTGCTGCGTACTTCGGTTTTGAGGATCTTCCCCACCTTCGAGCGGGGAAGGTCGGTCCAGATCTGAATCTGTTTGGGTGCCTTGACGCTTCCGATCCGCGCTTTCACGTGGAAAATCAGATCCTCGTCGGACGCGTCACGGCCGGGCCGCAACAGGACTGCGGCGGTGACGCGTTCGCCCCACTTGTCGTCGGGCAGTCCGACGACGGCGCATTCCTTCACCGAGGGGTGCGACAGCAGGGCCTGTTCCACCTCGGCCGAGTAGACGTTGAACCCGCCGGTGATGATCATGTCCTTGGCACGATCGACGACGTACAGATAGCCGTCGCCGTCGAGGTACCCGATGTCTCCGGTGTGATGCCACCCGTGGGCACCGACTTCGGCTGTGGCGTCGGGATTCTCGTGATAGCCCTGCATCACGAGGGGACCGCGGACGACGATCTCGCCACGCTCGCCGCGCTCGACCAGTCCACCGTCGTCGTTCATGATCGCCACCGTTGTCAGGGGCGTCGGCTTGCCTGCCGAGCTCAGTCGTTCGGTGGCGATCGATCCGTCGCTGCGGAAGTGATCGGCCGGAGCGAGTGTTGCGATCATGTTCGGTGCCTCGGTCTGCCCGAAGAGCTGTCCGAGAACCGGCCCGATGCGGGTCAGTGCCTCTTCCAGTCGAGTCGGCGACATCGGCGCGGCCCCATACCAGAGGCACCGCAGCGACGTCAGATCCGTGACGTCGAGATCCGGATGATCGAGCACGCCGTAGATCACCGTCGGCGGCAGAAACGCGTGAGTGATCCCGTGTTGCTCTATGAGTGACAGAAACTGTCCGACGTCGGGAGCACCCATCACAACGACGTGTCCGCCGAGACTGAGGATGGGAAACGTCAGCACGCCCGCAGAATGAGTCAGCGGTGCGAGAGCCAGGTACCGAGGTCGATCCCCGAAGGGGTAGCTCATGAGTGCTGTTGCCGTGGAGGTCATCATGTTCTCCTCGGTCAACCTCACTCCCTTGGGTTTTCCGGTCGTACCGCCGGTGCCGGCGATCATGCACAACCCGTCCGCCGGTCGTCTCTCGGCAACGGAATCGGAGCCGTGTTCGACGAGCCAGCTGTCGTACGAGAGCGCTCCCGGCACGTCGCCGTCCAGGCAGACGAGCCATTCCAGTCGAGGAAGCTGATCGCGAATGCGACCGACGAGATCGGCGAAGGCTTTCTGGAAGAACAGGAATCGGCAACCGAACAGCTCGAACAGTTGCCGGTTCTCGTCTGCTTCGTTGCGTGGATTGATCGGGCACCACACCGCCCCTGCCCGCGAGATCGCGAATACGCAGGTCAGCGCCAGCGGATCGTTGGCGGAGAGCACGGCGACCCGGTCACCTGCCTCGATTCCGTTGTGCTGCAACGCAGCGGCGATGGCCACTGTGTCGTCGTACACCTGGCCGTAGTCTCGGGTGGTGTCACCGATGGTGAGACAGGGTGCGTCTCGGCCCAGTGACACACCTTTGTCGAGGTAGTCGGACAGCCGCATCGGCCCTGTCCTCAGCTGTGTGCAGTGACGATGGGTTCGAGCACCAGCCCGAACGCGCGAAGCACGCCGAGCAGTTCCCGATGTCCGAATGCCTGGCAGCTCGAGGCGAATCCGACCTTCTTCGGCGGTCCCTGCAGCAGATGCGCCGCTGCGTAGGCGTTGAGCAGCGCTGTCTGCTTGTAGTTGCAATTGCCGTGGATCACGGTGTGTACGCGACCGAGTGGCCCCGACGCGTAGACCGAGTCGAGTGAGGTGTTGATGCGCGGATTCTCCCGTGGGGGCGTCTCGCTGCGCACCGACGACGACACCGTGTCGATGATCTGGTACTTCTCCGCATCGGATTTTCCTTCCATCTGAGCCAGTGCGGCAGAGATGATCTGGGGCACGGCGAGCATCAGCGGCTTGTTGATGACGCCACCCAGGGCACGTGCGTTCGCTACGCGCGGATCGTTCTTGAACCACACCGGATGGGATGTCCCACCCCAGGGAAGCGCCAGGCCCAGGTCGTGCTGGCCGGGCACCACGACCTGCATGACGCCGTCGTCCGGCCATTCGACGTACTCGTTCTGCTCCAGGTAGTAGGCCTTGGAGAACGCGGCGTTGGTGAGGATCGTGTTCGTCGACGCGACCGTCGGGTGCCCTTTCCAGAAGACCTCGATGTCGAGTGTGTCCAGCCCCGGCGTCTCGAGGCAGATGTTCGCAGCGATCTCACCGATGCTGTACATCTGCGCCAAACCTGGTGTGAGTACGAGGTTTCGGGATGCGAACTCGGTGCCGTACTTCGCCTCGGCGTCGATCATCCAGTCCTGCTCACCGGTTGTGTCGGTGTAGTGCGCACCGATCTCGATGCACGCCTGCGCAACTTCGTGCCCGTACCGCGAGAACGGACCGACCGTGTTGAGGACGATCTCGGCACCCCTGAATGCTTCGGCGAGAGCCGCTGCGGTGTGGTCGACCTCGACGACGTCGTACTCGACGGTCTCGATTCCGGGAACCACGTCGACGATGCCCTTGACTCGGCCCTCGTCGCGTCCGGCGGCCAGGAACGGGATGTTGTACTCGCGCAGGTATTCACAGATCAGTCGGCCGGTGTATCCCGACGCTCCGTAGACGACGACGCGCTTGTCGGTTGGCATGAAAAGTCCTCTCGTGATCGGCCCGTCCGCACGGCGGACCGAGATGGGTTGAGACTTCGGGCACCGGAGGGGACGTAGGGAACATCCGCCCTTCTGACGTGTGCCGTGGCTCACACTAAGATAGAATTTGTACAGACGTCAAGCTTTTTCTTGACGACTGCCCAGGATCTGCGCGACGCCGAAGTTCCTCGTTCGGCCGTCGGGCATACACTGGTGACGACCACGCGCGGAAAGGACACGGACCATGACCCAGACCGCTGATCCGCGCGCGCGTATCGAAGAGCGCGCCCGCAACAAGTTCGAGTCCAAGCGGACCGAGCTGGCCGAGGCGACGCTGCACACACTGGCCGAATTGGGTTATGCGCGCACGTCACTGCGGGAGATCGCACAGAATTCCGAGTACTCACACGGCGTGCTGCACTACTACTTCACCGACAAACTCGACCTGATCACGCACGCCGTTCGCCAGTACGAGGCCATTTGCGTCACTCGTTACGACGAGGTCGTGGCCAACGCCTTGGACGCCACCCGCCTGTACGCGGACTTCGAGGCGAAGTATTTCGCCACCCTGGCTGCGGACGCCGGCATTCATCGTCTTTGGTACGACCTTCGCAATCAGGCCCTGTTCGACGGTTCGTTCCGCAGCGACGTGCTCGAGATCGAAGAGCGTCGCGAGGACATGATCTGGCGAGTGGTGGCTCGGTACTGCGAACTTCGCGGCACCACTCCTGCACTCGACAAGGCCTCCGCGTACATCCTTCTCGACGGCATCTTTCAGCGCGCTCTACTGCATCATCTGGCCGGCAACACAGCCGAGATCACTTCCGCGCATGCGCAGCTGCATGCGGCGTTCGCATTACTGGATTGCCCGACGCCTCAGTAGGTTCCCGGCCGAGTTCCCGTGTAGATGCCGGGAACCCGAAAGCGCAGGGGCGCTTCGTCGTATTCCTCGAGGGCGTGTGCGGTCCAGCCGACAATGCGGGCGAGGGCGAACACTGTTTCCGGCGTGTCTGCCCTGAGCGCGTGGGCGAGGGTGAACGTGGCGAGAGCGAAATCCGAGTTGGGAAACGTATCGAATCTGTTGCTCACCTCCTCGATGATGACGTCCGCAGCAGCGACCACTACGGGGTCCGCACCGTGCGCGGGGTCCCGAAGCAATCTCAGTATTTCCTCGGCACGCGGGTCTCGGTCGGTGTAGATGACGTGCCCGAAGCCGGGCACCCGCTCCCCCGACCTCAATTGTGTTGCGAGAGCGCCTATCGGGTCGTCGACTGCCGTCGTCAGGAACCGGTACACGGGATCGGCGGCGGAGCCATGCAATGGGCCGTCGATGCAGCCGAGTCCCGCCGACACTATCGAGTAGAGATTGGCTCGGGTGCTCGCAGCAACCCGAACTCCGAGCGTCGACGCGGCCAGACCGTGATCGGCCATCAGGACGAGTGCGGCCTGCAACACCACATGGCCGTCCGGATCGGTGTCGTCCGACTTGATTGCCTCCCAGACCGATTCGGCGATCGGGAGCTCCGCTGAGCCAGAACCGAGGGCTGCTGCGACCGTCACCAGCAGCTGCCCGGCCTCGCGGACAACGGATGTGGACCCGGTGTCGAATCGCATCGGCCGGTAGGTGGAGGCGATGTCGACGGCGATACGGATCCGGTCGATGGACCGGCAGTTCGGGTACATCAGCCCCAGTGCGTCTCGGCATCGCTGCACCACAACGGGATCGGCGGCGAAGTGAGCTTCCTCCATCAGCTCACCCGTCCACACGAAATGTGCGACCGATTCCAGAGTGCGTGAGCTGAGCTCGACCGCGTCACGCCCCCGGTAGTAGAGATGCCCGTCATCGATCAGGGTTATCCGAGTCCGAATTCGTTCCACGGCACCGATGTCGGTACGCCGAGCCGTGTCGCGTCCGGCGAGGGACTCCACCTCGTCTACGTCGAACACGCTCCCCCGCACTCCGGGCAGTCGAGTACTGGTCAACAGACCGCGACTGACGTAGGCGTACACCGTTTCCGGTTTGACTCCCAGCCGTGCGGCGGCCTGTGCGGTGGTGAGCATGTTCCGACCGTCGGCGTGCGTCATGTCCGCCTTCCACATTGACTCGATCAACATTGACAAGAATCAACGTTAGCGCGGATCGTAGGGGTTGACCAGCGCAAAGGAGTGCAGCCATGACCGTTCTCGACGCCCCACGGGGGCTCCACAACGTCGTCGTCACCACCACATCGATCGGAGATGTACGAGGCGACGAGGGTTTCTATCACTACCGCCAGTACTCGGCGATCGACATCGCGCTACACATGACGTTCGAGGATGCATGGTTCCTCATGGTCGAGGGCCGGTTGCCGAGCGAGTCCGAGCGCGCCGAGTTCCTGAGGGCGGTGGCACCGCTGCGCGTGCTGCCGACGGACGTCGCAGCGGCCGTGAAGACGGTGGCACTGTCGGGTCCCGAGCAACCACTCTTCGCGTTGCGGACGGTGTTGTCGGGAATGGCAGGTGCTGTACCGCTGTACGAGTCGTCGGAATCGGACAAGCGTGCGACCGCGCTGCGGCTGTGCGCGATGACACCGACCATTCTGGCTGCAGTACACAGGATTCGGGCCGGGCAGGAACCAATCGAACCACGCGATGACCTGACGATGGCTCAGAACTGGTTGTTCATGATCACCGGGCAGGTGCCCGATGCCGACCACGCCCGAGCGATCGACCGGTACCTCACCGCCACGATCGATCACGGGTTCAACGCGTCGACCTTCACTGCGCGAGTCGTGGCGTCGACGGGGTCGGATATCGCCTCCGCAGTGTGCGCTGCGATCGGCGCCTTTGCCGGGCCGCTGCACGGAGGTGCCCCGGATCGCGCCCTCGACGGGCTGGACGAGATTGTCGACGTCGACTCCGCCGATGTGTGGGCACGCTCCAAAATTGCTGCAGGCGAGCGCATCATGGGCTTCGGTCATCCGGTGTATCGAACCGATGACCCCCGGTCGGTGATGCTGCGCGAGACTGCGCAGGAGTTGGGCGGCGACCTGATCGACAAGGCCGTCCAGGTCGAGAAGGTCATCGCTGCAGCGCTCGCAGATCTCAAGCCGGACCGCAAGCTGTACGCCAATGTGGAGTACTACGCAGGCGTCGTCATGGAGCTCTGCGGGATTCCTCGGTCGATGTTCACCCCTACGTTCGCATGCAGTCGAATGGTGGGGTGGTGTGCCAACATCGTCGAACAGTCGCACGACAGCAAAATCATCCGGCCGATCGCCCGCTACGACGGCCCGGTGCCTTCGGCAGTGGTGCGGAAAAGTGCCACCCAGGGCACTTAGGCACGCCACTGTGGCGGAGCCGCACACCGCTTACAACTCGCAGGCAAGTGACCAGGTCGCCGACGGGTGTTGCCGCGATGGCCGTGACGCTTACCAATGGGATGCCCGCGAGGACTGTGGCGTCAGGCAGATTCTCGATCGTGTCGCCGACAAGTGGTCCCTTCTGGTGATCGCGTTGTTGGACGAGCAAACCTTTCGATTCGGCGAACTCCGACGAGAGATCGACGGGATCAGCACTCGCATGTTGACCGTGACTCTGCGCAACCTCGAGCGCGACGGGTTGATCGATCGGCGCATGTACCCCGAAATTCCTCCGCGCGTCGAGTACCGACTCTCGGACCTGGGTCGAACGTTGCTGGGAACCATCCAAGCTCTCGTCGAACGGACCGAACACAATCAGCAACGAACTCCCCACGCTCGGGCGGTATTCGACGACGTCAGCAGTGACTCCGTCTCAGGTTCGAGTCGGGTCGACGCGCAAGGAGAACGGCCGCACCGCCGACACCAGCAATCAGCGTGTAGGCGATCAGGAACTCGTGCGCGATCGCGAGCGACAACACCGCTCCTGATACCGCGATCAATATCGATTGGTTCATCGACTCCGAGATCTGTAGACCGGAACTGTTGGCACCGTATTCGGCCTCCGTCGATTCCGCCAGAACAGTGGCGGTGATTCGCGGGTACGCCAGCCCCATACCTGTTCCCATGACAATGCATGCGACCACCAGAGCAGGTACCGGTATCGCTCCGGCGATGAACAGCCACGCGCCGACAGGACCGACGAACACCAGCACTACTGCTCTCGGTACCAGAGCGGAACCACCGCCGGAGCTTCTACCCTGCAGCCAGGCTCCGGCAATCCATCCGATCGCTCCGAGGGCAACGATCAGGCCGGACGAACTGGGACTGTAGCCGAGCTGGCGCTGGAGGTAGAGAGGCAGATAGATGTCCGTTGCCGCAACGGTCGCACCCAGCAATCCACGCAGCACGGTCGCATGAGGAATGCCAGGTCGAATCCTGAACGTGCCCTGGGGAAGAAGGCGTGTTGCCGACAACCCGATCAACGAAACGGCGCACAAGCTGCCCAGGACAAGAGTGGGAACTGTTTGCTGACCGGCGAGGTGCAGCGCGAGCACGCCCGCCGCTGCAACTATGGCCCATCTTCCTCGACCTCCGAATATTGCTGTGCCGTTGCGTAACTGGACCGAACCTCGGACCGCGACAAGCAGTATCGTCAAGGACACCCCGGATCCGACCAAAGCCAGCGCGAACACCGTTCGCCAACCGACGAACTCGACGAGTACACCGGCGAGCAGTGGTCCCGAAATTCCGGGTAGAAGCCACGCAGCCGTCAACAGCCCGAAGGTTCGAGAATGCAGCTCGGCTGGGATGCACTGTGCAATGACTACGTACAAGACGACAGAGTTGATTCCGCCGCCGAATCCCTGCAGCAGCCGACCTGCCACGAAGAGCTCGATCGTGGGTGCCACCACACAGAGCGCAATCCCGACGAGAAAGGCAGTACCGCCCACTGCCATCGGGACCTTGACACCGCGTCGGTCGGCCCAATTTCCCCCAATTGTCATCCCCACCAGAGCTGCGGTCAGTGTCGAGGCATACGCAAGCGAATACCAGCGATCGGCATCGAAGTCATCGACGATCACGGGCAGAGCAGTCGTGATTGCGAACGACTCGAACGCAATGAACGTCATCGTTCCCAGCAGGCCGATGATCAGCGGCCGATGTTCTCCCGACAGCAGGCTCGAAGGACGGTCCACCCTGTCGGTCATCAGCTTCCTTCATCGACGAGCAACACGACCTTGCCGCGCCCGTGTCCGGTCTCGACGTCACGATGCGCCTGGCCGGTCTCGTCGAGCAAGTACGCGGCCCTAACTGTGACGCGCAACTGTCCGGTAGCGCACAGATCGACGAGTTCGCGCAGACGCTCGGCCGATCGATCGCTCGAAATCCATTGGCAATTCAATTCTCTTGCCAGTGCCATGTCTACGATCGTTCCGATGCGGGAACGGTCGGACGTCAGATCGACTGCGGTGCGCAGGTTCTCATGCCCGGCCGCGTCGAGGACCACATCGACTCCTTCCGGAGCCGCTGCCACGATTCGTTCGATCTGGCCCTCACCGTAAGTCACTGCAACAGCGCCCATCTGCTCCAGATACGGGTGATTGTCTCGACTCGCCGTACCGATCACCCGCAGGCCTCGATGAAGCGCCAACTGAACCGCCATCGAACCCACCCCACCCGCTGCCCCATGGACCAGCAAAGTTTCACCTGCCCGCGCGCCCAACCGTTCCAGGGCGGTGTGGGCCGTCTGACCCGACGCGGACAGCGACCCCGCCGTGCGCCAGGAAACGTGAGGGGGCTTGGCTACAATCTGGTCGGTCGGAACGCTCACGTTCTCCGCGTAGCAGCCGAGAACTCGATATCCCAGGACGTCGTCACCGACCGCGAACTGGTTGACATCCGCACCGAGCGCCTCGACGGTTCCCGCAAATTCGTTGCCGAGAATCTGCGGAAACTCAATTCTCGCGCCCGGCGGTACCCACCCTTCCCGAATCGCCGCATCGGTCAGTTGCACACCGGCCACTCGAATCTTGACCAGCACCTCTCCAGTATTCGGAGTCGGACGGGCCAGCGTTCGAGTCTTCAGCACCGATGCGGGTCCGTGTTCGTCGATCGCAACGGCGCGCATCGTGTTGATCATCGGCCGACCGCCGGGCGAACTTCGATCCGATCGAGACCGACGCTCGGATCACCAGTGATTCTCACCGAGTTGGCAAGAACAGTCGGAATCGAGCTGATGCCGAGCGCGGCCGCATCGCGTATATCGTCGTCGACGGCGGCCGAGCACTCGTCGGTCTCTACGAGCATCGTGATGTCGCCGCCCGCCAGGCCCACCTGTTCGCCGACCGAGCGGAGCACCGTCCAATCCGCGATATCGTCGTTGGACTCGAAGTGCCTCGAATACAAGGAATCCCACGCCTCGAATCTGTTCAACTCTCGATCCGCCACCAGCTTCAGCAGTCGGTGCGCATTGCGCGAGTCGACTACCAATGTGGTGTCGATGTTGATGGTGAGCGATTCCGATGTACCGCCCGCCACGATCTTCCTGCTGTGAGCTGCCCATCGCTCTTCGTCGAAGCCCCACGAGGACAGCGCCGCTTCCCGAACGGTGATGCCGGCGCGAGTTGGACCGGCCGGTTCGAGCAGAAAGCTCCTGTACTCGACCCGCGTGCCGGATTCGAGACGACCGAGTGCCCGCCCCAGTTGTCGATGCCCAATCCAGCACCACGGGCACCGAAGGTCCGCCCAATTCGTGATCGTTGTCGTCAATTGTCTCTCCTGACCTCGCCGAAGACTGCGATGTACAGTGCACTTCATCAAGTGCACTTGATGTCAAGGCGTGTGAGCGAACCCGGAGGGGCAGGTCATGACACAACTGGATACGGACGCGGTATGGCTCAAGCCTGGCCAGGTCGCAGAACGCGCCGGGGTCGCGGTATCCGCCCTGCACTACTACGAACAGGTTGGATTGATTTCCAGTCGCCGCACGAGCGGAAACCGTCGGGAGTACCGGCGCGACGTGCTGCGGGTTATCGCCTTCATCAGAACAGCTCAGCGTCTCGGCGTGTCCCTGGAGAAGATCAAGGATGCGCTCGACCAACTGCCGGAACAGGCGATACCGGGAAAACGCGATTGGGCGCGGATATCTCGACAGTGGCGCGACGAACTCACTGCTCGCATCGAAGAATTGACTGCGCTGCGAGACAACTTTTCCGACTGTATCGGATGCGGATGCCTGTCGCTGACATCGTGCCCCTACTCGAACCCCAATGACATTCTTGGACAACAAGGTACGGGAGCACTGCGCCTCACAGCCCGGACTACGCAATCGACGAAACGCACAGGAACCGAAACCTCGCTGTTTTCGTGATCGTGGAACGATCGACGTGCCACGGACTTCTCGAACAGCTCAGTCGATTTTCTTGGCCTCGATGAGAAATCGAGTCGAGTGTGCAACGAATGGCCCGTCGTTCTCGATTCGTTCGTGCAGTTCGTACAACGAGTCGCGATACTGCTCGACGGTGAAGCCAGGCACCATCCAGATCACCTTGCGCAGAAAGTAGATGACGGCACCGACGTCGAAGAACTCGGTCCGTAGCGACTCGAACTGGATGTCCACCACGTCGAGTCCAGCGTCCCGAGCATCTGCGCTCTCGTCCTCGTAGTGACGCGCGCGCCGAGTGGCCGCGGGCTGCGGTCCCAGAAAGAATTCGACGAGTTCGAAGACACCCGAATGTCCAACGTGCTGCGCGAAATAGGTTCCGCCCGTGCGCAGGACGCGGGAGATCTCGTCCCACCACACCGTGGCGGGATGTCTACTCGTCACCAGATCGAAGGCCCCGTCGGCGAAGGGCAGAGGCGGCTCATCGGCGTCCTCCACCACCACAGCTCCGCGCGGATGCAGCAGCGCAGTCGCTTTCGCTACGTTCGGCGGCCACGATTCGGTAGCGGCCATCACCGGCGGAAACGACGCTGCACCCGCCAGCACCTCTCCCCCTCCGGTTTGGATATCGAGTGCCGCCTCGGCGATTGCGAGCCGCTCGCCCATGAGCCGCTGATATCCCCATGAGGGACGCTGTTCGGACGCGCGACCGTTCAACCATGAGAAGTCCCAGCCATCGACCGACACGGAGTCCGCTTCGGCCACCAACTCCTCGAACGATCGGGTCATGGGGCACAGCCTGCCAGACTCCAGACGTTCAGTTCCAGACATTTTCGCGACGGATGGCGACGTTCTGCCTCTCATCACCGGAGCCATGTCGAGCTCCTTCGTGGGTTCGGCAACATAAGTCACCAATCACAAGGTCTTGATTTTGGCGAACGGGTAGCCACTGATCACCACAGCGACGAACACGTAGGCTGCCAGCCCGGCCAACTCCCACGTCGTTCTTTCGCGCTGAAAATCGGAGAATATCCAAAGAAGCGGGGCCAGAAGCAGAATGGCGGCGACGACGCCGCAGACCACGAACAGTCTGTTCGCCCGCGCACGCAGGTGCGGCGTGGTCTTCACCCGGTCCGGTACGTCGCGGCCGTAATAGTCCGGATAGAGCACTTTGCGTCGCAACCCGACTGACGAGCCGTACGCGAACGCGACGATTCCCGCGATCAGCCCAAGAGCGAGTGCAGTGTTCACGGATCACCGTGCCGTTGCAGCTCGGCCGGACTTGGAGAGCGCTCTATAGTTTCGAATCGTGTTGACGCACAACCACCCAGTGACGATGGGGGCGAAGAACCCGAGTGTCAGGCCCTCCCCCATCAGCGACATCACAACGACGGCGCACCCGAGCAGAGTGACACCCACCAAATCGATCTTTCGGCCGATAGACGAACCCGCGGTCGCGACGATTCCAGGAAATCGCGGCGAGTCGACAAGAATCCGTATCGCTGCGATGCACGCAATCAGTCCTGCAACGACCATAAATGCGAACACAATCGTTCCACCCCAACCGATCTCAGCCCAGTTCAACCGCGGCTCGAACAGCCCGCGAACGAATGCCTCAAGAATCGGGACCGACGCGAAATAGCCCAGATACAGCAACACGATGGGTCCCGCCAGACCCGCTGCAGTCCGCCGATTCGCCATACCGAACGGTATCAAACGGCTCGAATGTCGTCAGGCGTTGACGCCGAAGGTCGTGATTTTGCCGTTCGGAGTGCTCGCATCCGTCGCAGCACACTCGACACACTCGCCACGAATACGACGGCACATGCTCCGCCCAACCCCGTGTTCTGCCAGCTCCAGCGTGTGGTTCCCACGGCGAGGTCGATGTCGACATAGTTGACGCAAATTCCCACCGGCACGGGCAACCACGCCCAGTGCGCCTCGTAGAGCGCACCGGGTATCCGCGTGCACAGTTCGTCGATTCCGCCCATCAGCCCCCACTGCGCGAAGGTCCCGAACGACGCGATCCAGCCGACGAGCGATACAGCGGCGACCACCGCAGTGAGGGGTGTTGCGATTCTGCTCATCCCGTCTCCGTTCGACCCCTTCAGCGATACCCACGTATCTCGACTCATATTGGTGCGCAATCGAAGTAGTGGACGACCGCCTAGATTTCACCTCGAACGCTTCGCATGTATTCTCGCCATCCCTCCACATAGGGCTTCACATCATCGATTTCGATCAGAGCGACATCTTCGACCGGGTAGTTCCGACTTTCGATGACGAGCGAGACGGTGTCGACTTCGCCGGCGGCCCACCATCGGTCGGGTCCGCCCCACTTCGAGAACTCGACGCTCACACCGTCGCAGGGTATTGGCACAGCGACCCCGGGAGCGTCGCGAACTGCCCGGTGCCGGTTCTCGTAGTCGGGCTCCCTCGGGGAAATTCCGGTAGCGCTTTCGATCGCTCGAACCACCTCCCGCCGAGGATCTCCGACCACCGTGCTGATCTGTACAGACAGGTCGCCGTCAGGAGTGCCGTGCACGAGTCCGGCGGATGAGAGTCGGTCGTCCACCCATCCCCAGTCACCGATCGTGATGGGGCCGATCCACTCCTTCATTCCGAACACGCGAACCTGCCGAGCTTCCGAAAGCACTCGGCTCTCGAGCTGGCTCATGTGTTCCCAGAACTCGTCCGGGGACAATTGCCCTGCCACCTCCATTGCGCACCTTCTTCAGTCCGAGAGCAGGTCTTCTGTCGTGACAACAGTTGCGAATTCATCGTGCAGGTTTGTCGCGGTGATCGCAGACAAGGTCGCGGCAGGCACTGTGGTCCCATCGAGCCCGACGCGATCGAAGGTGTGTGTGGCGTCGATGACGAAGTAGGTGTCGTATCCGAGGTTTCCGGCCATGCGAGCTGTCGTCTCGCAGCAATGATTTGTCGTGATCCCGCAGATGACGACCTGGTCGATGCCCTCGGCCCGTAGCCAGGCATCGAGATCCGGGGTGCCATAGAAGCTCGAATTGACCCGTTTGCTGATCAGCAGATCTGGACTTCCCTCGATGACGTCTTTGAACGCGTGCCCGGAACTACTCGGTGACAACGGAGACAGAGGGTTGTCGGAGTCGTGTCGAACGAACACCACCGGCCATGACCTGGATCGCCAAAAGCGTATGAGGGCTGCGATATTGCCTTCGCACGACGGGTTATCTCGCGGACCCCAGAACTCGGCATTGTCGAATCCCGCCTGTACATCGACGACTATCAGAGCGGGCCTTCGGAGGTCGATCTGCGATGTGCCCATGCAGCCAAGGATACGGCGAGTTGTGCGCGGGTTTCGGCATCGCACTCATCGCTTCCGCGGCCGGCCAGTTTCATGCCTAGAGATACGCGGTGACGGTTGGCAGCATGCATTCCGGGTCGAATCGGGTGCAGGCGACCGCGCTGAGCGCGGCTAGCTGCACCCGATATTTGTTCTTCTCATGCAGCTGTCGTGCACGATGGTCTCGTGACTCTTGCTGTGTCGGTTCTGGCCGATCGTCCTGATCTCGCGATCGCAGCCTGGAACATGACTTCGTCTTGGCCGACGTTCATGACGAAGGATCCGATTGGATCGATGTACTTCGACCCCGACGTTCTGGCTCTTTTCGCCGAACACATCCTCGTCTGCCACGACGAAGCCGATGCCGTGGTCGGCAAGGCACTCTCCATACCGATCCACTTGCCCGACGGCACAGCCCTTCCCGACGATGGCTGGGACGGCGCGATACGACGCGGGACAAGGGCGCGTCTGGTTGGCACACCAACCAACTTTGTGTCCGCGCTCGAAATTTCAGTCGTCCCGGGATGGCAGGGTCGTGGCTTGTCGGCATTGCTTCTTGCAGCACTTCGGGACAATGCCCAACGCCTAGGATTCGACGAATTGATTGCCCCACTGCGACCGAACGGCAGATCTGATCTCGACGAATCCTTCGCCGCTTACGTTCAACGGATCCGGTCGGACGGCTTACCCGTCGACGCCTGGCTGCGTGTTCACGTCCGCGCTGGCGGTCTCATCGACGCGATTGCCCCGCGCTCGATGGTGGTGCCAGGAACTCTCGACGAGTGGCGCCAGTGGACAGGGCTGCCGTTCGACCGATCCGGTCCCGTCCATGTTCCGGGTGGACTCGTTCCTGTCATCTGCGACATGGATCGCGGGACCGCTGTGTACACCGAGCCGAATGTGTGGGTGCGCCACAGGACCACGCCCACGCTGGACACATGAGAGTTCGATTGAACCCCGGGGCATCGTTCGCCGGTGGGTAGCCCGCGGTATGCGCAAGTCCGCTCGGGCAACCCTGGTCGTTGTGTCGTGTGGACTGTTGACGGCGTGCAGCGACATCGTGCCTTTCGCTGGTTTGGAGACAGAGTCGTATCGACCACCCACAGCGAGTACGACGCATACTCCGAACTGCATGGCCGAGAACATTTTCACCGCGCTCACCGGATCCGGGCCGTGGGACCCCGAGATCACCGCAGATGCTCCGACACCGGGGTATCCCCCGCGGTATTTCACGCCGGTCGAGGTACTGCGGTGCGAGAGAGCGTTGAGTGACGACAACGTGTTGACACTGGATTCGGTACGTCTGCGCGGGGACGTCGATGCTGCGATGGACGCGTTCGCAGTTGCCTCGGAACGCTATGCGGGGCACGTGACGGTGAGCTGTGCGTACTCGGTGGAAGCACCCGTCGGACTGTGGTTCGTCGACGGGTCTGGACGCGCATTTCGGCCGGCCTGGCCTGCTGTTCCTTGCGGACTGCAGGACGAGCCCCTGCGTGCACTGAGCGAGCTCGAAGAAGTCTCCCGAACCGTGCACCCATTGGGATACGACTACTCCACCACGTGCACAGGACCCGCTACCGGCGAGTTCTTCGACACCACAGCCGAATACGTCGACCACGCAATCGAGGCCGAGGCCAATGGAACCGCTTCGTTTCCTCCCACGCTCGTGATGCCGACTGACGACGTCGGATTTCTGCGGATCTGTACCTATCCAGTCGTCGACATTGCGTCAGCGCTGCCTGTCGAGATCGGGACGGTGCCCGGAAGCTCAGCCAACCTCGACCGGCCGAGCAGCATCGAACTGATCGTCGACCTCGCCGCCGCGCCCATTGCACAGCCTTGCTCGGCTCCGGCGACACGGTTCGCCCACGCCGACTTACGCCGCCCGGACGGGTCCGGAACCGCCCGCATCACAGTCGAATTGGACGGCTGCCGACGCATCGCGGGAATGGGATCCTTCCGAGAACTGTCGGCCGATGCATTCGAAACCCTCACTCGGGAGCGATGAATCGATCGAAAGTCGCGATTCCTGTCCACCTCGCGTTCCGCGGGCTCCTACCCTCCGATTCCCCTGTACACACCATCGGCGTCGGTGTTCTCGGAGAAGTCCTCGAAGTCCATGTTCGCGATGGACAGATTGTTCTCGATCGACGCGATCTCGGACGGAATCACTCGGAACGACTGTCCAGGTTGATGATCAGTTTCTTCGGGTCCGGTATCGACCACCACAATCGGACTCTCCGGATCGGTGATCGTCTGGCGGTCCGCTAGAAAGACGTAGTAGATGGGGCTGTCACCGATCGACGCCAGAAGGGCATCGATCGTCAAGCCGTCGTACCGCACATTGTCGATGCACGTCAGATTGGCATAGAAGTCCGACTCGTCCCAGCTTCTGGGAGCCGTGGCGGCTGCCACCAGGTCGCGCCATGCTGCGTCGTCACTGAAATCAGTTCGTATCAACAGCGATACGCCTTCTCGGTCGTCCAGGTAATCGTCCAGCGTGCGGCCGGTGCCGAGCATCGCCTCCAACTCCGACTGACGTTGCTGGTCCCTCTGCCGCACAAGCAGGTTACGAATCTCATCCACCGAGTCGTTGGGCGGTTCGGGCGTCTCGATGGATGCGACGATGCGCTCGCAGTCCTCGGGCGACATAGCAGTAAACCCGCGAATCTCGTAGGTCCAAGGCCCCCTGTCCGCCCGATACACGGCCGGCATGTTCTGTATGGCCCAATCCAACTGCGGTTCCCCGAGTTCGGTGATCCATTGGCGAAGCAGCATCTGCACGTACTGAGCTGTGACGTGCAGATCGAGTGCACCGGTGCGTACGTCACCATTTTGTGGCTGGGTCGTAATCCGCCTCGGTAACCACGTGATGACCGGTTGCGGCATGTCGGTCAGCTCACGAAGCCGAGCTTCGCGCTGCGCTTGCCCTGACGAAACCGCCTCGTCGGCCTCCTTTCTGATCGGACCGGACCACGTGAAAATAGAGGGATCGAACTCCTCGTCCAGAACAGGGTTCGCCAACTCAAACCAAGCCGAATCTCGCCTCCACGACAAGGCGATACCCAATACTGCGTCGATGACGTACGTATCTTCCTGGCCGTTGGAGGGATCATGAATCGTGACCTCCCAACCCTCACGGCCACGAACTTCCACTCGCCGAGGTGCTGTGATTGCCTCAACCGTTTCTCGGCCGGAATGCGCCTCCACGTGGGGCCACCTGGCGTAGGCAAGCAACAGCCGTCCCGGGCCTCCGCCCATGGTCGACATCATCCGCTGGGCTGACTTCTCGGAATGCACCATCACGCCGTCGTCCGCGAGGTAGTACTGGTCGGTGTCGTTTTCGACGAAAGTGACCGCACCCGTCGGGTTTTCATGTCGCCACAGCGACTTCGGCGTGTGCCACACTCTCAACGAGTAATCGCCGAGTCCGTAGATTTCCGCACGAACGGACCTGCCCATCGTGCTGTAGCTGAGTCCCCGAACCTGTGGCCACGTCATCGACATGTTCGCTAACCCTACCGCCGGTCCGGTTTCTTGTGACTGCCTCGACTTGATCTTGTCGCGACGTTTCTTCGATTGGTCATCCTCTCGGGGCTGTCGAATTCCGCACCATCCCGCTACGATGCTCGGTACATCAGACCGAACGGTCTTGAACATGGAGGATCACATGCCGTATCTCGGTCTGCTGGTGATGTTGCTGTGGGTGTTCTGTCTGATCGACGTGATCACGGCCGACGACGGTGGAGTGCGATTCCTCCCGAAGATCGTCTGGCTGCTGTTGGTGGTGTTTCTCCCGTTGGCCGGCTCGTTGGCATGGCTGTTCGCGGGACGTCCGATAGGTGGCGGAATCTGGGGAGGTTCCGGCGGCGGTAACCGGCGCGCGAGCAATTCCGCGTTTCCGGAGTACGAGACGCGGCCCGGTCGTCAGGCCGCGCAGAATCCCGACGCCGATGCGGAATTTCTTCGGCAGTGCCGAGAGCGAGCGGAGGAGCAACGTCGACTCGAGCGCGAACGTCGCAAGCGAGATCTCGGATTCTGATCAGTGTTGCTGAATCGACGGAGACTCGATGGTGCCCCATCGCGACGGCGGCAGCACGATCAGGCGCGCTTTGCCGATGATATCTGCGACGGGGACCGTGCCGCCCAGTTCGTCTGTGCGGTGAGCTCTGGAATCGGCTGAGCCGCTGCGGTTGTCACCCATCATCCAGAGATTTCCGGTGGGCACGGTCACCGGCTCGAAACAGCGTCCGGATTGGGGAGCGGTCTCGCAACTGAGCGTGTTCTCGATGAACGAGAAGTCCATGACGACGTATGGCTCGTCGAGTGGCTGACCATCCACTTCGACGCGACCTTGCGCATCGCAGCATTGCACGGTTTGGCCACCGGTTGCGATGACGCGTTTGACGAGGTCGTTCTCGTCGGGTGCAACCAGTCCAGCCCACGAACCGGCGTCTTGCAGCGCCTTCGCTATCGGGTTGGTCGACCGCGTCGAGCTGTACCCGACGTTCCACGACGGGGTCGGCGCACGGAACACCACCACATCACCCGGCTCCGGGTCATCGAAGCGAAAGGTCATCTTGTCCACGACGATCCGATCGCCCGTACATCCCGCACACCCGTGCAGCGTCGGCTCCATGGACTCGGACGGTATGAAATACACGCGGCCGACGAACGTCTGCAGAGAAACGCTCAACACCAGCGCCACGACGACGAGGACGGTGATCTCGCGGAGCCAGGACGGGACTCTGCGTCGCTGCGGATCACGTGCCGTTGCCATCCTGGCAGCCTAGAGCCCTGCCGTTGCGTAACGTACTGAGCATGTTGTTTCTGGGTCTTGCGGTAGCTGTAGTGGGAGCAGTCATGATGACCGACGCCACGCTGCGACTCGCCCGAATCAACGAAGGACATCGCCTACCGATGACGTGGGGCAGATTTGCAATCGCGTCACCGAAGGACCTCACCCGCCGACGGGTGGGAGCCCAAGCCGTCTCCGCACTCGGTGCCGCGATCGTGCTCACGTCGACGTGGGACTACCGAGCGGCGACGCCTCCCACGGTCGCCGGAGCCATGACTCTCGTTGCTGCCATTGCAATTCCAGTCATCGTCATAACCTCCGCACACAACAGACGCCTGCCGGACTCCGGTCTGCGAAATCGATGATGCCGTCGTCGGACATTGCCAGCAAGCTCCGATCACAACAGAAGGAGTGCAACCCAGATGAAGTGGTTCGTATCGGCCCGCAGCGCAGAGACTACGAGTAGCACCATCCGCACAGGCGAAGCGCCGGATTGGGCCAAGGCCGTTGCGCAGGCAATACAGACCGGTCGAGAACTGACGCACGCGGACGACGGCACGCCGCTCCAGCCCGGAAGGAACTATCGAATCGGCGACGGTGAGGTGGTGTCGAAGGACAACGGTAGCCACACCGCGAGCGAAGACGATCTGCGACGCCGCATACAACTGCAAACCGAGTACGACGCCGGAGTCGTCAACCCAGCTCCACATCAGGCCGCGTCCCCCAGTCCGGCGGACCCGGTTGTCGAACAATGGGGCCGAATTGCCCAGTGGCTCGCCGACAACCTCGCGACCGTCTCGATCGCCGGTGCCATAGACGAACAAATTCAGGACGCGATGCGCGCAACCGGCGGCCTGTGGCCCGAGGAATTGACGTCGTTCTTCCGTCTGGTCAACGGCTTTCCGCGCGAGAACTGGGTATCGATCTTTCCCATGCACGAGCTGTTCGACCTCGACCGCGCGGTCGACGAACGCCAGCTGGAGCTCGACATCTGGGGTGAGATCGACGCCGAGATGGGTGCCGAACCTCAGTTCGGTACGTCGGCTGGAGACTACGTCGGAACCTACTTGCCGGAGTTCATTCCGTTCGCAGGAGCAGATGGGTATCTGCTGTTCGTCGACGCTCGGTCGGGGCCTCTCCGTGGGTGCGTCACAGAGTTCCAGAAGGTCGATGCCGACGGCGCAGGCCCCAAGTGGCCATCGTTGAGCGCGATGTTGGCGGATTTGGCCGACGCCCTAGAGACCGGCGGATCCTTCGACGGTCGGACTCCGGCCGTCGTCGATGGCCAATTGCGTTGGCAGTAAGCAGTGGTGGCTCGACATCGATACGTACCGAGCCGATGAGAAGCGCCGGAACAGCCACCATCGGCCCTTGTCATGCGGTCTACGCATTGGCAAGGACGAATTAGTTCGTTCGTGCCTCTTGTCGAAATCCGCTCATGATGAGCCACCCTGTCGCCTGTCTACATCAGATTTAGGTCGGTTGCCCCTCCACCGGTGGAGACAGAGGCCGTCCCCCTGCATCCAGATACTCCTGGTTGACCCCGGTCAGGGCACCGACGGTCGCAGACAAACCGAACTCCTCGGACACCCAGTCCATGCGAACGACTCGAACACACAGCGCCTTGCCGATCGAATCGGGTGCAGCCAGCCGCGCTGAGCGCGGTTCAGTGCACCCGATTCGCTTCGTGGAACCGCTCCGGCGCCGTGCACGTCAAAGTGGACATGCTCGGTGAATGGCTTGCGCAGCACGACGGCGTCATCACTCGCGCGCAGGCGGCGTTCTGCGGCCTGAGCGGCGATGCTGTGGACCGTTCGGTGCGCGCGGGTGCGTGGCGAACGATTCACCGCGGGGTGTACTTCGTCGTCGACCGTCCGTTCACTGCGGACGCGCGCATTCGGTGCGCTGTGTGGGGTGCGGGACCGAACGCCGTGCTCAGCGGGGAAGCCGCGGCATTCTGGCACGGGGTGATAGCCGAGGTGCCGAGCATCATCGAGGTCACCATCCCACGCAGGGGGCGAAGCCGCGCCGAGGGATGCCGACTCCGCCGCCGCGATATCCACAGCAAGGACATCGTCGAGCGCCGCGGACTGCAGGTCACGTCTCTCGAACTCACCGTTCTCGAAGCTGCGATAGGCAAGGCGCACATCATGGATCGGGCACTTCAGCGACACACCGACCTCGGGCGATTGCGGCAAGCCCACGCGCGCAATGCCGGTCGCACCGGTGCTCCCGAAGCGAAGCGGCTACTGAAGGTCGCAGCGAATGGCGCCCGTTCCGAGGGAGAACGTCTCTTGATCGGAGAGTTCCGGGCCCGCAAGATCAGCGGCTGGGTGGTCAACTATCGATGGGGCGAATACGAACTCGACATCGCGTTCCTCGTCGAGATGGTCGCCATCGAAATCGACGGCTGGGCATTTCACTCCGATCACGATGCATTCCAACGGGATCGGACCAGGCAGAACGGCATGAGTCAGAGTTGGACGATCCTCCGCTACACCTGGGTCGACCTGACCGAAGACATGGATCGCGTGATCGTCGAAATCCTCGCTACTCTCGATCGAATCCGGTGCAGCCAGCCGCGCTGAGCGCGGTCAGCTGCACCCGATTTCATGGCCGCGGGGACCGGGGCGGACTGTGCGACCCATCGAGTCGACCTCTGATGCGCCGGATCGCCTTCCATCCCGCAGGCGTCACCGCGGTGCTGATAATCGCACCGAACATGACGCCCTGCAGCAGTGCCGACCACTGGCCGGGGCTGTCTCCGAACAGAGGCCACTTGTACAGAATTGCGAGGACCGCGAGGAACACCAGAGCACGCATACCTGCACCCTCCCACGACATCGTCAGCGCCGCGAACTATCCGGTACCGTGGAGGAAACGGGCAAAGTGGACCACACCAGGCCGGAGGCCGAGATGCAGAAGCCATTTCGCAAGTGGGTCATGACCGGGGCCCTGAGCAAGAAGTGCGGCGCAACTCGAGCCGATTACATCAATGCTCTGGCCCTCGTCCCAGCGATCGGAATCGGCTTCCTTCTGATCCACTTGGCGATCGACTCGGGCTCCACAGCACTCGATATTGCAGCAGGGTGCCTGGGCGGTGCGATCACCGGATTCCTGTATCTCTACATCGCGTATCGAGTCGATTCACGCAAGAACCGTGGGCCTACTCCTGCGCCGCCGCTGGGTGCTCGGCCCACACGGCTCTGAGATGCGCCCTGCTCCAGCGGATCAATGCGACTCTGTTGCATTCTGACCGACTGAAAGTCACATTGATCCCGATCTCAGGCGCGCTTCGAGGAATACATTCGTTCGTCTGCGATGCGTAGCAGATTGTCGGGGCTGGTGGTCGGCTCCCAGCTCCAGCCGACGCTCACTGTCACCTGGATTGCGGTGCCTGCGATGTCGTACGGTCCGGCGAGTAGGCCGACGACTCGTTCGGCCAGTCGCTCTACTCCTGCGAGTGAGCGGGCACTGCGCAGCAGGACGACGAATTCGTCTCCTCCGATGCGGCAGGCGACGTCGTCCGAGCGGACGTTGTCGAGGATGCGTCGTCCGATTCCCTGCAGCACGGTGTCGCCGACGGCATGGCCGAATCGGTCGTTGATGGACTTGAAGCCGTCGACGTCCACGAAGAGTATTCCGACGGGGCGGTCGCCTGCCGACTCCCTGAGCGAGTGCAGTTCGGCCATCAATCGTCGCCTGTTCGCCAGCCCGGTCAAGTCGTCGATCAACACTTGTCGTTCGAGATCGGCTTCGGCGGTTTTTCGCGCGGTGATGTCCTGGATCTGGGCGATGATCACGTCGCCGGCTTCGCTGTCGCGTACCAGCGTGGCGTTTCGCTGCACCCAAATGGTGGCACCGTCCTTGCGGATGTACCGCTTCTCCGACGCGATATTCGTCAGGGTTCCTTCCGCCAACGCGCGCAGGTGTTCGTCCGCGAGGGGGATGTCGTCGGGATGAGTGAGATCGCGAAACGTTTTCTGCTGCAACTCTTCTGCGGTGTATCCAAGAAGTTCGCACAGGGCCTTGTTCACCTGCAACCAGCGTCCACCCACGGTCAGAACGGCTTTGCCGATCGGGGCGTTCTCCATCGCGATCTGGAACAGCCGGATCGCTCGGTCTCGTTGCCGTTCCACTTCGGCGCGTGCGCTGATGTCGACCACGAATTCGGTGAATCCGACGACGGTATCGTCGACGATGTCGGGAACGTAGGTGGCCTGCGTGACGCGAACCGCGCCGCGCACATCGATGAGTGTGCGATCGAACTGTTGCTGTTCGCCGGCGAGCGCGGCGGTTATGTAGGGAGAGTTCAACCCGTACAAGGTCTCGCCGAAGAGTTCACCGATGTGCATGCCGACCATCCGTGACGGCTCGATGCCGAAGTAGTCGGCGTAGACATGGTTGGCGAAAACGTTCTGCTGCGAAGGATCCCAGTATCCGATCATCGCGGGCAACTGATTGATGGCCCGGAACGCACTCTCCACGAAGGCGTCGGCCATGAACCACCCCCGGATGCTCGATTGTGGTCCCGAATGTACCGAAAAATCCCAGTTCACGTGCGGTTACTCATGCAACGCGAGCACAGAGATCCACCATCCAACAGCATTATGAGTGCGCACTTGCGCACATATGTGTATGTTGAAACGATGCTGCTCGACATTCCCGCGTTCCGACGCCTCTTCACCGCGCAGGTCGTCGCATTGCTGGGCACCGGACTGTTGACGGTGGCGCTGGGGCTGCTCGCCTACGACATCGCCGGCAGTGCCGCGGGCGCCGTGCTCGGCACCGCACTCGCGATCAAGATGATCGCGTATGTGTTTGTCGCTCCGATTGTTTCGTCACTGACCACCACGCTCCCCCGCAAGCTCGTACTCGTCAGCGCCGACGCCGTCAGGGCGCTCACCGCACTGGCATTGCCCTTCGTCGATCAGGTGTGGCAGGTCTACGTGCTGATCTTCGTTCTGCAGGCGGCGTCGGCCACCTTCACTCCCACCTTCCAGGCCGTCATTCCGTCCGTGGTGCCCGACGCGCAGCAGTACACCCGCGCGTTGACGCTCTCGCGACTCGCCTACGACCTCGAATCACTGGTCAGCCCACTGATCGCCGCTGCATTGTTGACGGTCATCGGCTTCCACACGCTGTTCGTCGGCACAGCTCTGGGGTTCGTCGTCTCCGCAGTGTTGGTGGTCAATACCGAATTGCCGAGACACCTCGCGCTCGAGATCCGAAGACCGACAACAGGTATCGCGACGTTCGTCAGAAATCACGAACTTCAGGGGTTGCTCGCGCTGAACACGGTGGTCGCTGCAGCGACGGCTCTCGTGGTCGTCAACTCCGTTGTCTACGTCCGCGATCTGTTCGGAGGGTCGAGCAGCCAGCTGGCCATCGCTCTCGGCTTCTACGGTGCCGGGTCGATGGTCGCCGCACTGTTCATCCCGCGCGTCCTCAGAGCTACGACCGATCACTCCCTCATGCTCACCGGAGCCGCCGTGGCCGTGACAGGCACGGCTGCAGCAACATTGGTGTCGACCTTGCACGGAGGGTCGACCGCCTGGGTTGCGCTGGCCACGACGTGGGCGGTGCTGGGTGTCGGCACGTCGATGATCAATACGCCGTCGGCGAGGATTCTGCGTCGTGAATCCGACGAGAGCACCCGAACGTCCATCTTCACGGCGCAGTTCTCGTTGTCGCACGCGGCGTTTCTGCTCACCTATCCCATTGCGGGATGGGTCGGGGCCCGGTTCGGACTGTTCACCGCGGCGATGGTGCTCACGGGCTTGGCTACACTTGCGGCACTGACCGCAGCACGCCTGTGGAGTCGCTCCCGAATGTCGGTGGTCGCCTCCGCGTAGGGAGACGACGTTCGATGCCACCGAAGAAGGAACCGCGCATCAGTCTCGACCATGCCGTCGAACCGGACTCCGCACGCCTGGCCACGGCCAGTGACACCTTTCGGATGCTCTCCGACCCCACGCGACTGCACATCCTCTGGCTACTCGACCGAGGCCCCGCGGACGTCAGCGCATTGACCACGGCCACCGGAACGTCCCGCACCGCCGTCAGCCAGCATCTGGCCAAGCTCCGATTCACCGGACTCGTCGAGACCCGACGCGACGGCCGCAACGTCATCTACCGCCTGGCCGACGGTCACCTCGCGCGTCTCGTGCGTGAGGGCCTCAACTTCGCCGACCACAAGGTCACCGGCGAGCCCCCGCACGAATAACCCTGCACCACAACAAGAAAGCACCCGATGAAACGTCTGGCCGTGATTGCAGCCGCCATTCTCACCGCGACTGCACTGTCGATCGCCCCGGCAGCTGCGCATGCAACTCTGCAGTCCAGCAACCCTGCCGAGAACTCCGTGCTCGACGCCGCCCCGGACGAGGTGACCCTGACGTTCAATCAGTCGGTGCAGTCGAACTTCGCCACCGTCACCGTCGTCGGAGCCGACGGAACCCAATGGGCAGCATCGGATCCCGTCGTCGACGGCAGCACGGTGACCGTGGATCTGGACGGGCTCGGTGCGGCGGGCGAGTACAACATCGGCTACCGAGTGGTCTCCGCCGACGGGCATCCGATCACCGGCAGCATTCCGTTCCAACTCACCCAGCCGTCCCCGACGTCGGCAGCACCCACAGCGCCGGCGACAACCGAAACAACCCCAACCGCCGTGGAAGAGACCGCCAGCGGATTCCCACTCTGGCCTATCGGGGCAGCGGTGGCCGTAGTCGGTGCAGCCGGTGTTCTGTTCGCACTTCGTAAACGCAGCAACTGACGTCTACATCCGATGGGGACGTGAGAGCATGCAGCATGAGTGACGGTGGCCCACGCCCGAAGTCCGATGGCCGGAAGCGGCGTTGGGAACAGCACAACACCGATCGTCGACGTCATATCATCGATGCCGCCATGACGGTTCTGGCGCGCGATATCGCTCCCGGTGAGCGGCTCACCACCGCTCAGATTTCCGCGGAGGCCGGGGTACATCGCACCGGGCTGTACCGGCATTTTCGTGATCGCACCGACTTGGACACGGCTATTCAGCGGGCCATCTGCTCGGAGTTGACGGCCACATTGGTCTCATCGTTCGCGTTGACCGGCACTCCTCGCGACGTGGTGCATCGCATGGTGAGCACCTATGTCCGCTGGGTGGCCGAGCATCCCGCGTGGACGCGGTTCGTCGAGCAGGACGTCAGTGCCGAGTCGCCCACGCCCCTCGAGGAGACCAACGCTCTGCTGGCAGAGCAGTTGGAAGTGAGCGTCGCCGCGTTCCTGTCGCTGGTCCACGCAGACCTGACCACCGACGACTGGTCGCTGGTGCGGCCGTGGGTGGCGGGCCTCGTCTCCGGTTGCATGGGTGCGGTGCGCAGTTGGAGCGGGCAGACCGAACATCGCACCGGTCTCGATCATTTCGCGACGTTCCTGGCCGACACCATCTGGCTGCAGGTCAAGGGCCTGGGGGCATCCCGCGGGATCGCAATCCCGCAGGTGCCCCTCGAAAGCGTCATCGACGAGCCTCAGCCGAACGACGGCTCACTGCGGTAGCGCGAGGGGCGTCCGTCGATACCGAGGGCGCGCCAGAGGCGTCGGGACACGCGGTTCATCAGTCCGAGCTCACCCGCCAGCATTCGGACGTCACCGAATGTGTCGCGCAACGCCTTTCGTGACGGTTCGCTGTTCCACCACACGGCGTCGACAACCTCGTCGGGGATGTCGAGGTCGCGTCGCATCTGCTTGCTCGGCTTCATGATCACATCGCACAGCAATCGCATGATGATGGGCGTCAGGATCGAGATCGACGCCTTCTCGAAGGGGCCGAGCCGCGGGGCCTTGTGCTCGAGATACTGATGCGCGAAGCCGATGTGTCGCGCTTCCTCGGCGATGTGAATCTGCATCACGCGCTGGACCAAGGGGTGTCCGACGCTACCGGCACGCAGGACGCCCTTCTGCATGTGATCGATCGGCTCTTCACCCGCGAGGACGCCGACGAAGAATCCGAACGGTGCCGATCGAGCGGCGAACACCGTGAGCACAGGTACGACCTTGCGGAACCACGCGGGCCCACCCGGCACGTCGATGCCGATGCGGTTCACCAGCTCCTGGAACATCTGGGTGTGGTGGCACTCTTCGGTTGCTTCGTGCGTCGAGTACCGGAATTCGGGTGAATCGTTGGGCAGCGTGAGGGCGTACTGCATGAGTCCGCTGATGAGGATCTGCTCGAACTGCAGGCCGACCTTGACCATGCTGGCCTGGCGATACATCCCGATGTGAATCTGCCGGTCCAGGGGAAGCGACTTGTACCAGTCGGTGTGGCCGAGCGGGTCCGCGTCCGGGAGCACCCAGCGTGGATCGTTGGGAACGATCGCGTATTCGGGCTCGTCCCAGGGGATGTCGAGGAAGGCGTCGAAGTGCTGATGCACCGATGCCGTCGACAGTGCATGCAGCCTGTCTCGGTAGAGCGTTCGTGCGTCGTCGACTGCAGTCATGGTGGTCCTTCCGCCTGCGTCCGAACAATGTGTACGCAACACAGCGTCACACATAAAACGGGTTGGTGCAACGCTCCGTCGCAGATACATGAGAAATGTTCTTCGAAACGACGAAACCGGCCGACCGCAGTGCGGTCGACCGGCCTCGAGGCAGGCGCTCCGGTCGTGAACGGTAATTCGTAGTGGGCTACGAAGTTCTACTCACATGCGACGAAGTCGCTCCATCACCAGTACGGCAGCACCATCACCACGAATCCCAAGCCGACGATGATTCCGAGAATTCCGGTGCCGACAGCCAGCGCAGCATCGCTGCGATCGGCGGGCGGTCCGGAGAGGTCGGGGCTGCGATCGGCCCACAGCGCAGAGGCGACGGCAATCAGGCCTGCCGCGATGCCGAGGCCGGCGGCCCAGAACGAGACGATCGACAGCGCACCGAACATGACGGCATATTCGGTCACCTGTGCGCGGGTACGAATGCGCCGGTTCCACCACTTCGGTGGCATGTCGTCGTCCGAATCACGTGTATCGAAGTGGGGAGAGGTGACGGTCACTGCGGACTCCTTTCGAGTGAGAATGTGCCTCCCATTTTGGCACTCGACGGTTGAGAGTGCCAATCCCCTGGACGGGGCCGATGGGTGCGCGCGCCTCCGGTTTCGCACACACGCGCGCACTTGTCGGACGCGTCCGGATTCGCCACCGATCCGGGCATAATTCTCGCGAACGCGCGCGCGTTTGCGGAGAGATCAGGGCCACAGAAGCCGTTGCCCCACAGACGCCTTCGTCGGACCCAGATCGAAGGTCGTGGCGTCGGGCATCAGGTACGGGACGAGTATCCGCATCGCGTATTCGCGGTGTTCGAGCAGAACCTCGAGATATGTGCCCGACGCCTCCTCGCCGGTGACGTCGGAGACGATGGCGTACGACCGCAGATCTCCGGCGACGGCACGCAGATCGTGGACGAGTTGTTCGTGCATCACGGTGTTCGATGCCCCGCCTCCCTCCGACTGCAGCGGCGTCAGCACCCGCTGACCGCCGGAGAGGTCGTTGACGACGGCCACCGGGTGCAGTCCCCAGTTCTCACTGATCCGTTCGGCTGCGATGTCGATACAGACGTCGAGCAGGTCGTCGAAATCCTGTTGGCACTCGATGCTCGTCACTTCTCGCCACTTCGTCATGCTCGAACGTCCCCCGTCGTCGACCGACTACCCCATCCCTTCGACGCTCGACGGCGACGGATAGTTCCCGAAAGTCGTACATTCGTGCCAGTTTGACGCTTACCGGCGACAGTTCCAGCACGAGTCCGCCGGACGGAGCTGCCGGCAGCCGACTGCGCCACAGGGCTCGAGCAGACTTCAACTAGACTCCCGATCCGGGAAGGGGAGAAAGCGGGTCGTTGCGTCGTGGAGGATCACTGGTACCGGCGCATGTTCGCCTCCAGCCCCGTGGCGCAGGCTCTCTCCGACGCCGATGGGCTCTTCGTCGACGTCAATGCGGCCTATTGCGAACTCGTCGGCTTGTCCTCCTCGGAACTGATAGGTCGATCCGCGACGGTGCACACTCACCCGGACGACCTCCCGCTCCACGGCAGCGTCGAGGATCTGATGGCCGCTGGGAAGGCCGCGGATGAATCCGTGAAGGTCGAGGTGAGGTTCGTTCTACCGAACGACGAGATTCGCTGGGTTCTGCTGACTCTGGTCCCTTTCACCGGTCCGTCCGATGCCGAGTGGACGCTCGGTGCAGCTCTCGATATCACCGAACGAAAAGTGGTCGAGGACGGCATCCTGCTCGCGTCCCGAACGGATCAGCTGACCGGGGCACTCAACCGTCGCGGCTGGTCGGATCACGCGGTGTCCCTCGTCGACGACGATTCGGTCGACACAGTCGTCGCGGTTCTCGATCTGGACCACTTCAAGCAGTTCAACGACCACTTCGGCCACGCCGCCGGCGACGCGTTGCTACGAGACTTCGCGTCGACTGCCCGCAGCTGCATCGGCGTCGATGGACTCTTGGCACGCTGGGGCGGAGAGGAATTCGTGATCACTCTGCGCAATTGCGATCGTCGCGGTGCTCTTCGATCACTCGAGGCTCTCGCCGCCGCCACCATGTCATCGGGGGTGACGTTCTCGGCCGGGTACACGCTCCAGCGACCGAACGAAGGCCTTCGCAGCACACTCGACAGAGCTGACGCATTGATGTTTCAGGCGAAGCGCGCCGGCCGAAATCGAATGATCACCGACGCACCTTCTTGACGCAGCACAACTTGCTGAAACGGCAAACATACTTGCCATAAATGCACACAGGCTGCCACGCTCGATCCCAGGACATCGACGCGAGAGGACCCTGCACATGACGCACGCATTCGACAAGGAGTATTGGGAGCACCACTGGGATGACCGAACATCCCATACCGTTGCAGCGAACCCGTATCTCGTGCAGGAAACGGCCGGATCGACGCCCGGTACCGCGCTCGACGCAGGCTGCGGTGCCGGTGCAGAAGCGATCTGGCTCGCCGAGCAGGGCTGGCGAGTCACCGGTGCCGACATCTCCGCCGCGGCCCTCACCACCGCCGCACAGCAGGCACAACATGCAGGGGTCGACGTCACCTGGATCGAATCCGACCTCACGACCTGGAATCCGACCGAGCGATGGGATCTGGTGATGACCCACTACGCGCATCCGTCGATTCCGCAATTGGAGTTCTATCGACACATCGCGCAGTGGGTTGCGCCGGGCGGTTCGCTGCTCATCGTCGGGCATCTGCACGATGGCGCACAACATCATTCACACGAGGGCGAGCCTCCGCACGAGGCCACCGTCACCGCGAAAGACATCACCGCCCTGTTCGACGCCTCCTCGTGGCGCATCGACACCGCAATCGAGCGTTCCAGGACGGTCGGCGGTACCGGTGTGCACTCGAAGACGTTGCGCGATGCGGTGGTTCGGGTGAGCCGTCGGCTCTGATTCCGCGGTCGCAGCAATGTCTGTCGCCCAAGGGCCAGGACCCAGGCACATGGGCAGGCGAACGGGTGTACGGTCCGGTGATGCACGGCGAACCAGGAAGTGATCTGTACGGCTGTTTCCTCGACGACGTCGAGCCGCACCCGTGGTGACACCGCAGCAGGACGACGCCGCAAGCCGTGTCGCTGACGCTTTTCTGGCGATCACGGGCGGGAGCCTGTCGTCGATGACGGAAATCCTCCGGGACCTGGGCGACGAGCTGGCCAACACGAAGCCGGACCTGCCCGGTGCCAACAGTCCGTACGCCATCGTGTTCCACTGCGTGGCGGTGATCGAGTACTGGGCGGGCTCGGTGATCGCCGGTCTGAAGATCCCGCGGGACCGCGCCGCCGAATTCACGGCCGAGGGCCGGGTCGACGAACTGACCACACGGGTCGACGAGGTTCGAGCGCGTCTACCCGAGTGGGTGAATGTCGGCTTACGCGAGGGGATTCGCGATCGGACCGTCATGGGCACCACCCGCCCGGAGCTCGCAACCGCCACCCCGGAGTGGGTGTTGACGCACCTGGTGCGCGAGCTGGCCCAGCACCTCGGCCAGCTCGAGCTCACACGCGACGTCCTTCGTCAGGCGTGACCTGGGTCAACGATCGATGGTGACGGTCGGCCACGGCGGCCGCCTCAGGACCGCAGCACATCCCAATGTCGCAGCAACGAGGCCGGTGAGCACACCGATCAGTTGGATGCGGCCGGCATCGACGGCTGGGGTCCACACCGCCGTGCCGTCCGTGATGGTGAACAGCCCCACTGCGGTCTCTGCTCCCCGAGTCGATCGACGCGATACCGGCAGAATGGTCGTGCGGTCGTCCACTCTGACGGTCTCGCCGTACTGCACTGCAGACGGGCTGAACACGTCGGGCAAGCGTGAGGTCATGAGCGCACTCCCGGAGTCGACCGATGTCATTGCGGTCAGACTACTCGCGCGCAAGCACCTCCGGGCTCTTCCGAATGCCCTCCACCGCACCCCATCGTCGTCAACGGTCGGTGTTCACTGCAGCAGCAAGTCCGTCGACCAGGGTCGGCAGGAAGTACGGAATCGACAGTGCCGTCGGGCCCACTGCAGCTCCGGCTTCCTGGCCGACGAATCCGGCTACCGCACCTGCTGCAACAGCCGGAATCTGGCGTGAGACAGGCGAATCGAGGAACTGCTGCAGGGCGTCGTCGCTGTCGACCTGAGTGAACACCACATCGGCGTCGATTTTCGAGATGTTCTCGGCCGAGACCGTTGTCGAGTACGTGGCATCGTCGGTCGCGAGGTCGGTCACCGATGCAGGCGAGGCGAAGCCGAGGTTCTCGAGCAGCTCCACCCGAGGGTCCGACGGCAGCAGCAGGTAGTACACGTCCGCAGCCTCGGACACGTATGCGATTGTGCGGCCGTCGAATTCGGGATGCTGTGCGCCTGCGTCCTGCACTTGGCGGTCCAGGTCGGCAACGAGATCACTTGCCCTGTCCGGCACTCCGAGCACATCACCCGTCGTGGTGATGACATCGCGCCACGGCGTCGACCACAGTTCCTCGGGCGGGGCGATGACGGGAACTCCGGCAGCGGTCACCGCGTCGTACTCGGCCCGCGTCAGCCCGGAGTGCGGAGCCAACACGACATCCGGGTCGGTAGCGAGAAGCTTCTCGACGGACAGTGCGTCCGTGACGTTGTCGAGCAGAACCGGTGCCGGACCGCCCGACGACTCGATCGCGTCGGACACCCACGGGTAGATCAGATCGTCCCCTCCGCCGTACTCGGCCGAGGGCATCGCCACCGGGACGACCCCGAGGGCGAGGACCGCGTCGGTGGTGCCGAATCCCCACGTCGCGACTCGTTCGGGCACCTCGTCCAGCGTGGTGTCTCCGTACATGTGGTGCACGGTCAGCGGAAACGAGCCGGTGGACGGGGCGACGGCCGCGTCCTCCGCAGTATCGGCGGAGCTGCAGCCGACCAGCGCGATGGATGCGGCGGCCACGGCGGTGAACAGTGCAGCGAAGCGAGTGGTTGCACGGTGAGTCATCGAAATCCTGTACGTCGAGAGCGGGACAGACTGAGGTTAGCCTTAGCTACTCCGCTTGCCAAAATCCGACGACACCGCTCACAGGAACCTCGCAGCGAGGGTTCAGGGTCCTCACCGGAACATCCCAGAGTATTGGCACTACCGAAACATTCAGTGCCGCAACGAAGGAGACGTACGACGATGACCCGAATCCCCGAGCCGACCGATACACCCGACGGACCCGCCTACGAGGGACGACTTCTCGATCGCCCCACCGAGGAGGTCGTCGACCAGGGCGCAGGCTTCGATATCACCACCCTCGTCACCCGCCGCCGCGTGCTGAGCCTCGTCGGCGCCGGAGCCGGCGCGTTCGCGTTGGCCGCATGCTCGAGCACCTCCAGCGCCGGAAGTTCCACCGCCACCACGGCAACCGCGTCGACGACCACCTCGACAGCGACGAGCGAGATCCCCCAGGAAACCAATGGCCCCTACCCGGCCGACGGCACCAACGGCGTCAACGTCCTCGAGGAATCGGGCATCGTCCGCAGCGACATCACCTCCAGCCTGGACGGCGGAACCACGGTGAGTGGAGTGCCTCTCACGTTCACCTTCACGCTCACCGACCTGGCGAACGACAATCGACCGTACGAGGGTGCGGCCGTGTACGTGTGGCAGTGCGATGCGGACGGCCAGTACTCGATGTACTCCGAGGGTGTCGAGGACGAGACGTATCTCCGCGGCATCCAAGCCGCCGGCTCCGACGGCACCGTCACATTCGAGACCATCGTTCCCGGCTGCTACTCCGGTCGCTGGACCCACATGCACTTCGAGGTCTACCCCGACGCCGCGTCGGCGACCAACGTGGACAACGCCATTGCCACCTCACAGGTCGCCTTCCCGCAGGACATGCTCGAGACGATCTACCAGGACAAGATCGACCTCTACCCCGAGTCGACGAAGAACCTGACCCAGCTGGGCAGCCTCGACAACGACAATGTCTTCGGCGACGGCTACGAGCTGGAGATGGGCACGTTCACCGGCGACCCCACCTCCGGCTACGTCGGATCACTCGCAGTGGCGATCGACGCCACCACCGAACCGGCGATGAGTGCTGCTCCCGCGGGCGGAGGCGGCGGTGGCGGCCAGGCCCCCATGGGCGGCGGCACTCCCCCGGCGGGCGGACCGCCCAACGGCGGCTCTGCACCCACCAACTGATCACCCATACCTCACACCACCGAAGGAATCACCATGTTGCACAACCTCACCGGCTGGCACGCTCTCATCGTCCTGGCCATCCTGCTGCTCGTGTTCGGCTCCACCAAGCTCCCCTCACTGGCCAAGGGCGTCGGTCAATCGTTGCGCATCCTGAAAGACGAAGTGCGCGAGGAGAAGAAGACCGCGCCACGTGACGACACGACGGCACCGGTCTTCGCCGACGCGTCCACGCCGGTTCCGTACCGACACACGTCGTGAGCACAGCCACCGCCGCGCGAGGAGTGATGCCCCTTGCCGGGCATGCGCGCGAAGCACGTCGTCGCGCGATACGCGCGGCGGTGTCGCTGCTCGTCGGCATAGCGATCGGATTCGCTCTCTCCGATCAGATTCTCGACATCCTGCGCGCACCCGTCGAAGAACTCGCCCTCACTCGCCAGGCCAGTCTCAACTTCGACACCGTCACCGGCGCTTTCGATCTCGAACTGAAGATCGCCCTGTTCACCGGCGTGATCGTGTCGTCTCCGGTGTGGCTGCGTGAGCTGTTCGCCTACCTCACCCCCGGCATGACGCGTCGGGAAAAGAAGTACGTCTACGGGTTCTCCGCTGCCGCAGCTCCACTGTTCGTGGCCGGCTGCGTGTTCGGGTTCGCCATCTTCCCGCGCATGGTCAGCGTCCTCGCCGGATTCTCCTCCGACCAGGACAGCACCATCCTCAACGCCTCGTACTACGTCGACTTCGTGATGAAGATCGTGCTGGCCACGGGCATCGCCTTCGTCCTCCCGGCCCTGCTGGTGATGCTCAACTGTCTCGGCATCCTCTCCGCACGCAGGCTACGCAGCAGCTGGCGCATCAGCGTCGTCGCCATCGCGCTGTTCAGCGCACTTGTCACCCCCGCGGCCGACGTCCTGTCGATGTTCCTCGTAGCGGTTCCGATGGCAACACTGTTCGGAGCAGCAATCGTCATCACCGAAGTACACGACAGACGCGCCCTGACATCACCGAAACCGGAGCTTTCATCATGTTCGGCTTGACCTTCGAGAAACTGTTCCTGGTCGCGATCATCGCCGGGTTCGTCCTCGGCCCCTCCCGCCTACCCGGATACGCCCATCAACTGACCCGCGCCGTACGCACCGTGCGCCACTTCGTCGACACCACCCGCACCGCGGCCGAAACAGAAATGGGCGTTCCACTCCGACGCTCCGAATGGGAATCGATGAACCTGCGGCAATACGACCCACGCCGCATCGTCACCGACGCGTTGCGTGACACCGACTCCGCTCCGAAATCCGAGTGGCCGGAACAGGTGCTCACCGAAGCAGCCCGCATGCGACCCGGTCAGAAATATCTCATCACCGGGCCGGCATCGCATCCCCGACGCATCCTCATCGACTCACTACCCCAGCACGACCCACGCCGCATCGCGGCGCAGGTACTGCCGGATGTCGCAGCTGCAGGTTAGGGCGGCGAAAGAAGGACAACGTGTAACACATTCGGGCATGATGTAGCCCATGACTACCAGCGTCGTAGCTGCTACCGAGTCCGGTGTGACGTCGATTCAGGTATGGACCTTGATCGTCGTCGTCATCGCTGCGCTCGGTGCCGCGTGGGCGGCGATGAGTGTCCGACGGGTCGGCGCGAACGAGGATGTGATGTCGCGGGAGTTGGCGGCGTTGCACACCTCCGTCGATCGCCAGGTGCGCCAGTCCAGCGACAACGACTCGTGGATCCGCGACCAGGTGACGGCGCGTTACCAGGAACTACTCTTCGCGCTGTCCAATGTCGATCGAGTTGTGGCCGAGGAGATTTCGGCTGCGGTGGTCTCGACGCCGGTCGGTGACCTCAAAGCTGCGACGCGGGCGTTGGACAAGGCGTACGACCAGCTCAATCTGGCGCTCACTGCGGCGTTGGTGGTCGCGCGCAGGCGGGTTCATCCGTTGGCGTTGGAGTTGTCGACGGGCATCGATCGTCGGGTGTTCACCCCGCTGGCTCCCGAGACCGGAATACCCGCTCCGGCACACGAACGTCTGCAGAGCGAGCACGCGTACATCACCAGAATGCACTCGCTGCTGCTGACGGCAATGCGCGCCGATCTTGGCCTGCTCGATCCCAGCGCCGAAGCGACACTGATCTTCACGACCAAGGAAGTGGAATCCGGTGTGCTGGCGGATCGGTCGACCGCGGCCGGACGTAGTGGGGTACAGCTGATCAACCTTCTCGAGGACTTCGGCGTCATCCCGTTGCTCGGAGCCGAGGACGACTTCGTGATGTCCGACGCGCTGGTTGTCCAATGCGAGGAGCTCTACAGCGCGGTGAGCCCGAACTTTCAGGCGGTACTGCGCCACATCGGCGACGAGATCCATCTCGCGATCAGGCCCGATCTCACCGACGATCGCCTCGAGGAGATCTACGAGATCGCGGCACGACTGGTCGAAGCCGGATTGCGCGGAAACATCCATCGCAGAGACGGATTGGACGGCAGCAGCCTGTTCCTCATCGATCCGACGCACCAGGCGGGAAAGGATCGGGCGTAGGTCCGAACTATCGCGCCATCCCCGGAAGCTCTGTCGATCAGCTTCCCACCGGCCGGAAGCCCGCTCCCGGGGCCCCCGATTCACCCAGCAAACGCAACGACTCCGACGCGGAAGCGTAGGCGGTGGGACTGAGCAACGGAGTGCCCGAGGCATGGCTGGCGATTCCGACGAGCGTGGTGCCGGCCACCAGCGGTGCCCCGGAGTCGGCCCAGACGGTGACGGCATCGGACATCAGGTCGCTGCCTCGGTTGTCGACGATGGTGCCGCAGGTCAGTCCGCTGCCGACCCCGCTCTTGCAGACCGGCTGACCCACCGATCCGATGCCGATGTCCGTCACGGTGATTCCGCCCAGACTCGATACCGGCGTGACCTTGGTGGGATCGAGAACGATGACACCGTAATCGGGTCCCCAATGCCCGACGGCCGTAGTGCCGACCGGGGCCGCGGGCGATCCGACGAGGGTGACGGGCAGACCCGTGCGCAGAATGCAGTGTCCGGCGGTCAGGGCGACGAGTCGGCCGGCGTCGTCATATCCGACGGCCGCGATGGAGCACGCGGTGAGGTCGTCGATACCACCGGTGGTGACGAAACCACTGCCGGGGCCGACGACCGGTAGGGGTGCCGCAGCAGCGGTACCGGGAGCCATCGCGGTGAGCGCCAGGACCGCTGCGGTGAACAGTCCACTGACAAAACCGAGTCGAGCGTTCTTCATGTTGGGCATCCTTGTCACTTCACAGGTATGTCTGTAGCCGTCAGCGTGAATTGCACGACGTCGATACGTGAACTCTTGAATCGCTCCGACGAGCCGGTGAGGTACTGCACGTACTTGTCGTAGGTCGCCTCCGAGGACACGGCAATGGCCTCGTCGCGAGATGCGATCAGTTTCTCGGCCCAGGTATCGAGAGTCCTCGCGTAGTGCAACCTCAGAGGATGCTCCCGAAGCAACTCGAAGCCTGCCTCGGCCGCCTTGGACTTGATGACCTTGACGAGCGTCAACTGTCCGCCGGGAAAGATGTCGCGCAGGATGAAGCGGGAGAAGTGCGCATCCTCGCGCGTGAGGCCGCCGGCACCGGACGTCGGATCGGGCGGCGTGATGACGATGGTGTGCAACAACATCCGCCCGTCGTTCGCCAGTACCGAGCGGCACTTGGCGAAGAACGCCGAGTATCGGTTGCGTCGAAAGTGCTCGAAGGCACCGATACTGACGATCCGGTCGACGGGCTCGTCGAATTCTTCCCACCCCTGCAACCGGATGTCGACGGTGCGGTCGGTCGACAGGCCGGCAACAACGGTGCGTCCGTGCTCGTACTGATTGCGGCTCAACGTCAGACCGATGACGTTGACGTCGTACTTCTCGACCGCTCGCTTGGCGAGAGCTCCCCAACCGCAGCCGATGTCGAGCAGCGTCATCCCCGGCTTCAGGTCCAGCTTGCCGAGGGCTAGGTCGATCTTGGCAGTCTGCGCCTCTTCCAGCGTCATGTCCTCACGCTCGAAGTAGGCGCAGCTGTAGGTCATACTCGGATCGAGGAACAGAGCGAAGAACTCGTCCGACAGGTCGTAGTGTGCTCGCACGTCATCGACGTACGGCTCCAATTGTTCGCTCATCACGCCACACCTTTCCCCACCGCATCGGTGCCGATCACTCGGCCTAGTGCACGGGCACCGAACTCGCCCAGCATGTCTTCGTGTTCTACATCCACCCGGTGAACCGAAATCCGCCCGCCCACGAATTCCGTCCACTGCTCCGCGCCGTGCGAGCCGCGGGCGGCGAAATAGTGCACCGGCCCGGCGAACACAGCCGGCGTGTACGACGCCACCCAGGTGGGAGCCATCGCGACGGGTCGATACATTCGCCGTAGATGATCGACGGTGAGAAACGCCAGTTCGCTTCTGCTGCCGTGCAACCCATCCACGACGGTCTCGAACGAGTCACCCTCGACTCCGAGCTGACGAGCGAGATCGTCTATACCGAACTCCGCAGCACCCTCCGGTGCCGAGAGCTGCGCGTCGACGAGCGCCAGCAGCGCGACGTCCTCACCTTCCGACTGCAGTTGTGTCGCAACAGCATGCGCGATCACGCCGCCGAGCGACCAACCGAGCAGGTGGTAGGGGCCGTGCGCCTGAACGCCCCGGATCTCGCGCACATATCTCTCGGCAAATTCCTCGATCGAGGTCGGTGCCACCTCACCGTCGGCGATACCGGGCACCTGAAGGCCGTACAACGGACGTTCGGTCTCCCCGAGCAGCGAGAAATAGCTCCACGCGATTCCGATGGCCGGGTGCACACAGAACAGCGGCGCGCCGACGCCCTCGGTTCGGAGCGGAAGCACCACCTCGAAGGCTCTGTCGGCACCGTGCTCGCCCTTGTCGAGTTGTGCCGCAAGGGCCGAGATCGTCGGATGGATCAGCAGCAGGCTGATGGGAAGCCGCTGGCTCAGCCGGTCCCCCAGTGCATCCATCACCTGCACCGCCGAGAGGGAGTGACCACCGAGATCGAAGAAGTTGTCGTCCACACCGACGTCCTCGGCGGCCACCTGCAGTACCGCGGAGAACACGGCATGGACCAGTACTTCGTTCGCCGAGACCGGAGCACGTCGTTCGGTCGACATGACCGAGGGCTCGGGCAACTTGCTCGCATCGACTTTGCCGGACAACGTCATCGGCAATGCGTCGACGACGGTGACGGTACTGGGCACCATGTACGCCGGCAGTGTCCTGGCCAGGAAATCGCGAGCCTCCCGCGGTTCGACGCCGCCCACCACGTAGGCAGCGAGAGACTGTGCACGGCCGATCACGCTGGCCTGGCGCACTTCCGGGTGACGCAGCAGTGCCGCTTCCACCTCGGACAGCTCGACGCGATGGCCGCGGACCTTGACCTGCGAATCGACCCGGCCCAGATATTCGAGTTCTCGATCGCTGCCCCGAACCACGCTGTTCTGAACAACCCAGCGCACGAGATCGCCTGTGCGGTAGAGCCGACCGTGACCGAACGGATTGGCAACGAAGCTGCTCGACGTCGTCCCGCTCTGCCCCAAGTATCCTTCGGCAAGACCGGTCCCGCCCAGGTAGAGCTCCCCGACGACGTTGTTGCCCACCGGACGTAGACGGGCATCGAGGACCACTGCGTCGAAGCCGCGAATCGGCCCGCCGATGGTCACCGGTATCGCCACGCCCCATTCACGGTGGTCCGTGGTGCAGGTGCTCATGACGGTTCCCTCTGTGGGACCGTAGGCGTTGAACACCGAGCGTCGACTCGACCATCGTTGCAGCAGTGCAGAATTGGCGGCCTCGCCCGCCATGACGATCACGCGCAGCGACGGCACGGCCTCGGCGTCGGTCACCTGCAGAACGGTCGGCGTGAGGCAGGCATGGGTCACCTGGTGGTGCTCGATGAGCGCTTCGAGTTCACGCCCTCCGTGCACCTCCGGCGGCACGATCACCACGGCGGCTCCCGCACCCACGGCCATCAGTGTCTCGAAGATCGACGCATCGAAGCTCGGCGACGCGAATTGGAGCACCCGGGATTCCGGATCCACTCCGAAGAGGTCTCGTTGGCTCTGCACCAGATTCGCGATGCCGCGGTGCGTCACCCGTACGCCCTTGGGCACCCCCGTCGAACCGGAGGTGTAGACGACGTACGCCACGCTGTCCAGCGATGCCTCACGAACATCGACGTGATCGAGCTCTTCGCCGGTGACGCTCATCCAGTCACTACCGACCGAATGAAATTGTGCAGCCGAGATTCCCGTGACCGGGGCTGCGCGCTCGAGGATCTCCTGCACCCGGGCCACGGGTTGAGACGGGTCGATGGACAGGAATCCTGCACCGGTCTTGGCCACGGCACAGATCGCGACGAGGTAGTCGACGGAGCGAGGGTAGGCGATCGCCACCAGTGTGCCTGGCCCAGCGCCTGCACGTACCAGCTTGTCTGCCAGCGCATTCGACTGTCGATCCACCTCGCGGTAGGTCAGTGATCGAGATCCCTCGATCACTGCGACATTGTCGGGCCAACTCTGCACTGCCTGCTGAAACACTGCCGCCAGTGTGAGTCCGGGTGCACTGTCGCGGTGCGAGGTAACGCCCGACGCCACGTGCCCGAAGTCTGCGCTGCCGAGCCGAATGTTCGGCTGGGCCCCGACCATGGTCAACACCTCGGTCAGGCGCTCCGCGAGTCCGAGGATCACCGATCGGGAGAACCGTGCGGGCGAGTACCCGAGATGGCCGATCAATCCGGACTCGGACTCCTCGACCAGGACCTCCAGGTCGAACTGGGTGTCCGTGATGTCCACCCGGCGCGGGGTGATCGGGGACGAGCCCAGTTCGATTGTCGGAGTGGCTGTATCACCGAAGGCGAGGAGCACCTGGAACAGCGGGTGGGTATCGATCGCGCGGGTGGGTTGCACCGCGTCCACCACCCACTCGAACGGTACGTCCGCGTTCGCGAAGGCATCGAGATCCCCGTCGCGTACCACGGTGACGAAGTCCTCGAACGTCGTCGACGGATCGACCTCCGTCCTGAGTACGACGGTCCCGACGAACATGCCGACGAGATGGTCGAGTGCCGGGTCGGATCGGCCCGCCACCGGGGTCCCGATGGCGATGTCCTGGGTGCCACTGGCTTCGGCCAGCACGGCGGCCAACGCCGCGTGGACCACGACGAACACCGTCGCGCCCAACCGATGCGCGAGCGAACGCAGACGAGTCAGGCTCTCCGGGCCGACGGAGAACTCCAGGGCCGTCGCATCGGCGGAGGCATCGGGGGTTCCGGTCGGCAGGTCGAGGAACTCCGGAACTCCGCCCAGGGTGCGTCGCCAGAACTCGAGCTGATCCGACGCCACGGTGTCGAGAACATCCCGCTGCCACAGTCGATAGTCGGAGTAGTCGACGGTGAGAGAACCGAATTCCGGTACGGAGCCGGACATGCGGGCCAGGACAGCGATTTCGACGTCTCGGGCCAGGGGACGGAGCGAGAGGCCGTCGACCGCGATGTGATGCGCGACGACAGACAGCACGCGCTCGCCACCTCGATCCAGCAGGCCCAGCCGCAACGGTGCTTCGAGAGTCAGGTCGAAACCATGCAGGGCAACATCGAGCCCTGCATGAGCGTCGTCCAACGTCGACAGCACGATCTGCGGGTCGAGAACAACGGTGACGGGACCTTCCCCAGTCGACGGATACATCGTGCGCAGCGGCGTATGCCGTTCCAGCACATCGGCTATCGCGGCGCGCAGCACATCGAGATCGAGGTCTGCCGGAAGCGGCACCTCGAACGCGATGTTGTACGCAGCCGATGTGGGGTCGTATCGATTCTGCAGCCAGATTCGTCGCTCGGCCGGGGCAAGACCGGGGTACGACCTTGCGTCGGGATCGTGGACCAGAGCGGGTAGTGGGGTGTAGTTGTCGGACAATAACTCGATTGCCGACGAAAGCTGTTCCGCGGTGGGCGATTCGAAGAGGGTCCGCACCGGTACGTTGGTGCCGAGCGCAGCGCTGATACGGGTGGCAGCACGCGTCGCGACGAGAGAGTCCCCGCCGAGGACGAAGAAGTTGTCGTCGACGGCCGGATCGTCGACTCCCAGCAGGTCGGCGAAGATTCCGAGAATCACCTCCTGCGCCAAGGTGCGCGCCTCCGCCGGATCGCCGCCGGACTGCGTCTTCGCGGTCAAGGCGACGAGATCCACTTTTCCGTTACCGGTCAGCGGAATGCCGTCGATCCGGGTGATGGCGGCCGGCTGCATCGACAACGGCAGCCTGTCCAGCAGCCACCGGGCAGCGTCGTGCTCGTCGATGCCGACCACCCAGGCACGAATTCTGTTCTCGCGCAGTATCGCTACTGCGGCGCTGACGTCGGGGTGCGCCGTCAGCGCACTCTCGATCTCCCCCAGTTCGACGCGCACACCGTTGATCTGGACCTGATCGTCCCGGCGCCCCCGGTAGTCGAGCCCGCCCGAGACGTGCTGGCGAACGAGGTCTCCGGTCCGGTACATCCGAGTGCCGCCAGGTGCGGCGACGAATCGCGCGGCGGTCGATGCCGGGTCCGAGTGATAACCGCGAGCCACGCCCGAGCCTGCGAGGTAGAGCTCCCCGACGCCCCCCAAGGGCACCGAGTGCAACCGGTCGTCGAGCACGAGCGCTCCCACGTGCTCCAGCGGCCGACCGATGGTGACCGGTTCACCGGTACGAAGCGACTCGGCCAGCGTGGCCACCACCGTTGCCTCACTGGGACCGTAGGCGTTCAGCATCGACCGCCCTGCCGACCAGTCGTCGACGACACCCTGGCCCAGCACGTCTCCGCCGACGGCGACGGTCTCGATGCCGGCGATCGGCGGCACGGTGGCGAGCACCGCGGGCGTGGAGAGGTAATGGGTGACGCAATGTGCAGTGAGGAAGGCCGACATCTCGTCGCCGCCGAGTAGTTCGGGCGGCGCGATCACCATGGTCGCCCCGGCCCCGAAGGCAAGGACGAGTTCGAGCACAGCGGCGTCGAAGTTGACCGAGTAGCCATGGAGCACGCGAGAACTCGATGACACCCCGTAGCGCGGAACGACCTGCTGCGCGAGCCCGTACACCCCCTGATGCGTCACCACCACGGGCTTGGGGGTTCCCGTCGAACCCGACGTGTGGATCACGTAGGCGGGGTGCGCTGGTGTCAGCGCTGCCAGGCGGTCCGCGTCGGTCATTGGCAGGTCGCTGAAGTTCTGGGCCTGATTCTCGTCGAGCCAGTGCACTGTCGGCTCGACTCCGCCGAAACCGATCTCGATGTGCCCCAGCATCTGTTCCCGGCGGACGGCCGGGTAGCGCGGATCCACCGGCACGAACGCCCCGCCCGCCTTCACCACGGCCCACAGCGCGACGATGTACTCGGCCGAGCGTTCGAGAGACAGAGCGACAAGAGTTTCCGGCCCGACGCCGTGTGCGACGAGCAGCCGCGCGATCCGGTTCGAGCGACGGTCGAGCTCGGTGTACGTCACCGATTCCTGGCCGTCGATGGCGACAGCGTCACCGGAAATGGTTGCGCCACCTATCAATACGTCCAGCAGCGTGCCGCTGGGTGTCGAGGAAGGCAGTGCCGGCGTGTCGGCGAGGGCGAGGTCGCCGACGAGAACTGCGGGGTTCGCGACCGCCGCGTTCAGGATGGTCAGAATCACCGACGCGAACTGTTCGACGGTTGCCCGGTGGTACAGGTCCACTGCGTACTCGATCTGGCCGGTCGACGAAGCCGAATCACCCTGTTCGTCCGCCAGCACGAGCGTCAGATCGAATTCCGATGTGCGGGTCGCTATCTCCAGCACCGAGACGGGCAGGTCCTCGACCGACCGGTGCGGTGCATTGTCGAATGCCAACATCACCTGGAACAACGGATGCCGGTCGAGGGATCGATCGGTCGCCAGGGCGTCGACGATGCGCTCGAACGGCACGTCGGAATGCGAGAAGGCGTCGAGGTCCGCGGTGCGCACTGCATCGAGCAACGACGCGAAACTCACCGACGGGTCCACTGTGACTGCGAGAGGCAGGGTTCCGACGAACATGCCCACCATCTCGTCGAGCGCTTCGTGACCTCGCCCTGCAGTCGGGGATCCGACCACCACGCGGTTCGACGTACCGAATCGACTCAGGGCGGCGGCCACGGCGGCATGGAGGACCATGAAGGTGGTCGAGTGGGTCGATCGGGCCAGCTCACGAATACCCGCGTGCAGGTGTGACCCGATCTCGAAGGGAACGGCGTCCGTGATCATCGATTGCACTGCAGGCCTGGGGAAGTCCGTCGGCAGCTCCGCCGCGGCCGTGTCGGTACCACCCAAAACTGAATCACTCAAGACCGAGGTCCAGAACGAGAGCTGTTCGTCGGCAACCGAATCCACCATCGCCCGGTTCCACACCGCGTACTGGCCGTACTGCGCACGCAGGCGCGGCCAGGTGGGCGCGTGACCCGCTCCGCGAGAGGCGTGGGCGAAAGCGAAGTCGCGTACCAGTGGGTCGACCGACCACCCGTCCATCGAGATGTGGTGCACCACCACCACGACGATGGTCTCGCCCGATTCCTGCACACTCAGAAGTGTTGCGCGGATGGGCACTTCGGCCGACACATCGAATCCCGCGGCCACGGCCGCTGCGACAGCAGAGTCGAGGTCACGCTCGGAGACAGTGCGCTCGGGCACCTCGACGAGGACGGTGTCGGTGGGCCGCACCACCTGCCGCGGCCCGTCGTCGTCGGCCGGGTAGTACGTGCGCAAGGCTTCGTGTCGCTCGATGACGTCGCGCAAAGCCGTCAGAACCATCGAGGGATCGTCTCCGGCTCCGCCTCGCACTGCGACCGGCATGTTGTACGCGGGCGATGCGGGATCGAACTGGTTGAGGAACCACAACCGCTGCTGGGCATACGACAGCGGGATACGGCCCGGCACAACGGTATCGAGAAGCTCGAGCGACACCTCACGCGTCGCGGACACATCGACGGCCGCGGCGACTGCGCGGACGGTGGGGTCGGCGAACAACACGGTCAACGAGACTGCGGAACCGAGGCGTGCGAGAACGCGGGTAGCGCTGAGCGAGTCACCGCCGAGCTCGAAGAAGGAGTGCTCGCGCCCCACATCCTCGACACCGAGGACGTCGGCGAAGGCTTTCGCCACGGCACGTTCCGTATCGGTCTGCGGAGCAACGTATTCGGTATCGACGAATGCGGTGGGGGCAGGCAACGCACGACGGTCGACCTTGCCGCTCGCCGTCATGGGTAGTGCATCCAGAACGACGACGATGCTGGGAACCATCCAGGCGGGCAGACGTTTCCGGAGATGACCGTCGAGATCCGCCGAGACTCCCGTGACGTACAGGACGAGTCGGTTGTCGCGAACGACGGCCACTGCGGCGGTCACCCCCGCGCACGTCGTTGCCGCGGACTCCACCTCGCCGAGTTCGAGACGACGCCCGTGCAGCTGGATCTGCTGATCACTGCGGCCGAGGTATTCGAGCGACGATCCGTCGAACGACCGGCGAACGATGTCTCCCGTGCGGTACAACCGAGCTCCGGCTACCCCGGGGTCTGCGACGAACCGCGTCGAGGTCACACCCGGCTGCCCGCTGTACCCGCGGGCGAGTCCGTCGCCGCCGAGATAGAGCTCGCCGACGCCTCCGCACGGAGTGGGCCGCAGGTGGGCGTCGAGCACCAGCCCGCGGACACCCGGCAGTGGCGAGCCGATGGTCACCCGTTCGGCGGCGTGCATCGGCTCGGACAGCGTGGCCAGCACCGTGGCCTCGGTCGGTCCGTAGGCGTTGCGCATCGTTCGATCGGCAGAGACGAACCGGTCCCGCAACGCGGGTGGGCACTCCTCTCCCCCGACGTCGAAGACGTCGATGGAGCTGAGGTCGTCCAGGTCGAGAGTGGCCAGCACCGTCGGCGAGGTGATCAGATGCGTGATCTTCTCGCGGTCGAGCACGCCGGCGAGGGCGGGACCGGCGTAGACGTCGGCCGGGGCGATCACCAGGGTGGCACCCGCAGCGAACGCGGCGAGTATTTCCTGGATGCACGCGTCGAACACCGGCGATGCGGCGTGCAGCACGCGCGAGTCGGGGGTGACGGCGTACTTCTCGACGACGTTGGCCGCGAGTTGCGCGAGTCCGCGGTGAGTGACGCTGACGGCCTTGGGTTTACCCGTCGACCCCGAGGTGTGGATGACGTAGGCCTCGTTGTCGACGTGCAGGGTCGGCGGCGTGAACGGCCTCGCGTCGGCGTCGAGTAGGTCTTCGATGTCGAACCATTCGATCGTGCTCGGAAGTTGTTCCAGCACAGCCCCTGTGGTGACACCGAAGGCGACGTTCGCGTCGACGAGCACTGCGGCCAGCCGCTCGGCAGGTTCGGTGGGGTCCAGGGGAACGAACGATGCGCCGGCAGTGGAGACCGACCATGATGCGAGCACGGACTCGTAGGAGCGTTCGATGGCAACGGCGATGCGCGTCTCGCTCGACGCGCCTATCGAGACGAGTTGCGCAGCAATATGTTCCACCACACTGATGAAGTCTTCACTGGACTGATCGACTCCTGTGGCACGCACCACCGCGCCGCGTCTCAGTAGCGAGGTCAGCGGCACGGGGGTTGCCGTCGCAGATGCGCCGATCACCGCTGCCTTGTCCTCGGCGTCGATCACCTCGAGCTCGGACACCGCGAGCCCCTCGGGGGCGTGGACCACCTCGCGCAGGAGTGCCAGGAAGCGTAGATGGTGGGCTGCGAGCTCGTCGGTGCTGTAGAGGGCCGGGTTGCCGAGGAAGTCGACGCGGGTACTGGTGCCTGCGACGCCGGGGTAGACGTTGACCATCATGTCGTCGATGGGTCCGCTGGAGAGCACGCGGTATTCACCGACGACGTCGCCGAGCCGAATTGTGCTGTTGTACATCATGATATTGACCGTGGGACCGAACACTCCGCGTCCGGCCGCGGCACTGCCGGTGCCGTCGCCGGTCGCTCGCTGCATGTCCTCGACGCGGAATCGCTGATGGCGAAGTGCGCCGGTGAGTTCCACCTGGATCCGTCGAAGAAGTTCCTCGACGGTGACCCCCGGTTCGACACCGATGCGCAGCGGTACGACGTTGGACATCATGCCGGACGATTCCCGCAGTTTGGTGGTCGCTCGACCCGATACCGGCAAGCTGAGCATGACGTCTTCGGTGTCGGTCATGCGCGCGAGGTAGAGCGCGAACGTGGCGAGCACAACGGGGACGTCGGAGGAGTTGTACCGATGCGCCACTGCGGCAACGGCTTCGGTGAGGTCTGCGTCCAAGACGGCACCGACACTCACCGTCACTCCGCTGGGAGCGGCCGGTTCGCGGGGGTTGCCGGCCAGCCTGGGGGCCTCATGGTGGCCGTCGAGTCGACCGAGCCAGTACTGGCGATCGGTCTCGTAGCGGGAGGAGTCGGGGTACGCGGCCTCGTAGTCGTAGATCTCTCGCACTCCGATGGACCGGGTCTTCGGGATCTCGGTGTCCGAGATCAACGCGGTGTACACCGCAGCGGTGCGCTCCTGCACCGAAATTGCGCCGAGTCCGTCCATCACGATGTGGTGAGCCCGGCTGTACCAGTAGTAGTGGCAGCTGCCCACCTGGATGATCTCGGAGGCGATCAGTTGGTCGCGAACCAGATCCACCGGTTGCCGGTACTGCTCGTCCATGTAGCGCTTGGCATCCTCGATGGGATGGTCTCGGTCGGTGAAATCGCGGTAGATCATCGCGTACGGCACCCGCAGGTCCGACCACTGGTACGGGTTACCGTCGTCCACGCCGATCCGCACGGCAGGCGATTCGAGCTGTCGGCAGGCGATGTCCGTCGCGCGAATCAACACGGACGGATCGATATCGCCGCGGATTTCGACGTATTGAGCAATGGTGAACGGCACATCCGGTGCCAGTTGCTGAGCGAGGTAGATATTCATCTGAGCAGCCGACAGAGGGAAGCGGCCATCCTCGAACCGCTGATCCGCCTCTGGCGACACTCCCCGACCTCCTCAACGCACGCACCCTGACGGCTTCGATTCGGCCGGCGGCACCGCTCATCGACGTCGATCTTTTCATCGCCCACTACAAACTAGTCGACACACTGTGAATGCTCTACCTGGATCGAAGACAGGTACGCCAGATCGACTCCTCCCCTTTAGGCTGTGCACTCGAATACATTTCCTCGACCGAGAGGCCACCGACGATGGCAACCAGTTCCACCGATACCCGGGGCCGGAAATCGGGCAGAAAGCGGCCGATTCTCATCACGGTGGGGGTATTTCTGGTCATCGTCATAGCTTTTGCGGTCTGGCTTGGTTACGAAGCCTATTCCGCGCAGTCGAGTTTGACTGCCACCCGCGACTCGGCCACACAGGCCAAGGACGCATTGCTCGACGGCGACTCGGCCGGAGCCGAGGCCGCCGCGGCTCGCGCCTCCGAATCCGCGGACGACGCTGTATCGGCAACGACGTCCATACCGTTTTCCATCGCCAAAGCCGTTCCATATCTCGGTAGTCCCCTGAAATCGGTAGCTCAGATCAGCGACGTGGTGCAGGGACTGGCCGTGGACGTGCTCGCCCCCGCGTCGGCCGCGGGTGCGAGCTTGAATCCGAGCAGCCTCGTGGAGGGCGGCGGCAAGGTGGACACCGCGGCCCTGCGGGACGCGCAGCCGGTACTGCAGCAGACCTCCGCCGCAGCCGACGAGCTCAGTGAGCGGGCCCAGCAGGTGGATGAGCCCGCCTTCCTCGGCGTGGTGGACGAGGCTCGCACGTCACTAATCGACCAGACTCACGAACTCGCGAATCTGCTCACCAACACCCGGATCGCCAGTGAACTGCTGCCGTCGATGCTCGGCGACAACGGCCCGCGCAGTTACTTTCTCGCGTTCCAGACCAACGCGGAGGCTCGGGGCACCGGTGGGTTGCTCGGTGGCTACGGCATCATTCGGGCCGAGAACGGCACGGCCCGCGTCGATACTCTCGGCAGCAACAACGAACTCGAGTTTGCCGAGCAGCCCATCGATCTGGGCCCCGAATACAACGCGCTATGGGCTCCTCGGAGGACGACCATCGACTTCCGTAACTCGAATGCGAGCCCGCACTTTCCGTATGCCGGCCAGATCTGGTCGTCGATGTGGACGGAGCAGACGGGTGAGGTGCTCAACGGTGCCATCGCCACCGACCCGATCGCGTTGAGCTACATCCTCGATGCCACCGGCCCGGTTGCGTTGGCCGACGGTGAGCAGATCACTGCCGAGAACGTCGTCGAAATAACTCTCAGCACGGCGTATGCCAGGTTCGGCGACGACCAGTTGGCTCGCAAGGCGTATCTCCAGGAGATTGCCGCGGCGGTGGTGCAGAAGATGACCACGGGCGCAGCACCCACCAGGTCGCTGCTCGACGCGGTGGGCCGCGCCGGCAGCGAGGGTCGCATCTCGGTGTGGAGCGCTGATCCGGCCGAGCAGGCAATTCTGGCCGGTACCAAGGTGGGTCACGTATTGCCGGACAGCCCGGCCCCGTACGCCAATGTGGTGGTCAACAACGCCGGCGGTAACAAGCTCGATTACTACCTGACGCGCGACATCACGTATTCGGCTGAATCCTGCACGGCGGGTACCCGCAAGTCGACCGTGACGGCCACACTCACCAACAACGTGAATCCGAACGGCCTCACGCCCTACGTGGCAAGCACGTTCCAGCCGACGGCGGAGTACGGCACCAACGAATCGATCGTCTACCTGTACGGCACTCAGGGCGCGAAGATCACGTCCATGAAGGTCAACGGCATCACGGGATTCTCCATCCAGGCCGGCACCGAGCTCGGCCGGCCGGTGCAGGCTGCTTACCTCACCATTCCGCCGGGCAAGTCACAGACGGTGACGTGGGAACTCGAGGAGCCTTCCGCTCCCGGCGAGGCGACGGTACCCGTGCAGCCTCTGGTGGATCAGCCGACGGTGAGCATCGACGTTCTGCAGTGCTGATCACTCGGCAACTCGGTCGGCCCGGGGATCCGGACGATGAACCGCTAGGAACTGGGTTCTCCGAAATGAGTCCGATCAGTGTCCGGTCCCATTCGAGCGGTGACGGGCAAACACCAACGCAGTTCCGATGAGCAACCCCACTGCTGCTCCGCCCACAAAGTAGGCCCGGGTGTTCGGGCTGATCGGTGCATCCGACGCTTCGGCCTGGCTGTACATCTTCAACGCCACCGAGGGCGGCTCGCCGTCTCCGGGAGCGTTGAGCTCCGCAACCAGGGCGCTCAATTCTGTGGCCATGGTGTTCGCAATATCGCGCGCGAGCTCCGGCGAAGTATCGGTGGCGACGATATCGAACACGACGGTGTCCGGCGACGACGACGTTGTCACCTTCTCGATCAACTCCGCCGGAGTGAGATCGAGTGCGAGATCGGCGATCACTTTCGAGGCCAGAGCCTCGTTGGTCACCAGTCCTGCATACGACGACACTGCCTGCCCCACGAACAAGTTCCCCACGTACGTATCGCTCACGGTCGAGGACCCCGAGGTGGAGACGAACATCTGAGTGCGTGATTCGTACACCGGTGTGATCAGCGAGGTGATTCCGAATGCCGTCGCCATCGACAGCGCGATGGACACGGCAACGACGTGCCAGCCCGCGATCACGGTCTTCACGAAGCTACGCACCGACATCCCGATCCCTCCCCATCTCCCAGTCTCGCGTCACGCTATGAGAACTCCTCGACGCACCGACCTGGCCGGCTTTGACACCCGTAACGTCGTTCAATCGAATGAACTTTCGCGTCTCGAGGCTATGGAATCGACCGGCTTGTTCGCACAAATATCTCGCGTTATGCACCCGTTTCAGGCGAGGCAGCGCCGGGCGGTACGGCATGATTGCTGCACATGCGAATCGGTCAGCATCCCAACGTTGCGGAAGCACGCTCATGACAGAGGCGAACGCCGGTCGATCCTGCGTGTTCTGCGGCAACCGGCCCGTGACGAAAGAGCACGTTTTTCGGAATGCGTACAGACGGTTGCATACAGACGAGGTCACGAACTACAGACATAAGAACTTAATGTCCGGAGATGCAAGGAACCTCCGGGGGAAGACCCCGTTTGAAGAAACACAGGTGAAACGGGTCTGCGCGCAGTGCAACAACGGCTGGATGAATGACCTTGAGGTTGCTACAGAGCCGACGTTGTGGCCTATGGTGCACGGCAAACAGACACTCGTGGACGCAGGTTCTGCTCAATTGCTCGCGCTCTGGGCGGTGAAAACCTGCATGATGAGGGCCTTCGCCGATCCGCATCACGCGGTTCAACAATCTGATCTGAAGCACGTCTTCGCGAACCGCCGACCTCCCGACCACTGGCGGGTTTTTCTTGGACGAACTAGCTCGAATGGCCTAGCCGAAAATACCTGGTGGAGCCAGTCCCTGTTGTCCGAAACCGGCACGAAGCCCAAGTTGGGAGCTGAGCCCAATCTGCACCTGCAGCAACACAACCTGATGATCGGGGACGTCTTCCTCTCGACCATTGGCTGCGCTTCGACGTACGGCACGTCCACGGCAAAGGTGGTCGTCGATCTCATGACCTCGGAAATCCAGTCCACGACAACGAGTCAACTGCTGATGCTTTGGCCTCAACCGCAACAGTTCACCTGGCCGTTCGAGCCACCCGTTCCGGCTGCCGGGTTCGCAATGGTGGGGTCGGCCGTTGAGCGGTTCGCCCGTGAATCACCTCCCCTACCCGGGGCGTCTCTCGGTCGGCCGGTTGGTGGATTTCTCTCGCACTTCGTGTTCCCTGCGGAGGATTGACGCGATCATCTGCACAGCTCGAAAGCCGCTGGGGACACGGCAGCTTGCCGAGCGGCCAGACCGGGCGGTACGGCATGATGCACGCATGGCAAACACGGACCCGCGTGCGTACGACCGCAGCAAAGTCGCAGTCGGACTACTGGTGGCCTTCACCCTGATCGCAGTCGTCGCGGGAGTGGTCTGGCAGAACGGCCAGTTCAGCCGCACGACCAACGAGGCGCAGAGCGCAGCGGCGATTTACACCGCGCCACCGCCGAAACCTGCAGCATCCGTCTTCGTCATCGGGGACTCGTACACGGCCGGTTCGCTGCAAGGTGGGCTGAAACGCCAGAACTGGGTGCAGCGCGCGAACATCGGATTGAACGAGGGCGCGTACCGATTCACGTTCACGAGTCAAGCGTCACTCAGCACCGGGTACACGCGGCGAGGTCCGACCGGCTACACGTTCCAAGACCTGTTCGCTAACACCCCGAGGCCGCTCGTCGATCTCGTTGTCGTGTTCGGTGGAGGGTACGACCGCGGCATGGACGTCGACACCACCAGCCGCAACCTCTACGAACTGATCCGGTCACGTTCGCCGGAAGCCTCACTCGTCGTGGTCGGCCCGCCATCCCCGGACCCCGAGGTGCCCGGTGACATTCTCGCAGTTCGTGACGTGTTGCAACGGAACGCAGTAGCCGCGGGTGCCACATTCGTGGACCCAATCGCGGAGGGCTGGTTTCGCGGCGAGAACGCGAAGTTCATCGGACAGGATGGCTCGCTGCCGACCGATGAAGGTCACCAGTACATGGCTGACCTGCTCGCGCCGCAGATCCAGACCGCGATCGAGAATCGGCCGGTAGACAGCTCGGAATAGCTACGCGAAGCAGCGTTTCGCGAACGCGACGAAGTCAGCCGGGTGGGTGCAGTAGTTCGCGAGGTGCCCGCCGCGGTGGGTGACCATTCCGGACTCCGGTGCCGCCGCGATCTTCGTTCTGAATGCGTCAGCGTTCGTCGCCTTCTCGACCTGCGTGGTGTCTGAGGTCGACTGGTAGAACCGCCAGCGCTTGGAAGTGAAGGCGGACGCGGCCAGTAAGTTCGGGTCTGATCCCGCCGTTTTCGCCGCGTAGTCCGAGCCATCCGAGGCGATGCCGTACGCAGTCTTGATAGTGCCCGAGAAGTCGGCGAATCCGGCGCTCGGTCCGTATGCCTTCGCGAGGTTGGTCACGGCGTCGATGAGCGCTACACCGACCACGGGGATGCGGCCGTCCGGGACAGCTAGTGCCGATGCGAGGCCACCCATCGACTGACCCCACATGAGGACCTTCGGCACGGCCTGGCGGGTGTTCATCATCGAGTACAGATCGACGTTGTCGTTGACGGCAGTCGGGTTTCCCCACGAGTTCGCGTGCATGTTGGACGCGGCCACCCGCCACCCTTCGGCGATGCAGGCGGTGATCACGGCGTAGGTGTAGCCCGCTGCGCTCGGGGCAATCTGCTCGTTGCCGGTGTACTGATGGGACACGATGATCAGGGGCGCGTCGGGCAGTAGCACCGGGGGTTCCCAGATGCGGCAGGCCTGACCGTTCGGCTGGACGGTCTGCTCGAATGTGATCATCTGCTGCGGTGTTGCGGTGGCTACCACTTCTCCCCCAATGCGGTTGTGATGAGTGCGACCTGCTCGAAGGTGAGCGCGGAGTTGAAGACCATCGCTTCGGCAATGTCACCCACCCACGGCGCGGTACCGCCTCCGTTCGACCCGAGCGCCAGTCCGCGCAGCGTGTTCGCGCCGTGCGTCTGGGTCGTGGACGACGCGACGAGATAGCCGTCGATGAGCGTGGCGTTGCCGAGTGGAGTGAGGATCGCCGCGAAGATGTGCCACTGCCCGTCGTCGGCTGCGGGTCCACCGCTGGAGTTCGATGCAGCCCGGATCTGCACGCAGCCGAGGTTGCTGTCCAGGGCGACGGTGCAGTCCTGCGCGGTGCCGCTGATGAGGTACCCGGGGGGGTGCCGTTCGGTGCGGCCACGGTTGCCCGTGCGACGGCGATGAAGGTGAGCGGCTGTGCGATACCGGCACTCGGCTGCAGCCAGTCGCCGTTGCCGAGCAGGGAGCGAGTCAGGTAGGCGTTCGCACCGCACGCAAGGTACTTCTTGCCTGCGGGATTGGTCGCGACGGTTGGTCGACGTGCCGCAGTGACCTGAGTGAGGTGGTGTCCGTTGCCCGACATGTCGGGCAGGAAGGGCACTGTCGCGCCCGACGCGATCGCGAGAATCGACGGGTCGTACCAGGCGAGCAGGGACGATGGGAGGTCGCGGCGGGGGTCGAGGTGGTCGAGCCGGGACCCGCGCTTGTCGCGCATGTACGCCATGTCAGACCACCGTCCTGATGATGATGTCGTCGATTTCGCCGTTGGCGTCGAGGACGATGTCTGCGGCCTTGGTGGGGATCGGCTCACCGGCCTGATCTACGACGCGAGCGCGCAGCGTGAAGGGCGCATAACGCGTGTCGAGAGCCTCTTCCCTGCGGCACACAACTCCCGAATGCGCTGTAACCGAACACCTTTCATGGCGCACGCAGGGTGTAGCTTCGGCCTGGTAATCCACATTCCACAGGTCAGGAGCCACTCATGAGCCAGAAGAAGCCGATCGAACCCAGCATCAGCGACAAGGTGACGGCCGTGATTCAGATACTGTTCGCTGTCGCCATCGCCGCTCAGGTACCGAATGTCACGACACCGGTCGTACTCGCCACGATGACCCTCGCGGGCGTAGTCGTCGGCGCGAGTGGACGGCCCAAGCGAAGCTCTGGGCGATCGTGATGGATTCCGATCGCCCAGCGCCTATTTCCTCAGACGGGGGTTCTCGACGCCGTTTCTGGGCAGATCACCGGGTGCCTCGGGACGCCGTGCCCGCGAGTACGGCGCGGCGGCGGGAGCTGCAGTACGTGCGGCTGCGCTCGGTGCAGCCGATGCGGTCTGGGTCGATCCGGGGCGCGCCGAGGTCGGTTGCGGCGCAGGTGCCGCTGCGGGGGTCGGAGGAGCCGGCGCTGCGACCGGAGCCTGAGGTGCAGGCGCGGGAACCGGCGGTGTCACCTGCTTGGGCAGATTGGTATCGGCGGTGTAGTTGTACGAGTAGCTGTACATGTCGCCCTTCTTGGAGGGCGTCAATGCCAGCACCACACCGAGGACGTGCGCACCAATCGTTTCCAAGTTGCCAATGGCCCTGGACAATTCGTTGCTCTTGGTGTGCCCGTATCGGGTGACCAGGAGAGCACCGTCGGCGTGCGTCGTCAGGACTGCCGAGTCGGTGACCGGCAACAGAGGTGCGCCGTCGATGATGACGTAGTCGAACTTGGAACGGAGTTCCACCAACAGCGCCCGAGATGCCTCCGAGCCCAGGAGCTCGGACGGGTTCGGCGGAATCGGGCCGGACGCCATGGCTTGCAGTCCCTCGTACCTGGTCGGCTGAAGCACCTCGTCGACCTTCGCCTGTCCGGCAAGGACGGTGCTGAGGCCGACCGAACCGATGAGACCCAGATACTTCGAGACGCGGGGCCGACGCAGATCGCCCTCGACAAGGGCGACGTGGTGGCCGGCCTCGGCGAGCGAGATTGCCAAGTTCACCGCTGTTGTGGTTTTGCCTTCACTCGGAATCGCGCTGGTGACGACGATGACGCGCGGAGGATGGTCGACTTCGAGGAACTGCAGGTTGGTGCGGAGCTCACGGAAGGCCTCGGCACTGGACGACTGGGCAAGATCCTGGAAGTCGACGGCCGGATGCGTCTTGCGCTCCTTGTCGAACGGGATGGTGCCCACCAACGCCTTGCCGGAGATCGACTCGATCTCGCGACGGTCCTTGATGGTGTTGTCCAGACGATCACGCAATACGGCAAGTGCGATACCGAGCAACAGGCCGACGGCCGCACCGAGGGCCAGGTTTCGCTTGGTGTTCGGGCTGACCGGCGATGCGGACGCATCGGCCTGCTGGAAGGTCTTCACTCCCGCCGACGGGGTTCCGCCGTCCTCGGGGGTTTCGAGGTCGCGTACCTGTGATGTCAGCTCCGAGGCCATCGCGTTGGCGATGTCGCGAGCCACCGCGGGGGACGGGTCGGTGACGGTGATGTCGAACAGAACGGTGTCGGGAGTCGACGACGCCTTGACCTTCGCGGCCAACTGCGACGGCGTCAATCCGAGGGGAAGGACGTCGAGCACTCGGGCTGCCAGTGCCTCGCTGGTCACCAACTCCGAGTAGGACGCCACTCGCTGCTGCGAGAACAAGTTGCCCTGGTACGTCTCACTCACCGACGTTCCACCGGAGGTGGAGACGAACATCCGTGCGCTCGACTCGTAGAGCGGCGTCGTCAACAGGGACGCGCCCAGGGCACCCAAGATGGCGACGATCATGGTGACGGCGATGATGATCCACCTCGCCTTCAGGATTCTCAGATAATCCTGTATCTCCATGCTTCGCGCTCCTAATTTGTTTTCGTACTACTCGCGACGTGTCACTGCGTGGCTCAATCGTTACATAGCTGGTCGCATTCCGTGCACCGGATGGACCCGGGCGCAACGCGAGTCAATTCATTCGTTCGATATGCGAGCACAATCAAGTCAATTCCCCGTTGTGACGTGTCACCGAGGAACCGGGCCTGATTCTGTGCGCGAACTTCGTTGTTCGGCTGAGCTCCTCCACCACGGTGACAGACGCCTGTGCACCGACGATAGACAAGCACGCACCCGTCACGTCACGTTAAGTGATCCTGAACACCCCACCGGTCTCGAACTGCCGGTCGACTCACCCCTGCAGCCGCCTTTCTCGCCCGGATCGGATGCCGCGCTCGAAGCGGCGCCACGACACGCCACGCGATGCGATATCGACCAGGATCGACAGCTGGGGACAATCCAGCTCGGACCGAGTGCGCTGACTTACTTCGCGGCCGCGTTGCCGATCCCCCGCGCGAGCTCCGGAGACCTGTCGGCAGCGGACGAGATCAGCTTGGACACCTGGGCGCGCGATTCGTACATCGGCGTCACGAGAATCAACCCACATCCCGCAGCGATCGTCTTTGCGATTTCTCGTGCCGTTGACCCCTCTGCGATTCGTCACACCATCCCCAATCAGTACTTTAGCGAACTTACCGGCCAACGTAACAAACCGACCAATTCAATACTGCCAGCAATTCGGGGAACCCACCGGCGTCTAAACCGTCTTTTCGGATCCATTCCTGCATCGGCGTCCAATTCTACGGGTCGTTGACTGTTTCCGAAAGCTGTTCGCGCGCCCAAGTATTCGCATCTCTCACTTACTCAGCCAACTAGGAAATTGTTGTATAACATCGCGCTCGACGGCGCATTTATCGATCGTGCACGGAGGTCGACGAGCGCACAGCGCATCACTTTCCGGTGGGGGCACACATGACTCGTACGATCGCAATAATCGGCACGCGCGGATATCCGAGTTTCTACGGTGGATTCGAGACCCTGGTTCGACACCTTGCCCCCTACCTGGCCGATCGCGGTTGGAACGTGGTGGTCTACGGCAGACATACTGCACTGAGCTCGAATCCGGCAGATAAAGATCACCGAGTGCGGTCGGTGATCACGCCAGGAATCGACAGCAAATCCGCAAGCACTCTCACATATGGAGCCACCTCCGCTCTGCACGCCGTTGCCACGAAACCCGATGTGGCACTGGTGATGAACGTTGCGAATGGATTTTGGCTGCCACTGCTTCGCGCCCGGGGAATTCCCACGATGGTCAACGTCGACGGTATCGAGTGGGAACGTGAGAAATGGGGCCGTGTCGCCAAGACGATCTTCGCCATCGGCGGGCGCGCGACGGCGCAGCATGCCACTACGCTGATCTACGACTCACGTGAACTCGGTGCTCGATGGGAGGACCTCTCGGGCCGAACCGGGGTGTTCATTCCGTACGGTGGTGATCCTCGGACTGGAGATGACCCACCCGACGGGCTCGGTCGACGCAAGTATGTGCTGATGGTCGCACGCTTCGTACCCGAGAACACGATCGCCGCCTTTCTCGATGCGGCCGAGAAGCTCTGCGACCGTGTGAAAGTGGTCATCGTGGGATCCTCAGGCTACGGAGGAGAATTCGACGAACGCGTGGCCGCTCTCGCCGCGGAGAATCCCAACGTTCGGTGGTACGGGCATCTGAGCGACGACGACACATTGTTCTCACTGTGGGAGAACGCCGGGGCATATTTCCACGGTCACAGCGTGGGCGGCACAAACCCGGCTTTGGTGCAGGCAATGGCGTGCGGGGCACCAGTAGTGGCCAGAGATACCGTCTACAACCGCGAGGTTCTCGGCGATGGAGCACTCTTCGTCGACCCGACGGCGAACAGTATTGCCGCAGGTATCGAAACGTTGCTCAACGACACCGATCTACAGCAGAAGTTCAGTACCATCTCGACCCAACGCGCTCACGATCACTACACGTGGGAGCGGGTCTGCGCCGATTACGACAGCGCGCTACGCAGTCATCTGCCGTCGGACTCGGTGGTCAGCGAACCGAAGACCGCGCGAGAATGACGCGCAAAATTTCGGGCCGAATCACGCTGTCCAGCAGCGGGATTCCGCAGAGATTGCAGCTGGAACACCAGCGCCCGGAACGCGAGACCAGCACCAACCACCACGCCCCACCACAGCCGCTGCAGTCCTGACCGGGCCAGGTCTCTGCGGTAGAACTCGTAGAGGTTGAGCACCCAGGCGGAGTTGGTCTCCATTGTGGCTTTGTTGTTGCTCCTGCCCACCAGATGCCGTGCCCGTGCACACGGCTGAATCACTACCGCGCCACCACTACGGCCCACCCGCCAACAGAACTCGATGTCCTCGGCGTACATGAACCAGCGTTCGCTCAGTCCGCGGACTCGACGCCAGGTCTCGGCGTCGACGATCAGACAAGCGCCGGTGACCCAGTCGACGGATACCACGTCGTCGCCTATGTCGGACGGCAGCAGGTAGTGCCCTTGCAGCCTGCGTCGGCCACGGGCGAGTCTGGACAGCCCGAAGTAGTGCGAGGCCATCGCCCACGCGGTCGGCATCCGCCCGGCAGCAGCCACTCGGACGCCCTCGGTGTGGATTAGTGGGGCCACGATTCCGCCGTGCGTGGACGCCACGGTCTCGGCGAGGATCCACACATCCTCGGCCGCGATTACCGCATCGGGGTTGAGCAGCATGATGTTTCGGCCGGTGGCCTGCGCTGCAGCTCTGTTCACTCCACCCGCAAAGCCCAGGTTCCGGTTCCCTGCGATCACCGAACAATGCGGAAAATTCTCTTCGATCAGAGTCACGGTCGCGTCGGACGAGGCGTTGTCGTAGACGATGACCTCATGGTCCGAGCCCAACGCCGCCAGGCAATCACCGATCACGTGCGAGCTGTTGTAGGTGACGATCAGTATGGAGACCTCCGGCCGACTCATCCGGCAGTGTGCTCCCGCGCCTTGATCAGCTTGGCCGGCACCCCTCCCACGATCGTGTACGGTGCCACATCTTTCGTCACCACGGACCCGGAGCCGACGATTGCCCCCTCACCGACGGTCACACCCCGGGTAACGACGGAACCAGCACCGATCCAGGTGTCCGAGCCGATCACCGTAGGGCTACGGATGAATCCCTGGCGATTCATCGGCACGGACATATCGGCAAATTCGTGGTCTTCGCTGAAGATCGAGACATGTGGCCCGATCATCGCGTTGTCCCCGATGGTGATGCCGCCCTGCCCCCAGATCACGTTGTACATCCCTACTGCGACGCCGTCACCGATCACCACGCCGACGCCGGGTTCCGAGATCACCCCGGACCCGTTGATCGACGATCCGCGGCCCACCGTGGTCCGATCTCCGATTGTGATGCCGTGTGCGGAATGCGCGTCGATCGCGACACCGTCGCCGAACACGACGCCGGTGCCGACGTGCAACTTCGCCGCGTTACGTACTTTCACCCCGCGACCGCGGAAGTGCACCGCCGGTCCCTTCACGTACGGCAACCCGAGAATCTGGCCACGTAGAGCTTGCGCCACCCGGTCGAGGACGAAGCTCATCAACGTTCCGGCTGGAATGTCGTCGGGCATATGTCGGTGACGCAGTCGCCAATAGATCCTGTCGATCAACGCGTGCAGCATGACGCACTCCCTCGAGTCGCAACCGATGCGCTCACGGTAGCTCCCCGGCCCGGCATCGGCATCCCGATCGCGGGCTTTACGCATGGCGAACAATATTGTGCCGCAACGTAAACCGTTCTTACCTACCAGTAATGACTACTCAAACAATCATCCGGTCGGCTACGGAGGCATTCACCCGACCGCGGACAACACAATTCGGCGAGTCTCGGCAATTCGTTGAAAAGCGCAGATTTCTTACCGCGAACACGCGCACCGATTCGGACTATCATTCGCGACATCGTCCGGGTATTCCGGTATCGCGCAACCACATCGGGGATCGTAGATGACTCTGCTCGCGAGAAGAGCCGACTCCACGTCGGCCACTGTGACACCACCGAAAGCTGCCTCTGCACCCGGGAAGTCCAACGATTTCGGATTCTTGCTCGACATTCAGGGTCTGCGCATGATCGCGGTGACACTGGCCATCACGCACCACGTCTTCCGTTGGCCCGAAGGTGGATACGTCGGTGTCGACATGTTCTTCGTCATCTCGGGATTCCTCATCACCAGCCTCCTACTGCGAGAGGGTTTGCGCTATGGGCGGGTGTCCATCGCGGACTTCTATCGTCGACGTGCCCGTCGCATCCTGCCGTTGGCATTGTTGGTCATGGGTGCCACCCTTACCGCGTCGTACGTACTGGTGCTCACAGGCCGATTCGAGTCCATCGTCGTCGATACCTGGTGGTCGGCGGCGTTCATGATGAACTGGCATTTGATCTCGGTCGGCACCGACTACTTCCAGACGGCGCTGCCGCATTCACCTCTACAGCACTACTGGTCCCTCGCAGTGGAGGAACAGTTCTACGTCGTGTGGCCGCTTCTGATGGTGGGGCTGCTGTTCATCGCTACCCGGTCGGGAAAGAACCTGCCGCTGCGGCCTTTCGTGGCCGGGTTCGCCATCATTGCCACCGCAGTGTCGTTCCTCTGGGCCATCGACGAGAGCGTGGCCAGTCCGACGGCCGCATACTTCTCCACTTTCAGCCGAATCTGGCAGTTGGCCGCTGGGGCGCTACTGGCCGCCGCTGCTCCCCTCTTTCATCGCACACCCGTGTGGCTCAGGTCTGTCATGGCCGTAACCGGCCTCGTCGGAATCTTCTACGCCCAATTTACCTTCGAGGTCACCTACACCATTCCGGCCCCCTACGGCGCGCTTCCGGTGATTGCGACCTGCATGGTGATCGCTGCGGGAATCGGCTCCACCGGCCTCGCAGTGACATGGCCTCTCCGATTGCGACCCGTCGTCTACATCGGTGCGATCTCCTATTCGCTGTATCTGTGGCACTGGCCGCTGGTCGTACTCCTCCTGACCGTTATGAACGTCGGACTCACGTACTACGTTTCCGTCATTGTGGGCACCGTGGTGTTGTCCATCGCGTCGTACCACCTGGTCGAGAAGGCCGTGCTCGACTCGAATTTCCTCGCGCCCCGTTCCCGAAGCCGCGGACACAGAGCGCCTTCGAACGACAACAACGACGGGCAGCGGGTGTTCGTCGGTGCCATGGGTGTGGTGATGGTCTTTCTTCTCGTCGCGCTGTTCAATCAACCGTCAGTCGTGCTGCGGGACGACGGCCCCAAGCCGGTGCTCGCCGCGGCGGCCGTCGGTCAAACTCAGGATCCACTCGAGGCCGCCATCCGAGAGTCGCTCGCGGCCAGAACCTTTCCGGCGACGAGTCCGCCATTGGACGATGTCGAGAGCGGTAAACCCATCGAGATGACGCCGGAAGCCGGGTGCTTGGATCCGCCGGAGCTCAGCCTCGACATCTGCAATTTCGGGGCACCGGATGCGCCGCAGTCGGCCATCGTCGTCGGTGATTCGTTCTCCGCTTCGTGGCTGCCGGCCATCGCTGGAGCTCTGGTGCCCAACGGTTTTCGGGTGCACGGTATAGGCCTGAACAACTGCCCCTTCATTGCCTCCGACGTGACCATCGGGGTGGATCAGGAGTCGACCGATCGATGCAATTCGAGCCGGGACGAGGTGGCCGATCAGATCAACAGCGCCCGACCCGACATGGTGGTGATGGTCGACATGGAGTACGGAATCCAGGCGATGGTGGACAACAAGGGTTCCGAGGAAGCGTGGACCACGGCCCGAACCGAGATCATCGACCGTATTGCGCCCAGCGATGCCGCCGTTGTCATCCTCACCCCGAATCCACTTGTCAAAGCCGCTACCGAGTGCGCGGGAAGGTTGGCGGTGCCATCCAACTGCATCAGCACCATATCGGAGAATTGGCTGGCCAAGCACAGTGCTGACGAGGCTGCCGCCCAGCAGACCGGTGCGACGTTGATCGATACTCGGGCCTGGTTCTGCTACCGCAACACGTGCCCACTGTTCGTATCCGACATCGTGATCAGTTGGGACACCGGGCACATCACCCGGCAGTACGGCGAATACCTGATTCCGCGTCTCGAGGAAGCGCTGCTGCCGGCATGAGCCTCGAGTACATCGCAAGGCACACCGCGTATTTCGTTGCTAGTGTGTGCCGATGATCAACGATCAGACGAACTCCGATGATGTTCGACGGTTGTATCTGAACCTCGTCAAACGGTCTTTGACGGGAGCCCTTGCCGAAGACAACGACTCGGTGCTCGGCGGCGTTCGGTGGCAGGGCAACCCCTCGCTGCCGAAACGGCTGGCAAGTAGATTCGCACAGGTCGCAGCGAAATTCGATGTCGAGATCGCCATCAAGAAGCCCTACGACGAACACCAGCGCGAGCTCGGCCTGGACTGGCCGTCGCGGGCCGAGTCGATGATCGGTCTGGCTCGAATGACCAACATCGAGGAATGTATCGCCACCGTGGTGTCGGAGAACGTTCCGGGCGATCTCATCGAGACGGGTGTGTGGCGGGGTGGCGCATCGATCTTCATGAAGGCCAACCTCGTCGCGTGGGGCGACCGGGAGCGCGTCGTGTGGGTCGCGGACTCGTTCGAGGGTCTGCCTCCACCCGATCCCACCAGGTTCCCCGCTGATTCAGGCGACCGCAATCACGAGCTCGGCGGGCTCGCTGTCGGAACCAGAACAGTGCAGCACAATTTCGATCGTTACGGCCTGCTCGACGATCGGGTGCAATTCCTCGTGGGGTGGTTCAAGGACACACTTCCTACCGCCCCTGTCGGGTCGCTGGCGCTGATGCGATTGGACGGGGACATGTACGAGTCCACCATCCAGGCCCTGGAATCGTTGTACCCCAAACTGTCCCCCGGCGGATTCTGCATCATCGACGATTACGGCAGCCATTCCTCCCAAGCGGGGCAGGCGGTGCGCGATTATCGGCTTGCCCATTCCATCGACGAGGAGATCGTCGATATCGACGGTTCCGGAGCGTTCTGGCGTCGGACACCGATCTGATTCGCACCGCACAACACCTATCGTCGGTAGGTTTCGATTCCACAAACCGATACGAAGCATGTTTCGCCTCAGTAGCTTTCATCGATAGCGGGCGTATCGGATTAGGTCGTGTGGTTAGTCCGCCAATTTCATCCCCTGCCAGTAGATTGATGGACGATGACATTCGGGCGACCGGTGACGCCGCACAGATTTACCCCGCCGAGGAGGTAGCCGCGTGATGATTCGCGAGTATGCGGCGGCGCTCCGCGCGCGATGGCTGACCATCGTGGCGACAACGATCGTCGGAACCACTGCGGCCGTGCTGTTCTCGCTTCTGTCCACGCCCGCCTATCAGGCCACCACTCGCTTTTTCGTCTCGACAACGGCTGTCACCGCCAGTGACGTTTATCAAAGCAATTTGGCCTCGCAGCAGCGCGTTGTTTCCTATGCCGAACTCCTCACCGGACGCACCCTGGCGCAGCGAGTCATCGATCAGTTGTCGCTTCCCATCGGCGCAGACGAACTCAGTGCGCAGATCGAGGCAACATCCACACCCAACTCGGTGCTGTTGGACGCGTCCGTGCTCGATACGTCGCCACTGCGTGCCCGCGACATCGCCAACGCACTCGGAGAGCAGTTCCCCGCACTCGTCAGTGAGTTGGAGACCCCGGCCGACGGGGGGACTGCGTCCGCGTCGGTGGCCGTAGCCGAAGCGGCCGAGACCCCGACGGCACCGGTGACACCGAAGAAGCTGCGCAACGTGATCCTGGGTATGACGATCGGGCTGTTGGTCGGTATCGCCGGAGCTCTCGTCCGGGACAGGCTCGACAACACGGTGAAGAAGGCCGGTGAACTGCAGGAGCTGACCGACAGCGTATTGGTGGGCACCATCCCGTACGCCAAGAAAGTGCGAGACACTGCGGCCATCGACTTCGGCCGGTCCACTGCCCCCGTTGCCGAGGCGTACCGGGAATTGCGGATGAATCTGAAGTTCCTCGCCGTCGACAACCCTCCCCGCTTGCTACTGATCACCAGTTCCATTGCTGGAGAGGGAAAATCGGTCACCGCCGTCAATCTCGCGCTGTCTCTGGCCGAGGTGGGCAACAGGGTGGTTCTGGTGGACGCCGATCTGCGGAGGCCACGCATCTCGGAGTACCTCGACATCGTTGGATCGGTGGGAGTCAGCTCGGTACTCTCGCACGAGGCCACGGTGGACGAGGTCGTTCAGACCACCACGTTCAACAATCTGTGGGCTCTGGGCGCGGGACCGGCCCCACCGAACCCGAGCGAGCTGCTGGGAAGCACTGCCGCGCAATCACTCCTGCACGAGCTCAAGCGCGCATTCGATTACGTGGTGGTCGATTCCCCTCCGGTGCTGCCGGTCACCGATGCCGCAACTCTGGCAACCCAGTGCGACGGCACGATCCTCGTCACTCGCTACGGCTTCACTCGGCGCGACGAGGTGAGTAGGACCGCGGCGAATCTGGAGACGATCGGGGCTCCACTTCTCGGGGTCGTCATGTCGGTGGTTCCGACGTCGAGGAAGTCCGAGTACCGCTACGGATACGACTTCGAGCCGGGCCGTACCCCGGCTCGCGCTGCAACACCACCGACCATCAGCACCAACCGGCACTGATCGGATCTGTGGGAGGTGCGTCCGCGTATCAGTGGTCGATCGACCAGTGGTCGATCCGGTGCGTCCTCGGCAGAGTTGTGCGGGCTGGTGGCGTTGGCTGTCGTGGCGGTCTGCGTCGCATTGGCTGCACCGTTGGTGGCCATTGCCGCGATGTGCGTGGCAGCAGCGGTCGCTGCTGCGATCCTGTCGATCCGAAGTATCCGATGGGCATGGAGCATCTACTTCTTTGCACTGTGCGCCAATGGACTGCAGGTCACAGTAGGCGGCTTCACCGTCCGTCCCGAGTACGCCGCGACTCCGTTGTTTCTCCTCGCGCTCTACGCCTACGCCGGCCGCGAGCCCAGTGCCAGAACTCGGTCGCCGTTCATCGTGGGCCTGATCAGCGGCTCGGTCGGGTTGGTTGCCGTGGGGCTCACCTCCGGCATGCTGTTCGCCCCCGAAACTGCAGCCAGCCTGCGCATGGCCGTGCAATTGATCGTGGCACTGATCGCTGTGGTCCCCCTGACTCGGGTGGCTCTCGACCCCAGATTCGTGGTGCGGTCGGGTACCGCAATCCTGTCTGCGATCTCGACTGTCAGTATTGTCGGCTTCGTGTTGGACCCCAGCACTCGCGTCGCCGGCCTGGCCTTCGAGCCCAACATCATGGGGTGCCTGTGCGCCGGGTGGATCGGGGTCCTGTACTACTTCGCAGGCGATGGGTCGGTGGTGACCCGGCAGGTGGTGTTGCTGGCGGCCCCCATCCCCGTGGCGCTGATACTCACCACTACTCGGGCGGCGTGGATTGCCCTCGCAGTCGTCGTTGTCTGCGTGATGGGACGAAACGCGGCCAGATACCCGGTGACCATCGTGTGTTCGTTGCTGGCGTTCACGGTCGGCGTCGCGTATCTCCACGACGTCTACTACCGGGTGGGCGATGCGGACACGTTCCTGTGGCGGGTCGTCCACGTCATCGATATCGAGAGTGGCACCGGCGCGTATCGGCTGCAGCTGTGGAACATCGCGATCGACCAGATCGCGGCCCGCGACTGGAGTGCGGCGATCGGAACCGGGTTCAACACGTTCCCCCAGTTCAATCCGGTGGATCCCACCAATGTCGCTGCTGCGTATCTCAGTTCGATGTGGTTGGGGCTGATTTACGACGTCGGCTTCGTAGGGAGCGCCTTCTTTGCCGTACTCGCGATAAGCCTGTTCCTGGGAGTGCGGCACAAGAGGCACGCACTCCCCCTGTTCATCGCATTGGCCATCTGCACATCGGTGACGAACGTGATCTGGTTTGCGTTTCCCTGGGTGTTCATGGCGCTCACGGTGACGGCAGCGCGCAGCGGATCGAGTTCCGCGTCGGAGGAAAACGATGTCCGCAGGCTCGGTCACCCTCACAAACGCCGACGCCACCGAGCGGCGGTAGCCTCATGAGCAACCGGAGACACGCAATAGTGCTGTGCTCGTTCACCGTTCACCCGGACATGCCCAGCGAACCGGGCATCGGATGGCAGTTCTTGATTGCCACCCTCGAACACGCCCGAACGGTTGGGGCGACGGTGATCCTGGTGACGATGCGTCGCTCGGCCCAGGCCTGCGCTGGGCGGGTACCGGCCGAGCTCGAACGGCACCTCGAGGTCGTCACCGTCGAGATCCCGATGGCTCCGTCGTTCTTTCGATGGCACTATCCCCGGTTCACCCGCATCGAGCACGAACTCTGGGTTCGATTGGCCGTCCCGTACGTCCGTGAGATCGAGCGGACGTTCTCCGTGGTCTATGCGCACCACGTCACGTTCGCCTCGGAGATTCTGTCGACGCCGATCACCAGGATGTCGCCGAACATCCACAAGGTCTGGGGCCCGGTCGGCGCGGGCGGTGTCGCCGACGTGTTCGCCATCTCGCCCACCTCGCGCTCGTCACGCAAGCAATGGCTTCTGCAGATGGTGCGTGACCGAGTCGCCTCGATCCCGGCTACGCGTATCGCTCGTCGGTGCGACCTGGTACTTGCACAGAACGGAGCAATGGAAGCCACTGTCGCACAGACGAATACACGGTGCCATCGGTTCCCCAATGTCGTCGTCGATCTCCCGGCCGATCGGCCTGTACGGGCCGAACACGACGGCCTCGCGATTCTCGTCGTCGGGCATCTCATCACGCGCAAGCGGCAGGAACTGGCGATCGAGGCGCTGGCAGCCACGGCGTTGCAGGACGCCCATCTGCACATTGTGGGCTTCGACAGCACGAGCCACGGAACGTATCTGCATCGCAGGGCAGAGATTCTCGGGGTGCAGGATCGGGTGACTTTCCACGGATCACTCGACCGCACAGCGGTATTGGACATGATGGTCCAAGCGGATGTACTGATGCACCCCTCGGGACGGGAAGGTGCCAGCGGGGTCGTGGGCGAGGCCGCCTCGTGCGGGTTACCGGTGGTGTGTTTCGAGCGAACCGGAGCAAGTTCGGTGCTCGAGGATTCCGGCACGTCCGGGGTAGTGCTACCGGCCGATGCCGCAACCACGCGAGACACGCTGGCAGACGCAATTATTCGCGCGTCGCAGATGCCGCGCATCAGCACGACTCAGTGGACGAAACAGCGGTTCGTCGACCTTGTCGCGCAGCTCTACGCCGAAGGCCTGGCATTCGATGCTGCACTTCCCGGCCGGGCGGGTCGAACTCGATGACCACCAGTGCTGCCGTTGAGAACGCGTCCGTCACCCGGGCTGGCGTGCTGATCCGCACTCTCGATCAAGGCCTGTGGTCCCTCGGCTTCTTCGTCTTCAACGTCACGGCCGGTGTGTCGTTGACGGTCGGCGAGTTCGCGTCACTGTCGGTCGGTGCAGCGCTGGGGTTCATTGCCGTGGGCACCTCCCGAGCCTGGGGAATATACGCGCCGATAGTCGACGCTGCACGGCTCGGCGTCCGCCCCGAAAATTCCATCGACCGGAGTTCGAGCTGGCGGGGCACCATCGCATTCGCGACCGTCGTTGCCGTGGCGGCACTGTTGTGGATCGGCCGCGGCGGTGAGTGGGGATACGCGGGCGCGGTTGCGGCGTTGCCTGGGGCGATGGTGATCTGCGACCTTCCGCGTCAGGTCCTGATCATCCGAGGCCGCTATTCCCGTGCGGCCTGGTTGGCGGCAATCTATGCCGCCGGCGCGTTCGTCTGCGCGGGAACCCTCGCGCTCGGTGTCGACAGCGCTGCGCTGCTGCCGATGTGGTTGTGCACCTTGCTCATCGTGCTCACCATCGGCATCGCCTTCTGCGGTAACGCCACGTCCACCATCAAGTCCGAGTCTCATTTCTCCATCGCCTGGCGCATCACCGCAGAGGCCGTCTACCTGGGAATCGGCAGCCAGATCGCGACACTGCTGCTGTATCTGATCCAGGACGACACCGCCACTGCCGGTATTCGGTTCGCCTACTCGCTGGTGTTCGCGCCAGCGTTCGTCATCATTCAGAGCATCCAACCGTTGATCTTCAAGCAGTTCGCCACTCTCAGTGTTCAGGGCACGCGCGCGGTCCTGCCCGTCTCGGTGCGATGGAATATCGCGGTTGCCCTCGGCCTCGGCGCGTGTGGACTGGTGGGGTACACCGCACTCTCGACGGTGTTCTCCGACATCGGCCCCGCCACCGCGCTTCCCTACGTAGTTCCGGTGGGCTTGGCGATCCTGTCTGCGCAGACCTTCGAGGTAGCACTGATGGCCACTCGATTCTTCGTCAGCCCTGTCTTCACACATCGAGCGCGATTGATATCGGTCCTCGTGGATGTAGGGAGCCAAAGCATCGCTGTATTCATCGGCGGTGCAATGGGTCTGGTGTGGACTCTCATCGTCCTGAGCGCGCTACGCATCGCTGTGTCGGTGGCGATGCTCGTCGTACTGCCACGACGCGACAGAACGGAGACGGCATGAGGGTCTTGTTCGACGGGTACTACTGGTTCGGCGGTCCCCCCGCCGGCATCGTCATCACACACGAGAAGATCGCGGCGTGGCGACGCGAGTTTCCCGACGATGTGCTCACTGTGGCGCTGCGGCGCAGTCCCACCCCGGCGGAGGCCTCGGATCTGAAAAGGCAGGGGGTGCGGTGGATCCGCACATACCTACCGACGCAGCCGCTGAAGAACATGATCGAGCTATCGCTGCGTGTACGCCTCGGCCCCTACGACATGGCATGGGGTTCCAATTATTCTCCGCTGCTGGGCAAATCGGCGGTCTTCGTGCACGACGCGCTGTTCCAGTCCAACCCCGAATGGTTCACGGCGATCGAGCGCGTCTACCTCTCCCCCATCATGATCGCCGCACGCGCGGCGAGCGTGTTGTTCGTCAGCAGTAGTACCGAGGCGGCTCGCATTGTTCAGCACAACCCGCGCCTGGCACCGTCCGCCGTCACTGGCTTCGGCATCTCACACGCGCTACTGGGCGCGAATCCAGAACCACCTCCGGCGCTCGACCTTCGGCCCAGCTCCTTCGTGCTGTCCGTCGGACGATTGAACACCCGGAAGAATCTGGCGACAACCCTCTCCGCCGCTGTCCGTTCGGGCGCGATCTCACCGAGCCACCCGTTCGTGGTCGTTGGTCCGGCGAACGGCAAGGCCGACCAGCTCGAGCACCGGGTACTCGCGGCCATCGACGACGGCTCCATTCGCTACACCGGTTTCGTCGAGACCGAACAGCTGGCATGGCTATATCGCAATACCGCCCTGTTCGTCTATCTCTCTCTGAATGAGGGTTACGGGCTACCCCCACTCGAGGCGGTGCGTCTCGGCGCACCCGTGCTGGTGAGCGAACGGCCGATCTTCCGAGAACTGCTCGGTGAGTCGGTGCGCTACTGCGACCCCACCGACATCGACGCAGTGGCGCAGGCCATCACGCTGAGCCTGTCCCGTGGTCCACTCCCGATGCCGACCGGCTTCGAGTTTCCGTCGTGGGAGCACATGGTCCACACGATGCGTGACGCGATGGCCGATCCGAAAGGCGCATCCCGTCGGCGGTTGACCTCATGACACCGCGACGCGTGGCAGCCGCCGTGGTCGTGGCGGTGACGCTCCTAGCGGCTGCGGGGTGCAGCACCCCGGACACGTACCGCCCTGTCACGGCCGCAACAACAAATTCGGTTGCACAGCAACCGCTGTCCAGCAGATTGGCTGCGGCGAACGATCCCGTCGACATGCTGCTCGTCGGCGACGGTACCGGCATCTCGCTCGGTGGTTGGGTGTTCTTGACGATGCAGGGCCTGGCGCAGGAGTACGGCCGCCCAGCGGTGATCCACGAGTGGAATTTTGCGGCGGGTGCGGGTTACCTCGAGCCGCCAATTTCCGTCGCTGACGGTGTCGGCACACCGATCTCTCTGTGGAACGCGTCGGTCTCACGCAACGTCGGTTTTCTGACGAGCGCGCTTCCACAGATCCGTCCACCGTCGAATATCGATGTGGTGTTGGTGAACAACGGTCTCGACATGGGTCCTCGCACGCTCGCCGTCGAGTCCGTTCCGCTGCTGCGCACACTCGCCGAGACGTACCCCCAGGCAGCGGTGGTCGCGATACTGCAACCGTCCCCGAAGGAGCCCGAGGACATCGGGGACCAGGTGCGCGCCAACGTCCATGATCTGGAAATTTCCGCCCGGAAGAATGACTTCCAGATCATCGATGCGGCGGCGACGGTCAACGGTGCGGAGGGAACGTACGACGGCGCGAATCGTTACCCCAATTCCGAGGGGTCACGACTATGGGCCGTGGCGGTCGCTGATGCCCTGATCGATGCAGTGGGAGTGCCGGCACCATGAAGGCGAGGAGGGCGGTGCTCATCTACATCGCTGTCTCGGTTCTGATCGTGGCGTTCAGCGGAATTCTCGGATGGCAGATCGGCTCACGGTCGGAGCCTCCACAGGCAGCACCAGCTCCCACACGGTTCATCCCGGATTCGGTGCCCGTGGTCGTGTTTCTGGGTGACTCGTACAGCAAGGGCACCGGCGCCTCCTCCAACGGGAAGCGGTGGACGACGCTCGTATCGGCGGCGATGGGATGGTCCGAGCTCAACCTCGCCGAAGGTGGCTCCGGCTACACCACGAGCTATCTCGGCCAGAAGACGGACTACGCGATCAAGCTGGATGTGGTTGCCGCAGCCCAACCGGACATCGTCATCGTGTCCGGCGGCCGCAACGATTACGAGGCCGGCACCTCGAGCGTCACCGGGGCTGTTGCTTTATCGCTGTTCGAGGCCATCAAAGCTGTGGCACCGAACACGAAGGTGATAGTCACCAGCCCGATCTGGGACTCGACCGAGCCCCCGGCGGACTTCGCGATTCTGATCGACGGAGTGAAGGCCGCAACCGCAAGCGCGGAGGCCCGATATCTCGACATCGGTGAGCCACTCGCCGATCATCCGGACATGATGGACCCCGACGGTCTGCATCCCAACGACGCGGGTCACCGAACCATTGCGGGTGCGGTCATCGGTGTATTGGGGTGAGCTTCGCTGTGACTTCAAGAACGAGCATCGACTTGATGGCGATTCGTCAGCCCGAGGATGGCTGGCCAGCAGGCAACGACAGCCCCGATCAGAGCCAGTAGCGCCGAGACTGCAATCAGCTCAGTGTTCGCGCTGTACCAAGACTCCAACTGCTCGAACGGCTGCGGGCGCAACGAGTATGTGAATCGGGACGGGATGACCGAGACGACCGCAGGGATCGCGAACATGACGCCAACCGCGATGCGGACTTTGCCCGACTCCGAGAGGGCCATCGCGCAGAGGGGCACCACGGCCGGAAGGGCGAACACCAGTAGTCGACTGGTGTCGGTAGCGAGGGGAAGAACCGCAACACTCAAGACTATTGTCAATGAGAAGTACTGAAGATCCTGTCGCGCAACCACCTTCCGCCCGCGCGAAATCTGCAGAACCGCTATCGCGGCGAGAAGCCACGCTGCTCCCAACCCGAATGCAAACTTCACAACGAGCCCAACGGAGAACTCGGGGAGCAGGGCAGAGCCTGGGGCTGACGACACCACTCCGTAGTAGAGCAGCCCGGCAGACAGGACACACGCAATTGTCAGCTCCCGCCACCGACGACGCAGCAACAGCAACAGCAGAAATCCGATCACCACTTCCTTGATCGTGACGCCCAGTACGGCCAGAGCCGCGAGTGCCCAGTAGTTCTCTCGCCGATAGGCGATGCCGATGAGCGCGAACACGAACAGACCCGCAGAATCGACCAGAAACGGGTTTTGAAACAGCACGAGCAGCGCCACACCTGTCGCGCTGAAGGCCCACGCACCAACCATTGCTGAAGCCGACAAGGCGTAGTCCGCAGCGAGGTAGGTGATCGCCGCAACCGCGAGAGACAGGAACAGATAGTTCAGCGCCTGCAGCGCGCCCACCGATGCGCCATCCGCAAGCGATGCCACCCGCGGCACCAACCAACGCCCGCCCCACGGATACGCAGTCGGGTCGCCCTGCGCCAGCCCGATATAACGACCTGCATCAGATCCAGCGAGGCGATACCACACGTCGTCAGCGTTACCGCTGCGAGAGGGGATGAGGAGCACGCCGATCAGAGTCACGGCCAAAGCAAACCACAGCAGAAACAGCCAATCCTTCCGCTTCTCGTGGCTCATGTGGAGATCATGCCGCACTTCCTCAGCACCTGCCGGTTCTTCCTCCGACTCCAGACACGGTCGAACAACAGGAAAATAACCCATGCCGGAGAGACAGACCCCTGGCACCGGAGAGCCAACTGTGCAACGTCTTGGGCTTCCTCTGCCGCTCCTACGCTTGCGAAACGCGGCGAGAAACCCGACACGGCTCGAGCCTCGTTGACACCCAGTTCGCGGCCAACCCCTTCGATGGCGCACTATAGACGCGATCCGCGTTCGGACGGTCTCGACACAGTACTCGGTTGTGGATGAACTGCGCGGACAGGACAGGATTGCGTCCTTCGACCGGCACACCAAGTTCCTCGATCTCAGTGTCCCTCATCGGCCGGCCGGCGTGACCAACGTGACGAGAATGGCTATTCGACAGCGTTCCAATTGCAACACCCCTCAAAAGGTGCGCCGAACACCAGTCATCATTTAGGATTTCCATGTGAACGCTAAAAAGGCACGAGTCACGATCATCTCGCTTAACTACGCGCCAGAACAGACTGGCATCGCCCCCTACGCGACCGATCTAGCAAACGGCCTTCACCAACGCGGGCACGCAGTCCAAGTCATCGCTGGTTACCCTCATTATCCTTCGTGGGAAGTCTCCGACGGATATCCGGGCAAACGAATGTCTGAGACAATTGATGGTGTCGCCGTACGGAGAGTAAGGCAGTACACACCGCGACACCTCACCAACGCGAAGCGTATTCTACTCGAACTAAGTTTCGGTCTCGGCGCAGTCTTGCAGAACTGGAACAAACCGGATGTTGTAATATGTACGTCGCCAGCACTTCTTTCAACACTCCTCGTTTCCCTGAGATTGCGTGCCTTCCGGAGGCGTCCAAAACTCGGAATCTGGGTTCAAGACATATACAGCAAAGGTTTGGCTGAAATCTCAGACCAACCGACGAAGATATCGGGGCTGGCCGCGAAACTCGAATCTGCGGTTCTTCGGTCAGCGGATGGAGTACTGGTAATTCACGACCGGTTCAGATCCACTTTAACTGACGGCATGTCGATCGAACCCCGGAAGATAGTTACGATCAGGAACTGGACACATATTGTCAAAAATGCGGAAACGACTGCGCATAACGCCAGAGAAAAACACGGCTGGCCGGAACGCAGCACCGTAATACTTCACGCCGGAAATATGGGTGCTAAGCAGGGACTCGAGAATGTCATCAACGCAGCGAAAGCAGCCCACCTTTCAGCATTGCCAATGTACTTTGTCTTACTTGGCGATGGGAATCAGAGGGAACACCTAACTAAGCTTGCAGGAAACCTTCCCAACTTACAATTCCTCGACTCATTGGATGACGACGATTTTCAAAGCGCTTTGGCCGCCTCCGATATGCTCTTAGTCAATGAACGAGCGGGTGTTGTCGATACCGCTGTGCCCAGCAAGTTAACAACCTATTTTCTGATGGAACGACCAATTATCGCCGCCACTGACAGACGTAGCGCAACAGCCGACGAAATCCGCGATTCACAAGCCGGAATTGTGGTCCCACCTGGAGACCCCGAAGCGCTGATCGAAGCGATCCAGACGCTAATGGGAGACAGTGGGTTAGCTACGAGCCTGGCGCGAAACGGTGGTGACTTCTACCGAGCAAACCTGGACAGAAACTTTGCAATTGACCGATTCCAGCTATGGTTGGGTCACGTATCAGGGAAGGGCGATCTCAAGTGATAAAAAATCCTGGAGACAAACCGCGGCCGGACTCCGAGAGCGGTGAGAGACAACTCGCAAACTTTATGGGTACCGGCTATGACAAAGGTCGGTCAATTCCAGTTCAAGTAGCTTGGATGATCGTGTCCACGACTGTCCTTCCACGATGGTGGATGCCGAATGCAATTCGCATCAAAATATTGAGAATGTTTGGAGCAAACATTGCAGATGGCGTGCTTATTCGACACGGAGTGAAAATCCACTGGCCATGGAAGCTCACCATCGGTGCCCACAGCTGGATCGGCGAACGCGCGTGGCTCCTAAACTTAGAGCACATTACAATCGGTCAGAATGTATGCGTCTCGCAAGATGTCCTGCTCTGCACCGGCAGCCACGACCGCCACTCACCCAGTTTTGAGTTCGACAATGCAGCAATCACCATAGAGGACGGTTGCTGGATTGCAACGAGAGCGACGATATTACGTGGAACTACGATTGGAAGAAACTCCGTCATTGGCGCAACGTCCTTGGTGACGCGCAACATCCCCGCAGGCACTCTTCATACGAATAACTTGATCGTGTAACCCTCTTTTTTAACAGTGGTCCACATCTGTGCCCGACTTTAGGTAATGGCGGTAGGAACGTCTTTATCTAAAGAGGACTTAGTCAACTTCGCCAATATCAGAAGGGGAATTCCAAAAAACAAAACCATGATCGTTAAAGCAGAAACCGAACTCCACCACATGTATAGAAATCCCCAGTACGTTCCTGCGTAAGCGAGGACACCAAAGAGGCCGCGACGAAAGCACACTTTGGTCCACCAAGCCGCGAACAGCCCGATCAGTAGACCACCGATAGTGGCACCCAGCAGACCGTAATCCGCATAGAACGTCGACACCGGACCGTAGGTTGGACACAGAGAAGTGCATCCTGAGCTAGACAGACCGTACCGGTACTCAATTAACTCATTTCGCAGCGATTCAGGTTTTCCCGGCCAAATCTGTTGCGGAATCGGTTGCAAGATCGTCTCTGCTAGGGTGTACCTACCGAGACCCTCATCGATACCAGCCGATTCAGCATCCTGGATTGCCATGGCAAAGGCGGGGAGCATCGAGGTCGACTGGCTTGAGAAAAGTCCCTCAAAAGCACCCGCCGGGTCGCCACCGAACCGCACGACCGCCGAGGCAAAGCTCCCGCCGGAATCACTCCCACCCTCCCGGACAGATTCGAGAGGAAGCAATACGAGCACAACGCCCAAGACAGCCACAAGAGCAACTTTGAGGACAGGGATGCTGCCGCGGCGAATTATGAACCAGCTAATACATAGGCCTACCAACAGAGGAAGCGCGTAACGGCGTGACCCCTCGGCCAGGGTAATCGCAACGACAGGGAATGCCATCAAGAGGCCGAACCTCAGATCCGTTGAACTGCCCGGATTGCCAGGTAGGAACGACAACGAGATACGTAACACCGCGGCTACTACGCCAAGCATCATGGTGTACTGGATCGCAGCGACGCTCTCAATCGCTGTAGCCGACCCACGAGTAGAGATGAATGCAAGCGGACCGCCGGCGATGACTAGAGTTGCGGCTATTGCGCAAAGGCCAATAGCAAAGAGCAACCAGCTTCCACGCCGAGCCGCTAATATCTCCTGTTCATTGACCCTCAATCGACCAACCACCCCCTTGAGCTTTGGTCTTGCTGCCAGATAGCCTATAAAAAATGAAAGCGAGAATAACGCGGTGGAAAGAACGGCTAGTCCATAAGTCGCCTCAACATTTACGTTTACCCACTGTAGTGCGGGCTTACCCAAATCGTAAATAATGCGCGCACAATAGATGGATATAATGAAGGCACCAACTCCGACGGGTATTTCGAAAGTAGCGGCGCGAGACCTGCTGAGCATCACCGCAATGACGGCCACTATGATGCAGCAACCCGTGAACCCTAAGATCTGCAAATCGCTGGGCAGCTCGAACTTCGGAGTTAGGTAGAAGATTGCAATAAAAACCAAAACATACAAGGCTGAAGTAGGAACTAAATTCGACCGCGCTCCCGAGGCGACCGAGAGGGAGATCAACGGTCCCTACCTTTGTGCCACGCCAACTGCGCCGATAATCCGTCGTGAAGCGACGTTTTCGGAGACCAATCTAGCTCGTCTCTAATTTTCTTCGAGTCGCCAGCAGTTCTGCGTACGTCGCCAGAAACAGCTGGCACGCGCTCCACAGGAACCGGAGAGCCTGCTATGCGTTCCAACGTCTCTAACACATCATTCACGGTGGCATCCGTCCCTCCGCAAACGTTGTAAATGGATCCTTTGCCGACATTCGAATGAGTCATGGCCAATATATTTGCGCGGACAATATCGTCGACGTAGGTAAAGTCGCGCCGCTGGCCCCCGTCACCGAATATCTTTACGGGGTTTCCGGAAATTGTTGCTTCGCAGAATCTGTGAAAGGCCATATCTGGACGCTGTCCGGGACCATACACAGTAAAATACCTGAGAGAGGCAGTGTGCAGTCCGAAATTCTCCGCATACAAAGAAACGAGATGTTCGGCAGCAAGCTTGGTCACTCCATATGGTGAAAACGGCTGAGGTGTAGCTGCTTCCGAGCAAGGCCAGTGCTCCTGATTACCGTACAAGCTAGAGCTCGATGCGTACACAAATCGTTCGATCGAGAATTCTTTCGAAGCTTCGAGAAGGCGTTGCGTAAGGATAACATTCCGACTTACATATTCATCGAAGCCACTAGACCAAGAATTACGAACACCTGGCTGACCGGCTTGATGGACAACGAAGCTAGCCGATTCGATGATTTCTTTGAGTGGAAGATCCAGGAGGTCACCCCGGATGAAAGTGAAGCGCTCCCTCCCAGAGAGTTTCTTCAGCCGGTCCTCTTTCATCGCTGGGTCATAGTAGTCGTTCATACTGTCAACACCCAAGACCTCGTAGCCCTCTTGAAGCAAACTGTCAGAAATGGTGCTGCCAACAAACCCCGCTGCGCCAGTAACCAGTACTCGAGAAGTCACAACCTTGCCCCCTGATTTCTGTCAGACCTGCTTGATTGCAGGTAGATCTCCTCTAACCGTTCTGCAACAGCGCTCATGGAGAATGTGCTATTGCAAAGATCAAGGGCATTCTGCCCTAGCTCATGCCTAAGATTCGGCTCCTCAGCAAGCCGTTTCAAGCCTTGAGCAATTCCGTCTGCTCCATGCTGCACGACGATTCCAGCGTGATTGGCCTCTAAGTACGGAGCTATTCCACATTCTTCGGTACAGATGGATGGCAAACCTGTGGCTAGCGCCTCCAGTAGGCTGTTGGGAAATGGCTCATGCCGCGACGGCAGCACATACGCATTATAACGGCTCAAAGCCGACCTAACTTCTCCATACGCCAGCGGTCCGCAATAGCGGACGCTATCTTGCACTCCATTCCGGGAAATGGCGGCTTCCACATTAACCACGTCCCCCTCGTCTGGCCCATAAATGTCCAGACTGATTTGAATGTTTTGCTGCAACAACTTGCTCACCGCCGCTACCAAATCTGGCATATGCTTGCGTGGATGTATGCGTGCCGTGGTCACTACACGCAGGCGGCCATCTCCGATTCCCACTGGCAACTGCATCGCGGGGTCATCGACTCCATTTAAAACTAGCTCAGTCCTCGGCATCCAATTCCATTTATTGAGCTGCCGTTCCTCGTAGTTTGTGAGGTACAAAGCTGCATCCGCTGGGGCATAGGCGCGCTGTGTCATCACGGAATCGTAGGACTGGACCGTCTTTGTTTTACGTGGGTTCAGCATGCCATGGGTTTGTATCACAAAGGGTACGCCAGCCTTCAATATAATCCGGCATGCGTTGAGAATCCACACTTCGCGCCCACCGTGAATGTGGACGACATCAAAATTCCTGACGTTGTGGCGCAGCCAGTTCAATGCGGCGATCGAGACTAGGCCACCAAATCCCGGCAGAATAGGTAGCTGATGGGCAGGAAAAGTCACTAATTCAACGCCAGCATTTGCCGGACCTTCGGGTTTTAATCCCTTCCACAGCGAGAGCACAGTAACCGAGTGACTTCTATCCGTCAACGCAATAGCCTGACGGATAGTCCCGCGAGCAGGGCCTCCGTATTCTGCATTTGCTCCAATTAGAGGTACTAGATGCAGGATCTTCATATTGCTCCTTCCGATGAAAATTGCCGAGCGGCAATGAACGACAAGCTAATCCATACTGCCGCAGAAATACCCGTCGATATAGCCAGAGCCCAGCCGAGAGTTTCCAATTCGCCGATGCGCCAGGCGATAAGTCCGCCAACAATCGCGAGAATTGCTTGAGACACGCGAGCGATCAAGCTCAGCGATGTGCGTGCTGTCGCTCTCAGCATTAGAGTAGAAAAACTGATTAGAGACAGGGCTAAGTATTGCAGAGATATTGGCAGGATTAACCCCCTCGCATACTGAAAGGATTCGCCGAGAAACAATGGCCCAACGAAGTCGCCAACGCCAATCACTATACTTGAGAATGCAAGACCCGATGCAAGTATTGGCCATCCCTGCGATAGCCAGACTGAACAGGCCCCAGGGGCGGGGCTTTGGTGAATAGCCTTCGTAATTCGTGGTACCACAGCAACTCTAATGGCAGTAAACAACACGTTCATAGGTCCGAATAGAACCTGTATGCCCCGAAATCCCGCAGTGTCTCCTAACGATAGATACAAGGGTGTAGAGTAAAGAATCGCTTGATTTGCGCCTTGCATTACTCCAAACTCAGCCCCTAGATCCCTCCGATACTTGCCTGGAATTTTGGCCAGGCCGTGTTTCGTCCTGTAACGCGCAAGATTCTCAACCGCGAGAACCACACACCCTCCCGTAATAGACACGGGAATTAAGTAGGCCATTAACGCATGCAAGGCAGACGAACCACCCATCATAAATTGCGCAAATGTGAGCAGCAGGGAGAAGTACAGGAGGCAGTCAATCCGCAGCGCCTGCCAACCCCGCGCGCCCGACTGTAGTACGACGCGGTTAGCGTCAAGCACTAATACGAGCGGTAGCGTCACACTCATTGCCAGTACTAGGAGTATCCACGTTCGTGGAAGCGCCAACGAGCACAGTGCCAAAGCGGACGACAAGAGAAGGCCAAATTTGAGTGTCGCCCGCAGAACCATTCGACGATTTATTGCGCTCAAGATACTAGCGTTCCGACTCGCGACGAGCATCAGCGGTTCTACGTTGACCGCCTGATTTATTCCTGTCGCGAATACGATGGTGCTATACGCCAGTAGAAAGGCTCCCATCTGCTCAGGGTCCAGCTTCCGCGCGGAGATGACCACAATAATCAAGTTAACGAGACTATTCGCGGCCATAGACGTGAGTGCGGGACCGATTGAGCGGTTGAACCTACCAGCGAAACGGTGCCAGACGTGCTCGATGGGCTTATCTAGACCAATTAGGCGCAGGTCGCCATCGGTTGCAGACTCAGCCGAAGCACTTGATGTCCTGGCCATCTCTCAGCCCGCCTCTGGTCGGGCTTCTGCAAGAACCCTGCCACATCGTGCAGTTTGCCGGGCAGTTGCCGGTCTAGTGTGCGTCATTGCTATTAGCCCATTTACTATTCGCGCAGGCTATCGACGTGGCCTCGGTACCATTCGACGGTCGAAGCGATGCCAGACGCCAGGTCGATCTGCGGCTTCCATCCAGAGTCCCGAAGCTTGGTCACGTCCAGAAGCTTCTGCGGTGTGCCGTCCGGCTTGGAGTTGTCCCACTCGGTCTCGCCTTCGAACCCGACTGCAATTGCCACGATGTCGGCGATCTCTTTGATCGTGGCGTCTTCGCCGGTGCCGACGTTCACCTGATCCGGCCCGTCGTAGTTCTCGAGCAAGTGGATGCACGCAGCTGCCATGTCGTCGACGTGCAAGAACTCGCGTCGCGGAGAACCGCTGCCCCAGTTCGTCACCGTGTCGATACCGTCGCGGCGAGCCTCGTCGTAACGACGGATCAGCGCTGGCAGGACGTGCGAGCCCTTAGGTGAGAAGTTGTCACCCGGCCCGTACAAATTGGTCGGCATCGCGGAGATCCACGGCAGGCCGTACTGCTTACGCACCGACTGAATCTGCAGAATGCCCGCGATCTTCGCGATGGCGTACGCATCGTTGGTCGGCTCGAGGTGCCCGGTGAGGAGGTACTCCTCCTTGATCGGCTGTGGAGCCAGCTTCGGATAGATGCACGACGACCCGAGGAACAGCACCCGCTCGACGTTCTGTGCCAGAGCTGCATCCAACACGTTCACCTGGATGCGCAAGTTGTCCGAAAGAAAATCGACGGGATATGTGCTGTTGGCAAGAATGCCGCCTACCTTGGCGGCTGCCAGCACCACCGTAGCCGGCTTGGTCTCCTCGAAGAATGCAAAGACCGCGTCACGGTCTTTGAGATCCAGTTCGGACGACGAGCGGCCGATCAGATCGCTGAAACCGGATGACTCGAGCTGCCGCCAGATAGCCGATCCGACCAAACCGCGGTGCCCAGCAACGTAGAACGGCGCGTCTCGATCGAGTGGAGCTGGCGTGTAATCGGAAACCGCCGATCCATTCGTCGCCACGGTACTCATGCCCAATCCGGGAGTGCCGGACGGTCGATCCACGGACGTCCCTCGTGCTCGAGTGCCGCGATATCTGCGTCGACCATGATTTTCGCGAGTTCGGGCGTGTGCACCGTGGCCTTCCACCCGAGTTTCGCTTCGGCCTTACTTGCGTCACCTATGAGAGCGTCCACCTCGGTGGGGCGCAGGTAGCGCTCGTCGAACTTGACGTGCTTCTCCCAGTCCAAGCCGGCCCGCTCGAACGCGACCACGAGGAAGTCTTTCACCGAGAAGTTGCCACCGGTGGCCAACACGAAGTCGTCCGGCTCATCGACCTGCAACATGCGCCACATGCCCTCGACGTACTCCGGCGCGTAACCCCAGTCGCGGATGGCGTCCAAATTGCCCATGTAGACGTTCTGTTCCAGGCCGGCCTTGATGCGCGCGACCGCGCGGGTGATCTTGCGGGTAACGAAAGTCTCTCCACGGCGCGGAGATTCGTGATTGAACAGAATGCCGTTGACGGCGAAGATGCCGTACGCCTCGCGATAGTTCTTGGTGACCCAGTAGGCGTAGACCTTGGCGGCGCCGTACGGCGAGCGGGGGTAGAACGGAGTCCCTTCGTTCTGTGGGGGCGGAGTTGCGCCGAACATCTCGGAGCTCGACGCCTGATAGAAACGGCACTGTAGTCCCGCGAGACGGACGGCCTCAAGCAAACGGATGGACCCGACGCCGGTCGTGTTGCCGGTGTGCTCGGGTTCGTCGAAGCTGACGCGGACGTGCGACTGCGCACCCAGGTTGTAGACCTCGTCCGGCTGGATCTCGGTAAGCAGAGTGACCAACCGTGCGCCGTCACTCAGGTCGCCGTAGTGCAGAAACAGCTTGGCGTCTTTGTCGTGCGGATCCTGGTACAGGTGATCGATGCGAGAGGTGTTGAAGGTGGACGACCGCCGGATCAGGCCGTGCACCTCGTATCCCTTGCTGAGCAGGAGTTCTGCCAGGTATGAACCGTCCTGGCCAGTGATCCCAGTTATCAACGCGCGCTTCATCGTTTCCGCTCCTCCAAGGCCCCACATGTGTGGGCCCGACAGATCTGAATTTTCAATAGGACTCGGCATGAGTGATCAGTAAGCCCCGTCGCTTCCAGCCACTGCCCTCAAGGTCTTGGCGATGATCAGCAGATCCCCCACCATCGACCAATTCTCGACGTACGAAAGGTCGAGCCGCACAGTCTCTTCCCACGACAAGTCGGATCGCCCACTGACCTGCCAAAGACCCGTGACTCCCGGCTTGACCAGCAATCGCCGTCGAACCTCACCGTTGTAGGTCTCCACCTCACGTCGCAGCGGAGGCCTCGGCCCCACCACGCTCATCTCGCGCTTGAGCACGTTGATGAACTGCGGCAGTTCGTCGAGACTGAAACGCCGTAGCACCTTGCCGACCGGCGTCACCCGTGGATCGTCACGCATCTTGAACAGAACCCCGCCGGCACCCTCGTTCTGATCGAGGAGATTCGCAACCTGCTTGTCCGCGTCGATAGTCATGCTGCGGAACTTGATCATCGAGAACGGCTTACCGTCGATTCCCATGCGCTCGGACTTGTAGAACACCGGGCCCCGACTCGTGGCCTTCACCGCGATGGCCACGGCCAGCAGGATCGGTGAGATCAGCACCAGCACCAGTGCCGCGAATGTGAGATCGAAGGCGGTCTTGCTGAACCGAGTCGCACCGTTGTACTGCGGCTTCTCGACGTGAATCAGCGGGAAGCCGGCAACAGGCCGCATCACCAGTCGCGGGCCGGCTACATCGACGACCCCCGGCGCGACCACCAAGTCGACATCTTTCTTCTCCAGGTCCCAGATCATCTTGCGGATACCCTTGTGGCCGAGGTGCTCGGTGGCCGTTACCGCAACGGTGTCGGCACCGCACTCTTCGATCGCAGCGAGGACGTCGTGCTCATCGCCCAGCACCGGAATGTCGGTTCCTTCGATGTGAACCACGCCGTCCCGCGGAGCTTCGTAGCCGGGCATGCAGATTCCGACCACCGCGTACCCCGCGGATGCAGACTTCTCGAACGACTGCGCCATCGACACCGCGGCCGTACGGCTACCCACGATCAGGACCGAAGTCTTGTACTCGCCCTTGCTACGCAGCCGAGTGACGGCTTTGCGCCAGGTCCACCGGCTCAGCAGCAGTGCGAGCAGTCCGACGGGGAACGCGATCGCTAGGTAGAGGCGAGCGAAGTCGATACGGAAGAGCAGCGACACGATGGCGATGACACCGAACAGGCGGAACGTGGCCGACACGATGCGGCGGTACTCCTCCGCGCCGTTGCCGATGACACGAGGCGATCGGGTACGAAAGATCGCGAGGAACGCGATCCAGAAACCGGCCAGTGCGACGGAGACACCCGTGTACGTCATGGTCGAGAGCAAGGCCGTGGTCTCGACACTCCCGAACCGCACGATCTGGGCCAGTGCAACCGACAGGACCACAGCCAGTACATCGGTCACCCGCAGGCGTGCGATGTATTTCCGTTCCCACACATGCCGCGATGTCAGCGTGCGCGTTGCCACGACGTCCGAGCGCCGGGGAGATCCCCAGAGAGAGCGGTGTGCAGCCCCGACCATTGCCACGTGCTCCCCTCCTCTGCACTAGTACGCACGCCACCGGCGAGCGGATGAATCCGATCGATACCCATCCGCTGTGCGACTGGTATCGAATTGAAATAGTCCCATGCCGTCTGATGTACCACCATGCGAGCGGCATAGATCACAAACGAATAACAGCATTGACGTTGTTTACCACATCGAAGGTAGTGCTGCGATCCGCGAGAACAATCGAACTGCGCTAGCAATTTTTCCGCCCAGAATTGCTCTGCGACAAGCGGATTGAACATGAGCTGTGACTCGTCACAGGTATCGAAGTTGTTTTTAGGGCAATTATCCTATATCGCAGCGTGTGCTTACTGCCGATAAAGGGCTACAGCACCCCGAGACGCACGTCGAAGCGAGCGAAGTACCCAATACGGGCTGGCAACCAGCGCGAAAATTGGATTCCATCGAAGATGCCCCAGTGGTCCCGAAATTCATTCCCTTGAATGAACTTCAGGAATCGGCCTTTGCCACTGCGATCAGGGACGGCCCAACCCGCGGTAGTTCCAACCCGCCGCACGCCACTGTTCCGGGTCCAGACAGTTGCGCCCGTCGATCAACGTCCTGCTGCGCACCGCACCCTCCAGGTCCTGCGGAGTAAGTGCCTTGAATTCCTTCCACTCCGTCAGCACCAGCACCACGTCAGCGCCCTCGCACGCTTCGAGCGCGGAACTGCTGTAGGTCAGGGTGGGGAACAGTGCGCGGGAGTTCTCCATGGCCTTCGGGTCGTACACGTTGACCGCTGCACCCTGGAGCTGGATCTGCCCGGCCACGTTCAGGGCCGGTGAATCACGAACGTCGTCCGAATCGGGCTTAAAGGCCGCGCCCAGGACCGCGACCCGTGCACCGAGTAGAGACCCGCAGGCCTCACGCGCCAACTCGACCATGCGCGTGCGGCGTCGCATATTGATGTTGTCGACCTCACGCAGGAACGTCAGTGCCTGGTCAGCGCCCAGTTCGCCGGCCCGCGCCATGAACGCCCGGATGTCCTTGGGCAGGCAGCCACCGCCGAAGCCGATGCCGGCATTGAGGAACTTGCGGCCGATGCGCTCGTCGTGGCCGATGGCGTCGGCGAGCACGGTGACGTCGGCTCCCGCGGCCTCACACACCTCCGCGATGGCGTTGATGAACGAGATCTTGGTGGCCAGGAATGCGTTGGCCGATGCCTTGACCAGCTCGGCCGTCGCCAGATCGGTGACCAGGAACGGGATCTTCTCGTCGAGAAGCTGCGCGTAGACCTCGCGAGCCAGCTCCTCGGCACGGCCCGGACGGGAACGATCGACGCCCAGCACCAAGCGGTCGGGATGCAGTGTGTCCTTGACAGCGAAGCCCTCGCGCAAGAACTCGGGGTTCCACGCGACCTCGACGTCGTCACCGGCAGGTGCGAGGTCGCGAGCTATCTTGCCGAGCCGCTCCGCCGTACCCACGGGGACGGTCGACTTACCGAAGATCACGGCGGGCTTGGTGAGCAATGGCGCGAGAGTCTCGATGACCGAGTCCACGAACTTCATGTCGGCCGCGAACTCCCCCTTCTTCTGGGGCGTACCGACACCGAGAAAGTGCACCTCCGCGAAGTCCGCGGCTTCCTGGTACGACGCGGTGAACCGCAGACGTCCGGCCGCGATGTTGCGCTGCAGCACCTCTTCGAGACCGGGCTCCCAGAACGGGACCTCGCCGGCTTCGAGCTTCGCGAGCTTGGCCGGGTCCACGTCCACGCCCAGAACCTCGTGGCCGAGCTCGGCCATACATGCCGCGTGAGTGGCACCGAGGTAACCGGTACCGAACACTGTGATTCGCATTTGTTCCATTCCCCGTCAGTCGTTCTGAACAATGGCGTACTCGAAAAGAGCCCGTGACGACCCGTCACAGTAAGCGCCTGGAGGACATCGCCTTCAGGTCACGCGCACATACGGGAATAGTAAACACAGGCGATCAGGACCGTCACCCAGGAGACTGCGGTCACAGGACCAGTTGAACAACCGGCAAAGCGAAGGTCTCTCAGCGACGAACGGGAAACTGCGGGTTCTCCGGTTCTTCGACGGCCTCGGCGCAGCGGTGGATGAAATCGCTCAGTTCCGAGCGGACCTCAGCAGCGAGTAGATCCAGGGGTGCATCCGTGCCGTGATACTCCGCGAACGCCGAGGTGTAGGCATCGACGCTGTCGGAGATCACCGCGTGCAGCGAGGTGGACCTGTTCAGATGAACCTTGGCGATCACGTCGACGCGATCGGCCAAGAAATCGTGAAACGTATTCTGCGCCATGGTCATGCCACGTCCGTTCTCCGAAACAGTTGTCATTGCGTCATGGTACGAACAAAACCGACCGTCCGCAGGGTGAGCGTCGGCGCTACTAGTACGCGCCGTCACTCTTGAGAACTGCGACCGCGGTCTTGGCGATGATGAGCAGATCCCCTGTCATGGACCAGTTCTCGACGTACGAGAGATCGAGGCGAACGCTCTCCTCCCACGACAGGTCCGATCGGCCACTCACCTGCCACAACCCGGTGATGCCGGGCTTGACGAGCAGCCTACGACGCACTTCACCGTCGTACGTTTCCACTTCGCTACGCAGCGGCGGCCGCGGACCCACCACACTCATCTCGCGCTTGAGCACGTTGACGAACTGCGGCAGCTCGTCGAGGCTGAACTTGCGCATCACCTTGCCCACCCGGGTGACCCGTGGGTCGTCTCGCATCTTGAACAACACCCCGCCTGCCCCTTCGTTGAGGGCGGCCAGCTCCTGCACTCGCTTGTCTGCGTCCTGCACCATGCTGCGGAACTTGATCATCTGGAAAGGCTTGCCGTCGATACCCATTCGCTCGGACTTGTAGAAGATCGCGCCCTTGCTGGTGAGCTTGATGATTGCGGCGAGCGTGAGCAGGACCGGAGAAATCAGCAGCAGAATCGAGGCGGCGAACAGGAAGTCGAACGCCGTCTTGCCGAATCGCTTCGCGCCGTTGTACTGCGGCTTCTCGACATGGATGAGCGGAAAGTTCGCCACCGGACGCATCACCAGACGCGGACCCGCGACGTCCACCACTCCGGGCGACACGACGAGGTCGACCTTCTTCTTCTCCAGGTCCCACACCATCTTTCGCAGTCCGTGATGGCCGATGTGTTCGGTGGCGGTGACGGCGACCGTATCTGCGCCGGAGGTCTCGATGGCCTCGACCACACTGTGCTCGTCACCGAGCACCGGAATCTCGACGCCGTCGATGGTGAAGGACGTGTCGTTACCGGGCTCGTAGTTGGGTAGGCAGATGCCGACCACGCTGTAGCCGGCCTCGGGAGAGCGCTCGAACGACTTGGCCATGGCCAGAGCCGAGCTCCGACTGCCGACGATGAGCACCGAGGTCTGGTATCCGCCACGAGCACGCTTGCGTGACACTACTTTTCGCCATACCCACCGACTCAGCAGAAGTCCGACCAGGCCGACGGGCAGCGCGATCGCGAGATACAGACGGGCGATGTCCAGACGGAACAACAGGGAGAGGATCGCGATGGTTCCGAAGAGCCGGAACGTGGCCGACACGATGCGGCGGTACTCCTCCGAGCCGTTGCCGATCACCCGCGGTGAGCGGGTGCGGAAGATGGCGAGAAACGCCAGCCACAGAATTGCGAGTACTCCGGATATCCCGAAGTAGCCGATGATGGACCACGGTTCACGAAAATCGATGTCGCCGAAGCGGATGATCTGCGCAACCGTCACCGCGCCGAGAACGACCACCGTGTCGGTGACACGGAGTCCCTCGGTGTAGTGCGTCTCCCATTCACGACGCGATGTAAATCTGCGCAACCGTCGTGCGTCACGCCGCGAGACAACCGAACTCTGCGCTTCCAGATCGCTGACTGACACTTGTTTCCCCTCGGTACTTACGCGTTGCCGAACCCCTGCGTGATCGGCACAGCTCCGTGCCACCCCGTCGTGAAGATTATCTTTTCGTACTTATTGTGTCACTTGGTAACGATATGTTGATCGACACGAACCCGCAGGTCGTTACATGTTTCTACTGCATTAACCAGACGCGTCCACCGCGTTGCCGAATTCTTCGGAAGCCCCCATTCCGGTCATTCTCGACCACCTATTAGTGCCACATCCACGTCATGTGTCAAGCACTGTCGGTCGAACGAGGGACCGATACCGGGGTGCTAACGTGTGACGACTCCGGGGAAGCGTTGTGAGTCTCGAAATGCGTCTGCTGCGCGTCGCGGCGTTGCTGGGGTTGTTTCTGGCGGTGGGTCTTCTGCTGCCCAAGCTAGGGCCGCAAGCACCGGACTCGCACCAGGGAGTCGCGAGACCCGCCACGACCACGACCACCACTGCGCTACAGCCGACGGGATCGACCGCACCGACGTCCACGCGCGTGGGACCGCCGCCAGGCTTCCCCTCGATGGAATTCCCGCCACCCGAGAACGAAGTGTCCGAGGGCGACCCGATCCCGATCGACACCAAATACAAGATCAGCTACACCGTGCCCGGCGACTGGCGGGACTCGTCCGGAGCGATCGCCGGTTGGGAGGGCGACATGGGATCCGTGACATACGGAGCCATTGCCATGTACGGATACGACTACTGCCCGGACGAACGCGATGGGGCGCGCAAGGCAATCACCGGGATGACCGGCCGCAACGGCACCGACATCGCCACCGAGGTCGACCGAATTGTGTCGCCCCTCCGCCGACAGAGCTGACGACCGGGGAATCCCTGGCACTAGTTTTCCTACTCGGCAGTTCGAGCCATGCCCTGGTAGGCCTCCCACATACGTCGACCCAATTCCCGTTGCCCTGCCGCGTTGTAATGAATCTTCTCGGTCTCGCTGTTGTACATTCCCTCCGGGCCCGACACGAAGACGACACCCTTCCTGCGCCGGGGCGTATCGGCATGAACCGCGTCGATGACGGCGTAGTTCGCATCCCCCGATTCGATCTCGTCCGGCACGATCTGCCCGATGACGAACGGCACGTTGCCGAACTCGGCACGCACGGTGTCGATCACCGAGTCGAGCTTCTCGGCATACACCGGCCCCGACGTCAACGGCACGTCACTCTCACCTTGATGCCACAGCACTGCAACGAGCTCGTTACCAGACTTGGTCGCCAGCCCGGTCCTGATGCGCTGCATCGCATTCCAGAACAGGTTGACTCGGGCACCGGTGTCGGCCGGATCCCAGGAGATGCCGTTGACCCGCGCGAACGCCGAGTCGCCGCGCGCATACGGAACCAGCAGTACCGGCCTACCCGTCGTATCGGCGAGGTGCGCGGCAAAGGTGGGGCCGAATCCAACTGCCTTGGAGGGTACTTCGTGAAACAGAGGATTGCTCCCCGCCACGATGGTGTTCTTCGACCGACCCGAGGCCGCCCACTGATGCACCCGTGGATGCGGCGCATCCAGACCGACCCTGTCCAATCCGACGCCGGCACCGTGCGCATTGGACTGCCCCAGCACGGCAACAACAAGATACGGCTCGTCGAACGGCTCCACCGGAATGCCTCGTCCGAGCCGCCTCTTGATGACATCCTTCGCCCGTACCGTCAGATCCTTGCGCAAGCCCACGACGCTCCCCCTACTCACGTGCAGTCGTTCTGAGCCGGTACCCCGGCGAAACGATCCCCTATCCACTGATTGACGGCGTCGCCGTTCACATCCCCGTGCCCCCGCCCGGACTGCCGGTCGATGGTGATGACATCGCCCAGTTCGCATGCCGACTGCAATGCCGCATCGGTCCACGCCACGTCTATGTAGGTGTCGGCATCTCCGTACGCCACCAACATCGGTGCCGACGCCGGCCCCCTCGGCAGAGCCATCCGGGTCAGCTCCTCACGCAGCGCCGCAGCCGCCGCGGGGGACTCGGGGGCAAAGTCTTTGCTACCGAGCCTCTTCGCCGCATCGGTGCGCGCACCCGCCTTGTCCAGCGTGCACTGGGTGAGCGTGTCCCAATCCCGCTCGGCGTTGCCGCTGCGGTAGTCGTCGAGGTTCAGATTCTCGTCACGTCGAGCGAGTGATTCGAGAATCCACTGCAGCACCGGTCCCTGGTCCTCGGTCAACGTGCCCGCCACCGCCTTGTCCACCAGGCCCACCATGTTCGCGGTGGGTGCCAGAGCCACCGCACCGACCAGATCCAGCTCCGGCGCGTAGGAATCGGCGAGTTCGTTCGCCGCCCAGGCAGCACCGCCGCCCTGCGAACCACCGAACGCAGCCCACCGCGGACCCACATCGGGAAAGACCGTACGCAATGCCCGTACGGCATCGATCACGTCGTAGCCGGCGGTGATGTTGTCCAGGTAGGCATGGTTGCCCGGATGTCCGAGTCCCTCGTAGTCGGTGATGGCGACCGCGAATCCGGCTGCGGTGTAACCCTGTACGAGCGCCGATGCCCCCAGCAACGACGCCGATCTCGACGGCGCGCAGGCCTGCTCGATACCCGTGGTTCCGTGGGCGTAGGAGATGACGGGCCACCCACCCTCGGGCGCATCACCGGACGGGGTGAACACCGTGCCCGATACCTCGCGCTCGCCCACACCCGGTTGCACCGAGCGGTACACCACCTTTGCGGCTTCGATACCCGACATCCGCACCGGCAGCGGCAGATTCGGCATCGTCTCGGCACTCACGATCGAGCCGCTTCCGGTACCCGGGTTCGCGATGTCCATCGGCTCCGGATCGGAACCACGGATCACCGACGCCACCGCCCCCTGCGCCTGGCCGCCGAGCGGAACCACCACGGCGCATCCCGCGAGCAGAGGGAGGAGCGCCAGCGGCGCGGCGAGCCTACGGACGATGTGCATGAATCTATTTGCTCGCCTTGAATCTACGCGCGTAGGTCAGCGACGGCTTCTCGATGAATCGGTACGTCACCGCACCGAACGCGATGCTCACCGCGCTCACCAGCACGAAGTTCCGCAGTAGTCCCAACGGGCTGTCGCCTGCCATCCATCCGAAGCGCCCCAACATGATCAGGATGGGAAAGTGCCACAGGTAGACGCTGAGCGAGATCATGCCCACGTAGCTCAGTGGCGCCCAGTCGGCTCGTTCGGCCAACTTGGACCGCTCGCCGCGTGCGAGCGGCACGATGATGAACAGAATGAGCAGCGCCGATCCGAACGACACGGTGGATGTCTGCCAGCGCGAGTTGACGTCGATCAACATCAGTGAGATCACCGCGGTGGGGATCATCGCGATGCCCGTCCACCACCGCATCCGGGTGACGATCGCACCCCTGAGAATTCCGTTGTCGATCGCGACGAACACCACCGCCGCCAGCATCCCGTACGTGAAATTGTCTGCCAGCGACCAGAAGCTACGGCTGAGCACCGCGATCTCGTTGGGTCCCCATTCCAGCAACTTCGGATCGGTGATGCCCGACGGCCCCACGCGCGAGGCGGTGTACAGCTTTCCGGTGATTCCGATGACGAACATGATCACCACCGGGATCAACGCCAGCACCGGTGCCGAGATGGACGTTCGCTTGCGCAGGAAGAAGGCGATACTCGTCAGCAGCGGTAGTGCGATGTAGAACGCGAATTCCAGCGACAACGACCACGACGGGTTGATGCCGGTCTGGATCATGCTCGGAATGTAGGTGTGCACCAGCGTCAGATTGGCCACCAGCGTCAACGGATCGGTGAGGATGCCCAGACCGTTGTCGGTGAAATGTTGTTCGGCCACAGCAGCGTTCTCCACGAACACCGCACGCATCACGAAGTTGGCGAACAGGAAGATGAACAGGTACGCCGGGAACACTCGCAGCAGCCGATGCATCGCGTAGCTGACGTTGTTCGGCATCGGTTTGCCTGCGAACAGTTTTCGTACCATCGGGAGGAAGATCAGAAAGCCCGACAGCGCGAAGAAGAAGATCAACCCCTGCCCCAGCACGCCGAGCTTGTAGGTCAGGACGGTCTGCGGCGAATAATGTCCGCCGACGTGCACGGCGAGCACGCACAGGCAGGCGAATCCGCGGGGACCGTCGAGCCCGACGAGGCGGGCAGGTCGCTTGGTACCGGTATCGGCGACCGCGGTGGCGGCGGTCGCAGTGCTGTCGGGTGTGGCGGTCATGGGTACCTTCTCCAAGGTCATGGCGCAGGAGGCGGGCAGAAGCTGATGGCGTCGGCACCGGCGAACCGGTCTTCGAGCCATCCGAACGCAGCAGCACCGTCGATGTCTGCGTGACCGGAATTCGGTTGGAGCACAGATTGAATGGAGTCCCCGTTGGCGCAGCCGGCCGAGATGGCGGCCTCGGTCCACGACTGCGAGATCAGCGTGTCCTTGCCGCCGTAGAGAACCAGCATCGGTGCAGCGGCCGGAGCCATCGGCAAGCTCATCTCCCGCAGGTAGTCCGCGAGCTTCGCCGTCGCCTCGGGGGTTGCCGGACGCAGATCGTCGTCGCTGATCTGCGCTGCCAGGGACGTGCGGTCGGCAGCGAGAACGCCGCCGCACGCCGAGAGCTCGTCCCACTTCTCGGCGACGATGCCCCTGCGATAGTCGTCCAGGTCCAGTTCGGGGTGAGACTGGGCGAGGCCGACCAGAACCCACTGCAGCAGCGGCTTCTGATCGTCGGTGAGGGTGCCGGTGGCGGCGGCTTCCGCCAGACCGACCATATCGGCCGCCGGTACCAAGCTGACCGAGCCGACCAGGTCGACGCCTTCGCCGTAGCTACCTGCGAGTTCGTTTGCGGCCCAGGATGCCTGGCCGCCCTGGGACCCGCCGAACGCCGCCCACTTGGTGGAGGCCTCGGGTATCAGCTTGCGGGCAGCGCGTACCGAGTCGATGAGGTTGTTGCCGACGGTACGGGCGTCGAGATAGGGATGATACGAACCCTCGAGGCCCAGCCCCTGGTAGTCCGACACCGTGACGACATTTCCGGAACGCACCAGCGCTGCGACGATCTGCGAGCTGCCGAGCAACTCGGGATCGGTCGACGGTGCGCAGTCCTCGAGCACACCGGTGGTGCCGTGGCCGTACGCGATGATCGGCCAACCGCCCTCGGGCGGAGTGCCTTCCGGCGCGAAGATCGTGCCCGAGACGCGCTGCGGCGAACCGTCCACGCCGGAGGTGGACGAGTAGACCACCCGCGCGGCGACCGAGGAGACCGCACTGACCCGGCGATCGATGGTCAGCAATTGCTGCGCACTCTCGAGCGAACCGGGGCCGGCTTCACCGTAATCGGCGTCGAGCGTGGCACCGAACGCCGCGGATTGCGACACCGAGTACGGATCGGCAGGCGGATCGTCGGAGGCGCACCCCGACGTCACCATGATCAAGGCCAGTGCGCAGGCACCGCCCGCTCGGCTCACTCTGCGCTTTCGAGACAGTGTCATCGGACCCCCTCTGTGGCAGGCGTCCGCTTGGCCGCGGTCGCCTGCTTCACGATGTTCTCCACTTGATCGCGATGGTCGATCGAGTCGCGTGCAATTCCGAAGGCCAGAACCAGCACACTGCTCACGATCGCGCCCATCACTCCCCCCAGAATCATGTTGCTCGTCGGCTTGGGTGTGGTGACCGAATCGGGAGTGGTGGCCGCGTCGACGAGCGTCACCGCCGACACCGCTCCGTCGGCACCCAGGTCGATCTCACCCACGAGCTTGCTGAGCTGCACTGCAACAGAATTGGCGATGTCCCGAGCCAGCTCGGCGTTCGAGTTCACCACCGAGATCTCCATCAGGGCGGATCCCGGAGTGGGCACCACCGTGATGTCGTTCTTCAGCTCGTCGGGTTCGACGGCCAACCCCTGCGAGGCGATGACCCGGCGCAACACCTGCTCGCCCGTTGCCAACACCACATACGATTCGACGCGAACCAGTGACCCACGGTTGCCGTCGAGCGAGTTCTTGGGCGACGTGGGACCGGGCGCGGTGACGAACACCCGAGACGCTGCGGTGTACGTGGGCTCGACCAACTGCGTCGCCAACCACCCGGTGCCCGCCGACAGAATCGCAGCGGCCAGGATCAATGCCCAGCCGGACAACAGAATACGGCCGTAATCTTTGAGGGTCGGCACACCCGTGGGTGCGATCATCGATTCAGCTCGCACGTGTTCACCGGTCGTTGGCCGGCGAACATGCCCTTGACCCACGGCAGCGACCGACTGCTGTCCAGATTGCCGTGACCCTCGCCCTGATGCAGCTCGTATTCAACGAGGTCTCCGGAATCACACGCGCGCTGCAACGCTTTCTCGGTCCACGGTTCGAGAATCAGATCGTCCTCGCTGCCGTACATCACCAACAGTGGTGTCGACGAACGCTGCTGCGGCAGAGCCATATCCGCCAGGTATCCGCGTAGACGATCCGTCGCTTCGACGCTGACGGGGGTCAGGTCGGAAGCTTGCAGGCCCGCCAGGAGACCGGGCACGTCGTCGGACTTCGGCGGTACGCACTCCATGAAGTCGTCCCACCGCTCCCGCGCCAACCCGGATCGGTAGTCGTCGAGGTTCATCTCGGGATGACTGATCGCCAACGTGTGCAGCGCGTACATCAGCAGCGGGTACTGGGCCCGCGTCAGAGTCTGATTCGCGGCAGCATCGGCCAAGCCGGACATGTCCGACACCGGCACCATCGCCGCGGTGCCCACCAGCTCGAGCCCGCCCCCGTACTCGGCATTGCGGTCGCTGGCCGCCCAGGCCGCCATGCCACCGAGCGAGACACCGTAGGCAGCCCACCGCGAACTCAGGGTGGGCATGAAGTTCCTGGCCGCACGGACGGCATCGATCATGTTGTAGCCGAACGTCTTCGAGTCCAGGTACGGGTGATACGACCCGCCGAGCCCGAGGCCCTGGTAGTCGGTCATCGCAACGGCGTAGCCGTTGAGCACCAGCGCCGCCACGATGGGGGCACTGCCGAGAAGGTTGGCGTACCTCGACGGCCCACAGGCCTCGAGCACACCCGTCGTACCGTGCCCGTAGGACACCACCGGCCAACCCCCCTCGGGCGCAGTGCCACCCGGGATCACCACGGTGCCCGACACCTCCGTCGGCTGCCCGGTGACTCCCGACGTCGATCGGTAGACCAGGCGAGTCGCAGTAGCACCCAACTCGGTGATGTCTGCGGCGATGTCCTCGATCGGCTCGGCCGAGATCAGCGAACCAGGGCCCGCACCACCGAAATTGGACGGTGGTGGCGGCTCCGACGTCGCCGGAGCGGCCGTGACGGGAGCCGTCGGCGCACCGGCAGGCAGCACGATCGGAGCCTGCTGCGAGCAGGAGATCGACACCACGGCTGCGGTCACCAGGACGCCGACCCGGATCGTCCACCTACCTGACATCGAGGCTATCCTCTGCTCGCCGAGGAGGTCGCAGAGTCGTTCTTCGCCGGCCTCGGCCTGACGGCGGCGGCGTGCGCGGGTCCGGACGGAGCCGCTTCCGTGGACGGAGCAGTGGAAGCCTCTGCAGCAGATGATGTTTCACTGGAGGTGCCGCCTGCTGCGGGGCTGCCACCGCGGAGGCGTCGGCCCGCGGGTTCGAAGGTGGTCACGACGCCCAGCACGATGCCGCCGACGCCGTCGAGCGCCTTGATCGCACGTCGCAGCTTCTCCCGCGTGGTGCGGCCGGTGCGGGCGAGAACCACTGTGCCGTCGGACAATGCAGTGAGAATCGCGCCGTCGGTGACATCGAGCAGAGGCGGGGTGTCGACGATGACGTAGCGGTAATCGGCGCGCAGCTCTTGCAGCAGGTCCTGAGCGCGGTCCGATCCGAGCAACTCGCTCGGGTTCGGCGGCACCGGTCCCGCAGGAAGCACCGACACACCGTCGAACACATCGTTCTGGATCGCATCCTCCACGCTGTGCTCGCCGGAGAGGACGGTCGACAATCCGCTGTTCTGCTCGATGCCCAGGCGGGTGCCCAGGGTCGAGCTTCGCAGGTCGCCGCCGACGAGCAGCACCGTGTGCCCGGCCTCCGCGAGAACTGCGGCCAGATCGATGGCGGTACTGGTACGCCCTTCGCCCGAGGCCGCACTCGTGATGGTGATGACACGCGGCGGCGATCCACCGCCGAGGAAGCGAATGTTGGTGCGCAGGACGCGCAGTGGTTCACCCATCGTCGCCATCGACGCCACCGGCACGGTGGGACGCGTCGCATCCACCGGGAGACCACCGAGTACGACACGGCCCGAGACGTCCTCCGCGCGTGGACGATCGCGAATCGAGCGATCAACCAGCCCACGGAGCAGCGCGAGGGCGAGGCCGAGAACGAAACCGATCGCGCCGCCGAGACCGAGGGTGACGAACAGACCCATGCCGATCGGTGCCGACGGAACGTCACCCTGATCGACGATGGTGGCACCGGCCGCGGGGTTACCGCCGCGCTGGGACGTCTCGAGTTCCTGCACCACCTGGGTCAGCTGCCCGGCGACGGCATTGGTCAACGCCTGGGCGACCTCGGGATCGGCATCGGTGGCACACAGGTCGAGCAACACCGTCTTCTCGATCGGCGTCGCAGTGATCCTGGAACGCAGTTCGGCTGCCGACTCCTGCAGCTGCAACTGATCGACAGCTCGCTGGGCAACCTGTGTGCTGGTGGCCAACCCGGCGTACGAGGACACGCGTTCCTGCGAGAACAGATTGTTCTGGTAGGCCTCACCGACGGAACTGCCACCTTCGGTGGTGACGAACAATCGAGCACACGCTTGGTACTGCGGCGTCGTGAAGAACGTGTAGGCATAACCCCCGGCGACGCCGATGGCGGTCGCGAGAGCGACGATCCACCACCCTGCGCGAAGGATCCGCCAATACTCTCGAATCTCCACGAATGCTCCTATCGAATAACCGTCGGTCAAGGGGAAAGAATAAAGCGCAGCGAAGGATTCGGCAGGGCGTAGATGTTGCGAGTAGATGAAAGCGTGACAACATCAGAACCCATGAGCATCACGCAGCGGGTCGGATGGGTCGCCATCGTGGCAATCCCCGTTCTCGTTACATTCGCCATGATCGTGGGCGGAACTCCAGCGAAATTGGGGGCTTTCGCCCTCGTCGCGCTGACCGTGGGAGCGTATATCGGCCTACGTCATCCGCTGTATTTGACTCGCGCTCTTGCATTTTCATTGGGCGCACTTCCCTTCGGCTACGTACCGGGCACCCCCGCGCCGTTGGTCTTCACGTTCGCTGTCGCGACGATCCTCGCCACTGTGATTCACCGCACAGCAGTGAGCCGCATCACATGGCCCGAAACGACCGTCATTGCGCTCATCGTTCTCTCCGCTCTGTCGGTCGTCGTCACGGCGACCGGACTCGGCGATTTCTTCGAATTCGGTAAATGGGTCATATCGACCCTCGTGGTGGTGTGCCTGCTGCGCATGCCGAGGGACGAAATGGCCATGTTCGGCAGGATCTACGTCTACGCAGCGTCGGCCGCCGCCGCGTTCGCGCTGCTGATCTTCGTCGGCGATCCCGCGGGCAAGCTCATTCGCTACCTGTCGATCTTCGGCTACGGTGCCGAAGAAGAGAGCACGCGATTCGTCTACAGCCCCACCGGAGCCACCTCGGTTCGCCTGGCAGGGACGTACATCGACCCCAACGCCGCCGGAATCGGCTTCGTCCTCGCACTGATGCTGTGCATTCTTTTGCTGCGTGGATACCTGAGTATGGCCCTCGGTGCCCTGCTGTTCCTGTCGATCGTGCTGACGCTCTCGCGAGCAGCCCTGTTCTCGGTGGTGTTCGGCGTACTACTGATGTTCGCGTTCCAACAACTGCGCACCAGGGAACGCCTGGCCATCGTGGGCGCATTCGTGGCAGCCATCATCGGAGCGCTCGCAGTACCGAGCGTGCGCAGCCGCGTCTTCTCGTCCTTCGGCAGCGAGGACGCGGGCTCGAGCGCACGCGGCGACGCACTCGCCGAATTCCCCGGCCACATGCAAGGCCACTGGCTGTTCGGCCTCGGTTGGGGCCGGCCGGAATTCGTCGATCCCGCCACCGCGTTCGAGGTGAACTTCGTCGCCAACTCGCCACTGCTGACCGTCTACCGCGGCGGCATTTTCACCGGCCTCGCCTTCACCGCAATTCTCGTCGCCGGTGCCGTTGTGGGCTACCGGATGCTGCGATCGGGACGCTGGGAACTCGGCTTCTACGGCGGCACATTCATCGGATTCTCGGTGGTCGCGCTGCAACTCGACTTTCCCGTCGTCAGCAATCCATCCACCACGACAACGTTTTCGGTGATGCTCGCATTCGTCGTCTACGCGTGGGAAAAGACTAGGGAAACCAAGCCCGACGGCGACAACATCGAGGATACGAAAACGAAAAGCTTGCTTTCGGCCGGAGGTACTCGACCAGCAGTTTCATAATTATCGGTCCGCTTTCTGGGATTTGTACAAAAACGCGTTGAAGGTGCAATGATTCCCGCACCGGCCCGTCGAATGTTGGTACGGACCCCCTGGTGGAGAGAATTGAAAATGGTTCACTTTCGCGGTGGTTTTCGCACACTGATGTCAGCAACAACCGTTTTGATCGTCGCTGCCGGACTCTCGTTCGGAGTCACGTCCGTCATCACTTCACCCGAACACCTCGTCGGTCCGTCACGCGCCGAAGCGGCCCCCAATCCACCCGGCGTCGGCATCTCCGACGGCGGCGGACTGCTATGGGCCTCCGACGCGGAACTGGACACCACCGTGCAATTCATGACGGGAATGGGCGTGAAGTCCATGCGTATCGCCATTCCGTGGTCGACCGTCGAGTACACCCAGAATCAGCTGGACTGGTCGGCCGTCGATCGCGTCGTGAACAAGCTTCGAGCAGCGAACATCTCGATGCTCGGCATCATCGCGTACACCCCGCCGTGGGCGACCTCCCCGGTCAACCAACCCATCAACACCCGCCCGGCATCGCCTGCAGCATTCGGCGACTTCGCCGGCAAGGTCGCCGCTCGCTACAAGGGCAAAGTTGCCGACTACGAGATCTGGAACGAGCCCAACGGGTCGATGTTCTATGGGCCGCAACCCGATGCGGCCGGCTACACCGCCCTGCTCAAGGCCGCTTACCCCAAGATCAAGGCGGCCGACTCGGCCGCAACCGTCGTCGGCGGCGTCCTCGGCGCAGCCGAACAGGGCTGGGGCATCGTCAACCCCGTCGACTTCACCAACCAGATGTACGCGGCAGGTGCGGCCGGCAACTTCGATGCACTCTCCTACCATCCGTATCAATACTCACTGAAGTTCTCCGAGGGCCCCTACGTCGAGCATTCACCGGCCCGGCAGGTCATGGACATGCGCGCGGCCATGGTCGCCAACGGCGACGGCAGCAAGAAGATCTGGGCCACCGAGTACGGCGTTCCCACCTCCGTGGTGTCGGGAGATCAGCAGAACGTCATGATCACCGACTTCATCCAGAAGTGGCGCGAGCTGCCCTACACAGGCCCGATCTTCCTGTACACGATGCGCGACAAGGCAACCGGCAGCAACGATCCGGAAGACACGTTCGGCCTGCTCGAGAGCAACTGGGGTGCAAAACCGGCCCTGTGGGGACTGATGGGTCTGCTGCAGCAGGGCATCCCGCGCACTGCCGAGTACAACCGATTCGCTGCTGCTCCGAACAACTCCGGAGCGGTACTGGGACCGGTGTTCCCCGTTCGCGATACCTGGGCGCAGTACCGCCAGGATGCGGTTCTCTACGAGATGCCGAACGGGTTCGTCGCCGTCCCCCGCGCAGTGGCCGAATCGATCCGCGCCACCGGCTTTCTCCCCACGACACCGTTCAATGGCACCTACCAGGATTTCGACAGCCCCTTCGGCCTTCGTGTGTTCTCCACCGCCATCGGTGGCACCCACAACATCGGCGGCGGCATCTACAGCGCCTGGGATCCCACCCTGGGGCCCGCGACGAGCGACGAGATGCCGCAGTACGGCGGCGGCGTTCGGGTGACGTTCCAGTACGGCGCGATCACGTGGACACCGTATGTCGGAGCGACCGTCACCCGCTGAATTCGTTCGGTCGATAGATTTACAATTCACAAACCGCACACCCCTTTTGATTGGGGGAAGTGTGCCCATTTCTCGGGGCCATCATTGCGTCCGCGTTAACTCTGCGCAAAGGCGCGGTTTCGCTTTACAGATCAATTATTTTGCGTTGTGAACCATCTCACTTAACGCTATCTATTTCGTGCTGAAACGGATATTCATATAGCGCGAACGAATGACTCTTCGTGGCAGGATTATGTCCAGTGTTCGCACGTCTCGTCGGGGGACGCCGATAATTCGACGCTGTTGTCGTGCACCGTCGCACGTCATCAGCGCCAACAGGCGTTTCGGGATGCCCTAGCTCCACTCGAGTACGGACCGACACGATGGGTAGCGCATGAAGACGGATAGTGTTGTGCCACTGTTCATTAAGCCAGTGTTAATTCGGGCCGCAATATGACCGACGGCCTCCGCGTCGCTATTGCGCACGACTACCTCACCCAGCGCGGCGGTGCCGAGAAGGTCGTCCTGGCCATGGCCCGCGCCTTCCCCGACGCCCCCATCTACACAACGCTCTTCGAGCCGTCGACGACGTTCCCCGAATTCTCCGAACTCGATGTGCGCCCATCGACGTTGAACCGTGTCGGATTCCTGCGCAAGAACCACCGCGCCGCACTTCCGTTGCTGCCCTTCGCATCCTCGTCCATCGAGATCGACGCCGACGTGGTGCTCACCAGCACCAGCGGCTGGGCACACGGCTTCCACACCTCAGGACGCAAACTCGTCTACTGCTATTCACCTGCGCGTTGGTTGTACGAATCGCAGATGTACCTGGGGGAAAGTCGCAGCCCTGCCAAACGTGTTGTGCTCAAGGCACTCTCGTGGCCGTTACGACGGTGGGACCGGCGAGCCGCGCTGTCGGCGGATCGCTACCTCGCCATTTCCACCGTGATACAGCAGCGCATCACCGACGCATACGGCATCCCGTCGACGGTGGTGCCTGCCCCGTTCACCGTCGAGACGGCACCACCACAGTCGATCCCCGAGGCAGCGACATGGCTCGACGGCACCGGCTATTACCTGTGCATCTCCAGGCTGCTGCCGTACAAGAACGTCGACAAGGTGATGGCCGCGTTCGCCGGCACCGACCGCAAGCTGATCGTCGTCGGCCGCGGCCCCGAGGCCGACCGTTTGCGAAAGTCGAAGTCCGACAACGTACTCATGCTCAGCGATCTGACGTCTGGCCAGATGACCTGGCTCTACCGAGGCTGTAACGGTTTGATCGCCGCGAGCTATGAAGATTACGGATTGACCCCCATCGAAGCGGGTTACCACGGCAAGCCCAGCGCCGTACTCCGCTGGGGCGGCTTCCTCGACACCGTCGAGGAGGGCATCTCAGGGGTGTACTTCGATCAGCCACAACCGGATTCGATTCGCGAGGCGGTCACCGCTCTCGAACGGACGGCCTGGGAACCACTGAAGATTCAGGCACACATGGAACAGTTCAGCGAAGAACGCTTCGCTGCCGAACTCATTTCCGCAGTATCCGAGATCAACGCAGAACGAATCGAGAGGACCGCGTCGCGATGAACACCAAGCGCGCTTTGATCACCGGCATCACCGGACAGGACGGCCTCTATCTCGCAGAGCTGCTGCTGAGCAAGGGATACAAAGTGTTCGGTTTGCTTCGCGGACAGAACAATCCGAAAGCCCCGATGCTGGAGCGAGTACTACCGCAGGTCGAAATTCTGCACGGCGACCTACTCGACCTGTCCGCGCTGATGCGCGCGTTCGCCGTGGCCGATCCCGACGAGGTCTACAACCTCGGAGCCGTCTCCTTCGTGGCGTACTCCTGGGAGAACGCTCGTCTCACCACCGACGTCACCGGCGGCGGCGTGCTGAACATGCTCGAATCCACCCGGTTGTACGAGCAGGTAGCGGGCAAGCAGGTTCGCTTCTACCAGGCATCGAGCTCGGAGATGTTCGGCAAGGTGCAGGAAGTACCGCAGCGCGAAGAAACGCTGCTCTGGCCACGATCGCCGTACGGTGTCGCGAAGGTCTACGGCCACTACATGACCATCAACTACCGCGAGTCCTACGACATGCACGCCAGCTCCGGAATTCTGTTCAACCACGAATCACCGCGTCGCGGACCGGAATTCGTGACACGAAAGGTCTCCCAGGCCGTCGCACGCATCGCACTGGGGCTGCAGAGCGAGATCTCGCTGGGCAACCTCGATGCAAAGCGCGACTGGGGATTTGCAGGCGACTACGTCGAAGCCATGTACCTGATGCTGCAGCAGGATCAGGCCGACGACTACGTCATCTCCACCGGCGAGACCCACTCGATTCGCGAACTCCTCGACCATGCTTTCGCTGCCGTCGACATCGACGACTGGGAGCCCTACGTCAAGATCGATCCGCGCTTCTTCCGGCCCGCCGAGGTCGACCTCCTCGTCGGCGATTCGTCGAAAGCACAGGCTGCTCTGGGCTGGAAGCCCAAGGTCGCCTTCCCCGAACTGGTGGCCATGATGGTGCACAACGACCTCGCCGAACAGTCCCCCGACACCGTCAAGATCGCGTGAACACCGGGCCCCACCCGACCGCTCTGATCACCGGAGTGGCGGGCCAGGACGGCAGCTATCTCGCCGAACTCCTGCTCGGCCGCGGCTGGGCAGTGCACGGCGTCGCCAAGCCTGGCGGGACCCACCACTCGGTGAACCCCCTCATCGAACAGCACGAAACCAACCTGAGCGACCACAGCGCCGCAACGGCATTGGTCACCGAAATCGACCCCGACTACGTGTTTCACCTAGCCGGGATCTCCTCGGTATGGCGGTCGTGGAACGACCCGGTACTGACCACCAGGGTCAACGGCGTCTCTGCAGCAGCATTGCTCGATGCCTGCTTTACCCACCAGGAGGCGTCGGGAAAACGGATCGTGATGATCAACGCATCCAGTGCCGAGATCTTCGCCGGATCGGGCGTCTCGCTGCAGAGCGAGGCGACCCGAATTGCCCCCACCTCGCCCTACGGTGCATCGAAGGCGCTCAGTCACCACATGGTCGATGTCTACCGATCACGCGGACTCGAGGCCACCAATGCCATTCTCTACAACCACGAGTCACCGCGGCGGCCGGAATCCTTCGTGACTCGGAAGATCAGCAAGGCCGCGGTCGCCATCTCACGTGGACGCCAGACCACGCTCGAACTCGGCAACCTCACTGCGGTACGCGATTGGGGCTGGGCTCCGGACTACGTGGACGCGATGGTGGCGATGGCCGAGTACGGCAAGGGTGACGACTTCGTGGTTGCCACCGGCCAGGCCCACAGCGTCGCCGACTTCGTGTCGACTGCCTTCGAGGCCGTTGGCATCGACAATTGGCGTGACTACGTGCGCAGCGACTCGGAGATGCTCAGGCCGACCGATTCGGCCAGAATGGTCGGCGACGCCTCCAAAGCCCGAAACCTGTTGGGCTGGGAACCGACGAAGACCTTCGATCAGGTGGTCCGAGCAATGATCGAGTTCGACATGACCGAGGAGATTGCAGCATGACAGCGGTGGAAAAGCCCGAGAACGAGATCTACGACGTGTCGAACTACAAGATGCAGGACATCACGTTCAAGCGGAAGCTGCGCAATCGCATCGGCACACTGGGCTTCAACATGATCGTGACCTACATTCCGTCACACTGGATTCGGCAGAACTTCCTGCGCGCCTTCGGTGCAACGATCGGCAAGGACACCTCGATCTTCCGCGGCACCACCATCCTCGATCCGGAGGGCCTCACCATCGGTGACGCCTGTGCCATCGGGTTCCGCTGCATGCTCGACGCCCGCGGCGGAATCACCATCGGCAGCAACGTAGTCATCGCCAGCGACACCCACATCATCGGTGGGTACCACGATCACAACTCCCCCGAGTTCACACCGATCCTCGAGCCCTGCGTGATCGGCGACTACGTGTGGATCGCCAGTCGCAGCACCCTTCTGAGCGGAGTGACCCTCGGCCGCGGTGCCGTCGTCGGTGGTTGCTCGATGGTGCGCTCGGATGTCGGCGAACTCGAAGTGGTTGCCGGCGTGCCCGCGAAGGTGCGCGCGATGCGTGATCCCAAGGCACTCGCCTACCGCCCCAAGTATCGGCCGCTGTTCTACTGACCCCCATGTGTGCGGAACTTCGTAGCCCACTACGAACTTCCGCTCACGACGGAAGGGAGCCACCGGAAGGTGATCCTGCGTGACTGCCGACTCGTCTACGTCGCCCCCCGATCCGGGGTGGGCGGCGTGGGCGACTATGCCGACGACTTCGCCGACGCCGTGCGGCCGCACTTCGCCGAGGTGATCGAGTATCGCCACGAGGGACCCGGATCGCACTCGATGCGCGATATCCTGCGCCACCGCAAAGCAATTCAAGAACTCGTCGACGCCGATCCCGGCCGCGTCATCGTGCACTGCGAACTCAGCGGCGGTTCGGTGATGCCGTTCTGGGCAACCGCCCAGCTCACCGGCGACCCGGTTGTGACCGCTACGGTGCACGACCCGCCCGGACTGGTCTGGTGGCCCGCACGAACCAAGTTCCTCGCGGGCAAGAAAGTGCTCAATCACGGCCTGCACTACCCACTTCGGTCGGCATGGCGCGCACTCGAACGCCGAGTGGCGGGCAGCCGAACGCTGTTCGCTCTGACCCGCTCCGGTGCCGATTCACTCGCGCGCGAGTACCCCGACGCCACCGCCAAGGCCAGCGCCCTCTTCGTTCCCGCGCGTCCCGACATCACCCCCGCCGAGGAGCGGCCGCTTGCGGTCGGACTCTTCGGGTTGGTGTATCGCGGCAAAGGTTTCGACCAGATCCACCAACTCCGCGACAGCCTCCCCCGCGACATCGCGATCCGCATCGCAGGCCGGGGAACCGAACTGCTCGACCCCGTCGACGGCGTAGAGATACTCGGCGAGGTCAACGGACCGGACGAGGATGCCTTCTTCGCGTCCATCCGCGCACTCGTCCTGCCCTACGGCAAACGGAGTATCTACGGAGATGCGTTCCCCGCCTCCTCGGTGGTGACGCGAGCGATCGCGTATCAGACCCCGGTGACCTGCCTGAAGGTCGGCGCACTCGCCGAGTCCGACAGCGGAGCCCTGGTTGTCGACGGCGGTGTCGACGAACTCGCCGACGCCACCGCCGAACTCATCACCGATCCGATTGCGCTGGGCAAACTTCGACGCGAGGTCGAGGCGCTGCGCATCTCCCACACCGCAGAGCTCGTCGTCGAGGACTTCGTCTCCGTGTGGGCGGCGCAATGAACGCCAATCTGCTCAAGGCCGGGATCGCTGCTCTGTGGACCTACGGCGGCCGCGGCATCGGCCTGCTGTGGACCGTCGCGCTGATCGCCAAGCTGGGGATCTCCGATTACGGCCAGTACGCGATGGCCTTCGCCCTCGCTGCGATCATCGCAGCTCCACTGGATCACCCCTTCACCGTGCGCTCGATCCGCGTGAACGAACGAGAGTTTCTGGGCGAGCGCACTACTCGCGTGCTCGTCGGTGCCGTTCTCATCGTCGGCGGCCTGTGCCTGGTGCAGGTGAACTACATCGCCTGGTTCGCCCTCGTGATCGGCGGTGGCGAGCTGGTGTTCAATGCCTACAAGAGCAGGGCACTGCGCGACGGCCGCCCCGACCTCACCCAGCGGCTGGACACAACACGCCAAGCCACGTCCATCGCGCTCGCGACGGCGTACTTGTTCGCCGTGCCCGACCCGAATCTGACTGTCGCGAGTCTGCTCTACGCCGCACCGTATTTCGTCATCGCCGTGCTGGCCGCGGTACGGACGCGCGCCGCAGCTCCGCGCATCCCCGGTTCCTGGCGCGAGATGTCGATGCTGTTCTCGGAGAACCTCGCCAACGCGGTCTACATCCAAGGCGACGTGCTGCTGCTCGGCTTCCTCACCGACTCCACCATCGCGGGCTACTACTCCGTCGCTGCAGTGACGGCCTGGGCGGTGGCGTTCATCGGTCAGGCCTTCGGCAACACCTTCCACGAAAAGCTGCGTGCAGCAGACGGACTCGTCAGCGCCGGACCGGCCTTGAAGCACACCGCGGTGCTCGGCGGTGCCGCAGGCTCACTGCTGCTGGTGGCGGGTCTGCTGCTCTTCTTCACACCGGCGTCCCCTCAGGTCGCGGGGGCACTCGTGGTGATGTCCTTGTTCGTGGTGATGCGAGTGATGAACCACGTGTTCACCACGGTGCTCTACCTGCAGCACCGCGACCGCACACGAGTGATGGCAGCGGCGACGCTGGCACCGCTGAAGATGGTTCTCGTCCTGTGCCTGTTCCCCTTCGGTGCCGTCGGCGCAGCCGTGGCCTCGGTAGTCACCGACGCCGTACTGCTCGTCTGGTTCATGCGTGCCCTGTACCGCGATCCGGTGAAAGAAGAAGTGACGCAATGAGACGCGCGACGTTCCTGCTCTCCAAAGACCCCGTCACCGAGCACGGCGGCGATATCGCGCTGTCTCGCTTGATGATGCAGCTCGCCCGCGAGGCATTCGAGGTGCGGTCGATCTGCCTGTCCAAGGAGACCGACGTGGCCCCCGACGTCGTGCGCGTACCCAAGCCCAAGGTCGATGTGGGCTTGCTGATGAAGTCGGTGCGGCCGACGCGCTCGGTGGTCCACGGACGTTACGACGTCGACGCCTTCCGCGACGCCATCGACGCATCCACCTCCGACGTGTATGTGGCCGAACACAGTTACATGGCCGAGTCGTTTCTGCGCTCGTCCAAGCTGGGGTCACCGTTCGCAATCAACACCGTCAACACCGAGTCGCAGGTGTGGAAGGTGACGCGCGGAGTGATCGGCCGCATCGAGGCACCACGCATCCTGCGGGACGAGATTCGCGTCGCCCGCGCGGCAGATGCCGTCGGGACCTACGATGCCGACGAAGCGCAGATGTACCGCGACAACGGAGTTCGCGACGCTCGGTGGATCGACCTCACTCTCGAACCCGCGCCGCAGCTGGACCTGTCCGCGACCGCGAAGCGCCTGGTGTTCATGGGGACTCGCGATTGGCCGCCGAACCAGGAGGCCTTCAAGATCGCGCTCGACTACTGGCCGGCGATCTCCGCGGGCATCGAGGGAGCCGAACTGTGCATCATCGGAGCGAAGGCCCCGGGTGCCAAAGATCCCGTCTACCCCGCCGGAGTCCGCGATCTCGGCTTCGTCGACGACCTGCAGGAATTCCTCGGCACCTGCCGGGCGCTGATCGCTCCGGTCGCCACCGGCGGCGGCGTGCGCGTCAAGATCCTCGACGCCGCGAGCAAGGGACTACCCGTCGTCGGAACCTCGGCTGCCGTCGGATCGCTCGACTCGATCTTCGAGCTACCGACGTTCGACGACACCGAGCAGTTCGTCGCCGAATGCCGCCGCTACCTGCTCGACCGCACCGCCGCCGTCAAGGCAGGTGAGCGCATCTACGAGTTGAACACCGCGCGCTGGAACGATCGCGTACCCCATTCCACCGTCGAAGCACTGATCAGCGCCCCGCTGACGAGCACCCTAGGATGATCGCCATGACCTTCCGCTCCCGTCTGCTCACCGTTGCCGCAGCCGCCGCGATCGCCGTCGGACTCTCCACACCCGTCGCTCACGCGGCCCCGGCCGACCTGGGCTTCACCGGTGGCGCACCGTTTCTGACGCTCGACGACGCCACGCTGAACAACGAGCTCGGTGCCGGACGCGACATCGGTGCATCGTGGGTGCGGGTGGTCGTGAACTGGGCCGCAATCGAAACGGCACCGGGAGTGTTCGACTGGGGCAACACCGATCGCGTGATCAACGCCGCGACGGCGCAGGGCTACTCGGTACTGGCCGTGCTCGGCGGAACCCCCGGATGGGCGCAGGGCGGCATCGCCTCACCTCTGCCCGGTGCAGTTCCGTTGGATCCCAATGCCTTCGGCGCATTCGCCGGAGCGGCCGCGGCGCACCTCGGTAATCGCGTCGACCACTACGAGGTGTGGAACGAGCCCAACATCCCGACCTTCTTCGCACCCGTCGACGCCGTCCGCTACACGAACATGCTGCGCGCGGCCTACCCCGCGATCCACAACGCCGACGCCGGAGCCACCGTGCTGAGCGCAGGACTGGCAACCACCATCAACGCCGGAGCCTGGACCACCGCACCGGTGACCTTCCTGCAGCAGATGTACGCCGCCGGAGCAGGCGGATTCATGGACGCCGTGGCCCTGCACCCCTACACCTTCCCGTTCACCGTCGAGAACGACCCCAACGGCCAATGGGCACAGGTGGATCAGGCCTACGGCACGATGGTGGCCAACGGCGACGGTGGCAAGAAGATCTGGATCACCGAACTCGGCGCACCCACCGGAAACGGCCCGGGAGCGGTTCCCGAGGATCTCCAGGCCTCCATCATCGGCTCGAGCCTGGCCAAGGCGTCGTCGCTCCCCTACGTCGGCCCGGTCTTCGTGCACTCCCTGCGGGACTCGGGAACCAACCTCGCCGACACCGAACAGAACTACGGACTGCTGCGCACGGACTTCAGCGCCAAGCCGGCATACGACGTGGTGCGGGGTTCGTAGAGCTCGGCAGGATCCCGTGCACTCGACTCGATACCGAACAATCAGGTCCGGTCAGCCTTTCCTGAGGCAACTTCTGCTCCACTCCGCGACGCGCGCGTGTGAATCCCGCCGACCGAAGCCTCGAGTGGAGCGTCTTGTGCAGATGCTGGGACGGTCGCATGTAGTCCTGCAGATGGGATGCGTACTGGCGTATCGCGGTGGTTGACTCTCATCCGGTAGGAAGTAGCTGTGGCCTCCGAATATTCGACCCTCGGCGAGGCGCTCCGCAGTGAGAGACCAGTCGTGTTGCCGGAGACACCGGACCTGAACCGGACCGACAGCGCGGTCATCTGGCTCTCGGGCGTTCACGTCTATTCGTTCGGGGTGATCCTCCTGGTCGCTGCTCTGACCGAGCAGTCCGATTACGGCCTCGCGTTGAGCGATGATGACACGGCCGACCGGTGGCCGGATGAGATTGCACCGATTCGGCTCGGGATCGAATTCTCGGACGGCACCGCCATTTCGTTGGACCGCGCCGCGCCCGCCGGGACCATTCTCGAGGTCCGGCAGGCTTCGGGCAATGCCGGTTCACTGCAGGCCACCGTGTTTCTTCGTCCCATACCTCCACCCGGACCCGTTCGGATCATCACCGCCAACCCGAAGCTCGGCATCTCCGAGTCCGAAGCCAGAATCGATGGCCGACAGATCATTTCGGCGTCGGAGAGTGTGGAGCGATTGTGGACCACCACATCGCGGACATCGCGCGGACTGGGCGGAGCAGGGCTCCGCAGCGGCAGCTGGTTCAGCCGATGGGATTGAACGCTCTCCGGACCGTCGACGCTTCTGATCTAGCGGGTTCGGACGAACAGTCCAAAAGATGCGCCGGGGTTACTTGCGGGCATCCGCTTTCCAGGGACAGTTCGCTGGAACGCCGTGATTACCGATCCGATGACGGCCAAGGGAAGAGCAAAGATGAGCAACCTCGTGTAGGAGTCACTCGTGATGCGGAACAGTCCGGTAACGAACAAGCCCAGGAGGACTACGACAGCAAACCAGGACACCGACTTTCGCATCGCGATCGCTGCCACTGCTGGTGGCGTTGCGAGCAACAGTCCTACGCCGATCAGGGGCCATACCCCCAGCACGTCGATGGCTCGGTCGCCGCACTCATAGGTTCCGCCTTCGCCGATCTTCGAGCATGACATCGACATATCGAACATGGTCAGCGAGTTCGCATCCCACATGGTGAATGCCAACGCAGCGACGGTCAAAGCCCACCACGCTGATCGCACCATGCAGGCAGCCTAACCGCCGAATGTGCACGGACCTAGGAAGTCCAGCCCTCGCCCGAAACAGCTTCGTCTTCGGGGTCGGTTGCAACGTTGTCCATTGAGGCACCGACTGTCTGGTCGACTCGGTGGTTGTTCTGATCGCTCACGGACGCAATCGAACCACACCATGTGGTACGAAATATGCCAGAACCAGACATGTACCCACACAGGGCACGAGTTAGGCGAAGGAGTAGGCAATCAACGACGTCCGGATCGAGAAGAACGGCGACTTGCGACGAGGTCTCGCCGCCGTCATCGCTGTCGTACTGCCCGTCGCTGGTTGCACAGTCGACGACACAGCAGTGCCGACTGTGGGCGGGCCGGACGCCGTAATGGTCGCCACCGTCGATTGCGGTGACGACGGCGCAGCTACGGTCCGCGCCACTTTCGGTTCCCGCGACACGGAGGAGCTGTCGGTGGCAAAGTCTCCCGAAATTGCGTCAGCTGCAACAGTCCCGACTTACTCCGACGAGTTCAGAACAGAGGACGGCGCAAACGAATCCGCATTGACCATCTGGACATCACCTACCCGCGGAGTGTGCACCACTGCGCTGACCGACCGAGCGACGGGCAACGTGCTGGTCCAGGTGACCGGACCAGCAGCTGAGACAGTCGAAGGCCTGGTGAAATCTGACGGCTAGACGGTGGAGCGTGCCTCTGCATGCCGATGCGTTCGTCAACTCGAGTCCGGACCAGGAGGCGAAATGGCTGCGAGCCTCGCGACCCTAACCCGGCGAGAAGCCCCCCACATCCAGGGAAATCCAGAGGAGGGCCAGAAGTCCGTAGATTGCAGTGAAAGATCCAATGGTGCAGACGCTCACCCACATCGACGGGCGCGCAGCCCACACGATCAGTCCGTAGCAGCCGTACACAGCGATCGGCGGAATAAACCACGTCAGCCAATACGTAAGAGGTACGTCGGGCGCGGTCACGCCACGATCCCGAACCGGCACGGCGAAAATCGACGGAAGATCCGGTGCCACTCTCAGTGCCCACACGGCACCCAATACACCCAGCCCACCTCCGACAACGAGGGCTACCGCCGACAGGAGCGAGTCCAGTAGTCCGCGGTTGGCTTCGCGATGATCCTCGTTGTGCACGTGACCAGACTAGGACCTGACCGTCCGCACTCGGTCATGATGGACCGGTGCCGACTACCGATCCGTTCCACGCCCTCGTACTGATGAATGCAGTATTTGCCTCTGCAGCATGGTGTCTCGCGAAGCCGTCGTGGCCCGCAGCGATATCGCTGGTCGCTTCCTCCATCCTGTGGCTGTTCTTGAACGCCCCCATCGAAGGCGCAGTGCTGTACGTGGTCGACGCGAACAGAGGGTTGACCGAATCCGACTTCATCACGGTCGCTGGGGTGATCCTGGCTGGGGTGACCGTTGCCAGAGTCCGGCGCGGGCGACGATCGAGCGCGAAGGCGTGAACCTGTGGATCTACTGCCGGCTGCGTTCGCGGACACGCGCACGAAATTGGCCGATTGCGAGGACGAGCAACGCCACCCCCAACAGCGTGAGGGGAATGTGGGCGAGAGGAGCGTAGATGTCGAGCACGACGAGCTGCCACACCACCCACCCGATGGTCACCAGCCCCGCACACGCTACATACACCGCAGCCTCGGACGCGTCGACCAGCACGGCAGCCACGCAGATCAACGGTCCGAGTCCGAGGAAGAAGAGCACGAACAACCCCGAGATGCGGTAGTCCCAGGTATGCCAGCTGGGGAGCATTCCGACGTTCAACCCCAGCGACCGCCCACTGGGATCGGAGGTCAAGGACAGTCCGTTGAACGTCCCCGCCGCACCGAGCAGGATCAGCAGTGCCACCGTCGAGAGCTTGTTCACGGTGACGTCATGCGTTCGTCGTCCTTCGGTTGTGGCCGGCAGCGGTTCACGTAGAAGTTGATACTGCCAGAACGAGGCCGATTGGTCTTGTTCTATTCGAATGCCCTGCGCCGTGGGCACCTGCCGGTCGAGGCTGCGGCTAGGCTCGATGGGTTGCGCGCCCGCCCGGGGCCGTGCCCCGACCGCACAGGAGACTCCGCATGCCCAAGCTGAAAACCGTCAGCGAGTTCACCGGCAAGTGGTTCGCCCTGATCGTCGTGGCGGCGGGAGCGCTGGCCCTCATCACTCCCGACACGTTCAGCGGCGGCACACCGGCCGTTCCGTGGTTGCTGTCGATCATCATGCTCGGCATGGGAATGACGTTGCGGCTCTCCGACTTCGCCGTCGTCGCCCGCCGACCGTGGGCACTGTTGCTCGGTGTGGCCGCACAGTTCGTCGCGATGCCGCTCCTCGGTCTGGGCATTGCCAACCTGCTCGGCCTCTCTGCCGCGTTGACCGCAGGCATGGTGTTGGTCGGTTCGGCTCCGGGCGGCACTGCGTCCAATGTGATGGTCTACCTGGCCAAAGGCGACACCGCGCTCTCGGTGGCGATGACGTCGGTGTCCACCCTGCTCGCACCGATCCTCACGCCACTGTTGGTGCTCTGGCTCGCCGGTGAATACCTGCCGGTCGACGCCGGTGGCCTGTTCGTCTCGATCCTGCAGATCGTGCTGGTACCCGTCGTACTGGGAGTTGTTCTGCGCCTACTGTTTCCGACAATCATCAATCGCATGCTCGACGCTCTGCCCTTGATCTCGGTCGCCGGAATCACCGCCGTCGTCGTCCTCGTCGTGGCAGCCAGTGCACCCACATTGCTCTCGATCGGAGCACTCATCGTCGTGGCCGTGGTGCTGCACAATTCGCTCGGACTCGCGGTGGGTTACGGCATCGGCAAGGCATGCGGACTCGATGTCGCCAGCCGACGCGCGATCAGCATCGAGGTGGGAATGCAGAACTCCGGCCTGGCCGCAGCACTCGCGTCGGTCCATTTCAGCCCCGCGGCGGCTCTGCCCGCAGCCATCTTCTCGGTGTGGCACAACGTGTCCGGCTCGCTTCTCGCCAGCTACTGGTCCAGGCGCTCGACCGACCCACGGCCGGCCGAGCGCGCACCGGAATCGACGCGTACGACAACCGAGTAGAGCCTCCACGCTGGATTACACACAAGAATCCGGTGCAGCTGACCGCGCTGAGCGCGGCCAGCTGCACCGGATTTTTCAGTTCAAGACTCCTTGCGTTATCTGCACTCGATATGCAATATTTGCACCACGCTCGGCCACCGCCGAGTTCGACGTCGAGGAGGCCCCATGATCACAGTGACCAGTGCCGCGGGTGGTGTCGGCCGCTTGCTCGTTCGACAGCTCGCCGCACAGAACGTGCCGGTTCGAGCGGTAGTGAAGAACACGGCGCAAGCGGAGACCACTCGCAAGGACGGAGCCACCGAGGTCGTCGTAGGTGATCTCCGATCACAGGACACGCTCCACACCGCCCTGGCAGGGGCCGACGTCCTCTACCACGCTGCGCCGACGCAGATCATCGACGAAAAGCCGATCATCGATCACCTGATTGCAGTGGGACCGGCAAGCGGGTTGAAGCACATCGTTTTCCACTCCGTGATCCATCCGAACCTGCATCAGCTGACGCACCATCACCAGAAGGACATCGCCGAAGGGATGCTGCGCGACAGCGGAATTCCCACTACGGTGCTCAGACCGTCGCACTACATGCAGAACTACTTGGAAGTATGGGAATTTCTGCAGGCCGGCGTGATGCCGTACCCGGTTTCACCGGACAGCGTCATGGGCGTTGTCGATGTAGCCGACGTCGCCGAAGCGGCCGCGAACATCCTGATCGACCCAGCGCCGCACACCGGTCGCGTCTACGACCTGTCCACCGTGGAACTCACGCGTCACGAAATGGCCGAGATCTGGTCGGATGTACTCGGCCACGAGATAACTGCAATTCGGATCCCGCCGTCGTCGCTGACGAACTCACTGACGGTGCTGCCTGCGCTCGCCTCGGTCGTCGGACACGCGTTGCTCTCGACGAAACTGAAGTCCATCGGCCACCTCGTTCGTGGTGCCAAGGCTGCGTCCAACCCGCGTGACATGAAGAACTGGCCCGCCGACGCACGCACGGCGTACCGCACGATGATGACCCACTACGACGGCCACGGCCTGCCGGCAGGAGACCTGAAAGTTCTTCCGACGCTCCTCGGCCACGCTCCCACGTCGTACGAACAGTTCGCACGGCGCTCGGCCGCTGAGCTCGGGCGGTCGGATCGATGATCGGCCGAGGTTCTCGGTACCGTCCCGGCCGGTCCTTGGTCACCGGCGCGAGTTCCGGAATCGGTGCCGAGTTCGCCCGGGCGCTGGCGGCACGGGGCTCCGATCTCGTACTCGTCGCCCGACGGGAAGACCGACTGACCGCTCTGGCGAAGGAGCTCGAGCAGGAACACGGAATCCGTTGCCGCACAGTGGCCTGGGACCTGTCCGAGGAAGCGAGCGGACGACGACTGCGCGAGATCGTGCCCGAGCAGATCGATCTCGTCGTCAACAACGCAGGGTTCGCCGTACAGGGAACATTCGCAGACGGCGATGCCGACGACTTCGAGCGCCTCATCGCCGTCGATATCCGCGCTGTCGTGGACATCTGCTCGGCGTTCCTTCCGGACATGATCGACCGCAGGGACGGGACGATCGTCAACGTGGCCAGCACGACGGCTTTCCAGCCCGTTCCCTCGCTCGCGGTGTACGCGGCCGCCAAAGCGTTCGTGCTGAGCTTCAGCCAGTCCCTGTGGTACGAATCGACACAGAACGGAGTCAGGGTGTTCGCACTCAATCCTGGCCCGACCCGCACCGAGTTCTTCGATGTCATCGGAGACTCCGCCGCAGCGACCGGCACCTATCAAACACCGAACGAGGTCGTGGCCACTGCACTGCGCGCACTCGACGCCAAGAGGTCTCGGCCGCAGGTGATCTCGGGCCGGCGAAACACCGTTCAGGCAATCGCGGCGGGTCTCGTCCCCGCACGAGTTCTACTGCCCGCCCTCGCGCGGATGCTCCACTAGGTTCGAGCCGGACTCGGCACCTGACGAGGAATGTAGTGTCACGACCATGGCCAGGGTCTCCAGATTCACACTCGCCGATCGGCAGGAAGCTGTCGCCCGTGCTTTCGGCGGTTCCGAGAGCCCGGCAGCCGTGGCCACTTCGCTGGGCATCCACACCACGACGCTCTATCGATGGGCCGGGTCTTCGGCTACCGACGAACCCGGGCCTGCAGCGGCCCGACTGATCGAGGCCACCCAGGAACTATTACGAGACTCCGACTACGCCGACATCACGATCGAAAGTGTCGCTCTCCGTTGCGGTCTCGCGCCGAGAACCGCGTTCCACCACTTTCCCACCAAACGTGAACTCTTCCAGGCCGCCGTTGACGACGCCGCCACCGTGCTGATCGGCCGCATCCACGAGAAATCGGCAGCAGCCAGCTGGCCGCACACCCCACTCGAGCAACTACAGACATTTCTCCATATCGCGGCAGCGAGCATCTACGACACCCCGCGCACCCACGTACTGTTCCGCAATCTCGGAGTACCGAGATCCGAGGGCTCGGCAGAACGCTGGCACGACAGCTTCGTCGATGCCATTGCACAATTACTGAGGGCCGCGACGGAAGCACAACAGATCCGCAGCGACACAGACATCGTCGCCACCGCGCACCTCCTCACCGGGGCCATGCGAGGGATCCACACAGCGGTATTCGAGGGCGCGGACGCGGCCACCGCACTGGGGCTCGTGGAGCGAGTTCACTTGTTGATCCCACCGCACTGACATTCGGTGCGAGCCGACACCGGGCGACGTGGGAGAATCGCCCGATCCAGGCAGCACCCCCCGCCAAGAATGGACCTCCGTGTCGAATCTCCACCATGCACCGCTTGCGGACGTGGCACCGAACACCCTGTACCGCATCATGGCGCTTCGGGTCGCTGTGTTCGTGCACGAGCAGAAGATCGTCGACGAGGCGGAACTCGATGGTGCAGATCTGCTTCCGACGACGGAGTTGTTCTGGATACAGGACGAGAGCAGCGAGGTGGTGGCCACCCTCCGCGTCCTCGTCGAGGACACGGTCCACATCGGCCGCGTCGCCACCGCCGTTCAGGGGCGTGGCCGCGGTTATGCGGGAGAACTCGTCGAGGCCGCACTGAAGGCATACCCCGGGGTGGTCGAAATCTCCGCGCAAGCGCACCTCGAAAAGTGGTACGGGCGCTTCGGATTCGCTCGAGTGGGAGAGCAATACCTGGAAGCGGGAATTCCGCACGTGAAGATGCTGACCCGCTCCAGTTGAGTCAGCCTCGACTCCTCGGATGCGAGGCCGCGACGATCGATCCCCCGAGCACCAGCGCATTACCGAGCAGAATGCCCGTCACCCCGAATGGCCCGGCGATGGCACCGACAATCAGTGGGATGAGAATCTGGGCAGATCTATTGGCGGACATCCGCAATCCCAACGCCTCCCCCTGCGTGGATTTCGGCACGATCGACACCACCCACGACATGGTCAGTGGCTGCGGAATACCCAACGCGATGCCGAGTGCAATCATGACTCCGATTGCTCCGACTGCCTGCACGAACGGCAGCACTGCGAGAGCGATCGCGCCCGCCGTCAGCGAAACATTGAGCAGCACGGTGCGACCGAACTTCGCATCGAGTCTGCCGAGCCCCACTCGGCTGACCACCGACACCCCGGCACGCAACGCCAGCAGCCACCCCACCGTCGTCACCGACACCCCACGCTCGACGGCCCACGCCGGCACGAAGGCGTAGAGCAGATCGACCGTCACCAGCACTGCGCCGCTGACCGTCAACGACTGCCACATGCCCGGCAGCTTCAGCAATTTCAACCCCGATGCTTCCCCCTCGGCAGGTTGCTGCGCGCGAATGTGGTTGCGGCCGAGCATCAAGAACAGTGCGGTGGGGAGCGCTACCGCGGTGAACGCACCGGCAGTGAGGATGCCTGCCGTCGTGTTCGGACTCTCGACGCTCGCGCCGCCGAATCTCGACGCGACGGCCGTCACCGCGAGCGGCCCGACCAACTGACCCATCGACGCGGCGGCCGTCAATGCGCCGAAGGCACTTTCGTTTTTGCCGTCGACATGGACGTGTGCAACGAACGCCTGCTGCCCGATCATGATCAGAAGATTGCCCAGACCGAACGCGGCCGTGCACGCGAGCAACGCCCACATTGCCGAAAACGCAACGAGTACACCGGTTGCGATCGAGCACAGAACGATTCCCGATACGATCACCACCGGTCCGCCGAACCTGTCTGCGATGCGCCCGATCGGCAGGGCCGCCAACACCGCGGGCGCGGCGAACAATGCCGCGATCACCGCCAGCGTTCGAGTGTCGGCCCCCTCGGCGATCGCCCGATAACCGATCATCAACCGCACCCCGACCCACCCGGCCTGCGCAGTCGTCGCCTGAACGGTCAGAGCAACGGAATCACGAGAAGCCATCAGCGCAAGGGAATTTCGTCGGTTCCTCCGACCAACCTCGACACGTCGTTGATGTCGTCGCGCACCGCCCCGTACCGATCGGGATCGAGGTGGAAGATTGCCAACTGCAGTGCGTACGCAATGGCGATGGGAATGATGAGAGTGTTGTACTCGGAATCGTCTCCGCGTTGCGCGACGAGGAGATGCGTCGGCGCGGGCCGGAAGTGATATCCCGGCGCATCGCTGATCAGGATCGACGTGCCGCCGCGTCGTTCCGCTTCACGGACCAGAGCAGGTAGCTGAGACGGTGCCTCGCGCAGCGCGAACGCAATAAGGACGGAATCCTCGGTGAAGCTGACGAACCGCTCGGCGAGGTCCTTTCCCCCGAGACCGAGCTCGACGACGACAAGACCGAGTCGGCGGAGACGGCGGGCCAGCATATCAAGGGCCGGGCGTTCGTCGGCCTTGGAGAACAGGTAGACCACCCGCGCCCGATGAATGGAGGACGCCACGTCCACCAGCTGCTCCTGCGGGATGAAGCTCGACAACCGCTCCAGTGCACGGGCCTCGTCGCGCGCGAAGACAGCCAGTTCGTGACCCGTATCGCTGCGCATCAGAGCCGATGCGGTCACGGGTTCGGGGTTGTCGCGTTCGAGATCCGCGCGCAAGTCCGGGAAGCCGCTGTATCCGAGCTTCTGCGCCAACCGCACGACGGTCGACTCGTGAGTTTGCGCGCGGGCCGCGACTGGGGCTGCGCGCAGACTCGACGGCTCGGGCTCGCCGAGAAGCACCGCAATGACCCGTTTTTCGGACGCGCTCAGCGACTTGCCGCTACTCGCCACCACTGTTCGGAAGCTCATACCCTCCACTTTCCACTGTGTCTGTTGACACACTCAACCACAATCCTGTAAACCTGTGCAAGATTGCAAGTGATCCACAGCACAGCAACCCGGCCGACCTTCTCAGGCCGCATCCGAACATATGTCAGAAAGGCGGCAGGCCGTGAAGGTACTGCTCGGCACACAACACACGATCGAATGGATCGTGCTCGGCGCGACCCTCGTCGTCGGCCTGGCGACGGTCACCATGGCAACCGGGTACGGCGTCACAGCCGACCCTGGCGTCGGGGCGGGCTTCCTGCCTTTGGTGGGCGGCCTCGGCATGATCCTCGGCGGTGCGATGTGGGCAATTCAGCTCGTCCGAGCACCGCGAACGAGCGCGCCCGAACCGGATTCCGAACTCGAACCTGCTACCTCCGCGGCCGTCGCATTCCTCTCCAGTGACAACGAGGAGGACGCCGACGAGGCCGAACTGCCCGACCGCGCCGGTTGGATCAGAATCGGAGTGGTCGTTGCCGCGATCGCCGGAGCCGCACTGGTTCTCCCCACACTCGGCTACACGCTGTCCATGGCGCTGATGCTCGCCGTCGTGTTGACGTTCGTCGGCAAGCGCACCCCGGTGGTCGCCGTCGGCGTCGCAGTGGCCACCACCTTGGCCACCCGGCTGGTGTTCGACGTCTGGCTCGGCACCGCCCTGCCGGCTTCCTCCATTCCGTTCCTCGCTGATTGGGGGTTGTGAGTCATGGGATTTCCCGATCTGATGGCAGGCTTCGTCAACGTCCTGACTCCGACGCATCTGCTGTTCGCACTACTCGGCTGCGTGCTCGGGATGCTCGTCGGTGTCCTCCCCGGGTTCGGTCCCGCCGCGGCGGTATCACTGCTGATACCGATCACCTTCGGACTCGACGCCACCACAGCGCTGATCATGCTCGCCGCCATCCTGTACGGTGCCGCGTTCGGCGGCACCGTCACCGCAGTACTGCTGCGCATTCCGGGTGAGGCGTCGTCCATCGCCACCACGCTCGACGGCTACGAGATGGCCAAGAGTGGACGCGGCGGACCCGCTCTCGTCGTCGCCGCACTCGCGTCGTTCGTCGGCGGACTGGTCGGCGTCATCGGATTCGTCGTCGTCGCCCCGTTCAGCCGATTCGCACTCGAATTCGGCGCTCCCGAACTGTTTCTCGTCGCACTGCTCGGCATGGCCCTAATCACCAGCTTCTCGGGCAACAACCCCGCGAAAGCCCTGATCAGCGTCGGACTCGGACTGGCCATCGCGTCGGTGGGCATCGACTCAGGCCAAGGCGTCCAGCGATTCACGTTCGGCATGCCGGAATTGTTCGACGGCGTCGCACTCGTAGCCGTCGTGATGGGCTGCTTCGGCCTCACCGAGATCCTCATCCAGGCCCGCTCGGCGGGAGGTGCCGGCCGACGACCACTCGCCGTCGGCAAGCTGCTGCCCACCAAGACCGACATCACCCGGTCTGCAGGCCCCACGATGCGCGGATCGATCATCGGCTTCTTCATGGGCCTGCTCCCCGGATCTCCGGGTGCCGCAACCTCATTGGCGTCCTACGCAATGGAGAAGAAGCTCACCAAGCGTCCCGGGCAATTCGGCAAGGGTGCCGTCGAGGGTGTCGCCGGACCGGAATCGGCCAACAACGCGCTCGCGCTGTCGTCGATGATTCCACTGTTCACCCTCGGTATCCCTACCTCCGCCACGGTCGCCATCATGGCCAGCGCCTTCACCATCAACGGTCTGATCCCCGGCCCACTGTTGTTCCGCGACAACCCCGAGGTCGCCTGGACCATCATCGCCAGCTTCCTCGTCGGCAACATCATCCTGCTGATTCTCAACGTGCCGCTGGTTCGTCTGTGGATTGCTGTACTGAAGATCCCGTTCCACTACCTGATGGCGATGATCCTGGCCTTCATGTTCCTCGGCGTCTACAGCATCAACGGCAGCGTCTTCGACATCTTCATCATGCTCGGCGCAGGCGTCGTCGGATACCTGTTCCACCTCACCAAGATTCCGCTCACACCCCTCGTCCTGGCGCTGATCCTCGGGCCACTGCTGGAAGAGAACTTTCAGCGCTCACTGTCACTGTCCCGCGGTGATTACGGAGTCTTCGTCGAAGGCCCCATCAACAAGGTTCTCCTGCTCGTCTTCATCGCAGCCGTTCTGTTCGGAATGCTGCGCCCCGTCCTGGCTCGCATCCTCTCCCGCCGCGCCACCGCGAACCACCCCATCAAGGAGCCCGTCTCATGAAAAAACTACCCATCCTCGTTGCGGCCATCTCCACCGCCGCACTGATTGCCGGATGTAGCGGGGGCACAACCGATTCGGGAGCACCGTTCCCACGTGACGGTGCCACTGTCGAATGGGTCGTCCCGTCCGCCGCAGGCGCAGGCAACGACATCCTGGCCCGCATCATGGCACCGGCCATGGAAGCCGAGCTGGGAGTCCCGGTCAAAGTGGTCAACAAAGAGGGCGGCAGCCAGGTCGTCGGACTGAACTACCTGGCCAACGCCAAGCCGGACGGCGAGACCATCGGCTTCACCAATATTCCGTCGATCCTCGGGCGATACCTGGACCCGAGCAAGAAGGCCGGCTTCGATCGTGAAAGCTTCTCCCCCATCGGGTCGTTCGCGTCCAACGACATCGTGATCGGGGTCAACAAGTCCAGCCCCTACGCGAACATCGGCGAACTGTTCGATGCCGTGAAGGCCACCCCGGGCACCATCACGGTGGGCACCGATTCCCGTGCGGGCGACGATCACGTCAACCTGCGCACCCTCGAAGACACTCTGGGCCTGGACTTCAACATCGTTCACTACAACAGTGGTGCGGACAAGATCTCGGCACTGGTCTCCGGCGAAACCGACTTCGCCCTCGGCGGAGTGTCCAGCTTCTACGGCCAGTTCGCCTCGGGTGAAGTGAACATCCTCTCGGTACTCACCGAGGAGCGAAACAAGCTCATCCCCGACGTACCGACGCTGGCGAGCGAAGGATTCGACGCCCCGTTCATGACCAACAACTTCGCCATCAGTGCCCCCGCAGGCACCCCGGACGCGACGATGACCACGCTGCAGAACGCCCTCGAGACCGCGCTGGCCGACCCGACCGTGGCCGAGAAGCTGACCGGCGCAGCGACACAACCCGATTGGGTCTCCGGCGCTGACGTCGAAACCCTGTGGGAACAGCGTGAAACCGAGATCGAGCCGATCATCGCCGAACTGCTCGCCGACCAGCAATAAGACACCCGAAAGGCATTGATCTCATGAGTACCGAAACCTATTCCGCCACTGCCGTATCCGACGACATGATCGAACGCTTCTCTCGAGTGCCCGCGGCCAACGTAGGCGATGCCCAGGAACGTTTCGGCATCATCGCCGGCCTCCGACCGATTTGGGCCGGGGCAGCAGTCACCGGGCGGGCCTACACCGTGTGGACCCGGTCGGGCGACAACCTCTACATCCACAAGGCTCTCGACGACGCCCGCCCCGGCGACGTCATCGTCGTCAACGGCTCGGGCGACGACACCCGCGCCCTCATCGGCGATCTCATCGGGATCCGCGCCAAATCTTTGGGTATTGCGGGCTTCGTCATCGACGGTGCCGTCCGCGACGCCGACGCATTGGCCGAACTGGGACTACCCGTGTTCGCCCGAAGTGTCACACCGGCAGGACCGTACAAGAACGGGCCGGGCCGGCTCGACGAGCCGGTGGCGCTCGGAGGCGTCGTCGTCTGCCCCGGCGACGTCATCGTCGCCGACGCAGACGGCGTGGTCGTCGTGAAGAGCTCCGATGTGGACGTCGTCATCGTCGCTGCCGAGGAAGTAGTGGCGCGTGAGGCCTCGAAGCGGAAGAGCTTCTCGGCCCGCAGCCACTGAACACCGCCTCAAACAAACAGATCCACCGCTGCAGGGCGGCCGATTCGGTAGCCCTGCAGCAAGTCTGCCCCGATCGACATGGCCGCCGCGAGGTCCTCGTCGGTCTCCACACCCTCGAACACGCATCGGGCGCCGGTCTTGCGCGCGAACTCGAGCACCAGTTCGGCCAGAGCCATCTTCGCCCGGTTCGCCTTCATCTCGTGGACGACGAAGGCATCGAGTTTGACGATCTCGGGTTCGAGCAGGACGAGATGCCGCATTCCCGCGTACCCCGATCCCAGATCGTCGACCGCCACGGCCACCCCGCCGCGTCGAAGTTCGGCCAGGACGGACACCACCGCGTTCTCGTCGACGAGGGCGGCATGTTCGGTGATCTCGACAACCAATGGCCGACGCCGCCCGACATCGAGCAGTACATCGACCAGAGCCGAGTCGACCAACAGCGTTGCAGCGCTGAGATTCACCGCAACGAAGGGCCCGCTCGGCAGACGAGCGGATTCTTCCAGTGCTCTGAGCGCCGCCGATCTGTCGAGTGCGGGCCCCAGGCCACAGTGCGCAGCATCGGCAAACCACGCTTCGGTGTCACCGCCGCCGGCCGGAAAACGAGAAAGAGCCTCGTATCCCTCGATCGCACCGTCACCAGCTCGAACGATCGGCTGAAAGACGATCTGCGGACCACCGCAGGCAATCACGGCCTCTACCCGACGCCTCGCACGCAACAGTGTCGAATGCAGCGGCGTCGAGGCACCTCTAGTCGACGACACGGGTCATCGAATACATCCGAGCGAGTAGTTCGGCCGCGACCTCGATCAATCGACGCTGCATGCTGCCAGAGGAAGATCGGCGAACCGATCCATCAGGAACTGGGCAGCCTCGCCGCCGTAGCCGTCGATCAGCTGCGGTCCGAAGTGGTTGGGCAACACCGCACCCTGCAGAATCGGCGGCAAACCGTTGCTGCGGAACTCGACGCTCGCGCCCCGGTCACACCAGTCGTACGCCAATTGCCGGGCCTGGCCGTACGGCACTGTGTCGTCGTTGATTCCGCTGGTGATCATCACCGGTGCATTCGGCGTACTGCGGCCGATGCGTTGCTCGTCGAAGATCGCCCCGGCCTGCGGGATGCCACGCAGGTTCTCCAACATGGACTTGCCGTCCTTCGTCAGCGTCTCCGTGCGCAGGAACGGGTGCTCGAGAATCGTGTCGCCGATGCATTCCGTCGACAGTTCGTTCAGCACCGCCTTGCCGTGATCGGTGATTCGCTCCTCGATGAGCGGCCGCAGACTCGGGTCCCGTTCGACGAATCCGTTGAGGGCATACCCGATCACACCGCCGATCAGCGTCCCGTCGACCGTCTTCAACACCTCGAGCAGATCGGCCGTCGGAGCCCCGGCCCACGTCCCCTTCATGTTCAGCTCCGGCGCGTACTCGCCGGCGAGTTCCGCAGCGGCGGCGGCCGCTCCCCCGCCCTGTGAGTAGCCCCAGATCCCGATCGGTGCATTCTCGTCGCCGGCCAATTCTGTTGCTGCACGGGCACCGTCGAGCACGGCGTGCGCCTCCTCCACCCTGTTCACGTACGTGTGGAGGCCGGGCGTTCCCAGTCCGATGTAGTCGGTGACGAACACGTTCGCGCCCATCGACCCCCACAGCGTGGACGAGAGCAGTTCCTGATTGAACGAGATCGACAATGGTTGCGCCACAGCGTTGATCGAGGTGGGAAATGCTCTCGACGGGGCGCACTGATCACCCTGCCCGACGGTTCCGGGGGCAACGACGACGGTCGGTCGCGGGCCGGCTCCGCGCCACGGAACCTCGGTCTCGATGAACGTGCCCGACACTGCCACCGGCGTATCGTCCTGTGTCCGAGAGTTGTACAACACCCGCTGCGCCTGCGCCGGATACGAGCCGTCCGTCCCCGGCAGAGCGGCGAACAACGACATCGGTTGCGTCCGCACGACGGATCCCGGACTGTCGTCGAGTTGCGCAGGTGGCACGTAGAAGTCGTCGACGGGATCGGCGTGCGCAGTCGAGGTACCGAGTGCGGTCACCGTGGACGCGAGTACGGCGGTTGCGACGACACCGATCATGGTGCGATACAGATGCATTGGGCTCTTTCTGCCGAGGGGATCAGATGTTCGTGCCGAGGTCGCGGGCGACGATGTTGTCCAGCGCTCGTTCGGCCAACGCCGCGATGGTCATGGACGGATTGCAGGCCGCGGTGTTACCGGGCATCAACGCACCGTCGAGAACGTACAGTCCGCGTTGACCGTGCACACGGCCGTCGAGGTCGCACACCGGGCCCATGTTCGCCCCGCCCAACGGATGCCAGGTGGACGGGAACAACGCATTGGTATCGGTGAGGATGCTGCCCGAACCTGCGATGCGCCGGACCGTCGGATCGATGGAGCCGTCCTGAATGACGGAGTCGCCGTTGGCCGGCCAGTGCAGTTGGGCCTCGTCTCGCGCCGAGTCGTAGCCGAAGTGGCCGCGCCCGTCGCTGACTCCGTATCCGACGAGCATGGTGCTGCGCGCATCGAAGGACAGTGGCGGTATCGATGCCTGGATGACCGTGTGAGCGGTACGCGGATCGTCCCAGTTCAAGCTGCCGAACACCACCGGACCGCCCTGCGGCGTACCGAACTGCTGCTCGATGCTCGACCACACGTAGATGCGATCGCCATTGGTACCCCAGCCCTGCCCGAGCTGGTCCGGTAGATCGGGAATCGCACCGGTGGCACCTGCGCGGACAAGCAGCTTGGTGGTGTTCAGACTGCCTGCGGCCATGATCAACGCGCCGGTGGTGAGGATCTTGTTCTCCAACACCGTTCCGTCGGAATCGATTCGATCGACATGGACGGTCCAGCGACCATCGGTGGCACGCTCGACGTGCGTGACGTTGTGCTGGGTCGCCACGGTGGCCAGCCCCGTCGCCTCTGCAGCTGCGATGTAGGTGACGTCGACCGAATGCTTGCCGCCGTTGTTCACGCCGAATGCACCCGCACCGTTGGTGTACGACGGCTTCATCACCCCGCGGGTTTCGTCGAGGGCGTAGTTCCAGTCGATCGGCATCGGAATCTTCGACACCGGCAGACCCGCCCGACGCGCACTGTCCGCGAACACCCGCGCCGCTCGATAATTGGGAGTGTCGATCAACTCGTCCGGGGCCTGCGCGAGCTGCAGCATCCGCGCGACCCGGGGGTAGTGGACTGCATTCAACCTCGTCCAGTCGAGCTCGACCGGAAAGTGCGTCTCGAACACGGCCTGCGACGGCTGCAGCGTCATCCCCTGATAGATCAGGGATCCACCGCCGACACCCGCGGCGCACAGCGCGGTCATGTTGTCGCCGGGGACGGCCTCGAGCAGGCCAACGTACGGATCGAACGGAACGGGCCTACCGAACAGATTGGGGCTGGAGCCGTACCACAGCATTCGCTTGTCCGGCGCGGTCGCGTTGGGGAAGGTATTCGCATTCGGCCCTGTGGGCCAACGCCTTCCGCGCTCGAGCACCAGAACGGGGATGCCGGCCTCGGCAAGCCGCAACGCTGCGACGCCGCCGCCGAATCCGGATCCGATGACGACTACCCGATGGTCCTCGCGGGTGAGCGGAATCCGGGTTCTGGTTCGGGTGTCCGCGCGGGCCACACCGGTCCCTGCCACGGCAGCCAGACCCGCAACCGCGGTAGCGCCCAGAAATGACCGACGATTCAGATTCGACACGTTCCCCCCACGGTTGCTGACGCGCACGCATCGAGACTCGGGTCACATGTACGCGCGGTGCCAAACTAGACAGAAGGGGACTTGGGTGTCAAGTTTTTCTTGCTAAGCAAAGGGCAAGACCGGGATCAACCACCGTTCGAGGTAGTCACGCAAACCGTCGTCCTCGTTAATGGACGGGTCGTCGAACAGGATCACCGACAGCCCCACCCGCACGACGACCCCGTCGATACCGTCGAACTGCGCGGAATCGAAGCCGGGATTGCGCTCGACGTATCCGTCGAGAAACTGGCGCACCACCGGTAGCGCCCGATCCATCATGTCCGCGTCGAACAGCGGGTTCGCGTTGCCCGAGCGCAACAACGAGTTCAGAACAGGTTCGCGGCGAATGAGATTGCGCGCAGCGACCACGGTCTCGACGATGAACTCCGTCGGAGTTTCGGCCTGATCGGCCTTGTCCCTGATACCGCCCAGCACGTCGACGATCAGGCCCACCATCGCCTCGGAGACCATGTCCTCGCGGGTGGTGAAGATCGAATACACCGTCTGCCGCGTGACACCAGCAGCACGAGCCACGGCCGCGATCGTGACGCCCTCGAAGCCGGACTCGGCGATCAACCCGAGTGTGGCATCGAGAATCTTCTGCTTGGACCGCATGGTCCGATTATGACGCCACGGGCGGACGATATGCTCACGCTGTTCGACACAGGGGGGGTTCTGGACTTGAACGACGAGACAACTGCCGGATCGACGCGGCGCACGATCACCGGCACCACCAGCGGAGACCTCGAAGCCGTCGAATTCGACGGGCTGATTCACGCTCGGGGGATTCCGTACGCCACGGCCACGAGATTCCGTAGACCCGAACCGGTCGACACTCCGGGTACGACGCGCGACGCCACCCGCCGCGGCCCGGTGTGCATTCAACTTCCCTCCCGGCTCGACAATGTCACTGGCCCGATGATCGACGGGCTCGAACAGAGCGAGGACTGCCTCGTGTTGACGGTGACCGCTCCTGCTGCGGCGGAGGGACTTCCGGTCATGGTGTGGCTGCACGGCGGTGGCTACGTCTCCGGGGGCGGAGAAGCCGAGAAGTGCGACGCCGACCACCTAGCTCGGGAAGGTGTCATCGTCGTCAGCGTCACCTTCCGGCTCGGCGGGTTCGGTTACCTGACCCCGAAAGGCGAAGGGGACAGCAACATCGGTGTTCAGGATCAGATCGCGGCACTGCACTGGGTGTCGAACAACATCGCTCGATTCGGTGGTGAACCGCACAACGTGACGGTGTTCGGTCAGTCCGCGGGCGGTGATGCCGTCCTCACGCTGATGGCGTGTGAGGCCGCCGAAGGGTTGTTCTCGAGAGCAATCGTGCAGAGTGCCCCTCTCGGATTGCGATCGGGTCGTTCGGCTCTGTACGACACGGCACGAACGGCGTTCGCAGCTCACTTTCGCACGGATCCGGCTACCGCTCCCCCGTCGGACGTGCTCGATGCCGAACACGCCGTGACGCGTGCCGTGCGCAGGTTCGGTGCCGCGGGCGGAATGCCGTTCGGGCCGGTTGCTCACCTCGAACCACTGTCCGGTGACCCCGACGACGCGCTACGCCGAAGCGCCCCTCGCGTCGAGCTCCTGATCGGTCACACCAGAGACGACGCTGCTCCGTTCGTGGACATCGTAACGAACATGCTGTGGCTCAACAGGTTCGGCGTTGTCAGTTCGACACTCACAGCGCCAGTCGTCCGACTCGTCACCAGCATGCTGTTCGGCGTCGACGGGATGGTGAAGATGTGGCACCGCGCCGGAGGTCGCGTCGCCAGCTATCGGATCGACTGGGCACCGAAAGACGCACCGCTGGGGGCATGTCACTGCATCGAGTTGCCACTGCTGTTCGGAGACGCGTGGTCGGACGCGCCGATGTTGGCCGGCCACACACCGCCGACGGCGTTGGCCGCCAGGGTACGTCGCACGTGGGCTGCGTTCGCCCGAGAGGGAGTGGCCGGGCTGCCCGAGCGCTCGCTGGTGTTCTGACATACACCTACTTCAGCTCGACCTGGTTGCCTCTCATCGCCGGTGCACCCAATGCCGTTGTCCAGGAGGGAATCTCCGAGGGCAAGACTCCAAGCCTGTTGGCGTAGACGACGTCGAGCGTGGTCTGTTCGAGATCGGATCCGGAATATACGGCCGGTGTCGCGGGAAACACCCGGTCGTTCGGGGTGGTGCCGGCATCCTGCGGCCCGGGGTTACGCGATGGCACCTGATACGAACCGTCGTTGTACGAGCCTCCTGGATACTGCGGAGCATTCTCGCCGCTGCCGGGAACTGCGCTCGGAAAGCACTGCGGCCCACGACCGTCCAGGAACCTCGGCTCGTCCTGATTCGGCAGGTAACGGCCCTTGGGGTTGACGAACTCGGCCGTGCCCTGGATTCCGGGAAACTCACTGTCCGTCTCGAGCACTTCGGGAATCTGAGGCGTCACGGCGACGATCTGGTCGAGGAAGCAGTCGACAGTCGGAATGTACTCCTCGAGCGTTTCGACCAGCTCTCGCGAGTCGGCCGCCACACCGATGATGTCGTCGGAGTTGGCCGCGAGGAAGTCCGCAGTGGTCGAGGAACTCGAGGTCAGTGACGCGATCAGGGTATCGGTCGCAGGACGACGTTCGACGACCGTGTTCCCCGTGACCCGGAGGTTGTCGAGAGCGTCGACCAACGACGGTAGGGCCTCGGAGTAGGTGTCGACGAGATCCGCGACACCTCGAATATCGTCACGGAGTGACGGCATCTCGACGTTCAGCTGCGCGAAGATGTTCTCGAGCCGGTCGATCGTGGAGCCGAGCTGCTCACCCCGACCGGAGAGTCCTTGCGCCAGCGCACCGAGGGTACTTGTCAGATCCTGAGGGGGCACGGCCTCCAGTAGCGGCTGCAGGCCGTCGAGCAACACCCCCACCTCGATGGCGCTACCGCTGACGTCCTGCTCCAGCACAGAGCCATCGACGACGGGGTCGGCGGAACCCGTGGGGTCGAGCAGGGCGACGTACCTTTCTCCGAAGAGGGTCTTGGGCAGCAAACGCGCAGTGGTGGACGACGAGATTTCCGAGGCGTATGACGGTGTGATGGCCAGATGCGCGACGACGGCACCATCGTTCGTAGTGGTCGAATCGACATGTCCGACAACAATTCCACGGAACTTGACGTCCGCGCGTTGCGGCAGGGCGTTGCCAGCGGAGTCCAGGATCAGGTCGACGCGAACAACATCGTCGAACGTTCCGTCGTACCGGGTGACACTCCATCCGACGAAGAGTGCCACCACCACGAAGAACGCAGCACCGAGAGGGATGGTGGTCGACCGTCGGTGCGCCTCGATCATGTCGAGGCCTTACGGAGCGAGTGATTCATGCCCTGTTTCCCCGAGTGCCACCCGCCGCACGAGCCGCTCACTTCGGGTCGGACACGAGGTGCAACGGAAGAACTGAGAATCGATGAATGACGTTGTTCACGGCGATCCGAGGTGTTCCTGCCAATTCGATCCGATCGACGTGATGTAGCAGAGCACGCAGTATCGCTTCGGTCTCCATTCGAGACAGCCCCTGGCCTGCGCAGCCGTGGACGCCGTATCCGAAGCCGACGTGTGCGGACGCATCGCGAGTGATGTCGAACCGATCGGGTTCCTCCCACACCAGCTCGTCCCGATTCGCCGACGCATACATCACCAGTAGTTGCGACCCCGCAGGCACCGGAACTCCGCCGATCACCGAATCGGTCTCGGCGCGTCGGGCGAACGCCCGCAACGGAGACTCGATTCGGATCACCTCGTTGATCGCGTTGGGCAACAGTGCATCCGGGTCCTGCCGCAGCAGCTCCCATTGATCCGGGTTCTCGGCGAACAGCCACAACGCGGCGGCGATCCCGCTGACGGTGGTGTCGATCGACGGCCCCAGATAGTCCATCAGGAAGGCAGGCAGATCGGCCGCGCGGAGGCGACCTGCGTCGATGTGCTCGATCATCTCCTCGGCAATACTTCCCGGAACCACGTCACGTCTACGGGCGAGGCTGTGTACGAAGTACAGCATCCGAAGGCTCGCAGTCGTTGATCTCACCGAGACACCGTTGAGCGGGCCGAGCATGTCGAAGATGGCCCCGGCCCATTTCACGAGCTCTTTCCTGCCACGCTGCGGCCAGCCGATCAGGTCCGGCACCACCGTCATCGGCAACTTCATCGCGATGTCCTCGACACCGTCGACGAAGCGGTCGGCCACTGCAGCGCGAACGACCTGATCGGCGAACGCATCCACGTCCGCACGCATCGGACGCAGCGCCCGCGGAGTGAGTCGATGCGCAGCCACCTTCCTCTGCGCGACGTGCGCATCGTCGTCGGACATCAGGAAACTGCGGTTGCCGACCCTGCGAGCAACGGGATTCATCGCGACGCTGCCCGACGAGCGGTATGTCGCATCGTCCGCCAACACCTGCTTGACCTCGGTGTATCGAGGCAGGGCGTACATCCGCTGCTTCTCCAACCACACCACCGGACCGAGTTCGCGCATCGCCCGATAGTGGGGATAGGGGTCTTCGATCGCCGAGACCGAGTACAAGTCCTCGGTATAGATCGGGAGGCCCGTCGGCGCTCGCCGACGACCGAAGCGGGTCCTCGACACATCCGTCGGGCGGGGGTGGGCGGACCCGGCAGCGACCGGGCACTTCTGCACATCGGAGATCCGATCGGATGACATCGACAGGCCCTTCGGCGTTCGGTGAGATCGCGGTGCTCGTGATCCCGTGGGCTGGAAACTCACCACAGTGTGTCGGAGCACGTGCCCACCAACCAGAGGCACGATGCATCGACTTCGTGCTTCTGCGGTGCACTTCGCACCATCATTAGTACTGTGTCGCTATGCCGTGGGACCGACCGTCAGAGCGAACACGCGACCTCATCCGTCAAGGCGCCGAACTCATCGTCCACCACGAATCGACATGGCTCGACGCCTTCACCACCGGTTTCATGCAATCACCCGGCATGGAAGCCACCCTCGTCGACCCAGTGCTCGCGACGGAGACCGAACGAGCCGCCCGTGCCGCCGTCGTGCGATGGGCGATGTCCAACATCACCGACCCCGGTGCGCCTGTCGTTCCTGCTCTCGACGCGGACATCGTCGACATATCCAGAGACCTCGTCCGCCGGGGACTCGACGACCTCGCCCTGAACAGCTACCGAATCGGTCAGACGGCCTCATGGACGTTGCTCGTACGCGTCGCGTTCTCGCTCACCTCGGAGCCCGAGGAACTCGAGGTTCTCCTCGATGTCTTGGCCCAGTCGATCGCCGATTACATCGAAGGCACACTGGTTCTGGTCGCCGAACGTGTACGCATCGAGCGCGAGGAGCTTCACAGAGGGACCCATCCGCAACGAAGGGAAACCCTCGCTCTGCTTCTCGAAGGTGCACCCGTCCCCATCGATCGGGCAGAGATGCGCCTGGGATACAGCCTCCACCGGACCCACACGGCCGTCGTCGCCTGGAGTACCGAGCCGGGTACCGAGCTCGGTCACCTCGAGCGCACGATCGCACGCCTGGTCGAACGCGCAGACAGCCCAGCACCGTTCACCATCGTGCCTGCTACCGCCACCGTGTGGGCATGGGTTCCGAGCGATACGAAGATCGACGTGCGACATCTCGTTGACCCGATGGGCGCGGCCTCCGATGTTCGAGTCGCCATCGGATCGCCCGCCCACGGTCCCGACGGATTCCGGCGCTCCCACACAGAAGCACTTCTCACACAACAGATGCTGAGCAGATCACCCTACGGGCAGCAAGTAGCCACCTACGACGAGGTGAAACTCGCGGCCGCCATGATCCCCGACCGAAGCGACCAGTTCCTTCGCCAGACGTTGGGCGGCCTGGCAGACGCGGACGCCGCCCTTCGGCACACGGTACTGACGTTCGTACGGGAGCTCGGAAGCGTGACGCGGACAGCGGAAACGCTTCACGCACATCGCAATACGATCGTCCGGCGACTTGCCCAGGCAGACACACTGCTACCCAGGCCGCTGATCGACAACCCGGTTCACGTCGCTGTGGCACTCGAAATCGCGCACTGGCACGGACCGAGCGATACCCATCGACACCGATCCCGTGGCCAATCGGAGACTCGGGACTGACCTGGGCGACGACTCGTCGCCCAGGCAGCTAGCGGTCCAGTCGAAGGTCGGCCAGTACCCCCGCGACCACGAAGCCTCCGGCAACGGCGCAGCCGGCCACTCGGGTGCGTTGAGGAAGGTACGCGGTCAGAGCGAAGGCACCGGTATCCCACACATCGACAGCCACCCCGGCGCGAAGCAAGGGACGCACGAGCGTCGGGGCGTACTTCGTGGCCGCATACAGTCCCCCACCGATATAGATTTCTCGAATCCCGAAGGTGCGGGCGGCCGCTCGCGTGGTCGCCACTGCCGCGTCGGGACCGGCGAGCAGTTCGTTGGCGCGGGTGGGAGCGATCATGTGGGCGACGCCGATCGCGGCGCGGCCGAGCCCGACGATCTCGGGGAGTCGTCGAACGAGTGTGGTACCGAAAGACATTGTCATATTCCTTGTTTGGTGGAGACCGAGCTGTCGCGGGCGAGCCGCCGGAGCAGGCCGACCGGCTTCTTGATTCCGAAGGCCACGATGGTGGTGCGGCCGTCGTCGTGATTCCACTGCAGGAGGGCCGATCCCTCGTCCATCGACCCTTCGAGAATGGTCGGTTCTCCCCGAAGAGGAAGGGGGCCGACCACTTTGATGGACAGTCCGAGGATCTCGGTCCAGAAGTAGTCGTCGGTGGGCGGACACGTCGGCTCGAGGCCGAGAGCGGAGGCCGCGGCCACCTTGCCCTGCGCGACGGCATTGGACCAGAACGGGGCGCGGGCCGATGTTCCGCGGGAGTAGGTGACGTCCCCGGCTGCGTAGACATCGGGAACCGTCGTGGTGCAGAGTTCGTCGATTCCGACACCGTGACTATCTGCGATTCCGGTGCCGTCGAGCCAGTCCGTCTCGGGAACATCACCCGCGCAGGTGACGACGAGATCGGCTGTGCGAGTGCGATCGTGGAGCTCAATTCCGGCGACAGGATCCCCGGTCAGGGCAACCGGCCCGTCGGCCCTGACGAACTGGATCGAGGAGTCCTGGGCGCGGGCGGCGATCGCGTCGGACAGAAACGATCCCAGGAGCCGTTGCAGCGGAGGGTCGACATCGACGACGGTGACCTCGATACCCCGTGCGACGCAGGCACTGGCCACTTCCATGCCGAGGAAGCCTGCCCCGACGACGATCGCTGTTCGAGCCGAGTCCAGCTTCGAGCGCAGAGATCGAACGTCTGCGAAAGTCCGCAATACATTCTCGCCCAACTGATTCGGACCGGCGATACGTCGGGCGGACGCTCCTGTCGCCACGATGAGGGCATCGTAGGGAACGTCGGTGCCGTCGGTGGTGGTCACGGTGCGTCGATCAGTGTCGACCGAGACAGCGCGATCGGCAACGGTAGTGACGTCGAGATCGGACAGGTCCCACGTCTCGGCTTCGGCCCCTTCGCCTTTGAGAACATGCTTGGACAAAGGCGGTCTGGCGTAACAGCCGTCGGCGTCCGCACCGATCATCGTGAGTGCCCCGTTGTGCCCTCGAGCGCGGAGCTCGCGGGCCGCGGTGCAGCCCGCGATGGAGTCTCCGACGATGACGATCCGACGGCCTCCGAGGCTCACTTGCTCTCTCGGAGAGCTGCCACCGGACACACACCCACGGCCGAACGTGCCCCGGCAGCAAGTTCGTCGGGTATGTCGTCGTTGTCGAAGGCGTAGTGCAGTTCGCCCTCGTCGTCCAGGCTGAACACCTTCGGAGCTTGATCGGCGCAGATGCCGTGGCCTTCGCACCGATCCCAGTCGACGTCGATTCTCATTTCTGTGTCCCTTCTGCGGCCACCAATGTCAGCGGCAGCTGTTCGTAGCGGTGAATCACGTTGTTGACGGCACGTTTCGGCGTTCCCGACGGGACGAACCGTTCCACTCGTCGCGCCAGTACTCGGAGCATGGTCTGCGTCTCGAGTCGAGCGAGACCCTGGCCCGCACACCCGTGCACTCCGGATCCGAATCCGAGTTGCCTGGCGGCGTCGCGGGTGACGTCGAAAACATCGGGGTTCTCCCACCCGCGTTCGTCACGGTTCGCCGACGCGTAGATCACCAGCACGCGTGCGCCTTTCGGGATCGGTGATCCGTCGATCTCGACATCGCGCACTGCTCGGCGAGAGAACGCCCTGATGGGGGACTCGTATCTGACGACCTCGTTGACGGCATTCGGGATCAGATCGGGGTCCTGGCGGATGGCCTGCCACTGCTCGGGGTGACGAGCGAACAGATCGAGTGCCCCGGAGATCGCTCCGATCGTGGTATCGAGCGATGGGCCGAGGTAGTCGATCATCAATGCCGGGCAGGCGGACTGGCCGATCCTGTTCTCGTCGGCGGCTTTCAGCACGTCGTCGCCCATGCTCCCGGGGAGCACCGATCGCTGCCGCACGACCTTCCTGGAGAACGCGAGCATCTCGGTGGCGGCCTTCACGGCCGTGACGGAGTGACGATTGACGGGCCCGAGCGAGTCGAATGTTGCTCCGGCCCAGCGGAGAAGCTCGTCGCGACCGTCTTCGGGCCACCCCACGAGGTCGGGCACGACGGACATCGGCAGCGCCGTGGCGAGGTCGTCGACACCGTCGACAAACCTCTTGCTCAGGGCCGCATCGACGATGCTCTCCGCCTTCTCCTCCACTGCGGCCGTCATCTTTCGGACGGCTTTCGGCGTCAAACGGTGCGCGAGAACTGCACGCTTGGTCGCGTGCTCGTCACCGTCGCTGTTGAGCGTCGTACCACGGCCGAGCCGGTTGGCAACCGGATTGAGTCCGACCCCGTCCCCGGAGATGAAGGTCTCGTCGTCGAGCAGGACCTTCTTGCAGTCGGCATAACGCGAGATGGCGAACACCTGCTGATTCGGCAGCCACACCACTGGTCCGAGCGCCCGGAGCCTCGCGTAATGCGGGTACGGATCGAGGATCGCATCGGTGGAATAGATGTCGGTGCGGTACTGGGGGATCGTCGCGTTCGTTGTCATGAGGTCCTTCGCCGCCGGAAGAGTAACTTCGCCCTGCCTGCGCAGGATATTGACGATATCGTCACCCATGACACAGCCGCCGGTCAAGCTTTTTGACGAATTCGTCATGAATGGAACGCGATAGGCTGCCCTCACTCACACCGCAGACCAGGAGCAGATCGTGACCGAAGGCAACCGCGTCGAGCGCCGCAAGGCACGCACCAGAGCCGCGCTGATCCGCGCCGCTCAAGGGCTTCTCGCCAGCGGAAACACCAACGCCCCTGTCCTCGAGATCACGCAGGCCGCCGACGTCAGCAATGGATCGTTCTACAACTACTTCGAGAGCAAAGAAGAGCTGTGGCAGGCGGCCATCGACTCCGCCCTCGAATCCGCAGGCGACTATCTCGACTCGCTCACCGTCGACCTCGACGACGCGGTCGAGAAATTCACTCAATCCTTTCGATTGTCCGGACGCCTCTTCCGACTCGAGCCGGAACTGAGTCGTGTCCTGCTGAACTCCGAAGCCGCGGCATTCGCCGCAGCCGGGGGCCTGGCACCGCGTTCGCGCCGCGATATCGAATCGGCCGCCGCACAAGGACGATTCGACGTGGACGACCCGGATGTCGCACTCGCCATCGTGGCAGGCTCGCTGCTGTCCATGGGACGACTGCTGCTCGCACAACCCGAGCGCGACGAAGCGGCAACCGTGGACGACACGACGAAACGGGTCCTTCGAGCACTCGGAATCTCTGCCGTCGAGGCCGAAACCTTGTGCAGCCGAGAACTTCCGGCGTCCTATCGAGGAGGAGTGCACGCAGCGATCGACCCCACGGCCCAGCCGACCGAAGTCAGTCGTCCGCAGCCCTGAGCGCGACACTCAGCGCCTCTTGCGCCGATATGTCCGCTTCGATCGCACCGCGCATCTCGGCATCGTCGAGGTCGACGAGCAACGGAGAATCGGTGTCGGACTGTCCGCGCACATCGGCGAGTTCCTGCTCGCGATCTTTCGCTCGCCGATAGACGGCAAGGGCCTCGTCCTGCTTCTCTCGTGCAGTGGCCATGTCGTCAGGCTCTCTGGTGTCGCGCGGGGGCGTGCACAGGCACTTCGACGGGCACCGATGCGTCCACGGGTTCGACCTTCCGATCACTCCCACGTGCGCTCATCTTCATGAAGTTCTGCAGTTCGTCGTGAATAGGTGTGTCGGTCATGAGACTCGACCTTCTCGACCTTCGATGATCAGGTCGGTTCGGTTTCGCTGAACCATTGTGTGCGCTGAACGAGCGGCGTGACACCGACCCTACGGTCTTTCCTCCCACGCGGTCCGCGCTGCGCCGAACATCCTCGACCAGAACTCCGTTGCTCTCGACGAGCTGGGGGCTCGGGGTCTACTGTCGCTCATGTCGACAAGTTCGATCACGAAGAAGCGGCAGTCGATGGTCGGCCCTCGGTACACAGCGCGGGGTACCGGCGACTCGAACCTCGGCACACATTCCTGCCGAGGACACCTGCTGCTCGACCGGGACACGCACGGCTGCAGCATTCGACGTACAGGATCGAGTCCGAGTGCTCACCTACAGCTTCAATCTCGATTACCGGGGCATATGCCCCATCTGCGAACAGATCACGTTGGGAGAGAACGTCATCGATTCGCCGGCCGTCGGACCGATGAACAGCCGCATCTATGCCTCCTGTGAAGCGTGCGGATGGGAAGGACCTGGCTGACAGCTCAGCCGATCACCGGCGTGCGGTCCTTCGTCAATTCGTCGAGTTCTGCTTGCATCGCCGAGTGGACTCGGTGAGCGAAGTCCTCTGCGGACTCGTCGGGTTCGGGACGCATCGGCGCGAGCACCGACGTCTCCAACTTCGTGGGTAGCGGGAGATACGGAAGCAACCCCACCACTCCCACGTTGAAGCCCCATGGGATCGACACCGACAGCGGGAGCGTCTTGGTCCGAAGCGATGTCTTGTGCAGCCCGAGCGCTTGGGCGATGCGCTTTCCACTGCTGAGGACCAGAAGAGACTCACCTGCGCCCGCGGTCACGACCGGAACGATCGGCACCCCGGCTTCAATGGCCAGACGGGCGTAGCCGCTGCGTCCGGCGAAGACGATCTCGTTGCGATGCCGCCACGATTTGAGGGCATCGAGGTCACCACCGGGGAAGACCACGACATTGTGTCCCTCCTCGAACGCATCGAGAGCATTCTGCCGGGCAGCAGGCCGAGCACCGAACGGCTCGACCAACTTTCCTGCACGCAGTGTCCACGCGATCTGGTGCGTCAACGCGATCACTTCCCGGGAAAGCTTCAGATCGTCGTACGCCGCCGCGAATGCGAACACGTTCAGATCGATCACTCCGCCGAACCCGTGATTGCACACGAACAACACCGGCTCTTCGGGAACCGGTTGTGCGACCGACACTTCGAGGCGGTTGTACAGACGGACCGCATTGATTCCCATAGTCCGAATCGCCCGAGGCACTATATGCATGCGCGCACTCTAGCCGGGCGCGCGCGCATCCATATCGGATTCACCCCGGCCGTGGTCGGTTCGGGTGGCGGCAGTGAAGTAGCGGCCCCACTGCGAGCTCAGGAAGCCGGCGAGCGACGCACCGGCATCGGACGCGGGGGCGGTCGTTCGCCACGCCACATGGCCGTCTGGGCGAACGAGGACCGCTCCGGTCTCACCCACCTCGTACAGGCGAATCAGCTCATCCCGAGCGGCATCTGCCGGTAGTTCCGCAGAGATCAGAGTGACGCCGGGTCCGACCTTCTCGAGCTCGGACACCACGCCTGCCCACCTGTCGCCGTCGAAAGTGAACAGCGACAGCGTGTTCGGGTCGAGTGTCTCGTGCACCGGCACCTGTGCACCGCCTACCGAGACCACCGAGTGCGGGAGTCTGGCCCCCGGGTACGTCGTGGGCAGATAGTCGACCACGTCTTCGGCGGGTTTGGCCGAGGGATCCCGTGCGATCAACGGACCGGCATAGAGGTAACCGAACTGCAAGCCGATCGACACGAAGTGCTCCACCTGAAGCGGGATGGCGTCGGCGATCTCGCGACGAAGCTGGGCGGACCCGGGTGCGTCGGGATCGACTTTGTGCGATCGCGCCATCTGCTTCCGGGTGGCAGCGGCAGCCAATGGCGCGATCAACTTCCCCGGAACCTTGTTCAGCGGCGGCCGACCCACCACCTGAGTCGCTTTCGCCAACATCTTGTTGGTGATGCCCACCCTCTTCCCGATGTCGTCCATCCGGAAGTGGTTCGCCACACTCTGCTCGGCGAACTTCTCCACCACCGGACGACGCTCGGTCTCGTAGGTGTCCAACAGAGACGGGGACGCGGTGCCGGACAGAACGGCGTCGAGCTTCCAGGCCAGATTGTGGGCGTCCTGAACACCCGAGTTCAGCCCGAAACCACCGGTGTGCGGAAACCGGTGCGCCGCATCGCCGAGCAGGAGCAGACGGCCACGACGGAACGCATCGGCGGTCTGCGATGTCATCACCCAGGTCCCGGTCGACTCCAGATCGAAGTCGTGGTCTCCCAACACCTTCGGCAGCGTGCGTGACCAGTAGGCTCGACTGTCCTTGGCGATCTCCTGGTCGGGGTGCAGGTACGCCGTCATCAGAATGTATCGATGGTCGGCATGCGCGATCATCACTCCGCACAGGTCCGGCGTGTAGATCCAACTGAGCAGCGGCCGAGCATCATCGGGGAAGAGTGTCTTCGAGGTGAAGAAGGCACTGCCCATGTTCGCCAGGACAGGTCCGGTCAGTCCGACCCCGGTACCGTCTCGTGTCGCGCTGTTCGCACCATCGCATGCCAGCACGTACTCGGCCTCGATCTCGGCCACTCCGCTCGCGCAACGCCCACGCACACGGGCACCGGACGGGTCGGTGTCGACGGACTCGACAGTGCATCCGCGTCGAAACTCGATCAGCGGTTCGGCGTCGAGAGCGTCCCATAGTGCGGGCATCAACAGATGCTGGCCGATGTGTGAGACCAGGAACGGACTTTGGCTCTCGACGATGGCCTTGCGCTCGGGGTCCGAGAGTAGGTCGATGGAACCGATGGCCTCGTCTGCCAGATCTCCGTACCAGCTGATGAGGTTGACGGTCTCGTGCGGCGGCGACATCGCGGCGATCGATCGCGCCAGCTCGGGGCTGTATTCGTTCCAGATCTCGAGGGTGCGGGCGTTGATCACGTGCGCGGCGGGATGAAAGAGCGGCGCGTCTCGTCGCTCGAGCACGACACTGCGAATCCCTCTGCGCGCCAACAGCAACGCGGCGGTGCAACCAGCCGGGCCGGCTCCGACCACGACGATCGGCACGGTCATCGGACCACCGTCTCCTGCGTACCCAGATCGATGACTCCGTCGGCGGTCTTGATTCCGGCGGTGATCACATCGTCGACCGAGAGATACTTCGGATTCTTCGCCTGCCGGGCGAAGAAGAACTTCCACTTCAGCGCAGGCGGAATCAACTCACCGATCTTCTGCACGATCTTGGGCGGCGCGGAAATGGCGGTGCCGATCGGTGTTCCGGTCAGGAGTACGTCACCGGCGGTCATGTTCTGGAAGCGCGCAAGCCGCGTGAGTGCCTCGGCCGGCGGGGTGATCAGGTCGTTGCCGATCGTCTGGTCCTGACGCGTCTCGCCGTTGACCGCCAGGGTCATGTGCAGCTCGGGGATTCGTCGGAGCTCGTCGTTGTCCAACAGCACCAATCTGGGGCCGAGCGGGGTGAACGTGGGATACGACTTGCTCTCGTACACCTGAACTTTCGTCAACTGGATCTCGCGCGCGGACACGTCGTTCGCCACTATCACCCCGGCTACGTAGTCCGAGAGGTTCTCGTCGGTGACCGTCGTACCGATGGGAATCTCGGCACCGACGACGATCCCGAGTTCGATCTCGTAGTCCAGCAGCGCCACCTCGGGTGGCTGGCGGATGGGATCGAACGGGCCACTGACCGATGCCGAGGACTTGCGAAAGAAGGTTGGCTGCAAGGTGTTCGGGTCGGAGCCGGCATCGATCGCGTGCGACCGATAATTGAGCAGCTGCGCCACCACCCGGCACGGTGTGGTGACCGGAGATACGAGCTCTAGCTCGTCGACACTCGACCCCGCACCCGACGCGCCGGTGATGGCGTCGCGATCGGCAAGAAGTTCGCGGGTGGTCGCGGCCGTCGTCTCGATACGGATTGCACGGTCGCCGTCGAGGCGCCACCAACCGTCGATGGTCCGGACTACGTTGACTGACATGTGAGTCTCTATCCCCCTGGTTCGATCGAAATCGGCTCGTTCACAAAGTTTTCGGCGTGATGGTCTTCTTGTTGGCGACGACCGGATGCCCGGGCCGAGTTCCGGCCTCGCGTCGGCGAAGTTCCTCGTGCGGCACGCCGTTGCGCAGCTGGCTGAGCAGGTAATCGGGGTCGATGTTGACGCCGATCGGGTTCTGCGCGAACTCCTCGGTGAAGAAGAACGCCGCAGTGTTCTCCGCATCGAAGTTCTCGACCTGGAATTCGAGGCGCACCCCATCGGGATCCTCGTAGTACAGGGAGATCGTCGGTCCGTGATTGATCGACCAGACGGGCAGGATGCCCAGCCGCTTGAGCCGCACGTAGTTCTCCAGCAATCGTTCGAGCGAGATGAACGTCAGCGCGATGTGGTCGATGCCGTACGCCTTACGCCTGAACTTGGCGAACGGGAACAGGAACCGGACGGGCTTCGGCACGGCAATGATCGCCAACCGGTGCGACTCGTCGTCCCAGGTCAGGAAGGTGATTCCCTCGTCCTGATAAACGATCTCGGCACCGAACACCGCTCCGTACCACCGCACCATCTCCTCGGTGCGAGCCGACTTGACCACCCAGTGGGCGATGAGATCGGGCGCAACCCTCGGCGCTTTCCGACTCTCTGCATCCTGCGTCGCACTCATCGAACGAGCCTTTCCTCGGGTCACCTGTTGTGACCTACGCTACGACCACTTTGACTGGCAGTCAAGAAATTGATCGAGCGTCAGGAGAGATTGCGCCGGGTGGGCTAATGTCGGATCGGTGTCGAACACCTCGCCCACCGGTGCCGAGCGGTCGCGCCGTGCCCGCCCCCGATTGGACCGTCGGCAGGCCTTGATCGACGCCGCCATCGAGCTGCTGGCCGAGGGCAACAGCGCCGACATCAGCGCAGCCGCGATCTCCCGTCGAGCCGGCGTGGCGCACGGGCTGCTGTTCTACTACTTCACCGACAAACAAGGCCTGGTCGCGGCCGCACTGGCCGACGTGTTGTCGAAGTTGTCGGACTTCCAGGAGCCTGCCGCCGACGAGGAGTCCGTACGGGCACGCATGGAGGGTTTCGTGCGACGCCACATCGAGTTCCTCGAGCGTCACCGCGCGCTCTACGTCCGCGTGGTCCGGGAAGGAGAACTGGGCGATTCCGTCGTCGAACATGCGGTTCGAGAAGCACGGGCCGAGGGTGCGCGACAGGTCGCAGCACTCGCAGAACTTCCGGAACCTTTGTCTCCGTTGCAAAGTGCCGCAATCTCGGGCTGGACCGGCTTTCTCGATCGGACCGCCGACGCGTACTTCGACACCCCCGAACTCCCGCTCGACGCAGTCGTCGCGCTCGTGGTGGACACGTTCGAGGCGGTCGTGAACGCAGCGCAGCCCCGACCCGACGCGCGGCCCTAGAGGTCAGGACGACCAAGTTCAGTACCCCTGAACGGTCCGAAACCGTGCAACCTGCACGGTCTACAAAGCACTACTTGCGCAACCCGGGATGCGGCTGGTCCACTGTCCGTCATCGCAGCACAGTTGCATTCCCTCGGCGATTCGAAACCCGAACGCCCGTCCGGACCGCAGGACCACACTCGGCCCTCGTCGTCCGCTTCGCAATGTTCATTGCCCCCGGCACATTCGACGTCGATTCAGGAGCACCTGTCATGACCAGCATCAGTCCCGCCGACCGCCGCTCGCCCGCCGGTGACCACCGCGACCTGCACGAGCTCGCCCAGCGGGTACTGTGGCTGTCGACGTCGATGATTCACCATGCCAATCGAATTCGGCCCAACCCGACCGGACTCAAGGTCGGCGGTCACCAAGCCTCCTGCGCGTCGATGGTCTCGATCATGACCTCGCTGTGGTTCGAGCAGCTGCAGCCCGGCGACCGCGTGTCGGTCAAGCCTCATGCCTCGCCGGTGCTGCACGCGATCAACTACCTGCTCGGTGAGTTGGACCAGAAGTACCTGACGACACTCCGTGCGTACGGCGGTCTGCAGTCCTACCCGTCGCGGGCCAAGGACCCGGATACCGTCGACTACTCCACCGGATCCGTCGGCATCGGTGCCACGGCCCCGATCTGGGGAGCGATGTCCCGACGCTTCGTCGAGGACCGGTTCGGCCCGGAGGAATCCACACCGAAGACCCCCGGCTTCAGCGGACGGCAGTACTCGTTGGTCGGTGACGCGGAACTCGACGAAGGCGCGGTCTGGGAAGCGATCATCGACCCGGGCATCGCCGAGCTCGGCGAGATCGTCTGGATCGTCGACCTCAACCGTCAGTCGCTGGACCGGGTGGTCCCCAACATCGCTGCACGTCGCCTCGAGAAGATGTTCGAGGCCGCCGGCTGGCAGGTCATCACCGTCAAGTTCGGCCGGTTGCTCGAAGACCTGTTCGCCAAGCCGGGCGGCGACGCTTTGCGCACGCGCATCCTGGACATGCCGAACCCGGAATACCAACGTCTGCTGCGCTGCACCGCCGACGAGGTGCGCACCAGACTTCCGGGGTCGGGTACCGACGCGACCGCCATTGCCGACCTGATCGCCGATCTCGACGACACACTGCTGACCGAGTCGATTCGCAACCTGGGCGGACACGATCTGGATGCGTTGCGCGAGGCCTACTCTGGCATCGACGACACCCGCCCCACCGTGATCATCGCGTACACGGTCAAGGGATTCGGTCTGCCGACCCAGGGACATCCGCAGAACCACTCCTCACTGCTGACCGTCGAGGAATACACAGAACTCGCACGTACCCTCGGCACCGATCCCGAGAAGCCCTGGGGCCGGTTCGACAGCGACAGCGGACCCGGGCAGCTGTGTGCTGCCACCGCCGAACGGCTACGCCGCGAACCGATTCCGGCGGCGACGCCACCTGCCGTCCCCACCGACATCGGACGCACCCCCAAGGGCACGGCCACCACGCAGGCCGCGCTGGGCCGCACCCTGATCGACCTCACCCGAGAAGCCCCCGACGCGGCTCGTCGTGTCGTCACGGTCAGTCCCGACGTCAGTTCGACCACCAACCTCGGCGGTTGGGTCAACAAGGTCGGCGTCTGGTCGTCGTCGGATCGACACGACTGGTTCGGCGACGACGCCGAGACGATCATGCACTGGCGTGAAGGGCCGTCCGGTCAGCACATGGAACTCGGTATCGCAGAGACCAACCTGGTCGGCCTGATGGGCGAGCTCGGTGCCACGTGGAGCCGTTGGGGAGAGCCGCTGTTCCCGATCGGTGTCATGTACGACCCCTTCGTCGAGCGCGCACTCGAGCCGTGGTCGTACGGCATCTATGCGGGTGGTCAATCGATTCTGGTCGGCACGCCGTCGGGAGTCACCCTGGCCGCGGAAGGTGGAGCGCACCAGTCGATCAAGACCCCGTCCATCGGACTCGAGCAGCCCGGCTGCATCACTTACGAGCCCGCATTCGCCATCGACGTCGAATGGACACTGCTCGCCAGCATCGGCCGACTAGGACGCCCCGACGGCACTTCGGCATACCTGCGTCTGTCGACGCGTCCCGTCGACCAGTCGAAGGCGGACGTCCCCAGCGATCCGGCTGCCCGGGAACGCAGGCGTCGTCAGGTCGTCGCAGGCGGCTACCCACTGGTGCGTCGAGACGGAGCGACGGTGACCATCGCGGCCATGGGAGCGTTGATGACCGAAGCTCTGGACGCCGCAGCGCGTTTGGAGCAGATCGGCGTCATCGCCGACGTTCTGTGCATCACCAGCCCGGGCGAGCTCTACCGCGCGCTGCAGGCCAGGCAAGGACACAACGTCGGCGAATCCTGGATTCTCGATCAACTGCTGCCTGCCGAGCGTGCGACCCCGATGGTGACGGTGCTCGACGGCCATCCGCACACCCTCGCGTTCCTCGCCACCGTCAACCGGGTTGCGTCGACGTCGTTGGGCGTGAGCAACTTCGGACAGGTGGGCTCACTCGACGAGGTGTACAAGCACCACCGAATCGACACCGACTCCATCGTGGGCGCAGCTCTCGATGTGACCGGTCAGTGACACGGCCCCTCCGACAGCGCAAGCAACCATGACCGCATCGTCGACGGTGCCGCTCGCCACCTCGGCGATGTCGGGCTTACTCGAAAAGGTTTACACAGTAGATCGTCTCGACTGATCAGCGAACATCTCGATCGCCCCGCTCGCACGCGCGGGGCGATCGGCATTTCACGCGAGGTACTCCGCGAGTCCGTTCAAGGTGGCGGTGAGCTTCTTCCTGAACGTGCCCTGCAGCGCCTTGCCCACCACTCCGAACAGCAACGGACTGGTCACCTGCAGCTCGAGCGTGACGGCGGAGCCGCTTGCGCGAGCGGCGCAGTTCATCGTCAGCCGAATCTTCGATCCAGTCGATCCGGCACCCACCAGGACCAATTCCTCCGGTGCACACAGACGTTCGACCTGGAACTCGATGGTGTCGATGATGCTCGCGATCTTGATCTTCTCGACCATCGTCGACCCGACTTCGAGGTCCCTCGGAGGCGTCTCCACCCACTCCTCGTGCAGGGCATGCCACTTCTCGAAGGTGCTGACGTCGGACAGAGTTGCCCACACGTCGTTCTGCGAGGCAGGCAGTTCCTGCGTCATGGTGATGTTCAGCATCGGAGGTTCCTTCGCTCGAGGACGGTGTTCCACCAACTACGCCACACAGTTGATCGGAAGTCAATGTTGACCTCAGGTCAAATTGCGCTTAGCTTCGTGACACACGCCTCACAGCCATGGGGCCGAACCGGAAGACGAGCCATGACGACTACCGAAGCGCTATCCGTTGCAACCGCCACCGATGTGATCGCCAACCTTCGAGCCCTCGTGCCCGACCTGAAGGCCGTTGCCGCCGAGAACGAGAAGGCACGACGCCTCTCCGAAGACACCGTCGACGCTCTCCGCCGCGCGGGCGCATTTCGAGTCGCAGCACCGGCGAAGTTCGGCGGACTCGAAACCGACCTGCGCACCATGCTCGACGTGTCCGCGATCATCGCCGAAGGTGACGCCGGTGCCTCCTGGGTGACCACCCTGTCCAACGTGAACAACTGGGCGGCAGGCCTTTACAGTGACGAGGCTCAGGCCGAGATCTACGCCGACGGACCGGACGCCATCATTTCCGGCGTCGTCACCCCGGGCGGCACCGCCCGGAAGGTCGAGGGCGGCTACCGACTGACGGGAACGTGGCCCTACGCCTCGGCCAGCCTGCACTCACAGTGGTTCACCGGCGGAATCATCATCAACGACGAAGACGGCGACATGCTCGACCAGGGCATGGCGCTGCTCCCGCGCGCGGACTACCGCGTCGACGACACCTGGTACGTGGCCGGCATGCGTGCTTCCGGTAGCAACACCGTCGTCGCCGAGGACGTGTTCGTCCCCGAACACCGGATGCTGTCGATGATCCCCGCATTCAGCGGTGCCAACGTTGCCGAACGTACCGACTCCGCCTTCGCCCGTTCGGCCTTCGGACCCATGCTCGTCATGGTCCTGGTCGGTCCACAACTCGGAATGGGCCGCGCTGCAGTGGAACTGGTACGAAAGAAGGCCGCAGAGAAGGCCCTCGCCTACACCGTGTTCGACCGTCAGGCCGATTCGGTGGCATTCCAGATGCTGCTCGCCGAAGCAGCGCTGAAGGTCGACACCGCGCACCTGCACGCCTACCGCGCAGCAGAAGACGTCAAACGTTGGGCCGAGGCCGGCGTATATCCGGACCTGCTCTCCCGTGCCCGTGTTCGCGGGGACGCAGCCGTGGCGCTACGGAGCATCAACGAGGCGCTGAACATGCTCGTCGATGCCACCGGTGCCGGAGCGTTCGCCGAAGTCAATGCTCTGCAGCGCATTTGGCGTGACTCCAATGTCGGTGCCCGCCATGCCGTCATGCTGCCGCGAGTGTCGATCGAGACCTACGGCAAGGCGCTGCTCGGCTTCGATCTGCACGACCACATCACCCCGATCATCTGATGACGCCCTAGGCTCGTACCGAGCCCTCGGTGACAGCCGGACGGGCAGGCCCAGGCAGATTGGACATTCGGTGCCAGATCGTTCCGCCAAGCCGGTTGCCCGAGTCAACCGGGCCACCGCCCGAGCGGCCGAGACTCGGCAGCGAATCGTCGACGCAGCGGCGAGCCTGTTCGCGGAGGCCGACTACGACAAGGTTGCCGTCTCGGACATCGTCGAGTCGGCCGATGTTGCCCACGGCCTCCTGTTCCACTATTTCGGCAACAAGAGGGGCATCTACCTCGAGGCGATGCGGGCCACCGCCGCGGCGATGTCGGAGGCCTTCGCAGACATTCCCGACTCGACGCCCGACATCCAGATTCGGGCTGCGCTGACCAGCCACCTGAATTATCTCAGCCTGCACCGAGGTCTGGCATTACGAATGGTGTTGGGCGGCAGAGGCGCAGACCCCGAAGCCTGGGAAGTATTCGAGAATGCCCGAACCGCAGTGCTGGAGGCGGCGGCCACGCAACTCGGACTCGACGCTGAGAACGCAGGCGTCAGACTCGTCGGGCACAGCATCGTCGCGGCAATCGACGGCGCGACGGCCCGATGGCTCGAACAGGACGACGGCATCGACGTCGAGCAAATGGTCGAATGGCTGGTGCACATCATCGTTGCGTGCCTGCGCACCGCACCTGTCTTGGACTCGGCCCTGAACGTCGACGACGCTGTCGAGGCGATCCTCGGACGCGGCTAGGTTACCGACCGATGCGCGCGGGCCCTGGTCGCCACAGTCGATGCGGCAACCACCAGGGCCACGAGGACCGCGACATATCCCACCGTGGAGTTGGTCAGCTCGCCGGACAGGCGGCCCTGCGCCAACCACCCCAGTCCCCACACGATCGACAGCATCGGGGCGATCGCGCCGCGAGAGTAGCGGGCGAGCAGCACTCCTACGGCCGCGGCGACGACGAGCACGACGATCGCCCAGACCGTTGCTCCGCCGGTGAACCCGAGGCCGACCAACCAGGCGGAGATGTTCGCGATCGTCGCGACACACACCCACCCGAGATAGAGGCCCATCGTGCCGTCGGTGATCACTGCGTCGGCGACGCCCTCGGGCCGGTACTGCTGCATCAGCACGAACACGCGCACGAGCGCCGCCAACAGCACCACGATGACCAGCACGCTCAACCACACCTGACCGAACTGGACCGCAAGTATCCAGGCCGGATTGAGCAACATCGACGCGATGATCGGTGCCCGCAGCGCGTCGTGGCGTGCAGTGCGCCCGGGCAGGAGCTGCCAGACGGCATAGACGATCAACCCCGCGTAGATCACCGACCAGATCGAGAACGCGGGCCCTGCGGGTGCCACAAGAGTCGACGTGGCACTGAGCGCTCCGTCCGCCGCCTCGGCGATGGGCGTCCCGATCCATGCACCCGACCCGAGAAAAGACACGACAACGGCCACGACCGCACTGAGAACGACGCCGATTTTCACAGTCGAGTTGATCCCCGATCGACGGGCAGTGCAAACACAGCAGCAGCCCGGTTCTGGTAGACACGCGGTGTGCATTCCTCTTCCCGATCGACGTTCGCTGCCGTCTGCTGCCTCGCGTTGGCCGTGACCGCCGGATGCAGTTCCACGCCGGAGCCCGCTCCCACGGAATCGACGTCTGCTCCGGAACCGCAGTACGAGTTCACAGGAGTGCCCGGCACCGTCCTCGATTCCGCGGACTTCGGTGATCGATCCCCCGCACTCGCCGCGACCGGAGCCACGCTCTACCGATTCGTCTACGAATCGACATCGGGCGTCGACAATTCCCCCACCGCGGTCTCCGGGGTGGCAGCCGTTCCGGCGGGCACGCCACCCGAGGGTGGGTGGCCGATCATCGTCTACGGGCACGGCACCACCGGAGTGCAGGCCGATTGCGGACCGACCCTGTATCCCGATCTCCTCGGATACCAATTCGCTGTGCAGGACTTCACCGCACTCGGATACGTCACCGTGCTGCCCGATTACCAGGGCCTGGGCACCGGCGGTGGCACCCACCCGTACCTGGAACCGCGCACCACCGGAAACAACATGATCGACGCGGCTCGCGCGGCGCACACCGCGCTGCCCGACGTCTCCACGCGCTGGGCCGCGGTCGGCCTCTCGCAGGGTGGCCAAGCCGCCTGGGCTGCAAACGAACTGGCCGCTTCCTACGGTCAGGGCCTGGACCTGGTGGGATCGGTGTCGCTCTCGCCCCCGACGGATCTCAAGCCGCTGGTTCGATCCAGTAACGACGGAACCCTGACCAGGCCGCAGAAGGAACTGTTGCCGTACCTGCTCTACGGCGCTCAGCAAGTCGACCCCTCGATCGATCCGACGGACTACAGCGGCAGTGTCGCCGAGGCCAACAACGCACTGCTGCTCACCTGCTCGGGCGGCGACACCGCAGGCAAGGAGCGAGCCGTCCAGGCTATGGTGCCCGACGAGTTCGCGGCCGACTCGGCAGAATCCGAGCAGAAGCTCCTCGACGTGATCGATCGCTACACACTTCCGCAGGTGCGAACGGAGGTACCGATGTTCGTGGCGTACGGCGCGAAGGACGACGTCGTACTGCCGCAATGGACATCCGACGGTGTCGAAAAGGCATGCGCCCTGGGTGATTCGGTCGTCGCGCAGGAACAGCCCGAACAGGGCCATGACGTCAGCGACGAAGCGGCTATGCAATTCCTGGCCGCCCGGTTCGCAGGACAGACGGTACCCAGCACATGCTGACGAGCGGCTCTGCACCCGAACGAATCACCGAGTACACCCACGCCGGTCTCGTGTTCGACGTCCTCGACCAGGGACCGCTCGACGGCCCGGTCGTGTTGTTGCTGCACGGATTTCCCGAACGTGCATCGTCGTGGTCCGCGGTGATGGAGATACTCAACGAGCACGGGATGCGCACGATCGCACCGGATCAGCGCGGATACTCCCCACGCGCCCGGCCCACGAGGCGACGAGACTATCGCGTCGGCGCACTGGTGGGCGATGTGGTCGCCCTGATCGACCTCATCGGAACGCCGGTTCACCTTGTCGGACACGACTGGGGAGCGAACATCGCCTGGGTCACCGCCGGTCGACGTCCCGACCTGGTCTCGTCCCTGACGGCGCTCTCGGTTCCGCACCCCGGCGCATTCATGACCGGTCTGCTCAGCTCGAAACAGATACTGCATTCCTGGTACTTCGCGTTCTTCCAATTGCCGGTGCTGCCCGAGAAGTGGATGATGCAACCCGGCCGCAGGGCCGAAAGATGGTACGAGAAAAGCGGAATGACCGAAGCCGATCTCGAACGCACGCGGACGGAGATCGTCGACTACGGCGCGCTGCCCTTCGCTGTCACCTGGTATCGCGGACTGCCGTTCTCGAACCCGGGCATCGGCCGCCTGCGCATCACCGTGCCGACGTCGATGGTGTGGAGTGACGGTGACACATTCATCGGACGCTCCACCGTCGAGAGTGCCCAACGGCACGTCGACGCGGCCTACACATTGACAGTGTTGCCCGGCGTCTCGCACTGGATTCCGACCCAAGCACCCGATGCGGCCGCCGCTGCAGTGATGCGGTTGAGTGCTCCCCATGGCACTTGACCGCACCACTGCCGTGGGCATGCTCACCGAACTGGTCGCACAACGCACCGTGTCCGGCGACCCGGTGCCCCAACGTTCCTCGATGGACGCCGTCGTATCCGTTCTGAGGGCGCGGACGACCGGCATTGCGGTCGAGGGAGATCGGGACGGCGCGCACCCGTGGCTGCTGATCACCAACGACGCCCCTCCCACGACCACGCGACTGATGTTCGCCTGCCACGTCGATACCGTTCCCGCAGGCGATCTATCGAACTGGCAGTTCGATCCGTTCGCCGCAGACGTCGAGGGCGGAGTGATGCGAGGCCGGGGTACGTCCGATATGAAGGCAGGCCTGGTGGCCGCGACGGCCGCTGTGCTCGAAGCCTTCGAGAACGGTGTTCCCGCAGCACTGTTGCTCACGAGCGACGAAGAGATCGGCTCACTCGGAGCGCTCGCCGCCCGCCACGCCGTCGCCGAGTGTTCGGTGGGTGCCGTCGTGGTGCCCGAGGCGACAGGAAACCAGGTTCATCTAGGCCATCGCGGAGCATTGTGGGTCGATGTCACCACCAAAGGCATTGCAGCACACGGCAGCACGCCCCAGCGAGGCGAGAGTGCAATCATGAAGCTCGTCGATGTCCTGGCCCGAGCCCGCACCGAACTCCCACTGTCGACGGATCCGTTCCTGGGTACCGAGACGTTCAACGTCGGGTTGATCGACGGGGGTTCGGCCCCCAACATCGTCCCGGACACCGCACACGTCGTCGTCGATCACCGGACCGTCGGTGACGGCTCGACATTGCTGTCGTGGTGGCGGGATCAACCCGAGGTCGACCGCGTCGAGGCGCGGATCGATCTGCCCGGTGTGCGGACGGCCGGTGGCAACGGCTGGATCGACGAGCTGCCGCATTCCGTTGCGACAGAACCGGTCACGTACTTCACCGACGCGTCCATCATCGCCGCGGCGGCTCCCGGTGCGCCGATCGTCGTGTGGGGACCGGGGACTCCGGCCCTGATGCATGCCGCCGACGAAACCGTCACGCTCGACGAACTCGATGCGGCCATCACCGCCTACACCGCAGTGACGCGCGCCTGGCCGACCGTCGACTGACGGACCACCAACTCCGCCTGCAGAGCGATGTGCGCGGTGCCCGTCTCGTCACTGTTCATCGCCTGATCCAACAGCCGAGTGGCCTCGGCAGCAATCCGTTCCTGCGGCTGCCGGACGGTGGTCAGCGGCGGATTGCTCAACGCGGAGAACGGAATGTCGTCGAACCCGGTCACCATGACATCGGTCGGAACCGACAGTCCGAGAGCCTGGCAACTCTGCAACACACCGAGCGCGATCAGATCGTCGGCACACACCACCGCGTCGGGACGAGAGGCTGCTTCGAGTATGGGCCGAGACGACTCGCGGCCCCAGTCGATCGAGTAGTCGCCCAACAGCGTCCACTCCTCTCGTGTCTCGATACCCACTCGCTCCGCGTGGCGGAAGAAGCCTGCTCGACGTAGCTCGGTCGACGAGTTGGTCAGTTCGGAACTGATGAATGCCGCGCTCCGAACACCGAGAGCGGCAAGGTGGTCCATCACCAGCGCCTGTGCGGCATCGTCGTCGACCCCGACCCAGTCGGTGTGGGTGTCGAGCGCGAACCGGTCGAGTTGGACGACAGGAATCGCGCGAGCCGTTGTGCGCACGGCCTCTGCGGACCGCTCGCCATGGCACGGGCTGATGATGATGCCGTCGACCTGACGCGAGACCAAGCTGCGCAGTCTCTGCGCTTCGACGTCCGGGTCGGATCGGGAGTCGCACAGAAACAATTGCAAGCCGCGCTGTGACAGCACATGCTCGACGTTGACCACCAGCGAGGTGAAGAAGGGGTTGGCAATACTCGGCACCACCATGCCGACGGTGTCCGTTCTGTTGCGGCGCAGGGAACTGGCGATGATGTTGCCCGAATATCCCAGATCTTCGGCCGCCCGTCGGATGGTGGCAGCAACGTCTTCCGAGACCGGACGCGAGCCCGAGAGCGCTCGAGACACCGTGGCCGTCGAGACGCCTGCGCGCTCGGCAACGTCGCGAATGGTTGCTTTACGCATCCAACTCCTACTCTCACGTGTGGACCCGAGGCTATCGAACCGCGCGGTCGCTTGCGTTGCTGTTTACACAGTAGAGGCAATCGTTTACATAAACGACTCCGAAATTCCTTGACATGAATAGGTACCGATCCCTTACGGTGCATACATGCGAGGTAATCGATTACATGATCTCGCCCGACGATCACCCGAGGAGTTCCCTACGTGAGTACGTCCCTGTCGGATCAGCACCCCGAGCAGTCGCTGGGAGTCTTTCCGACCAAGCCGTCGGCTCTGGCCGCGATGTTCACCTCGGCACCAGCACTCATCGGTGCCATCCACCTGCCCGCCCTCCCCGGCAGCCCGCATTACAAGGGCCGGCCCGTCTCGGAGATCTCCGAGTTCGCCCTGGCCGAGGCACACGCATACATCGACAATGGTTTCGACGGAGTCATCGTCGAGAATCATTGGGACATACCCTTTCTCAAGCCGGGTGAACACGGATACGAAACCGCGGCCAGCATGGGCGTCGTCACCGCCGCCGTCGTCGGCGACTTCGGCGACCGCGTCGGCGTGAGCATCCTGTCCAATGCCGGCGAATGCGGTGTGGCCGCAGCGTGGGCAGCGGGCGCGAGCTTCGTCCGCGTCAACCAGTGGGCCAACGCGTACATAGCCAACGAAGGATTCATCGAAGGTCAGGCCGCCAAGACCACCCGCTTCCGCCACCGCATCGGTGCCGACCCGGTCAAGATCTTCGCGGACGTGCACGTCAAGCACGGCGCGCATGCCATCGTCGCGGACCGCACGATCGCCGAACAGACCGAGGACGCCGAGTTCTTCGACGCCGACGTCCTCATCGCCACCGGCTCCCGCACCGGAGACGCCGCCTCCGTGGACGAAGTCTCGGTGATCAAGAACAACACGATGCTTCCTGTCATCATCGGCTCCGGCATCACCGCGGCCAACGTGGGCGAGCTGATGAAGGAATGCGACGGGGCCATCATCGCGTCGTCGGTCAAGGAGAATGCCCGCTGGTGGGGACGCGTCGCAGGCGACAAGGTTCGTGCCGTCGCCCGCGCAGCTGGGAAATAGCCGATGATCGTCTTCTTCGGTTACGCCAACAACGATGTGACGGTGCATGTTCCGCATGTTCCAGTGCTGGGCGAGAGGGTGCAGGCAACAGCGATCGACACGATCGACGGCGGCATGAACGCCAACGCCGCGGTCTCCGCAGCCCGTATGGGTGCCCGCGTAGCCTTCGCCGGCGCAGTGGGCCCCGACGCCCGGTCCACCGAGTTTCTCGCCGGACTCGAGCACGACGGAGTAGACACCAGCTGGGCCCCGCGTGACGCTTTCCTCTCCACCGCAGTCGTTCTCATCGCCGAGGGCGGTGATCGATCGATCATCAGCCAGGACGACGCCAACGACGCACAACGGCTGGCAGCCGTCCTCGAGGCCCTCTCCGACGACGGCGGCCGACTGTTCGTCGACGGCTACCGAGCAGAGATGCTCCCCGCCGAACTGCCCGACAACGTCAGCCTCGCCATCGATCTCGACGGCTGCGACGATCTCGACGCCGCACTCCATGCGTTCGCCCTCGCCGATCACGTCATCGTCGGACGCAGCCTGTGGCAGAACAGCTTCGGCATAGACGCCGAACGGTGGTCGACGATGACCGCCGAGCACGACACTCACCTCGTTGTCACCGACGGCGAACACGGGTGGACCCTGGTGACACCCTCGGGTGAGACGATCACCGAACCCGCAGTACAGGTCGACGTCGTCGACGCCGTCGGAGCCGGAGACTGCTTCTGCGGCACCTACATCGCCTTCGTGGATGCAGGCGAACCCCCGGCTCATGCTGCACGTCTCGCCGGGGCGTCCGCTGCTCTGGCATGCGCCACGGCCGGACCACGCGGCTGCCCCAGCATCACCGAACTCAACGAATTCACTGCCACCCTGGCCACTGTCGACCTTCAGGAGACCCGATGATCAAACGCGCACTCCCCCTCGTCCTCGGCACAGCACTTGCCCTCGGTCTCACCGCGTGCGACTCCGCCGCCCCCAGCGACACCGCGGGCGGCACCGACGCTTCCGCGTCGTCCATTCCGGATCCGTCCCGCGTCGCCGACACCTGCGACGGTAAGAACGGCACCCTCAAGGTCGGCCTGGTGACCATCAATCTGCAAGCTCTGTTCTTCAACCAGATCAACAACGCCGCCCAGAAGGTCGCCGACGAAGCCGGTGTCGACCTCCAGATCATCAGCGGCAACGACGATTCGGTCACCCAGGCCAACGCATTCGACAACCTCATCGCTTCCGGCGTGGACGCCATCATCGTCGACGCCATCGACACCGACGGCATCAAGCCATCCGTGTCCAAGGCCGCCGCAGCAGGTATCCCGGTGGTGGCCGTCGACGCCACCGTCGACGACCCGGGCGTCTCGACCCAGGTGGGAACAGCGAACGCCGAGGGCGGCGCTCAGATCGGTGACACACTCGCCGAGCTGGCGAACGACACCGGCACCGTCGGTATCGTCGGCGCGCTCAACAGCACCATTCAGCTCGAACGTCAGAAGGGCTTCACCGACACGGTCTCCGCCGCGGGCATGACCGTCGGGACGGTCGTCGACGGTCGCAACATTCAGGAGAACGCGCAGACCGCCGCGGAGAACCTGCTCACCGGCAACCCGGACATGGAATACGTCTACGCCACCGGCGAACCCGCACTCATCGGGTTGGTCGCGGCAGTGAACAGCCAGAGTGCACAGGACCGGATCAAGGCCGTCGGATGGGACCTGTCGGATCAGGCTGTCTCCGCCCTGCAGGCGGGCTGGCTCGAAGGCGTCGTGCAGCAGAACACCTTCGAATTCGGCTACGAGGCAATGAATGCCGCGATCGATCTCGGCTGTGGTCGCACCGCACCCGCGGACATCCCGGTCCCGACGCAGATCGTCACCCCCGCCAACGTGGGCGACTACATGTACTACCTGGAGAAGTAGCCCTATGGCACAACATGATCCGACAACACCGTTGATCGAACTGTCGGGAATCACCAAATCGTACGGCCCGGTGAAGTCGTTGCAGGGAGTCGACCTCCGGCTCTCACGCGGCGAAGTACTCGGCGTCGTCGGAGACAACGGCGCCGGCAAGTCGACGCTCATGAAAATCCTTGCCGGTGCCGTTCAACATGACGGTGGTGAGATGCGAGTCAACGGAGAACCGGTTCGCTTCTCGACACCGCTCGATGCGCAGCAGCAGAAGATCGGCATCGTCTATCAGGACCTGGCGCTGTGCGACACCCTCGACGTCGCGAGCAACCTGTTCCTCGGCCGTGAACCCCGCAAGGGACCGTTCCTGGACCGGCACGGCATGCACGAACGTGCCGCGAAGATCCTCGCGGACCTACATGTCAAAGTGAAGTCGACGTACCAGGAGATCGGCCAACTCTCGGGCGGGCAGCGGCAGACCGTCGCCATCGCCCGGGCCGTCTCGTTCCGTCCCGACGTGCTGATCCTCGACGAACCGACGGCCGCACTGGCCGTCGCCGAGGTGGAATCGGTCCTGAAACTCATCACGGACGTTGCGGCACAGGGCGTCGGCGTCATCCTCGTGACCCACCGCCTGCAGGATCTGTTCCGGGTCTGCGACCGGATCACCGTCATGTACGAGGGACAGAGCGTCGACGACGTACCGATCGGTGAGCTGAACATCGAATCGCTCGTCGGCCTGATCACTCGCACTCCGGTTCCCCAGCGTTCACCGTCCTCGCCGGAAGGCCGCCCATGAGCACTCTCGACAAGAACGCACAGCCCAGTGTCGCGAAACTCGCTGCGCGACCGACACTGTGGCAGCAGACCAACAAGCCGACCCTGGCCATGCTCGCGGTCACCGTCGCGGTGGCTCTCGTCTTCTCGGTGACCACGTCGTCGTTCCTGACGTTCACCAACATCTCCAACCTCGCCACTCAGATCGCGCCGGTTCTGATCATCGCCGTCGCGATGACGTTCGTGATCACCACCGGCCAGATCGACCTATCCGTCGGAGCGACCGTCGCCTTCGTCGCCGCGATGAGCGCCGAGCTCATCCAGGCAGGCGTCGACTCCTCGGTGGTGTTCGTCGCGGCTCCACTGATGGGCGCAGCATGGGGCCTGGTCAACGGTTGGCTCGCTGCCTACCAGGGCATTCCACCGTTCATCGTCACCCTCGCCACGCTGTCCATCATCCGCGGCATCGCGCTGTACCGCACCGAGGGCTTCTCGGTCCCCATCACCCCGGGCACCGCGTTCGCCAAGCTCGGCACTGCGTCCTGGCTCGGATTCTCGGCGAGCGCGTGGATCGCCCTCGCCGTGGTCGTCATCGGCGCAGTTGCATTGAGCCGCACACGCTTCGGCCGCTACGTCACCGGGATCGGTTCCAACGTCGAATCCGTTCGACGCTCCGGCGTCAACACCCGTCGAGTGTTGATGATGACGCTGGTGTTCACCGGTCTTGCCGCAGGCATTGCGGGCCTGCTCATCGCCGCACGACTGGGATCGGGCTCGGCCAACTCCGCCAACGGTTTCGAGCTGACCGTCATCACCGCGGTGGTGCTCGGTGGTACCAACCTGTTCGGGGGACGAGGCACGGTGGTCGGCACCGTGATCGGTGCGGTCCTCACCGGCATCATCGCCAACGGGCTGACGCTGCTCGGCGTGAGCCCCTTCCTCACGCCGATCATCACCGGAATCGTGCTGCTCGTCGCCATCTGGATCAACATGCGTGGGCATTCGTTGGCGTCACTGTTCAAGCACCTGCAGAGCGCACCGGGCAAGCAGTGATCGTCCGGACGGTCACGGGGCCGGTCGACTCGAGCGAGCTGGGGCTGGTGTTACCACACGAGCACCTGCACAACGACGCCTCGGTGGCGTACTCGGAATCGCCCGATCCCACTGTGGCGCAAATCCTCTCCGGGCCGATCTCCGCCTCGGACGCCTGGCTGTTGCACGACAATCCGTATCACAGCGCCGACAATTGTCGGATCGACGACGCGGCGGCTGTGTTGGCGGACCTGAAAACCTTTGCCGACCACGGCGGGACGACCGTCGTCGATCTGACACCACCGGGCATCGGTCGTCGACCCGAGATACTGGAACGATACTCCCGCGACTCGGGGGTCCGGGTCGTCATGGGCTCGGGCTGGTACCTCGAGGCCACGCACCCGGCCGAGGTCGACTCGCTGAGCATCGACCAACTCGCGTCGGGACTCGTTGCCGAGTTCTCCTCGAACAACGGGCCTCGCCCCGGGGTCATCGGGGAGATCGGTGTCTCGCCGTCGTTCACCGCCGCCGAGAAGAAGGCGTTACGCGCGGCATGCGTTGCGCAACGAGAAGTCGCTGTACCACTGTTCGTTCACCTTCCGGGCTGGCAGCGGCGTGGGCACGAAGTGCTCGACATCGTCCTCGAGGAGATGGGTGTCGACCCGAGTGCTGTGGTGCTCTGCCACATGGACCCGTCTGGCAACGATCCCGACTACCAATGCGCTCTGGGTGATCGCGGGGTGTATCTGGAATTCGACATGATCGGCATGCCCTTCGAGTTCCCGGGTGAGGGCCAGTCTCCGTCGCCCGCCGACACCGCCTTCGCGGTCGCCGGTCTCATCGGCGGCGGATACCGACGGCAATTGCTCCTCAGTCACGACCTGTTCCTCAAGTCGATGCTCCGCACATTCGGTGGCAACGGTTTGGCCTACGTACCAGTCTCTTTCGCAGCAAGACTCGTGCGAAGCGGAATCGATCCCCAGCACGTGTCCTCGCTCATGCGAGACAACCCGAGGTCGCTCTTCGAGAGCGCCGGAAAAGGATAGAGAACCACCATGGGTAAGAAAGTTCTGATCGCCGGTGAAAGCTGGATGACGACCTCGACGCACGTCAAAGGCGTCGACGAATTCACCGTGCACTCCTACGTCGAGGGTGTCGGACCACTCAAGGATGCCCTGGTCTCCCGCGGACACGACGTGGTGCACATGCCGGCGCATCTGGTGCCGACGCAGTTCCCCGGTAACGCCGAGGCTCTGTCCGCCTACGACGTCATCGTCCTCTCGGACATCGGTGCCAACTCGATTCAGCTCGCGCCCAACGTCTTCGATCGTTTTCAGGCGGGCGAGGACCGACTGGTGGAGCTCAGGAACTGGGTGCACGACGGCGGTGCGCTGCTGATGATCGGCGGTTACCTCTCGTTCTCCGGATTCCAGGCTCGAGCCGCGTTTCGGCAGACAGCACTCGCAGACGCTCTCCCGGTGACGATGCTCGCCGAAGACGATCGCGTGGAGACCCCCGGCGGCATGGTCCCCGTGGTCGTCGACGACAAGCACCCCACAGTGAGCGCCAGTGGGATCGAGTGGCCTGCACTGCTGGGCTACAACCGAGTGATCGCCAAAGACGGAGTTGCCGTCCCCGCCACCATCAACGGAGATCCGCTCGTCGCTGCGGGCACATATGGCAAGGGCCGCTCGGCGGTCTTCACCTCGGACTGCTCGCCGCACTGGGCACCGCCGGAGTTCTGCGAGCAGTGGCTCGGCTACGCCGATCTGTTCGACGGCCTGATCACCTGGTTGTCCGCGGAATGAGTCGCTCCGCCGAACTGATTGCGCGGCAACATCACAACCTCGTTGCTGCGCAGCGAGTTCCCTTCATCGTCGAATCGATCGACGGCACATTGAGCGACGACGACTTCCGGCGTTACCTGGTGATCGAGGAGGCGTTCGTACTCACCGCGGTGCGTATCCTGGGACTCGTCGTCGCAGAGTCCGTGTCCTTGGACGACGCAACCGATCATGTGGTGTCACTGTCGAATCTCGTCGGTGAGCAGCGGGAGTACTTCGCCGGGCTACGCGAGCAGTTTCCGTACGACGGTGACATCGACGAGTTGATCGAGAGTTCGTCCGTGCTGTCCGACTACGCACTGGGACTTGCCCGTCGAGACGGTAGGGCTGCGGCACTGGTGGCGATGTTCGCCGCCGAGACCCTGTACCTGTCCTGGTGCAGCGCAGCACTCGATACGTCGGCCGATCGCGAACCGGCGCTGCAGGAGTGGATAGAAATGCACACCCGACCTGCCTTCGTGGCGCAGGTCGACGCGTTGGCCCGAGAGGTCGACGCCATGAACGCTGTGGACGATGCAACGCTCGACGAGTGGTTCGCAGGAATGTTGGCCGCCGAGAACGAATTCCACAACGCGGCGATGAACTAGTGCCTGCGGCAGTGGTGTGGTTGGGTGCCGCAGGGGGCACCCAACCACACCACTGCTTCGGCACTCAGGCGGTCTGGGTCTCGATGGTTCGTTGCGTGTTGTCGTGGGCGATCTCGATCTTGCGTGGCTTGGCGCGGGCAGCGAGGGGAATCGTCACCGTCAGCACGCCGTTGTCGTAGGAGGCCGAGATCTTCTCCGCGTCGACACCGTCACCGAGCGAGAGCTGGCGACGATACGTTCCGGCGAATCGCTCCGACGAAAGCCACTGCACGCCATCACTGGTGGGCGCGGTGCGATGCGCGGTCAACGTGAGAGTGCCGCGATCGACGTCCACATCGATCGAGCCCGGATCGACACCGGGCAGATCCGCGTTGAGAACGTAGTGGTCATCGAGTTTGTACAGGTCCATCGGCATGAACCTGGGTGCACGGTCCGAACCACTGGTCGCGCCGAGCATCCCGGCAGCAATCGAGTCGAGGTCACGGAACGGATCGAAGCGAAGCACAGCAACCACCTCCTGTACGACGATGCGTCCGCCCCAGCGGCGGGCCGCCTCTCACTGTGCGAGACCCAAATTAGCACTCTCCACCGGAGAGTGCCAAGAGGGAATTGCTACGCAGTGGTGTGTTCATGTGCCGCCTGGGGCACATAAACACACCACTGCCGCAGGCACTTACAGGCGTTCGACGATGGTCGCGTTCGACAGGCCGCCCGCCTCGCACATCACCTGCAGTCCGAAGCGCTGCTCACGTTCGGCGAGCGCGTGAACCATCGTCGTCATGATGCGCGCACCGCTGCCGCCGAGGGGGTGACCGATCGCGATGGCACCGCCGTTGACGTTCACCTTGCTCGGATCGGCGCCGGTCTCCTTGGCCCACGCGAGCACCACGGAGGCGAAGGCCTCGTTGACCTCGAACAGGTCGATGTCGTTCATCGTCAGCCCGGCCTTGGCGAGCACTTTCCGTGTGGCCGGGATGACCGCGGTGAGCATCATCAGAGGATCGTCGCCGACCACAGCGAAGCTGTGCAGCCTGGCCATCGGAGCGAGCCCGAGTTCCTTCGCCTTCTCGCCGGTGGTGATCATGACCGCGGCGCTACCGTCGTTGATCTGACTTGCGTTGCCCGCGGTGATGTTCCATTCGATTTCGGGGAACCGCTGCGCCATGGTGTCGCTGTAGTAGGCCGGACGCAGCCCGGCCAGGGCCTCCGGCGTCGACCCGGTACGGATCCCCTCGTCGCGGTCGAGCCCACGGATGGCGGTGATCTCTCGCTTGAAGCGTCCTTCTTCGGTTGCCGCCGCGGCCTTCGCGTGACTGGACAATGCGAACTCGTCCATCTCGGTGCGGCTGATACCCCATCGCGCAGCGATCAATTCGGCGCTGATGCCCTGCGGCACCAGACCCTCGGGGTACCTCTCGGCGAACGCAACACCCGCAGGATCTTCGGTACCGATCATGTTGGAGCCCATCGGGATTCGACTCATGGACTCCGCCCCGGCCGCAATCGCCAGATCGTATGCTCCGGAGATCACGCCCTGCGCCGCGAAGTGAATCGCCTGCTGACTGCTTCCGCACTGACGATCCACCGTGGTGGCAGGCACGGATTCGGGGTAGCCCGCCGCCAGCGCCGCGCGGCGAGTCATGTTCGACGCCTGATCACCCACTGCGGTGACGACACCACCGATGACGTCGTCGATCTGGTTCGCGTCTATTCCACTGCGCTGCACAACTTCCCGCAGACTATGGGCCATCAGGTCCACAGGATGCTCGGGATGCAAAGTTCCGTTCGCTTTGCCCCGTCCGACCGGGGTTCTGACTGCCTCGACGATGACTGCGTCTCTCATGACGGCTCCTTGTCCGATCGATCCGTTCCTATCGGATCGCTGGCACCACCGTACGAGCTAGCTATAGTTTTGTAAAGTCAGTACTATCGTGACATGCCCCTCAACATGGACGGTCCCCTGTCCGATCTCGGCAGCTGGACAGCCGGCGACCGCTGCTCCATCGCACGCGCGCTGTCGGTGGTCGGCACCCGATCGACCATGCTCATCCTGCGCGAGGCGTTCTACGGCACGACGAGGTTCGACGACTTCAGCAGACGCGTGGGCATCACCGATGCCAGCAGCGCGGCCAGACTCAAGGAGCTGGTGGACGTCGGAATCCTCGTCAAACAGCCCTACCGCCCCGACAAAGGACGAACGCGCTACGAGTACGTCCTGACGAAAATGGGGGAAGACCTGCTGCCCGTCGTACTCGGGTTGATGCAATGGGGCGACGAGTATCTACAGGACGATGACGGTCCCTTCAATGTGGTTGATGCGCAGGAAAATCCAGTGCACGTCCGCATCACCGACAACAACGGCGCGGAAGTGCCGATGAGCGAGCTGAGAGTACAGATCGCGCGGCACCGAGCTGTGCCAGAATTCGATGCATGACCGGACGTTTGCCTCGATACCGAGTCCTGACCGGCCCAGACGACGCCGCATTTTGCCACCGCGTCAGCGATGCCCTGAACCTCGGGTACGAGCTCCACGGTGGACCGGCTTTGACCTACGGCCATCGAGGGGTAGTGGTGGCCCAGGCAGTCATGTGGCCGGGATCGAGTGAGCCACCGCTGGACAGCAAGCCTTGATGCGCTCGATTGCAGCAGCTTTGGGCGTTGTCCTTGCAGCGACGCTCTCCCTTCTGTGGCACTTCGCCGCGCCCCTTGCACCCTTCGACCCAGCGGCTGTATCCGGCGAGAGCGGAAGCGTGTCGATCGTCGGTTACGCGCAACTGTTCACCGAAGAGGGTCCGCCGTGGTTTCCGTCGTCGCTCGTCATCGGTGCACTGACACTGTGCGTGGTTGCAGCGGCAGCTCGGATTCGAGGATCTCGGCAGTCGCCGTTCTGGTGGCCGCTGCCGACGTCGATGTTTCTCGGAGCTTCCGTGTGGGCCGCCGCCGCCGTCAGTCCGCCGCAGGTCTCCGGCATTGCCTTGGTTCACCCCGACTCGATGGCCGCGCAGATGTCGGAGTCGCCGCTGTTCAGAGAGTCGAGTCTCGTATTCCTGATCGAATGCTTGACGGCGTCGATCGTGATCGGTGCCGTGTTCGCCGGCATCCAATACGTAGTCGACCGACGCTGACGCCATACGTTCAGGTCCCCGCAGGACCTTGCTGGCCTGGCGTTGTGCGAAGCCTCGCGATGCGGTCAACTGTTCCTGCAGGATCGACCCGATAAGCAATGGTGTTGCGGAGCATGCGGCTATCGGGCGCGCGCGGCACGACACCACGCCGTCAAGAAGGGCAGATCATGAACATTTCGGTACATCAAGTGGTTCTCGACTGCACCGATGCCCGTGAGTCGGCAGAGTTCTATCGGCAACTACTGGGATTCGAGTACATCCCCGGCGACGCCGAACTGGTCGATCCGGATTGGCTCGCGATCACCGCACCCGACGGTTCGTGGCGAATTGCGTTTCAGCAGATCGCCGCACTGCCGGCCGCAACATGGCCGGACGGCGAACACCCCCAGATGTTGCACCTGGACTTCCGCGTCGACACCGTCGAGCAACTCGACGAAGAGCATTCGCGCGCAATCGAACTGGGTGCGCGACTGTTGCGGGACCTGCGAGACGATCCAGAAGAACCGATCAGAATCTATGCCGACCCGGCCGGCCACCCCTTCTGCATCTTCGTGAGAGCGTGAGCCTGGCGCACCTGCAGATCAGCTCCCCACATATGGATACCCGACGCCGATCGGAGTCAGGAATCCAAAACTGGGGAGCCGATCCGCGGCAAAGGCGGCCCCACCCACCAACTCGCCAGTCGCCCGAGCATCGAGTGGTGTGAATGAGTGCCGCCCAGGGCACTCAACCACACCACTGCCGCAGGCACTCAGCCCAATTGCACTGTTGCCGTAGCGCGGTGGCCGAAGATTCGCTTGCCCTCGAATGTCGCGCCCAGTGAGATCACTGCAGTACGAGTTGCCTCGTCCTTGGACTTGATCTTGCCGGTGAAGACGATTTCGGCGGCCTTGTGGGTGTCCACCGGGATAGGCGTGGTGAAGCGGACGGTGTAGTCCTTCACAGCGCCCGGGTCGCCGAGCCATTCGGTGATGTAGCCGCCGCCGACGCCCATCGTGAGCATCCCGTGGGCCAGCACATTCTCGAGATCGATCAGCTTGGCGAACTGCTCACTCCAGTGAATCGGGTTCGCGTCGCCGGCAACACCTGCGTAGTTGACCAGGTCACCGCGGGTCAGGCGCACCGTGCGTGGCGGCAGTTCGTCGCCGACGTTCACGTCGTCGAACTTCTGCGTAGGCCGACCCCGGTACTCCTCGACGACCAGCGGTTCGTGTTCCTGCGGAGTGGACAGTGTGCCGCTCTCGCCGGAATCGGCACCGCTGACGTCCGTCGTCGCGCCGAACATCACCAAGTTCTTGGCAGACTCGGCGATGGCCGGATCGATCTCGCCGGACCGACCGACGAGGAGCGTGGTGTACGTCGTCTGCACCAGTTCGTTCTTCTGGTTGGACACGACGTTCTTGGTGACCATCATGTCGCGGCCCATGACCGTCTTGAACGAATCGAGCGACACATCGCAGGTCAGCTGATCGCCGGCAAGGATCGGCTTCTGGAACACCAGCACCTGATCGGTCTGCAGAATCTGGCTCAGGTCGTAGCCCTCGGCGATGGACTGAAGAAGCTTCTTCTGCGCGAGGGTGCCGACCAGCGACATGAACGTCAGAGGTGCGACGAGGGCACTGTGACCCAGCGCGGCGGCGGCGTCGCCGTCCCAGTGGGCGGGGTGGAAATCCTGGACGGCACGGGCGTATTCACGGACCTTCTCGCGGCCCACCTCGTAGTAGTCCTCGGTGCGGTAGTGATAACCGACCATGCTCCGAGCATGTTCCGCCGGATCGAATGCCTCCCCGTCGGTTGCTGCCGTACCGGACTCCGCTACCTGCTCTGCCACTGTTGTCCCACCGTCTCGTACCCCACTGTTCACCATTACCCGAGCAACCTACCGAACAACGGCGTTCGTTGGCCAGGCCGGCGGGTTCAAGCCGAGCGGTGTCGCGGTGTGTCGTGGTAGCCCACCATGCCCACCATCGAGGCGTGTTGCGACGGCGCAACGTTGGCGATCGTGGCACCACGCGGGCGGTGTCGACGCGACGCGACCGCGTCGACTGCCATCAGAGCCGCACCGTGCGCAGTGAGGGACTCCGGATTGGCAGGTGCGACGACCGGCAGCATCAGATCACGGCGAAACAGGCGCCTCAGCGTCGGAATATTGGCGCAGCCACCGACCATCACCAGCGCGTGGACGGCACAGGGCGCGTCGACGATGACACTGGCCACCCAGTCCTCCAACGAACGAATGCTGCGCTCGAGAACATCGTCGAAGGTATTGCGCCACAACCTGACCGGACCACCGACGAAGGGTCCGGCAACTTCCGCCACCCGCAGTCGGGATAGCTGCTCGCGCGCGGTTCGGACCGACACCGTCAATTCTGCTCGGGCGCGATCGGACGCCAACTCGTCCGCTCCGTACGTCGAGAGCAAGTAGCGGGCAAGCTGCTCGTCGCAGCTGTTGCCCCCGAACAGCGTGGTGCGCACCGAACTGAAGACCGTACCGGTGGCCGGGTCTGCGACGGACATCGTGGTGCCGGACGCCCCGATGTCGCAGACCGCGACGGTACGAGCGCCCTCGAGCTGGCCCGTGCCCCGCAGATACCGCAGTTGAGCTCCGAGTTCGGAGGCAACAAGCAGGCGATCGGCCTCGTACGTGGAGTAGGCGGACGTACGCGCGCGAGCACCGGGATCGTCGGGCACCGCCAACACGATGTCTGTTCTGTCGACCATCTGGTCGCGCGACATGGAGTCCAGCAAGTCGATGGCCACCTGAAGGTGGTCGTCAGGATCGAACGAGTGAACGATGTGGGCCGACCGCACCGACTCGTCGATCGCATCGACTGCGACCCCTCGGGCAGTGGCAGAACCCACCGAAACACCAAGGACTGTTCTCATGATTCCTCGACTCGACTGGCTACTCCGACCTGCCGATAGTAGCCGCCGAACCGCCGTCTGGACAGCAATCTCGGTATCTGAATGAACTTTTGGTTTGTTTTGGGAGATATAACAAGCAGCCGAACAAGTGTCGCCCGATCTCAGGCGACGTGATCGTAAGGATCTCGACGGTCCGCCAGCAGCGGGCCCCATTCCTCCTGCGCCGACGTCATCGCCGAACAGGCAACGCCGTTCGCCGAGTCCATCCCACGCGCGGCCGCGACGATGGAGCGAGCAGACTGTACGAGGGAGACATCGAAACGGAAGCTGTGCGCCGCCAATTCGGCGAACGCATCCTCCGGACTACAGCCACGCAGTGCGATGAGAACACCCACTGCCCTGTCGATGGTCGTGCGGGTCACCGGTTCTGCTGCGGGATGGTCGGTCATCGAATACTCACCGTCTACTGGTCGATCACTCGATGGTAGCGACGCGTGAGCAGAAGTTCAGGTGTCGGAGTCGAATTCACACACCCGTCACGCGAAGGACTTGTCCGAGTATCAAAGCCGCTCGCTCACAATGGAATCAACGAATCGGGGCTATTCGACCGGACTCACCGACGGTTCTTCGTCGACGGTGGTGGGTTCGGTGGTGACCGGAACCTCGGTGGTCGGCTCGGACGGGTCCGTGGTCGTCGGAACCTCGGGCTCGGGCTCTGGTTCCGGATCGACGGTCGGCGTTTCTTCTCCACCCGAATCACCACCGTCGGATCCACCGCCACCCGGGTTGCCGCCGCCCGGTGCCCCGCCGCCCCCATCGCCGTCCGAGTCGCCACTGTCATCGTCGCCGCCTCCGCCGGTGACCGCGCCGGGTCTGCCGCCACCTGGCTGGACAGCACCGGAGTTGCCGCCGCTCGACGACACCTCGCCGGACGAAGTGGGGATCGGACCCGCGGGGAGCGCTTCGCTCCAGGTACCGACCGGCACCGGCCCGTACACGGGGGCCTCGAACACTCCGGCCTCGACACGCGGAGCAGCCGACGGGCCGACAGGTGGGACCGCCGAATCGGCGACCACCGCCACCGTCGACGATGCGACTTCGCTGCCCCCGGCCGACGGCATCTCGGTCGGATCCGCGCTGTCGACCACGGCATTCTGTGTCGGACCGGCCTCCGACAGTGCCCACACCGTGGCTCCGCTCAGTGCCGCGAGAACCGCGACGCCCAATCCGATCATCGTCAATCGCGCGCTGCGTGGCGTACCGGCCGTATTGCTCCCGGAACCGGCCCAGACCTCGTCGACCGCCTCCGCAGGGGCGGCCACCGACTCGCCCGTCCACGCCGCGGGAGCTTCGGCGGTGCCGAACAGTGCCGCCGCGATGTCGAGCGAACAGTCGGCATTCAATCGAGGATCGCCGGCATCCACCACCCCGACGTCGCGAACATGATGGGCGGCCAGAGCGGCGCGAACGATCCCGCAGAGCGCGATGCTGTCGCAGACCACCCCGGAACCGCTGATCAGCAGGTCGTTCTGAGCCGCTTGTACCCTCATGATTCCGAGCATCGTGGTGACGGCGTCACCGACACCGCCGGGAACCGCGGAAACGGACACCGTGCGAGTGGAAATGGGCCCGAGTTCGGGCAGATCGGCCTCGACCAGCGAGGCGGACACTTCTTCGACACCGACGTGCACCCCGAGCGCAATGGCCATGATCGTCGACTCCCCCGAATTCGATTCCGACTCAGAGTACCCTTCGAGCCTAGAATCGGGGAAATAAACCGGTTTCGACGATCAGAACTCCAACCTGCTCGCCTCGTCCCGGGCCATCTCCGCGGCACGGCGCTCGCGCTCGAAGAGCAGGCCGAACGTGAATCCGTTCTCCCCCGCCGTCGTCCCTGCTCGCGCGCCGAGAGTCCGCAGAATTTCGGCCGCGATCACCGCGTCCTGATGCTCCCCCAGCACCTCTTGAATCGTCTTGAAGTGCTTGATGTTCGCTTTCGACGTCTTCTTGTCCACCACCGGCGCAACCAACTCGGCCGCGTACCGCGCGCGCTTCGACGCCTTCCGTGCGCGATGCAGCGCCTCGTCGTCGGTGCCGCGCACGGCACTCTTCGTGCGATCGATCGCCTTCTTCCCTGCCTTGCGCGCCAGCTTGACCAACACGCGATCGGTGACCTCGCCGTCGATCGGTAGCCCGCGCGACCACTCCGACAGCGTCGTGAGCAGCGCACGGTAGCGGTCGCCGTCGAGTTCGGTCATCGCCGCCTCGCGGTACCGAATCTGCTCGGCCAGCAGGTCGTTCTCTATGCGCGACGCGACCGGCCCGAGCACCAGTTCCGGCGGCAGTTCGCGCAACGCAGCCGCGAACCGGGCACGCTGCACCTGACGATCGCGCACCTCACCGAGAATGCTTGCATACCAGGACAGTTCGGCCTCGAGCTGCGCGGCGGGCTCGTCCTCGAACAAGCTCCCGAACACGCGGAGAGTACTGCGGTATCGCCGAATCGCCACCCGCGTGGAATGAATCGGATCCAGCCCTCGACGCAGATAGACATCGCCCGCAACGATCGCCTGCGCCTGATCGTCGAGATAGTCCGCCAACAGCACCACCCCGGGTTCGGCGGGCACCTGGCGCACCACCGACAGCGCCCGATCCAGCTTCGACGGATGCGCCGACGGCCGAGCACCGGCGGCGCGCAGCATCTTTCCCGCCTTCTTCAGAAACGACTCCGAGCCTGCGGGTCCGAGTTCCACCTCGACCTCCCGCCACCGCGGTCCGGTCGCGCCGCCGATCAGGACGACAGAGACCTCGTCGTCGGCAACTTCCGCGACCACAGCCCCATCGGCGTCGGACACGGTGTGAATCGTTCGATGCGTCGTCAGAGTCGCGACCGCGGACAACTCCGCCCCCATCACCGCACCGCGCAGCACGTCGTTCAGCTCGTCCGGCACCGCATTGTGCGCACTGTTGCCGAGGGGGAGCCGAATCTCGGTCCGCGCCTTCTCCGCCGGGACCTTCGCGTGCCAGCCGTTGTCGGAATCACCGGTACGACGCCGAACCGTGATTCCGCGCCGCAACAGGTCGTGGCCGGCAGTGTCGAAGTACTCACTGCTCAGGTCGGTCTCGCTCGATGCCAGTGCGCCGCCTGCGGGCACCAGTGAAGCGAGAGTGGGCAACTGAAAATCTGCGTCGACGTCGAACTTGTCTTCGCGCTCGGTCTGAATCGACTCCATACCTCTCATCCTGCCTCGAGTACCGGGGCCGATGGAGCCGGAAAGCGCAGACCGGTCAGCGTCGCGGAAAGTCGAAGTCCGGGAACGGAATATCGAACGTCCGAGTGGACCGCGTGGTGGTCGGGGGACGCGTCGTCGTCGTGGCCCTGGTCGTCGTGGCGGGGCGCGTCGTGGTCGGCCGAGTCGTGGTGACTGGTGGGACCGTCGTCGGCACCACGGTCGACCGATCGGGGGTGGGCCTGTCGGGTGCCGTCGTCTCCTGGATGTCGGACGGGGCACTGGTCGTGGCCACGGTGCGCCGAGCTGCGGTGGTGCTCGCCGCGCCCGCCGTGGTCGGTGCGTCGGCCGATGACGAGGACGGCGACGACGCCGGTGCGCCGACCGGAGGGGAGGTCTGTGCCGTCGTGGTCACGAGCGGCACCGACGATCCGGTGGGGTCGGCGGGTGACCCATCGGCGGCAGGCACCACGGACTGCGACCGAACGGTCTGTGAGGAGTCCTGCGAACTGTTCACCGACGGCGCTGGATCGTCGCCACCGGTGCGCGCCGCCGCAGTGACCACGGTGCCGGCTGCGCACACCGCGACGAGTGCCGCGAGCGCGCCACCGAGGTGTCGGGACTTGTTGACCCTGGTCATGCGCTTGGAGGAGGTGTCGCTGTGCCGCGGGCGCTTCGAGGCCACCGGGGCAACCGCCGCCACCTTCAGGTCTGCGGAATCTCGATCCACGGCAGCGAACCGATCGGTGAGCACCTCGGGCGGTGCCGGCGTCGGCCGCAGACCCACCGTCCGAGCGATCCCAGCAGCGCCGTGCGCCGCCAGCAGTTCCGGCTGCTCGGGCACGTAGACCGGCATCGAGACCGCGTCGAACAGGACCTGCCGAATTATCTGCATGTTGGCACCACCGCCGACGGCGACGATGGCGTCGACGTGAATGCCCTGCGCACCCACCTCGTCGAGCACGTCGACGGCCATCGAGACGGCACGATGCACGGCGCCGCCGATGAGCTCGTCGAGATTGCCACGCCACAGCGACGCACGGCCGCCGACGAACGGTCCGATGATCGACACGCTACGAAGCAGTGCCAGTTCGTGTTTCCCGTCGCGGACGTCGTGGACGAGCCGCCGCCGAGCCTCGACCGTCAACGCCTCGGCCGCACCGAACGTCGCGATGAGGTGATCGCACAGCACCCGGTCGCAGTCGTCACCACTGAGCGCGTCCGTACGACGCGACGCGATGACGTCACCGCTGTCGATGTCCACGACGGAGACCGAGGTACCGGATGCACCGACGTCGAACAGAGCGACACAGCGCTCGCCCGCCAGCACCCGCGTCTCACGCAGCGCGCCCAACTGCGCACCGAGTTCGGACACGAGCACAACGCCGTCGGAAAAGTCCTGGTCGTAGGCCGTCTTGGGGGCGCTTTCGCGCAGCGCGAGCACCGGGTAGAAGTCCGCAGACGCGTACTCGGTCGCCAGATTGTGTACCGATGTGATGACGGCATCCCACGGATCGGGAGCGAGGCCGTTGGGTGCGGGTCGGGATGCGACGGGCTCGTGTACTTCCAGGACAGCGCCGGAGCGAGCGTTGTCGTTGATCACGCTGCGAAGACCACTCGACCCCAACGAAGCGCCGAGTACGGACACATCGGGAACCGCGGACACTAGAAACCTCGCTCTGGTAGGCCCCAACCCACGTCAGGTCACCAGAGTACCGCTACAACCGGACATTCACCACGTTTCGCAGCGATGAAACAAACTACGTGATCGTTTACTCGACGCTCGACCGAACGAAATTCAGGTAGGCCTTCGACGGCGTCGGCCCGCGCTGGCCCTGATACTTGGACCCCACCGCGGCACTGCCGTACGGATTCTCGGACGGCGAGGACAGTCGGAAGAGACACAGCTGCCCGATCTTCATGCCCGGCCACAAGGTGATCGGAAGGTTTGCGACGTTGGACAGCTCCAGCGTGATGTGGCCGCTGAAGCCCGGATCGATGAAGCCTGCGGTCGAGTGCGTCAGCAGACCCAGCCGCCCGAGCGAGCTCTTCCCCTCGAGTCGACCGGCCAAGTAGTCCGGCAGCGTCGTCAATTCCAGCGTGGAGCCGAGAACGAACTCACCCGGATGAAGAACGAACGGCTCACCGGCCGCAGGTTCGACCAGCGTCGTCAACTCGTCCTGCTGCAGCGACGGGTCGATGTGGGTGTAGCGGGTGTTGTTGAACACCCGAAAAAGCTTGTCGAGCCGCACATCGACACTCGACGGCTGAACCATCGACGGGTCGAACGGTTCGATCGCCAGGTTTCCCAGGGTCACTTCGGCACGGATATCACGGTCGGAGAGCAGCACCTCTGCAGGCTACTGGTCCTGGGCGGTCCCCCGCGACACACCCGAGCCCCGATCACGACACGTAGCTCCACAAAGGAAAAGCCGGACAATCGAGCGGCACGACCATTCACATTCGGGCAACTCCTATCAGAAAGAGTGAAATGACAATTCCGTTCGACGTCCCTTCGTACTGGGACGACAGATCTCAATGCCTCGTTCTGGCCACCACTCCCGCCGAAAATCCAGCCTTGTGGGAACAATTCCTGGACGGCGCAGAAGAAAGCTACATGCGACACGGTGTGACCGCCGCACTCGAAATGTCGACCATTCGTGACGGCGGCACCACGGCTCTGTTCTTCGCCGCACTCGATCGAACCGGACAAATAGTCGGCGGGGTACGAGTGCAGGGACCGTATTCATCGGTCGATCAATCGCACGCGCTCATCGAATTCGCCGAACATCCCGAAGGGCTCCGCCACGTGCACACCATGCTCGACGAACGTATCGGCTACGGAGTGGTCGAACTCAAGTCCGCATGGGTCGCTCAGGACGCACCCCACGGCCGCGCCGTCACCGCGATGATCGCGGAGTCCCCCGCCTACAGCACCGCACTTCTGGGCGCGCGCTACGCCCTGGCCACCGCGGCATCCCACGTCCGTGCCGCATGGCTCGACACCGGAGCCGTGATCGCCACCCAGATCGCGCCGATTCCCTACCCTGACGAGCGCTATCGAACAGAGGTGTTCTGGTGGGACAGAACAACACTCGCCTTCAACGCCGAGCTGGCCACCTGGCGCCGGATGCGGCACAACACGGTCGCCCTGCTCGCACACCGCCGCGCAGCCGTCGAACTCCCGGAAGCAGTCGCATCATGAACGATCGAAACACACCCGACCACCACTGGAAGCCTGTGATATTCGACGAGACGGACGCCACACAGCGCGCCGCTCTCGACGAACTCAGACGCGATCCGACCCTCACATTTCTGGACGAGCGGAAGACACAAAGAAAAGGACTGCACTCACTGCTTCCCAGCCCTGAGCAGAGCCTTCTCGACGAAAGCGACAGGTGGGTCTTCTTTCCGTGGCGGAAAACCGTCGTGGCCGTACTCGGACCGAACTCGTTCCGACACCTGAGGCTGGACAGGAACAGGAACAAGATAACCCTCGCGGAACAGAATTCCTTGGGACATCTCACGATAGGAATCATCGGACTCAGCGTCGGACACGCCATTGCCCACACCCTCGCACTCGAAGGAATCTGCGGGACGCTCCGCCTCGCGGATTTCGACGAGATCGAGCTTTCCAACCTCAACAGAATTCCGGCGTCCATACTCGATCTCGGCGTCAACAAAGCGGTCGTCGCTGCCCGACGCATTGCCGAAATCGACCCGTATCTGCGCGTCGAAATCGCCGAGGACGGCATCACCGAGAACACCATCGACGAGTTCTTCGACGGACTCGACCTACTCGTCGAGGAATGCGACTCCCTCGACGTCAAGGTCCGCGCCCGCGAGGCGGCCCGATCGCGACGCATCCCGGTACTGATGGAGACCTCCGACCGTGGACTTCTCGACGTCGAACGCTTCGACCTCGAACCCGACCGCCCGGTGTTCCACGGCGTGCTCGGCGAGATCGACTCTGCGAGCCTGCGGGGGCTGGGCACCCGCGACAAGATCCCGATAGTGCTGGACCAGCTCGACGCCTCGCTGCTCTCGGCACGCATGGCCGCTTCGATGGTGGAAGTGAGCGAAACGATCGAGACCTGGCCGCAACTGGGCGGCGACGTTCAGCTCGGCGGTGCCACCATCGCCGCAGCCGTTCGACGCCTCGGCACCGGAGCGCACCTACCCTCCGGACGAATCCGCATAGACCTCGACACCCATCTCGACGCGCTCGCGCCCCCGAACCCGACGCGTCGGATGCAGGAGCCCTCGGTCGATACCGCCGTCGACGTCCGACGGGCCTGCGTCGATCCCGACGCGCTCGTTCTCGAGGCTGCCCGTCGAGCGCCGTCCGGCGGAAACAGTCAGCCGTGGACTTTCACCCGCGACGGACGCACCGTGCGGATCGAGGTCGATCGTTCACGAACTTCGACCCTCGACATCGCCTTCCGCGGCAGTTGCGTTGCAGTCGGTGCGGCCGCCTTCAACGCGCGAGTGGTGGCCACCGCGCAGGGCAGGCTCGACCGCACCGATGTCGTCGAGCACGGAGTCCAGATCACGCTGAGTGCGGGCGACCCACAACCCGTCGCCGATCGACGCCTGCTCGACGGCGTTCTCGAGCGGTGCACCAACCGGGAGATGGGCAACGGCGCGCCCCTGGACGCGGACATCGCCGCCGACATCGCCGCTGCGGCAGCAGCAGAAGGCGGACGGGCCGTGCTGCTGACGACACCCGAATCCATTGCCGCAGCCGCGAATATCCTCGCCGCAGCGGATCGAATCCGGTATCTCACACCGCACCTGCACCGTGACATGTTCTCCGAGTTGCGCTGGCCGGGAGATCTCGATCCCGATCGAGGAATCGAGGTCTCGACGCTGGGGATCGACGAGGCGGACCTGTCCAAGCTCGAGATCGTCAAGCGGCCGGACGTGATGGAGCTCGTGCATGCCTGGGACGCAGGGGCGGCACTGGGGACCGATATGCGCGATCGAGTGCTGTCGAGTTCGGCACTTGCAGTGGTCGTCGTACCAGGATCGACCGCGGCGCATTACATCAGGGGAGGATATGCAACGGAGAACGTATGGGTAACTGCGCATTTGCGCGGATTGGCAGTGCAACCGGTTTCCCCTGCGTTCCTCTACGCACGTACCGCGGAGGAGTATCGACAACTGTCCACACACCACGCAGAAGCACTGCAGCAGTTGAGTTTCGAGTTCGACACCCTGCTTGAAATCGCAAGCACCGAGTCCGTAGCACTGGTGTTGCGGCTCAGTTGCGCCCCGAAAACCGCGATACATAGTCGCAGACTTCCTGTTTCAGCGTCTGTATCGGGGTAGGATTCCGCCGAAGACCAGGGGGAACCGTCCTGCACTGCGTCTACGAGAGGCGGGAGTGGGGTCCTGGAGCACAATCGGACGCTCGAGGTCCTCGTCACCGGCGTCGCAACCGAACTCATGGGAGTCGATGCGGCGACGGTGCGCGAGGCCTACGAATCCGTGCTGCGGCAACTCGTGGACTACCTCGGCATCGACTTCAGCTTCCTCCGGCACAACGACTTCGAGGCCAGGGCCACCAGACTCACCGCAGAATGGCCACCGCGACTGAGCGTGCCCGATCCCGATCCACTCGCAGTGGTCTACTTCGACGACGCAGACTCGGTATTCCGCCTGGCCGAGACACTGACCGAACCTGCAGTGTTTCGGCCGGATCCGGACCAGGAGGACTACCGTCGACGCGTCGAGCAGGGGTCGGGATTCTCCGCGACCTCGATGGCCGTCGTGCCACTGCTGCACTCCGGACGCACCACCGGCATCCTCGGTTTCATCAAGATCGGCGACCGAAGCTGGTCCGAGGCAGAACTCAACGCGCTCAAAGCAATTGCGGCGCTGCTCTCTCAATTGCAGTCGCGAGTGATCGCCGAGGAGCAACTTCGATTCTCGGCACTGCACGACCACCTGACCAAACTGCCGAACCGCACGGCCCTCGCACAACACCTCCGCGAACGACTCGACCCGTCCATGCCCGGCCCCGTCGCCGTGATGCACATCGACCTCGATCGACTCAAAGCACTGAACGACTTTCTGGGCCACCTCGCCGGAGACCACTACCTCGAGACCATCGCCGATCGACTGCAGAGCTTCGTCGGCAGGTCGGCCGGTCTCGTCGCACGCCTGGGCGGCGACGAGTTCCTGGTGGTACTGGCCGGACCGTGCTCGGCCCGCGTCGCGACACACCACGCCGAGATGATCGCCGACGCCATGAACGCCCCCGTCACCCTCGGAGTCGAACGCATCAGCAGAAGCGCGAGCATCGGAATCGCCTTCGGCCACCCGGGCAAGCACACCGCCGAGTCGCTTCTGCGGCAAGCAGATCAGGCCGCCCTGGTGGCCAAACGCGCCGGTGGCCACGACATCGCCCTGTTCACCGAGGAGATGCACGCCGAAGCCGAACTCCGCAACGACGTCGAGATCCATCTGCGCGAAGCCATCGCAGGCGACTCGCTCACCCTGCACTTCCAACCCGAAGTGGACCTCGCCACCGGACGCATCACCGCAGTCGAAGCACTGGTCCGATGGCAACACCCCACCCGCGGACTACTTCCCCCGTCCGCATTCATCCCGGTCGCCGAGGAGACGAACCTCGCCGGTGAACTCGGTCGCTGGGTCCTCGACCACGCCTGCCGCACCCTCGCCGACTGGCAACGCGAGATCCCCCACCTCGACATCGCGATGCGCGTCAACATATCCCCCGTCCAACTCGTCACCAACGGATTCGTCGGTGCCGTCGCCAGAGCGCTCACGGAGTTCTCCATAGCCGGGCCCAGCCTCTGCCTCGAGATCACCGAAGTGGCAGTGGTGCAAGATCTTTCCCGCACCCGCGTCACACTGCGCGAACTCCGCGAACTCGGCGTGCAAGTGGCCATCGACGATTTCGGCACCGGATACAGTTCCCTGTCGCACCTCAAGGAACTGCCCGTCGACGCACTCAAGATCGACCGCGCCTTCGTCACCGACCTGGGCGACGAAAACACCGGCGACCTCGCAATCGTTCAGTCCATCATCGGACTCGCCCGCGCCTTCGGGCTGACCATCATCGCCGAGGGCGTCGAAACGCAGAGTGCCAGAAAGACCCTGATCGAACTGGGGTGCACCCGCGCGCAGGGATACCTGTTCTCCAAACCGGTGGCGGCCGACGACGCCCTCGAACTCCTCCACGGCGTGCGCATCGGCATCTGAACGCCCTGATAACCTGACATCCGCACCACACGCCGGTGTAGTTCATTGGTAGAACGCGACCTTCCCAAGGTTGAGAGGCGGGTTCGATTCCCGTCACCGGCTCCACTCCTGTTTGTCTCGAGTCATTCCTGCAGGCTCCACTCCTGCCCATCTCGAGTCGTTCCTGCAGGCTCCACTCCTGACACCCACTTCGGGCCGTCACGCGCACCACTCCTGCTCATCCCAGTCGCTCCCGTCTCGTCCGTATCGCTGAACCCATAGACGCTGCCGGGTCACTGCGGTCACTCCTGAAACAAACCGACCACCGCCCAATATCGGTCGGTACCCTTGCTACCGACCAGTAATATAGCCGAATTCATTCATTGTATTCGCAAGAATTCCTGCATTTCAGAAGAAACTTCTAACGCCTAGTTTGGCGTGCTAGAAATCCAGTGTCGACATTTGTTCACCGACATATGACCTGACAGGAATCCCCCCTCATGCGATCACTACTAACAATTGTCGCGGTCACTCTGACGACGATGGCCGTGGCCGTCTCGTCGGCAACCGCCGCCCCGTCACTCGCCGCACCTCCGAGAACCCAAGGCGGAGCCGGAACCCTTCTGTGGGAGGACCAATTCAACGGCTACGGCGGACCCGACCCCGCCAAATGGGGCTTTCAGACCGGCCGCTGGGGCGCGAGTTCCGGTGAGCAGCAGTACTATACGAATTCCTGGAACAACGCCAACCAGTTCAACGGCTCACTGAACATCACCGCGCGTCGGGAGACCGCACCGGACCGCAAGCGGGCACCGTACAACTTCACCAGCGCCCGCGTGGTCAGCATGGGCAAGCAATCGGTGACGCCGCCGGTGCGCATCGAAGCATCGATCAAGATGCCGAGCGCCCAGGGCCTGCTGCCCGCATTCTGGACCCTCGGCCTACAACCCGGTGGCGAATATTCATGGCCCAGTCAAGGGGAAGTGGACATCGTCGAAATTCCCGGACTGTACGGACCGTCATTCAATTTGCACGGCCCCTCGAAGTGGAACTCCAATCAAGATGTGAAGACCGGCGGCGGCATGAATCCGGTCAACAACGGATTCCACACGTACCGAATCGACTGGCTGCCGAACAGCATCACCTGGTTCGTCGACGGAGTCGCTCGGTTCTCCCTCACTCAGGCCCAGTACGAGGCGAAGGGCGGCAATTGGAAGGCCTTCTCGGGCACTTGGCCGCACTACATCCTCTTCAACGTAGCCGTGGGCAACAACTGGACCGGCAAGACACTGAACAGCACGCCGTACCCGCAGACGATGAGCGTCGATTGGCTCCGCGTGAGTCGCCTCTGACCTGCAGAGCAGCACCTCCACTCCGCGCGGGGCCCAGCCACTACGGCTGGGCCCCGTGCGGTGTGCGCGTTCGGCACGGTTTCGACGACAGAACAATTCTTGTGACTTTTCTCAGCCATGACGTCTCTCTGTAGGGACATTCCACAGTTGGAGGAATATCGTCTATCCATGCGCGGGCCACGGCGGAGTCTGATCACCTTCGTCATCGTCGGTGCCGCCGTATTGCTCGCGCCTTCCGCACACGCGGGTCCGGTGATGCCCATCGCCGCAGCCCCCGAACAGCCCGATCACGCCGATGCCATCCGCTACTCGGCGTCGAACCGCGATGCCGCCCCGCCCGGAGCAAACGACATGAGCTGCACACCCACCGCAGCGCACCCGAATCCCGTCGTCCTGGTGCACGGCACCGACGCCACCGCGTACTCCGACTGGGCCGGCTTCGCGCCGATCCTGAAGGCAGCCGGATTCTGCGTCTTCGCCATCAACTACGGCGCATCGCCGGACGGTGAATCCAACGGGTACGGCGTCATCGAAGACAGTGCAGCGCAACTGAAGGCGATGACGTTGTCGATACTCCAGGCAACCGGTGCCGGCGCAGTCGACGTGGTCGGCTACTCGCAAGGTGCCGCGGTCGCTCGGTACTTCGTCAACAGGCTCGGCGGTGCGTACGTGGTCGATCGATGGGTGGGGATCGCATCACCGACGTACGGCGGCACCATGTACGGAGTTGCGCCCGTCGTGCAGGCGGTGCCCGGTGCAACCGGGGTCGTGGCAGGCGAATTCGGGCCTGGTCTCGCCCAACTGATGGCCGGATCCGACTTTCTCGAGCGACTCAACGCAGGCGGTGACACCGTGCCCGGGGTGGAGTACACGTCCATCGCAACCAGGGTCGACGAGGTCATTCAGCCGTATACCAATGCGCTGCTTCGGGATCCGGGAGCGCACAACATCGTGGTGCAGGACGTGTGCCCCGATACCGAGGTTGCGCACTTCACGTTCACCTACGATCCCACCGCGCTGCGGCTGGCGCTGAACGCTCTGGACCCGGCGAACGCGCGTCCCCCGACCTGCGTACCGGTGCCGCTGGGAGCCGGCATCCTCGACGTCGTCCTCGCCAGCCACTGATCCTCAGGTCAGGAGCTGATACGCCCTGAGCCCGACGTACAGTTCGGCGGCCTGGATCGGATCACGGAAGTCGCGACCGGTGAGCTCGGCGATTCGACGTAACCGATACAACACCGTATTGCGGTGGTAGTGCAGCGATTCGGCGGCATCGCGGGTGGAACCGCCGCACGAGAACCAGGCGTCCAGGGTGTCGAGCAAGCTCTGCCGTTCGGCTCGCGGCAACGCCAGCAGATCACCGAGTATCTGCCGGGAGGCGATCCGACCCGATTTCGGATCGCGGACCAGAAGTAGGGGTACCGGCACGGAGTCGTAGCGCACCGGTGCGGGCGGTGACGCCTCGCTCGAGGTGCACGACCTCGCCAGCCGGGCCTGGCCCACGGCATCACCGATACCCGAGGGGGACCTGAAGACCGAGCTCACCCCGACCCGTCCCGGACACAGCTCACTGAGCGTGATCAACGCCGAGTCGATCTCCGATTCCGTTGCGGCACAGATCAGCCCGACGCTACCGTCCACCTCGGCATCCCACACCGATTCGGCACCCGCGGTGCGGAGGCGGGCGATCAACCCGTCGATCCCCATCGCTGCGGTCAACGGCTCCTGCGAGACCACCGCGAAGTAGCCGTGGTCGGGAATGCGAAACGTTCGCAACGCGTCCGCTGCCGCAGTCGGATTCGCGCCGTGATCGGCGAAGAGCACACGGATGAGGCGCCCACGGGCTTCGGCGCTTTCCCGCGCACGCATGTCGGCGCTCTCTCGATAGGCTTCCGCCGCCTCGTCGGAGTACACGTCGACCAACGCCCAGACCTGAGCGGCCATGTCCAGCAGCGCATGACTCGCCCGGCCGTCCGAGCGTTCCATCAACTCGTCCCAGACCAACCTGCCGCCCAGCCTGAAGGCGTGCAGCAGGGCAGCCAGCGGTACCCCTTGCTCGGCCTTGAGCCTGCCCGCGTCCCGCGCCGACTCGAGGCGCATGGGAGCACGACCGGACAGCTTGCCCAGCATCGACGCCAGATTGCTCCGCGACGCCTCGTAGAGCTGCTCGGTGGTGAGCAGCGTCGATTCGAGGTAGGCGTGCTCGGCCCCCAGGATGCGTCGCACCAATTCGGTCGCGAGGTCGTCGACGCCGTCGAGCATCGTCGCGGCCAGATCGGTCGGTGACGGATGCACGTCGAACTCGGTCACGGTCATGACAGAACTCTAGCCGCACCCCTGTAAGCCACGCCACAGCGAAATTGTGCAGCGGCACAAACCGTCGCTTCCAATTGAGGCACGTGGCCCATAGCGTCCCGCGCCCGAGTGCGACCACAATCACAGTGAAGCCGTATACCCGAACGACGAGTGGAGCCGAGAAGTTGACCAGCGACGTCACCCCACACCTGCAATCCGTACCGACGACGGGACCCACCGAGGCAGTCGACTCCGCACTCGCCGATCTGTCCGAGGGTGAGAAGAACTGGGGACGCCTCACCCTGGCCGAGCGGCGGGCGCTCCTCGAACGCGTGCATGCGCTGACCACAGCTCACGCGCAGGAGTGGGTGACGGCGGCAACGTCGATCAAGGGGCTCGACGCCTCCTCCAGCCTCGTCGGAGAGGAATGGCTGTCGGGTCCGTACTCGTTCCTGAACGGACTCGGCACCGTGGCGCACACACTCGCGGCGCTGGAAGCCGGCACCAGCCCGCTGGCCGGTGCCAAGTTCGGGACGGCTCCCGGTGGGCGCACGACGGTGTCGGTGCTGCCCCTCAACATCTTCGAGCGACTCCTGCTCAACGGATTCACCGCCGAGGTGTGGCTGAAGCCCGGAATCGACCGTGCAACCGCACAGCGGACCGCGGGCCTCGCCCAGCTCGATCCCGCCCACACCGCAGGCATCGGAGTGGTCCTCGGCGCAGGCAACATCACCTCGATCGCGCCGCTGGACGCGTTGTACGAACTGATCGCGTTCAACCGAGTGGTCGCACTCAAGCTCAACCCCATCATGGATCCACTGTTGCCGGTGTTCGAGAAGATCCTCGCCCCGCTCGTGGACATCGGCGCACTGCGTCTGCTCACCGGCGGAGCCGACGTGGGCACCTACCTGGTCCAGCACTCGTCCGTCGACCACGTCCACATGACCGGCAGCGCCATCACGCACGACGCGATCGTCTTCGGTACCGGCGCGGACGGAGCTGCGCGCAAGGCGGCCAACGACCCGATCCTCACCAAGGAAATCTCCAGCGAACTCGGCGGAGTCTCGCCCACCATCGTTCTGCCCGGTGAGTGGAGCCGTGCCGACATCGAATTCCAGGCCGAACACATCGCCACCCAACGCCTGCACAACAGTGGATACAACTGTGTCGCTTCGCAGGTCGTCGTACTGTCCTCGGAATGGAAGCAGCGCGACGAATTCGTCGCCGCCCTACGCGCTGCCCTCGACCGCGCGCCGGCACGAGCGCCCTACTACCCCGGCAGCGACAAGCGAGTGTCCGACGCCACCGCCACCTACCCGTCCGCCGAACGCCTCGGTGAACGCGGTGGCCGCGTGCTCATCACCGATCTGAACCCCGGTGAATACGCTCCGCTGCTGCAGACCGAGTACTTCGCACCGGTCATGGGCATCATCGAATTGCCCTATAGTGGAGCAGCATTCGCCGCCAAGGCGGTGCAGGCCGCGAACGAGGAGTTCACCGGCACACTCGGCATCAACATCATCGGCACCCCGGGCACCATCAAGGGACTCGGGGAGAAGTTCGACACCATGCTCGCCGACCTGCGCTACGGCACCATCGCCGTCAACGCCTGGACGGCCATCGGCTTCCTCACCGCAGCGGCCACCTGGGGCGCATTCCCCGGACACACCGTCGACGACGTGCAGAGCGGAATCGGCGTCGTGCACAACGCATTACTGATCGACGGGGCCGAGCGAACAGTGGTGCGGGGCCCCTTCCGGCCGCTGCCGCGCTCGCTGGTCAACGGCGAACTCTCCATCTCCCCGAAGCCACCGTGGTTCGTCACCAACAAGACCGCAGCATCGACAGGCAAGCTGCTCACCGCATTCGCGGGCGCGCCGTCCTGGTCCAAACTGCCTGCAATATTCGCTTCCGCCCTGCGCGGCTGACACCTCTGCGCCCGCAACGACTTCAAGGACAAAGATGAGCTCACAGCACAAGACTGCCGACTACATCGTGGTGGGCGCAGGTTCGGCAGGCGCAGTGGTGGCCAATCGCCTCAGCGCAGACCCGCGCAACGAGGTGATCCTCCTCGAGGCCGGCCCCGAGGACAAGAACAAGTTCGCTCACATCCCCGCTGCATTCTCCAAACTCTTTCGCAGCGAGGTCGATTGGGATTACCTGACCGAACCGCAGTCGGAGCTGCGAGATCGCAGCATCTACTGGCCGCGCGGCAAGATGCTCGGTGGATCGTCGTCGATGAACGCCATGATGTGGGTACGCGGATTCGCCGCCGACTACGACGACTGGGCAGCGGTGTCCGACGACTCGTGGGCTTTCCGCAACCTCGTCGGATACTTCCGCAAGATCGAGAACATCGAGGGCACAACAGCACTCGACGCGGGAACCGACGGCCCACTCATCGTCTCGCACCAGCGCAGCCCCCGCGACCTGACGTCGTCGTTCCTCGACGGCGTCGAAGAAGCAGGCTATCCGCTGGAAACCGCCAACCTGCCCGAGCCCAAGGGCTTCACCCGCACGATGGTCAACCAGAAGCGTGGAGCACGGTGGAGCACCGCCGACGCGTACCTACGGCCGGCGAAGAAGCGCAAGAACCTCACCGTCCTCACCGAGGCACATGCCACTCGCGTCCTTTTCGAAGGCACTGCGGCAGTAGGCGTCGAGTACACCTCCGGTGGACAGACACACACCGTGCGCGCGCACAAGGAAGTAATTCTCTCCGGCGGAGCCATCAACACCCCCCAGCTGCTCATGCTCTCGGGCATCGGCGACCAGGAACAGCTGAAGTCGCACGGCATCACCGTTCAGCACCACTCACCAGGTGTCGGGCAGAATCTGCTCGACCACCTGGCCGCCCTCATCGGCTGGAAAACCGAAAGAGACTCTCTCTTCCACGCCGAGAAGATCCCCGAGTTGGTCAACTACCTGACTCGCCGTCGCGGCATGCTCACCTCGAACGTCGCCGAGGCGTACGGATTCATCAAGAGCCGAGAAGACCTGGCCCTGCCCGACGTGGAACTCATCTTCGGACCGGCACCGTTCTTCGACGAGGGACTCGTCGGCCAGGATTCGCACGCCGCAGTCATCGGCGCGGTGCTCGTCAAACCCGAGAGCAGAGGCGAGATCACCCTCCGCTCGGCCGACCCCCTGGCCAAGCCCATCGTCGAACCCCGCTACCTCAGCGACCCCGGCGGACTGGACCGCAAAGCAATGATCGAAGGCCTCCGCGTCTGCGTCGCGATCTCCGAAACCCCCTCGCTGAAGGGACTGCTCGGCGACGTCGTACGCCCCAGGGTGGCGTCGAACATCTCCCCGGCGGACCTGCTCACCGAGGCCCTCGAGCAGAATGCGCACACTCTGTACCACCCCGTGGGCACTGCCCGTATGGGCAACGACGCCGACAGTGTCGTCGATGCCGAGCTGCGGGTGCGGGGCGTCGACCGCCTTCGCGTCGCCGACGCGTCGATCATGCCGAGCATCATCCGCGGGCACACTCACGCGCCCTCTGTGGTGATCGGAGAACGCGCAGCGGACTTGATCCTTCGTTGATCCGCAAGTGAACCTTTCGGAAAATTTCCGGTTTGGACGTCCGGTTTGTCGGGTAACAGGTGGGCACGCTCCCTTGCAGGGGATCGAGATGGAACCCATCCGCTCGGCAAGCAGCGCCGAATGACCCACAACGCTCGAGAGACGAGCACGGAAGGTTGACCGACATGTTCACTGTTCGTAAAGCTTTGGCCGCCACCGCAATCGGTGCACTCACCATCGTCCCGCTTGCCGCATGCTCCAGCGAGGAAGCATCCGACACCGTCGACGCAGCCACCTCTTCGGCAGCAGAGGCCGTGGAGAGCGAGCCCGAGCCCGCAGCCGAGGTCGACGACCTCACCGGTGTCGACACCGCAGTTGCTCTCGATCCCGGCTTCACCGGCGCACTGACCACCCTGGGCCTCACGCCCGGTGTCGTCGGAACCGCGACTCTCGCAGACGGATCCATCCGCTTCCCGATCACCGGCGGAGACGTCAAGTACTGGGAGCCCGGCACCGTCGACCCCTACGTCCAGGGCGAGATCAACCACGACGGCAGCGGCCTGTCGCTGACTGCCGGCGAGACCGTCGTCGAGCTCATCAACTTCGACATCGACCCGGGCACTTCGCTTCTCACCGGTGACGTCATGGTCAACGGCGAGGAAGCAGCCGCAGACGCAGTGCTGTTCGATCTCGACGGCCGCACCCTGCAGCCGCTCGCTACCGGACCCGACAACACCGCAATCCTGCAGGGCACCGAGGTGAAGATCTCGGAGACCGCTGCCGGACTGCTCAACAGCACCTTCAACACCGATGCTGTGACCCCGGGACTGCTCGTGGGCGTTGCAACCATCACGATCAACACCGCTGCATAACAGTTTCCTGAACCCGTGCGCGAGGCGTCACCGTCGACGACGGTGGCTCTCGCGCACGGGTGTTTGCATCGCCCGGTCAGGAGCCTGAAGATGAGAGCCTTCACGAAGATCTACGGTGGCCACCCGCTGCACGCGGTCGGTCTGCTGCTCTCGTTCGCCCTCGTCGGCTACGTCGTCACACTCGCAGGGCCGCAAACTCTGTGGAACAGCGACGTGTGGTGGAAATCCGTTCTCGTGTGGTTCTTCGGATCGGTACTGCTGCACGACGCCGTACTGTTTCCGCTGTACTCACTGGCCGATCGGCTTCTCACCAGCATTCCGCGCCGCCACCTGGCCGTGTCACCGGTGAATTTCGTTCGAGTTCCCGCTCTCGGGACAGCGCTGACGTTTCTGATGTTCTTCCCCGGGATAATCTCCCAGGGCGCGGAGTCGTACCGGGCCGCAACCGGTTTGACTCAGGAACCCTTTCTCGGACGTTGGCTCGCGCTGACCGCGGTGTTGTTCACCGCGAGCGCCGCCGCATACTTCATCCGATGGACCCTTGTACGGAGCCGAGCATGAGCGTCACCGCCGATACACTCTTCAACCGCGCAGCAGCCGGACTACCCTGCTGGATAGGCGATTCCGACGGCAGCAGGCAGCAACTACCCACCGCACGGTGGATGGGTGGCAGCGCTTCGTCGGCCGAGGATCGCCGCGCGGACCACGCCATGCTCAGCCGCTGTACCGGGCCCACGATCGATCTGGGCTGTGGGCCGGGTCGGCTCACCGAAGCGCTCGCTCGACGCGGCGTTTCGGCACTCGGTGTCGACACGTCCCGAACAGCAGTCGATCTGACCATCGGGCGCGGCGGCAACGCCGTTCTCCGCGACCTCTTCGAGCCACTGCCGGACACGGGCAACTGGTCGTGTGTCCTCCTCGCGGACGGCAACATCGGCATCGGCGGCGACCCCGTGCGATTGCTCCGCCGGGCGGCCGACCTGCTCGCACCACACGGAGCCGTCATCGCCGAAGTGGATGCGCCCAGCGACACAGGAATTCGTCACCGCACCGTTCGATGGGAAACCGACACCATGGTCGGCGATTGGTTCGCCTGGTCGAGTGTCAGCGCCGACGCCACCGTAGATCTCGCCGGTGCCGCAGGCCTTCGAGTGGTCGACGTGGCACCGATCGACGGGCGCTGGTTCGCTCAGATGACGCTGGCTCCGCTCACCAATTCGTGAACAGCAGATGATTGATCGCCAACGCACCGATCACCTGCAGCGCCAACCAGAAACGATGGGTCCTGATCGGCAACACCGCGGGCGCGATCAGCATCCACATCGCGAAGGGCAGCCAGATTCTCTCGGTCTCGGCTTTGCTCAACTGACTCAGGTCCGCCATCACCACCGCGGCGATCGCCGCGATCACCAACAGATTGATCGGCTCGAGCCGCGTGAGAATCCGTGGAAACGCCGCGGGCACAGCAATTCCCAGCGCGCAGAACAGCGCTGCGAAGTTCGCCCAACCCCAGTACTCGAACGGGCGATCGATTGCGATGCCCTGGTAGTAGCGCTCCTGCACCAGCAAGTAGCCGTCGTACCACCAGAATCCGTACGCGGTGAAGATCCCGGCGACGATCAGTGCACCGATCAGCGCGCCGACGAACGGCAGAATCTTCCGTGCGGCTATCAGGACCGCGACGGCGGGCAGGCCCATCAGCACCAACCCGTAGTTGAGATACACGCCGAACCCGAGCAGGACTCCCGCACCGATCGACGCGGGCCACAGGTACCGCTTCGTGGAGATCGCCAGCAACGCAATGCCCCACGCGGCAACACCGGCATAGAACGCATCGGCCGAGACGGCGATCCAGATCGCCGCCGGGGCAATCGCCACGAACGGTGCAGCACGCCGTGCGATGTCCTCGTCGCCGAGCACCCGGAGGGTGAGTACCAGCGCCACGGCGGCACTCGTACCGACCAGCACGCAGAGCGTCGCCGCCCAGGCTCCGCCACCGAGACCGAGACGGTCGAGCCACACGAAGGTGAGCAACGCGCCGGGTGGATGACCCGACACATGCGTCGTCCAGGAATCGGCCTGGTAGTCCAGAATTCGCTCGGAGAACCCGCGGAGCGTGGCGGGAATGTCGGTGATGCCGGGCACCTCGTGCAAGTACTCGTCCGTCGACGCCAGCCGGTTCACGAAGCCGCGTTTCCAACCGTCCACCATCGCCAGCGACATCGTCCATGCCGCCGACGCACCCCACACGACGAACAACAGTCGCGTCCACGACAGTCGACGTGCCACCGTCGGCCCCCACAACACAGTGGCCACGGCGATCAGAACGGCGGCGGGAGTTCCCCATCCCACGTGAATCTCGCGGAAGCCGAACAGTGGTGCCGCATCGGCGAAATCACGCACCTGCTGCGGAGTCCTGTTGATGATGGGGGTGACGAGTTCGTTCCCCAGATACGGAACGACGAACGCGACCACGACGAGCACGACGGCCAATGCACCGGCGACGGCTTCTCTCCAGTAACGGATAGTGTTTTCTCCCTGCGGACCTCGAGACGAACACGACTTCGGACCAGCATATCGACCGGCAGTGATGGAGGATGAGTAGATGAACAACGACGGGCAGGGACGGGCCGAGATCGCCGTCATCGGCGGCAGCGGCTTCTACTCGTTCTTCGGCAGCGATGCCGAGGAGGTGGTGGTCGACACTCCCTACGGTGCCCCGAGTGCTCCGATCACCCTGGGCGAGGTGGAGGGTCGGCAGGTCGCGTTTCTCCCCCGACACGGCCGAAACCACGAGTACTCACCGCACACGCTGCCGTACCGAGCGAACATGTGGGCGCTGCGGATGCTCGGGGTGAATCGAGTGTTCGCCCCCTGCGCGGTCGGATCCTTGGTGTCCGAGTACGGCCCGGGAACCGTCGTGATCCCCGACCAACTCGTCGATCGAACCTCCGGGCGGTCCCAGACCTACTTCGACGAGGGTGGGATACACGTCGAGTTCGCCGACCCGTACTGCCCCACGTTGAGGAAGTCCGCGATCCAGGATTCGGCGATCGACGGCGGCGTCATGGTCGTCGTGGAAGGTCCTCGGTTCTCCACTCGTGCCGAGAGCCAATGGTTCGCTCGCCAGGGTTGGACGCTGGTGAACATGACCGGCCACCCCGAGGCGGTCCTGGCTCGCGAACTCGAGCTCTGTTACGCACCGATCGCATTGGTGACCGACCTCGACGCGGGCATCGAGTCCGGTCAGGGCGTCAAGGCGGTGGACGTGTTCGCCGAATTCCAGAGGAACATCGAGCCGCTCAAAGCACTGGTGCGCTCGGCCATCTCCGACGCTCCCACCGGCGACTGCCCCACGTGTCGGGTGCACACCGGCCTCACACTGCCGATCGAACTGCCATGACGCGGGTATTGCTCACCGGCGCAGCCGGATTCATCGGCGGTCACATTCTCGATGCGGCTGCCGTCTCGGGCCACGAGGTGGTTGCCGTCGACGCCATGCTGGAGTCGGCACACGGCCCGGGAGCGCGAGCCGACGGGATCATCGATCTCGATGTGCGCGACAAGGACTCGCTCGTCGACGCATTGCGCGGGGTGGATGTCGTGTGTCATCAGGCCGCTGTCGTCGGAGCGGGCGTCGATGCCGCAGATGCCCCGGCCTACGCCAGCCACAACGACTACGGGACGGCGGTTCTGCTCGCTGCGATGTACGAGGCAGGTTGTTCGCGCCTGGTTCTCGCGTCGTCGATGGTCGTCTACGGCGAAGGGCGGTATCTCAATTCGTCCGGCGAGACGGTGATTCCTCGCCCCCGCACCCGAGCCGACCTCGACGCCGGATTGTTCGACAATCGCGACCCGATATCCGGTGAGCCGCTCGATTGGCTTCTGGTCGAAGAAGATTCGACGCTCGAGCCCAGAAGCACCTACGCCGCGAGCAAGCTGGCACAGGAGAACTACGCCTCCGCATGGGCGGTCGCCACCGGCGGCTCGGTGATCGCACTGCGGTACCACAACGTGTACGGACCGCACATGCCGCGCAACACCCCGTACTCCGGTGTGGCCGCGATGTTCCGGTCGTCTCTGGAACTCGGTCAGGCCCCGACGGTCTACGAGGACGGCAAGCAGGCCCGCGATTTCGTGCACGTGCACGACGTGGCAGCGGCGAACATCGCATCGATCGAGGCAGAGCTGGACGGATTCACCGCCCTCAATGTCTGCTCGGGACAACCGATCACCATCGGTGAGGTCGCCACCATCCTCGCCGACGCACGCGGCGGGCCAACGCCCGAGATCACCGGACGTTACCGAGCAGGCGATGTACGGCACATCGTCGCCAGTTCCGCACTGGCCGAACAGACTCTTGGCTTCCGCGCGAAGATCATGCCGAGGGACGGTCTCACCGCGTTCGCCGACGCACCGTTGCGCGACGCCGAGGGCACGGGTCCGCCCCGTGTCTGAACCGAAATCCGTCACAGTCGTCATCCCCTGCATGAACGAGGCCGAATCGCTTCCTGCAGTGTTGGATTCGGTTCCGCCGGGCTACCTGACGATCGTGGTGGACAACAACTCCACCGACGCCACCGCCGCCGTGGCTGCTGCCCACGGAGCAACAGTGGTCTCCGAGACGGTGCCCGGCTACGGTGCGGCAGTCCATGCAGGCGTCGTTGCGGCCGACACCGACATCGTCTGTGTCCTCGACGGAGACGGCTCGATGGATCCACGCGATCTGCCGACCCTCGTGACGGCCCTGGATCACGCGGACCTCGCCGTCGGTCGTCGCCGACCGGCGAAGGGAAGCTCGCCCCTGCACGCCAGGCTCGGCAATGCCGTTCTCTCACTTCGACTTCGCACCAAGTACAAGCTGCCGGTACACGACCTGGGAGCAATCCGCGCAGTACGCCGTCAGGCACTGCTCGACCTCGACGTCACCGACCGCCGCTCGGGCTACCCGCTGCAGCTGCTCGTGCTGGCGGCCGAAGCCGGCTGGACCGTCGTCGAACACGACGTGGACTACCGACCACGGACAGCCGGAACCTCCAAGGTCTCGGGCTCGGTGAAGGGGACGATCGTCGCCGTGCGAGATTTCTGGAAGGTGCTTTCGTGACCGTCACCGCTCTCGTCGTCGCCAAAGCCCCCGTTCCCGGGCTGGCCAAGACCCGCCTCGCCGCCACGATCGGCGACGCCGCCGCCGCGGAGCTGGCCGCGGCCTCGCTGCTGGACACCCTCGACGCCGTCTCGGCCGCCGACGTCGACCGCCGTGTCGTGGCCCTCACCGGCACTCTCGCCGACGCGGCCCGCGCACACGAACTCACCCGGGCTCTGGCGTCGTTCACAGTGATAGCGCAGCGCGGCGACGGGTTGGGCGAACGACTGGCGAATGCACACGCCGACGCAGCCACCTCCGGAGCCGTACTGCAGATCGGCATGGACACTCCACAGGTCACGGCGCTACTGCTCTCCGACGCGGCCGCACGACTCGGCAGCAGTGACGTGCTGGGCTCGGCCGAGGACGGTGGCTGGTGGGCGCTGGGCCTGCGCAACCCCGACCACGCACGGTCCCTGCTCGACGTGCCCATGTCTGCGCCGTCGACGGGTGCCGACACGCTCGCTGCTCTGACCGCCGCGGGAGCGTCGATCACGATGCTCCCCGAATTGCGCGATGTCGATTTCGAGTCCGATCTCGAAGCGGTCGCGCAATTGTGCACACCGACCAGCCGGTTCCGAATTTCCGTCCGGCAAATGAGTAATTGATCGGAGTCTCGGTCCGTTCCGTGAGGTCTGTTTTCACCGAAAGTCGACTTCTGGTCCGGAATCTCCACATCCGTTGCGGAACAGCGCCTTCGATCTGCCCGAATTGCCGGACCGTAAACAACCAATATCGAATCGCAACAAATCCGAACCACCGTTTCACGGCGATTTCACAGACACAGGTGCTAGAAAGTGTGACATGACCGGGTTGTTGATAGGCGTAGCCGTGTGGATGGTGATCGCGACAGTCGTCGCCACCGTCCTCGGCCGCGTCGCGCGCCGGGGTGACTCCGAAGAATTGGGGTCCACCATCGAGTGGGACGTCGACGCTCTCGATCACGAAGTTCATCACGAGAACTGACGGTTCTCAGTCGACCCGTTCGACGATCTCCGTCAGGATGCGAGCCGCTGCGGCCAGTGTCTCCCGCTGCTGCGGCGTCAACTCGTCCAATTGCTCCGCGAGCGCAATTTCCCTAGCGGCGACCTCCTGACGCGCAGTCGCAGTCCCCGCATCGGTCAGCTGCAGAACCACCTGCCTGCCATCCGTCGGATGCGGCTCCCGGCGCATCAGCCCCGACTCGACCAAGGCGTGCGAAGACCTGGACACCGACGGCGGCTTGATCCGCTCCCGCGCCGCCAATTCGCCCGTCGTCATCGGTCCCTCGCGGAGCAACGTCGTCAGAATCGACAGGTGAGCGACGGGCAATCTGTCGCTGGAATGGCGCAGACGAAGTCTCCGATTCAGCCGCATCGCACTGACGGACAAATCCCTCGCCAGCCGGGAATCGGGCAGATCACTCACGCTGTCCAGATTACGACACCGAGGTGCAATCGCCCGATTTCTCGAAACAGCGGACAGCTCGATTTATTACGCCTCGAACAAACCGCTGATATGGTTCTCCTCGGTTATCGGGGAGAGAATCGAAATCGGGAGAACGTCGTGAGTCGCGTGGGTTCGAGATTATTGACCGTTGCAGTCATTGCCGTGGCCGCGTCGCTGCTGGTCACCGGCCCCAACGCACTCGCCAACCCCAACGCGGTCAATCCCATCGCCGGACTCAACGGCACGTTCGGGCTGCCGCAACTGAACGGTCGCGCACAAGCCGTCGCTCAGGTGACCGGAATGTCGAGCCCCAACAACACGCAGAACGTCAACATGATCGGGACCGATCTCGGCATCATGTGGGACAACGGACGCGGAGAGGTGCTGACGGCTTTCGGCGACACCGCCGGTCTCGGCGTGCCCAACCTGCTGCAGGGCAGCCTGTGGTCCTGGCGCAGCAACGCCATCGTGCGTAGCAACGACCGCAACCTCGCCGACGGCATGAACTTCGACAGCGTCGTACTCGACCCGATCGGCCAGACCAAAGAGGTCGTCCCCAGCCCCAAGATCCCGTTCGTCGAGATCAGCCGAATCCCGACGGCCGGCGTGGCCGTCGGCGACACCCAGTACCTGAACCTGATGTCGGTGAAGAACTGGGGACCCGCAGGAACCTGGGAAACCAACTTCTCCGGCCTGGCAGTGTCGAACGACAACGGGGAGAACTGGGCAGCACTTCCCGACACCCAGCGGCCCAGCGTCGGCGGCGATCGCAACTTCCAGCAGAGCGCATACCTGAAGGACGGCGGCTACGTCTACCAGTACGGCACCCCGCCCGGCCGCTTCAACCTCGGACACGTCGCCCGCGTCAAGGAGCAGGACATCGCCAAGCTCGGCGAGTACGAGTACTGGACCGGCCAGGACTGGAAGAAGGGCGACCCGGCGGCGGCCGCACCCATCGTCGGGGGCGTCGGCGAACTCTCCGTCGCGTACAACGCGACCCTCGGCCAGTACCTGATGATGACCACCGACAACGCCAACTCGATCGTGCTGCGGCGCTCGCCGTCGCCCGTCGGGCCGTGGAGCGCGCCGGAGGTTCTGGTCGACACCCGCGAGGTCAGCTCCATCTACGCGCCGTACATTCACCCGTACTCGACCGGCCGCGACCTGTACTTCCTGGCGACGGTCTACCAGAACTACAACGTGCTGCTGCTGCGCGCGACGCTGTAGCAACCCCAACTAGGCTTCCCCGGGTGGACGCCGCAGACTGGGATCGCAAGTACGAAGGCCGAGAACTCGTCTACGGCGAGGCACCGAACGCAACATTGGTGGAAGTCGCGACGACGCTGAAACGTGGTCGGGCACTCGATCTCGCGTCCGGTCAGGGCCGAAATGCCATCTGGCTGGCCACCCGCGGCTGGACCGTGGACGCCGTCGACTTCTCCTCGGTCGCACTGACGAAGGCGAGCCGAGTCGCCGCCTCGGCACCGCGGTCGGTGCGCGAGCGCCTGACCTGGGTGCACGCAGATGTGACGCAGTTGTCGACAGAACCGAACTATGACCTGGTTCTCATGTTCTACCTCCACCTGCCCCCGGACGAGCGGCGCACGGCCGTATCGACGGCAGTTTCGGCGCTGAAACCTGATGGAATCCTCATGATTCTCGGGCACCACACCGCGAACATCGAGTCCGGCATCGGCGGACCTCAGGAAGCCGAAATCCTTTACACGCCCGAGGATTTGGCGTCGGACATCGGTTCTCGACTGACCGTCCTCACTGCCGAAAACCGCTATCGTGACGTGACCGGCGGCACAGCGATCGATGCACTGCTACTGGCGAGTAGGTCTCCCCTTGGCAGCAAACGGGATCGGGGGTAATATCCCTTATGTTACCGACGAGTAGCTAACTTGGGCGGTACTCACGAGACCGCACCACCGACTGGAGAGCGAACGCGCAATGGGCCATTACAAGAGCAACCTTCGGGACCTCGAGTTCAACCTCTTCGAGCTCTTCGGACTCGACGAGACACTCGAAGGCGACAACTTCGGCGACATGGACGGCGAAGTTGCCCGCGACATGCTGCGTGAGGTCGTACGCCTGGCCGAGGGACCGCTGGCCGAGTCCTTCGCCGACGCCGACCGCAATCCACCCGTCTTCGATCCCGAAACCCACAGCCTGAAGCTGCCCGACTCCTTCAAGAAGTCGTTCAAGGCGCTCTACGACGGTGAATGGTGGCGCGTCGGCCTCGACGAGGAAATCGGCGGAATGCCCGCCCCGCGCAACCTCCTGTGGGGCATCAACGAGATGCTCCTCGGCTCGCAGCCCGCCGCATTCATGTACTCCGCAGGCCCCGGCTTCGCGAACATCCTGTTCCACAACGGAACCGACGAGCAGAAGGAATGGGCCAAGGTCATCGTCGAGCGCGGCTGGGGTGCCACGATGGTCCTCACCGAGCCCGACGCCGGATCCGACGTCGGCGCAGGCCGCACCAAGGCCATCAAGCAGGACGACGGCTCGTGGCACATCGAGGGCGTCAAGCGCTTCATCACCTCGGCAGTGTCCGACGACCTGTTCGAGAACATCTTCCACCTCGTACTCGCTCGTCCCGAAGGCGCCGGACCCGGCACCAAGGGCCTGAGCCTGTTCTTCGTACCGTCCGTCCTCTTCGACTTCGAGAAGGGCGAACTGGGCGAGCGCAACGGCGCATTCGTCACCGGCGTCGAGCACAAGATGGGCCTCAAGGCCTCCGCCACCTGTGAGCTCACTTTCGGTGGCCACGGCGTCCCCGCCAAGGGCTGGCTCGTCGGCGAGGTCCACAAGGGCATCGCGCAGATGTTCGACGTCATCGAGCACGCTCGAATGATGGTGGGCACCAAGGCAATCGGCACCCTCTCCACCGGCTACCTCAACGCACTCGAGTACGCCAAGGAGCGCGTCCAGGGCGCTGACCTGACGCAGATGACCGACAAGACCGCTCCCCGCGTCACCATCACCCACCACCCCGACGTGCGTCGCAGCCTGATGATGCAGAAGGCCTACTCGGAGGGCCTGCGCGCGGTGTACCTCTACACCGCCGCACACCAGGATCCGGTCACCGCCAAGCAGGTCTCGGACGCGGACGCAGACATCGCATACCGCGTCAACGACCTCCTGCTGCCCATCGTCAAGGGCGTCGGCTCCGAAATCGCCTACCAGGTACTCGCAGAATCCCTGCAGACCCTCGGCGGCTCCGGATTCCTGCAGGACTACCCCCTCGAGCAGTACATCCGCGACGCCAAGATCGACTCACTGTACGAAGGAACCACCGCCATCCAGGCGCAGGACTTCTTCTTCCGCAAGATCGCCCGCGACCGCGGCGTGGCACTGGCTCACGTTGCCGGACAGATCAAGTCGTTCATCGACAGCGAAGCCGGTAACGGCCGCCTCAAGGCCGAGCGCGCACTGCTCGCCACCGCACTCGAAGACGTGCAGGCCATCGTCACCTCGATGACCCAGCACCTCATGGGCGCACAGGACCAGCCCACCGAGCTGTACAAGGTCGGCCTGGCATCGGTGCGCTTCCTCATGGGCTTCGGCGACCTGCTCATCGGCTGGCTGCTGCTGCGTCAGTCCGAAATCGCCATCGCCGCACTCGACAACGGCGCAGAGGGCAAGGACAAGGCGTTCTACGAAGGCAAGATCGCCGTGGCATCGTTCTTCGCCAAGAACATCCTCCCGCAGCTCACCTCCACCCGAGCAATCCTCACCAACATCGACAACGACATCATGGAACTCGACGAAGCAGCATTCTGATTCCCTGAGACATCTACGGCCGCACTCGTTCTCGAGTGCGGCCGTTGTCGTGTGGTGGGTGGGGCGGGGTCCGGTTGCCGCAAACGCGCATCGCGAGCCCCCGGTTGCCGCAAACGCGCGCGCATTTGTTGAAGTGGCGGAGTTGCGGGGCCCGGTTGCCGCAAACGCGCGCGCGTTTGTCAGATGCGCGCAAATTCTGCGGGATCCTCAGGCAATTTCGCGCGCGTTCGGCAAATGCGCGCGCGTTTGCAGGGCTGCGGAGTTGCGAGGCAACAGCGGTCGGAAGGTTGCGGGGTTGCGGGGTTGCGAGCCCCCGGTTGCCGCAAACGCGCGCGCGTTTGTCAGATGCGCGCGAATTCTGCGGGATCCTCAGGCAATTTCGCGCGCGTTCGGCAAATGCGCGCGCGTTTGCAGGCCACACGGCGCACTCCGCACGCTCCCTCGCGGTGGCGGTAGGGCAGCAGCCCGCTCCACGGCTCGGGCTACGCGCGCCACCAACTCCGCCGGATTCGCCAGGTCCGCCCAGGTCCAGTGCACCACGGGATAGCCGAGATCGCGGACAGCGTCCTCCCGCACCTTCTCCCTGAACACCACGTCGCCGGGGTTCTCATCCTGCCGTAGGTACTTGGTGTACTTGGCCTTACCATCGAATTCGCACACGACGACGCCATTGACCAGCCAGTCGATCCGCGCCAGCAACCGCCCATCCGGATCCAGGATCTCCACCTGCGACACCACGTCGAATCCATTCTCGCGCAGAATGATTCGACTCTGAGATTCGCCGGGGTTTTCACTCCGCCCGTCCATGAGGGACACGGCTCGTCGCGCCTGCGCCACACCTTTCCATCCCCGAGCACGCTGCAACTCCGCGTCCAGCTCCTGAGGATCGCAGCGCTTCAGAGCCGCGTCACCTGCGATAACCGCCGACAGAAGGGGCTCAGTCCGGGCAAGGTCGACAACCGTCCGCGCCAACGAGGTCACGGGAATTCGGTCGACGGTCGCGTACGGCACCCATGGAGCACAGTGCACGATGACCGACGCGTTCGCGCGACCCCCGCCGCGACGATGTCGGGTGACGTGAACCTTGTCGAATCCGCCAGTGGGCAAAGGCAATCCGTGCAGTAGCGCCGCTGAACGGTGACTCACTGCGCTGCCCTCGGCAATGGTCGGAAATACGGCGTCGATCAACAGCCGGTGCCGCGCCTGCTCCGAAAGGCCGGCAAGCCTGGACGACGGAACGTAGACGCCGTTCACCAGACGCTCCCAGCCCTGGCGTTCGTACAGCGCCCGCAACTCGTGATCGGCGTGGCCATCGGCAAGTGCGTCCGCGCGTCGCACCATTCGGTCATCCTTCATCCTGCGAGTCTCGACTACGCCCGCAGCGACTCGAAGGCGAAAGTAGCTACCTGTGCACAACTTCGGACCTGTGGATGAATACAGGTACGGGTGTACCAGTTCGCCACGCCGTCCGTCGCGCGAACGCGCGCGCGTTTGCCAAATGCGCGCAGAATCGCCCACGACCCGGTCACCATTCCGCGCGCGTTCAGCAAATGCGCGCGCGTTTGCGAAGACATGGGCCGAACGAGCCGAACGGGTACCCCGAAAATCCGAACACCGAGCGAGTCCGCGGCGCAACAACACATACCGGGCCGAACTAGCCGACCGTCGACCCGAGTCGCCGGAGCGCAAACGCGCGCGCGTTTGCCAGCTGCGCGCGGAATCGCCCACGACCCCGTCACCATTCCGCGCGCGTTCAGCAAATGCGCGCGCGTTTGCGAAGACTGGGGAGCCGGAGCGGGCGAACTGGCAGAGCCGAGCAGAGCCGAGCAGAGCCGAGCTGAGCAGGAGCGAATCGACCAGCCGCTATTGCTGCAGTTTGCGGAACTTGCTGCCGTGGAACACGATTGGGTTCACTTCGCTTTGCACGTCCAGGGAATGTATGCGCAGCAACACTATTGCGTGGTCGCCCGCGGGGATTTGCTGCTCGATGGTGGTGTCCAGCCACGCGGTGGCACCGACGATGAATGCTGCTCCGCCGTCGGTGACGGTGAGATCGAGGCCGGCAAAACGGTCTCCGGTTTTGGCGGCCAGGGTACGGACGGCGTCGTTGTGAGCCTCGCCGAGAACGCTGACGCCGATGTTGGGTGCCAACTCGAGTTTCGGCCATGTCGTCGACGTGTTCTGGATGCATACCGCGACGAGTGGCGGGTCGATGGACACCGATACGAAGCTGCTGGCCGCCAAGCCCACCAGGACGCCGTCGATCTTCGCAGCGATTGCGACGACGCCGCTCGGGAACTGCGCGTACGCCTCACGAAGTGTCTGCTGATCGAGGACGGTACGTGTGAGCGTCATTGGACGAAGCTCCCTTTCGATCTCGTGGTGCACCCCCCGGCGTGGGCACAATTGCGTCGAGCGAACACCTAATGCAAGCAAACACCCGATCGGGCGGCGACGCCACAGTCCGAATCGACGTGATTCGAATGGCACCCTCGCGGTTGCGGCATCACTCGTCCTCGTCCGGTTCCGGAGCGGGACCCTCCGCGGGTGCCGGGGCGGGGTCCGGGCGATCGGGCTGAACGCATCGCACGATGGGAATCGGGTCGTACTTCACCGTTCTGGTGTTCCGCGAAATTTCCCGGCCCGACGCGGCATCGCTGATCACCCTGGTGTCGCTGGCGGTGAATCCCTGGCCTCCGCCGGACGCGACGCAACCTGCGCCTGCGGGCAATGTCACCGTGTTCGGTGAGGTGAAATTGGTTCTCGAACCGGTGATCGATTCGACGTCGACCGTTTTCGTTCCCCACAGTCGAACGGTGACGCTGGACGAGTCGGCGAACGATTGGATGACCACGCCGGTGTCGTTCGGGTTGGTGAACTTCAGGTCGATGGCACCCTCGAAGACCGTCGCCTCGCGCGCCTCGGGGTATCGGCTGATGTAGTAGCTGTGCTCGGTGTGGTCGGTGTCTTCCATGCCTGCGAAGTACGACGCGTTGTAGAGCGTCGTCGCGAACTGGCTGATGCCGCCGCCGACGGCGCGATCGGGTCGACCGTTGTCGATGATCCCCGACTCCACGAAGCCCTGCGCGCTGCCTCGAGGACCGGTGTAGCCGTTGAGCGAGAACGTCTCTTTCGGCTTCACGAGCGCACCGTTCACGATCTGCGCCGTCAGCCCGATGTTGACGCCCGACGCGTACTCGAAGCCACCGGTGGTGTACTCGGCGATCACTTCTCGCACACCGAGATTCTGCGCGGCCTCGGTGGTGAGGGCGGGCGGGGCCGGCTCGTAGATCGCGTCGGTGGTGCGGGGTCCGTCGGCGGACAGCAGCGCCGGCAGTTGCTCGAGGGTCTTGCGCCACTCGACCAGCTCGCCCATCTCTCCGGGAACGACGGTCGGGGCACCTCCGGAGAAGGTGAACGACGCGTCCGTCGGCGGTATCTCGGTGCGCACGAGTTGCGGCGCGAGAATGCCGGTGGCGACGTCGGTGTCGTAGATCGGGGTCAGTCCGCCCTGGCCGTCGGGGTCGAAGCGCAGGACCTCGCCCACACGATCCGTCGGCAGAATCGCGTCGACGTTCTGCCGGCCCGCTACGGTCACCGGTGCCTCGACGGCAGGGACGGCGATGTCGGCGAAGGCTCGATCCACGGCGTCCTGCGTCACCGTGACGGGTGTTGTTTCGTAGGCCGCTTCCGTTGCGCCCGAGGCCCATTCGGCCTGCAGGTTTCGACGCGTTCCGTCGGCGTCTAGAACCCGACCGGACAGCGGCGCGACGGCGATCGGAGTGCTGCCGTCGAACACGACGTCACCTTCGACGGGCTCGCGGTCGGTCTCGACGCGCAGTCCGTCGACGGCAGCGGTGAGCGCTTGCTCGTCGGTGGTCGACACGACGCCGATTTCGCGGCTGCCGAACAACGACGTCAGCCGAGTGATGGGGTTGATCGGCTGCGATCCGGCGCGGTCGAGCGTCGCGTTCCAGTCCACACCGAGACCGGCAGCGGCCGGCAAGACCTCGACCTGTCGATCGCCGACGTCGACCGACACGGGCTGCTCGGCGCGAGCACCCAGCTCCGAGCGCAAGAGAGCTTCGGCGTCGGAATGGCTCTTGCCGCCGACCTCGATCCCGGCGACGGTGACGCCGCGGGGCACTCGGTCGCTGGAGGTGATCCAATCCGCCGCGTACAGCAGCGCGAGAACGGCAACCACCGCGCCGGTCCCGATCGCGATCTTCCGCCACGGCGGCGTGAAACCGGAACCGTCGGCGGGCTGCGGCGAGCCGTCCTCCGGCGGGATCACGGGTGGCTCGACCGGCGATTCGGATCGGGGAGAGACCGCGGTCTCTGCAGGAACATCGGCCCGAGCAGGAACAACAGGTTCCGCAGCGACTGCAGGCTGCGCGGGAACTACAGGCTGCGCGATGGTCGGCGATTCGTCAGCAGCAGGCGGTTGCTGCGAGGTCGGATCAGGCTCGGCGGCGTCGGTGGCCTCGTCGACTGTCGGATCCGCGGCCGCCGGATCTGCGTTTACCGGCTCTTCTGCCACCGGACCTTCATCTACCGAACCAGCAGCGACCGACCCCGGCTCATCGACATCGGATTTCGCGTCGGAAGGCTGGTCGGCCTCGGTTTCCGGGACCTGCTTCGCCTCGGACGAATGCTTCGGATCGTCCGTCTCGTCGCGGATCGCACCGAAGACCTCGGTGGGAGCGTCGTACGGCGGTACGTCGGGTTTCGGTTCGGCACCGTTGGGCGCGTCACCCGACCTACTGTTGCCCTCGCTCACGTTCGACCCTTCCAGGACCACCGTTGGTTGTTGTTCCGCCCTTCTGCACGGCGTACCCCTCGCACGAGCTTACGCAAACCGAACGGTGACGCTCACTCGGAGACCATCGGCACAGTGACGAGAAAGGCCCCGCGCTGCTGCCGGGTCGGGGGTCAGGCAGCAGCACGGAGCCAACTGGAATATATGCACTCTTCGTCTGTGCGTTACACCGAGTCCAGGATTGTTTCATCAATTCATTCGGTTGAATGATCCACGGGCCGTCGAACTGTCCCCTTGCCCGACGGCTCGGGCCCAATGTCCCGTCCTGACCAGCGCGAGAGTGAGCAGAAGCCGATCTCGCGGATCGGTCAGATCATGCCCGGTCAACTCCTCGATTCGGTGGACTCGGTAGATCACGGTGTTTCGGTGACAGTAGAGCGCCTTGGCGGCGTTGGTGGGCGAGCCGTCCGACGCGAGCATGTGCGCCAGGGTGTCGAGCAGTGTTCCCCGATGCGGCTCCGGATGCGTCCACAGCTTCCCCAGGGCGTGGCGCACCAGCAATTCCGACGATCGATCGTCGGCCGCCATGATCACGCGGGGCAGTCGATCCGTCGCCAACGCCACGCCGCTGTCCTCGGTGATGGTCTCGGCCGTCAATGCTGCGAGGCGGTACGCGGCAGCGAACGACGACAGGCCCTCCGGCGAATGCGCGACCCCCACAGGCCCGACGGCCCGAGCAGCGAGGGCGTCGACGACGGAGTGCCACGATCCCGTTCCGAGTGCGACGAGCGCGAACTGGTGGCCGTCCCTGGTGTTCCAATGCGAGACCGCACCGATCTGATCCAACGCGTCCTCCGGTGCCGGGAGCGGCGGCGACCCTTGATCGTCGAGCGGACCGACGACACACGCGATCTGCTGCGATGCCGAAAGGCCAAGGGTGGCACGCGCTTCCATGACGAACGCTGGATCACCGCCCCGCCCCGACCGAAGGCCGTCGAGTATCACCAACACGTTGGCTAGATCGCGCTGCTGCATCCGGGCGCTTTCCTGCCGGTATGCCTCGACGAGGGTTTCGTACTGACTGTCGAGCGCCCGCCACAACTGTTGACCGGCCACGAGCAGCAGATGCTCGTCGATGCTGGTTCGGCACTGCTCGCGCTCGAGCATCAGCTCCTCCCACAGTGTCCGGCTCCCCAGCGTGTACGCCTTGAGCACCAGTTCCATCGGAATCCCCTGGCGCGCACGTTCTCTGCCGGTGCGACGCCATACCTCGCGCGCGTTGTCACCCGCGGCGGTCAGCCCCGACAGGGTGCGGAGACCCTGATTGATGTGCTCGCGAGTGCTGCGCCGAATCTCGCCCGCGATGTCCGGAGTGGAGCTGGCCAGGTAGGCGGGTTCCTGCTCGATCAACGCCAGCGTGATGGAGTCCGCGATCGAATCCGCCCGTGACGTCAGGGCTGCCCAAGCGCGTCGTATCTGCTCCTGGTCGGCGTCCGTGACCGCGCCCCGGGCAGCCGAACGCGCCGATCCGCGTCGACCATCGGGAGCTCCCACCTGCACAGTTTTGCGCACTGAGCCCACATGACAGGTCGATTTGACCGTTACTGGTGCCCAGGGACCCAAACATTCTGTGCGCAGCGCCCATATCGCCGGTTGTGCGAAACGCACCATAGTGAACGCAACAGATTGTGAGGTGGATCACTTGAACGCTATCGACACGAAGGACCCGGTCCTCACCATGACGGACGTCGAAGTGTCCTTCGGCGGAATCGTCGCGCTGTCCGGGGTCAGTCTCGAGGTGCGACCCGGCGAAGTCCTCGGCGTCATCGGACCCAACGGCGCGGGCAAGACAACGCTGTTCAACGTTGCGTGTGGACTCGTTCGTCCGCAATCGGGAACGCTCGGACGACACGGCGAAACGTTGACCCGTCTACGACCGCACGACCTGCCCAGGCTCGGCATGAGCCGAACGCTGCAGGGACTCGGACTGTTCGACCGGATGACAGTTCTGGACAACGTCATGGTCGGTGCCGATCGAACAGCGCACACCGGAATCCTCGCGGGCCTGCTCGGCCTACCGTCGAGTGCCTCCGACGATGCCGCGGTCCGCTCCACCGCTATGGCCACCCTCGAACGCCTGCGGATCGACGGCTATGCGCATCGATTGCCACCGAGCCTGCCGTACGCGGTGCGCAAACGCGTCGCACTCGCACGCGCCCTGGTGAGCGAACCGACACTGCTCCTGCTGGACGAACCCGCCTCGGGTCTGTCGAGCGACGAAATGAACGAACTCGGCGACGAGATCCGAGCGCTCGCAACGTCGACGGGTCGTTCCGCAGGACCCACTCCTGCGGCATCGACCGGCTCCGAACCGGAAAGACCCGCAACATCGGTCATGCTCGTCGAGCATCACATGGATCTCGTCATGACTGTGTGCGACCGGATCTACGTGCTGGATTTCGGCAAGGTCATCGCCCAGGGAACGCCCGACGAGATTCGCGAGGATCCGGCCGTGCTGGCTGCATATCTCGGAAACGAAGTGGCACATGAGAACTGACGCGGCGCACCTGACGATCACCGATCTCACCGTTCGATACGGACCGGTCACCGCCCTCGACTCGGTGTCGATGACCGTCGCGGCCGGAGCCGTCACGGCCGTACTCGGCGCGAACGGAGCAGGCAAGACGACTCTGCTGCGCACCATTTCGGGGTTGCTGAAACCGGTGTCGGGGCAAATCGAACTCGCCGGGGTCGACATCGTCGGCGTGGCACCGGATCGCATGTCCCGCAAAGGTCTTGCGCACGTTCCCGAGGGGCGGGGCGTGATCGCCGAGTTGACCGTCGACGAGAATCTTCGACTCGGTGCCATGGGACGCAATCGAAGTCACGACGCCGTCACCCTCGACCGCATCTACGACATGTTCCCGCCCCTGACCGGTCGTCGAACGTCCTCGGCACACACGCTGTCCGGTGGTGAGCGACAGATGCTCGTGATCGGTCGAGCGCTGATGGCGACACCGTCGGTACTTCTGCTCGACGAACCGTCTCTCGGACTCGCACCGAAAGTCGCCGCGCAGATATTCGAGACGTTGCGCGGACTCGTCGACTCCGAGTCCATGACCGTCGTGCTCGTCGAACAGAACGCCCGCAGCGCGCTGTCGATCGCCGAACATGCCGTCGTCCTCGATCTGGGCAAGGTCGCGGTGGAAGGTCCCGCCGACACCTTGGCCGGGGACGACGCCCTCCGACACGCCTATCTCGGGTTCTAGAGCAAGCCGAAAGGACGCCAGCCACAGTGCAACAACTGCTCACCATCCTCATCAACGGCGTGACGACAGGCATGATCTACGCCGCGTTCGCGCTCGCCCTCGTACTCATCTGGCGATCGACCCGCATCGTCAACTTCGCACAGGCCCCGATGGCCATGATCACCACGTACGTGGCACTGGTCGTCATCGACGCCGGCTACTCGTACTGGATCGGATTCGGAGTCGCGCTCCTGTGCGGCTTGCTTCTCGGAGCCTTGACGGAGCGCCTCGTCATCCGATTCGTCGACAGCTCGTCGCACATCAATCCGGTCATTCTCACGCTCGGATTGTTCATCATCATCCATGCGGTGGCCGCTATCGTCTTCGGCAACCAATTCCGTTCTTTCCCTGCACCGTTCGGCCTCACCGGACAGCGGATCGGCGACGTGAACGTGGCGCTGACCGGGTACGACATCTTCAAGATCGTCGCCGTCCTCGTGGTCCTGGGATTGCTGATCCTGCTCTTCCGATTCACCGATCTGGGACTGAAGATGCGCGCGAGCGCCTTCGAGCAGGAGGTCGCCAAACTCCTCGGCGTGCGAGTGAGTCGAATGCTCACTCTGGGTTGGGCGCTGGCCGCAGTGGTCGGTTCGCTGGCCGGACTGCTCATCGCAGGTGGCTCGCTGGTACATCCGGGTTACATGGACTCGATCGTCGTATTCGGTTTCGTCGCAGCAGTTCTCGGCGGACTGGACAGTCCGGCGGGCGCAGTGGTCGGCGGCCTGTTGATGGGCGTCGGGCTCAGTTTCGTGAGCGGCTACCTCGGTCAGGATCTGGTCTCCAGCGCGGCATTGGTGATCCTGATCGTCGTGCTTCTACTGCGACCGAGCGGGTTGTTCGCCAGCTCCGCGGCCAGGAGGGTGTGACATGAACGCAACTCTCACTCGCCTGACCGCAACCCCGGTTCGACGCCACATCCTCGGTGCCGTCATCGGACTGGTCGTCATCGTGCTCGCCCTCGAATCCCTGAGCACCTTCCGTCAGAGCCAACTCACCTCGGTGGCCTACCTGGCCATCGCGGCCGGCGGACTGACGGTGCTGACCGGGCTGAGCGGCCAGCTCTCGCTCGGGCACGGCGCGTTCATGGCGGTCGGCGCGTACACCGCGGCATTGATGTTGCGGGCCAACGATTCGGGATGGTCGATACCCCTCGTTCTGCTCGCCGCCACCGTGATCTCGGCGGTGGTGGGTGTCGTGGTCGGTGTGGCTGCCGCCCGACTGCACGGGCCGTACCTGGCCGGTGCGACGCTTGCGCTCGCCGTCGCGGTACCGGGCCTCGCCCTGTACTTCTCGGACTACCTCGGCGGTGAACAGGGACTCGTCGTACCGGCACCGAAGGTGCCCGAGCTGATCGACGACATGATGTTCTTCGTCACCGGAAACGAGCTCAGCGGAACGAAATTCGTCGCCTACGTCAGCTGGATACTGCTGGTGCTCGTGTTCTTCCTGCTGGCGAACGTCTCGGCGAGCCGAACAGGACGTCGCTGGCGGGCTGTTCGGGACGACGAGGTCGCCGCCGAGTTGTCCGGAATCGACCTGGGGCGCGCACGGATTCTCGCGTTCGTGGTCAGTGCGGCCTGCGCGGGCGCAGGCGGTGCGGTCCTGGCGATGTCGGCACGAATTGCGGCACCGAGCGGGTTCACGCTGACCCTCTCGCTGACCCTGCTCTCCGCCGTCGTCATCGGCGGGCTCGGAACCCTCTCCGGCGCACTGATCGGGGCAGTTCTGCTGACCTACATCCCGCCTGTGGTCACCAACTTCGGTCTCGATCTGGGGCTGAGCAGTCTGCAATCGGCCGAACTCGCACCACTGGTGACCGGAATCTTCACCGTCCTCGTCATCCTGTTCGCCCCACTCGGTTTGGTGGGCACGTATCGCAAGTTCCGTCTGACCAGAAAAGGAATGAAATGAAAAAGTTCGGATCGGTGGCATTCAGAACGACCGCGCTCGTCGCCGTCGTCTCGTTGGCCGCGGCATGCGGTGCAGGTGGCCGAGAAGAGGCGACGGAATCCTCGGAAGGGTCGACGGTCGGCATCACCGACACCTCGGTGAAGATCGGTGCCCACTTCCCGTTGACCGGAGTCGCAGCGCCCGGATACAGCGAAATCCCCACCGGCGCACAGGCCTACTTCGACTACGTCAATGCCGCGGGCGGCATCAACGGCCGACAGATCGAATACGTGGTTCGGGACGACTCCTACGATCCGACGACCACCACCCAGGTCGTCAACGAACTGGTTCTCCAGGATGAGGTGTTCGCCGTCGTCGGCGGTCTCGGCACGGCGACCCACAGCGCGGTCATCGACTTCCTCAACGAGGAGGGCGTGCCCGACCTGTTCGTCTCCTCCGGCGCGATCATGTGGGGCAACGATCCCGAGAAGTACCCCAACACCTTCGGCTGGCAGCCCGACTACCAGGTCGAGGGCAAGATCATCGGCGACTGGGTGACGAAGAACCGGCCCGACGCCAAGGTCGGACTGTTCCTCCAGGACGACGACCTCGGCCGAGACAGCGAAGAGGCGGTGCGCCAGTATCTCGACGATCAGATCGTCGAGGTCGTGCGGTACACCTCGGGCAACACCGACGTCGCACCTCAGATCGCGGCCCTGCAAGGTGCAGGAGCAGATCTGATCCTCGGCTTCAACGTTCCCTCGTACACCGCACTGAGCCAGCTGACGGCCATGCGGCTCAACTACGACCCCGAGTGGTTCTACAGCTCGATCGGATCCGACGTCGACCTCGTTGGTTCCCTGCTCGGACGCTTCTCCCAGGGTGCGGTCACCGACGGCGCGCAGTCGCTCGAAGGGATGATCTCGCTGGAATACATCCCGGGCGTCGACTCTCCGGAGAATCCGTGGACCCAACTGTGGCAGAAGGTGTGGGCCGAGAACGGAACCGGCGACCCGTTGACCAACTACCGCATCTACGGACTGAGCCAGGCATACGCGTTCGTGCAAGCCCTCCAGGCAGCAGGCGAGAACCCCACCCGTGAGGGCATCGTCGCAGCCATCCAGGACGGCGGCATGGACTTCGAGGGACCGCAGTTGGCCCCGTTCCGGTACTCGGATTCGAGCCACCTCGGAATCTCCGGTGCCAGTGTCTTCCAGATCCGCGGCGGCGTACCCGAGTACCTGACTCCGGTGCTGCAGACCGACATCGGGGATTCGGCGGTGGAGGAATACACCGGCGAGGAGTCCACACCACCGGAAAGCGGCATACCCAGCTGATCACACACGAAAAAGGGGCACGCAGCGTATGCGTGCCCCTTTTTCACGTTGTGGTCGGCAGATCCGAAAACCCCTCGATTACCGGATCCGCCGACCCTTCTGTCCCCCGGACTGTGTCCCCCTGGACACCGCGCAGCCGAAGCTGCAGCCGGTCAGCGTTCGATGATCGCCGTGACGCCCTGGCCACCGGCCGCGCAGATCGAGATCAGGCCACGGCCCGAGCCCTTCTCCGCCAGCATCTTCGCCAGCGAGGCCACGATGCGTCCGCCGGTCGCCGCGAACGGGTGACCCGCGGCGAGCGAGGAGCCGTTGACGTTGAGCTTGCTGCGGTCGATGGAACCGAGCGCAGAGTCGAGACCCAAACGCTCCTTGCAGTACTCGTCGCTCTCGAACGCCTGCAGAGTTGCGAGCACCACCGAAGCGAACGCCTCGTGGATCTCGTAGTAGTCGAAATCCTGCAACGTCAGACCGTTGCGCGCGAGCAGACGCGGAATCGCGTAGGTCGGAGCCATCAGCAGACCGTCCTTGAACGATCCGTTGCCGTGGACGTAATCGACCGCTGCGGTTTCGGAATCGACCAGGTGCGCGAGCACCGGCAGGTTGCGCTCGGCAGCCCACTCGTCGCTCGACAGCAGGGCAGCCGACGCGCCGTCGGTGAGAGGCGTCGAGTTACCGGCCGTCATGGTGGCGTCGCCCAGCTTGGTCCCGAAGACCGGCTTGAGCGTCGCGAGCTTCTCCACGGTCGATCCCGGACGCAGGTTGTCGTCGCGCGTGAGGCCGAGGAACGGCGTCACCAGATCGTCGAAGAAACCGCGGTCGTATGCGGCTGCCATGTTCTTGTGGCTCGCTGCGGCCAGTTCGTCCTGGTCCTCGCGGCGGACGCCGAACTCCTTGGCGGTGATGGCGGCGTGATCGCCCATCGACAGGCCGGTGCGCGGCTCTCCGTTGCGCGGAATCTCGATACCGAGCATGCCGGGCCGGACGTTGCCGAGCAGCTTGATGCGGTCGGTGGTGCTCTTGGCCCGGTTCAGGGAGAGCAGGAACTCACGCAGTTCGTCGTTGACGCCGATCGGGGCGTCGGACGTGGTGTCGACACCACCACCGATGCCGGCATCGATGCGGCCCGACGCGATGGCGTCGCCGACGGCGATGATCGACTGCAGGCCGGTGCCGCAGGCCTGCTGGATGTCGAAAGCCGGGGTGTACGGGCTCAGTGCACTGCCCAGTACGACCTCGCGAGTGAGGTTGAAATCGCGTGAGTGCTTGAGCACGGCACCGGCGGCGACGAGGCCGAGGCGCTCGCCCTGCAGACCGAATCGCGAGACCAGCCCGTCGATGGTCGCGGTGAGCATGTCCTGGTTGGACGCCAGCGCGTACTTCTTGTCCGAGCGCGCGAAAGGAATGCGGTTGCCACCGACGATTGCGACCGGTCGTAGCTGCTTGCTTGTCACTGACGTCTCCAAACATCGTCGAAAAAGGCCCTGGTGGAGTTTCATCTTACTGGCGAGTAAGTTGGTTGTCGACACCCGGTCGTGCGCCTCGCTCCTCGAGCGAGCAGCGCTGAATGAAAGGTACGACAGTGGCAGCCTCCAAGGGAGCCCCAGATCTCTACTCAACGTTCCTCGCGTCCGCGCCGGGAGCCTTCATCGCCAAGCAGGCCGGCCTGCCGCAGCCCGAGAAGCTGCGCCGTTACAAGGCAGGCGAGCCGCCGCTGGCCGGACCGGTCCTGATCGGTGGCAGCGGTCGCCTCGTCGAGCCCCTGCGTGAGCTGCTCTCGGACTACCCGCAGTCGCAGCCGCACGACGACAAGCACGGCGGACTGGTGTTCGACGCCACCGGCATCGGCAACGTCGCCGAGCTCGAGCAGCTGTTCAAGTTCTTCCAGCCGGTCATCCGCAACCTGGCACCGTCGGCACGCGTCGTCGTCATCGGCACCACCCCCGAAGAGACCTCGAGCGTCGACGAGCACATCGCTCAGCGCGCCCTCGAAGGCTTCACGCGCAGCGTCGGCAAAGAGGTCAAGCGCGGCGCCACGGCGCAGCTCGTCTACATCTCCCCCAAGGCATCGACGGGCCTCTCCGGTCTCGAATCCACCCTCCGCTTCCTGCTCTCGGCCAAGTCCGCATTCGTCGACGGCCAGGTCATCGCCGTCGGTGACGCCGACTCGCAGGCACCGGCCTCGTGGGACAAGCCACTCGCAGGCAAGGTAGCCGTCGTCACCGGAGCCGCCCGCGGTATCGGTGCCACCATCGCCGAGGTCCTCGCCCGCGACGGAGCCACCGTCATCGCAGCCGACATTCCCGCTGCCGGAGAAGCACTCTCGCAGACCGCCAACAAGGTCGGCGGCACCTCGCTCGCACTCGACGTCACCTCACCCGACGCCGGAGAGGTCCTCTCCAAGCACCTGCTGGAGCGCCACGGCGGCGCCGACATCATCGTGCACAACGCAGGCATCACCCGCGACAAGACCCTCGCCAACATGGACGACGCCCGCTGGAACTCCGTCATCGGCGTCAATCTCGCTGCCCCGCAGCGCATCACCGACGAGCTGGTCGCATCCGGCGCGCTCAAGGACGGCGGCCGCGTCGTCGACGTCTCCTCCATCGCCGGCATCGCGGGCAACCGCGGCCAGACCAACTACGGCACGTCCAAGGCAGGCGTCATCGGCCTGGTGCACGCGTCGGCACCGGTGCTGGCGAAGAAGAACATCACCATCAACGCCGTCGCTCCCGGCTTCATCGAGACCGCGATGACGGCTGCGATTCCGTTCGCCACCCGCGAGGCCGGACGACGCATGAGCTCGCTGCTGCAGGGCGGCGAGACCGTCGACGTCGCAGAGTTGGTCTCGTACTTCGCTTCTCCCGCATCCAACGCCGTCACCGGCCAGGTCGTGCGCGTGTGCGGCCAGAGCCTGCTCGGCGCATGAGCACCGTCACGCTCACCGCGCAGCCGAAGACGTCCGACATCTACACCTCGGCCGCGCTCGGCGCACTGCCGTTCTTCGGATCCAGGTCGTCCTCGGTTCCCAGCACGGTGTACGAGCTCAAGGGTCTGCGAGTGGACCCCGACAACCTCGCCGGGTACTGCCGCGCGACGGGGCTGCGATTCGGCGACCAGCTCCCGGTGACCTACCCCTTCACCCTCGTCTTCCCGACGGTGATGAAACTGATGGTGTCCAAGGGCTTTCCGTTCGCCGCCATCGGTTCGGTACACGCCGAGAATGTCATCGAGCAGTTCCGTGGCATCTCGTCCTCCGAGCCGCTGGACGTGCGAGTGCACGCGGAGAACCTGCGCGAGCACCGCAAGGGTTTGCTCGTCGACCTGGTCAGTGAGGTCAAGGTCGGGCGCGAACTGGTCTGGAAGCAGACCTCGAGCTTCCTGAGCCTGCAGAAGACGTCACTGTCCGGTGGACCCCGCGAGGCACCGCCCGCCGACGAGGTTCCGCCGCCCCCGACCCGCACCCTGCGCGTCGACCAGCGGATCATCAGCCGGTACGCGGCAATCTCCGGAGACCGCAACCCGATTCACGTATCCTCGCTGGGCGCAAAGGCATTCGGGTTCCCGAAGACCATCGCGCACGGCATGTGGAGCGCGGCAGCCGTGCTGCAGACCGTCGAGGGTCGCATCCCGGAAGCTGTGAACTACAGCATCCGCTTCGGCAAGCCGATCGTCCTGCCCGCGACGGTGAATGCATACGCCGAGGCCGTCGGTACCGGCTGGGACCTGTCGCTGAAGAACCCGAAGAAGGGCTACCCGCATCTGACGGGCACCCTGCGGTAACCGGCTCACCCTCGAACTCGAAGTTGTGGACGGATTTCCTCGGATTTCCGTCCATAACTTCGAGTTCGGCAGCAGGAGTGGAGCCTGCGGAACGACACGGGCGGCCAGCTAGGTTGCGGCTGTTTTCTTGCCTGCCAGGCCGCGCCAGGCCAGATTCTCCAGTAGGTCCGCGGCCGCGTCGACCTCGATTTCGCCGCCTGCCACTCTGTCGGCCACGGCCTCACCGGCCCCGACCAGTGCGACGGCCATCAGCCCGAAATTCTGTGACTGTTCTGGATCCCTCGTGCTCATCGCCAGCAAGCCTGCCGTCAGCTCGATCAATCGATCTCGGCTGCTCTGCACCTGTGAGGCGAACGCCTGCTGACCGATGGCCTGACGGTAGAGCACCATCCACGACTTCCGGTTCTCGCCGACGAATCCGAGGAAACCGATCAGGGCCTTGCGCAACTGCTCGCGCGGCGTCAGCGTCGGATCTGCAGCGGGAGTCAGAGCCTCGACGAACTTGACGCCCTCACGGTGGATGCACGCGGCGAACAATTCGTCCTTCGACCCGTAGTACAGGTAGAGCATCGGCTTGGAGATGGCCGCCTTCTTGGCGATCGAATCCATCGATGTCTCGTGAAAACCGTTGTCGGAGAACACATCCACCGCCGCGTCGAGCATCTGCTGCTCGCGGACGGCGCGGGGCAGTCTCTTTGTGCCGCCAGCCATGGACCCTCCAATACGTACGAAGTACTAGACGTTACTCCACAGTAAGGTCGAGTACCGCGCAATCAGGCCCCACACGCCCCCTTGAACCGAGCCACCGTCGCTGCGGCCTCGTCCACCTGAGCCGCAGGCAGGCGTCCCGTCGCCACCGCGTCTTCGAGATTGTCCAACACCGCGGGCACCTGATCGGTGGTGAGCCACAGCGCCACATCGGCTCCCGCCACCAACGCCGCCTCGACCGCGTCGACGATTCCGAGTCGCGCCGTGATCGCCGCCATGCCGCTGAGGTCGTCGGTGAAGATCGGGCCGTCGAACGGCGCGGCACCGTATCCGACGCCATCGCGCAACAACGCCATCGCGGCCGGGCTGATGCTCGCAGGCACACCCGGCTCGGTCAGTCCGGGAACGTCGAGGTGCCCGACCATGACGCCGACGCCGGTGTTGTTCAGCGCCGCGAACGGCAACAGATCCTTGGTCTTCAACTCGTCGAGCGACGGCGTCGTCACCGCGCCGGTGTGCGAGTCGCCCGAACCCGAACCATGCCCGGGAAAGTGCTTGATGACGGGCTTGACGCCCGCGTCTTCCAGACCCCGCGCGTACGCCCCCGCGTAGTCGATGACGACCTGCGGATCGTCGGAGAACGACCGATCGCCGATGACGGAATCAGCGGGCTGACTGCTCACGTCGACCACCGGAGCGAAGTCGACGGTGACACCGAGATCCTTCAACCCCTGACCGCGCATCAACGCCATCGAATACGCCTCGTCCACCGACACCGTCTGCGCCAGCTCCCGCGCCGACGGGGCAGCGCCCAACAGATCCGCGACCCGCGAAACCCGCCCGCCCTCCTCGTCGATCGTGACCATCGGAGCCACCACGGAGGCGTCGAGCACCTGCGGTACTTCCCGATTGCCGAGCATCGACTCGTCGGTCCAACTGCCGACGAAGATGCCGCCGACCTGCTCGGTGGACATGATCTGCACCGCGTCCGCAGTTCCGGTGACTCCGACGGTGAGCAGCTGCGCCAGTCGCTGGCGCTCCGACAATCCATCGACGAAGGCAACGCAGGCGTCGACGGGTGCTACCGGTTGCGGCGGCGCCGTCGTTTCGGCTTCGGTCGTCGTCGGAGCAGGTGGTACCGACTGCGTCGACGCGACCGGCGCAGACTCGGTGGAGCACGAGACCAGCAAGCCGACGCCGACCGTCATCACCGCAGCGGACCGAACCGAAAACCGAAGTCGCATGGAATACGACGGTAGCCGAGATCGTCGGTGTCGATGCCCACCCGGGGTTCGGATCAATGCGCCTTTGTTGCACTCCGACCGACTGAAACCCACATCGATCCGCCGAGGGGTGGGGGTAATCTGGACGAACGCGACATGAGGAGGAGATCGACCATGACCGCAGACCTCATACTCATTGCCTACGACGGCTCCGACAATGCCAAACGCGCCATCGACTATGCCGGACGGTTCCTCACCACCTCACGCGCGATCGTCGTCACCGCATGGGAGCCGATGGTGCGTCAGGCCGCTCGCATGTCCGGCCTCTCCGGTGTCATGCAGCCCGAATGGGTGCCCGACGACGAGGCCGAGGACGTAGCGCTCACCGACGCGAAAGTGACCAACAGCGAAGGCGTCGCGCTGGCCGAGGCCGCGGGCCTGAAGGTGGAGGGTCAGTGCACCGAATGCACCACCGCCATCTGGAGTGCGATCGTGGAGAAGGCCGACGAGATGAACGTCGACATCATCGTCACCGGCACGAGAGGCACCACCGGTCTTCGTGCGCTGCTCCAGAGTTCGGTGGCCGAGCACGTTCTGCGACACAGCCATCGACCCGTCCTGATCGTTCCGCCCGGCAAGTAACGCGTCCACCGGCCTGATGGGCGGGTGCGAGTGATACCGTGATGCCCGCGTGGGGGTCCACCTCGCCCGCTTCTTTACTGAGCCGACTGACTGGAGAACCGAGATGAAGTTTGCTGTCCCGGGTGTCATTGCCGCCGTCGTCGGAGCCGTGCTGGGTGCGGGCGTCGTCTTCGGAGTCACCGCAGCTGCAGCCGACAACTCTCGTCCGGATATCGATCGCTCCGGAAACGCCGACTCGTCCTTGCTGAACCAGGTTGAGTACGGCAGCCGCTGACGCTGGTCGCTTTCGTGAATCGGTGATCTCGGCCGAGCCGCTCGGCCGTAAGTGGCTTCTCGGCGTCTCGATCCTGGCGTTCCTCCTCACCTTTCTTCAGGTCCCCGGCTTCACCGTCGCCGATACCAAGTACGACCTGGCTCAGAACCCGCTCGGATTCCTCGAACGCGCCTCCCATCAGTGGAACAGCGCGGCTCCGCTCGGCCAGGTGCAGAACCAGGCCTACGGCTACTTCTTCCCACACGGAGCATTCTTCGCCGGTGGTGACCTTCTCTCGATCCCGCCGTGGATCACGCAACGCATCTGGTGGGCGCTGCTGCTCATCGCCGGATTCTGGGGAATCGTCCGGCTCGCCGAAGCTCTCGGCATCGGCAGCCGCAGTTCCCGTCTGATCGCAGCGACGGCCTTCGTTCTCTCGCCGCGAGTGATCACCACCCTCGCGTCGATCTCCTCGGAGACGATGCCGATGATGCTGGCACCGTGGGTGCTGATCCCGATGGTGCGGTATCTCGACTCCGACTCCGGGAAGTACACGATTCGCCGCGCCGCCGCACAGTCGGCGCTCGCGGTCGCGTTGATGGGCGCAGTCAATGCCGTCGCCACTGCCGCCGCCGTTCTGGTGGCCGTGATCTGGATGCTGACGCATCGGCCGAACAAGCGATGGTTCGTCTTCGGCGCCTGGTGGTCGGGCTTTCTGGTACTCGCGACGCTGTGGTGGATCGTTCCACTGCTGTTGCTGGGCAAGGTCTCTCCACCGTTTCTCGACTACATCGAATCGTCCGGCACCACCACACAGTGGACGTCGCTGACGGAGGTGCTGCGCGGCACCGGCAGCTGGACGCCGTTCGTCTCTCCCGAGCGAGTGGCGGGCGCCGTTCTGGTGACTCAGCCTGCGGCCGTCATCGCGACGGGTTTGATCGCGGCTGCTGGAATCGCCGGCCTGGCGATGCGGTCCATGCCCGCCCGCGGCCGGTTGACGATCATGCTGTTCGTCGGTCTGGTCGGCCTCGGTGCCGGGTTCGTCGGCGATCTGGACGGACCGTTCGCTGCCGCCGTTCGGGTGTTCCTCGATTCTGCAGGCGCACCGCTCCGCAACATCCACAAACTCGAGCCGGTCATCCGAATTCCGTTGGTGCTGGGCCTGGCTCACCTGCTGGCCCGGGTTCCGCTGCCGGGTTCCGCTCCGCGGACGCAGTGGCGAGCGGCCGTCGCGCATCCCGAGAAGCATCCGATGATGGCGGTGACCGCCTTGGTCCTGGTGGCCTTGACGCTGTCCACCTCGCTGGCGTGGACGGGCAAGCTCGCGCCCCGAGGAGCGTACGAGGCCGTTCCGCAGTACTGGCACGACGCGGCCGACTGGCTCACCGAGAATGCGTCGGGATCGAGCCCCGACGGTTCCGACGCGCAGCGGGCCCTGATCGTGCCCGGCGCACCGTTCGCACTGCAGACCTGGGGATTGACCCGAGACGAACCAATGCAGGCTCTGGCCACCACCCCCTGGGCCGTCCGCGACGCCGTGCCGCTCACCCCGCCCGGTGCCATCCGGGCACTGGACTCCGTGCAACGACTGTTCGCCGACGGTCGGCCGTCGGCCGGATTGGCCGATACCCTTCTGGGCCAGGGCATCAGCTACGTCGTCGTGCGCAACGACCTCGATCCCGAGAACTCCCGATCCACCCGTCCGGCATCGGTGCACCAGGTGCTCGACGGTTCGCCGGGACTCGAGAAGGTGGCCGAATTCGGTGAGGACGTGGCTCCCGGTCAGGTCGACGGCGTCGTACTCGACGGAGATCTGCGACCGCCGTATCCGGCGGTGGAGATCTACTCGGTGGGCGATTCGGCAGACATTACCGCGTCCGGTCCCTACACCGTCGATCTCGATCGGGTCCCGGTCGTCCAGGGTGGTCCGGAGTCCATTCTGCGCTCGAACGAGTTGCGGAACAACGGGATTCGCAATCCGGTGCCGTCGGGCCCCACGTTGTTGGCCTCGGATGCAGCCGCGGCGGGCATTGATGTGAACTCGGTGACGGTGACCGACACCCCGATGAATCGCGAGACGGACTTCGGCCAGGTCGACAATCACAGTTCTGCCCTGCGGGCGGCCGACGAGCCGCGCCGTTCGCTCAACGAGGTGTCCGACTACCCGGTGTACGGGGCGAAGACCGTGGACGCCGAGTGGGAGGGCGCGACCCTGACGGCGTCGAGTTCGGCGTCGGACGCAACGCAGATCGGCGGCAGCGCCCCCGGCAGCGGTGTCGCCGCCGCGGTGGACGGCGACCTGGCCACCAGCTGGATCAGCAACGGCATCGAACGTGCTGTGGGGCAATGGCTTCAACTGGACTTCGATAGTCCGGTGCGTGGCGGGCTGCTGCGTATGCGCACCAGCCCGGGGACGATCGGCGACCCGGTGAAGTGGGTGGAGATCACCACCCCGAACGGCTCGACGGCGGCGCGCGTCGACGAGCCGGGTGAGCCGATGACGGTGTCGCTGCCGGGCGGGGAGACGCCGTGGCTGCGCATCACCGCGAAGTCGACGGTCGACGGAACCCGTGGCAGCCAGTTCGGCATCAGCGAGGTGTCGGTGGACGACTACACCGACCGCGACAACCCGAAGCAGGTACCGATCGTGCACCGCGCGGTGCTGCCCGAGACTCCCGCCGGAGCAAGCGTCGACGCCTGGGAACTGGGCCAGGAATTCCCGGGCCGCTCCGGGTGCCTCGACACCGAGGATCGAATCCGTTGCAGCAGTGGACTGTCCAAGTCACCCGAGGAACTGGGGCGCTTCTCACGCACGATCGACGTGCCGATGGGCACCGCGGTGATCCCCGACCTGACGGTACGCACGCGCCAATCTCCCGAACTCGAAGCGCTGCTCGCACAACCGGGACGGCCGTTGGCCAGCGGGGCGTCGGACGTCGCGGACCTGCACGGCTCGGCGTTCGCCGCGACCGACGGTGATCCGCGCACGTCCTGGGCCGCGCCGGAGAAGTCGATCACCGATCGCGCCGGAACCAACCCCACCCTGACCATCGAATTGCCTGCTCCCACACTGGTGGACGGGCTCGAGCTCAGCCCCAGCCTGGGCGCACTACCGGCCCATCCCACTCGGGTCGCGGTCAATCTCGGCAACGGGCCGATGGTGCGCGACGTCGACACCGACGGATCGACGACCCTCGAGCTGGCACCGCAGGTGACGGACAGGATCGTCCTGTCGATCGTGGACTGGGACGGGGTGTTGGACCGAAACTCTTTGGGCTTCATCCAGTCTCAGCCACCCGGCTTCGCCGAGGTGACGCCACTGTCCGGTGGTGAAGCGATCGGCGCACCGTACGACGGTGACCGCGAGATCACCGTGGACTGCTTCGACGGCCCCATCGTCTCCATCGCAGGGCAGACGGTGCGCACGTCGGTGACGGCCACCGCGGACCAGTTCCGTTCCGGGGAGCCGCTGAAGGCATCGGTGTGCGATGCCGACACCCCTGTGAACGAGAGCTTCGTCAACCCGGTATCACTGCCCGAGGGACGCCAGGACGTGGTGGTGGAGCCGGGAGCGTCGTTCTTCGTCGACGGTGTTCGGTTGCGCACCATGCCCGTTCCGGCCGACTGGCCGACGAGCTCGGCACCGCAGGCCGCCAGGACCACCGCCTGGAGCCCCGATCATCGCGAAGTGACGCTGACCTCCACGACACAGGATCGCTTGCTGGTCATCCCGGAGAGCAACAACAGTGGCTGGCGCGCAACCACTCCCGGAGGCGTCGAACTGTCGCCGGTGGTGGTCGACGGGTGGCAGCAGGCCTGGATCGTTCCGGCCGGGGCATCGGGCACGATCTCGCTGGATTTCGCCACCGATCGTTGGTACCGACTCGGCATCTTCGGTGGGTTGTTGCTGTTGATTCCACTGCTGTTCGCGGCGTTGCGCAGGCCGCGCAGCATGCCCGATCTCGGGCCCTCGCCGCGGCCGTGGCAGAGCATTTCGGCTGCCCTGGTGGCGCTGCTCGGGGCGACGATCGTGTTGGCCGGAATTGCCGGTGCGATCACTGTGGCCGTGATCGGTATCGGTGCGGTGTTCCTGGACCGCCGCTACGGTCGCGCGCTCTCCTCACGCGTGTTGGTGTGCACGGCAGGCGGATTCGCCTTGCTGGGCGCGGCGCTGCTCTCGCTCGGGCCGTGGCGATCGACCGACGGATACGTGGGCGAATCGTACGGAGTGCAGCTGGCCGCGCTGATCGGGATCGTCGCGTTGGCGATCAGTGCGATGCGGAAGCCGTGATCGGCTTCTTCACGGGGGCGAAGCGTCGTCGGGCAGGTTCCTCGATCAGCGCGTAGCTGGCCGCGGCCACCGGAATCGACAGCGCGAGAGTCACCGTCAGTACGAACCACATCCCACCCGAGAACGGGATGATGCCGAACACCGGGAACACCACGGCCAGGACGGCCAGGTGCCAGATGAAGATTCCGTACGACCACCGTCCGAGCGTGAGCATCACCGGATGCTCGAACACTCGGTGTCGACGGCCGGTGTCGGCCAACACCAGTGGCGCGAGCATCGCGAACGCGAGCACGGCACCGAACACGATCTTCAGCTCGAACTGCCACGGCTCGGGACGTACCAATCCCTGTGGGCCCGCCAGCGGAGTCGCCGACAGCACGAAGGCCGCCACCGCGATCGACGGCATGACCCATCTGCGCCGAGCCCAGCGATGCACCCAGGTCTGTGGGCCGACGGACACCTCCGCCAACACCATCCCGGTCGCGAACCACGGAAAATACCCGGGCAGCCAGTTGTCGTGGTGAATGGCGTCCGCTGTCGTGATCGGGAGGAAGGCCCAGGACAGAGTCACCGCAGATGCACCGAGCAGCACGGAGATCCGGTGCCGGGCCGAGGCCCCGCGTAGCCGAACCATCAGCCAGGCGAACACGGGTAGCAGCAGATAGAAGGCCACCTCGACCGACAGCGACCACATCTGCGTCATGCCCTCGGTCAACGTCAGTGGCACGAACACCTGCGTCAGAGACAGATTGGCCAACCACACCCGGTAGTCACCACCCGCGTTCGGCAGGAACAGCAGCACCAGCACGACGACGACCCAGTAGGCCGGCAGGATGCGCACTGCCCGCGACCAGAAGTAACGCAGAGCCGGCTGGGCCGGCGCGAGTCCGCGGGCCTGCGCGGCATGGGGACGCCACAGCAGAAACCCCGACAGCGCGAAGAAGATGGCGACCGTCAGATCGAACCTGCCCCAGATACGCCCCATGAGCGGGGAATTCGCGGCACCGGTCTGGAATGCGACGTGGGTGACGACGATGCCGATCGCGGCCAGCGCGCGCATTCCCTCGAGCGCAGGGACGAACGCGCGCAGCGGAACGACGGAGGGCGAGTGGACTCGAGTGCTCATGGTGGTCTCAAGTGTGCCGTGTCGAACCGGCGCAGACGAGACCGGTGCCACTGTCGGCTGTTACTGTCACCTGCGACGTGTCGTAATAAATCGGGCATCGGGTCGGGGCGAACACGTTTCCCGCCCGCGGTGTCTTCCATGAAGCGGTCAACTAAGGAGATTCAGCATGGCGGAGCGCTCAGGGCCGAGCCGGATACTTGCCCTCGTACTCATCGGCTTGGGCGCGTTTCTGGTGGTCGCCGCCATCCTCATTCCCACGTACACCATTTCGGCGCTCGAGAAGACGCCGTTGGACCTCGAAGTCACCACCGTCTCCACCGGTGAGGGCAGTGTGCTCAATGCAAGCTCACTCGCGGCCGGTCGCGCAGTCGTCGACCAGAACGTTCCCCTCGTCTCGCAGCGATTCGTCACCGTCGAGGATCCCTCCGACGCCGACATCATGACGCTGCAGGCAGGCCAGACCCTGCGTCGCAGCGACAAGCAGGCCGATACCGGGCTGCTGACCGCAAGCGTCGACCGCGTCACCATCGACCGCAAGACGTCGATGCCCGTCGAGAACCCGATCGGCACCATCCAGGTGGCAGGCAACGCGCCCGCCGAAGAGGTGGCCCACACCGGACTTCAGTACAAGTTCCCGTTCAACTCGGAGCAGAAGAGCTACCCGTACTTCGACGTCAATGCCCGTGCGACCAAGGACATCGACTTCGTCGAGGCAACCGAGATCAACGGCACGCCGGTGTACCAGTACCAGCAGACCGTCGGCCCGGTCGACCTCTCGACCGTGGTGAACCTGCCGACCAACAAGGTCACCCTGCCCGCCGACACCTGGGGCGTCGAGGGTGGAGCCGCGCCGGTGACGATGACTCGCTGGTACGAGAACACCCGCACCCTGTGGGTCGAGCCCGAGACCGGCGTCGTCGTCAAGGGTGAAGAGCAGATTCACCAGTACTACGCACGTGAAGCAGGCCAGCCCGAGGTCGACGTCCTCAATGCTCCGATCACGTTCGACGAGAACACGGTCGAATACCAGATCCAGCAGGCCAAGGACGGCCAGGACCAGATCTCGCTGTTCGGCCGCACCATCCCGATCATTGCCGGAATTCTCGGTGTCATCTCGCTGATCGCCGGAGTGTTCCTGCTCCTGCGCGGCGGCGGGAATGGCGGACATCGCCAGCCGGCCCGTACCGACAACACCCCGCGACCGACTCCCGGCGGCGGAGCAGCTCCCGCTCCTTCGAGCAACCGCGATTGGACGACGGACCGCACCGAAGAGATTCCGAGGACGAACCTCAACAAGGAGTAAGTGCGCTACGCGCAGTGGCGTGGTTGAGTGCCCGTGAGGGCACTCAACCACGCCACTGGTGTTTTGTCAGGCGGTCGAGAGAATCCCGTAATGGTGAGGTTGCCGCATCAGAACGAGGTCTTTGCGTCGCACGACGTTGGTCGGGTACGGCCCGCCGAGGTTGGTGGTGTCGACGATGCTCGTCGCGTGGCCGGGTTCGGGTCCATCGATGATGGATTCGGTTCGAGGGAATGCGAACGTGTCCGGCCCGAACACTCCGCTGTGTCCGGTGATTCCGCGGCTTGGGTCGACGGCATTGGCGAAGGCGAAGTAGACGTTGTTCTCGCCTGCACGCACGCGCATGTGGTGCCAGTGGGTCGCATCAGGCCCGGTGAGAACCTCGGCGGCAAGAGGAATCTCGGTTCCCGGGTGTGATCCCACGAAAGTTTGTGCCAGTGCGGACGGGCAGGCGATCAGGTCGCAACCACGCAATGCGAGTACTCGCCCCGATTCCGGCAGCAGCGCATCGTTGCCGATGAGAAGCCCGACTCGTCCCAGAGGAAGATCGACGACCGGGTGTACAACTCCGCCGTCCTGCTCGGAACCGACGGGGTCCGTACGTCCTACCGACAGATACACCTGTCCACGGAGCACGCTCTGCTTT